>NZ_RZNY01000013.1 GCF_003994475.1 Paenibacillus anaericanus | reverse complement strand
TTTTCTTAATTTTTGGACCTATGCTTTAACTTAATGACATTAACCTTCGAGGAGGTCTTTTTTATTATTTTGAAAGAAAGACAAGGTAAGATACGGCAATAGTAACTCTAATGTTATAATAGGTACAATTAACCTATACAGATCTAAATGTACATATTGTCTTATACAGGGAGTGCAACTTATGTTCGAAATGACAGGGTACCGAACTTTGGAGTTAATAGGTAATAACATAGATATGCAACTATACAGGTTGGTGCGTCATGAGGACGGGCTGAACGTTATCGCCAAGACGACATGTGATGAATACCCGGGGCCAGTCATGGTTGATGCTTTCCGTTACGAATATGACATACTTACAAAATTGGGTGGCCGAGGTGCAATAGAGGCATATAGCCTGGAGATTATAAAGGATCGACCAATCCTGCTCTTACGGGATACTGGGGGCAATACGCTCCATCAGATATTACGTAAACATAAGAATATATTTGAGCTTCCGTTACAACTTCGCATTGCTTCATCCATAGCCGATTGTCTTATGCAAATTCACCAAGAGAACATTACGCTAAATGAAGTAACCCCAGCTCATCTGATGGTTAATCTCGATACATATGAAGTGAAATTGATTGATATCCGCATGTGTTCAACCGACATAGATAAGAGTCCGCTAGCCGTGTCAAATGGTCGGCCGGATGCTGTGCTCCCTTACATATCCCCTGAACAGACGGGCAGAACAGGAATGATACCCAATTACCGTTCTGACTTCTATTCACTAGGGGTTATTTTATATGAATGGCTGTCGGGGAGTCTGCCTTTCGAGCTTCAAGACGTAGTAGATATCGTATATCGTCATTTGGCTGATACGCCCCAGCCTCTACATTATCGGGATCCTTCTATCCCTGAATCTATCTCTGAAATTGTTGAAAAATGTATGGAGAAGAACCCAAACAAGAGGTATGCTAGCGCGTTTGGGATTAAATCGGATCTGGAAGAAGGGTTAGCAAGACTCCAGTCCTCAGGTCGATTCGAGTCCTTTATACTCGCAAGCCGGGATATTCCAGAGTATTGGACTGTCCCTCCCCAATTCTACGGAAGGCACTCCGAACAACAAAGTTTGCTTGGAGCACTACAGCGGGTATCGAACGGATCTGTAGAGACGGTCTGGGTCAGTGGGAACGTTGGAATAGGGAAGACGACCTTCATAAAGGAAACTATTCGAAAAGTTGTCCCTTTCCCAGAATTCTTCGCTATGGGCAAATTCGATCCATATCATTCCTCGATTCCATATGATATATGGAATCAAGTGATTGGAGATCTGGTTAACCAACTGCTGATGGAAACTAAGTTACAAGCGGAAGTTTGGAGGCTGCGTATTCTGAAGGCCGTAGATGGCTACGGGCAATTGCTAATCGATTTGGTTCCTAGGTTGGAATTGCTGATTGGCCAACAACCTCCCGTACAGCAATTACCTCCTAAGGAAGCTCAGCGTCGAGTTCATTTGATCATGAACCGATTTATCCAACTATTTTCTCAACGTGATCGCCCTTTGGTTTTGTTGCTTGATAATGTGCAGTGGGCGGATGAAGCATCGCTTCAATATCTTACTTATCTGCTAGAGGACAGAGCAACAGAACATCTGCTTATTGTATTGGCTTATCGAGATAGAGAGATTCCTATGCTACATCCGCTCTGCCATTTGGAAAGTTCTCTTATGGAAAGCAGCATAATAATGAATAGAATTTCGCTGAAGGCACTTGAACTAGCTGATATCAAGCAACTTCTAAGTGATGCTATGCATCACGATGTTGCTGATAAGGCTACGGATGAGTTGGCGGTGGTATTGCTTCATAAGACGGATGGGAACCCGTTCTTTCTGAGCGAGTTTCTTCAGGATCTAATGAACGATAAGCAAATAACCTTAGAACCATCAAGCAGGTGCTGGCAATGGGATTTACAGCTCATTGCGGAAATGAACATACCTGATAATGTGGCCGGATATTTATCAGATAAATTACAGCTATTTCCGTACGAGATAGTCTATGTACTTGGCAGGGCTGCATTTCTGGGCAGCCAGTTTGATCTGCTTACACTCTTCGCGATCACCGAACTTCCCATAGAGGAATTGTCAGAGGTGATGGAAATTGCAGTGCAAGAGCGTTTGGTACAGCCGGTTAGCGGCGATGGTAGTGGTAATCTATATCAATTCCAGCATAATCGCATCCAGCAGGCAGCCTATGCCCTTGTTCTTGAGGATGAGCGTCCGACCTTACATTTGAGGATCGGCTCCTTATTAGTCGATCGCTTGAAATCTGGCGATGGAGTAACGGTATTCGAAACGGTTAACCATTTGAATCAGGCTTTGGAAAATATAGATGGTTTCGAACAAAGGATAGAATTGGCGAAGTTGAATTTGCAGGCGGGTTTGAAGGCAAAGCAATCGACTGCTTACGAAACGTCATTGAGATATTTACGCCATGCTACAGCACTGTTGGATGACGATTGTTGGGATAAAAACTATACGTTGGCGTTCCGATCTTTCCGGGAACGGGCGGAAGTGGAGTATTTATGCTCTCACTTTAAGACGACAAATGAGTTATTTGATCTGTTGATCAGCAAGGCGACAACCCATTTGGACAAGGCGCTCGTTTATACTATGAAAATTCAATTGGAGTCATCCGATGATAATTATAAGGAAGTCATTTCCTTAGGCCATACAACATTGCAATTATTGAATGTACTTCACAATTTTGAGCCAAGTTCGCTCGAATTGACTCTCCAATGGCTGCGGTTAAGTCGTAAGATTCGGAAGCATAAGATTGGAATGCTGAATAATTTGCCAACGATGACCGATGAAGCTCGCAAAGTAGCTATGTCTGCATTGGTACATACAAGCAACGCCTGCTTTTTTATAAACAAGAAGGGCTGGCTCGCTTCCGTTTTCACCATGGTCGAAATAACACTGGACTACGGCATGACGCCTGAAGCTTCAATCGGGTTTATAGGATATGCTATGTTTCAGTATTATCATTTTCGTCATGATGAGGAAGCTTTTAAGTGGGGCATGCTTGCGTGTAACATATCGAAACCATATCCAACACTTTATGTGAAGACGCTTTCTTCACTTGCCTTGTGTCACGATAGTTGGCGACGATATGACCACACGATGCTTGAAACGTTTACCGAGCATGCCGGCAAAGTGGGATTGGAATCTGGAGATTTGTGGCATGGGAATCAGAGCGTGCTGATTAATTGTGCTTCGCTCCTGCAATTCGGTCATCCGCTCGGGCAGATTTATGAACGGTTAATTGCGCATTCGGGCTACCTCCTTAGACAAAATAATAGCCTGCATTGGAAGCAAGCGACAGTTATTGCCGCTCTTCTCACCCGCTTGACGGGATACCGCTCACCAGATGACCCATTTGAGGCAACAGATATTAATTGGGGGGAATTTGCTGAATCGGTTCATGGAGATGAGTTTCATATGATTGAAGAACTTGTCTGCTCTCTGCAATATGTACCCGGTTATTTGTTCGGTCAGTACCACGATGCGAATGCGGCTTTGATGAAGGCGGCTGCCATTTTGGAGTCGCGTGGTGACAACATCGAGAATGTAGCTCAATACACGTATGAGTCTTTAGTCTGGGCCCAACTTTATGAAGAAGCTACAGCCCAGAAACAAAACGAATATTGGGTCAACCTACGCAAGTGTCTAAAAAAAATGAAGCAGTTCGCCAAGCGGTGCCCAGAGAATTATCAGCACAAATATTTAATGATCAAAGCTGAAATGGCCAGGTTGAAGGGGAAGAATCGCCAAGCTGAAGAGTTATACGAACAATCAATTGAGGCTGCACATAAATATGGTCTAATCCATGACTTAGCAATGATCGCAGAGTGCTACGGTAGATATGGTCTTAACCAAGGCAAGCTACAGCTAGCAAAGATCTATATGACTGAAGCGTATGAAGCCTATATCAAGTGGGGTGCGATGGCGAAAGCGGTGGATATGGAACACAAATATGGCCATCTTCTGCACGTGAGTAAAGGGTCGGACTTGGAGAAAGTAGATTATCTCTCTGTTGTTATGTCCATACAAGCGTTAACAGAAGAGATGGAGATGAGCCGTTTGTTGGACACGCTGATGCGTATTATGCTTCACAATGCGGGTGCAGACTCCGGAGCGATCATTTTCGACCATGACGGTAAATGGGTTGTTGAAGCTTACGGAACATCAGAGGAGCAACATATCAAGTCAGTCCAGATTGAGGACGAGTCAGATTTGGTTCCAGCGGCCATTATCGGATATGCGGCAAGAACGAGAGAGGAAGTCGTGCTGCATGATGCGGCCAAAGAAGGGATATTTGTCCGAAACTCGTATGTAAGGAACAAGGCATTGAAATCAGTTCTCTGCCTGCCGATTATGCATCAGAATAAGTTAATTTGTTTGCTCTATTTGGAGAATAATCTGTCAGCGGGCGTATTCACTCCAGAGCGGTTGGATGTGTTGAAGATGCTCGGCTCTCAATGTGCTATCTCCATTGCAAATGCCCAGCTATACTCGGGGATACAGTATCTTAAAGATAGCTTGGAGGATCAAGTTGAAGAAAGGACTCGCAGATTAGAGCAATCGATGCGTGAGACAACCTTGGCTCTGGCGGAAGTCTCCGTGTATGAGGAGAGAAATCGTATCGCTGAAGAAATTCATGATATTGTCGGGCACACGCTCACATCGACGATTCTTCAGATCGAAGCGGGGAAAAGGCTACTTTACAAAGATACGGAGGGCGCTTCGATACGGCTGAAAGAGGCGCAGGATCTTATTCGACACAGTCTGAATGAAATCCGTGGTTCTGTTCATTTGTTGAAAGAGGACAAGTATGCCGATCTCGGAGGTATGTTGATTCAGCTTATTCGAGATGCGGAGCGGAATACGGGAGTTGTCATCCATACGGCTATTCGTGATTTGCCCGAGTTGACGACAGCCCATAAGAAGACGATCTATCATGCGCTGCAGGAAGGCTTGACCAATGGGATGAGGCACGGAGGGAGTAGGGAATTCCATTTCAAGCTGGGGATTGTCGAGTCGAATTTGCAATTTAGACTAGAAGATCGTGGAATTGGTACGAGCAATATTACGATGGGATTTGGATTGAAATCGATGAAAGAGCGTGCTGAACAGCTGGGCGGTAGCTTATCTATCGACTCCGGGCCTAACCAAGGCCTTTTGTTGACGATGGATCTGCCGTACCCGATGCGATGAATTGGGGATAGAAAATGGATAAGATAACGATTGTGATCGCTGACGATCAGATGTTGACCCGGGAAGGACTCAGAACTATTTTGGATTTGGAAGATGATTTTGAGGTGATAGGCTTAGCTAAGAATGGACAAGAGGCTTGCGAAATGGTGGAATCGCTACATCCTGATCTGGTACTGCTAGATATTCAGATGCCAGTTATGGACGGAATTAGTGCGTTGAAGCGAATTAAACGGAGCTGTCCTGATATATTCATCTTGATTTTGACTACCTTTATAGATGCAGATTACATAATAGAAGGAATGGCGTATGGCGCTAGTGGATATATGCTGAAGGATATGGACGGGGATAAAATGATTGCTTCGATCCGCGACACAGTATCAGGCCAGTTTATTCTTCCAGCTGCAGTGGCGGCCAAATTGGCGGCAAGGCTGAATAGATTTACGGAAGATTATGAAGACTTACCAACATCCAGATTGGAACACATCAAGCTGACAGAGCGGGAAGAGGAATTGGCACAGCTTATAATCAAAGGATTGAACAATCGTGAAATTGCGGATGCGCTGCATATTGCCGAAGGTACAGCTCGTAACTATATTAGCAATCTGTATGGAAAATTGGAGGTCGTTGACCGGGCGCAAGCGATCATTCGGCTTCATGCTATTATGTGATTTTGTAGAAGCTATTAATAGGATGCAAACATTTATAGTATAATTTTGGTAGAACATCAATAGAAGGGAAGATCATATGCCTTATTGTAAAGTTGCAAACGCCGATATTTACTATGAAGATCTGGGAACAGGTATCCCGATTATTATGATACATGGATTTTCTCCTGATCATAGACTAATGAGCGCATGCATGGAACCTATCTTTAGCGATCGAAATGGATGGAGAAGAATCTATATTGACCTTCCAGGAATGGGGATGACAAGGGATTATGACGATATCCACAATGCGGATGAAATGCTGGATGCCGTGTTGTCACTTATTGAATCTTTGATTAAGGATCAAACCTACTTGCTTATAGGCGAATCATATGGTGGTTACTTGGCTAGGGGGATCCTGGCGAAACAAAAGGAAAGGGTGGGAGGTGCTGCATTTATTTGTCCAGTCATTTTACCCCATCACGAGGACAGAATAGTACCTAATCATGCTGTATTACATAGAGATAACGGGTTCCTTGCCACATTAACAGAGGAAGAAGTCACAGATTTTAGCTCTAATCAAGTGGTTCTTGATGAGTATAATTGGTGCAGATATAAAAATGAGGTTTTGGCCGGATGTCAAATTGCAGATGATCATTTTTTGGCTATAATCAAGAAACAATATGGATTTTCATTTCGCATAGACCAGATGGAATTTGAGAAACCGAGTATTTTTTTATTAGGCAAACAAGATTCTGTAGTGGGTTATAAAGATGCCTTTGAAATATTAGAAAAGTTCCCAAGAGGAACATTTGCTGTATTAGATAGAGCAGGGCATAATTTGCAAATAGAGCAGGCACAAGTCTTTAATTCACTAATTAGCGAGTGGTTGGACAGAGTTGAAAGCTATCATGTATAGATGGAGAATGCCTATATAATAGTTGTCGATAAGTGTCTGGGGGATGGAAATAATGAAGAAACTTATAGTTATGTTGGTTATCGTTTGTTTAATGCTTACGGCATGTAAGGACAAAGAGGTAGTTTCCCAACAAGAAACTCTAGAAGATTCGCAAACGACCCAATTAGAGCATAATAATTCTGCAGTGCAAATTCCCGTAATAACTGAAGCTGATGTGCTTACTATTCGCAAGAAGGCGAATCAAGTAGAGAACGATATCTTCGTGTCATCTGATTCTTGGAGCTGTAGTGAAAATGATGAAGGGAAGATAGCTATCCTGCATGAACCAGACACCCAATTTGATATCTATTATATGTGTGAGAAGTTTAATACGAAGGACAAGATTATAAACTATCTTACAACCGCACTTACTGTAATGAATGCGCAAGAACAGATTCGTTCAAGAACGGATAGTGGACTATTTGCTGAAATTAATGGGGCAATGGGTATAGCACCTTGGGAGGGAGTAGACGGAACGGATTGGAACACGGCAAAGGTGATCGATTTTGCTATAGGAGATCAGAGCGTGGATGCAGTAATACAGGTTTTTGATGCGGCTGATGATTCCTACGATACATATGAAGGACATTATATTTATGAGAATGGTTGGAAGGAAGATACTTTCAATTTCATGACTACAGACGAGGATACGAACGTTGACAGAGAAGAACTCGTTTCGATTGATACATTAAAAGGAACTGTCAAGGTACCAAGAGGATTATTGAGTTTTTTAAATGATTTGGATGATGACAAAAATAATAGTCTTATTCAAATATTAAGCAAGGATATGGATGAAGATGGGAATATAGAGTATGTTGTAAGTTTTGGCCCGGATAAGGAAATATATGATACAAACTATGTGATCCGTGACACGCAGTCTAATTACCAACTGTTGAAACCTGGAATAGAATCTGGGGGCTATTATATCTATGATATTAACCTGATTAATCTAGAGAGCTCTAGACAAAGTTATATCTATACCGGCATTACAAATGGTGCTTTCCTTGAAGGCGCAGGGGTTTATGGCATTAGTGATAGCGAGGTCAATCAACTCTATTATGGAGCCTCAGCTACGGGGTCGGGAGAGGATCTATTAGAGGATGGTAGCAACGATGGCGTGTTCGATAAGGCTGTCGCATATAGACATTTCTCGCGTTTTGAGAGGATAAGTACGAGCAATTGGAATGGTCAAAGCTTTGACGAGCCTGTTGATTCGTATAAGAATGATGAGAGCGGATTTGTCTATCCGAAGAGTACTGAGGATTTAATCGAAACTTATATTGAAGCTGTATTTTTGGGTGCAAAGGAAGAAACTGACCAAATGACATCCCCCGAGATGGTTAGTGATTTTGATATCCTATCGGTGTTTGAAGATACTAGTGAGTTTTACTACTTTATGGCCTTTGATGACGTTGAATACAAGGTAATAATGGCTGATAAAGAAACTAAAATAATGACCATGACTAAAGAAAATGTGGTCGTGCAGTTTACGCTCATTTTTGATGGCGGGGATCAACAGTGGAAAATATCTTCTATTGAGGGGGCATCATAACAAGGTAATTAACGGAAAAGGGTGCCTATTCTTTTATTTAGGACGGCGTTTGGTCAAGCGAATATACATGAAAATCGCAGCGATTATCATACCAAACATACCGATGCTACTAGCTGATTCAGGCGTCATCCCAAATAGAATGCAAAGGTTAGTAACCAAACCTCTCGTAAGCAGCGCGACTATAATTAGCATTAGTGGACGCATAATGTTGTAACCTCTCATCTCCAACAACACTCCTATCTATTCTCTCGAATTGTGACCTTTGTTTAATCTAATAGATGCTATTATATCACAAGTAGTAACCGCATACATTTCTTAATTGAGCTGTTCAATTCATAAAAATCATTCTATTAACCCTTAATTGAGTGGGCTCGAATGGTAGTAACAAGCTGTTTGAAAGAGTACTTATGATTTACCATGTCCACTGTGAAATCTTCTGCAGTTTTCTGCTCCATTTTAAAGAGGAATCCATTATATCTAAGAAAAATAACGAGCGCCGTAAAAGCTGTTCTTTTATTAGCATTATGAAATGGATGGTTTTGGCCTAGAGATTCAAACAATGCTGCCGCCTTTTCATAGATCGATGGATAGGCATCTTTTTCAAATGCCGAAGACTGAGGTCGCATTATAGCCGATTCAAGCAGACTGGAGCTTTTTACGCCAATCTGCTCTCCCTCACTATATCTCTGTATCATGGCAAAGTTAATCGCAATAGTTTCTTGAATGGACAAGTAACGTATTTTCATCTGTCTTTTAATCCTTTCAAGGTTTGGTCGTATTCACTAAGTACTTCAGATAGATTTTCAAAAAAATCAGCACTGATCCCATCGGGTAATGATACTTTATTGGCCTTTTTGATTACAATTTCTCCACTGCCAGGATTAACTTCAATTTGAACAGCGTCACCTTGTTCAAGACCGATTTCTTTTAATGCATCTGTCATTGTGATTCCGAGGCTATTTCCGAACTTTGTTACTTTCCGCTCCATTTGACTCACCTTACCCATCCTTATTATCCTCCTTAATTATACTATTCAACTGTTATAACAATTATACATGAATTATTCGGATTGGGATTACCTTTGGGTCAAAATATATTATGTAGTGCTGTGGACACGGTTGGGTGTCCATTTTTGTTTGCTCACAATTGTCACAGGACTCTGCTATAAATTTTCCCCTCATGGTAAACAATAACAGCAAACTATGATATAGGAGGACGTATCAGTATGACCAAAACAATGGATCTCATTATGTTCAGTGGGGAATATGACAAGGCGATGGCTGCGCTCATTTTAGCGAATACGGCTCGGGAGATGGATGTGGAAGTGAATATATTCTTTGCGTTCTGGGGATTATCTTTGATTCGTGATCCAGAGAGTATGTCTAACGATGATAAAACTTTGTACGAAAAAATGTTTTCATTCATTTCGCCCAAAGGTCCTGAGGATCTACCCTTATCCAAAATGAACTGGGCCGGTGTAGGCAAGCGAATTCTATTGGATATGATGGACGACGATCACGCACCACGATTGATTGATTTTCTTAAGGGTGCTCGAAAAAAACAAGTTAATTTCTATGCATGCAAACTGTCCGTGGAAGTCATGGGGTTTAAGCAGGAGGAATTTCTCCCTGAAGTTAAGATTGTTGAAGCTAAAGATTTTCTCAAGGGCGCTCTTGAATCTAATATACAGATGTTTATTTGACCCGCATTAACCCAATTCTTTCACTGGGCATACATTAGAGTAGCGATATGTCGGGGGGAGAACACCATTGCTTCAAGCGCGAATTGGAAGTGAGTCCTACTGTGTCAGTGGATTGGAGACGTACTTCTATCCTTTTAGAAAACAAATGATCGGAATCGATCAGACTTTCATGACGGCATATGGTAAAAAGGGGATACTGTATGCCGACTGGATGGCTAGCGGTCGACTTTTTCGGCCCATTGAGAACAAACTTACAGATGTGTATGGGCCATTTGTTGCCAATACGCATACGGAATCGAATGTGACGGGAACGACCATGACTCTGGCTTATAAGCATGCACGGGATATTATTAAGAGTCATGTTCATGCGGATGAATGTGACGTATTGCTAACAGGTGGTTCAGGAATGACGGCGATGGTGAATAAGCTGCAGCGTTTACTTGGGCTAAAAGTACCTAACCATTTGCGAGAAAAACTTCTATTGCCTGAAGAGGAACGTCCGATCATTTTTGTGACGCATATGGAGCATCACTCGAATCAATTATCATGGATGGAAACGATCGGTGATGTGGTTATTGTTGAACCGGACCAGCAGGGCTTAGTAGATCCTGAGCAACTTGAACGGAAGCTCCGGGATTATCAGAATCGTAAGTTCAAGATCGGTGCGTTCACTGCATGCTCTAATGTGACAGGTGTTCAAACTCCCTATCATGCACTTTCTCGGAAAATGCACGAATACGGAGGACTATGTTTTATCGATTTTTCTGCATCTGCGCCATATGTCGACATTAATATGCATCCTGCTCATCCGCTGGAGAAGCTGGATGCTATTTATTTTTCCCCGCATAAATTTTTGGGCGGGCCTGGCGCTAGTGGCGTTCTAATCGTTGATTCAAGATTGATCTCAAGTCCAGTTCCTGACCATCCTGGAGGAGGAACCGTACTTTGGAGTAACCCATGGGGCGGTAAACGTTATAACTGGGATATGGAATCGCGTGAGGATGGGGGTACTCCGGGTTTTCTACAGACGATTAGAACTGCACTATGTATTACATTAAAAGAAAAAATGGGTACGCAGCAAATGCAGCATAGAGAGTGGGAGATGCTCGACATTCTTCTACCCAAGCTGGGAAGAATCCACGGCCTGCATGTGCTCGACGGACATATTAGCGAACGAAAGGGCATTGTTTCTTTTTATCTGGAGAATATTCATTATAATTTGATGGTCCGTCTACTTAATGATCGGTACGGCATTCAAACAAGGGGAGGCTGTTCCTGCGCAGGAACATTTGGGCACTATTTATTTAACTTGAATCAGACCGTGTCCAAACAAATTACGGATACCATTGATACAGGGGATTTGTCGTATAAACCCGGCTGGGTACGTATTTCGCTTCATCCTATTATGACAAACAGTGAGATAGAGTACATCATTCACGCGATCAGAGATATTATGCAGAATATTGAAGAATATAGGAAGGACTACGTCTATCACCCGGGTAATAATGAATTCCATCATGTGAAGTCGGTGTCCAATCCGCCGATTGAGCAATGGTTCTCATGGTAGGAGTGTTTTGAGTGGATGCTCCGTGAATGGAACGTTCCTTCAATCGCTACGGTCTCCAAATTTCTGGATTGAAACCGTGTAACGGTTGAAATTAGGAGACCAAGCGTATGCTTCCGAAGTAGCTTTCCAAAGGAAAGCTTTTAGGCGACCGCTAACGCTTTTCCGAAATCGTTCCATCCTCTACGCTACTTCGAACATGAATTGTCACAATTTTACATATAAAACAATGCAAAGAAGTCGCCTCTTTCTGTAGAATGGAAGTAACATCGCCATTCCAAAAGGGGCGACTTCTTTGTACATTTAATAGACTATGGAGTATTTCCCTGCCAATCGATTTGGAAGATGATTCATCAGAACCACCTTGTTTATTACATGAGGTTGAGAAGTCGGAGATTTAAGATTACTTATTCTGGATGAATCCTATGAAACGATAATATGTAGTTTTAACAGAGAGCTCATTTTCTCATACAGCAACAGTCGCAAAATGATAGTCATATGTTATGAAGTCTAGATCCATATTTAAGGAGGTGTTTTTTTAAATGAAGGTTTATAAGTTTCGAGAACATTCGAAGGCAATGAATTTTTCAGCAGTGTTTAATAATGATGAACATCCCATTCATTCAGATTTTGATGGTAGTCCAAAACAGAATATCTGGACACCAATTAAACTAGAAACCTTGTTTAAAAGAACCTATAAAGATTTTCCGTATTATATCATTGGACAGCCGGTTGTATCGAAAAGAGTGAAGGAACTTATGGAGCCTTTCACCTGCAATGAAGTAGAATTTCTTCCGCTAATTCATGATGATTTTGAGTTTTTTATGGTAAATGTTACTAATGTGCTAGATTGTGTAGATTGGCAGAGATCTGATTTTAGGACATTTGATGATGGTTCATGGGCGGGATTTAATAAACTTGTTTTTGACTTTCATAAAGTGCCAGAAGACACTTATATGTTTAAGATTAATCAGGGAGCAACAACTAGAGTTTATGTCACTGAAGCATTCAAAGATCTAATCGAACGAAATAAACTTAAAGGACTAGATTTTTCACAGGTGTATGATTCTGATTTCACCGAAGCGAAAGAGTTAGAGCAGAAGCGAAACTATGAATCTGCATTAGCGGATATCGAACGAAGTAAAGGACAAGAATTCTCCTATGAAGAGGCCGGAGAAAGGGTAGGGCAGGGTAAGGCTGTAGCTAGCGGAAAATGGAAGATGCAGCTTAGTACGAAAGGGAACTTTTTGCTTGGAGAACTCTTACTTGATCTGACCTATCAATGGATAAGACCTATGTATATTCCCCCGATCCTACTTGATTATTTATGGCATGAGGTTGATAAAGACACGATTTAATCCCTAGTTTAATAGAAAGAGGGAGGAATCCACATAGTATCTTCGGCCAATTATCGAAGATGAGAGGAGTCCGAAGGACGCAAAAAAAGATGATCCCATTACAGGAATCATCTCTTTTCCACGTACAAGATATTAAAAAATCAAAGTCTGAATCGAATGTGGAGGACACGCTGTATCCGCAAGTTGCCCTTGATAACGTAAGGCGTAGGGAATTGTATTATCCGTCCGATTTAAGATAACAACAACGATGGATCCGTCTGGATTTTTGAAGGCTGATGTTTCTAGTTGATCGGTATACTTACTTGAAGCGATACGTTTAGCCCCTGGAAGGATGAATTTACTGAATTGCCCGATATAGTAATAAGAGCTTTCATATATGACTTCATTCTGAATTGTATCCGCTATGATTGGAGCATCGCAGTAGTTACCTACATGGTTGGGTCCACCTTGTTCATCCAAGACGATATTCCAATCTGTCCAAGCGGACATCCAATTGTTTAGATTGCCCATGATGTCATGAGCATAGCGTTCTCCGGTCTTCCAAGAATTTAGATGAACACCACCTTCTTGGCATCCTTCTGTAAACACAAGAGCTTTATCAGGAAAACGGTCATGAACAGCAGATAGTGCTTCAAAGTGGTCACCTGAGTACCAGTGAAAACCAATTCCCCAGATGTATTTTGAAGCAGCCTCATCCTCAAAAGCGACCTTTGCACGGTCGTATACCCGCTCTTTATTATGATCCCAGATCATGACTTTAACGTGAGATAATCCATTCACTTCAAGGGCGGGTCCTAGGTGATCGCGAACAAAGTCCTTCTCCTCCTCGGCTGTATAAATACAGGAATCCCAAATTTGCTTAGCCTTGGCTTCATTCTGTACGCTAAGACCCCAAATACGAATACCCTCAGCTTCATAGGCTTGTATATATTTCACAAAATATTGGGCCCAAACCTCAAGGAATTCTGGTTTTAGCTTGCCTCCATTATTCATTTCCCCGTTAGTCTTCATCCAGGCTGGTGGGCTCCAAGGTGAAGAAAACAACTTAAATTCATCGCCTGCGATATTCGCCGCCTTACTGATCAGTGGCATAATCGCTTCGCGGTCTCTCGAAATATCAAAGCTCTCCAAACTAGGATCTTCAACATCTACATAAGAGTAATTACCTAATGAAAAGTCGCAGCTGTTGATATGGGAGCGGCAGAAGGTGTATCCAATACCTGTAGCTTTATCAAAATATGCCTGGAGGATCTCTTGTTGCTTGTCTTCACTTAGTTTGGCAATAGTTACAGCCGAAGCTTCAGTCAAGGCACCACCAAATCCGATGATTTCCTGATACTCAATATCGTCATAAACGTTGATCAATTGGTTCTCACGATCATCATGAAGATCCGGAGTGAAAGTTAGAGCCTCTTGTTCCGTAAGTCGATCCGCAGTGTCTTGAGCAGTTTGAATTACACGTATTTTGTGCATAGTCATGTTCTTATCTCCTTTGTTAGCCGTATAGGTTGAACATAAGTTCATATAGGATAATTATAGAAAGATTAAGTGAGATAAAGAAGAAACAAAACATGTACAAACCTGAACAATATGATAACATCGAAAATATAAAGGGGGATGAAGAACAATGGACTTTGACCTTGAAGTGATCTTATGTGATTATTCAATACACAAAAATCCCTTCCAGATGAATATGAGTAAAGGCACGGATTCATATATATTTCGGTTCCAAGCAGAAGGTAGTAGCCAAGTAGTTCTGGAGTCAGGTGCTTATCAATTATATCCAGGAGACCTACTACTTTTACGTCCAGGAGACCTGTACGATCTGCGTATTAATATGGGGTCGAATGGATCTGGTACAAGTGCGGATTATTATGTATTTTGTAACGGAACTTGGCTAGATCGGTGGTGGGGTCAAGTGAAACGTCCGCAGCTTTCACGGGTCTCTGATGAGGGGAGGTTAAGGGAACTATGGCATCAATTAGTGTTAGAGAAACGGAGATTGGATGGAGGATCAACTGAACTTAAGGTTACTCTACTGCAAGCCTTATGTTATTTAATAGATCGGGCGGTGTCTGAAGTATCCGAGCCTTCCTCAATATCAGCCTATCATGCTCTGCGTATTAAGCATTATTTGGAATCGTATGCGACGAGTTCCATTGAGCTGGAGCAAATAGCAAAGCATGTAGGGCTCAGTATGTCAAGAGTAATGGGGGTGTTTAAGCAAGAGTATGGGATGTCTATTCTTCAATACGTACATAAATTACGTCTTTCTCTAGCTATGGATTTGATGAAATCAAGCCCAATGACTCTTGAACAAATCGCCGAGGCTTCGGGATTTGGTAGCTATACTTATTTCAACCGTATTTTCCGTAACTTTTACGAAGTTTCTCCAGGTACATACCGAAAGGGATTATATGATTAATCGGTTCGAAATGGGTTTATACCTTCTTCTCGGCTCTTCTTCTGAACATAAGGGCGGTATATGTCATCAAAGCGGGTACAGCGATGGTGATACCCACAGTGCCCAAGTAGAAATAGATAGATTCTATAAAGCTATCTTTATTCTCTGTATAGGCAGTTAACCCAAAACCCACGACAGCAAATATCGCGAAAATAAGGGTAACCATTCCCACAGATCTAGTAATTCTATTATACTTCTCGTAAGAGGTATTTCTGTCAGAATAGATGGGAGTTGTGCCAGGTCGGGCTGAAAAGACGTGTATGCTTCCCGCAGAGCAGACATGATTCCATCCAGCGGCTGCAAAGGTATCTACATAATTATTCATATCTGCTTTATGAACTACATGATAATCCATTTCATAGATGAGGTTCTGTGGTTCCGCTTTACGTAGACGATAACCGAGAAAGGCAAAAGACTCCAGTTGCCAGCCTTGCTGTGCCAATTTCCCCATCTTCAGCATCTCTTTTTTCTCTGCAAAGGCGGTCCCTTGTGATGTTATATAGCGATGACTTTTAGTTTTTCTCATATTCGTTCTCCTCCTTAGCGGATTCTATTGCCTTCAATCCATGCTGTGCCATGCGTGAGCGTCGTTCGATTTCGTTCATGACGATCTCTCTGCCTTTGATGGTTACCATATAAGGTTTACGTCGTTCGTCATCCGAACTCCCTGCTTCAATATGTTCGTTCTTCATCATTTTCTTAATTAGCGTATACAGTGTAGCTGGGCCTACCGTTACTTCGCCTTCTGTTAATTCTTCAATGTACTTCATGATCGCGTAACCATGTCTGGGGACAAGAAGCGAGAGTAGAATATAATATGCCGAATCTGTTAGTTGCTCTGTCAACATGGAATCATTTCTAGACAATTCTACACCTCCTTATATATCATGCGTGGATATATCGGCAATGGATATATCCATTACCGATATAATAAATTATGGAAACTTATATGTCAACTTTTTTGAATAACAAAAACGGACTCTGGGTGGCATTCGATTATTGTTATTTGTTCAAATATAATACCAACTCACATGATTCAGTTGGAATTTCTCTTTAAGTATAATGTTCCAATATAAAGGAATATCTGCCTTTATTGTAGAATAGTATTGCAAGATTCAAGTGCTACGACTAAGAAAGGCGGACACAAGAATGCGATTTGATTTCAAAGGGATAATCCGTTTTCTATTTCCTGAATGGAATATTATTCAGGCGATACAAGAGGAAGGGTTCATTTCCAGATACAGACCTAATAATCCAAAACATCAGCATCCACTAAATAATCAAACTCCTGTACCAAGAGGTAGCGGAGGATCTGCTTCCACGATGAATCAGCAGATGCCACCAACTGCGGGGCCGTCGGTTCCAAGTGGGGACGCAAGAAGTAACTCAGCAGGAACGGGATCGTCATGGAGAAGAGATGGATCTCCCAATTCTCAGACAATAGTAACCCCCGATAATACTAATTTAACAGCAATATTCCAAGGTATTAGACACGAAATAGATCGGCGTATTGTTGGGCAACAGCAGTATTTGGATCAGTTGTGCCTTGCATTCAAAAGACCTTATGTTACCGGGTATGACCGCTTGAAGCCAAAGAATATCATCGTTGTGCTAGGCCCCGAAGGAACAGGAAAACGAACCAGTATTACTCATATGGCTGGTCTACTTCACGAGCGTAGGCTTGCCACCAATCCTCTAATTTCAATCATAGATCTCTCACTTTATACCCATGATTCCGAGTTAAGGCTATTTTTATCTGACTTATACAAATGTTTATATAATACGCCAGAAATCGTTCTATTCGAGAACCCAGAGAAATGCCATCCTAGTATAATTGATGTCATTACGACATTGAGCTTAATAGGGAAATATACATTTGGCGCAAGGTATATCTTTCAGGATAATAACTTGATTGAGGCAACCGGCGCACTTCTAAGCAACTCGATCAGCGAAATCGGGGTTAATGGCAAGATTTTTGTGGTTTCTTCAGTCAAATCGGAGCAAGAGGTTCAGGATATTTTTGGCATTAAGTTTATGAATATAGTGGGCGACTTCATCTTTACAGGAGATTTTAGCGATAGCGATCTATTGGAGCTTGCGATGAATTACATGAAAGCTCTCGGCAAAAAATGTGTCGCTCAGTTGGCAGTTACTCTGTTCTGGGATCAAGCTGTTCATGAACGAATCATCATGGCTTATCGAAGTGCTACGGGAGCTAGTGGCATTGAAATATTTATCCAAGATAATCTCTATAGGCCTCTAGCGGAGTATAAATTGAGAAATGCGCTACAGCCAAATGAATCCATCAAGATATCTGTTCTAGATGGAGGGTTCGTCGCAGAGATCAGAGGAATCCAAGTTCATCTGGCAGATGTCCTCCCTCGTAAACGCAACACTGGCCTTGAAGAGATCAAGCAGGAATTAGTTAAGATTATTGGGATTGAATCAGTCAAGCAATATATCCTGCAGCTGGAGGATAATCTTAAGGTTCAACAAATTCGTGAAAATGCAGGTTTTAAGAATTCGCAAGTTTCTATGCATATGATCTTTACTGGGAATCCTGGCACAGGAAAAACGACGATTGCACGAATCGTAGCCAAATATCTCAAAGCTTTAGGGATCCTCTCAACCGGACAATTGCGGGAGGTAACTCGCTCGGATCTTATCGGCCAATATGTAGGGCATACTGCAAAACTTACTCAAGATGTGATCAAGTCAGCGTTAGGAGGCATACTCTTCATTGACGAGGCTTATTCTTTATGCCGAGACAAGTATGATACTTTTGGTCTTGAAGCTATTGATACCCTTGTTAAAAGTATGGAAGACAACCGGGATGATTTGGTAGTTATTTTGGCCGGATATAAGGAAGAAATGAATGATTTTCTTAAAGTAAATAGCGGCTTGAAATCAAGGTTTCCTAATATCATTGAGTTTGAGGATTACACATCTGAAGAAATGTACCAAATATCTCTGGTTATAGCTAAAACAAAAGGTTATCAGATTGCAGAAGACTGTAAGGACCCTCTCATTCAGCTATATGATCAAAAACAAATCAAAGGGAAAAATGATAGTGGCAATGGGCGTCTGGTTCGTAATGTAATAGAGGCTACAATTCTTAACCAATCGAAGCGGGTGCTTGAGCATGCTGGGATACCACTCGATATGCTTTTATATGAAGATTTTAAGTTTGATGAAAGAAGTGGATTCGATCTTGAGGCGCGATTGGCACCGATTATTGGACTTGAACAAGTAAAAGAGTTTGTGAGGACCCAGTACCGACAACTCATTGCACAGGAAAAACGAAAGAGTGCCGGAATTCAGGTTGATGTAACCCAATCTTTGCATATGGTTTTCAGTGGTAACCCGGGAACTGGTAAGACGACAATAGCTAGGATTGTGGCTGATATGTTCAGGGATATGGGGTTATTGAAATCCGGGCAACTGGTTGAGATAGACCGAGGTGGCCTTGTCGACAAGTATGTCGGTCATACAGCTCAGAAAACGGAGGAAGTTTTCAGGTCAGCACTAGGTGGGGTGTTGTTTATTGACGAGGCGTATGCCTTAGCATCTGACGGTGATAGTTTCGGAAATGAAGCTATCAATACACTCGTTAAGCTTATTGAAGACTATCGTGGCGAAGTCATTGTCATTTTGGCAGGTTACCAGAAGGAAATGAGTGATTTCCTTAAGGTTAATCCGGGGCTAGACTCACGTTTCCCTCTAAAAATCAATTTTCCGGATTATACAGCAGCAGAGTTGCAAGCCATTGCTCTTAAATTTATATCAGACAAGGGCTTTATGTTAGCTGAAGCCGGAAACATCATTTTAAATGAACAAATTAATATTTTGTATAAGCATCAAAGTACTCCGTCTGGAAATGGCCGTATGATTCGAAACTATATCGAAGAGATCACAAGAAATCAATCGGCCCGAATTGCAATGAACGAAATAGCCTTGGAAGATATGAATGTGATTATACCGTCTGATATTGAACCTAAGAGCACGGAATTGATCAACTTTGACCTCGAAGCTGAACTTAGTAAGATTATCGGTCTGGATGAAGTTAAAGATTACATTCGAAGTTTGAATGCAAGGTTAAGAGTGCAGAAGGAGCGCAAAAAGCTCGGACTTACGGTGGATGAATCCATGACGCTTCATATGATTTTTAAAGGAAACCCTGGAACGGGAAAAACGATGGTTGCGCGCACGATAGCCCAAGTACTATATAACATAGGTGTTATAAAAACCAACAAACTGGTTGAAACGGATAGGTCTCTTCTTGTCGCTGGCTATGTAGGGCAGACGGCAATTCAGACGCGGGAAATCTTTATGAATGCACTAGATGGAGTACTATTTATTGATGAAGCCTATGCACTTGCGCAGGGTGGTATCAGTGATTTCGGTAAGGAAGCGATTGATACATTAGTCAAGTTGATGGATGATTACAGGGATCGAATTGTTATAGTTCTAGCTGGATATAGTCGGAATATGGACAGTTTCCTAACTGTGAATCCAGGGCTTAAATCGAGATTTCCAAACATCATCACATTCGAGAATTACAATACCGAGCAATTGATGCAGATCTCTGAAAAATTCTTTATAGGTAAAGGGTATGAGCTGGACGAATCAGCTAAGATCAAACTAAGTGATCTGTTGGAGGGTGCCAGAAGAGATCCATACTTTGGTAATGGGCGTTACGTTCGCAACGTATACGAAAAAGCAGTTAATAATCAAGCCATTCGTCTGAGTGCGGATACTGATTTGACTAGAGAAGATTTAATTACTATTAGTGGATTTGATATAGGGGGAGGATAAGGAAATGAAACCGTTCTTTGCAAACGCATTTGCATTCATCTATTTCGCTGCTCTGATACTCCCTATGTTACTAGTGATATTTATAATACACCTGTTATTCTTAAGCGATGTGAGCACAATTCGTACTTCAGGATTCTCTGGGCCAAGTGGTGACTTTATTATTGTCGGATTATGTGGCTTTATTATCGGCCTGTCGTTGCTGATCCCACCACTTCGCATAATGTATCGAGTGTTACCTTGGTTATTTCCATTAGTACAAATAGGGTTCATAAATATCGTTATTTTAGAAGTAGCACTTATTATTTTGAACTATGGCTATGAAGTAAATAATGAAGTGAGACATACTACGTTCTATATTCTAATGATTGTGCAGATCGTCATATGTCGATTAGCTATGTCCGTATATTACAAGGTTAAGCCATTGAGATCCGAGGGGAGGAGAACCGCTAGTGGACAAACAACAACAGGACATTTTTAAAAGAGATGAAACATCAGCAAAGACACAAAACATGGACTTCAATACACCTCCCTCATTCGAAGGTGGAGATCCTGGGGGAGAGGAATCTCGTAACCCGCTGGATCGACGCATGAAGATATTTGGTGCGATATGTATGTTTGCAATTATAGTTCCTTTAATGATATCTGGTAGGTCTACAGTGTACGACTCCTCCGTATCAGCGCAAAATGTGCTATCTAGCAAAGTATCTGCAGCGGTAAAAGCAGGAGTTGTTTTGTTACCTGCTGATGAAAAGATGGGAGCACAGGATTATACAGTCAAGCATCAATCCACAGCTGAACAAACTAAGATATGGGTTTGGGATTACGCAGCTGAAGATGGTGATTACGTACAGGTATTGGTGAATGGGGTTCCTTTTACAGATTCGTTTATGATCAAGCATAAGCCAAAAACATTTGTGGTACCAGCGATTGGTGATATTCAGATTAAGGGCATCCGTGACGGTGGTGGAGGTATTACTTATGCGATCAGATACGAAGTCAACGGAAAAAGTTACTTCAACGGCACGCCTGAGGGAGAATTTAATACATATACTTTGGTAAGGTAGGCTGTTGTACAGATAAACAAAAATGACCCTCATAACGGGGGTCATTTTTGTTGGGATTAGACTTGCCCAATATAGCTACGTGTCAGATTAGGCATGATAAGCACGTTATTCTTACTGTATTTATAATACAATTCAGATAGGGATTGGATAAAGTGACTATAACTATCGTCTGTCTCTTTCGGAGCGTAAGAGGATGATAAATTGCGTCCGATGAAACTATTCAAATCATACTCTAAATGGTTTTCAAATTCTTTGTATTCATATGTTCCATTCCTAAAAAAATGCTGAAACATTTCAGGTGTTTCCTCGATACCTCCGCTGAATCCCACAAATGCAGAGCAATGTTTCCTACATATTTCGGCGTTTTCTAAAACTAGATCACTTGAAGAGACCTTGCTATTCCACACCAATGCGACGTTCGCATCTTGTTTTAATATTCGCTGACATTCCAATTTAAATTTATCTTTGTCGAACCAATGAAAGGCCTGAGCAACAGTAATTAAATCTACACTACTATTGGGTAAGCCGGTATTTTCAGCGGCAGCATTTAGAGAAGTAAACTGCTCATAATGATTTAATTCATCTTCTGCTGAGATTCGCATATCGTTATTTGGTTCTATGGCAATGACTTTCAAATTTTGATCGAGAAGTTGCTTGGTTAGTATTCCCGTGCCAGATCCTATATCAGCTAAGGTGTGAGTATTGGTTAATCCATTTCTATTGATTAGATAATCAATGTATGCCATAGGGTAGCTAGAACGATATTTGGAATAAATAGTCGCTTTTCCTGTGAATTTATTAGTAAATTCCATACTGATAACCTCCTCTAAAATTAACCGCTAATCGATTGTTGATGATGTTGATGATGCCTGTTCACCATAAACAGTAAGGAAGACGCAATACATAGACAGAAGAGGATCAAATATAGAAATTGTCCTCCCATGCGATCGATGATAATGCCTCCCAACGTATTGCCGATAATGCCCCCAAGTCCCGCAGTTACAGCCGCATATATCGTTTGCAACGTTGCGTTTGTTCCCTTTGTGGCATAACTCTGTACGACTTCAACAGCAGTACCTGCAACGAAAGCATATGCAATGCCATTTAATAACTGAACTACAAGCGTCAAAGTGACGTTGGAGAAGATGAACATTGCGAAATATTGAACGCCATAAATCGCGGCAGCTACGCATAGTAGCTGGTATCTGCCGATTTTTCGGCTAAGCTTGGTCGCTACCCAGAACATAGGAACCTCAATAAGGGCGGCAATTGCAAATGCGCTACCGATCCAGCTCTTATTAAAGCCCATCTCTTTAAAGTATAACGGCAAAAAGTTCATATTAATGGAGGCGGACATCATCATGAGCATGCTTGTGACAACGAATATCATAAATGGTTTGTTGCGAATGACCGCGCCCATTTGACCATAAATTGATATTTTACTACGGGTGACTTTAGCTCCGGGGAAGAACATAATGACGATGCATACGGTCGCACAAATAATTAAATAATAAATAAAGATATTGTTGTAACCGAATTTATTGTAAATAATACCCGTTGCGAATGTCCCTATCGCGTAGCTTAAGGCTCCCCATAGCCTAATGCTACCAAAAGAATATCCTTTTTTACTAGCAATCTCTACGGCCATTGAATCTCCAATCGGTCCTGCAGAAGATTGAAACCACGCGAAAAAGATAGACAATACGATGATTCCAATCATTCCATCCACAAATTGAAATCCCATGCCCAGCACCGGAGCTGTTATGGCACAAATCATCAGAATTTTTCGAGGATTGTTGATGCGGTCATTGATCATCCCCATAATGGGCTGCGCAACGATACTTACCAAAGCCCATAAGGACAAGATGAGTCCGACCGTAGTAGAGCTGTAACCCCGCTCGCTAAAATACAGGCTAGTATAGGGCATAAGAACAGACATGGCCAAGTAAAATAAAAAATAATAGCTTGCTAGTGTCTTCAAAGAAGTATCTCCTCATTTCCGCTGTAGACAGAATTTCTGTTAAGATCTCATTGTTTTGTTATAACATTAAATAAAATAGATTAGAAGCCGCAATTGTGTTGTAGTTTTTCTTTGTTAGGAAAAAGGTGTATGCTAGAATACTCTCATATATATATATTCAGCCAAATAAATAATTTAAGAGGAAGTAGGAGTGCTGTTGCAGCAAAATAATGGGAAACCAACGTCATCAAATTTACTGAAGTGGCTGGGAGGGGCGGGGGTCTTTCTGCTTCTCAAAGGCAAGGCGCTGCTTTCTGTTCTTAAATTCAGTAAATTTGCTGGACCCGTAATTTCTATGATGGTGTCGGTAGGCGCCTACGCATTAATCTATCCATGGAGTTTTGCTATTGGGTTTGTATTGTTGTTACTTGTTCATGAGCTAGGTCATGTTATCGCAGCGAAACAGAAGGGACTGCCGGTCAGTGCACCGTTATTTATTCCCTTTGTTGGTGCATTAATATCTATGAAAAAAAGACCGCTGGATGCGCAAACAGAAGCTTATATCGCCTTTGGGGGACCGCTTCTCGGGACAGTTGGTGCGACGGCTGTTTTTTGGGTGGCTTTGTATCTTGACCATCCCTTACTGTATTCACTTGCTTATGTTGGCTTTTTTCTGAATCTCATCAATTTGCTGCCGATCCATCCGCTTGATGGAGGACGGATTTCTACTGCAGTTTCACGCTGGTTATGGTTGGTTGGATTAGTGGGTGGTCTGGTCGTTATTTTTTATATGCGATCGTTTTTATTCTTCATTATTTGGGCACTATTTGCTTATGATTTATTTAATAAGTATATTCGGCGGCGTAAGAATCATAAAAATCATTTCATAATGAAGAGTTTTGTAATAGCGCTTACGCAACTGCAAAGTGAAGGATACCTGATACCTGGACCTGAGCACAAAAGGAATTTACCATTTGCTACGTATAGCGACCTGAACCGACAGCAACATGTGACCATCTTCTGGGAGAGCCTAGGACTCCGAGGCATAGCACAGCTTCCGCAGCAAAGTATTATTCATAAAGTAAGTGTAGCTGGAGTGGATCAGGTTTATTTGGAGGACGGACCACATCTCAAGGTGAATTGTGAGATAAATTTTACCGTTTACGATAATGATAAGTACTATGATGTGCCCACAAATGTACGTTGGAAATACGGTATCAGTTATTTTTGTTTAGCCGGACTATTAGGGATTATGATGTATATGGTGCAATCTAATCATCTTTAATATATCTTCGAAAAAAACAAGCCGAACCCCCAAATGGGAGATCGGCTTGTTTCTATTTAATGATTCGATTATTGATTAGGAGCTGCCATGCTATCATCTTGAGTGATAATCACAATTTCAGCATTCGTGATACCGGGCAATGATCTAGTCATCATGGATGAGTGGTAAGCGACAATTTTCATACCTGCTTTCAAATCTACTTGACCACCAAGTATAGAGATCACTTTAGTATCTTCCGAGATATTCAAAATGACATCGTTTTGACGAGAGTTGTCAGAACCTACATTTACATATACTTGGTCTTTTTCTACATCGTCTGTTGCAGAGATTGTACCCTCAATTTTGTTGGTTGCTTCTGCCTTAACGACGATTTTGTCAGCATGTGTTTGGCCTGGGAAGCTAAGTGCCATCACTGGACCATAGTAAGCATCAATACGAACATCAGCTTTCAATGCATCTTTAGTTAATGCATTACCTTCTTCGTCAACGATTTGAGTTTTCTCATCAACAGAAAGCATGACATAATCGGTTCCGCCTTGTTTCATTGCGCTTCCGATCAAAGTGATTCTGTGATCCTCTACATTTGTAATAATACCGTTCGTACCGGCAACCTCCTCTTGAACGGACTCTTCTACTTCTGTATTCACCACGACATAGTTGGTTGTGGATTGAGCCGGAATGCTCATGGTTACAGCAGGTCCATAAAATGCTTTGACACTCATGCCAACTTTGATATCAGCGGCTTTGATGGCTTTACCATTTTGATCAATAATTACAGCTTTGTTGGCAAAGTGTAATACCATCGTGTCCTCATTCGAGTTATAGATGTCTTTACCTGTTACAACAATTCCGTTTTCTTGCACTTCGGTTACCTTACCGTCAATTCCAGTGAAGCTTTGGTCTTGAACAATAAGTGTCAATGCGGTTCCGCGTGCTGGAATACTTTTTGTGATACTAGGACTGTAAAATGCTTTAACGGCTTTCTTCTCATCCATAATCGTTTGTAGAGCTACGCGTTTACCTTTAGAATCTATAATTTTAGTATCTTTAGTGATGGAAAGAACGATTTCGCTTTGATCGGACGGTGTAACACCACGACCTGTTACGGTAATGAACTTGCCGGTTTTATCATTTGTAAAGTCAGTAATTTGCCCCATAGTACCTGAAATCACTTTGAGTTGGCTCAGAATGTTACCAAGGCTAATTTGTCCGTAATGAGCTGGTGCGGCGGTTGGGATGCTTTGTGCATTTGCTGCCACTGGCATAGCTGCCATCGTTAGAATAGATGCTGTTGCTATTACTTTATACATTTTGTTCATTTGTCATACCTCCATTATTTGTGTAGATATTCAACCTAGGTGCTTGGAAAGTTAATTTAAGCCAAATAGGCTTGTTTATATAATTCTAGACGGTGAGGTCCCGTGAAATGTTGCAGTTTGTATGGGAATCTCTTTAGATTTCATATATTTACTATGGGTATATGTGTATCAATTAACATTAATTTAGAAGTGATTCGAGTTGGGATCCATGTTAAGATTTGGACGTACCAAAAATCATGCCGAAGCCCATTCGGGCACGGGGGAACCATTTATTGGGGTGAAGTCGCAAGCATGTGACAAGGGGAATCCACTTTGACCCGAACCCGTCAGCTAACCTCGTAGGCTACAAAGGGAGAGATTTATTTTATGAAGTACAAGTTTAAAAATATGGTTATCACCGGAGCTCTTATTCTAGCACCAGTTCTAGCGGCAAGCCCGGCAATGGCTGCTTCACAAAATGTGGCTACTCAGGTTCCGAATTACAAAATGATAAACATTGAAAGCTACGGCTTTTATTTTAATACTCAGAACTGGTCTGAGCTTTTGGATAAGCTAGTGCTTGATATTAAGCCTGTTATCCCACAACCAGATGTTACATTACCGGACAATAGTAAACCTGAATCTAGTACTCCGGAATCTAGCAAACCGGAAACTAGTGATCCGGTGAAACCAAGTACTCCAGTAGAACCGAGTACTCCAGTAGTGCCAAGCACTCCAGTGAAACCAAGTACACCAGCACCAGAACCATCAAATCCTGGAACAGGAACGGATAATGGGGATCAAGCTGTGAAGGATGATTTTGCTGCACAAGTGGTTGATCTAGTGAACCAAGAACGTGCTAAGGTAGGACTTCAACCTTTGAAATCCGATTCTGCACTTACTAATGTAGCGATGCTGAAAGCGAAAGATATGTATAACAACAATTACTTCGACCATAATTCGCCGACTCTTGGATCTCCGTTTGATTTGATGAACGCGCAAGGTATTCAATATCGTACGGCTGGTGAGAATATTGCCAAAGGGCAACGTACACCAGCAGAAGTGATGAATGCATGGATGAATAGTGATGGTCACCGTAAAAACATTCTAAGTGCTAATTACACTACAATCGGTGTAGCGTACTATAATGGTGTGTGGGTACAAGAATTTATCGGATAATAATAACTTTGGAATGGAAGCCTGCAGGTATACCTGCGGGCTTTTTTGTGTTAAAAATGGCGACAAAGTTAACGTTTTGAGCCACTTTAAAACAATAAATAATAATCCTATGTAAATACCTATGTTATATGTGAAATGTGGCGCAAAATGTGGTATGTTAATGTAAATTGTGTTAAAACGGGAGCGGTTTCTAATGAAAGTGAGCATTTTCGATGTTGCCAAAAAGTCGGGTCTGTCGGTCGTTACGGTATCCAGGGTATTGAATAATGCGACATCTGTACGGCCGAAGAATAGGGAACGAGTATTACAGGCGATGAAAGACCTGGATTACCGCCCGAATGCATCTGCTCGAAGCCTGGCAAGTGGCAAAACCGGTATTATCGGGCTAATGTTGAACACATTACATGATACTGTTCTTGATGCTGTAATTACGGAGATTAACGATTACTTAGCGGAGCATGATTATTTTTTGGCGCTTTCTATTTCACAGCATGAAGACACATTCCACCGTTCCTTATTTCAGGAAGATCGGGTAGATGGAGTGATCCTGTTGTCTCCAACAGATCCGGACATGTATATAATGGAACTTAAGAAGAGAAAAATCCCTTTTGTCATCCTGGATAATCAGCAGCGTACTCCTTCGGCCCCTTCAGTTATTATAAACAATTTCAAAGGTGGCTATGATGCGACAAAGCATCTGATCGATCTTGGGCATACTGAGATTGCTCACGTAAGTGGACCTAGCCTAGTCACAAGTAGCGAGGATCGGGAGAAAGGGTATTTGTTTGCGCTCGAAGAGGCAGGACTGAAGCCATTTGGTATTGAACAAGGGAATTTCAATATTCCCTCAGGTTACAATGTCGCGAAGCGTTGGATTGAATCGGGCACGTTACCTACTGCGGTTTTCGCAGCAGATGATTTTATGGCGATTGGTGTAATGGATGCATTTAAGAATGAGGGAATCCGAATTCCCCAAGATGTATCGATTGTTGGATTTGATGACCAAGTATATGCCGATGAGTTTCATCCATCATTGACGACGATTCGTGTACCATTCAAAAAGATCGGGAGGCAGGGCGTAAATATCCTGCTGAATTTAATCAAGGATCCGTCCAAACGAAATGCGACTGTGGAACTTGATCCGAAGTTAATTGTGAGAGAATCCTCAGGGGTGCCACGGCACTCTTCATAAATAAACAGAATTCAAGCATAATGCCAAATGGGATAAGCTTTATATCTGGAGTCTTCTAGGTTGCTACTTTTGTAGTATACCTGAAGGCTCCTTTTTTATTTGTATGATTAAAAATCATCTCATAAACGCTCAATATGGTGTCGCTGGGTGTGGGGTTGTGTCTTATTATTATACGAAAAGGTATGCTTGCACAAAGTATAAGTTTAACCGTTTAAACTTAAAAGCATATATTTTGTGATTATTTACACCTTCTATTTTTATAAAATAGTGCAGTTTTTGTGTAGGAAAAGGCGGAATCGTATTAAAAGGAGTATTGAACAAAGATGAAGACTAATGTGTTATATAACATAACATAAAAGAATGGATTAAGACAATGATAATGAAATTAGGTTGGGTTTTAATAAAAATATAACGTTATATGTAATGTAATTATGTTAAGTTCATCAAAAAGATATTTAACTCATCGTATTTAGTATTATTGGATCTATATTGTTAGACGATAATTAGAATACATGACATCGATAAAGCGCTTTAATTTATTATTTAATCGAAAAACTCAGTTTATTTTTAAAAAGGTATTGTCAAACATCATGAATATGATTATTATAAGCTCATAACATATAAAGTTAAAGCCCTTTAACTTTATGAACAACATCTTGGTAAAGCAAAATAAAAAAGGGGAGGGATTGTAAGGATGAAATTATCTGAGTCCAAGCGCGAGAATTTTTATTTCTACCTATTCATCTTGCCGTGGTTAATCGGATTTTTAGTCTTTGCGTTATATCCAATTTTAGCATCACTGTATTATAGCTTTACGGATTACGACATTATTAGTAGTCCTAGGTTTATCGGCTTGGACAATTTCAGAGAGCTTTTCCAAGACGAGTTATTCTACAAGTCGATTCTCGTCACGCTGAAGTATACCTTTATTAGTGTTCCACTCGGTCTATTTCTATCCTTAATTTTCGCGATGCTCATTAATATGAAGATACCTGCCCGTGGCTTTTTCCGCACAGCGATGTATTTTCCGAGTATGGTATCCGGCGTTTCGATGTCACTTTTGTGGTTCTGGATTTTTAATCCGGAAGCGGGTATCTTCAACTACATTCTTTCCTTATTCGGTGTTAAGGGACCTGCTTGGTTCTTAGACGAAAAGTTTGCAATGTGGGGCCTAATTATTATGACGTTCTGGGGCGTAGGCGCTGGGATGATTATATTCTTGGCCGGTTTGCAGGGCGTTCCAGCTAGTTTGCTTGAAGCTGCAAAGTTGGATGGAGCAGGAAAATGGCGGTCATTTTGGAGCGTAACGTTCCCGATGATTTCTCCCGTATTTTTATTCCAATTGATTATGGCAGTAATTGAATCATTCCAAGTATTTACGCAAGCTTACGTTATGACTCAGGGTGGTCCGAACTACTCAACACGATTCTACGTCTTCAACGTATATGTGAGCGCATTCAAAGATTTTCGTCTCGGGTATGCTGCTGCGATGGCGTGGTTATTGTTGGTTGCAATTCTGATCGTAACCGTGATCATTATGAAATCTTCGAATCGATTCGTTTACTACGAGGGGGGACGGGATTAATGAGTGATACCGTGATTGATAAAACTCCGAATATTATAATTGATCCTACAAAAGTAAAAGGTGACCGGAAGAGAAGAATGACTGTGGGCGAAATAGTCGCATTTGTTTTATTGATTCTCCTCACCTGTACGATGTTGTTTCCAGTGATATTCATGATATCTACCGCATTGAAAACATCAAAAGAAATGCTACAATTTCCACCGACTATTATTCCTGAAACATTTGCTTGGGACAATTTCAAGACACTGTTTACTAATGATGAAATTAAATTCGGTATCCTTTATAAGAATAGTATTATTGTCGCCGGATTGTCAGTTGTAGGAACGGTCTTCTCATCCGCACTAGTGGCGTATGGTTTCTCAAGATACCGGGCTAAAGGGAAGAAGATCATGTTCATGTTGATGATCTCAACAATGATGTTACCTTATCCTGCGGTCATGATTCCTCAATTCATACTCTTCTCTAATTTAGGCTGGATGAACACATTCTTGCCGTTGATTGTACCGACTTTCCTTGGTTCAGCCTATCAAATTTTCCTATTAAGACAGTTCTTCATGTCATTGCCAAATGAATTATATGATTCTGGTAAAATCGACGGCTGTAGTGAATTTAGGTTGTTCTGGAAAATAGCACTTCCGCTTTCAGGTCCTGCCTTAGCTACAGTTGCTATATTCACGTTTATCTGGACTTGGAACGATCTATTGGGACCTGTACTGTACTTAAGTTCTCAAGAAAAGTTTACTTTGCCAGTTGGGTTAGCGGCTATGATGTCGTCTAAGTTCCGGATTGCCCCTTACAACTTGTTGATGTGTGCGTCTATCATGACGACTTTGCCAGTTGTTGCGATCTTTGCTTCTGCACAGAAGCATTTTACTGAGGGTATTGTTCTTACCGGTATTAAGTAATTGATCAGATGCAGTAACGTTCAATTATTTGATATATATACAAACCAAACTTTTTTAAAGGGGGATTTTAGAATGAATCAAGCTAAGAAAAAGTGGTTGATACTTCCAAGTTTAATTTTGGTGTTCGTGTTAGTCTTGTCTGCTTGTGGTGGAGGTGGTAGCAATAGTGGCGGGGAGAAGGACTCGGGTCCTGTAACTATTACGTACTATACGATCGATTCTCCAGATAGAACTTATGTAGAGAAATTGATTCCTGACTTCGAAAAAGCAAATCCGAACATTAAAGTCAAAGTAGAGAAAGCTCCTTACGAACAATTTGACTCCAAACTGCAAGCAAACATTGCAGCAAAGAACTCGCCTGATATCACATCGCACTTTGGTTATGGTGGATTCGCGGAGTATTACAACAAGGATCTACTAGCTGACCTTACAGATATTATGAGTGAAGATGGCTTTAAAGGTTCAGATTTTGGGATTTCAGATGAGTTAATGGACATTTACAAAGTTGACGGTAAAACATACGGCATTCCTTTCAGCAACTACGTTACCATATTACTTTATAACAAAGATATGTTTGATAAAGCAGGCGTACCTTATCCTCCTTCAGATTATGAAGATAAAAGTTGGACTTTCGACAAAATGGTTGAAGTGGCTGACAAGTTGACAGTTCGTGATGATGATATTGAGAAATCAGCATACGGCGTTAACTTCGGATGGGGCGAGTTGGATATGAGACCAGCTTACTTCGGGGTAAATGTATATTCCGATGATACATGGACAAATGGTGGTAAACCAAGCGAAACGCATTTCGATTCTCCAGAAGCGATCGCAGCTTACCAGAAACTGATCGACTTGATCTGGGATAAGAAGGTTTCTCCTCCTCCAGCATGGTCTAAATCTGTAGCAGGTCAATTCGGAGATCCGTTCTTGTCTGGCAAAGTGGGCATGACGGTTGGTGGTTCATGGGCTTTGGCGAGCCAGGATCAGTTCAACTTTAAAATTGGTGTAGCAGCTGTTCCATACGGCGGAAATGACAAAGAGAGAAGCGTATTGTATGTTGACCCATTATTCGTATTGAAGGGTTCCAAGCATCCAAAAGAATCTTATGAATTCATTAAATTCCTCATTTCCAAAGACGTTCAGGAGAAATCCATTGAATTGAGCGGGGGTACACCTCCGATTAATGACCAAGCCAAAGAAAAATACTATAACAGTTTCGATGGTGTTGATCCAGTAGCGATTAAGAATGTATATGACGGAGCGAATAAATACGGCGTAGAATCTTACAATCACTTGGTAGCAAACTACTCGCAAATTAATGAATTGTTCATTAACGAGTTTGCTGCTGCTGAGAACAATACGAGTCCAGTTGACATAGTTATGCAAGGAATTCAGAAGAAACTGGATAAACTTCTTGAACGCGTAAACAAATAAGGCAAGGTAACATAAGTGAAAATGGTAGGGGAATGGAGTAATTCCTTCCCCTATTTTATACCTTTTCATTTTATACCGGTTGCTTTAGGAGCGAAATAAGATGAAGGTAAGCATTTTTGATGTAGCCAAAAAATCGGGTTTGTCGGTTGTGACGGTTTCTCGCGTCTTAAATAATTCAACTAGTGTGCGGGAGAAAAATAGGTTAAAGGTTTTAGAGGCGATGAAAGAGCTAGATTATCATCCGAATGCAGCTGCCCGCAGTCTGGCAAGAGGAGAGACCAGAATTATCGGATTAGTTGTCACGACGCTCAAAGACTCCTTTTTGGATGAGATTGTGAGAGCAATTACAGATACAGCAGAGGCACAGGGGTATTATGTTGCATTATCAGTTACCTCTGGTTTACAAGATAAAAGACATTATTTGTTCAAGGAAGACCGTGTGGATGGTGTTCTTTTATTGTCGCCCATGCATGAGGATGAATACACACTAGAGCTGAAAAAAAGCCAAATTCCGTTTGTCTTACTCGACAATCAGCTGATGAGTTCGTCCGCAACTTCCGTGATCGTAGATAATTTCAAAGGCGGATATGATGCAACGAAACATCTAATTGATTTAGGCCATAAAGAAATTGCGCATATTAGCGGTCCAGAGCTGTTTCTTAGTAGTCGTGAAAGGGAGCGTGGATTCCGTACAGCTTTAGAAGAATCGGGATTACAGCCTTTCCATATAGAACGTGGGAATTTCGAAATATCGACGGGTTATAGAATTGCCCGTAGCTGGATTGATTCCGGCAACTTACCAACTGCGTTATTTGCTTGCGATGACTATGTAGCGCTTGGTGCCATGAATGCATTTAGAAATGAAGGAATCAGAGTGCCTGAGGATATTTCGATTATCGGATTTGATGACCAGGTCATCGCTTCGGAATTTCGTCCTATGTTGACGACGATACGACAACCAGCGGAGCAAATCGGAAGGACGGGAGTTGAGTTGTTGCTTAAGAGTATAAGCGGAGTGGCCAAGCGTAATGTGACGGTTCAATTAATTCCCGAGCTTGTTATTCGGGAATCGACAGCCCGTAGACTCTGACAAACATGCAATTATAGGAGTGAATCCGTTGAAATATTATATGGGCGTAGATGGTGGCGGTAGCAAAACATATACACTGATCGCCGATCAATCTGGGAAGATCGTAGGTAAAGGGCAAAGCGGAAATGGCAATCATCAAACGGACTATGAGGAAGCAAAACACAATATACGAGAGTCCGTAGAGATGGCGCTTAATCAAGCGGGTCTTGGTCAGAGCGATATTTCATTCGCTTATTTTGGGTTAGCGGGTGCTGATAGAGAAGTAGACTATCAGATATTAAGGCCGATGATCGCAGAACTTGGATTACCACATCATGATGTGAATTGCGATACGATGATCGCCCTTCGAGCAGGGACAGATCGCCCTTATGGCATTGTATTGATCTGTGGGACGGGAACGAACAGTGCGGGAGTAAATCCGCGAGGTGACTTTTATCAGTGCGGAGGATTCTCCTACGAATTTGGAGATTTCGGCGGTGGTGAATCACTTAGTGTCGAAGCATTCCGTTCTGTTATTCGCGCATGGGACGGACGGGAGCAACCGACCCTATTAACTGAAATGCTGCTACAGGAAATGGGTTACGACAATATGTCGACCCTGTTCAACGATTGTTTGGATGAAGATAAGATGCCACCACTTAGTACGGTGAAGTTGATTTTTCAAGCTGCGGCTCAGGCTGATGAGGTAGCTATTCGCATTTTGCGTGCGCAGGGCGTAGAGTTAGCCAAGACAGCAGTGGCTGTCATCAAGCGCTTAGGTATGGAGAATGAGAAGTTTGATGTTGTGCTAGCAGGCAGTGTACTTACTCGCGGGGAAGCGAGATTTATTCATCCATATATCGAGCAGGCGGTTAAAGATTGTGCTCCTTCTGCTTCATTAGCCAAACTTCAGGTTGAACCAGTTGTCGGTGCTGTATGGATGGCCTTTGAGGCGGATGGGAATGAGATTTCCAAGGAAGTGTATGATCAACTTCGGGCAGTATCGGATTATAGCTTGGTGTAATGAGGTAATGACTCAGAAAGATGATTAACATAATTCTCCAGTAGAAGGGAAGATGGTTACAGTGGGTAATTCTAAAGGTTTGAAAATAGCAGTTATTGGCGGCGGTTCTTCATATACGCCGGAAATCGTAGAAGGATTTATTCGGAAGTATGAGCAACTACCTGTTAGAGAGTTATGGTTGGTCGATATTGAGCAAGGTAGACATAAACTTGAAATTGTCGGCGAACTCGCTAAGCGCATGGTTGCCAAATCGGGGCTTCCGATCGAAGTACATTTAACCCTGGATCGCCGCGAAGCGATAGCGGGAGCTGATTTTATCACGACTCAAATGAGGGTTGGTTTGCTAGAAGCCCGGAAATGGGATGAGCATATCCCTAACCAGCACGGTGTAATCGGTCAAGAAACGACAGGACCTGGCGGAATGATGAAGGCGCTACGGACAATTCCTGTACTGCTAGATATTTGCCGAGATATTGAAGAGTTAAGTCCTAACGCATGGCTTTTAAACTTTACCAACCCAGCAGGAATGGTTACGGAAGCGATTAACCGGTATTCCAAAGTGAAAAGTATCGGACTATGCAATGCGCCGATTGGTTTGCAGAAGCGGTTGAGTGAACAATATCAAACGCCGATCGAACACATTTATACCGAGTTTGTAGGGTTAAATCACTTGCACTGGGTAACGCGTATCGAGGTTGACGGAGTGGATAGACTTCAAGAGATGTTGGATAACCGAGAAGACTATTCAGCTAAGAATGTTCCCCCATCCGAATGGGATCCTGAATTCCTGAAGGGATTAGGAGGACTTCCCTCTTATTATTTGAAATATTTTTATATGACGGATATTATGCTTGAAGAACAAGTGGAGTCTATGAAAGCGAATGGAACTCGTGCGGAAGTTGTGAAGAGAGTTGAAGACGAGTTATTTGAACTGTATAAGGATCCGAATTTGCAGGATAAGCCGAAGCAATTGGAGCAACGTGGTGGTGCGTACTATTCGGAAGCTGCCGTTAATCTGATGGATTCACTTTATAACGATAAGCGGGACATCCAGACTTTAAACGTCTCGAACGGAAACATTCTTGATTTCCTACCGGCGAACGCGAGCATTGAAGTGAACTGTCTCGTTACGAATAAAGGCCCTATTCCGTTATCCGTTACGGAAGTTCCGGAGCAAATCAAGGGATTAATCCATGCGGTCAAAACCTATGAGAGACTCACTATTGAAGCTGCGGTAACCGGCGACAGAGGAATAGCGCTTCAAGCAATGGTGAGCCATCCGCTAGTTCCATCAGTTAGTGTGGCTAGAACATTACTAGATGAGATGCTGGAGCGTAACAAGCCGTATTTACCTGCATTTTTTGAATAAAACATATTATTTCTACTAGGCCTGTACTGTTAGCATTATATAAGAAGTGACTTACAGAACTCGCTAGAAGCACTTAATCACGGGGTACTTAACTGATGAATAGGCGTTTCTAGCGAGTTTTTAGTTGGTTTTACGTGTCGGTATCCTATTACTAGGAAGCAGGAGAGAGTAGGACTTGATACACGGTATAATTGTCTTATATTTACAAAAATACTTAAATATAGTATACTATAAATGTTTAAGCGCTTAAACATTAGGATTTACTCTACTTTTTAGGGGAGGTGATAGATGGAATTGAAGCGTTGAGTGTGTTAGGGATAGTTCGATGAAACCTGTAACGCATAGGCATTCATACCTTCTGCATTTTATCTAAAATGAGAAAAGGGGTAATGAAAATGAGAAAGAGGGGAATTAACAATTTAAAAAGTAAATATCTTCGAATGATATGTATTTTAACAGTGATCCTATCGATATCAATGAATGGAGCAATATTTGCGGAAGAAAGTGCGGATGCAGATGCGGGGTTAGCAGCACAAGCAGTTGCGGTTAGAGAAACGGTAGCGGGATGGGTATTTAAGGATAAGGGGACGAATGGCGTCTTCTCTGCTACAGATGGTGTCTATAAATTGAGCTCTACAATTAGAGATGTAGGAACGAATGTAAATCAATACAGTTATGAATCGAGTGAGAACAGTGTTCGCAATCAAGGCTGGGATAATGGGATAGGCACAAAGTATTGGCTGGCAACGACTTCCTCAAAAGGGTTTGAAAATTTAACTATATCCTCTCAACAAACCTCTTCAAGCACAGGCCCTCGTGATTTTAAGGCTCAATTCAGTACAGACCAACAGACCTGGACCGATATACCGAATGGTAAGCTTGTTTTGGCCCAGACTAACTACTCTAGTAGTACATGTAAATTAGTGAATGTTCCTCTACCAAGTCAGGCAAATGATCAAGATTTACTATATATCCGCTGGGTTATTGATTCCAATAAGAATGTAAGCGGCGGGACTACATCAAGCTCAGGGTCAAGTAGAATAAAGGATGTTACCATAACAGGGGAACGTAAAAGTGGGGGTGACGGAGGAACGGAAGTCCCTACGTTAGACTTGATCAAAAAGCCCGCTTCAGATGCAGTAGATTTGCCACTCAATACGGAGATATCTGTCAAATTCAATAAATCAATTGTGCTCAATAGCGCTTTTAATGCAACCATAGTAGATAATACGAACGTTTCAGTAGGAAATATAACGGTTGGATTGATAGGTAATGATACGGTAAAAATAAATCACCCAGACCTCGCATATGGGAAAACCTACAAAGTAACGATTCCAAAGGGGCTATTAAAAGGCTCTGTAGATAATATAGCTCCGGTTAATGATATCATTTGGAGTTTCAAAACTGCAGCTCAAGTTCCGCCGAATGTTAACAAGATACCCACATTATTAAATATGACATTTAACGGTGATCCTAAGACAAGTATAGCTTTTGCTTGGTACACCCCTGAGACAATTACAGGGACAGTGGTCCAGGTTGTTGAAGCTTCTCAAGTTCAAGGAGGGACATTCCCTGAACAGGTAGCGACTACATTTACTGGTAATGTTACGATCATCGACACTCTAATGACTGCTAGTGATCGGAGTTCCAAAAAGTATAAAAAGTTTGCTAGTCACAAGGTGATCGCTAATCAACTTAATCCGGGCACCAAGTATGTATATCGTGCAGGTAATGGCGATGCAGATGGGTGGGGCCAAATGGGCTCATTCACTACAGATCCAGCAGCCAATCAAGACTTTCATTTTATGTATACGACAGATACACAAGGTTCAAGCAAATCAAACTTTGAATTATGGCAGGATACGTTTAGAAAAGCAATCGATACACTCGTTGATCCCAAATTTGTGCTCCTGACAGGGGATTTAACGGACGATGGCGATCTTGAGCAACTATGGCAGTGGTTCCTTGGGGTTCCGCAGACAGAATTTGCGAATGTTCCTTTTGCACCTATTATTGGGAACCATGAAATAGAGGATTATCCGAATAACAATTATTATAACCATTTTAACTTGCCAAAGGATGTTGGAACGGGAACGGAAGATGGCTCAGTTTATGCTTTTGAATATGGGGATGCACTCTTCATGCAAATTAATTCTCAATATGAAGGTGACGTTAGTCCGTACAAAGCAGATGCTCAATTCGACGCTCAACTGAAGTGGATGAGAAATCAAGTTGCGAAGACGGATAAGAAGTGGAAATTCGTATCGATGCATAAGGGAGCCTACTCTTCAGGTGATAATGCATCAGCGGAATCAGATCGCGTGAAATTCTATAGAAAATATTTGATTCCGGTATTTGATGAAATGGGCATTGATTTGGTATTCGAGGGCCATGATCACATGTATATGAGATCTTATCAAATGTTAAATAACGTGGCCATCAAAAATGTGGTAAAGGATAATCAAGGTAATGTTGTTGATCCTAAAGGTACGGTATATCTGATGGGCAACTCAGGTGCTGCGAAATTTTATACTATAAACCCGAGCGCAGACAATTTCTTTGCAGCTAAGAATGATCAACCTAATAAGAAAATGTTTGTAGATGTATCTATATCGGGAGCTGTGCTTAAATTTACTTCTTACACTGCGGTTAAGAATCAATCCGTAGCCGTTTATGATGCATATAGCATCAAGAGAACGGACGCTAAACCTAGCAAGGTTGAGAATGCAACTGCACTTAAAAAACCAAATAACCAAGCGCTCATTTCATGGAAAACTCCAACAAGTACACCGGAAGCTGTAAGAGGATTTAGAATATACGAAAAGAACAATAAAGTAAGCACAAACTGGAGTATTTATGTTCCAGCAGTAAGTAATCAATCGAATTATAGTTATACTTTAACTGGAATTGATCCTGCAAAAAGTTATGACTTCGTCATCAAAGCTGTTGGTTCAAGAAATAATTCGGAGTCAGTTGAAGTGACTGCAACTAACTAAAATTATAACTATATAGGGATACCCTATGGATAATGCCCCTAGCGTCCTTTGACGTTAGGGGTTTTTGTTTGGATTTCTAAATTTATACTTTTGTCCACGGAGGAGCCATAATTCATCATAAGTGAGAAATAGCACTGTGTATCCAACGTATATATGAGATATTGAAACTTTTGGACTATAGACCAATATATAGCAACTAATTACAATTGACGTAAGTCGTATGAATGTGGTCCATAGACAGTATGGATCCCATTCCCCTCGGAAAATGTAAGCGTTATCAAACCATCCCCGTGATACTTCATGCTTATCGCATATTAAATATACTCTTCTAGAACATAGCCAGCTATCTGCTTACGATCTACTTACTCTGCATTTTGAATGGGAGGTGTGGTTGCTAGCCCTATGAAACTGTAAGAAAAAATTGTAGGAGGCGATGGTATGAGAAGAGCTTTAATTAGAAGGGTAAAAGGGTTCAGAAGGACACTTCCGCTTGTAATCATTATAGCTGTATTCTTAGGCATGCTGCCGTCCATGGCTATTGCGGCTGACCGGGGTGCATGGGCGCCAAATGTATCTTATGCATTAAATGATACAGTTACGTATGGTGGTAACACGTATAAGGATATTCAGCCCCATACGTCACTAACAGGTTGGGAGCCGCCCAATGTACCTGCTCTGTGGCAACTGGTTCAGGGAGGAGGAAGTGATACGGTGGCGCCTTCCGCCCCTACTAATTTACACGCGGTGGGCACCACAACATCCAGCATAACATTAGCTTGGGATGCTTCAAGTGATAATGTCGGGGTAACAGGTTACGTTGTGTATCAAGGTTCGACGTTGATAGATAATGTTTCAGGAAGCACGCTTAGCTATACGAATACAGGGCTTAGTGCCAATATGACCTATACGTATAAAGTTGCTGCCAAGGATGCAGCAGGTAATGTATCCGGCTATAGTAATCAAATTAGCGTAACCACAGACTCTATCTCTGGAGGTGATCTACTACCTCCGACGGTTCCCACTAATGTTACTGTAAGCTCAACGACATCATCCAGTGTTTCATTGTCATGGACCGCGTCCACGGATAATGTTGGTGTTACGGGGTACAACGTATATCAAGGTACGACATTAGCATTCGTGGCAACGGGTACGACAGCTACGATCACAGGGCTTGCGGCCAGTACAACGTATTCCTTTGCCATTGTGGCCAAAGATGCCGCAGGTAATGTTTCGGCTAGTAGTGCAGCAATAAGTGTAACAACACAATCTATAGATGTTAACCAACTTCCGAAACATATTCTGACAGGATATTGGCATAATTTTATAAATAATTCTTCCAATATAAAACTAAGTGAAGTACCAAGCCAATACGACATTATAGTATTGTCTTTTGCTGATATGGATCTTACGAAGCCAGGTGGGGTTACCTTTAATGTAGACTCTAAACTATCTACTGCCCTTGGCGGGTATACCAATGCCAATTTGATTAGTGATATCCAGGCCAAGCGTGCACAAGGTAAAAAGGTCATTCTTTCCATAGGAGGAGCGGAAGGTAACATCAATCTAGGCAGCGCATCACCGAACATATCCAACTTTGTTACTAGTATGTCTGGTCTGATTACTCAGTTTGGGTTGGATGGAATCGATATCGATCTGGAAAGCGGCATGAATGTGGCGAATTTAACGTTAGCGGTTCGTCAGATACAGCAACAGTTCGGCTCCGACTTCATCTTGACTATGGCTCCGCAAACGATTGATATGCAGAACTCTAATACCTCTTATATGCAGATATATAATAACTTGAAGGACATCACAACAGTAGTAAATGTTCAGTATTACAATTCAGGTTGTATGCTGGGTCGTGATGGGCAATGTTATTCCCAAGGTACAATTAATTTCCTGACAGCACTTTCAGATCTGACGTTACAATGGATTGAACCTTCCCAATTTGGAATAGGTGTTCCAGCCGTAACTTCTGCAGCTGGAGGAGGTTATGTCGCCCTTAGCGTTGTGAACGATGCATTGAAATGTTTGGCAACTGGTAATGGATGCGGGACTTATAAGCCTGTAGCCAAATACCCGGATATCCGCGGTGCGATGACCTGGTCTATTAACTGGGATAAAACTAGCAATTATAATCTAGCTAATACGGTGAAACCATTCTTGTCGACTTTACCGTGAAATAAGTGAAGAAAAACAGGGTGTCCCAAAGACCATGGAAATGGCCTGGGACACCCTGCTTTGTACAATAGACTTATTAGATTGTTTATTTAGAGTCAGCCTGAGCTTGAGCCATTTATTCACTGAAGTCAGCGATACTTGGGTTAGCAATATAATGCCCACCCTCAACCTGAATCGTTTATCCTTTCACCGAACCAGCAACTACTCCGTTAATAATAAATCTTTGCATAAATAAGTAGAATATAACCATTGGAATAACACCCAACACCATCATAGGGAAGAACGCGGTCCAGTCTGTTGAGAATGGTCCTACATTTTTATATACCTCTAGTAGAATCACTGCTTTGGAAGGACTCTGTAGAAATAGCAGAGGGGTCATGAAGTCGTTCCAGACAGCTAACGCATTTAGAATACAAACGGTAGCAATGATCGGTTTCAGTAGAGGGAATACAATTACCCAATAGATCCGCAATTTGCGACACCCATCAATGGCTGCTGCTTCTTCCAATTCGAAAGGGATGGTGTTAATAAAGCCCTTAAACAGAAATATGGAGAATGACATATTAATGCAGAAGACACTGACTAATATGACACCCGTTAAAGAGTTCATTACGCCTAATCCAGATACAACTTTGTATAACGGTATTAATGAAATCTGAAAGGGAACCATGAGTCCGATCATGAAAATACCATATATCCGTTTATAAATTTTTTCTGGTCTACGAGCAATGACATAGGCAGCCATGGATGAAAATGCTACCAACAGGGATACAGAGCACACATTAACAATAAGGTTATTAAGAAGTGCTCGTGGATAATTCATTGCGGTGAAGGCTTTAATATAGTTATCAAGCATAAATACTTTGGGCAATCCCATCGGGCTTAGGGCAGCTTCTGCTGGTGTCTTAAATGTCGTGACAAGCAGATAATAGATCGGGATTAGCATGATGGCCGCCAAGATGATTAAGACAATTTCTAGTATAATCAGGCTGCTTTTCTTCATGATATTTTCTCCTCCCATTTATTAAAGCTCCATGTAATAGCTTTGGAAACTATTAATACAAGTAGAAAGAAAACCACGCCAAACGCAGCTGCATACGCTGTTCTTCCCTCTGTAAATCCTCTTCGAATCAACATGGTTGTAATCGTTTCTGTAGAATATCCAGGACCACCTGAAGTCATGGAGAAGATAATATCAAACACCTTTAGTCCACCGATCATACTCATCAGAACGTTAAAAGAGACGGAAGGGTAGAGCAGTGGAAGCGTGACTTTAAAGAATCGTTGCACAGCATTGGCTCCATCGATCTTCGCCGCTTCGTACAAGGTTTCGTCAATACTTTGAATATTCGCTAGATAGATAACCATAGCCCATCCCGTCCATTGCCATAATTGCGTAAACAAAACGGAGAATAATGCAAGCTTTGGATTACCAAGCCAATTTATCGGCCCAAATCCGAAGAACTGTACAAGTTGATTCAACAAACCGTGATCAGCAGATGTCATAATAAATGACCACAGATATCCTACAATTAATACACTAAGAATTGCTGGAGCGAAAAATACCGTTTTTAATAAATTAGCGGATTTAAGCTTTAGAGATAGAGCGACTGCCAAAGGAATAGCTAAAATATTTTGCAGAAGGGTCATAACAATCGCATAGATAAATGCATTCTTGACCGCAGCTGTCGTCTGAACGTCATGGACTAGTTCAACAAAATTCTTCAGACCAATGAAGCTATAATTAGGTTTATATACAGACCAGTTCGTCAAACTGTATCCAAAGTTCATTAGTGTCGGCAAGATGAAAAAAATACTAAAACCAATAAGTGCCGGTGCAATCATCAGCAAATATACATAATGATTCCGCAGGGTCTTCGCGAAGCCTATTTTCATACATGTTCCTCCCTATGGAAAGGGGACTAATATTTAGCCCCCGTGGTTACCATTTATCTATTCTGTAGCTTTACATTGAGTCTCTAATAGTTTTTGCCGTTTTATCGGCATCTTTTAATGCTTCATCCGTTGTTTTAGAGCCAGAGAGTACTTCTTGAAGTGCTTTTCCATAGCTTTCAACAATTGGATTTCCGCCTAACCAGTACAACCACGGACCATATACATTCCCTGCTTCGAAGGCGGCCGAAGAGTCTGCAAATTCTTCACCTAAATCAACTTCTACGCCTTTTACGAAGGAACTGCCTACATTATCTGCGATCAGAGCTTTTTGGGCCTCAGGAGTAGCGGTAACTCGAAGTACTTCTAACGCTGCTTCTACATTTTTTGAATCTTTATTAATCGCTAATGCACTACCAGGTCCGCCAATCATCCAGCCTGTTCCTTTTTCGGTACCAGGGAACGGGAACATGCCTAGTTCGAGGTTTGGATTCTTTTGCTTGATTGTTTCTAACGCCCAAGGGCCTGATTGCCACATAGCTGATTTGCCTGTTGCGAACTCATCCAAGGCCTGATCGTAGTCCATGCCCAGCATTTTTGAATCTATATATCCCAGTTCAATAATTTTGTGCCATTCTGTGAGTGCTTCACTCCAGTTGTCTGCGAGCAACACTTCGCCAGCATTAAACTTGTCATCAAAACCTTTGTTTTCTTGTTTGGAATAAAATTCATTCAGTATCATACCCATGGATTGTTTCATCATAGGTTCCCAAGATGAGGCTCCCATCGATTGCGGTTTAATGCCTTTGTCTTTTAGGGTTTGATGAATTTGCATCCACTCATCAAATGTTTGTGGTGGGGTTAGCCCGTTTTCTTTAAAGATGCCTTTGTTATAATAAATTCCCTCAAACCAAGATTGTAGCGGGGTGGCATAGATCTTATCTTTGAGTGTATAAGCTTGAAACCCTGTATCTGTATAGTTGCTGATAAAATCTTGATCTGTAAGATCTAGCAGATATCCCGCTGAAGCTAACAGAGTTGTTTCTCCGCCGGTCTCAATCAGATCCGGACCTTCCTTGGAAGCAAGTTGTGTATTTAAAACACTATTAAATTGATCCAATGCTACAAATTGAAACTCCACTTCAATATTCGGTAGTTCCTGTTTTAAGAATTCTAAGTACGATTTTCGTATACTTTCTTGGTTGTAAGCCATGAGACGTACCTTAACCTTCTTGCCATCCTTCTCCGCAGAATTTGCGGCCGGCTTATTATCAGAATTAGCCGTTTGTTTCGATTCCGACTTTCCGCAACCAGAAACTACAGAAATGAGTAATATAGCCGTAAGCAATATCGCCATTGCCTTTTTCATGTTGTACCCCTCCGAAATATAGTATTGTAATCTCTTCTTTACACCTTAATGATAGCGCTTTCTATAGGGGCGATGAATCAATAATATTCGTGATCTTTTATGACATTATTATGGTTTTAAGATCTAATCGGGGCAGAAAGTTAATGAATCATACGCTGGAGTAATCTAATGCAAATATATTCTAGCACTATATTACGTTCGGCATGATCTTAAAAAAAGCTCACTTATCAGCTGGTATATTAGCACCAACGATTCGTGAGCGTTATGAACGGTTTATGATTGCAGCAACTCCAATACGATAGGTTCACCTGCTAGCGGGGTCAAGGTAACTGTTACTCCACCTTCCAATAGATGACCGTGTCGATCCTTCCAAGTTCCTTTGGGCAGCTTCACTAATCGATCAACTGAGCCTTTTAGAAGAATTGGGGCAACCAATACTTGATTACCTAACATAAATTGATCCGTTATGTTCTCCAGACCTTGATTAGGAAAGACGTAATCCATGAACCTAGCGATCGGCTCACCGCTAAGCTTTGCATGATCTACCAGTTGAAGGATCAAAGTCATATATTCATTACGGATTTGAACACTTTTCTTAATAAGCTCAAAGTTCTCTGGACTCAAGACTCTCCATGGAGCTGCAGAAAATTGCATGGTAGGAAGCAGGCAGGCAATCTCTGCATGGCGAACAAATAATTCCTCATCCAAGTTATGTTGGTTCTGATGAAAGTTTAAATATTCTCCCCCGCCAATCATATCGGTACAAACAAATGGATGACCTGTTATTCCCTGTACAAGCGTGTTAGGAATCAGAGATTGTATACCGTGCTCGTCCCAACTATGGTTTTTATCCGCTAATCTCTGCATGAGAGGTAAGCCTGCTGCTTTCCACGTTACACGGTACTCATTGTATTCGTATTTACTGCCATACTCCGCCCATAAACGGGATTGAGTATTCTGATCTGTATTTCCATAGGTCACCATATCTTCGCTATAAAAAGGACTGTCACCGGCATCAAATTTGAAACCGTCTACTCCATATTCATTGATTAGGGCAGCTAGTTGCTGGTCTAGCCATTGGATGGTATCAGGATTAGACATATCCAAAACCGCCGAATACCCATTCCACCATTTCACGATAAAGGAATCACCATTTGGAGTTGAAATAAGCATGTTGTGGTCTCTTAGATATCTGAATTCCGTTGTATCTGGGGTTATAAATGGGCATACCCATAACATCACCTTAAAGCCTTGTTCGTGTAATTCATCAATCATCTGCTTGGGATTTGGGAATTTCTCTTTGCTGAACAACCATTTCCCATAATAGTCACTCCAACCGTCATCAATCATCAGAACGCCGCTTGGCAATCCATGTTCTGTAATGCTAGCAGCATATTTCATAACATCCTTCTGATTCTGATAAAATGTTAGTTCAATCCAAGTGTTATATTGTGGTGCTGTAAACAATTCTAGTCCAATCGAGCCGCTTTTTACAGGGAAGTGCTTGGTGCATGCATGGTTGTATGCTTCTTTAAGCGTATTAAACCCATCAAACAATTTAGGTTCACTCTTGTGATAATCAATTGAAAGAGTGCCTTTCTTAAAATGAATATGGAAACCATCTTCACACCAAATATACCTTCCTCTTGTCGAAACAATAATGGGCATGGCTTGATTTACTGTACTATTAATTTCCATATCCATATCTATTTCAGATTCTACTCCCCAAGGTTGGGCCCAGCCGTAATGGGAATAACCGCCATACCAATACTCGTTCGCTAATAGTTGGAATGTGATGTTCAAAAAGCTCGCTCCTTTATACTTCTATATGTTGTCGTCATTGTATCATCGACTCAAAAACTATTACATGAAGTATATTATCGTTTTATATTACTTTGTTATGTTACTGTGTTTATTCTTATATTCATTAGGCGTCATGGCGTGCATCTTTTTGAAGAGTTTAGAAAAGTAGCTTGGATTGTCATAGCCGATATTATAAGAAATCTCGTAACTCTTCATATCGGTATGCTCTAGCATATATCTAGCTTTCTCCATCCTGATCTCGGTTAATAAGACCCACATACTCTTACCCGTTTCACGTTTAAACAAATAGCAAAAATAGTTTTTGCTCATCGCTACATATTCACATACCTCTTCTAAGGAAATATTCTCGCTGTAGTGATCCTCTAAATACTGGATGCTCTTTTCCACAAGCTTATTTATACTAGAATTTCCGTTAGTACCCAGAGTACTAATGCTATTTATCATTTTCACCATAAAGTTGGTGAGTTGGTCGATGGATGATAGCTTAAGCAAATCTTGATAATTCACGTTCATAATCACATTGGAAATCGAAGATATATATTTTTCCTCTAGTAGATACTTCCTAATCTCAGCTAGAATATTAAAACAAAAATCATACACATCATCCAGAGAAGAAGGGGTGATATGAATGGTATGTTGTAAGATTTCAACTAATCTTTCACGTGCCGAGACGATCTTACCACTCAGAATGTAGGACACGATCGTTTTCTCATCTTCAATCATTTGTAGTTTATCGAATGTTGTAGCTTCATAGTTATATCCGTGGCCTAAAACCGAACCGTTATTTGTATATTGATTTAGACGTTTCAATTTTTCTACTTCTTCGTAGGCTATAGGGAGTTCGTTCATTGCATGATAAATGCTACTAAAACATACGTTAGATTTTATTGCAAACGTTTCCAAGAATGCGCGTATCATATTTTGCGCACAATGAGGGGCCTGATCCATATCCATATGCGATATTAGGATATACCAGCTATCCTCTTCAAATTCCAAAATAATATTGTCACCGTACTCGAGCAGCACATGACTTAAACTATCTTGAATATAGGTACTCTTAGAATGTAGCAAGTTACTAATATCCATAAATTCATTCATGGTCTCATTCTCTATATTAATACTGAACAACATATAATTATCAAAATGAAAACGGAGCTCACTGGCGATGCCGTGAAGGGAGTTCTCCGAGACCATTTTTTTCATGAACCCTTTAATCAGCCTACTTCGAGAAATATTTTTATTTTGCTGGATCATTTTCTGTGTTTTTTTGTTAGAGGAAATTTCATTAATAACTTCTTTTAAAGCCAAATCTAATTCCATCTCATCCATAGGCTTTAAAATATAAGCAGAAGCTCCATACTTCAATGCTTGTTTGGCGTACTGGAACTCTCCAAACCCACTGAGTAGAATAATCCGGGTCTCTTTGTTTATTTCTCTTACTTGTTTAATGAACTCGATTCCATTCATTCCGGGCATATTAATATCGGTAATGATCAACTCAACTTGATAATTACGATACAGGGCTAAGGCCTGTTCTCCGCTTTGTGCAGTTGCAATAACTTGAATGCCGTAAGAGTTCCAATCAATGGTATTCTCCAACATACGCACCGTTAAAAGTTCATCATCTACAATTAATGCGCTGATCATAGCTGTCCCCTTTTCTTGTTACCGTAGTATAGTTATTTTGGAATAACAATAGATATCGTTGTATGTTTGCCATATTCTGAGGTAATACGGATACCGTAGTGTCCTCCATAGGTGATTTTAACTCTTTCGTGAATGTTAGCGAGTCCGATACTGCTTGATTTACTTCCAACTTGATTGTGCTTCAGTTCATTTTGCAGCTGTTCTTTTTTCTCCGTTGAAATACCTCCGCCATTATCAATGACTGATATAAATATATTTTCTTGTTCTTCTTGAATCGAAATCACAATATATCCGTGACCCTTCTTTAAAATCCCATGCTGGATTGCATTTTCTACAATCGGCTGGAGTATCAATTTAGGAACTTTTACACTCGATAAATCTTCGGGACAAGCGACCTCGTAATCAAACATGCCCGGATATCTATACATTTGAATTTTAATAAAATTTTCCGCATGATGAATCTCTCGGTGCAATTCAACCATTTCATACGGCTGGTATATGGAATATGTCAACATTTTACCTAGAATTGTTGATATTTCCGAAATCGCTTGGGAGTCATTACTTAAGGCTAAAGCTTTAATATTTTGCAATGTATTATTCAGGAAATGCGGATTGATTTGATGCTGTAGTGCCCGTACTTGGGCGTCTTTGGCACTGGCTTGCTCCAGTAAAACCTCTAGATTAAGATCATGGAGTTTCTGAATCATTTTGTTTGCCGTGGTGGATAGAATGAGAATTTCCTTGGTGCTGTCATCGTATAAATCTATATCTAAACTTTCTGATGGAATCCTTTTGAATTTCTGAGCTAGCTTTGTAATCGGTTTCGTAATACTTTTCGAAATGATCATCGATGAGATCAATACGGCTGCGATGGTAGCCAGTACGGAATATAAAGAGAACATCATCAACACATGAATGTGGCGATCCACTTCATCAAGTGATTTCAGACCGATATTTTTCCAACCTGTGATCCGTGAAGTATCGTACACAACAGAGTAGGGGGATGTATTCGAGTCCGTCTGATCAACAATAAAGCTACCTTTATCATCGGTAAGTTGCTGCTTTAATTGATTCATTTGCTCGTCATTTAAGCCATTCGAAGTATCCCAGACGATATTGTCTTGTGAGTCAACGATGATGATAGCATGAGAAAAGGATAAATCCCCGGAGTAAAACATCTTATCTACATAAAAGTTAAACATTAATGTAGCATTATAGTTTTTATGTACGTTTCGATAGTCTTTAACTGGAATGAACATGGAGATCGTTTGCTCATCCGTCTTATTGAAATAATAGTCTTGTGCATGTAAGCCTGAGAAATTTACGATGGCATAATCATCTTGAATTGACGGAAACCAGTTTTGCTCCCAAAAGTTATAATCCTGTCTGATAGAGCCTCCAGAATGATATAAAGCGTTACCATCTTTTCCGATGATTATAATGTCTTTGATGTCATAGTTATAACCAATTGCATTCTGCATCGCATATTCGACGGTCCACTTATTACCTAGCTCGTATTTGTAGTCGACCTCGTCGACCGAATTTCGATATTCAACAGCTTTTAATATATTTTCATTACTGCCTAAGACTTGGATGATCTTCTTGAGATGACTGAAGTAAGTATCCATAGTTGATATCGATTGTCCAACGATTTGTTCCCCGTTGCTGACCGCATTTTCACGAAAAGTCTCTTTGAAATATTGGGTGATAGCGAGACTAAAAATACCCAAAATGACGATGAGCATCGTAATAAAATAGACATTAATTTTACTTCTCAGTGATCTGGGCCTTTTCATACTCCTACTCCTCTAACCTTTAGATCGGCTACTTATGGTTCTTAAATATACTCATAATTATATGTACTTGTACTGTTATATGTAACCCATTGTACTATAAACGGCCCGTTACGGTTTACAATCCCATCCAGCATATCTGAATAAAACAAACCTAACTCCTTAATATCACACCTCCCCAAGGGATGTAATCGCCTCCATAATGAAGGTAAGCATTTACAAGGGGGGAATAAAATTGGTTAAGACATCTAAATTGTTAAGTCTCGTACTAGCAACTACATTATTACTTAGTTTAGCGGCGTGTGGAGGCAATGCCAAGACGAAAGAGAATACAGGCAGCGCAAATTCAGGTTCCACAAATGCAACTGAGAAACCAGCAGAAAAGGTTGAAGATAAGAAAGTTACGATTACATTCCAGAACATTTATCCAGACCCTACTGATCCGAAGAATCAAATTATGAAGAAACTAGTAGATCAATATCATACAGATCACCCTAACATCACGATTGAACTGGATTCCCTTAACACGGATCAACAAAAGTTGAAGTTAAAAACACAGGCGGCATCGAAAGAAGTGCCTGATATCACCATTGTAAACCCAGCAGCACAAATGAAGCCTTTTGTGGATGCTAAGCTGTTCGCTCCATTAAATGATATGTTGGATCAAAACGGCTTGAAGGCTACTTTCCAAGAAGGTTTATTGGATTTCTATAGCTTTGATGGCAACACCTATGCTCTTCCAGATGGAAATAACATTGCTGTTGTCTATTACAATAAGGAACTATTCGAACAAGCAGGTGTGAAAGTACCGACAACTTATGAAGAAATGCTTGAGGTTGTTAAGACACTTAAGAGTAAAGGCATTACGCCGATCTCAATTGGTGAAAAAGATTCCTGGACAGGTTCCTTCTTGTTCATGAATATGCTACTTCGTACGAATGGTGGTCCTGGGTTCTTGCAGGATGTTGTAGATAAGAAGAAGACATTTGAAGATCCTGCTTTTACCGAAGCAGTTGATGCATTCCAAAGTTTAGTCGCTGCTGGAGCATTCCAAGAGGGAGCAACTTCCTTTGACTACAATGCAGGCGAGAACTTATTTAAAACAGGAAAGTCTGCTATGTATTTCATGGGAACATGGGCAACAGGTGGGATCGAGACATCTTCAGTGAATGGGAAAGTGGGAGTATTTAAGTTCCCAACGATTAACGGTAAGGGTGATCCAAACGAATTTATGTTAGCACCAGGTAGTGCATTCGCGATCTCTGCGGATAGCGAACATCTGCAAGAAACGAAGGATTTCTTGAACTACTTCATGTTGAACTTCCCGAAAGAAGCTTTTGAAGCAAAAGGCGCTGTGGGAGTTGGCCAGATCGTAGACGGTGACTTTGCAGCTGCTGGTTATTCCGATATGGCTATGGAGGTACTAGGTCTATTCAAAGAAGTAAAAGGCGGAGACTTGGCATTTGATAATACGATGAATCCGGGTACAGCCCAAATTCACTTGAACAGTATTCAAAATCTATTCGTACAGAAGATAGATTCTGCTGAAGTAGGTAAAGAACATCAAGCGGCGTATGAGGACAATAATAAATAGATTTGAAACCTGATGTGAAGGGGACACTAGTTGTTCCCTTCATCTCTATCATGATAGACAGAAGGAGGAGATGGGGCGTGAATGTACTTAAGGTCTCCCGTTTTACGATTGTAGCCTTTATACTTCCGTGTACACTAATTTATTTCGGCATTGTATTCGTGCCCATACTTGTATCGTTATATAGCGGGTTGTTGGAATGGAATGGAATTGGTCAATCTTCCTTTGTAGGACTTGAGAATTTCAGAAATTTATTTTTCCAGGACCCAGTATTTTGGCCTTCCGTACGGAGAACTCTTATGTTTGCAGTATTCTCGATGGCGGAGATTCCGCTTGCATTGATGGTAGCTATCTTTCTTCGAAGATATATTCGCAAACCTAACTTTTTAGTTTCTAGTTATTTTATGCCTGTTATTCTATCCGTTGTTATCATTGGCCAGTTGTGGAAAACCATCTACAATCCAGCGGCGATGGGTGGGATGTTGAATCAAATATTAGAGACAGTTGGACTTGAATCATGGACGAGATCATGGTTAACCGAACCAAAGGTAGCTATGTTTGCATTATATTTCGTGGCATTGTGGCAGTACTTGGGCTATCATACGCTCATCCAGTTTACTGGAATTTCCAATATTCCGGCTGAAATTTATGAGGCAGCACGAATTGATGGAGCAGAAGGCTTTAAGGCAGATCGTTACATTACCTTCCCCATGATCATCCCCATTTTTAAAATTTCCATTGTGTTGGCGTTTATCGGTTCGCTTCAGGCGTTCGATATGGTTATGGTCATGACGGGCGGAGGACCTGCTCACGCTACGGATGTGATTTCCACACATATGTATAATATGTCTTTCTTGTCCATGAAGTATGGATATGGTAGTTCGATAGCTGCAGTTCTAGTTGTCGTATGCTTAATCGCCACAGTGATCATTAATTTTATATTTAATAAATTAGAGAAACGATTCTCATAAAGGAGGGAAATCGATATGGATACACCAAGTATAGTGGGTGTTAGGAATCAGAAAGTCATACCCGAACAGAAACGCAAGCGATTTTCCCTTACAAAAGGAATCGTTATTCTATTCTTATCGGTGCTCGTAATAACGCAGGTTTACCCGTTGATCTGGCTCGTCCTATACTCCTTCAAAACGAATGAGGAGATTTTATCTGGAAGCTTCTTCTCACTTCCACACTCACCGCAATGGGTCAACTTCAGCAATGCCCTTGCAGGTGGGAGATACTTCCGCTACTTAGGGAACAGCTTCTTCGTTACTTCGGTGACGATGATCTGTGTTATTATCTTCAGTTCACTGGCTGCCTTTGCAATAAGTCGTTTCCGTTGGCGTTATGATCAAGTGCTATTGCTGATGTTTCTAGTGGGTATGATGATTCCAATGCAAGCAACTTTATTACCCCTCATGATTATTTTTAAAAACATGAACATTCTCAATACGCATTTATCGCTCATCTTGCCTTATATTGCTTTTCAAACTCCCATCGCTGTGTTCATTCTCCATGGTTTCATGAAGACGATTCCGGCAGAGATTGAAGAGTCGGCGATTATGGATGGTGCAAGTGTATTTCGGGTTTACTGGAACATTATATTACCAGTATCTATACCACCGGTCGTGACCGTCTGTATTCTAACTTTCATTAATATATGGAACGAATACATCTTGGCGGCAACATTTATTTCGGCAGAAAGACTGAAGACATTGCCGTTTGGTGTGAACAGCTTTGTCAGCCAATACTCAGTAAACTACGGAGCTATTGGGGCTTTTCTAGTATTAGGTGCACTACCTGTCATCGTAGTTTATTTCTTATTAGCAGACAAAATTACAGAGGGCATGGTAGCAGGAGCTGTAAAAGGGTAATATTTGCATGACGGGTATTGTGATAAAATGGAAACATATCGAGTGAAAGGAGATACCATGATTACTCGAGGATTCCGTTCTATTCATAGCCGTCTTTTTCTGCTTTTCTTAACTTGTATGACTGTTATCCTAATCCTCGTTAGTTTCCTGTATTATACACGTGCGATTAGCATTATCCATTCTAAAATCAGTGACATTGCAGAGAAGAACATTTCCCAAACAGCGGGTCTGTTCGATCTCATGCTAGAGGGCTATAATAGTGTCACGAAATCGCTGAACGGAAATTATGAGTTAACTCGGCTGCTCCAAGAGAATTCTGGTAATCCGGCGGTTTCGGTTATCAATGAGCGATGGATTACGAATATCATTGGTGCGGCCTACTATTCCCGCAAGGAGATTGTGGGGATCCATATCATTACGAATACTGGTAAAGTCTACAGCTATGAGAAACAATTTGCCGGTGTTATTGATATTAATTACGCGCAAACCGACTGGTATAGCAAGTTGAAAGCGTCCTCAGGGAATATGGTTTGGCTTGGAATGTATGATAGGTCACCCATTAACACGTTACAGCAAGATCAGGTTTTCGTATTTGGTCGGCAGCTTTATGACCTCACGGATTATAAATCTATAGGAATCATTGTTATTGAGACGGACCCAACCCCAATTACAGAGGCGTTATCTAATGTAAGTATCAGTCCTGATAGTAAGGTATATATTACGGGAGTTAATGACGTGGTGATTGCTAGCAATGGCGAGCAAGGGGATGAACTACCTGAATTCACCGAACTCCCTATGCCTACGGATGAGCAGGCAATTATCGTCGATGATAAATCAGATCAATTGATCGTTGCGGCAAAAACTTCACTTGCAGATTGGACAATATACGGTCTTACACCTAAGAGTGATTTTAACGCTGAGATCAACCAGACGAGACTATACTTAATCGTTGTTGTTCTTGTCCTCATTGTCTTATCCACGGTGTTAGCTTCAATTGTATCGCGAACGATTGCTTCACCTTTAAAATTATTGATTCGTGAAATGAAAAAAGTTGAATTAGGGAATTTTAGCGGTTCAGTGAACGTAGACTCATTTGATGAGATCAACAGCCTTGTCTCTTCCTTTAATCGCATGGTTCATCGAATGGATGAATTGATCGAGCGTATCAAAGTATCGTCAGTTAGTGAGAAGAATGCGCAATTGCAGGCGCTGCAATTTCAAGTAAATCCTCACTTTTTATACAATACGTTAGATATGATTTATTGGATGTTAGATGAAAAGGGAAACGAAAAACTCAGTCGAGTGATCCTTGCTCTATCCCAAATGTTTCGCTACAGCAGTGATTGGGAGGAGGCTTCTCAAACCACACTTGGTCAGGAGCTTGAGCAGATCCGGCATTATCTGACCATTATTGAGAGTCGTCTAGAAGGTCGAGTTCAGACGAAAATTGAAGTGGATGAGGAGTGGCTTGAAGTCGTATTGCCGAAAGTGACCATTCAACCGATTATCGAAAATGCTGTGAAATATGGTTTGGAGCCTATGCTAGGTAGTCCGAGTAAGTTACTGGTATCTGCGACTCAACATCATCGTGAACTTCATATTAGAATTACCGATAACGGGATGGGAATGGATGAAGAAATACTGTCTCAGGTTAGAGCTTCTTTGCAAATGGATCCTAACTCGGTATTGGAGCCAATAAACCGTCCGAGAAGAGGCATCGGATTACATAATGTTCACGCCCGAATCAATATGATGTTTGGGGGAGCTTATGGCGTGTGTATTGAGAGCAAAGAAGGGGAAGGAACAACCGTTATAGTTGTGCTACCGATACCGGTTTCGATTTATTTAAAAGGGGGATATGGAGATGAACATCCTCATCGTGGATGATGAATTGGCCATTCGGGAAGGTATTAAACGAACGATCCAGAAGGCTTATCCGAAGTACGGTATCTATCTGGCAGCCAATCCAGATGAGGCCGTACAATTACTGCGAAGTCGCCCTATCGATATTGTGCTGACGGATATTCTAATGCCAGGTATGACAGGACTTGAATTGATGCAACTGACTAAAGCCAAATATCCTAATATAAAATGGGTGATTATTTCCGCGTATTCTGAATTTGAGTATGCTAAGGAAGCGGTTCGGTTGGGAGCGGTGGATTATCTGCTTAAGCCGATAGGCAAGGATATGCTGCTTGAGATGATTGTGAGGCTAAGTGACAAAATTGGGAGCGAAGTAGAGATTGTTAAGGAATCCAAAATGTTAAAGAATAATTTGAAATTTCTCCGTGAAGCGGTGTTTCAGCGCTGGGCATCGGGCCTTAATATTGGAGGCATGGATATGGCTTCAGTTATAGCCAATCACCAGAAGTTTCAATTAATTATGGTGAAGATGGAAAGTGATAAGTTAGTCCATCTAGAACATTTTATTATTGATAACGTGCTCACTGAAATGATGGATACGTATGGTAAGGGGTTTGCTACTAGCTTTGATGCTAAAAGTGTATTGGGTCTCATAACGATTAATGAAGAGAAAAGTATAAAGGCCATGTTGGAACAACTCCGTATTCATTTGAAAAAGTATTTAAGAGTACCTTTCCAAATCCTACAGACCGAAGTGTTGTACGACTTTGATGTCATACCTAATGAAGTGCGGCGGATGCATCAGGATTCGATATCCCATGAATTTGAGTATTATGCAACAGGCGGGAGCCGAGTCATCGAGGTAGCATTGCAGTACATTAGAACCTATTATAATACCGACTTAACATTGGAAAAGGTCGCTTCGATTGTTTATTTAAATCCTGTTTACTTTAGTCAAGTGTTCAAACAAAAGACGGGTTATGGTTTCAAGGAATACGTGATTCATTTGCGTATGGAACAAGCGAAGCAACTTCTTCTTCATCCCCAGCTTAAGCTTGCCGATATATCAGAAAAGGTTGGATATCAGGATGTGAAGCATTTTACACAGGTGTTTCGTAAAAAGTTTAACGTTACGCCTACAGAATATCGACAAGAGCACCGTATTGAAATAAGAACAGTAAGATAGTATTAGATAGAGAGAGGACAATAGTAGAATAACTTTAGCTACCCGTCTATAATATATTGTATAACAAGATAGAAAAGAGGCGGCAATATGTCAACAAAAGCGGTTTGGCGAGGGGATGTTAACCAAGCAATCTGCGCGTTTACGTTTGATGACGGACCTTCCAGGCTACCACTAGAGTTGTGGTTAGATGTTCTGGAACAAGAAGAAGTCGTTGGAACCTTTTTCTTCACCGGAGAGTGGATGGATAAACACCCGGATAGAGCAAGAGAAGTCCTTTCCCGGGGTCACGTACTTGCCCCTCATACGTATCATCACCGCCGCATGGCACAAGTGCCGAAGCACGTATTTCTGGAGCAATTGAAATTGACTGAGCTGGCCTATCAGGATGCAACGGGTCTCCCTTGCCCCAATTTTATGCGCTTTCCTTATTGTTCGTTTCGTGAAGAAAATCTGGATTGGCTTGCTGAGTGGGGCGGATATCTGGATATCGAAGGCATCGATTCTAGAGACTGGAAAGGCATATCTGCAGAGGATATCGTAGCACAGGTCCAGCCTGGTCTTGAAAATGGAACGATTGTTGTCCAACATAGCAATGATATTGCGGTAGGTTCACCTGAAGCCTTAAGACAACTTATCCAGATAGCCAAACAAAGAGGACTAAGAGGTGTAGGGATTCCCGAAATACTTGAGTCCATTGGAGTAGAAGTGGGCTACAGACCTTGGAAGATTACTGTAGAGGTTCCTGCTGAGCTGGATCATCCCGTAGATAACTGGATCACTTTGCAGGACGAGGAATTTGCCGAGTTAGCAGCTCAGACGGTTAAATGGGATATTCCGGAGTATACGCTGCAGTTTAATTCGAAGAGCGAATGGCTTGAACATCTGAAGAATCCTCTTGAAGAATTCGGTATTACGGAGAATCGTGAGCTCTTTGCCATCCGTGAATTCGAAGGTACGTATTGGGGTTATGTACGTGCCGGCGTTACAGAAGATAGTCTTGTATTATTAGATTATGCGGCTAGAGAAGCGCAAGCGGATACATTAGTGTACCTTCTCCGCTGGGCTGCGGAAACAGCATCCAAATTGGGGCTAACCCAAATAGAGGCAAGACGCGATATCCGCAAAATGAATGAGATGTGTAGACAACTTGGCTGGAAATCGGAGATCACGGAAGATAAATCAGGTAACGAGTAAATATAATAATTATTCATGACCCTTATGGGGCACAGGCTATGATAAGAAATTATCATAGCCTTTTTTGTTCCTCCGTAAGCAGGATGAGACAATTATGGGTAATGTAACCCAAGAGTTAGCTATTTTGGGAGATGCACCGGATATTTTGGACGAGGATGACCATACTCTTTTATATGCAGATCGGGAAAGTGTCTGTTTTACTTGAAGATTCAAGATAAATACTTAAACTAGGTGCCAGAGTTATAGCATCTAAGGGGGTTAGCGCATGCGTAAAATATGGTGGAAAGAAGCAGTAGCTTATCAAATATATCCAAGAAGCTTCATGGATTCGAATAGTGATGGTATAGGGGATTTGCAAGGGATTATCTCCAAGTTGGATTACTTGAAGGAACTTGGGATTGATGTCATCTGGGTTTGTCCCATTTATAAATCTCCAAATGATGATAATGGCTATGATATTAGTGATTATCAGGATATTATGGATGATTTCGGGTCTATGGAGGACTTTGACACACTTTTACGAGAAGTTCATAAGCGCGATATGAGAATCATCTTAGATCTGGTACTTAATCACACATCGGATGAACATCCATGGTTTGTTGAATCCAGGTCTTCCCGGGACAACCCGAAACGGGACTATTACATTTGGCAGGACGCAAAGGATGGGGCGGAACCAAATAACTGGGAGTCGATGTTTAATGGCTCGGCATGGGAATACGATGAGACGACGGATCAGTATTATTTGCATCTCTATTCGAGGAAACAGCCAGATTTAAATATGGAAAATCCAGTCGTAAGGCAGGAATTAGTTCAAATGATCCGTTGGTGGTTGGATAAAGGGATTGATGGATTCAGGGTAGATGCGATATCACATATTAAGAAGCTACCCGGACTACCAAATATGCCAAATCCGAATCATCTCCGTTTCGTAAATTCTATGGCTGGACACCAAAACATCGAAGGAATTGGGGAGTTTATTAGTCAGTTCAGGCGTGAAGGGTTTGCTGGTTATGATATTATGACGGTTGGTGAGGCGAGTGGAATCCCTATAACTGAAGTTGACTCGTGGATTGGCGAAAAGAACGGCGCATTTAATATGATCTTTCAATTCGAACATGTCAACATAGACTTTGGTCCGGAGGGGCGCTGGGATTGCGCTCCGTGGAACTTGGTCGACTTAAAGGCGATTATGAACAAATGGCAGACGGGTCTGGAAGGTGTGGGTTGGAATGCGTTATATCTAGAAAATCACGATCAACCACGTTCTGTTTCGCGTTTTGGTGATCCTGTGCACTATCATAAAGAATCATCCAAAATGCTTGCCACCTTCTATATGTTAATGCAGGGAACCCCATTTATTTATCAGGGACAGGAAATTGGTATGACGAATGTAGTGTTCAATGAACTTAGTGATTATCGCGATGTGGAGATTTATAATTTTTACCGTGAACGTCTGATGGATGGAAAAGATATAGAGGATACGATGCGCAGGATCAGGTACCGGGCGCGTGATAATGCAAGAACACCAATGCAATGGGATGATACTCCAAACAGTGGATTTTCTACAGTATTACCTTGGATTCGCATTAACCCTAACTATCATGAGATTAATGTGAATCAGCAGATGTCGGACCCAGACTCGATTCTGAATTATTATAAGAAGTTAATCGCTCTGCGTAAGGAGAATGAAGCGCTTATATACGGAAGATATGAGAGTAGGCTTACGGAGCATCCAGAAATTTTCGCATATACACGGACGTTCGAAGATCAGACATTTCTAATCTTGCTAAATTTCTTCGGGAATACGCCAATGTTTGCGATGCCGAAGGAGCTAAACGAACGGAGTAGGCATGTCATTCTCTCCAATTATGAACGTGTTGGGCAGACGGATGATAAGTTTGTATTGAAACCTTACGAAGCTATTGCATATCAATTGAATTAAATAATTTAACACAATAAAAGCAGGATGAAATTCATCCTGCTTATTGTGTATATATAAGTTCTAGTTCTGTTTCCCATCGATTGCGCAGAGCAATACACTCGCGGCAAGCCCTAACCGGCGATCAAGAACATGACTTGGATCGGCTGAGAAATCGACATTCATTTTCGTGACAAATGGATTGAAATTTTGTTTGAAAGTAGTAACTGTGTTCCCATTTATCAATACATTATATTGTTGAGGGATCAGATTGGATAAGAAACGACGTAATAAGGCAAGAACGCTGCTTTCTTCCTTAATCCGTCCAATTTCAACCTCATTCGGGCTCATTATAATCCATTCATCCTTCAGAATGGACTTGAATCCCTTTCTGCGTAAGCTACCTACATGTTCTCCAGTGCTCGGATCTTTAACGTCATAGGTTGCGGAGAAATCCACCATGCTACGGGCTGAAATTGTAAGTAACTCCTCGGTCATACTCTCATCGCTGTATAGCCGAATGTCCTCTTTCAACTTAAAGGCTTTCAATTGGGAGAACATCACTAGCTCCTCATTCGCATTATAAATATGGAACTTGGCACCGACGATGGAAATGATCTTTTTTCTAACTAAGTATTGAGTATAACCGAATTTATGATTCACGTTATTAAGTGACCCCCTATTGGATAATTACTCTTATCTTAAGGTAAGAGGAGCTTAATGTATATCAATTTAGTATGAGGATGACGATTTATGCTACGACTACTTATTCTCATATTTGTGCAAAGCCTTTAGAAAATTTCCTTCGATTAGAATGCTGAGCCTCTCAATAATTTGCTTAGGTTGTTCCTTCATACCGTCTCTCATCCATTGAATTACGAGGCCAGTGAAGGCTAGAGTATAGAAGTTAGCAATAAACTGCTTATCCTCGAGACGGACATTTATACCGCTAGATAGTTCGTTAATAACCCCCATTATGAGATCATTCGTAACGGAATAGAGGTAGTTGTCTAAATGGTTTCTACCGAGTGAATCTAGCGTGTTACAACAGAAGGCCTTGTTGCTCTCAATATAACAGAAAATTTTATAGAAACCGTCAGTCCAGGTACTATAGCTACGATATTGAGCGATGCTTTCGACTGCTTCAGTCTTGTAAATCCAACCAAGCAAATCAAATATATCTTGAAAGTGATAGTAGAAGGTCTGTCTGTTCAGTCCACAATCATCTACAAGATGCTGCACAGATATTTTATTTATCGTAGTATGCTCCATCAGGGATTTCAACGAATGGGCTAGAGCATTTTTTGTCAGCAAAGAGTTGGACACGAATATCACCTCATTGATAGTTCCATAATTAAGATTTATGAAGCTTCCTTATCAGCCAATACATTCCTTCTGTCAATAAGCCAAGGGTAAATCCTCCTAATGTACATAAGTAGAAGGTCAAAAAGGCCGCAAGATCAGCCCAGCCAGACATGTCTCTGTTGGAATAGATGAACATAAGCCCCAGTCCAATAACAATTCCGATTGTGGTGATTAACCATACTAAACGGACACCGAGCCATCCGAGACCATTAACAATACCAGACATTACGAGGGCAAGAAGGGCGAAGCGCAGAGATATCGTAAGGCTAAATGTCTGTCCTAGTAGGACGAACCGATGCAGAATGAAGGGCAGCCAGAGTAGTACGGCATAAATCAGCATCCATGTGATCCAGCGTTCGCTTTTGGCAGGTGGCATAAATTTCATGGTTGTTCACCTCGTTGTCGAAATATGGCAATGTATTAGAATGTTGAATTATATCACTTCAAGTTCCTCTGCACTTTGCAACAGATGCTGCAACAGGTCGGGGATATCCTCCATTTGTTCCTCAGTGATCTGACGTCTGAATTGCAGCTCAATACAATTATTATAACCTTTACCTTCTTCACCATAAATAAAACTCAAGGCTTGAATAGGGTGTAAATCCGGTCCCCATATCGCATGTAGAATACTCTCGATAGCCGGACATTGAGAAGGGATATCATGTACTTGAGTATAAAAGCGAAGCTGCAGATTGCAGCCGGGATTCGTGTCTGGAGCATCCAGTATTTCGTCATTCAAATCTTTCGTTGAGGCATTTAATACAATTTCTGATGTGACCTTCAGGCCTCCGATTAGTTTGAACGAGAGACTAAACTCTCTGGACATCAGCGCCATATTCAGAAGGTCGGAGCGATCCGTAACCACGAGAATTCCGTCCAAATTATCATAGTCATAGATCTGGTTCTCAATAGCGACCTTAATATTGTCGAAGACAGTAGGATGGAACATGAATGGTACCTCCTCCGTTTTTCTTTTATTGTAACATGGCGGGAAAGGGAGTAGTCTTTTCTTAGTGATATAAGAAATCCTAAAAGACTATATTTAATTTTGGGCTCTATCCCAAAATATGTGCTGGCTTTTCTTTTTCAGTAGCTAGGCGGACATGAGGTACCTTATTTCGTTCAAAGGCACCCACTTAGGTGCAGTAGCGGACATAGGATCCGTTATCCGTTAGTATAGTGCTGATTTTATCTGGAATTTATGTCAATAACGGAACCACTGTCCGCATAATGCGGAAATTGGGGTATTTGGAGTAATTAGCGTACTCAGTGTCCGTCAACCGTACAAGGTACCGATTCTATAGCATATATCATGTATATAGAGGTCCAAATTTCACGCTACATATTAAAATGGTGATCATTAGTGAAACAAGAAGGAGCGCTACTAGATGAACGAAAATTTAACATTATCAGAAGCATTTAAACAAACAACCTATCCTTTGTCGGGTCATGGTCCAAGAAGTATTCAAGTATTGAAAGAGGCATTAGAACATATCGATGGCAATCTGGATAGTGATATGTATGGTAAAGGCAAAGTGATTGAGGATTTTCAAGAGAAAATGGCAGGGGTGTTGGGGAAGGAATCGGCTGTTTTTTTTCCTAGTGGAACGATGGCCCAGCAGATTGCATTGAGAATATGGTGCGATCAGAAGGGGCTGAAGAGAGTAGCGTACCATCCTTTGTGTCATTTAGAGATTCATGAGGAAGATGGATTGAAGGAACTTCACCATATTGAGCCTATTCTACTTGCGGACAGTAACAGATTGATTACTTTGGATGATGTATGTAACATGAATGAGGATATTGCATGCTTATTGCTTGAATTACCTCAACGTGAGATTGGCGGGCAATTGCCAGAATACAGCGAACTTGAAGCGATCTCTACTTACTGCCGTGAGCAGGGGATTAAGCTGCATTTGGATGGAGCGAGATTGTTTGAGATCCTACCGTATTATCAAAAATCGGCTGCTGAGATATGTGCGCTGTTTGATAGTGTATATATTTCCTTCTACAAAGGAATCGGTGGGATTACAGGAGCGGTTCTTGCTGGCGATGTTGACTTTACCAAAGAGTCAAAGGTATGGAAGAGACGGCACGGTGGTGATCTCATAAGCCTGTACCCTTATATTATTAGTTCTGATTATTACTTCGAACAGAGAGTGGATAAAATGGGGCAGTATTATGAGGATGCGAAAGAACTTGCTACTATTGTGAATGAGTGTCACGGGGTTAATTCAAAACCTGCGAAACCTGTATCTAACATGTTCCATATACATTTTGCTGTGCCTAAGGAGAAGTTAGAACCTGTTCTATTCAGTATCTATGAAGCCACCGGGCTAGGTATAGTAGGTTATTTAACGAAAATTGACGAGACAAGCTGTTATAGTGAACTTAGTATCGGAGATCGGTACGCTAATATTCCCACAGAAGCGATAAAGAATGCTTTTCAAATGCTAGACGAGAAAATGAGAGCGATGATCTAGTACCGTTATGACATAAAAAAGAAAGAGCTGCCACCTATTCGAAGGGGACAGCTCTTTTTCTTTGAAGCGCGATATTTATTGTTGAATATCATAAATTTCGTATAATTCATCCAGCATCAGGTTTGCTGCTTTGATACCACCAGCGGTGTTCCAAATAGCATCATCAACTTTATAGGTCTGGCCGTTCTTAACGGCGCTAAGGTTTTTCCATAGCGGATCGTTAATCCATTCCTGTTCTGTCTCATTTGCTTTACCATCGCCAGTTTCATACGTGAAGTAGAATAAACGATCAGCGTCCGCTTCTGGCAGACGTTCTTTCGTGATTTCATCCACGAATGTGTCTTTCGCATTCTTCGTCATTTCCGTGCGGGCAAACCCGATTTGGTCAAATATAATTCCTGAAAATGTGTTGGTGTGATAGACACGTGTCTTACCACCCATGAAACGTACAACGGATACTGTCTGATTTAATTTGTCGCCAGCTTTGGTTTTGAAATCTTCAATTCGCTTATCGTATGCAGCCATCAGATCTTCGCCTTCGGCGGTTTTACCTAATGCCTCCGCATACAGTTTGAAGTTGATTTCCCATTCACCGCGCAAGTCTTCCGCCATAACAGTTGGAGCGATGGCTTTTAATTGCTCATATATTTTTTCCTGCCGCATTTTGTTACCAATGATCAAGTCCGGTTGCAGACCAGCGATCAACTCAAGGTTTGGCTGGCTCTCTTCGCCAAGCTCTGTTACACCTTCCATATCGGCTTTGATGTGATCATACCAAGGGTTGCCTGTCCAAGATTTAACGGCCCCGACTGGTTTCACGCCAAGTGCCAAAAGGGCTTCAGTACCTTCATTTGTCAGTACAACAACCTTAAGTGGTGTTCCTGAGATCTCTGTCTCTCCCATTGAATGCTTCACGGTACGAGTTTGATTATCTGTATTTGTAGCAGTATTGTTTGTTGTCGTTGGATCGGTTTGCCCCGCACTGTTGGTGGCATCATTACTTCCACAGCCGGATAGCACCACGGCTAGAATCAGCGCCAGCATCCCTAACCAAGTAATACTTCTTCTCTTTGTTTGTGTCGAATTAGCTAGCATGATTATTTCCCCCTAAATGGTATGAATCTCTCTGTGTGAGAATTATTATCAGTTGCAATTTTAAACTATAATGGTAAAGGAACTAACTGTCAATAAAAATCTGAGAATGATTATCACAATCATTGACATTATATATAGCTTACTCTAAAATTCTACAAGTAGTAAGTTCCTTTTAAATAAGATATTTAAATTAGAATAGTTTTCGGAAGAAAGTGACTATATGAGAATCGTTTTGCTAGTTATTTCACTATTAATGCTTGCTATCGCCATCGTGTGTAGCATTGCTTTTGGAGTTACGGATATCCCAATTAGTTCCGTTTGGGAATCATTCACGCACTATAATATGAGTACTGAACATTTGATCATTCGCACAACTCGTGTTCCTAGAGCACTGATTGCTGCTTCCGTTGGGGCTTGCTTAGCAGTTGCTGGGGCAGTTATGCAGGTCATGACGCGTAATCCTATTGCTTCACCTAGCACTTTAGGAGTAAACTCCGGAGCAACTTTTTTTATCGTGATGTCAACATCTTTGCTGGGGATATCGGGGATGGGAGCATTTACATGGGTCGCATTGATAGGTGCTGCTGTAAGTGGAGGTATCGTCTTTACTCTGGGGAGTATAGGTAGAGACGGAATGACTCCGGTCAAGATCACACTTGCTGGGGCATCCATGACTGCGTTTTTTGCTTCTCTGACCCAAGGACTTATGCTTACAGATGGTAAAATGTTTGACCAGGTACTCGTATGGTTGGTCGGTTCGGTTGCCGGACGAGACATGGCGCAGCTCCAAACCGTATGGCCTTATATGGCTGTGGGCATGTTAATTGCCTTGCTACTTGCGCGTCACTTGAACGTCTTGGCCATGGGTGACGATGTTGCTCAGGGACTGGGGCAGCGTACGGCACATATTAAATTATTCGCTGCGATTGCGACGATTCTGCTTGCGGGTGCTTCGGTTGCAGTAGCGGGTCCGATTGCTTTTGTTGGCATCATCATCCCACATATTGTTCGTTACTTAGTAGGTAACGATTACCGCTGGATTCTACCATATAGCGCAGTGTTAGGCGCTTTGATACTTGTTGCGGCTGATTTAGGCTCAAGATATATCGCTATGCCGAAGGAAGTTCCCGTCGGGGTCATGACCGCGATTATAGGTGTGCCATTCTTCGTATATATTGCTAGGAAAGGCAGACGGACGTAATGAGTAAATATAGATCACTTCGCTCGGCTAATTCTAAATTTTCAATTTTAATAGAGAAAAGAACCCTGTGGGTTACTCTAATCTTATTCATACTCTGCATCGTTGTTATGCTAATTAGTACAGGTATTGGTAGCCTATATATCTCTCCTCTTGGTGTTATCAAAGCAATCTTTGGTAGGGGAGAACCTATGGAACAGGTGGTTGTTGAGAAACTCCGATTGCCGCGGATTGTGATTGCGACGTTAATCGGTGCTTCATTAGCTGTAGCGGGAGCCATTTTACAGGGAGTTATTCGTAATCCATTGGCATCACCGGATGTGACAGGGATTACGGAAGGGGCTTCACTCGGTGCAGTACTCTTTATGTTTATATTCGGAGGTACGGTGTCGATTCATTGGATGCCACTTGCTGCTATTGGCGGGGCGCTACTCATGGCCGCTTTGTTGTACATTCTGTCTTGGAAACATGGAGTTGAACCGTTACGGCTCATTCTTGTGGGCATCGGACTCTCGGCTGCTGTTAAGGCTATCTCTTATATGTTTATTATTTCAGGACCGTTAATACTGGCGCAGCGCTCCTTAGTTTTCATGAGTGGAAGTATCTATGGTACTTCATGGGACAAAGATGTCCTCACGTTACTACCCTGGGTGGCCATTCTTCTTCCGATCACTTGGCTGCAGGCACGGAATGTTAATATTCAGGCACTGGGCGATGATGTGGCGAGCGGAGCGGGTGCTTCAGTACAGAAGCAACGACTATTCCTAATTTTTCTGAGTGTAGCTCTTGCCGGATCTGCGGTTGCTATAGGTGGAGCGATTGCTTTTATCGGATTAATGGCGCCTCATATGGCACGCAAACTTGTGGGTTCTTCCTTTGGCAGTGTCCTACCTGTTAGTGCGCTGCTTGGTGCGTTAATTTTATTAGTGGCAGATCTGGCGGCACGTACTGTCTTTTTACCACGAGATGTACCGGCTGGTGTATTAACGGCGGCAATTGGCGCACCGTTCTTTATATATCTGCTGTATCGTAACCGGAATCGTTATTAAGCTGGAGAAGGAGAACTGTTATGAGTACATTAGAAGCAAAGGGACTCGGATTATCTTATGGAGGCGAATTTGTCTTCGAAGATTTAAATCTGACGATTCCGCAGGGGAAAATCACTGTATTCATTGGCAGTAACGGATGCGGCAAGTCGACGCTACTTCGATCCATGGCGAGGCTTCTGAAACCACAGCGTGGTTCAGTATTATTGGATGGTGGCGATATTGCCAGCATGTCCACAAAGGAAGTTGCGCGTAAGCTTGCTATTCTCCCGCAAGGTCCAAGTACACCAGATGGGTTGACGGTGTTGCAATTGGTGAAACAAGGCCGATATCCTTATCAAAGTTGGCTGAAGCAATGGTCGCGTGAGGATGAGGCTGTGGTTCAAGAGGCTTTGGAGGCAACGGGTATGGGTGAGCTTGCAGAGCGATCGGTTGATTCATTATCGGGGGGCCAGCGGCAGCGTGCATGGATTGCCATGACACTGGCACAGGAGACACCGGTTATTCTCCTGGACGAGCCTACCACTTATTTAGATTTGACGCATCAGATCGAAGTGCTCGACCTTCTTTTTGAAATGAATGACCGCGATGAGCGGACGATTGTTATGGTACTTCATGATATCAATCTGGCTTGTCGTTATGCCGATCATATCATTGCGATCCGGGATGGTAAAATTGAGGCTCAGGGCGAACCAAGCGAAGTGATTAATGTAGAATTAATTGAGAAGGTGTTCCGGTTGAAATGTGATATCATTCCCGATCCTCTTTATGGTACTCCTCTATGCATACCACATGATAATAGCAGACTTTGTGCGGCAAGGCAGCGAAGAATGCGCAGAATCTAAATACCAGCGGCGGATCTCCGCAAGATCATCGTTTTTCGAGCCGTACGGATGTGAATAAATTAGTTATTATATAGTAGGGAGTTCTGATTTTTCGTAGCCACAGTTCGCTATTCATATGTAGTATAAAAAAGCAACCTCCTGAGGTTGCTTTTTTGTGGTGTGAAATTATGACACAGACTAACACTATAACTTTATAAGTAATCATCCTATAATAAAGGAAGGTAGTTCTCGTTAAGGATGTGATGATATGGAATATAATTTGCATGATACAACTACATTGAAAAAAGATATACTTTCTCCTGATGAAAGAGAAGTATGGGTGCTATATATGAAGGTACTCACTTCAGCTGGTTTAGGCGATGTATCGGAGTGGATGAAGTTAGATATGAGTATGCCGCAAATGAAGGTGTTAATGCTACTCAACAATCATGGGAGTTTGAAAGTAAGTGAAATCGCCGATAGTATGGGTGCTTCATTGCCTAATACGACCGGACTGCTTGACCGATTGGAGTCGTCGGGTTTCATTAATAGAAAACCTTCTGAAATTGATCGACGTTCGATCGATGTCAGTTTAGCAGAGAGTGCGAAGACTATTTTTCGAGGATTATATGAACAAGGGCATGAGAAAATCAAAAGATCCCTTCAAAAAATGACAGACGCTGAAAAAGAAATTGTGAAGCAAGGCCTTACGATTCTATCGATCGCGTTAAAAGATTAAAAATAGGGCACAATATATTTAGTCAACATAATCTCTGTTTATCAGGGGGGATGTTGGCTTTTTTTTAGGTGATGCTTGACAGGGAGCTGCATATAATTGATTATATATTTAGTTAACTTGAAATGAACTATTTGATAATGTAAATAAATTTAGGAGGGATATGAATGAATTCGGTGCAAAAGAAGCACAGCTCCAATTGGGCGATTACGTTGTTTACCATTGGGGTATTTATGGCTGCCTTAGACAACGGCATTATCTCAGCCGCTCTAACGACAATCAATGATTCCTTCGGGGTGTCTGCTTCATGGGGATCATGGGGAATAACACTCTATACATTGGGATTGGCGGTTAGTGTACCGATTATCGGCAAACTGTCTGATCGATTTGGACGTAAGAGATTATTTCTTATTGAGGTGGCCTTGTTCGGAATCGGGTCACTGCTTGTGGCCCTTAGTAGTTCGTTTCCCATGTTCTTACTGTCAAGGCTGTTTCAGGCGTTTGGAGGAGGGGGGATATTTATTATCGGTAGCTCCCACGTCTTAACGACCTTACCGAAGGAGAAACAAGGGAAGGCATTGGGGTTATTGGGTGCTATGAACGGTATGGCAGCTGTACTCGGTCCTAATGTAGGTAGTTTTCTGTTAGATCTAACAGGTAACTGGCATTGGTTATTTCTAATCAACATACCTATCGCAGCAGTTTTAATTATACTAGGTATTCCGTTCATTACGGAGACAAAGGCATCTTCCACAAAACGGTTGGATTTTGTCGGAACGATTATTTTATCCCTAGCGATCTTATCGCTGATGTACGGTATTACCAATTTGGATGCAGGCAACTTCCTCGGTAGTTTTGCTGACCCTATGGTCTATGGATTCGTCCTAGGTGGGGTTATACTGTTTATCTTGTTAGTTCTTTATGAGAAAAATTTGGAAGCAAGAAGTGGTGACCCTATACTGGCTTACTCGCTTCTTAGTAGCAAAGTGTTTCAGTGGACGCTGCTAATCGGTTTCTTCTCGGGAGGATTACTTGCAGCCGTAATCTTTATCCCTTCGTTTGTGGAGCAATTCTTAGGTGTATCAGCTGAGAAATCGGGGTATTGGATGACACCTCTTGCACTAGCATCCGGCGTGGGTGCTGGTCTAGGCGGTGTGTTGGTGGATAAAAAAGGCCCCGTGTTTACAACCATTATTTCGGGCGTTATCTCACTTGTCGGTTTTGCTTTGTTCCCACTCTGGGTGACAGAAAGATGGGAGTTCGTCATTGCAAGTATGATCGCAGGCGTAGGGTTTGGATTCTTGCTTGGAGCTCCATTGAATGTACTTGTATCTGAAAGTGTGGATAACAGCAATAAAGGTAGTGCCCTGGGAACATTATCCTTGATAAGACAAATTGGACTAACTTTGTCCCCGACACTTTATGCTGGTTTCATCGCGGCTGGCGCTAGTAACATTGGCAATGAAATCAAAAGTGGACTGGCGGCGGCAGGTATTAGCGGTAGTGGACCTGCCTTCTCAGACATCTCGGGAATGAGCACCTCCCAACTATATGAGGCAGTAGAGCAAATACCTGATCCGACCATTAAAGAAATCATTATGAACGCAATACATGACAGTATTGGGAAAGGCTTTGGAAACTTATATTTAACGGCGGCCATTATTTCCGCTCTAGTCATCGTTTCCATCCTTATCCTATCCATCTACCGTAAAAAATCGCTGCAAAAGGAACCTGTCAAGATACCCTTAGCGTAATCGCAAGATATGACAAATACAACAAGAGGTCTATCCCTGTTCGCATAGGATAGACCTCTTGTTCTCGTATGGCACAACAGAATGTTCCAGGAAAATTAATCAACATGACAATTTTGGAACAGTCCCATTTATGAATTGATGGTAAATTTAGATTACCGATCGGGAGGAGGAACCATATGAACTATATGGAGTGTTTTCAGAAGAGTATTGATTTCATTGAAGAACAACTTACCGAAAAAATAACTGTGGAAACTTTAGCTGGAATTGCGGGATTTTCCCCTGATCATTTCTATAAGTTATTTCATGTGTATGTCGGAATGCCCGTAATGGAGTATGTGCGAACACGGAGACTGGCTCACGCGGTTGTTGAATTATCTACCAATAAAAAGATTATCGATATTGCCATGGAATATGGGTTTGAGACTCATTCCGGTTTTTGTAAAGCATTTCGGAAGGTATATGGGTGTTCCCCTGAAAATTATCGTAAATATGTGAGTACAAAAGTGCCTGGGAAAGTTAATCTTGCCCTTTATGAAAAGTTGAATCTATATGGAGGAATTATTCTGGAACCTAAATTTATAACCAAACCAGCATTTAATATTGTTGGGTATGCACTTGAAACTACATTTGAGGAAAGCCGAAGCAAGCGAGACATCCCCGCATTCTGGAATCACTTTGATGCTGATGGACTAGAGCAACAATTATATGAACAGCTCAAACCTGAAGAACATGGGGAGTATTGTGTATGTTTTCCTCCGAATATGGAGACGGGTGCATTTACGTATGTCATTGGTGTTAAAGTAGAGAATTTCGATAACGCTAAGGAAGAGATGTTTAAGGGAAGCATCCCAGAGGCCACTTATGCAGTGTTTACGACGCCTCCCGCTGACTACGCCGATTGTGCGTTTGCCAAAGCGATCGAAGGTACTGCAAAGTATATTTTTGAAGAATGGTTTCCTGATTCGGGATATGAGTTTGCACCGGGTAAAGTGGATTATGAGTTCTATGATGAACGTTGCCATGACGAGACTGGAGCGGTGATGGAGATTCACATTCCGGTAGTGAAAAGTGAATAATGTATAGGTGTAAAATTAGAAAGTAAGGGGCTACCATCAGTATGGTAGCCCCTCAACTTTTGTTTTAGAATGTAAATCCGTACTGAATCGGAAGCATGGTTTGTACATCGCTATCGATTAGTTTCTTCTCGTCTTTACCTCGATATTCCCACAAATCGCCCGCTCCGTTCTTCAAACGATAGTCGGAGACGTAAAATAACCGTGATACTTTATTGTAATTGTAGAAGCTTACATCATCACTAATTTTGGTGCTTTTGTCTCCCTGTTTCATGAATAAGGAGCCCATTAGACGTTTAGTATTAAAGTCTGTCATGTACAAGACGACATCATCCTCAGGATATACCGTAGTATTTCCAAGTTGAACATCATAAGCAATTTTGACTTTCTTGCCATCCTTACTATAGGTTAACAGTTCGCCTTTGTCATCCTTCACATCTTTGTAATACCAAATATTATCATTGACGAACATGTATTGCTCGACATTCTCGTCGATAACTTTGCGATTACTGAGTTTGCCTTCAAGTACATCCCATACAACTAGCGTACCAGAGGTACTTTCATTATCGTTTTCATTTTCTGAATAATACAGCTTTTTGCCGTCTTCGCTGAACGTGAACCTATAGGATTCACTTGCATCCTCCGACATTTCTTGTTCCGTTCCACCGTTTAACACAATGTATTTGCTGCTACTATTGCTACTGTTAGTCTCATAACGATCTTTAACGTCGTATATGCTACTAATTTCGGATAACTTCATCTTATCGGTAGGACTTTTAACGGTTTCAGATTTTACATAAATAACAGATTTTGTTGCGGCATCAGCATAATTAACCCAGGCCAATTCGCTGGAGACTTCTTTTTCCTTGCCGTCCGCATATAGAAATAATTGCTTAGTTATAGTAGACAACTCTTCGTACTCTAAATCGCTTCTAAGAGTATCCCGATCCAATTTATCTTGATACAAATCGTATGCGAGATAGTATTGGTCATAGTCGACATCCGTAGTGGTATATGTATATCCCCAATAATCGGTGTAGGTACTTTCATACTCAAAATCGCTATAGACTGGTTCAGTAATATTGAGATCGCTAGCAGCCATATCATCTTCAACAAAATCGATTAGTTTAGTATTATTCATCGTTGTTCTGGTGAAGAAAAACTCATCCGTCATACTGCTGGATTCCATGCCAGAATAATCTGAGATGATCTTACGCTTATCTTTACCGTCTTCTTTCACATAAAGTGAGTAGTAATTTGAGCTTTCTGAATCATCATTAGATTTGGTGTAATATATTTTTTTCAAATCACTTGAGTAGTTGATAATTTGCGCAACACCACTATCAATTTTTACTTTTTCACGCTTACTATCGAGTGATTTAATGTAAAGATCGCTAGTATCATCGTCCATTACTTTCATATAGATGATTGAGGATTCATCCTCAGAGAAGTAATAATTATCCGCTACATTGTTGTCGATAAGTATTTCTTCTTTCATATTGTACAGATATAAGCTGCCACTCTGGTCTTCATAATTTTTGAGATATAGTGCATAGTCACCGTTTCTAGTAATTTGAAAGGGATTGAATTGATTTATATTAAGATTGGAGGAGATACGAACTCCCTGATCAAAACTTTCTACTCCATCTTTAGACTTAGAAAGCTTTGTTGGGTCGGAGTAAAATAGACTGGCTGTCCCATCTTCACTAATTTTACTCAGATAGAACATGCGGTCTGCGCGTTCATTCAGTTTGACCCAGAAATAAATACTTTCTCCTAACTTGTAGAATGAAGTGTCTGAAGTTCTAGTTTCTTCACCGGAAGAAGATAAATCTATTTCTTCTCGAGTTTCCTCATCCATATCCATCCACTTTTTTGTTGCTGTGATGGGTCTATCCTGCTTGTCGACCGATAGGGTTAACTCAAAATCTTTGATATATACCAGTGGAGGTGAGGATTGGGAGGAACTTGAGGCGAAAATGGACCATGCCACGCCACAAATAAGTATAAAGCCGAGCAACGCAGCTCCATAGATAAGTGGCTTCTTGGTGCGTTGATTAATAACACCAGATAATCTATTGCGGGTGCTACTAGGAGGCTGACTTGTTTCGTTTAATTCAGGAGTTTCTGTTAAGGCTACGTTCTCATTTAAGGTCATAACATCAGTTGAAGCTACTTCCTCTATTAAAGATTCCTCTATTTCCGTTACGATTATGTTATTTTCCTCTGTTGGGGCTGCACTTTCTGCCTCTGTCTCTGTTTCTATCTTTGTTTCTGTTTCTAGCTCTAGTTCTGTCTCCGTTGGAGCTAAAATCTCTTTCTCATCTTCAACAGAAGAAACGTCCTCTTGAAGAAAAGACTGTCCACATTCTTTACAAAACTTAGCATTCTCTCTCCTGGGTACGCCACAATTAGCGCAGAATTTTGCCATACTCATCAATATACCACTCCTTAATCATTTTGATATTTCGCCAATTGAGTCACAAACTAATTACTTTCCTTCAAACATGCTGAGCGTATGTATTTCTTCTTACAAGGACGGGGGGGACTTTCATCTACGACAGCTTAGAGGAGCTATGTGGGCTACTTTATGTATCTGATGAATGTTAGAGGACTATATACCCGTTTATTCCAAGATTATCCTCAAGGATTAAGTATATATAGTTCTAGAGTCCTGCGCCATAGTTTTACGCAAAAACTCTCTTTTCGACACAGATTAGAATTTGTGCACCTGTAAAACTTATAACTATTTACCAATAAAAAACGTAATGGTACGGAGCAGCAAATGAATAATTTGATTTGGAGGTATGGACAAGATCCCTTCCGAATTTTATAGTCATTATCAGCCAATCGTCGATCGTGAAATGGTACAAGTTCAAAATAAGCAGAAATCGCTGGATGAAGCTCTGCGAAGTATCCAGAATGAAGGGCAAGTAGTCTTGGATCAAGTGATCAAGAATAAGGTGATCAAAAAAGAAGCACCTTGTATTTACTTGTAATTCACGGTGTCTTCTTGCCTCCACCTTTCAAAATATCGATCAACCATAACAAAAGTGGAAAGATGAATCCCATTACTAGGGCATGGATGGTCCAGATGGGTGTGAACTCTTGAAAATATGCAGCATTTGGAAATGCCAGAAGCGAAAGAGGGACCAGTAGAAGGGCTATGGGGAACGTCAAGGAGCGGTAGTCCTTTAGATTTAATACTTGGGCTATCCCCACAATAGATATATAAAACAGTAGGGCTAATCTTACGAAGATCGTGATAAACCAAATCACCGCCATGATGATTTCAATTCGTACCAAAAAGTCCCCCAAGCGAATAAGTTTCGCTAATGCGTAACTGGGGTAGGCAAAGCTTACCGTTTGTGTTCCTAATACCAGGATGGTGAGTATTGTAATGACGACCATAATAAATCCTCCGATAAGGACGCCAGTAAATAGTGCTTTTCCATTTTTCTCGGTATGTTGAACGCTTGGAAATAGCATGGATAATATAATGGGCTCCAAAAAAGGATAGGCAATAAATATGAGGGATGCTTTGAGTACAGGTTTTAATCCATTCTCGAGTACCGGCTGAACATTGTTAAAGTTGATATGTGGGAACGCTAATACGATGAAGACTATTAATAGAACCATAATGAAAGGAAAAAAAAGCTCTGCTGCACGTGCCAGAGGTTCAAGCCCGAGCCGAGCACCCATGATCACTACACTTAGTATGATGATAAGAATAGCCTGGATAGGTGTATCCTCTAAAATCTGCGTTGTCATGAAGTCTCCAATATTACGAAGCGTAAGTATAGCAACGATAGCTGGAAAAGTGACAAGAAACAGAAGGGCAACTATCTTTCCTAGCCATTTTCCAAGGAGTTTCTCGATATACCATGTAAAGTTAGCATGTGCGAAGCGGTTGCCTAGATAGATGTATAAGGGCAAAACGCATAAACCTACCACCAACGCCACGATTGTAGAAATCCAAGTATCCTGTTTAGCCACGATTTGTAACATAGCTGGAATATTCAAAATGGCGCTACCGATCATATATATAGCTATTAGTATGGAGAACTGTCGCGAGCTTATTTTTATTTTTCCTAACATGATAACTTTCTCATTATTTTTGGTCATCTTTGAATCCCCTCCACTTCGTTGTCACTTTAACCACGTTTCTACCAAGTCAGCAACGGGCTTGTAAACCATGATCAGCCAATCCATAGGATTAGCAATCTGGATATGTAATGCTTGAACAATACCTAGCACAGTCCCGAGGCATAGCAGAAAGGAGAATAGCCAAAGCTCCTTATGTAGTTTCTTTCTCAAAAGAACGGGAACATCAATTGCAATAATTATAGCAACAGCTATAAGAATTCCTGCTATAGTCAGCATGTTGAGTCCTCCCCTTTCCCTAAGCTTCAGTAGGTTTCTTGGATATTTTGCGAACATAATATACCCCTATCAATAACAGCGGAAAGAGTAACCCATAAGTCAAATCCAAGTACGGCCAGTATTTCGCAATCAGTACATTGTAATAAGTTATATTGGGAGAAATGAGCGGAGAGAGTACAATCAGGAGCATCGCTGCAGGCAAAGCCAGCATCCGGTATTCTTTTAATTTGAACAATTGCGCCAACCCTAGAATGAAAGCATAAAAATACAAAGTTATCTTTATTGATATGGTTAACAGCCACATAAGGGCTATCGAGGATTCAACTCTCTCGAGAAAGCGGCCGAGACTTATTTTTCTAGCCAAGGAATAACTGGGATATATACTTCTCGAAGTTTCATCTGCACCGAGAACAAGAACGGACATCGCGATAATGATGATCAATACAATACCTCCGAACAGTGCACCTTGTAAGAATCCCTGCCTTATCTTTTTCGTTTGAGTTACATAAGGCAGAATCATTAAGAAGGTAACCAACTCCAAAAAGGGGAAAGCGAGACAAGGGATAGATCCCATTAGTACAGGTTTTATTCCGTTTTCCAGGAGGGGTTCTATCCTTTCTAGTTCAATTTGTGGTAAAAGGAACATGATCAGTATGAGGAAAATAATGAGGATCAACGGTGTGAAAAATTCCGCTGTGCGCCCAATGACCTCAAGTCCTAATCTTGCTGCCATGATCACAATACTTATAAATAAGATTTGAGACGCCTGAAGGGGAGTTTCCTGTATCATTTCTATATTCAAAAAATCACCCACTTCCCGCGTATGTGCTGTTGCGGAAAGAAAAAAGTAAGCTAGGAAAAGTAATGATACGATGGCCCCAACCCATTTCCCTAATATTTGTTGAATGGATTGAATCAAGGTCAAATGGGGGTAAAGTTGTCCGACCATACAGAACACGTAGACGACTAATAAGCCTGCTGTCATGCCGATGAAACTTGACACCCAAGCATCTTGCTGTGCATAAAAGGTGGATATAGAAGGTAACACCAGAATCGAATCTCCAATAGTAACAAGCATCACTAGTATGGTAAGTTGACGAATACTTATTTTCCCACCCTCGAGCATTCTATGTTTCACCTCAGTTTATTCTTTCAGTTGTTCCAGGAAGGAGTTGGATACCTTACCTAGGGTTCGAATCTTAGAATTAACTTTCACATGGACCGGAATATTCACAAAAGTTTGATCCCAATGATCTTTCAGCTTTTTCCAAGCTTTTGGATTTGAGCGATGAATGACTTCACCAAATCCAAAAATATCAACTTTGTAGTCTTGTTGCACCCTGGATACGGTCATTTCAATTAAATTTTCCAACTTCTCATTTGCCCATTTCTCCACTTTAGTAATTGTTTCGTTCTTGGTCAGATCGAGATGACATTGAACTTCGCCTACATTCGCTTCTGCTCGCACTTCAATTTCGATTTGTGGTTGTTCATCGTTCACGCTACCTTTAACCTTCGTTTTAGAGCGAATGACTTTTAATGATATACTTCCTCCGTCTGGACAAGAAACATAGCCGACAGTACCTTTAATTTGATTAGTGACATAATTATAGGCTTTGCCCTCCTCGTTACTTAACCAACCGATTAATTTATCTTTTCTAAATACGGCTAGTCCGGTGTATTGCAACTCGGCGGGCGACTTAACGGTTTCAGTATTTTTTCGAGTTTCTCCTATAGCTAGATCTCCTAAGGGAACTAGCCCGGTTAATACGGGATGTTTCCCCTCACTTACTAGTACAGAGATAAGTTCATCCAATTTAACTGTCGTTGTAGGTGCCCATTGTTGCTCAGATGTCTCCAAAGTTGAAAACAATCTAACGGAGGGAACCTTCTCCAGATTGGTCAATATTTTTAGCGTGTCACTCGCCTTAGCTTCCTTAGCCACAACAATGAAGAAGTCATTTCGTGCTTCAGGTTCTCTCGACATGAAGTCAAGGGCGTCTGCCATTCCCGCTCTCGCCAATGATTCACCGAGGACCAAAACTCGTAAATGCGCTAGATAAATTATGCGAGGACTAATTGTAGTAATTTCCCTAAGGGCTTCTAATATGCTAGGTCCTTTCGCTTGAAACAAGGTGACTGGCGAGGAGGTACCCCCTTTTTTTCCTGCGACTTCACTTGGTTCCACTACTTGTACGGTAATCTCGTATTGATCCCCAGATTTATCAATCCCCATACCAACGGCAATAGCAAGTTCGTTCAACTCGCGGCGGTTCCAACACCCCGTAACGAATACAACTAAGCTGATGCAAATACAAAGCAAGAGTCCACTCCGTTTCATAGGTCAACCTCCTGTTTTGTCCTGTGGTTTTTCTGGAGGAGCACTTTGCTCTCGAATGATATTCTTTCGACTGATAAGCCTAGGCCGAGAAAACATGGCCCAACGGGGCATTCGGAGAATGGAGTCCTTTTGTTCTTCAAGGATAAACGGAGCGAACGGACTCATATAGGGCACACCAAAGGAACGTAAGCTACATAGGTGAAGAACAATCGCAATGACTCCAATGATAATCCCAAATAAACCGAATGAGGCGGCAAGCATCATCATCGGGAAACGAAGCATTCTAATGGTCATGGACAGGTCGAAGGAAGGCAGTACAAAACTGGAGACGGCGGTAATCGCAATAACGATAACCATAGCAGCGGAGATAATCCCAGCTTCAACCGCCGCAGTTCCGATAACTAAAGTTCCTACAATGGATATGGATTGGGCTATGGCCTTAGGCATTCGTATACTGGCTTCCCGCAAAATTTCAAAGGATACTTCCATCATGAGCGCTTCAATAAATGCGGGAAAGGGCACCCCTTCCCGTTGCGCGGCCAAACTGATTAGAAGTAGAGTTGGCAACATCTCCTGATGGAAGGTGGTAATGGCTATATATAGAGATGGACCTAGTAGAGAAATGAATATACTCAGAAAACGGAGCATACGGATAAGGGTACTAATGTCTGCTCGCTGATAATAGTCCTCCGCAGCCTGAATGAAGGACATCAGGGTAATAGGGACGACAAGTACTATTGGGGTTCCGTCCACCAATATGGCTATTTTCCCTTCCAAGAGATCGGCGGCAACGACATCTGGCCGTTCCGTATGGTAAATGGTTGGGAACGGTGTATATGTCTCATCTTCGATTAATTCCTCAATATAACCGCTTTCTAGTATCCCATCGATATCGATCCGGTCTAAGCGCCTGTGAACTTCTTGTACAACTTTATCATTAACAATTCCCTTGATGTACATAATGCCCACGCTAGTCTTGGTCACTCTTCCAATTTCTTTTGATTCTAACCAAAGATGAGGGTCTTTTATTTTTCGACGTATTAACGCGGTATTCGTGCGAAGGTTCTCTGTAAATCCTTCCTTAGGCCCCCGAATAACAGTTTCTGTGGAAGTCTCCGTAACACCGCGGTCTTTCCATCCTCGCATACCAAGAGTGAACCCTTGCGCGTATCCATCCAGCAGGAGAATAGCATCTCCTGATAACAGGGATGTGAATAAGGAATCAAACTCATAAACATCCTTAACTTCTCCAACTGTAAGGATATGATTTTTTAAGATCTGGAAGCTATCTTGTCCGGATGTTAGCATCTTATCAAGATTAGAATTCGGGAAATTGATCATGAGTGTTTCCATAATGAAATTCTGTACAGACTTGGCATCAGCCAATCCATCCGTATAGAATATAGCGGCTTTGATCTGTTTATCCGTCCCGATCCGAATTTCTCTAACGATTAGATCCGTGCTATTTCCAAGCGTTTTTTTTATATGTTGAATATTGTCCTGAAGTTTTGTTTTGACCTGATTCTGGTGTGTTTCCTTACTTGAATCGGATTGTCCTTGTGAAGTGCCTGTAAATATTCTCATAATCATTTTGTTCAAAAATTTCATGGATTGTTATCCCTTTCCATAAGCTGCTATACAGATTATCTCCGAAAGGAAGAGGACTTATTCTACGGTTTATTCTACGGCTGTTTGACCGTTAGAGAATTAAAGGGTCTATAATAAGGAAGGAATTGTTAAATGAATATGGAACAGTTAGAGTAGTGCGGAAATTTATCTTTTTGCTATATGAAAGGAAGTGAATCTCCTATGGGTATTATAATTTGGGTGTTTTCTACAGCTATTAGTTTTTTGTTGCTTTATGCAGTTATTAGGGGAGCAATTAATCATTCTAATATTGCTAAACAAGATGGAGAAGTTAGTGCAATGAATGCTCAGCTTAATCGAAATCATCAAGAAATGATGAGGCAGATGGAAGACCTCACAAAAATTATAGCTGAGCAAAATCTTATTTTAAGCGAGATAAAGATATCAAAGAAAGATGAAACTGAGATATAAAATAATTGAATATGCTCAGACAACAAACGCTCCAGTCTAGGATGAAAATCATTCTAGAGACTGAGCGCTTTTTTTTGAAACAACGGTATGCTAGATCAGTGAACCGAATTCCCAAAATCTTGATACAATGGAGGCTTCCATGGATAAAAAAACGATACAAAATATTGTTATATTTGTCTTGGTTGTTATTTTTAGTGGGTGGATAGGCGTGCTTGTAGACTCTGTTCTTACTGATCAACCTAAAGGTGACACGCTCGGTATGGGGATATGGCTTGTATTGCCTATGCTTACTGCATTTGCAATCATTATATTCTCAAAGGGAAGTTGGAAAGATGTTGGTTTCAAGCTAAATTTAAAAGGTAATATGAAATGGTATTTGACTTCAGTTTTGATTTTTCCTGTTGTAACAGCAATCATCTTGGTTATCGGTGCTACAACAAAGTGGATTGAGTTGTCCGCACTTAATCTGAAAGTTTTTGTTGGGGTATTTCTTGGTACATTGATTATTAATTTTATTAAAAATATTTTTGAAGAGACGGTTTGGCGGGGATTCCTAACTTCACAACTCATCAAACTTAATCTTAAAGACTGGAAGCTATATCTGATCGTTGGATCAGTGTGGGGAATATGGCATGTTCCTTATTACTTGTTTTTTTTATCGGGAACAGATATGCAAGCAGTACTACCTGTAAACCGATCTATATTTGTCGTTGTTGCTGTCATTACAATGATTTGTTGGTCTGTGATGTATACTGAACTTTATAGGGTAACAAAGTCCATTTGGCCATGTGTTATTTTACATATGGTAGAAGACTCACTAATTAATCCTTTAGTTATATCTGGATATATCAGTATTGCCGCAGGCAAAGAAATATTTGTATCACCAATCAGTGGGATCATCACTACCATTCTATACTTAGCTGTTGGGCTGGGTATAAGAGCTTATAGAAGGCAATACAATTCTGAAACAATAATTAGATAGGGAGTAGCTATATTATGATGTTACAAGATGTACTTAAGCTAGATTTTGCATACTTAGAAACATTTACCGAGCGAATTGAAACGAAGTGGGGTTCCATATTTTGCAATGAAGATCATCCGAATTATTATGATGCAAATCACGCACATCTAAGCGATACGTGTCATGATCCACAGTTAATAGTAGATGAAGTAATTAATTTTTATGAATCCAGAGCAATCATTCCAAGATTCTATATCTATAACTTAGAGAACCAACAGAATATCATTTCCGAGTTAAAAGAAAGAGATTTTATGTATGAAGAGTTAATGAGCCCCGTTCAATTATGGGATAATCGAGTGATTGAAATCGTTAATAACAATAGCATTACGATTGAAAGGGTAACCGAAGAAAACTACCAAGAGGCACTAGAGATAGAGAGTAGTATTAAAGAGTTTGGAGGAATGGAGATCATTGAGAATGTCTATAAAGAACAATTTAATCATCCGGCCTTCACTCATTATCTTCTTCGATACGATGGAGTAGCTTGCTCTACCGCATGTGTTTTTGAAGATGGAGATCAGGCTCGAATGGAAAGTGTAGCTACGATTGAAGAGTTCAGAGGAAAAGGTTTAATCGGTGTAATAATTCAGTTTATACAAAGAGAAGTAATGAATAGAGGAATAGAGAATCTCTGGGTTTTTCCAATAAATGAATCAATAGAAAAGGTCTATAACAAGTATGGATTTCAAACCGTCGATAAAATAAAAAATGCTCATGCGTATTTAGGTGGAAAAGGGATTAAAGAAATTCGAGGCGAAGAGTGATAATCTATATTCGAATGGAGTGCATCCAGAAATGAATAAAGTTCAATTTCCAATAGGTCAGTTTGTACTCATTCCGAACCCTTCGGTAGAAGAGCGTTTAAATTTCATAGATCAAATTCCTGGGATTACAATAACGCTAAGAAATCTTTTAAAGGATATTACACCAAAGCAACTTCATACATCCTATCGTCCTGATGGTTGGACCATACAGCAAATTGTTCATCATTTAGCGGATAACGATATGAACGCTTATCTAAGGTTTAAGAGAGCGTTGACAGAAGATGAGCCCCTTTCAGACTCTTATCGTGAAGATTTATGGGCAGAACTAAGTGATTATAAAGACGTCCCTATTGAAACCTCACTTTTACTCCTTGAAACACTACATAGTCGGTTTCTGACTTTACTAAACGGATTGAGCCCTGAGGCGTTTAATAGAAGATTAAGAACGCAAGTACTAGGGCTAATTACAATGGATACAGCTCTTCAAAGATTTATATGGCATAATCAACATCATATTTCGCAAATTAGATCCATAGTAGCAAATGATTAGAATATGGAAAAGCCTTTAAAGCCAATGTCAGATTGGTTTTAAGGGCTTTTTATATTTCAGGTAAGTTCAGGGTAAGTTAAGACAAATAAGACAATTGATATGAACAAAGAAAGGTGATGTCAACATGACTAACTTAGCAAGGATGATCGATCACACGCTTTTACGCGCAGATGCAACTAAAGCAGAGATTACCAAATTAATTGAAGAAGCGAAAAAATATGAATTCGCCTCCGTATGCGTGAATCCAACATGGGTATCTTATGCCACTGAACATTTGGCTAATACAAATGTGGAGATATGTACGGTGATCGGCTTCCCACTTGGTGCTAATACCAGTGCAACCAAAGCATTTGAAGCAAGTGATGCGATTAAAAATGGAGCAACAGAGGTGGATATGGTCATTAACATTGGTGCCTTGAAGGACGGAAATCATGATCTTGTCGAGCAAGATATCAAGGCAGTCGTTGATGCTGCAGCTGGCAAGGCACTAGTAAAGGTGATTATTGAAACATGCATTTTAACAGATGAAGAAAAGAAAATCGCAAGCCAATTAGCAGTCAAAGCGGGTGCAGACTTTGTTAAAACCTCGACAGGCTTCTCAACAGGCGGAGCAACGGTGGAAGATGTAGCTTTAATGCGACAAACGGTTGGTGAAAAGGTTGGGGTTAAGGCCTCCGGTGGAGTACGTAATCTTGAAGATATGGAAAAAATGATCGCTGCAGGTGCATCCAGAATTGGCGCTAGTTCAGGCGTAAAAATTATGGAGGGTGGACAATCCACATCGTCGTATTAATCATGAATTAACCAGTCAGAATCCAATTGACAACTAGGAGAAGCAACGATGAGATATCTAATAACAATACTAGGAATACTAATCGTTTTTGTGCTCACTTACATTGCCAGCAATGATAAGAGAAAGATCCGCTATCGACCATTGATCCTTATGGTCATTATGCAGATCATTTTAGCGGCTGTATTATTAAATACAGTTGTTGGAGAATTATTGATTAGAGCTATTTCAGGTGTGTTCGAGCATCTATTGTTGTATGCTGCAGAGGGCGTTAATTTTGTATTTGGTGGGATCCTCAACGAGGGAGAATTCACATTCTTTTTATCGGTGTTGTTGCCCATTGTGTTTATATCAGCGCTCATTGGTATTTTGCAGTACATTAAAGTCTTACCCATCATAATTAAATACATTGGTCTTGTTCTAAGCAAGGTGAATGGCATGGGTAAGCTGGAGTCGTATAATGCGGTTGCTTCTGCTATTCTAGGGCAATCTGAGGTATTTATATCTGTCAAAAAACAGATCCATAAAATACCGAAACACAGGCTCTATACATTATGTGCCTCGGCGATGTCTACCGTTTCCATGTCCATTGTGGGATCCTATATGCAGATACTAAATCCCGAGTATGTAGTAACGGCGCTTGTGTTAAATTTATTTGGTGGGTTTATTATTGCTTCCATCATCAACCCGTATATTGTCGAGAAAGATGAGGATATTCTGGAGGTACAGGAAGAGGAAAAACAATCGTTTTTTGAGATGCTTGGAGAGTACATTATGGATGGTTTTAAAGTTGCTATTGTGGTGGCAGCCATGTTGATTGGTTTTGTGGCGATCATTGCGATGATTAACGGCCTCTTTAGTGCGATCCTCGGCGTGTCATTTCAACAACTACTCGGCTACATTTTTGCACCGATTGCTTTTATTATGGGGATTCCATGGGGAGAAGCGGTTGCAGCTGGGAGTATTATGGCGACGAAAATGGTTTCTAATGAGTTTGTTGCCATGCTCGAACTTGACAAGCACACTGAGCTATCCGCGCGGACAGTGGGAATTGTATCTGTATTCTTGGTTTCGTTCGCGAATTTCTCGTCCATTGGAATTATCTCAGGTGCGGTAAAAGGTTTGGATGAGAAGCAAGGAAATGTTGTGGCTCGCTTTGGTCTGAAATTACTCTATGGGGCAACGTTAGTCAGTATCCTTTCTGCCATCGTGGCAGGAATATTTATTTAAATGGCGAATTGTCAGGTCAAGTGCGACGGGGGTTTGACAATCGGCAAATAAAAGCACATAGCGAGGAGAATTTAGGATGAGAATGGTTGATCTTATTGCGAAAAAGCGGGACGGTAAGGAATTGAAAACGGAGGAAATCAACTTCATTATTGAAGGTTATACGAAGGATGAAATTCCTGATTATCAAATGAGTGCCTTGGCGATGGCAATCTTCTTCCAAGATATGACCGAGCGGGAACGGGCCGATCTGACCATGGCTATGGTCAACTCTGGAGATACTATCGACTTATCAGCCATTGAGGGAGTGAAGGTAGACAAGCATTCTACTGGCGGTGTTGGTGATACAACAACACTTGTCTTAGCACCACTTGTTGCTGCCTTAGACATCCCAGTTGCTAAGATGTCTGGTCGTGGATTAGGTCATACTGGGGGGACAATCGATAAATTGGAGGCCATTGCAGGGTTCCATGTAGAGATCAGTAATGAGGAATTTGTGAAATTGGTGAATAAGGATAAGATTGCGGTCATCGGTCAATCAGGCAATCTTACACCTGCGGATAAAAAGTTGTATGCACTACGTGACGTAACCGCGACAGTCGATGCAATACCACTTATCGCCAGCTCTATTATGAGTAAGAAAATCGCCGCTGGGTCTGATGCAATTGTACTGGATGTGAAGACAGGGGCCGGCGCATTTATGAAAAGCGTAGAGGATGCCAAGGAACTAGCACATGCTATGGTAAGCATAGGGAACAATGTGGGGCGCAAGACCATGGCTGTTATTTCCGATATGAGCCAGCCGCTTGGATTTGCTATTGGTAACGCACTTGAAGTGAAAGAAGCGATTGATACTTTACAAGGAAAAGGACCCAAAGACTTAGAAGAACTTTGCCTAGCTTTAGGAAGACAAATGGTGTTCTTGGCAAATAAAGCAAGCTCACTTGAAGAAGCTGAAAAAATGCTCCAAGAGGTTATAAGCAATGGTAAAGCCTTAAATAAATTCAAGGATTTCATTGCCAATCAAGGTGGCGATTCATCGGTTGTAGATCATCCAGAGAAATTACCACAAGCGAAATACCAAATTGAAGTTCCTGCCAAAGAAGATGGTGTAGTGGCTGAGATAGTAGCTGACGAGATTGGTACCGCTGCTATGTTATTAGGTGCTGGTCGAGCGACGAAGGATTCAGTTATTGACCTAGCCGTTGGCCTGATGCTTAACAAAAAGGTGGGTGATTCGGTTAAGGTTGGAGAGTCATTAGTGACGATTCATTCTAATCGAGAGAATGTAGATGACGTCATGACCAAGATTTATGAGAATATTCGCATTAGCGATCATGCGGAATCGCCTATTCTTATTTATGATATTGTGACGGAGTAAAGATAATAAGGGGACTCCAAGGTAATGGTAAGTTTACCTTGGAGTCCCCTTGTGCATTAGTATACATATTTAACCTGGGCCCAATAGCTGAAGAAGAAGATCGATGCCTCAGTCAGTAGCTTCGCCACAAAGAGTGGTCACAGATAAGAACAAATTGTCCGTGAGGCTTTGGAGAATGAATAACAGCGTGAAGTCCAGTATGGCTGAAAGTACAGAAGAAGCACTAAACATGAGGATGGGAAGATACACTCTGAAAGAATCTACAAGAGGACGGAAATGCGACGATTTATTATTATCCAAATAGATAGTATCGATATATTCTTCAACAATAGCGTAACCGTCCTTATGGGCCATCAACAGCATGTTCATTTCATATTCAAAGCGTTCACCCGGAATCTGACAAAGAAAGTCCAGCATCGAAGCTGAATAGCCACGTAGCCCAGTTTGCGTATCGTAGATTTTGGTGCCTGTTGTCAAGGTGAATATTCCTCGTGTGACCGCGTTACCAAAGCGACTCCGCAGTGGAACCTTCCCGCTGAATCGCCGACTTCCGAGTACAAGTTGATGATCATGGTTCTCCAAAGCATGGACAACCTTCATGATATCTGCAGGCGAATGTTGCCCATCACTATCCGCGCAGACCACCTTTCCTTGTACTTCTGTTTCTTGTAAATGGAGAAATCCAGTTTTGAGGGCACGACCTTTACCGCGATTAATATCATGTCGTAAGACGGTACATCCACATGCCTCTACAGACTGAAAAATCTCACGGTATCGTTCGCCGCTGCCGTCATCCACTACAAGGATCGAAACATTCAAGAGTGTATTTAACTGCTGAATCAGGTCCAGTAATCTTATGTCGGGTTCATAGGCTGGAATCAGTACCGTTACCTTCATGTTAATCTACCTCTCTTTGATATAGAGTATGTCGCTGACACCCCGCTCGCGGTTTTTGCCCTGTGGGTTATTGACGATCCGGCCCATGAAATACATGGTGGATGAACCACCACCGTCCAAATTATAGGCTTCGGTACATCCAAGATCAGCAAATACTTGTGCAAATTCAGGTAAGGTCATCCCTCGGCTGTATCCTTCTTTACGTCCATCTACCACGATGAAAATATAGTGATTGGGGGCGATCATCCCTATACCGGTTCGGGGATTAGCCCCTTGTATAGAGCGATTGCCAAAATTGGTGTCGATCATGACATGGCTGAAATCCTCTACCATTTTGCCATCTTCGATTAGCACGGGTCCGAAGGACAATGTGTTGGTGACACCGTCTGCCAGTAGCTCAGAGGAGGAGATCTGTGTCTCATCGAAAGATTGTATCGCCCCGTCATTGAACAATGCCAAGGCCGTTCGTACTGGACTATCTCTGTATAAGGTCCCATTGCGAATGATGACACCATCATTACGGAAGCCATAGTAATCACCATTGATTGCAAAGATGGCGTCGTTATTGGATGCGATCTCCGAGGTGTTCTCTATGATGTTACGTCCAAAGCTATTGTCTGCGAATGCGGAGAGCAGGTTGTTTGAATCTTGAAGTTTGACATCCGCTACATAGTAGGTAATTTGATCAGATCCAGACCCCGTCTGTACTTGGTCAATCTTGATCTGGATGTCATCACTTGTATAATTCCAGTCATCGTAAGTTGCGTTAACCTTCGTGCCATCCCCCTTACTCGCGCTATCGGTGGTTACCTGATCATCAGATACGACAATTTCAACATGTTCAATTAAGTAGCGATCTGCGAGTCCATAGATTATTGCTCCTATAGCTAGAATGATCACGATAAGAATGATGTACAGCTTTCGTTTGGGTCTCTTGGATGTCAGTTTGATTGTCGTTTTATCAACCTTATTGTTTTTACCATAAGTGGAACTCCACCTCGCCAATTGCATTAGTAGCCCTTTCTAAGCGAAAGGAGAATGTCTAGCCATCATGATACTTGCAGTAGCTGAATTAAAGCTGAACGCAAGGTGAAAGAGTGTTGAAAGTAAGTTGAAAGTTTTGGATGGAGGGGGATGTGCAGATAAGTTCATTGACAAATAATCACAAAGGTAATATGTTACCTAAATAGGGAGGATATTACCTTTATAGTGATGGAGGATAGAAATAATGAAAAACCAGGCACCAATAGATCAACAAGCGCAATTATTCGGGGAAATATTTCTACTTTCAAATCGGCTCCAAATCATTGGAGATAGCTACTTGGAGGAGATCACAACCAAACAGTGGTTCCTGATGGTGATTATTGAAAGGTTCGGAGAGTATCACCCTACATTGTCGGAGGTGGCGAAAGAACTAGGTAGTTCAAGACAGAATCTGAAACAGATCGCATTGAAGCTCCAAAACAAAGGTTTTCTAACCATCGATAAGGATGCCAAGGATAGTAGGGTGGTTCGACTGAGTTTGACGAAGAAAAGTGGGCAGTTCTGGGCGGGGAGAGAGGAACAGGATAAGGAATTTATTAAGAGCCTATTTAGTGGAGTGCCTGCTAATGAAATTGAAGTCATGTTGAGAGGTTTTAGTCAGGTGTTTAGTAATATTCATAAAATTGGAGAGAAGTATAGTGAGTAAGAAGAAAATATTGCTCAGTATTATTGGCATCATAATCATATTTATAGTTGGAATCTGCATTTATGGAGCGTGGACGATGAGAACAAGTTATGAAGATAAGGTAAACAAAGCCTTTTCTACCCTGGAAGTAACACAGGATATATTAACTCAAGAGGATATTGCAGACCTACCAGCACCCGTGAAGAAATATCTACATTATGTTGGGGCAGTCGGCAAACCCAAAGTACATAATTTACATATGAAAATTGAAGGAGAAATGAAGCAAGGGCTGGATAAGCCTTGGATGAAGGTTGTAGTCGACCAGCATAATTTTTATGACCAATATACAAGATTGTTCTATATAAAGGGGAAGATATTCGGTATTCCACTAACAGGTATTGATTCTTATATTGAAGGTAAAGGTAGAATGTTAATTAAATTAGCGTCTGTGATTAAAGTGGCTGATGAATCTGGTGAAAAAATGGATCAAGCGGAGTTGGTCACGTTATTAAATGATATTAGCTTGCTATCTCCTGCTGCATTAGTTGATTCAAGAATTACTTGGAATTCAATAGATGACCAAAGGGTAGAGTGTTCAATAGAAGACAAGGGTATGAAGGTGTCAGCGATACTGTATTTTAATACAGAAGGTGCATTGGTTGATTTTGTAACGGAGGATAGGTATTATACAACATCGGATGGAGAGTCCATAAAGACAAAGTGGAGTACTCCAGTCAAAGATTATCAAACCGTAAATGGAGTGAAATTTCCTGCTTATGGTGAAGGGATTTGGCACTTAGAGGGTGGAGATTTTGTTTACGCGAAATTTCATATGAAGCTTGCTGAATACAATGTTACAAAATTAAAGTAGATAGACAGGGCAAAGAGGGAACATGAGCACAGGAGCATGGTAATGTACGCGTAACGGCGTTCAATTGCTATGTTTCTTTTTTTTTTGTGGAAAAATAACCCTTGACTTTAACTGGAAATACTTTATTATATGTATCAAGACGATATATCGTATAGATATATATAAGAGGTGAGAGGGAATGTTGGAAAACGTAATTTTAGGCCTATTGTTGGAACAACCTATGAGTGGATACGACATCAAGAAGACGATAGATAGTTCATTTGGATTTTTTCTTAAAGCAAGTTATGGCAGTCTGTATCCAGCCTTGAAGCGATTAACCGAGAAAAGCTACGTGTCTGTAATGGAAACTGAGAACAGTAAGAATAAGAAAATTTATACCTTGCTACCGAGTGGGAAAGAGACATTTTTAACTTGGTTAGCAGAGCCGATAGAGACACCTCGAAATGAACTGCTAGGTAGAATCTTTTTCTATGATCATTTAGATGAGGCTACCCGTGAGCAACGCCTATCCGAATATCTCTACAGGCTGGAGCAAGAAATTAAAGGGCTAGGGACGGTGCAACAGATCGTTTCGCAGGAGCTTGCATCACTCCCGAATCCTGGGGACTATTACTACAGAGTATCTGTTCTATTTAATGGGATAAGTCAACTAACCTTAGTTAAAGAGTGGATTCAAAACATAAAAGAGAGGAATGATCTCCATGTCCCAAACTCAAAGTAATAAATCATCTTTTTTTGTGAAACGTCCGATTCTGTTCGTTATTATTGTTGAGGTGCTACTCCTGTTCGTAGTCACGGTGGGTGGTGCGATTGCCACGATTAAGGAACTGGACTATACATCGGCTATTTGGGTCTCATTTACTCCGATCGCGCTGGCACTCATCATTTATTTAACCTGGACAAAGAAGTGGGGGAGTGTGGGATTCCGTTCACTTTCCACGATACCCAAGAGAAACTGGCTGTACTATTTTCCACTGATTTTGGTGCTAATCATCATTGGAATAGAGGGTTTTGATGGCGTAACGCTATCCAAGGTCATCCAATTTGTATCATTCACTCTATTGGTAGGGTTTGTGGAGGAGACCGTTTATCGGGGACTAATTTTAAAAGCGATGTTAAATAAAAGTGTGACCGCAGCCGTTGTTACTTCAAGTCTTCTGTTTGCATTCACACATGCTCTGAATTTAATTTCGGGTCAGGATGCCGCTTCAACAGCAGTACAGATTGTATATTCGCTCTTAGTTGGCGCAGTGTTGGCTCTGCTTATGGTTCGGGACGGTAATATTCTTCCACTCATCTTGTTTCACTTCTTACATAACTTGATTCAGTTTTTAGGTATTGAAAGTACAGGTGTGAACTATTTCGATCTGATTGCACTTGCAGTCCTGGCTATCTACACTGTTATTCTCATCAAAAGTCTGGATATGAAGAAAGTAGTCGGTTCCATTGCGGCTTAAATCATTAGTCGTAGCTTGAAATCACAACAAAGCTCAGAAGTTAAGTTCGTTTAGATCTAAAGTTCTCTTTTGGAGATAATTATAGAAAACCCGACTTAGATGTTGATCCAGTCGGGTTTTTGCCGTCTATTAGGGCGATCATAGGTAGTCTTCTGTATTCTTATCGCGAGAGTTCCTCGGGGAACTCCCAGTAACCTTCTTGAACATTTTGGAGAAGAGAAACGGATCGGCATAACCCACTGAGCGGGAAATGTCGCTGACAGACAGTTCTGGATTACGGAGCAACTCGGTAGCACGATTAATACGGTACTCTAGTAGGAAGGTCTGAAGTGATACTCCGAACTTTATTTTGAACAGGCTGGATAAGTAGGTTCGGTCTAGACCGACAGAAGCAGCGATATCCAGAATCGAGATCTTCTGACTATAGTTGTTCTCTATAAATCCGATCGCCTGATTAAGATAAGATTCCTTGGAGGGAGAGGGCTTGGTGTCTGGGAGAGGTGCCTTAGAGCTGGAAATTAATTCGGCCATAAGTCGATATAGAATACTTTGACTGAGTACATCTCCGTTACGCAACGACCGGGCATTTAGCAGATCATCATAGAATGATTCAAAATGAGGGCGGCTATCCTTACCAGTATCGTAGACGAGATAAGGAGGACTTAAATTCGCGCGTTGCATGAACGATTTGGCATGCAGGCCATTGAAACCGACCCAGGAATAGGTCCAGGGATCATTTTCGTTAGCTTGGTAATGAACAATTGTACTTGGCGGGATGAGAAAACCCTGTCCAGCGGTTAAGAAGTGACTCTGTTCCCCCCTACCAAAGATTCCACATCCACTATGAATGTAATGAAGAATGTAGGAATCGCGCAAGCCGGGCCCCCAAGTATGACTGGGCAGACACTCTTCCTTACCGAAGAATAGTAAATTAAGATCCAACTGACCTAGTAACGTTTCACTGGTGAAGGTGATATTAATTCGAGACATGCACAGGCCATCCTCCCATGGAGTTCTAAAAATAAGTAAATGATAGAATATTGATCCTCACATTATAACAAGTAATATTGGACAATACATCATGAAAGCGGATTTATTTCTGGGATTATGACATGTAAGTAATAGATTGATCCATGTCGTTTTGTCGCATTAATGTCTATAGTTAAGGTGCATTCTTACTTATTCATTGGAGGCGAACATGTAATGTCCAAAATTACTTTTATAGGTGCAGGTAGTACGGTTTTTGCCAAAAATGTTCTCGGCGATGTGATGTTGACCGAAGCATTACAGGGATTTGAACTCGCTTTATTTGATATTAATATGGAACGACTGAGTGACTCAGAGAAATTGCTTGATAGTATGAGACAATCGCTTGGCAGTCGTTGCACAGTGAGGGCATATAGCGACCGGAGAGCTGCTCTAAATGGCGCCAAATATGTGATTAATGCGATTCAGGTAGGTGGTTACGACCCATGTACGATTACAGATTTTGAAATACCTAAGAAGTATGGTCTACGTCAGACCATTGCGGATACGCTTGGAATAGGCGGGGTCTTCCGGAATCTACGGACGATTCCGGTAATGCTCGATTTTGCCAAGGATATGCAGGAAGTGTGTCCAGATGCTTGGTTCTTCAACTATACGAATCCGATGGCTGTGTTAACGAATGTAATGAACACTGTTGGTGGAATCAAGACAGTGGGTCTTTGCCATAGCGTACAGACCTGTGTGTCGGATCTGTTTGATGCATTGGATATGAATAAAGGCGGCCTCAAAACAAAGATTGCAGGCATTAATCATATGGCTTGGTTGCTGGAAGTATCTCGGGATGGAGTGGATTTATATCCTGAGATCAAACGCCGAGCAGCGGAGAAGCAGAAAGAGAGTCATCATGATATGGTCCGGTACGAGCTTATGCTTCGCTTCGGTTATTATGTGACGGAATCGTCCGAGCATAGTGCGGAGTACCATCCATATTTTATTAAAAAGAACTATCCCGAGCTAATTGAACGCTTCAACATTCCACTGGATGAATACCCTCGCCGCTGCATCGAACAGATCAAGGGCTGGTCCGATATGCGCGAGAAAATATTTGCTAGTCAGAATATTGAGCATGTCCGAAGTTTGGAATATGCTTCGTATATGCTGGAAGCGATGGAGACAAATAATCCCTATAAAATCGGCGGCAATGTAATGAATACAGGCCTGATTACCAACCTGCCTAAGGAAGCATGTGTAGAAGTACCTTGTCTTGTAGATGCCTCGGGTATCAACCCGACGTATGTGGGAGACCTACCACCACAACTAGCTGCGCTGAACAGAACGAATATTAACACACAATTGCTCACTATTGAAGCTGCTATTACCGGGAAGAAGGAACATATTTACCACGCTGCCATGCTGGACCCACATACGGCAGCAGAGTTGTCTATAGATGATATCGTTGCGATGTGCGACGACCTTATCGAAGCACATGGTAGCTGGCTTCCGACTTTTAAATAATTATTACTATATTAAGGAGGCATCCAATCCCGGTTTAAGGGGAGAGGATGTCTCTTTGTGTTTGCCTCTATCTAATTTGACTATTTAAAGTAATAATGACGTAGAATCGAGCGCTCTTATGATAATTTTAGGGCTCTAAACCGAAATCAGTGATTTCTAATAGTAGAAGTATATGCAGATGGTAGCGAAGCGGTCATCGACCTACTTTGTACATTCTGATAGGGGTGTTGAGTTCTTTTTGTTATTTCCACAATGGAAACCATACTCGTTATGGTGTATCGTGGATAAAGATAAAGTGGTATGAACGAGTATACAACAGTACTAGTTGCGATTTACCTATAGAAGGGGACAAGTATAATGGCGAAACAGAAATATTATGTAGTTTGGGTAGGAAACCGCCCAGGCATATACAATAGTTGGGCTGAGTGTAAGGAGCAAGTGGAGCAATTTAAAGATGCTAAATATAAATCTTATGATTCCAGTGCAGAGGCGCAGAAGGCTTATAGCGAAGGCTGGACTAAACATTGGGGCAAAAAACAGACTGGGAGCAGTACCTCCAAGGGAACTTCACCTGGTCGGGCGACTTCCTCCTCATCACCATCTGCGGAGAGTATTGATTATGACAGCGTATCTGTTGATGTAGGAACTAGAGGGAATCCAGGACCGATTGAATACCAAGGGGTGGAAACGCAAAGTGGTAAAGTTCTATTCTCGGTTGGTCCTATTCCCAACGGTACAAATAATTTAGGTGAATTTCTGGCGATTGTTCACTCATTAGCCTACCTGAAGAAGCTGGGGAGCACGAAGACTGTCTACAGCGATTCGAGAACGGCTTTAAAATGGGTCCGTGAGAAGCAAGTAGCTACGAGTCTGGTACGAGATGAATCTACGAAGGAAATTTGGGATTTGGTTGATCGAGCTATAAATTGGCTGAAGAACAATAGTTACGAGAATAAGGTGCTGAAGTGGGAAACGAAGGAATGGGGAGAAATTAAGGCCGATTATGGAAGAAAGTAAAACGCTGTTTTGAAACGACAATATGAATGATATTCGACAAAAATGTAGATTGACGCCCAACAATTGGATGTGTTATATATTATGCAAACGGTTTCATTACGCTTAATATAACATATTTTCAAATGAAGGGGGGTGTCATGTTATTTATGCAATCGTTTGCATTAAATTGATGTTTATCTCGATGCGTAATACATGAATACAACCAATGGGAGGATCACTAAATGAAGCTTAACAGGAGCTGTACAAGAATATTCTCGGTTTTTATGATCATCGCAATGATTCTTTCCTGCATCGGATTGGGTCCAATTCGGGTGAATGCCGATTCCGATTCCGTTTCATCAGAAGGAATAAGCAGCAGCTTGGACGTGCCAAATGGACATATACGTATTCATTATAATAGAGCGAACAAGGAAATTGGGAATTTAGGATTGTGGTTATGGGGAGATGTAACTGAACCTTCGAAGAATTGGTCTACGGATGCGACAGCTTTTCTAGAGGGACAGCAGGATTCCTATGGTTCCTATCTAGATGTCCCACTTAATGAAGGAGCTAAGAAAATAGGCGTTATTATTGTGAATCGCGTTAATGGCGTGAAGGAGGGTGGCGACAAAAATGTAGCTATCACATCTCCAGAAATGAATGAAATTTGGATTAAGCATGGCTCAGACAATGTGTATGCTTATGAGCCCGTGGATCTTCCAATGAATACGGTACGTATTCATTATGGCAGAGACGATAATAACCACAGTACTTATGGACTGTGGACTTGGGGAGATGATGTGGTTGCACCGTCCGAAGGGTGGCCAACAGGAGCGACAGCTTTTACTTCGGAACATGTCGATCGTTATGGAGCTTACATCGATGTCGAGCTGAAAGAAGGAGCAAAGAAGATTAACTTTCTTGTTGTCAATCGCTCAGATGGCGATGAGAAGGACGGCGGGGATAAAAGCTTTAGCCTCTTAGATCGTTACAATCATCTCTGGATCAATCAAGGGGAAGATATCGTTTACGTATCTCCATATGGAGAGCTACCCGTGGGCCTGGTGTCCGCCGAAGTATTGTCAGAGAGTAAAATCATGCTAGGTTTTACTATGACGGATGGACTGGAGGCAAATTCACTTAAGGATCAGCTATCCATCAAAGATAAGACTGGAGCGCCTATCTCCATTGATTCTGTACAAATTACGGGTACAACAACAGTTGAAGTTGCAGCGAAAGTAGTTCTCGATAACCTACCTCTAAGTGTCACTTACTCTGGCCGAACCATAATTGCTGGAACAGGTTGGAGAATGCTGGACGAAATGTATGCTTACGATGGTGACGATCTGGGAGCCACATATAACGAAGGGAAAGTTACATTTAAACTGTGGGCACCAATGGCAACCTCAGTTACAGCCAGCGTCTATGATAAAACGGATGATACTCATTACATGGGTAGTGTTGATTTATCTAAGGGAGATAAGGGAGTTTGGAGCGCTGAGGTTGTACCTGGAACTCTTGATATTTCAGATTTCAAGGGATACTTCTATCAATATCAAGTGACAAATGACGGTGTCACAAAAGCAGTGCTTGATCCTTATGCTAAATCCATGGCTCCATTTAGAGTGAGTACGACGGGGCAAGTTGGTTCCGATGGAGATGCCGTAGGAAAAGCGGCAATCGTGGACTTAAGCACGACCAATCCTGCCAATTTTGATTACGCTCAAATTGAAGGATATGAGCAAAGAGAAGATGCGATTATCTGGGAGGTTCATGTACGAGACTTCACATCTGATCCTTCTATAGAGGGAGATTTGAGTGGAAGATGGGGTTCCTACACGGCATTCAAAGATAAGTTAGAATATATTAAATCGTTGGGTGTGACCCATATTCAACTCATGCCGATTATGGCTTGGTATTATGGAGACGAGACCAACATGAGCGAGAGAGAGTTAAACTATTCAACCCAAGACAATCAGTACAATTGGGGATATGATCCGCACAACTATTTTACCCCAGACGGTGCCTACTCAGAAGATCCAAGTAATCCAGAACTTCGAATCAAAGAGTTGAAAGAGATGATTCAGGCTGTCCATGATGCCGGAATGGGTGTAGTTCTCGACGTTGTTTATACACATATGGCCAAAGCGAGCTTTCTGAATGATATCGTTCCTAACTATTATGGATGGCAAGATGCTAATGGTAATAATGTTGGGGGATTCGGCAATAATCTGGCGACAAATCATAAGATGGCTGAGAAATTGATGATTGACTCCGTGAAATACTGGACGGAGGAATACAAAGTTGATGGTATACGTTGGGATATGATGGGTGATGCAACCTATGAATCGATCCAAAATGCATACGATGAAGTCGTCGAAATTAATCCTAATACGTTATTCATCGGTGAAGGTTGGAGAACCTTTAGTGGGAATATCGCTGATCCTTCGCTAGAAGGCAAAGCTGCTGATCAGGATTGGATGGACAAAACGGATAGTGTCGGCGTATTCTCTGATGAGATCAGAAATGAATTGAAATCTGGATATGGTTCAGAAGGAGAGCCAAGATTTATTACGGGCGGAGCTAGAGATATCAACGTTATCTTTAACAACATTAAAGCTCAGCCATCCAACACACCGGCCGATGATCCGGGGGACATGGTGTCTTATATTGAAGCCCATGATAATTTAACGCTGTATGATATCATTGCTCAATCCATCAAGAAAGATCCTGCAATCCCAGCCAATGACCTAGAAATTCACCAACGGGTCAGACTTGGCAATATGCTAGTCTTAACCTCACAAGGAACGGCATTTCTGCATGCGGGTCAAGAATATGGGCGGACAAAACAGTGGAAGGGTGAAGGTATACCCGAGCAGAAATATCATGCACTTACAGATGAGAATGATGAAGTATTTGGGTACTTCGTGCATGATTCTTACGATTCCACGGATGCAATCAATATGTTTGACTGGAGCAAAGCAACGGATGAAGTGAAGTATCCTGTGAATCAGATCACGCAGAAATATACTGCAGGTCTAATCGATCTGAGAAAATCAACAAATGCATTCACGTTAGGTGATGAAGAGCTTGTAAATAGCAATGTAACGCTCATTAAATCACCAGAAATTAAAGCTAGTGATCTCGTAATCGCTTATAAGAACACAGCAACAGACGGAACTGGGAATTACTATGTATTTGTAAACGCGGATAGTACCGCTAGAACATTAACGTTGTCAGAAGACTTAACTACAGGAAAGGTATTGGTAGATAACGATGAAGCTGGGGCCAACGGGGTATCGGAGAAGTCTGGATTTACGCTCAGCTCCCGTTCCATCACTCTAGACCCTCTGACCACAGTCATTATAAATAAAAAGACTTCTACAGTAGATCCAGTTACACCGCCATCATCTGGGTCGAATTCAACATCATCGGGAGGTACGTCTGTGCCTCCAGCGTTAACAAGTAGTCTTCAAAAGGTGCTAACTAATTTGCCGGTCGATGCGGATAACGCACTTACAGCCATTATGGATGAACTAGATAAATTGAGTGCCGTGCAAGGGGTTAAAGCTGAAGCTGTTGATGGTAAGAATGTTGCCAAAGTGGACGCCCAGAAGGTCGAGCAAGCTTTGACTAATCTCTTGAAAGGCTTTGAAGTTGTTCAGCAAAGCTTGGCAGGTCAAGATAAGTTGATAGCTGCAGTAAGGTCAGAATTGTCCATCATTATTGATCTCAGTGCCGTTTCCGGGGATTTGGTAGAATTAAATTTCCCTGTATCTGTACTGAACAAATTAAAATCGGCTGGAGTAGCCATCAAGTTAGTCACGGCAGATGCCACCATAACCCTACCTGCCGATTTTATTGACGCAGCTGCTTTGGTTAATACCAAAGAGTTAATCATAACGAAGTCTTTGGTGGATGAAATTGAGGCCCGTACTTTGACAGAACAAGTCGTAGGTGCAAATCCGTCCTTACAACCACGCGGTAAAGTATACGATTTCGGCATGTTCTTGATCGATAGTGCAGGTACTCGTACTAAAGTTACAGCCTTTAACAAGAACGTGAAGGTGTCACTCACACTGACTCCGCAAGAAAAAGCTAAGATTACGGATAAGAGAAAGTCGGGGGTATATTTTGTAGCGAATGACGGTTCTTCAGAGTTCAAAGGGGGTATATTTGGGGATCAAGATATTACATTCCTAACACAGCACTTTAGTAACTTTATGGTGATGGAATCCCTTAAAACCTTTGGAGATACGGCAGGAAGCTGGGCAAGGGATTACATTGAAGTGCTCGCAGCTAGAGGAATTGCTGGCGGTGTCGATAGTAATCATTTTGATCCACAAGGAACGGTAACAAGAGGGCAGTTATCTACCTTCTTGGGAAGAGTGCTCGGGCTCTCAGAAGAAGGTGGAGTTGGAGGGTTCACGGATGTATCAAGTAGTGCGTATTATGCGGGGTATGTATCTGCAATGAAGAAGGCAGCAATAATTGAAGGTTATGCAGACGGAACCTTCCAGCCGGAAAAAGCAGTGACGCGCGAAGAAATGGTTACCCTATTGATGCGAGCCTACAGCTATGCTATAGGGGAATCCTTCAAGGAAGCAGGGAGTTATGCTGGAGCTACCTTTAATGATATTCAACATGTAAGCAGCTTTGCTGTGGACAGCGTAAAAGCCGCTCAAGGACTAGGTATAGTTGATGGTACACGAGAAGGTAATTTCAATCCCAAAGCTGCAGCTACACGTGGGCAAATGGCTAAAGTTTTAATCCGGTTGATGGAAGTTGCCGGACAATTGTAATTATAGAAATGGTTAAAGCTCCCCGGGCCTCAGTCCGGGGAGCTTTTGTTAAGTTAGATTTAGTTATTATTGGGATTTGGAGTTATAGTAGAATTAATTAAAATATTCTGATCCATTAAGACCAGATCAGAATTGAGAGGGTGGAATCCGTATGAATGGAATTGATTCTAAAGCTGTGTTATCCATGGTGAGTAATCAGCAGCAGTTTGTTCGCTCCGGTAATACGAAATCTATTGAATTTAGGATACAGCAGCTCCAACGATTAAAGGCAGGAATTCAGCAAAATGAAGCTTTGATTACAGAAGCATTGAATAAAGATCTTCATAAATCACCCTTCGAAGCTTACGCCACAGAAATCGGCTATGTATATGACAGTCTCAGCCATTGCATAAAGCATTTAAGACAATGGGCTAAACCCAAGCGGGTTAGAACGCCGATGATTCATTTTGGATCAAGAAGTTACATCTATCCTGAACCTTACGGTTCTGTACTCATCGTAGGTCCTTTTAACTATCCTTTTATGCTGGTGTTAGATCCGTTAATTGGAGCTATTTCAGCCGGGAATGCGGCTATCGTCAAACCGTCGGAGTACACTCCTCACGTATCTGCTGCCATTACGAAACTGCTTCGTGACCTGTTCGAAGAGTCCTATATTGCCGTTGTCGAAGGTGCCAAAGAGGTCACGTCTTCTTTGATTCATGCCCCTGTGGATCTGATATTTTTTACAGGGAGCACCAAAGTAGGGAAGATCGTGATGAAGGCAGCGGCTGAGAATCTCGTACCTGTTGTACTTGAGCTAGGTGGTAAGAGTCCTTGTATTGTAGATCGAACCGTTGATCTTGATCTAGCCGCTCAGCGGATTGTCTGGGGTAAATTTCTGAATAACGGCCAGACCTGTGTCGCACCGGATTATTTACTCGTTCATAAGGAGATTAAGCAAGCACTCCTTACGAAGATGAAAGAGAAGGTGGTTGCCTTCTATGGCACGGATCCACAGCTTAGTGGGGATTATGGAAGAATCGTAAATGAGTCACATTGGGATCGTCTTTCAGGACTTCTGAATGAATCAAAGACGGTGGTCGGTGGAACTGGAGATCGCAATGATTTGTATTTGGCGCCTACGATAATGGATAGTGTGACCTGGAACGACAAGATAATGGAAGAAGAAATATTCGGGCCGATTTTACCGGTGCTCGAATATGACGATCTTGATGATGTTATTGGGAAAATCAACTCTAGACCCAAGCCCCTGGCGCTTTACTTGTTTACGGACAATAAGCTGATAGAGACCCAGGTTATCGAACGGGTTACCTTTGGCGGTGGTTGTATCAATGATACGATGCTGCATTTGGTTAGCCCTTATCTTCCTTTTGGTGGCGTTGGGTCATCAGGGATGGGAGCTTATCACGGACGGCACAGCTTCGAAACATTCTCTCATATGAAAAGTGTTCTGAAGAAATCCACTCGAATCAATCTGAGTCTTATTTTTCCTCCCTCTACTGATAAGAAATTGAAACTTTTAAAAAAATTTATGAAGTAAACATCGCTTTGTTCCTTCTAAATAATATGAGGAGGGCCAAAGCGTAACCAACAATTAGTAGAATTCCGGCATCACCCGTCATATAGTTCACAATCGATGATTGGTTTTGGGTGAACAGATCACCATAAGACCAGGCTAAGTTGTGTGCGCTGTGTGCGATCAGTGCCGGCCAGATACTGTTGCTTTTTAGACGAAGGAACCCGATAAACATACCCGCGAGAATGACGTTCAACATAAACAGCGGGATGTATACATACAAATTGACATCACTGTGGTAAAGATCAGTAAAGATCATAATCGGTAAGTGAAACAGGCCCCAGATAACACTACTCCAAAGAAGCGCCTTGCTTGTACCTAGACTTTTTAGTCTCGGTAGTAAGTACCCACGCCAACCGAGTTCTTCACCTAGGACAACAGTTACCGATCCAGCAACCAAAATACAGATGAAACGGATGGCTAACTCCACACCTTTACCAGCATTTTCAGATGCCACTCCTAAGTCGCCCCAACCTACAGTCCAGACGATGGCGTAAGAGATGCCAATGAGTAGCATAGGTGTTAGAAGACCAATCATAAAGGATTTGCCTTGGAAGGTGCCAAACCCCAGTGACTTCCATCCCTCTTTTTGGAATGCTTCACGTGTTAGGAGCATCGTTATAATTGCAGCAGCCGAGGGTAGCAACATAAACATAGCCGTATTCAGTTCAATCGGTAAGATGAGGAGAATGGCTTCAGATACGGCGACCATGATTACAAATAGAAAAGCGTTTCGAAGTGCAATGTTCTTGTTATTCATGTTAATAACCCCTTCACGGATAGTGTTTTATAGTCCCCATCTTACAGATCGGGATGTCATAATAACCAGTGACATCGTGTCACATCTTTCATGTGACAAGGGTTAGTGAAAATCATAAGCAGATAGGGAGGGGCCGCCCGTGGCCTGGAGAATAAAATGGAATGATTGGCTGCTATATATCATTCGCACGATATGTTTAGTTTCTGTGCTTTATTTTGCGGAGAAAAATGGAGGGAACAGTTCTACACCACTATGGTTGTTATTTGGACTTATTGGAATTTCATATGTGCTACCCTTAGTTTTGTTGCAAATCGGTAAGAAACCTTATCTCATTTCAGAGCTAATATTACTGGCGGTACTGGTTCCCTATTTAACCTCGATAGACCATTTAATCACAGGGAATTTAGTCATGTATTGTATGATGGTTGGTTTCTATAATGAACGTAAAATGTATATTGGTTCAGGTGTCGGTATCCTATTCATTGCTGTTGTAGGTCCTTTGGTATTGTTACCGGACGCACCCATTTCATATTTCTCAATTCTCCTGTCATGTCTTATGTATACGGCATTGGGAGTTGTGTTTCATATCCTCGTATCCTCCAAAGAAGAGATAGAGAAACGAAACGTAATAATAAAAGAGCAATATCGATTAATGGAACAGCATGCAGGGCAAATAGAGCAGAATTCGATTCTTAAAGAAAGAGACCGCATCTTCAATGAACTCCAAGATTCGATTAGTCATACATATACTACGCTTGTGCTGGGTTTGGAATCTTTGAAGCAAGAAATATCGACTGAGCGAGAGGCGGCAATGCTTGACCGAATTATGGATGTGACCCATACGGGGCTAACTGAAGTGAAGCAAGCACTTCAAGATCTAGGACCACTAGAATTGAATTTTACCCTCAGCGAAATGATGCATTTAGCTATCCAAGAACTCCATAGTGCAGAGTGTGAAGTTCTTTTAAAGATGACAGGGGAAGAAAGAAACCTCTCCAAAGAGCACAAGCTGTTTCTGATACGTTGCCTGCATGAGGTGGTCTCACTTGCCAGAAGAGAAGGGGGAGCGACCCATGTAGGTGTTACAGTGAAATGTTCGGATATGGTGGTTGAACTCACTGCTCAGGATGATGGTCAAGGGAGTGAAGAAGAGCGTCTGTCGCGTGGTCTTGAATCGTTACGAGAGCGATTTCAGAGCTTAGAAGGAGATCTACTCATTTCATCATTTCTGAATAAAGGCATGACCGTGCAATGTACATTACCTATCGTTATGAATTCATTAAATACTCCAATTGGAATCGTAGTAGCTGATAATGAGCCGATTGTTCGTGAAGCGCTAGCCGCATTAATTTCGATGCAAGAGGATATGGAGGTAGTTGCTATGTCTACGGGGGGATCAGAGCTATTGGATGTATGCACCACTTTACAGCCTGATGTGATTCTCCTCTCAACGGAGCAGGAGGGGGATTGCCTCACCCTAATAGGTTCAATTAAGGCGAATTTACCTGATATAAAAGTTATTATCATGACCTCCTCAGATCACGACCAGCATCTGGTTATGGAAGCCATTCAATTAGGTGTAGAAGGTTGTATTGAGAAAGCGATTCCTTCAAGAGAACTATTAACTAAGATCAGATCCATATATGGCGGAGAAATGATTATTACCCAGCAGCTTGCTAGACAACTGGTTCAATCGGTGAAGGAAAGTGCTCTTCATGATGTTGATAAGAAGAATGAATATGGTCTGACGGAGCGAGAAGTAGAAGTGCTTCAATGTCTGGCTGAGAACATGAAATATAAAGAAATTGCCGAAAAATTATTTCTAGCGGAAGGAACAGTTCGTAATTATTTATCGGTCATTTATTCCAAACTGAATGTGACTAGCAGAACTGAAGCAACGGAGAAAGCACAGACGGAAGGTATCATTTAACGTCTTACATATCTACGGATTCTTGTCTTGCGGAATGAACGTTTAGTTCGCTTTGGACCCCGGCCTCGGGTCCTTTTTTTGTTTAACTTTGTTTTTTTAGGTTTGTGTAACCTTCTCTCTTTAAGGAAAGGAAGGCGGGGAGAAGCGGGAAGAATCGGTACTTCTTGAATTGGTACTTCTTGAATTGGTACTTCTTGAATTGGAGGTTCGTCTAGCAATGTAATTGCTGTCTGTTCTAATATTCTTGCTTGCTCTGCTAACTTTGCTTGTTCTGCTTGTTCTGCTTGCGCTGCTTGTTGTGCCTGCTCTGCTTGCTGTAGCGCTTGGATCTTTGAGAGATGTCCAAAGTGTATCAACTGAATTCCTTGCTCTCGGAGAATGTCCCCGATTCGTTGATCCGTTAGAGCTTGGAATTCTCGCCCCCTTGTATCTTGTTCAGGGGGATTTTTGTGTTCTGGATATCCTGGATGACACATAATTTCGGTAATTCCCTCCTGTAGTGTTGCTAGATGATTTAGGAGACGAATATTTCCATCTGGAGTGTCATAGGTATCCAAAATGAGATGATCGGTACTTAGTGGGCGGTTAATGATATCGTTTGTATTCGGATTTATGCGTAAGGGTATCCCTGTTTGATAGGCAAACTTACTCATGACAAGATACACCAAGGGGATTTCAATATGAATGTGATGATGGGAATCCAAATGGGTTGGCGTAAGTCCAGCGGAGACCATTTTGTTATATTGATGGGTTAATTCATGTTCAATTTCTTCTTCAATAAAATCACTTCGATTCCCCGAGAAAGAACCATCATCACCAACGAGAGAAAGGACCGCTTCTGGTGGAGATATAGATTTCCCCCAAGTTAGGTTGAAATGGAGTCCCACACATAAGGTGGGTGTTTGTAGTGCCCATTTAACTGCTTGTTTGAAATTCGGCATGTTGACCATAAGAGAGGTGCTCGTTAACGTTCCGAAGGTATGAGCCTCAAGTATCCCTCGGTTTACACCTTCACTCATACCAAAATCATCGCCGTTTATGATGAGATACTTAGTCAATGGAATCCCCTCCTTATTTCGGTTAGATATCGATATTGTATGCCGAGGCGATCTTTCAAGTTCTCTCTTCGTAGGGCTAGGACGCCAGTCCCGCATCCCTTTCGAGTAAGTGTCATGTAGGACAAATGCCTGTCTCCTATGCACGCAAACTGTTCGGGGTGCGTACAATAACCTAGTACGTCATGGGAGGAATGACGATGATTGTCACGTTAAATACAGGCGCAGAACAAGTGGATAAGCTGGATCTAACTGTAGAGGAGAAAGCGATTTTGCAGGCGAAGAAGAACAGTCCAATCGTCTACAGGTACGATTCTCCAGAGGCTCTGAAATTTGAACTAAAGATGAGAACACGGATCGTAGAAGCCGCCAAAGCATTAAATTCCGGAGGAGCACAATTTGCCAGGTTCAAAGATTCTCGCTGTAATGAGAGATATTGGTCCCGTACAGACGAGGGAGGATTTCAATTGAGACCGGGTGTGTTACCTTCAGATGGAATTAACGATATTTTTGCGAATGGATCATTGTATGCATTTGAATGTGCTACTGCTATCGTCATTATACTGTATAAGGCAGTGCTCGATATGGTGGGTCCTACGGTCTTTAATCAATACTTTAGGGATTTGTTACTATGGGATTGGAATTATGACAAAGACCTACGATTGATCTCGACAAATAATGCGAATGAGGCGTATACCGGGGATGTGTTATATTTCCAAAATCCTGATCATGATCCTAGAACCCCAGAATGGCAGGGGGAGAATGTCGTCAAGCTTGCGGATGATCTATATTTTGGGCATGGGATAGGGATAACTACTTCAGAACAAATTCTATCGGCACTTAACTCCAGAAGAAGGCCGGGAAGTACAACGCCAGCCTTTCTCACGGATCAGGTGGTCCACCCCGATTTTGATTATTTACGTAAGCTCTAAAACTGGACTTTCCTACGCTCACAAGTGTACAATTTGGGCATTGGTTAAAGATGCCAAGTCACATGTGAAGTACAATTTTGAGCGGGAGGGATTTCCTTGAAATATCGTAGATTAGGCAAGACAGAGTTGAATGTTTCGGTCATCGGCCTTGGAACATGGCAGTTCGGTGGGGAATGGGGACAGCAGTTTGGTCAACATGAAGTCGATGCCATTCTCGACAAAGGACAGGAGCTTGGTATAAACCTGATAGATACTGCGGAATGTTATGGAGATCATCTGTCAGAATCCTTTATTGGTAACTATATTAGTCGCCGCAAACGTGAAGACTGGATCATCGCAACAAAATTTGGCCATCACTTCCATGAGCGCTTTACCCGTACGGATGTGTTCGGAGCCAAGGAAGTTATACAACAATTGGATGCCTCACTTAAGGCGTTAAATACGGAATATATCGATTTGTATCAATTTCACTCCGGTCCGGATGCCGTGTTTGATAATGATGAGCTCTGGAGTACGCTGGATAAACAAATCGCCGCGGGTAAGATCCGTCATTTGGGGACTTCCATCGGGAGTAACGACAATCTTCATCAGACGGATGCCTCAACTGAAGTGAATTCGCAGGTTATTCAAGTCGTGTACAATCGCTTGGATCGTGTGCCGGAGAACAGAGTGTTTCCTTCTTGTGAACGTCAAGACCTGGGTGTTCTTGCGCGCGTACCACTAGCTAGTGGTTATCTCAGCGGTAAATATAAGCCGGGAGCTCATTTTGACAATACGGACGTAAGACATCGGCACGATCCTGAGAGTACACGCTTAAAACTTCAAGAGGTCGAGAAGATTAAACGTGATGAAGTACCTGAAGGTGTGAATATGGCTCAATGGGCGCTCGCTTGGTGCTTGAGACATCCAGCCGTAAGTGCGGTTATCCCAGGTTGTAAGAATCCAGCTCAAGTCGAGTCCAATGCTAGTGCAGCGGAGTTAGTTGCGGAGCGTTAAACTATTGTTCATTTAAGGGAGCTCACGATGAAAATTTTATGGGGAAATATACTGATAACACTTCTTGGATTGCTCGTAGTAGCGGGCATTCTATTTGGAGTCATTTACTTCCTAGTTAAGGCATTTAAGAAATAGTGAGTTCTAATCTTAAAAGGACTGCACCTACAAGTAGATTTTAAATCTTACTGAGGGGCAGTCCTTTTTTGTAATTATTGTTTCCTTGATGCGATCGAGGCCAACTTGTCAGAGGGATAAATGGTCACTCCTGGACTAGTTAGCTGAGCGATCCGATACATAGCTAGAGCCACGTTCTTTGCTTGAATCGCTCTATATTTTCTGAATGGCCCCACAAGTAGAGGCGAGACCACTTTAAAGATGCTCCCACCCCATTGTTCCCCTAACCGGAATTCCTGGCGATTTCCCAGCAGTAGTGAGGGACGTAGGATCGAGGTAGAATCATAACCGATCTTACTTAGCTCCTGTTCAAGATTGCCCTTTATTTTTGAATACCATACGGAGGAGTTAGGGTTGGCACCCATGGAGCTAATAAGAAGGAAGTGCAAGGCTCCTTGCTCCTTAGCTAAGCGGGCAATAGTTAAAGGATACTCGACATCAATTTTATACATGGCATCTTGGCTCTTAGCCTTCTTAATGGTCGTCCCCAAGCAACAGAACACATCATCCACAGCAAAGTACTCCTGAACCTCCTCAAGCTGATCGAAATCGACAATCTTTTCAGTCAACTTAGAATGGACAATCTGAAGAGATGATCTGACGATTGCAATGACTTGATCATACTCTTCGGCTTCGAGTAAATAATGGAGCAGTTCATTTCCTACTAAACCGGTCGAACCGGCGATTAGAGCTCTTTTTCCCATGAAGGGGAAACCTCCTTGGCGGTGAATTTCTTCTTGAACAGTATTATACTACGGATCAATTTAGATATTACTAGTATGGATATAAATCGCCCTCATTTTCTAACCTTTATACCTCCCAAACTATCATTAAATAATATATTGACCTATGTAAAAAAGAAGATTAAGACTCATACCTACAAAATAAACTGAATTTTGGATGAAGTCGAACTGGGTTGGATGTGGATACTTTTTACCATTTCAATCTGTTATTAAATTTGAGTCTTGTGGATGAGGCGTTCATGGAATATCATTTCATTAACGATCCAATGGATTCAATGGAGATTGAAACCGTAGATCGCAGGGGACGTATATATTTTTATTTATGCAGTTTATGGTTGCCAGAGGAACACCAATTTAATAAGGGGGATTAAGAGGATGAGTGCTCACGAGATTGATTATGCAATAATGGGCGAGGAAATACAGTGTGTTGAGGTACAGCTTGATCCAGGGGAGAGCGTAATTGCTGAGGCGGGAAGCTTTATGATGATGGACCCGGAAATTTCGATGGAGACGATCTTCGGTGATGGCAACAGAGGCGGCGGTCTCATGGGCAAATTAATGGGTGCGGGCAAGCGATTGCTGACTGGTGAGAGTCTTTTCATGACTGTATTTACTCATAGCGGGGGATATGGACGCAAGAGTGTCACTTTTGCAGCTCCTTACCCAGGCAAAATCATTCCGCTTGATCTCCAGCAATATGGCGGTAAAATAATCTGTCAAAAGGATGCATTCCTCTGTGCAGCGAAAGGCGTTTCGATCGGTATTGAGTTTCAGCGGAAACTGGGAGTAGGTTTTTTTGGCGGTGAAGGTTTTATCATGCAAAAGCTAGAGGGAGACGGACTGTCCTTCGTACATTCCGGCGGTCATGTGATTGAGCGAACGCTGCAACCGGGCGAAACCATTAAGCTTGATACGGGCTGTCTTGTAGCTATGACCGCTAATGTTGAATATAATATTGAATTTGTAAAAGGTGTAAAGACCGCACTTTTTGGTGGTGAAGGTTTGTTCTTCGCTACTTTGCGTGGTCCAGGGAAGGTTTGGGTGCAGTCGTTACCTTTCAGTCGTATGGCAGACCGAATTCTGTCCGCTGCTGGGAACTCCGGTAGAAAAGAAGAAGGTAGCATTCTAGGCGGTTTGGGTAACTTACTGGATGGGAAATAAGAACGTTAGACTATAAACTTCTGTGCTATGGGTGATTATGGTCTGCGAGAAGCCGTAGGTGAACTTTGTTCATCCTGCGGCTTTTTTTGTTTTTATTTAAATGAGTAGTAACATTCACATCAACCTACTTTCAAAAAACATATAAACATCCGCAATAGAAAGCGTAGTTGTTGAGAATGCTAGTACAGCACTGTAAATGGACTATCATTTTAACCGTGCTATAATAATTGAATGGAAGAACCGTGCATTTTTTGTTAACGGACTATAATTATAGGAAAGAGATGGACGCTATTTTTACTAATTTTAAATCCAGATACAATTTTATAGTAACGTTTATGCTACTGGTACTTAAGTTGATTTTACTGAGGTATTTTTTCTTTGAAGCGATTCATTGGAAGGGCCTCCCGGCTGAAATTCTATCCATGTTAGTTCTACTCTGTTTCGTTGAGTTATTACTACCATCCAAAGGCAAGTGGAAATGGACAGCCTACTTAGGATTTAATTTGATCTTCTCGTTTATTTTCTTTGCAGCAACACTTTATTTTGCTTATTTTGGAACGGTACCTACCTATACGGTACTTAGAGGATTGAATCAGGTGCCTCAAGTTAGCGCAAGTGTGAGTGCTCTGCTTAGACCAGAATATTTTTTGTTCTTTGTCGATGTACTCATCATATTGGTATGGAAGGTTATAAGACAGCCTCGTCGTACAACCTCCTATTCTGGTTATACCTACGGATTCGGTAACCACAGAAGTCGAAGTAGAGGATGGCTCTGGAAGACCGGAGTTGCTGTTGTTATGGTGGTCTGTATGCTGTTTTCTGGAATGTACATTAATTCAGGTAGTGATATTAATAACGAGCTTGTACGCGCGGAACATATGGGATTCTTGAATTTCCAGGTAGATGCAGCACTTCGCAATCAGGAAGAAGAACGAATGATTGCTGAGGGAAATCTGCAGGAGACCATCACCAAAATTGAGAATCTACAGGCTAGTTATCCTTATCGGGATACTCCTGAAACAGCAGGACAACCAGAATATTTTGGAGCGGCCAAAGGGAAAAACTTGATTGTCATACAATTGGAGTCATTTCAGAACTTCCCGATCCATTTGAGTGTGGGTGGTCAGGAGGTAACACCTGTATTGAATGGACTGGCTGAGGAGGGAATATATTTCCCTCGTGTGTTCCAGCAGATTGGGCAAGGAAATACGTCAGATGCAGAGTTCATGTCTAATACGTCGATTTACCCTACAGGGACGATTGCAATGTCTACAGGATTTGGCAGTCGGGAGTTGCCAAGTTTGCCACGATTGCTTCAAGGTCACGGCTACGAGGCCAATACGTTTCACATTAATAATGTAACTTTTTGGGATCGAAATAAGTTATATCCTGCTCTGAATTTCGATAAGTATTATGATAAGCCTTATTATGAAAATGATCATTTTAATGACTTTGGTGCCTCAGATGAGGAGATGTACCGGGTCGGAGTAGAAAAGCTGAAGGCAATTAAGGATCGCTCTAAGTTGTTCTACGCTCAGTTTGTGACAACGTCGAGCCATTCTCCGTTTATTGTGCCAGAAGACCAGCGACAAATGACGCTTCCGGCTAATTTGGAAGATACCAATTTGGGAAATTACCTTCTCGCAGCTAATTATACTGACTACGCAATCGGTACCTTGATTCAGCGATTGAAAGATGCCGATATGTGGGATAATACGATGCTTGTATTTTATGGGGATCATTTCGGGGTGTCACCTAACGACACGAGTGCAGCAGAGATTACTACGAAGCTGGGTATATCTTATGATGACCGAGTTAGTCGTTTTAACGTACCGTTCATTGTGCATATTGCAGGACAAAACATGGGTGTCGTTTCTGAACGTGCGGGTGGACAGGTTGATATGTTACCAACGATCACAAATTTGTTAGGAATATCTTTAAAGGACAATCAATTTACTGCAATGGGTCAAGATTTACTTAATATTGATCGGAATGTGTTTGGAATGCGATATTATCTTCCTACAGGATCGTTCTTTAACGATGAGATTATGTTTGTACCGGGGGAAGGATTTCAAGATGGAACAGCCATATCACTGAAAACACTGGAACCTGTGGCAGATTACGCTGCATACCGCAAGGATTATGATTATGTGAATGAATTGATGAAGTTGTCAGATGAATACGTTAAATTGTTACCCAAGCGGCATTAGTTAACCGTAACAATCAGGGTGAAATATTAAAGGGGTGTCCCACAGGTTGTAAGAACCTGTGGAACACCCCTTTTTAGTTCAATTAAAAACTTACTAGGATAGAGCGTATTGCCTGTGAACACTGTCTGTAATGATTTCAGGCAATTCGTGTACCTGCTGTTCATATTGTTCTTGCGTTAGGTTTCCTTCAGAGAATCGGACCAATAATTGCTCCTGCAGTTGTGAGACTTGTAGTTCAATAATCTGTGAGATATCTTTATGATTAGCTTCAGCGATATCAGCCAAGGAGTGTCCTTCAAGTAACTCTTCGTATACAGCTTCTTCATCAGTTAATCCAAGAGCTTCGACTACGGGGTCTATCCCGGTTTCTTTGGTATCGTTGCTGAGATCAGTTTGCTTTGGTTGGTTCAGGGCAGTATCAGTGCCGGATAAGTATCCCGATAAGCTTGGCCCTAATGTAATGACAAAGGCCATCGTACCGACAATAATAACTTGTTTTATATTCATCATTTGTAATATCCTCTCTAGGCAATGTTGATGTATCATAATAAACAGAGTAAGCATCGAAATAAGGGACGTTCTAATGATACTACGTATACAACTGGATTAAGTTTCAAATGAAAGCGATTTATTTAGTGGATAGGTAGAACTACAATAATTATATGAGGTGTGTGACATGACTGAGAATATCAAAATTAGATCAATCAATGTCGGAAAGCCAGCACAAGTAATACATAACGGCAAGGAAGTATCGACAGGAATTAATAAGACCCCAGTTAATGGAGCGATTTATCTTTCCTTGCTTAACTTTGAGGGGGATGGACAAGCGGATCATGTCCATCATGGCGGAGAAGACAAAGCGGTATGTGTATATCCCTTTGAATGGTACGCTTATTGGGAACAGGAAATAGGGACAGCCTTAGCTTTTGGTGCCTTTGGGGAGAACCTAACGACGGAAGGCATGGTGGAAGACGATATTTGTATCGGCGATATTTTTGAACTAGGGGAAGCGCTTGTGCAAGTAAGCCAACCAAGACAACCTTGCTTTAAACTAGCCGTTAAGTACGGGGTACCGGATCTTCCTTTGAAAGTACAGCAAATAGGATATACGGGGTATTATTTGCGAGTACTTCGTGAAGGACTCGTTAGCTCAGAGGACAGATTGATCCTTTCGCACAGGCATCCGGCCAGAGTGACTTTGACGTTTGCGAACCAGATCATGCATAAAGACAAGGATAACATGGACGGAGTCTCACATATTTTAGAAGTAACTGAATTGTCAGATAGCTGGCGGCAGACCTTGGCTAAGCGATTGAATGGCGGGCAAACGCCAACTAAAGAACGGCTAACTGGAGATAAATAAGTTAAACTCACCCCCTTTTCACGTAGAAAAGGGGTTTCTTATGCTTTTCTTCTGGGTTAATTTATTGTAACCGGTGAAATTGGAAACTTTTAACCGGGTCGATACGTCAAATAGAGTAGGAAAAAAAATGAATTATTTTATACTATCCAGGAGGATGAGCATGTGAAAAAATTATGGGTAACTTTATTGGCTGGGTTGCTAGTTTTACCGATCCTGTTCCAATCGTCAGCTCAGGCAGCTACGCCTATACGTATTTATATTGACGGTGTTCCGTTGGTGACAGATCAAGCAGCAGTTATGATTCAGGGTCGGACGATGTTGCCGTTACGCGCAATCTTCGAAGCACTTGATGCTAAGATCCAGTGGAATCAGAAGACACAAACCGTAACTGCGATTAAAAATGACACGACCATTGTCCTGAAGATCGGATCTAAGGTCGCTACGATTAACAATAAGGCCGTAAGTTTAGATGTTCCAGGGAAAAATTTGAAGGGTAGAACGATGGTCCCTGTCCGGTTTGTTGGTGAAGCACTTGGGCAAGAAGTTGGATGGAATTCCAAGACACAAACAGTGACTATCACTTCTGATAACAGTAACGGAGGGAATGGAAGCGTCAATCCGGTATCTTATGTTACGGTGAAGGATGTGGGCGACGCTGGCGATGGTCGTGACCTACAAGTTAGCTTCTCGAAATCAACTAATGAGTCACTTGTTGATCATTATAGAGTGCTAGTGGTTAAAGCGGCGAATACATTTAATTTTAATCTGTCGGATGCACTAAGAGTATCATCTGCTAATTATTCCACCGTATTACCTACGGGTGCTGATCCTGTGGTTAAACTGACAGCCAATTCAAGGGATGTTGACGGTAATTTGATTGGAAGTAAGCAAGCTTATGTTGCTTATGTTTTGGCAGTTGGTAAGGGAAATAACGCGAGTGCACTTTCAAGTGCTTCTTCAACAATTACATTGGATAACGTTACCTATGTGGCAGCAACCACAGATGTGAAGGCAAGTGATGTGAACAATTATGGGGATGGACGGGATTTATCTATAAGCTTCACACGTCCTTCGAGTGATAGTAACATTGCTAGTTATCGAGTTCTTGTTGTAAAGACTAAAGATATTAGCAAGTTTGATCTAGCTGCGGCTAATAATGTGAGCAGTCAGAATTACACTACGATTTATAAATCGGGTGGCAGTACACAAACTTCAGCTTTGACTTCTTCTTCAAGGGATACTTCCGGAGAGCTGATTAAGAGTAACGTGCCTTACACGATATATGTTCTATCTGTAAGCAGCAATTCATCTGTGGCTTCGAATAAATTATCTTCTGGTTCATCATCAATTACATTAAGCGTAGGTTCTATAACTTCCCCAGTCATTACGGCTGTAGAAGACATAAACGACTATGGAGATGGCCGAGATTTACGCGTCAGCTTTACCAAGCTGTCGGATGAGTCCAAAATTAGTTCTTATCGCATTTTTGTGGTCAAAGCCAGTAACTATAGCAATTTCAATTTAACGAAAGCAAATGCGGTTTCTAGCTCCAACTATACACAGGTAAACAAGACAGGATATAACATCAGCCAAGTGTTGTCTTCCGGTGCTAGAGATATCGATGGCGTTACCGTTAGGAACGGAGTTAGCTATCGAGTGTTCGTCATGGCGATAGGTAGTGGTAACAATGCGGGTAGTAATGAGTTGTCTTCCGCATCCCAAGCCATTACCTTGCTTAACAGCAATAACGTAGGTACTGTCTCAAGTTTATATGTAAGTGATGTAAATGATTATGGAGACGGCAGAGATCTGCGCGTATCGTACACTCGGGCTTCCGAAGAATCGAATATTAGCTCTTATCGGATCATGGTTGTGCCAATAGATTATTATGGCAACAACTTCAGCTTGTCAGATGCGAATAATGTATCCAGTTCCTACTATACAACAGTGAGCAAAGGCTACAATTATAACGAAGTGCTATCCAGCAATGCCCGGGACGTACGCGGCGATTTAATTAAGAACAGTAAACAATACAGAGTGTATGTTCTATCCGTGAGTAATGGTAGCTACTCTGTCAGCAATGCTTTATCATCGTCTTCATCTACGATTACTTTGGCGAACGGCAATAGTGTAGGCAAGATCTCGGGCCTAAGTGTTAGTGATGATAACGATTATGGTGACGGTCGAGATTTACGTGTATCATTCACTAAGGCTGCAGATGATTCAAACATTAGCTCTTATCGGATTATTGTAGTGCCAACTTCATCCGGTACGCTTAGTTTGTCAGAAGCAAGTAATTTGGGAAGCAACAGATATACAGAAGTAAGTAGAGGATCTAATTATTACAACCAGACGTTGTCAGCGAATACTCTGGACATAAATGGCAACAAGATCCAGAACGGAGTCAGTTACAGAGTATACGTCCTATCTGTAGGCTACGGAAGTTATTATGGCAACAACGTGTTGTCAGATGCATCGACGATTACACTTTCATCTACTCAAATAGCTTCTGTTACCAATGTAACGTACACTCAAATCGGAATTAATGGTGATGGAAGGGATATTCAAGTCAACTTTGACATACCTAATGAAAATAATATCTTAGAATATCGGATTATGGTGGTTCCTTCAAATCTAGGCTTTGGCGAAGGTGATGCTATAAAGGAAACCGATTATACCCGGGTGACTCGTACAGGATACAATATCTCTCAGCAATTAATTGCGGGGACAAAAGATGTTAACGGAGCTCGTATTGTATCAGGTCAACCATACAGAATATTCATTCTGTCAGTTCCAAAAAGCGGTTCTAACTATGCCCTTTCTAGATCAGTAGATGTAAAAATTTAAGTTTGAATTGTTTCTTTAATAAATAAATCAAAGACCTGACCATTACTGGTTAGGTCTTTGATTTATTTTGAGGAGCGGATTATATTTATTTAATATGACTCTCTTGAAAGTGCCATTTGACAACCCCTCACAACCTTTTGTACCCTTGAAGGAAATAAGGGGAAAGGGGGGTGTTGATCACATGGATAATTCTGGACAGTATGTATTACCTGACGGTACGCTAGATGATCGGAACATTTGGAGAAGAGAAACTTTGAATCAAGGGATGAACGGTAAACTCGTGGAGCGATTCTATGTGTCGCCAGAACGAAGCTATGTGTTCAAGCCTTTAACGAATGACGCTACCGAAGATCGGGAACTCTGGGTGTATCAACATATCCTGCATTTGTTCCCCAAGATATATCCCCAATTACTTGCCTCTTCTGGTCCAGGGAGAGGGGAGCAGAGCTGGACGATCTATGAAGATATTGGCCCGCTACGTCATGAGTACAGTCTGCAACACGCCTTGAGGGTTGCTAAAGAGATGGCATGCTGGCATTCCCGTCCCACGACACATTGGGATGGAATACCTGCTATAGGGCCTAAGCCACCTATTGAACAAATAGCATCGGAATTACTTGTTCGTGCAGATGAAATCATAGTCGTTATGAAACAGATGGGGATATCCAATCGATTTCTTGAGGATATAAGGCTCGTGGCGGAGGGACAAGTCTTCACGGGGGAAAAGGTGCTTTGTCACGGTGACCTTCATTTAGGGAACTATGCCGAGACAGAGAGCGGAGAGATCTATATATTGGATTGGGAACATGCCCATCCGAATCTACCGCTGTGGGACTTATACCATCTGATTGATATGTCGCATCCTCTGTTTCCGAAGCAGATGACAAGTGCAGATAGGGAAGCAATCTTAAATTGTTATATAGATCAAACCGCTGCTCTTCGTGGTACCCAGGGGAATCAGAATAAGGATAGCTTCAAACAAGATTATTATCTCTTCGCTGCGCTATTTTCCCTATGGATGCTACTGTTGATCCAAGGGGATTTACGCCAAGAAATAACTCTTTGGCCAAAGGACAAGCTGCTAACACAGTGGGAAGAAACATCATCAAATTTGATGGAGTGTTTAGAATTATTGGATGCATATAAAGTGGAATCTAATTATATAGATAAGACGGTGAATTTATGAAAAAAGTCGGGTTGGTGATGCGAAAAATTCAGTTTACGGAGTCCCAAGGTCCGAGGGTGTTTGCTGAGCGACTTCGGGATATTGCCTTGGAATTAGGCGTTGAGATCGTCTTTATATCTCCTGAGCGGCATGTCAGCGGACATGACTGGATTCCAGGGTATGAGCATGAAAAGGGAGATCTGGTTAACTACGATATCGTATTAGACCAGATTTACTCGCAAAATATTGAGCACGTAATTTACACTATATCCGGCTTCACTTTCCTGAAGATGTTCATCAAGAATAGTGTGCTGTTCCCACATAGCTTTCCTGATCCTGCGTTGACAGGGTATGAAATGATGAAGCCATTTTACGGGATCGTGGATAAAGCTATCGTACAGACTGAATTTCTAAAGCGCCAGTTCAATGATGTATTTGGGGTCACAGATGTGAATGTCATCCCGATTGGGTTTAGTGAGGAGATGGCGAGGAAACATTTTGATCCAAGTGCTATTGTCGACAATCGCATACTTTGGATTGGTAGGGATGAAGAGAATCGACGGCCAGATTTGGTGCTCGATTACGCAAGGCAGAATCCAGACAAGGAAATCTTCATGGTGTTTGGCGGGGAAAGGTATAAGGAAAGTATGAAGAAATATGACATCCCTTCAAACGTTAACCTGCAGTTTGCTTTGACACAGGATCAGATATTCACACTCATGAACTCGGCGAAAGTATATTGGAGCTGTTCTAAATTCGATACTTTTGCGATGCCACTTACTGAGGCGCTTGCGATGGGCAAAATTGTGGTCAAGCCGGAACATCCTTGTTACGGGCATATTAGTTCCAAGCATGCTTTTGCAGGGAATGAACGTAATTGGTTCGAACTGGTCAATATGGCGGCGGCCTCTCCGCTTAAATATTCACCGGATAACCGGGAATATGCATTTGATATGTTTTCAAGCTCCGTAATGAAACGGGGGTACAAGGAGTTTTTTGACCAATGGCTAAGATAAATTCTGAAATGATTCATTCAGAAGCAGACCTAGCTCGATTGCTGGAACAACTTGCAGCCAATGCATGGCCTCCACGGGAGCGTGCGGACCTAGGCAATTGGAGACTACGCGCTAATGATGGGGTTACCAGGCGGGCGAATAGCGTCCTTGCAGCAGGAGCTTTCCCAGAGGGCGATTGGCTGGAGGCGATAGAAGGATTTTACCGCAATCGGGGTATTTCTCCTTGCTTTCAGGTGAGTAATTCTTCTCCCTCTGAATTAGATGGAATATTAGAGCATAGAGGTTACTCCGCCATTATGCATTGCTTTATGATGGCGGCTTCTTGCGAAGAAATTCTGAAACGTACAGAACAGATCACGTCATGGTCCGCAAAGTTTGTACTGGAGGTTGATGATGGCTGGCTTGATGATTTCTTAGTGTTGGAAGGGTTTCCGAATGAGCGTAAAGAATCATATAGATCTATTTTCAAAGGAATTATGGTTCCGAAATGTTTTGTATCTGTGTTGGAGAATGGTGAAAGGATAGGGCTTGCTAGCGCAGTCCTTGAACGAGGATGGGCGGGTATTAGCAACGTGATTGTTGATCCTCGGCACCGCAGAATAGGAGTAGCTGGATCGATATTCCGAGCGCTCTGTGAGTGGTCTTTGGTGCAAGGAGCACAGCATATCTATCTTCAGGTGCTCCGTAAAAATGCAGGCGCGCTAGATTTGTACAATAAGCTGGGTTTTTCTGTGGTATCAGAATACCATTATCGAATCCATAATGATTAAATAGAAGCACCTTTGGGTGCTTTTTTTATTTTGGCGAGGGGTATTGAGATGTTTACCCAGCATGTAATTTCATCTTATGAATATCATAAAGAGGGATTTTTCACATAAACAGGGAAATACAGATATGATGAATAAATGAATCGATATGAGACAGGAAAGAAGGCCAGTAAAATGTACAATAATATGGATTCTTCCAATAATAATTACGATTATCAACCGGGAATGATCTACCGGAACCCAAACCCGGAATTTGTAGGTTTTTGGATACGATTGCTCGCAGTATTAATTGACTGCGTGATTTTAGAAATACTAACTTGGTTCTCGCCATTTAACTGGGTAGCAGAATGGATACTCGGGTTCATATACTTCACTTTATTACCTTGTACAGCTTGGCAGGGCACGGTTGGGAAGCTGATCCTCGGTGTCAAAATTGTGGATGAGGAAGGTGAGAAAATATCTTATCTACGCTCCATAGGGCGGTATCTTGCTGTATATGTGTCTGCAATCATTTTGTGTATTGGATTTATAATGATTGCGTTCAATGAGAAGAAGAGAGGACTACATGATCTAATAGCAGGTACTTATGTAATAAAAAAAGAATCGAAACTTTATGAGTGAAGTGTAATTTCCCCATATAAAATCAAACAAAGAACCGTGTCCAACATGATCTAATGATCAGTGGAAACGGTTCTTTTAATATAACCCCAAGCGATTAGCTCGGGTCTGAATTTAGCAATTTTTCCATGGACATCTGATTGAGTGGTCGGCTGTAATAATAACCTTGGATTTGGTCGCAACCATTGTCACGTAGGAAATTAAATTGTTCCTCGGTCTCGACACCTTCAGCTAATACGGTCATCCCGAGGGATTTGCCTAATTGAATGATGGACAGTAGTAAGGAACTGTCTCGTATAGAGCTAGGTGTCTCACGAACAAAGGTACGGTCAATCTTTAGAACTTGAAGAGGTAGTTCTTTTAGATAGTAAATAGAGGAATATCCTGTTCCAAAGTCGTCGATAGAGAGAGTTATCCCTTTCTCTTGCAGTGAATCTAGCTTTTCCATAATAAATAAGGGTGTGTTAAGTAGTGATTCTGTTACTTCAAGCTCTAAATATTGTGGGTCAAGCCCAGTTTGTTCTAACGCTGACTGGACCATATGAACGAATTGTGGGTGTTTGAATTGTACGGCTGAGACGTTTACGGATACCGGTAGCTTAGGGAGGCCAGCATCCTGCCACTTCTTATTGGTTCGACATGCCTCCAATAGTACCCATTCTCCTAATTGAACGATAAGTCCGGTATCTTCTGCTATCGGAATGAAGTTGTTAGGCGGAACTAGTCCCAGTTCAGGATCATTCCAACGAATGAGAGCCTCGAAGCCGGTGAGCGTTAAAGTGGAGGTATCTATTTTAGGCTGATAATGAAGCTCAAATTCACCTTCTGCCATGGCTCGTGGTAGTTTCTTCTCAATATTAATTCTCTTATGTAATTTATCCATTAAATAATAATCGAAGTAGTGCGGACCGTTTAATGACTCGGCCTTTGCTTCTTTCATTGCAAGTTCAGCATGCTTTAGTAATTTGGTTACATCTTGACTATCATCTGGGTAAAGGCTAATGCCCATACCACACCCACTGGTGATCTCCTCATTGAATACAGAATAAGGCTTCTTTAAAGTATCACTTAAGTTGTTTGCGATCTCATGAATTTGAAGTGGGTCAGAAATATCAGACAAGAATATGATAAAGTCATCTGCAAAGCTACGACAAATAGGTGTCCCATCCGCTAAGGTGTTTTTTAGACGCTCTGCAACTTGTTTCAGAATCTCATTTCCTGTAACTTCCCCATAACTTTCATTAATATAACGGAATCTATTTAAGTTTACACGCAGTACAGCAGCCATTTTCTTCGTGGATCCAGTCGCTTCGAGTTTCGATTTCATAATTTCCTTGAAGCGATTCATATTGAGCAATTCGGTTAATGGATCAAAATAAGAAAGTTGTTGAATCTTTTGCTTAGACGCGTTACGTTCTTCAACTTCTTTAGTGACGTCTAACTGAAGACCTATAAAGTATGTGGGTTTACCCTCGGATCCGATGACCGGACTGATAATAAATTGGTTCCAAAATGTGCTGCCGTCTTTTCTATAATTTTTGATGGTGACCGTATCAGAGCGACCTTCCTTGATCGCTTTACGAATGACTCCAAGATGCTCCTTGTCCGTTTCTTCACCTTGAAGAAATCGACAGTTACGCATCAGGACCTCTTCGCGCGTATATCCGGTGATTTTCTCAAACCCTTGATTAACGTAGACCAATGGATGGTCTGGCAGAGTCGGATCAGTTATAGCTATTCCTACACCCATCTTATCAATGGACTTCAACAAAGCGGAGGAATGAATGATCGAATCGATTTGAGCGTGATATTCGTCCTTTTCCAAAATAAATCCCCCTCGAAATGAACCAAAAAATGTATGTACTAGCTGATGATGTCCATGTCCGGCATCACTACGAAAGTATGTCCTAACACACATCATACATGTGGTTCCTTTAGGAAATCAATGGGTTTTCTCACCCGAAATATCGGGGTCTATCTAAAAAATAAAACCTACATACAAGATATGCTGTAGTACCGCCATTTTATCAATCAATCGGCCCAGATCATGAGATCAAATTACTTACTCGATTAAGAAAAAAATGGGTATATATATTTTTGTTTGCATAATTTGAATGAATGTTTATCGAAGATGACTAGTGCGTGATCTTCATCATTCTACGGACAACCTCTGAAATGTTAACATAAGTTAATTTTAATACTTCATTGTAATAATGCGATAGCGTAATAGATTCGAGTTTGAAGTCGTTATTTATGAACAGGGGGATGGAAATGGGTAAGGCAACCGGTTTTTTGGAATATGAACGTGAAGTTCCGGGGGAGTTAGATCCGTTAAAACGAATCAATGCCTGGAAAGAATTCGCCATACCATTAGAGGAAGAGAAGTTAACGATACAAGGTGCTCGTTGTATGGATTGTGGGACACCTTTTTGCCATGTTGGCAGGCTTATATCAGGAATGGCATCGGGTTGTCCAATACACAATCTAATTCCCGAGTGGAATGATCTGGTGTACCGAGGAAGCTGGAAAGAAGCTTTGAAGCGTCTACACAAAACTAATAATTTCCCTGAATTTACTGGACGTGTCTGTCCGGCACCGTGTGAAGGGGCTTGTACAGTTGGGAAGAGTGGCTCTCCGGTTACGATCAAGAATATCGAGAAAGCAATCGTGGATAGAGGGTTTCAGGAGGGTTGGATTACACCCACCATGCCTACTGCTCATACAGGTAAGAAGGTGGCTATCGTTGGTTCAGGTCCTGCAGGTCTAGCGTGTGCGGATCAGCTTAATAAAGCAGGACATGATGTGACGGTATATGAACGTGCCGATCGGATAGGCGGATTATTGATCTATGGTATTCCCAACATGAAGCTGGATAAAGGGACGGTGCAGCGACGTGTCGATCTCCTTGCAGCGGAGGGGATTACCTTTATCACTAAACAGGAGATAGGTAAGGATATCACTACAGAGGCATTACGCTCTCAGTTTGATGCCGTTGTTCTGTGTGGAGGCGCTACAAAACCGCGGGATCTTAACATAGAAGGGCGAGAGCTTAATGGCATACATCAAGCAATGGAATTCTTAACACGTAGTACGCAGAGCTTACTCGATTCAGAACTTGAGGACGGTAAGTACTTATCAGTCAAGGATAAGGATGTCATCGTCATTGGTGGTGGAGATACGGGTACAGACTGTGTGGCGACAGCAATCCGACTTGAATGCAAAAGTGTCATACAGTTGGAAATCATGCCACAGCTTCCATTAAGCCGTCAACCGGGTAACCCTTGGCCAGAATGGCCAAAGGTAATGAAGACGGACTACGGTCAGCAAGAGGCAACGAAGCTATATGGAACCGATCCTCGTCGCTATTTAACAGCCAGCAAGTGCTTCATCGGTGATGCTAATGGAAATGTGGAGGCCATTCGAACGGTAGAAGTTGAGTGGAGCAAGAATCCGCAGGGCGGTTTGATTCCCGTCGAAATCCCAGGAAGTGAAAAGGTAATACCGGCTAATATGGTGTTGTTGGCACTTGGTTTTACAGGGCCAGAAGGCGGCATGTTGGAACAGCTTGGTATTGAACGTGACGAACGTTCCAACGTGAAATCTGAGCTAGATCATTACACGACAAATGTTCCAGGTGTGTTCGCAGCTGGTGATATGAGACGAGGACAAAGCTTGGTTGTTTGGGCTATACATGAAGGGCGCAAAGCTGCCCGCGAAGTGGATTGCTATCTCATGGGAAGTACTGAGCTGTAGCAATAATATAAGATCTTAAATAATTAGCTGACCCCGCTCATTGTAGTGTGGGGTCAGCTTTTTCCATGAGAGTTACGGTAACTGTGAATTAGCCCGCTGGATAACGGCACTAATTTTAACTTCTAGGTTGTACATGTTTTGTTTGTATGTTGTTATTTGACCGGATAGGGTCAAAAGTCTGGCTAAACAATCGCCTGATCGGTCAGCGTCGCCTTTCTTAGCTGCGCCCTTAAAATTGGTCCATTCGGTGGTAATGCTCTTGTTTGGTGTAGATTGGAGACTTCGTTCTGCCGTTATTTTGGTCTTAAGTGGCGTTATTTCAGTCAGAATAGAACGGATTTGAGTAGCCTTTCGTGACTTATCACTTTTGGCCGCTTTTAGGGAGTCTTCCTTAGTACGGATATCTTGTCGGGCCAAACCTACAGCAATTTTCATCACATCAGCTTCTCCCCGCAGCACTTTGTAGAGAGACTTATCTTTGAATGATTTAACAGCAGCAACCTGTTTGGTCAGTGAACTATATGTGTTAAATAGAGGCTGATACTTTGCTTTAATCTGTTTGACTTGGTCTTCTAACTTTATGATCTTATCAGCGTCGATTTCCTTGATTTTCTTTCGTATAGCTGTAACTAAGGCCTCATTATTGTAGTGGAGTGTCGAAGTCTTGTTGTCCCATTCCATAGCTTGCTTTTGAAGTGCGGCCAAATCATCATATTGCTTAACGAGCTTTGCTTGCTTGGTGCTCCCCGCGGTCCCTGCAGTCTTCACTAATGATGCTCTAACCGCATCTGTAAATTGCAGGGTAGCTGCTGCTACCGAACCACTTCCTATAGTTGTACAAAGAAGGAGTACCACAACAAGCGCGGCGGTCAGTTCCAGCTTTAACTTATGCATTTTCATCCTATCATCACTCTCCTTGTCCCTGAATGAACGAATACGACACAAAAAAAGCACCCGCAAGAAAGGCATAAATGCCTTTTCTTACGGGTGCTTCCGTCGTAAGTTGATTCATCAGGGTTATTTTGGTCCAATATACAGGATATCCGTTATCCTGTCAACGTCCCCACTATTTGCCAACTTCAGATAGGTTATCCTGTAGACATGAAAGCTTACGAATGATTTCCTCTTGCCACTTTAAGTCCCCAAGACGGGTCGCGAGATTAAGTAGATCTAGGTAATCATCGACTGTTAACGGCGAAGGTTTCCGAGCGGATATTCTCATTGTTGTTAAGCTCCTTTTGTATTCATGCTATATTATTGAAGTATATTATTATTAATAATGATAATCATTATCATGATGTTCTAATTACATTATGCACAAAACTAAGCCAATTGTAAATATACGAGCCTCCAAACTCCACCAATAATAAAAAAATTAGATTAGATCCTGCTTTAGCGAAGTGAAAGTAATCGCCCTCAGCATGTATCAACTTGTCTTCAGTCCATATACTAAGGATAAATATGAAATCTATTACGTTAACTATTTAGGAGGAACTATGGAGACAGAATCGCTGCTAAGGGTTGAAGAACTGGCACTTAAGAAATATAAGATTTTTAAGCAAAGCCAGATTCGATATATCGCAAGAGCCATGCTCGCGAGTATGTTTATTGGGTTTGGTGTAATTGTTGCCTTCAAAAGCGGAAACTACTTCTATATGGAACATTCCCCATTTGCGTATCCCATGGCAGCCATCACGTTTGGTGCCGCAATTATTCTTATAGCTTACGGTGGCGGAGACCTCTTCACGGGGAACACTTTTTACTATACCTATGCTGCTCTCAGAAAAAAACTGAAGTGGAGAGATGTCGTAAGACTTTGGTTGTTTAGTTATATTGGAAATATCATGGGTGCGGCGGTATTCGCCTTACTGATCTTTCTAACAGGTTTATTTACAGATTCGTCAGTTAACAGTTTTTTGTTGAATGTTGTAGAGCACAAAATGACCACGTCAGCAAGTGAGCTTTTCTTCCGGGCGATTCTCTGTAACTGGCTAGTTTGTATGGCATTCTTTATCCCGATGTCACTTAAGGGAGATGGGGCAAAGATGTTTGCCATGATGTTGTTCGTATTCTGTTTCTTTATCTCGGGGTATGAACATAGCATCGCCAATATGTGTACCTTCGCGATCGCACTCGTGTTGGACCATCCAGGAACAATATCTTTCCCAGGCGTATTACATAACCTAATTCCGGTGACGATTGGAAATCTGATTGGAGGGGTTTTACTTATGGGCGTCATGTATTACTTTGTGAACAAACCCTTCCTAGATTCGGAAGAGAACTAACGCATTTGAAACAAATCTCTACCAACATATTACCGGTAAATCCTTGGTTATAGTGAAGGGTTTATCGGTTCTTTTTTGGTTCAATGAAACTCTATTCTTTCGAAATTACTCTTACCTAATTATTCGACACTGCTCGCGTAAAAGGAAAATGCTGTATTTATATTTATAGAAAATATGTTAAAATTAAACAGACAAAGCGATTAAATTACTTATCTCACATTACTTTATTTCGTAAAGGGGTACACGGATGAAGCGGATTTCTAGGATGATGTTGGCCTCTATAACGATCGTATTAGCTGCGTTGCTATACCCGCCTGCGGCCTATGGTAATTGGGATGGAGCAATATATCCATCATCCTATAAATCCATTATGATATTTAGTTTATCTTTTATTATATTAATAGCTGTAAGTTATTTGGTACTAAAACTGTATATTAACCACTTAAGAAGAATTATTCATGGGGAGCAGGAGTTTTCTAAGAATGTTTTTGACCATACTCAATTATTCATTTGGGCTGTACATAGTGACAAGAGCATTCTCAGAATTAACAAATATGTCGAATGGCTGACAGGGATCCAAGAAGCAGATGTGATTGGAAAGAAATATAACGAGCTAATGTATCTTCAGGAATATTATGGACAACTTGTCGAGCTCATGGATGATGCCTTAGCTATGAATTTTGTGGATCAGCAGGAGATCACATTAATTTGTAATGAGCAGAGGGACCACAAGACATTTCTGTTTAGAACAACGGTTATTACTGGAGTATCGGGATATCCTGATGTTTTTATTGTTTGTGGTATAGATATACATGAGCGCAAGCTGTACGAAAAGATGCTGCAGAACAGTTATCAGGAGCTAGAAGGAATTTATGAGGAAGTTGCGGTAACAAAGGAAGAAATGCAAGTCCAAATGCATGAATTACTATTGAACCAGGATAAACTGCGGAACAGTGAGGAAAAATTTCGTCTGGCCTCGCTCGGATCAGGAGCTGTTATTTGGGATACAGACCCATCTACCGGTAATTATGATGTTTCAGACCGATTATTTGACCTCTTAGGTTATAGGAGAGATGAAATTGAGACGACAGCAGAACAGTGGCGTGAATTACTCCATCCCGATGATCTTATAGCTACGGAAGGTGCGAGACAGGCTTACTTAAATGGTGAAACTCCGGTATATGAAGCTGAGTACCGCATGATTAAGAAAAATGGGGAGTATCTTTGGATTCAAGCTAGAGGAATGTTACTAAGAAATAGTGACGGGTGCCCGGGACGATTTTCGGGTTCGATGATTGATATAACGGAACAAAAAAATTATGAACATCAATTGCAGCGTAGCTATAAAGCTCTTGAAGAGACTTACGAAGAACTGGCAGTGACCCAAGATGAATTAAGAGAGAACTACGACATGCTGGTTGAGAATGACAGACTACTCCGCAGAAGTGAAGAACGGTACAAGTTAGTTGCGGAATCGTCCAACGGTGGGATATGGGAAATAGATTTTATCCGAAATCGACGTTTCTATTCCCCAAGATGGTTTCAATTGCTCGGTTATAGGTATGAAGATGATATGCCTAGTGATCGGTTAAAGCATGTGATGCATCCTGAGGACGTAAAGAGAGTTAGCGAAGAATTAAAAGCAGCACAAGCAGGTGAGAAGGAACTGTTTGAATGTGAATATCGCTTATTGAAGAAGAACGGAGAGTACAATTGGTTCATTGGACGAGGGAAAGTACTGTTCGACGAGCTGGGGATGGCTTGCCGAATGGCAGGTTCTGATGTCGACATTCATGAGTTGAAATTATCTCAAGAGAGGCTTCAACATCTTGCGTATTATGATACTTTAAGTGATTTGCCAAACCGTCAATATTTACTTGAAGAGCTTGAGTACTACTTCACGTATTCCCTGGGAAAATCCGCACTATTCTTTGTGGATACAGACAACTTTAAATATATCAATGATACGCTAGGGCACAAGTTCGGTGACCAACTTTTGAAGAAAGTGAGCCTCAGGCTATCCTCCTTGGTCAGAGAGGAAGGAATGCTGTTTAGGTTAGGTGGGGATGAATTTGTTATTCTTCAGAGGGATATCGAGAGAGAAGCGCAAGCGGAGGACCTTGCCGAGTTATTGATTCAAGGATTTAAGGAACCTTTTCGGATCAATGATAGCGATTTGTACGTTTCAATAAGTATGGGTATCTCCTTCTATCCCAAAGATGGTGTGAGTGGTGAAGAAATACTGAAAAATGCAGATGTTGCTATGTATAAAGCTAAGGAGACGGGTAAAGGAAGGTATATGGTCTTCAGCCCTTCATTCTTACAAACGTTTAATGATCGTGTAAATGTAGAAAAATATCTTCGCGAAGCCATTAAAAAGGAAGAATTCGTGCTGCATTATCAACCTCAAGTCAGTCTTAAAACGGGGAAAATTGTTGGATTTGAATCGCTAATTCGTTGGAATAGTCCGGTGCTCGGGTTAGTCTCCCCGTTATCGTTCGTCAAAGTTGCAGAGGATAGCAGACTCATTGTGCCCATCGGCGAGTGGGTATTATTACGCTCTTGCAGTTTTGCTAAAGGCTTACATGACCAAGGGATTGGAGATTATAAAATCTCGGTGAACATCTCGGTCGTTCAATTGGTGCAAGATGAGTTTGTCGATATGGTTATCCGTATTTTGGATGAGACAGGACTCAATCCAATATATTTGGAACTCGAGATTACTGAATCGATTATTATTGAGTCATTTGACATTGTGATTCCAAAGTTAGAATTTATGAAAAGATTGGGTGTTCAAATTGCTCTTGACGATTTTGGAACCGGATATTCTTCATTGAGTTATTTACAACAAATGCCGATCACTACACTGAAGATAGACCGGACTTTTATTGAACAAGTTCCTATAGAAGAAGATAAGCGTTCACTCGCAAGAGCTATTGTACTGATTGGTCGTAGAATGGGATTAGTAGTAGTGGCCGAAGGGGTTGAAACGAGGCGGCAGTTAGACTATGTCAAGCAAGCCAAGTGTGATGTAATCCAAGGATATTTAATCAGTAAACCTCTAAAGGATGAGGAGGCTATAGATTTAATCCATAGCCAGCGAGTATTTGATATTTGATAACGGCTTAGGTCTATCCAATGACGACTTTCTCACACCCATAGGAACGAATGATTGATAGCCAATTTGCCTTATCTTCTTCCGTAGGAATTGGAGCTATGAAGGTGCTTCCCTGGCCATCCCCTTTGGATCGCCCATATGGATGATATGCAAGTAATTCGGCACCGATGATGTTTGAATTGCTATTAACCCATTTGACGATTTCCGCAAAATGATCAGGTCGATCATTCAAGCCAGGTATAATAGGACAGCGTAGAATGAGGGGTACACCTTGTTCACAAAGCCATTGAAGATTGGCCAGAATAACGTTGTTAGAACGGCCTGTATACTCTTTATGCTGATCGGCATTATATTCCTTACTATCAAATAGGAAACAATCGACATAGGGGGAAATTCGTTCAAGAATCGATCGATGCGCATACCCGGAGGTCTCCACACAGGTGTGAAGACCTCGATTTTTCGCTTCCCGCAATAGGGCAAGCGAAAAATCGGGTTGCGCTAGCGGCTCGCCCCCAGAGAGCGTCAAGCCACCACCGGAACGTTTATAATATGGCAAATCCCTCATGACTACGTTTATAACTTCAGAAACCGACATTGGACTTCCAATCGTCTTCACGTCGCCAGTGTCCCCTTCAAGCGGATAAACTTCAGGTTCGAACTTTTGCGATTCCGGATTATGACACCACAAACAGCGGAGAGGACATCCCTTTAAAAATACAGTTGTGCGAATTCCATCACCGTCATGCAACGAAAAGCGCGCGATGTCAAAGACAATACCAGACTCCTCCACCAGATCTCTCCTCCCCATAAATTAATAGAGTGTACGCTCCAATATTTCCCGCTGCACATTGTGGTTCAACGTAACGAAATAAGCGCTGAATCCACCCACACGGACAATGAGGTTAGCATATTTCTCCGGTTCTTTCATCGCATTCTGCAAATCTTCTTTGCTGACGACACTAATGTTGGTTGATGTGCCACCTAATTCAAAGAAAGTGTCCAGTAACGCCTCCAGTTTCGGACGATCCCCATTAAACATCTGCTTGCTAAACTTTATATTCTGCGAGGAACCGGCATGCAACCCGGCATCAAGCTTCGTCATCGAGTTAAAAAGTGCAGTAATTCCATTCCGATCCATGCCTGGAGAGGGAGCATTGCCATTCGACATCGGTGAGTAGGCAAGGCGACCGTCCGCAGAGGCAAGGGTCAGTCGACCGAGAGTGGTATTGGCATCATTGTTAATCATAACTACAAGATAAGAATCAAGGTCCGTTCGATCCCGCTGATTCCTTACCGTATTGCATACAAATTCATGATACAGGACTGCCATTTGGTCGGCCTCATCGTCGTCATTCCCAAACTTTGGAGCCTCCAATAGCAGTTTCCTTTCGCCCTCTGCTCCTGTGAAATTGGTAAGGATCAATTCCATAAGTCGTTCTTTCGTTATTTTTTGCTCTTCATAAATGACCTTCTTGATAGCAACAAGACTGTCTGATGCTGTTATATTGCCGTAAGTTTCCAAAGTGCCGCCAAGATGACGGATGCCGCCTTCGAATACAGCCTTGCCGCGGGTAATACAATCGTCATACAGCATGCTGATGAATAACAGTGAGGTTTCTTCGCCTACGATTTTATACTCTAGCGCTTCTTGATCGGCGATGATGTCGATGTGGTGTTTAAGCTGTTTTTGGTATGCTTCCCAGAGGTCATCGATAGTTGCAAAATCGGATAGAGTGCCGAGTTTCAGACCAAGCTCTCGTCCGGTCAATGGATCGATCCCGTTAAACAGCGTTAATTCAAGTGCTTTCACAAGGTTGATAACACCGCTTGGTGTACCATAGCTCCGATGATCCAACATATATTCTCCGCATCCAAAGAAGGCATATTGCTCAGCTTCCTCACGGGATACGTCGAAGGCGTGCATTACTGCGGGTACATTTGCTTCATCATTGTACAGAATTGGAAACGTGGTTCCCTCTCCGAGGGAGTCTAGAGCTTTTGCAAGGATTTCAGGGTTCATTCCTTTGTTGCAGCGAAGGCTGAGCTGAGGTCGGAATGGGACGTGGCGCGAAGCCTCTATGGCAAACAAGGTGAAGCGATCTCCGTTCTCGGGATTTCGGCGTCCTACACCACCGACGATCACCCGGGCATCTCGTCCCAGTACGCCAAGGATCATACGCCAGTATGCCGTGACGAGCTCCTGTGCTTCCAGTTCCGAAATAAAATCGGTATTCAGATCCTGTACAAGTAGATCACCGAAATAAACGTCCATCCGACCATGCTCCATGCTCCCCGACAATAGCATATAAAGCCAGCAAAGCTGCATTGCCTCATCAAGATGTCGAGGCGCATGATAACGGATTGCCTCCAAAACCTCTACCATACGTTTCAAATGTAACTTATCGGATGCTTGGTCGGCTTGCTCTAAGGCTTGCTTCACATCCTCGATATAGTAGATCATGGAGTATTCGAGCATATCCAGTGCTGTTAGCATTGATTCATATAAAGGGTGGTAAGTTTCTGCGCTGGAAACAAGTTTCTCGCGGATCTCAGCCCTTAGACCCGGTAGCCCTAGACGAACGAGCTTATCCATATCCATGTGGGCCCCAGCCATCCGATAAAGAGGATAAATGACTCCGCTCTCAACTCCCCAATTATCGGTCCACAGCTCCCGTGCCATCACTTCGGTATAACGAGCACGTATTTTGGAGTTGGTATTTTCGGTTTGCCAGTAAGCGATCAATTCTTCAAGCTCCACTTTCTGTTCTTCTGTCTGCAGGTACGGTTCCAACTCATCCCGTAAGCTCTGCTCCTCCATGTAATAACCCGTTCGATCAATATTACCGAATCCCTGAATCGGGGTGAACCCGAGAAATGGTGTTCGTTTGCGCCCAGCAAGCAGGTCTCCCTTCTGCATAGGCTGTAATATCCACGGGATCTGTACCTTTAGGCATGCCGCTTCACGTACAGCAGGGGGATAGAGGAGGTGATTTTTATAAGTGTTTGTGAAGTCATGCACATAAATAAGCGGATCGGATAAGCCTTCGCTAGTATGCGAAGTTAATGCTGGATAGTTAACCATGGGATAGATCTCCCTTCCTTGTTCTAGAAAGATCGTATCTCATATTCAATAACACCGCTTTTCGTTTCTTCCTCAATATAGTGCATATTCTCAGATTTGGCCTTTCTGAAGATATGCACACTTTTACCGTAAGAAGCAGAAGTAACTATAAACACGATAGCTTACAGTATGGGTGTGACAAAAGCCACAATTGGTTAAGGAGATGAGCCATAGCGATGAGTAAGAACCTATTAACAGTTTCTGATGTCGAGCATTACCATAAGAACGGATACCTACTAAATAAAAGGCAACTATTCTCACCCGAGGCGTTCACTGCATTGCGATCCATCTTTGAAGAACAGCTGGCACACAAAGGTGATAAGTTGTCTGATGAGCTGGACACCCCCCATTTTCGGGATGAACGCCTACTTACCTATTTGCTAAGCGAAGAAGTGCTTGATTTGGTTGAGCAGATCATTGGACCTAATATCGGATTGTGGTCGAGCCACTTCATATGCAAGGATCCATACGTGGGACGCGCCACTCCATGGCACGAGGATTCTACTTATTGGAGAGGCCGTCTGGACCGTTATGATAAAATCGTAACCGTCTGGCTGGCTATCGATCGAAGCAACAAGGAGAATGGATGCATGAGGGTCATTCCTGGCACGCATCATAACGGCTTCTCGGAGTATGTGGAGGTGGACGGCAAACAAAATTTATTCTCATCTCAGATCAAAGATGTGGAAGATTCTGAGGCCGTTTATTTAGAGCTTGAACCGGGGGAATGCTCGCTGCACGACTCAAGAATTATCCATGGAGCAGAGCCGAATAAAAGCATATATCGGCGCTGCGGTTATACTATGCGCTATTTTTCCACCGAAGCGAGAGTAGTACCGGAGAATAATCCTGGCTTTCGTATTTGGCTTGCCCGGGGAAAAGACATTGCGGGAAATTCATTCTGTAATGTAGAATAATCGAATAGTTACAACGACGGAATGAAAGGGAGGAAAGGCTATGAGCGGTAAACAGCCTGATCGGTTGCAGAATGTACAATACATGTCTGATTCTTCTCCCTTTCGAATTTTTTATCACCAGATTGATGGTCAGATTGATGTACATTGGCATGAATTTTTTGAAATGGCTCTTGTCATCAAGGGCAATGGAATTCATATCTTAAATGGTACGCAAATGCCACTTACTAGGGGGCACATTTTTCTAATGACTCCTGCAGATTTTCATGAGCTTGTACCAGATCCAGGGCAAACTGTTGAACTCTATAATCTGATCTTTACCCAGCATTTCCTACGGCCAGAGCTGTTTCAATGGTTGTTTCAGAACAGAGGTGGGGATTATCACCAACTACCAGAAGAGGACTTCCAGACTTTCGAAGCAGAATTTAGGCGGCTGTGGGAAGAAAGTGAGGATCCGCAGGAAGGCAGCGGTTACATCATTCAAGGTGCATTGGAGCGAGTGTTAATTGACCTCAGGCGCCAGCTCCCTGGACGATCGAAAGAGTTAGCAAACGCAGAATTGCGTCATCTACATCCTTCGATTCGTAGTGCTATTACCTATATCCAGCATCTTTTTCGCGATTCGCTCACCTTGGATCAAGTGGCAAAGAACGTGGGTTTGTCCGCCAACTATTTTAGCGAGTGCTTTCGCAAACAAGTAGGGGTGTCTTTTCAAACTTTTTTACAGGAGCAGCGTTTGCAATTCGCCCATTCTTTATTACGCGTAACAACACTTCCCGTCACAGAGATTTGCTTCGCATCAGGATTCAGCACCCTAAATCACTTTGAACGGACTTTTAAGAAAAAATACGGACAGACTCCGCGGGAATTGCGCAAAGTTAAGGGATAATAGCAGCTGTCACAAGCTTGAACTACTGGCCACAGTTACATCGGGGTCTGCGAGAAAAGAAGTAATCGGCATTGAAGCCGCACCTAATGCGGTTGAACGGATGCCGAGTGCAGCAAATGTGACGTTAGTCTTCTTACGATGATAGGACAAGCTGCGGGACTCAACCGTCCGTAGCATAGCGTCTTGAAGCATATCTCCCGCAAGTGAGAGCCTGCTACCAATGACGATCAACTCAGGATTCAAAATATTAATCAGATTCGCCAGTCCAACACCTAAGTGTGAACCCAATTCTTCTAATAAGGCTATAGCAGTCTCGTGACCTGTCTTGGCCTGAATAATAATCTCTTCTAAATTGGGACGGGAATCTTCCCATAGAACAGCGGCGCGATCTAGTAATGCTTTCTCCGAAGCAAGCGTCTCCCAACATCCACGATTACCGCAGCGACAGAGAGGGCCATCTTCGGCTATCGTCATATGGCCGACCTCACCAGAGAAATTGGAGGTGCCACGATACAATTCTCCTTTGACAATAATTCCCGATCCGATACCAACGCCGATACTGAGGTAGATCAGATTAGCAGAGTCTTGTCCTGCTCCAAATAGCTTCTCACCGATAGCCCCGGCATTTGCCTCATTGTCGATATGAATGTTATCGCCAAATAACGTGCTTAGAGAATCATAAAGAGAGATGTTGTTCCACCCTAAATTGGGGGAGGAGACGACCTTGTTCTCCTCGTCAACAAGTCCGGGTACTCCGATCCCCATACCGACTATTCCGTATGGGGATGCCGGTGCTTTTTTTCCCAGAAGGGTTATATGTTTACGCATTTGATTCAGAACATTTTCGGGGGAGCAGTCAGTCAATGGAACCGTCTTCTCCTGAATTACATTGCCTTCGAGATCAACAAGAATCATCAGCAAATCGTTGACACGGATGTCTACTCCGATGGCATGACCAGCACTTCGATTGAATAACAGCAGTGTGGGCTTCCGTCCGCCACTGGATTCGCCAGGACCAATTTCAGTGACAAGCTGACTTTCAATCAGTTCGGACACAAGCGATGATACAGTTGCTTTGTTCAGCCCAATGGCTGAGGAGATGTCCGCTCGGGACAGCGGTTGTTGCTTTCGTATCGTATCTAGAACGATCCTTTTATTCATTTTTTTGATCAGTTGTTGATCGCCCGTAATCTTCATTCGTCATCCTCCAGAATAGGTGTAGCTTTGTACGATATTCTATATATTTGCTATCATAACATACCTACTAGGTGATAAATCAATTACTTTGTTAGTTCACTAGACAAACTAAGTTTGTCGTGGTAAGATCATGTTGAAAAAGCGGCACGCCACCATTATTGTGAGTGCGTGCCATTGTATAGGACTTGAATGAAAAGGCTTACTAAATTTTAAAATTAGGCAGGGAGGACTCAATTATGAGTTATTTCAAAAACGTAAATAAAATTAAGTATGAAGGCGCAGGATCAAGTAATCCACTAGCATTCAAACATTATAATGAGAACGAAGTAGTACTTGGTAAATCAATGAAGGAACATCTTCGTTTCGCCGTGGCTTACTGGCATACATTAACAATGGATGGTAGCGATCCATTTGGTAAAGGCAACATGATTCGTCCATGGGAAACTGTAAGCGGAATGGATTTGGCAAAGGCTCGCGTTGAAGTTAACTTTGAGTTCTTGGAGAAGCTAGGAGTTCCTTATTACTGCTTCCATGATCGTGATATTGCTCCAGAAGGTAACACGCTGCAAGAAACTAACGAAAATTTAGATGTCATTATTGCTAAACTTAAAGAAGGTATGAACGCTACTGGCATTAAATTGCTATGGAATACAGCAAATATGTTCACAAACCCTCGTTTTGTTCATGGCGCTGCGACTTCATCCAATGCTGAAGTATTTGCTTACGCTGCAGCACAAGTGAAGAAAGGTTTGGATACAGGTCTTGAACTTGGTTCCGAGAACTATGTGTTCTGGGGTGGACGTGAAGGTTACGAGTCCCTATTAAACACAGACATGGGTCTTGAGCTTGATAACTTGGCGAAATTCTTCCATATGGCTCTAGATTACGCTAAGGAAATTGGTTACACAGGTCAATTCTTGATTGAACCAAAACCAAAAGAGCCATCCAAACACCAATACGACTTTGATGCAGCTACAACGATTGCATTCTTGCAAAAATATGATCTTCAAAATCACTTTAAACTTAACCTAGAAGCTAACCATGCTACACTTGCAGGTCATACTTTTGAGCATGAACTTCGCGTAGCACGTATCAACAACATGCTGGGTTCGGTTGATGCTAACCAAGGCGACATGCTGCTTGGCTGGGATACAGATGAATTCCCAACTGACGTAGCTTCCGTTACTTTGGCGATGTATGAAATTTTGGAGAATGGCGGTCTGGGTTCAGGTGGAGTTAACTTTGATGCCAAAGTTAGACGCGGATCATTCGATCCAGAAGATTTGTTCTACTCTCACATCGCAGGTATGGATACTTTCGCTAAAGGATTGAAAGTAGCTGGGAAATTAATCGAAGATAAATTCTTCGACAATATTCTTGACGAACGTTATGCTAGCTTTAAATCCGGTATCGGCGCTGACATCGTTGCAGGTAAGACAGATTTGAAATCCCTTGCTGCATATGCAATGCAAGCTGATGAGATTAAGAACAAGTCCAATCACTTGGAATTAATTAAAGCTCAATTGAACGAATATATGTTTTAAACTAAGTAATTTAGTGAAATAATCAGCACATATATGCTGAATTAAGGGGGCGCCTGTCGTCCCCTTTTTAAATACTGAAATAAGCTGGACAATGTAAAAAATGTAAACCTTAAGAGCGGTTAATGAGGGGAGAATATCTGAGATGAGTTATGTGATTGGTATTGATCTAGGAACGAGTTCGGTGAAGACAGTATTAGTAAATAAGAACGGAGAAATCAAAGGGGAGGCTACTGCCTCTTATCCGCTAATTCATGAAAACCCAGGATATAGTGAGCAGGATCCAGAGGTATGGGTGAGTGGGACTATTTCTTGCTTGAAGACGTTAATTCAAGAGAACGGAATATCACAGGATCAAATTGAGGGGATTTCATTCTCAGGTCAGATGCATGGATTGGTGCTGCTAGACGAACAGAACAAGCCGTTACGTCATGCGATTCTCTGGAATGATACACGGACTACGAAACAGTGTCGTGAGATCGAAGCGAAGCTTGGCCACAACTTGCTTGATATTACGAAGAACGCTGCGTTGGAGGGCTTCACTTTACCCAAAATTCTTTGGGTGCAGGAGAATGAACCGGAATTGTTCGATAAGGCAACTTGCTTCGTGTTACCTAAGGATTATTTGCGCTATCGTATGACTGGGTTGGTACAAATGGAAATATCGGATGCTGCCGGAACATTGCTGCTGAACGTTTCAGAAGGAGCATGGAGCACGCAAATCGCAGAGATTTTTGGTCTTCCTGAGAACTTCTGTCCACCGATTGTTGGTAGTACTGAAGCGACGGGGACACTGTTACCACAGTTTGCAGAGCAAACGGGTCTATCTCCAAAGACACGTGTTTTTGGTGGTGGAGCAGATAATGCTTGCGGTGCTGTCGGCGCAGGTATTGTCCGTAACGGGGATGCACTCTGCAGTATCGGAACTTCGGGTGTCATTCTAACGTATGAGGAAGACAAGAATAAAGACTTTGCCGGCAAAGTACATTTCTTCAATCACGCTCATCCTGGTGCATTTTATGCAATGGGAGTAACGCTGGCTGCAGGATACAGTTTGAGTTGGTTTAAGGATTCGTTTGCTCCAGATTTGAGCTTCGAGGATCTACTTGCCCCCGTTGCAAATGTACCAGTCGGATCAGATGGGTTACTATTTACACCCTATCTTGTAGGTGAACGTACTCCACATGCGGATAGTGTTATCCGTGGTAGCTTTATTGGCTTGTCCGGTACACATGGCCGTGAACACTTAGCTCGTGCCGTGATGGAAGGCATCACCTTCTCCTTGCAGGAGTCATTAGAATTGTTCCGGCAGGCGGGTATTTCAATAGAACGAGTTATATCGATTGGTGGTGGAGCTAAGAATCCGACCTGGTTACAAATGCAAGCCGATATCTTTGGTATTCCAGTTGTCTCACTGAAGAATGAACAGGGACCAGCAATGGGTTCTGCTATGATGGCTGCGGTAGGATGCGGCTGGTTTAGTAGTTTAAAAGAATGTGCAGACCAGTTCATTGGATACGGGACTACTTACGAGCCGATTCCTGAACATGTGGAGAAATACCGTCGTCTCTTCAAATTATATCAACAGGTGTACTCAGCTACGCTTGAACTGAACACTGGTCTTCAAGAGTTTCGCGGTTAGGGAAAGGATAGTATAGAAATACTCTATAATAAGAGCACCTGCTCTCCAAGGAAGTTGGAGAGTAGATGCTCTTATTTATATTTATGTAGCTAGAAGTAGGGCTGTAATCAGTTTAGAATTATAATTAGATTTGTTTCCCATAAAGGTTAACGGTTATGATGAATTAGCTAGATAAATCACTTTATTATAACTTCGAGCTGACAGATCTAGGAGGACATTATGCTGATAAGCAAGATTTATAGGAAATACCTCAAAAATAAATTGTTTATGAAAATTATCATTCTTTTTTCCGTGATTACGATTGTAACTGTTATTATATTTTCCTATTTGATGTTTATCACGATGTCGCAAGCGATGGTTGAGAGACAATTAGATGTCCAGAAAAGCGCTATTCAAAGCGTAAGTAAGTACATTAATAACAAATATGAATCCGTACAGACTATGATGCGTGATGTATATAGAAATGGTGATTTGGCGTCCAATACTTCATATTTTCTGGAGCACCCTTATGAGGAATATGTTAACTACAGATTGGATCGTTTTTATAGTGACAATGGTGCCACTAGTGATCCCGTACAGTTTTTTAGAAACCATGTAGAGGACGATCCGGATATTGCGAGTTTGATGTTATATAGTGCTGCTCAGCAGTATTTATATGTGTACAACAATACACAGTTTAAAATTGTTGGTACGAATGCTGCACACTCCTACGTCCCAGATGCCATGTATTTGGAAGCAGGATCAAACGTCTCCATACCAAATATTTGGGTGCGACAAAGTATTCAATTACCGGAATCGCCCATGTTCTCAGTTCGTGTACCGATTAATAATAATACGTCATTACGTAACATTGGCCAATTACAGGTTTACTTCAATTCAGAGAAGATTTGGGGTAGTCTGGAAAACTATAAAGATGAGTTTAAAGGTACGATTCTTGTTCTTTCGAGTGTAGGCGAAGTCATTTTTGATTCGTCGGGTACTTATTATGGTCAAAAGTATCCATACGCTGATCAAATAAACACAGTGTATGAAAATGATGTGACTACGACAGGAATGTCTATCACAAAGTTAACGGATATCCAAGGCGGATATACTGTACTTAGTTTGGTACCCAAGAAGGAACTTGCGGCCTCGTACCGCGGATTAAGGAATACAATACTGACGGTTAGTACGATTTGTATTTTATTCGCTATTATCATCTCTTCTCTGTTCATAGGTAATTTTGCTAAGCGGACGCACAGCATTATTCGCTTTACAAGAAAAGTGAAGAAAGGGGATTTAACAGCGAGAATTACAGATATTAAAGAAGATGAAATCGGTCAAATCGCCAAGAGCTTCAATGAGATGTTAGAAGAACTTAATTTGTATATAGACCGTGTTTACAAAGCGGAGATTAAGCAAAAGCATACCGAAATTGCCGCATTAGAGGCTAGAGTGAATCCCCACTTCTTATATAACACCCTGGAAGTGATCCGGATGCGAGCTATATCCCAGGGAGCTTCAGATGTTGGAGAAATGATATACAGTCTATCTGTACTGTTCAAAAGTTATGTTCAGCAGAAGCCTAGGTATACGTTAAAGGATGAACTCGAGGCCTGTCGGATGTATTTGGAACTGTTTCGAATACGTTACAAGGATAAGTTCTCTTATGATGTTCAATATGATAAGAAACTGGAGAACAAGTTAGTACTAAAAATGTCCCTGCAACCGATTATTGAGAACTACATTCTCCATGGAATGAGAACCGACAGGGCCGATAATCAAATTAGTATTAGGGTTACGAGTCAAGATGAAATCCTATGCGTTGAAGTGAGAGATAATGGACAAGGTATTCATCCGGAGAAATTGGCACAAATAAAGCAGGGATTGTTACATCCAGACATTTACTCGGGATCTTTTGGAATTCGTAGTATTCACGAGAGGTTAAAGTTACTCTATGGAAGTATATATGGTGTTGACGTTCAGAGTGAGTTTGGGAAGGGAACGGTTGTTACCGTTTGGTTTCCTGATTTGGGGGAGGATGAAGTGAAAAATGTATAAAGTATTTATTGTAGATGATGAACCATTTATTATCGAAGGTTTGTACGATATTGTTGATTGGGCTGCTCTGGGAATGGAAATCGTCGGGCATGCTGAGAACGGGTTAGAAGCACTAGAAGCATTAAAGGTAACTCCTGCGGATATTCTTGTTACCGATATTTCTATGCCGAAAATGAATGGCCTTGATTTGATCCGTTTCGTTCGTGAAATTCATCCAGACCTTAAGGTGATAGTATTGAGCGGATTTAATGACTTTGCATATGTGAAGGAAGGCTTAACACTAGGTATAGAAAATTACTTGCTGAAACCTATTAATTTGGAGGAGTTTAAGGCTACTCTGAATACGGTGGTCGAGAAGTTGAATGTCTCCAAAACCAAATATAATACCTTAAATGCGTATAGCATCATGATTTTAAAGGATAATGTAATGCACCGCTGGATGAGAGGACAGATTAATCCTCAAGAATTTGAAGAACGTGCAGATTTGCTGGGTATTGTCCTTAATAAGCGTTACATATTAGTTTCAATTTTACGACTACAGGATTCAGAACATGAGGCGTTCGATTCCGTTCTAACTCAATTGGAAGGGGAAGAGGGGATCATTCCGTTCCGTGATATGGATGGGGATATCGTATTGGTTTATAACTTTGATGACATAGAACAGGGAATAAAAAAAGTAGACATTGTACATCATAAACTTATTGACCTACTTACACCCCTTCAGCCCTTGCATCTATCTGTAGGGAACGTAGAGATTATGGAAGTGGAGCCCGCTCGTAGCTACACTAACGCCAAAAAGGTTCAGGAGTACTTCATGATCTACCAGGAACAAAACATCCTTCGATATGATGATCTCAAAGACCATCAGACTAATGCTGAACAAGGTCTCCATATGAACTGGAGTAACTACGCTAAGCTGATTATGGCAAAAGATAAGGAGGGACTACTTGCTCGTATAGAAGAGGATTTCGGATCACTCCGACAAGTGGAGTGGATTTCTCCTAGTTTACTCCAGGACCTGGCTATGGAATGGATTATTCGCTTCAAAATGCAATTGGAAGAGATTAGGCATGCTGAGGAATCTGAACTATACAAGAAGCACTTCGAGAAGATTAGAACTACATCTTCGCTTGAGGAATTAATTGATATTATGAAGGAAGTTGCAGAAATTACTGTGGATTCTCTGGCCAGCGATATGAAGAGCCCAGTAGTCCAGCAGGTACTGAACTATATCAAGCAGTCCTATAACGAAGATCTATCCCTTAAGACACTGGGTGCGCTGTACAATATTCATCCGGTATATCTAGGACAACTATTCCACAAGGAAGTTAATGAATCTTTCACCGATTATATAAACTGGTATCGAATTGACAAAGCAAAAGAGCTGCTTAGAACCAGTCAGATGAAAGTTCATGAAATAGCTCGAAGTGTCGGTTATTGGGAAACTGGTTATTTTTATAAACAATTCAAAAAATATGTGGGTATCTCTCCAACAGAATATAAAGGGCTAAGCTAGCGGTTTCTAGCTAGAGCCTTTTCTTTATTTTGTACATGATTTATTTAGTTTCACTTCTATGTGAAAATGCTTTCATAATTTAAAGTTAAGGTAGTCCTTAAGGGGCATAGACAAAAACAAAAGTAAGGTTAATCAAAGGGAGGGTATTCAATAATGAGTACAAGAAGAAAAAAGTTTTCTCTTTTGCTAACATCGCTGATGGCGCTTACACTATTGGTCACTGCTTGTGGTGGAAACAACAATGCGGCGAGCAATAACAATGCTTCTGGATCAACACCATCTAAGTCCGAGAAACCAGTTGAATTGATCTGGTATACGGTCGGAGCTCCACAAAAAGATGCTGATTTGGTTATGGCGGAAGTAAACAAATATACCAAAGAAAAAATAAATGCAACCATCAAATTGAAAATGATCGATTTCGGTGACTATTCGCAAAAAATGCAGGTAATGGCTGCATCCGGCGAACCGATGGATATCATGTTTACATGTTCATGGGCGTTTGATTACGTGCAAAACGCACGTAAAGGCGCATTTATGCAATTAGATGATTTGTTGCAAAATCAAGGTAAAGACATCGTAGCAACTCTTGACCCTGCGTTCCTTGAAGGTTCCAAAGTAGACGGTCATAACTATGGAGTACCGGCTAACAAAGAGCTTCCAGCTCAAGAAGTATGGCGTTTCAACAAAGAACTCGTTGATAAATACAACTTGGATATCACAAATGTGAAATCAATGGAAAGTCTAATTCCTTTGTTGAAGACGATCAAAGAAAACGAACCAGGCGTTACTCCTTATGCAATGGTTAAGGATTTCGTACCTGTAATGCCATTTGACTATGTTATCGAGAAATTGCCTATGGCTGTTTACCTTGATACTGAAGACTACAAAGTGGTTAACATCTTAGAAACACCAGAATTAAAAGAAACATTGAAAACTGTACGCACATTCTACAAAGAGGGATTTGTTTCCCCAGAAGTATCCACAGTAACTTCAGTAGATGACTTGTACAAATCAGGCAAGTGGTTGGTAGACCGTGCATCAACTCAACCTTTCGCAGATAACCTTTGGTCTACAAGCATGGGTTACCCAATCGTATCTACACCAGCTGGCGACCCAATTATTTACAACTGGTCTGTAATGGGTTCAATGCAAGCAATCTCAGCTAACTCTAAGTATCCTGAGAAAGCTATGGAATTCCTTAATCTGTTGAACACAGATCCGGTATTGCGTAATATGATCGATTCCGGTATTGAAGGCGTCCACTACGAAAAAGTTAGTGAAAACGTTATGAAGAATCTAGATAAATCTAAAGACTATGATATGCCAACATTTGCTTTTGGTAACGTAATGCTTACTTACCTAAATGAAGGCGACCCAGAGAACAAATGGGATGAATTCAAGAAATTTAATGAATCAGGAATTGATGCTCCATTGCTAGGTTTCAACTTCGATACTTCGAAGGTATCTACTGAACTTGCTTCTGTTCAAAACGTTAAGGAAGAGTATTGGGCAGCATTAATGACAGGAACCGTTGATCCAGATGAATATCTACCAAAAGCTATTGAGAAATTCAAAGCTGCTGGATTGGATAAAGTTATGGCAGAAGCTCAAAGACAAATCGATGAGTGGAGAGCGGCAACTGGTAAGTAATATCAATAATTAATGAAGAAAATCGGGCGGGTGATAGCCTTTCGCCCGATTTTTTTTCATGAAATTTACACTTTCAGGAGGGATATAACGTGAAAATGGTCGGAGAGTTTTTCAAAAATATCAACAGAAATAAAGTTATGTTATTCATGGTTCTTCCCGGCGCACTGTGGTTCCTCTTCTTCTCCTATTTACCGATGCTCGGAACGGTCATAGCCTTTAAGGAATATCGCTTCAGCCGCGATGGCTTCTGGGCCAGCATTGTGAACAGTAAATGGGTTGGATGGGACAACTTTAAATTTTTGTTTAGCACGGATGATGCCTATGTGATTACAAGGAATACATTGCTCTATAATATTGCATTTATCTTTATTGGACTCATCTTATCGGTAATATTGGCTGTCATATTATCCGAAATTACCAACAAGCGTCTCTCGAAAATATACCAGACCGGCATGTTCCTCCCTTATTTTCTTTCATGGGTCATTGTCGGTTATTTCACGTTTAGTTTCTTGAGCTCAGACCGTGGATTGTTGAACGGAGTATTTGAATCAATGGGCATTGAATCGATTCAATGGTATTCGGAATCGAAGTATTGGCCGTTCATTTTAGTATTTGTTTATTTGTGGAAGGCAGTCGGTTATAACAGCGTTGTATATCTAGCTTCTATTATGGGGATCGACAGATCACTTTACGAAGCCGCAATGATCGATGGCGCCAGCAAAATGCAACAAATTCGTGCAATTACGCTACCGCTTCTTAGACCAATCATCACGATCATGACATTGCTAGCTATCGGAAAAATATTTTATGCAGACTTTGGTTTGTTCTATCAAGTACCAAGGGATTCCGGAACATTGTATGGCGTGACAAACGTTATCGATACTTACGTATATCGTGGTCTTAAAACAACAGGTGAGATTGGCATGAGTGCTGCGGCAGGATTGTATCAATCGGTTGTAGGTTTTACTCTAGTTATGGCATCAAACTATATCGTACGAAAATTCGACAAGGATAACGCCTTGTTCTAAAATACCGAAGGGAGTGAGTAGTGTGTCTCAACGAAAAAAGAAAGAACGCGATTTTCATAACCTATCGACACCAATGAATATTTCATTTAACCTCATTGCCGGAATCTTTTCCTTGCTTTGCGTATTTCCTTTTCTGTTTGTAGTTATCATTTCCCTAACAGATGAGGGTGCGCTTGCTAACAATGGTTACAGATTAATTCCTGAAAAATGGAGTTTTTCGGCTTACCAATATGTATTTGATATGGGGGATTCATTAATCCGTTCCTATGGGGTGACGATTTTTGTCACAGTCGTAGGTACTATCATCAGTTTGCTGTTTATGTCCTTTTACGCGTACGCTGTTTCGCGAAAGAGCTTCAAATATCGTAACTTCTTCGCTTTCTTTGCCTTCTTCACGATGTTGTTTAATGGTGGACTTGTTCCGACCTATATTGTAGTTACTCAGCTTATGGGTTTAAAAGATACGGTGTGGGCTTTGATTTTGCCGCTAGCGGTAAATGCCTTCTACATTATGATCTTGCGGACCTTCTATAGCACAAGCGTTCCTGACGCTATTATTGAATCAGGGAAAATTGACGGAGCAGGAGAGTTCCGTATTTTCCTTAAATTGGTACTTCCTTTATCCCTACCGGGTCTGGCAACGATTGGTTTGTTCAGCACACTCGGTTACTGGAATGACTGGTTTAATGCGCTACTCTATATTGACAATCCGAACCTAGTGCCATTGCAATCGATGTTGATGCGTATCGAGACTAGTATGCAATTCATCATGCAAAATGCATCGAATAGCTCGCTGAGTTTGGAAGCTTTGAGATCATTGCCTCAAGATACTTCGCGTATGGCGATGGTTGTTCTGGCTACGTTACCGATTATCTTTGCATACCCGTTCTTCCAACGTTATTTCATTTCAGGGCTCACTATAGGAGCTGTTAAAGAATAAGGTCCTCAAAGAAGGAGAGAAGGCAACTATGATCTATAAGGATCGTAACAATTCTACTTCAGAACGAGTGGAACATTTGCTCAGTCTGATGACTTTGGAAGAGAAGATCGGCCAATTGATCCAACCATTTGGATGGCAGACTTATGAGAATAAAGACGGCAAAATCGAGCTTACTAAGGAATTCAAGGAACAGGTAAAGAATGGCGGTATAGGTTCGTTGTACGGCGTGCTTCGTGCTGATCCGTGGACGGGAGTCACAATCGAGACTGGATTATCCCCGGAAGAAGGCGCAGAGGCCGTTAACGAAATCCAACGTTATGCTATAGAGCATTCCCGTTTGGGTATTCCTATCCTGATTGGAGAGGAATGCTCCCATGGGCATATGGCGATTGGTGCTACAGTATTCCCTGTACCGCTAAGTCTTGGTAGCACATGGAATGTAGATCTATATCGCGAAATGTGCCGTGCTGTGGCGAGAGAGACGCGGAGCCAAGGTGGAGCCGCGACTTATTCTCCAGTACTTGATGTAGTGCGTGATCCTCGTTGGGGTCGGACTGAAGAGTGCTTCGGTGAAGATGCGTATTTGATCAGTGAGCTTGCGGTCGCCTCTGTGGAAGGACTTCAGGGAGAATCATTGGATCAAGAGGATAGCGTGGTCGCTACGTTGAAACATTTTGTAGGCTACGGTAGCTCAGAGGGCGGTAGAAATGCTGGCCCTGTTCATATGGGTAAGAGAGAATTGCTTGAAGTTGATATGCTTCCGTTCAAGAAAGCGGTGGAAGCGGGCGCTGTATCAATTATGCCAGCTTATAACGAGATTGATGGTATGCCTTGTACGACGAATAGAGAGCTTTTACAGGATATTCTCCGTACAGAGTGGGGATTTGACGGTATGGTCATAACCGACTGTGGTGCCATTGATATGCTGGCTACAGGCCACGATACCGCTGAAGGTGGGATGGATGCAGCAGTACAAGCGATCTCCGCAGGTATTGATATGGAAATGTCTGGTGAAATGTTCGGGAAGTACTTGCTTGAAGCTGTACGCCAGGAAAAACTAGACACATCGATAGTTGATACTGCAGTTCGTCGTGTGCTGAATCTGAAATTCAAACTGGGATTGTTTGATTCCCCGTATGCCGATCCAAAGAATGCAGCTAAAGTAATTGGTAGTGAAGAGCACACTGCACTTGCCCGGAAGATTGCCGGTGAGGGTGTTGTTCTATTGAAAAATGAAGGTAAGATCCTTCCACTATCCAAAGCTTCTGGTAAGATCGCTGTCATTGGACCCAATGCAGATGTAGGCTACAATCAGCTCGGAGACTATACTTCACCGCAACCTAGCTCTAAGGTAACAACTGTTCTTGGTGGTATCCGTAGTAAGTTTGCTGAGGAACCGGGACGCGTTCTTTATGCGCCTGGATGCCGGATTAAGGATGATTCCAAAGAAGGTTTTGATTACGCCCTTACCTGCGCCAAGGATGCAGATACGGTAGTTATGGTTGTTGGAGGATCCAGTGCCCGCGATTTTGGTGAAGGATCTATTGATTTGAAGACAGGTGCTTCAAAGGTTACAGATCATTCTTGGAGTGATATGGACTGTGGGGAAGGCATAGATCGTATGTCTTTGAAGCTGTCCGGAGCTCAGCTTGAACTGATTCAAGAAATCTATAAACTTGGTAAACCCCTTGTAGTAGTTTATATAAACGGTCGTCCGATTGCAGAACCTTGGATTGAAGATCACGCACATGCGATTCTGGAGGCTTGGTATCCAGGTCAAGAGGGTGGTCATGCGATTGCCGATATCTTGTTTGGTGATGTGAACCCGTCGGGTAAATTGACGATCTCTATACCGAAACATGTTGGGCAACTTCCGGTATATTATAATGGGAAGCGTTCTAGAGGAAAACGTTATCTAGAAGACGACTCTCAACCGCGTTATCCGTTTGGTTATGGACTGAGTTACACGGAATTTAGTTACTCTAATCTCACCGTCCAGCCGGAAGTAATTCCTGCGGATGGAGTAGCCACTGTTACGGTAGAAGTAACTAATACCGGCGACATGGAAGGTGCAGAGGTCGTACAGATGTATATCTCCGATACTGTCAGTGTTATAACTAGACCAGCCAAAGAGCTAAAAGGGTTCCGCAAGGTGACGCTAGCTCCTGGTGAGAGTACAACAGTTGAGTTCACAGTTGGAGCTGAACAGCTTGAGTATATTGGCTTGGATTACAAGCCTGTTGTAGAACCTGGTGAATTCCGCGTATTGGTAGGGAAACACGTGAACGATACGCTACATGCAACTTTAATTGTGCAGGAGGATTAATATAGATGGAACGGATCAAACGTTTTATTCGAGAGCTATCCGAGTCTCAATGGTTGGAACAGCGTGAATTTCGCGATTGGGAGATCATATCATCCACATATAAACTTCCTGGAGAGTACGATGACGTGGCACCTTACACGGCAGGGGGAGATTATGATCTTTTTCCAAGTAAGCAAGGAACAACATACTTTTTTCGTTCTCGCTTAGAGATTCCACAAGACTGGCTGAAATCCCATGTAGGCTTGATATTTAATTGTGGTGGCGAAGGAATACTTCGTATAAATGGAAATTCATATCAAGGGTTAGATCGCAATCATACATTTGTTACATTAGGTGCAGACGTTGTAGGACGGCCAATGGAGCTTGAAATTGAGATGTTTGACCCCATTCCTGAACCAGTGGACCCGTTAAATCAGCAGGCGGTTATTCAACCGCCAATACGGTCGATTCAAAGCTTAATTGTTAGCGTTAATCGTCCAATACAAAGTTTGATGTACACGGCAACTGTTATCCGTGATTCCGCAGTGTTATTGCCTGAGCAGGATTTCCGTCGGACTCGCTTGATTGAGGCATTATATATTGCCATGGATGAGTTTGTAGCACTTGATGAGGAAGCCATTCGTGAAGGTAGTCTCGTTAAGGATATAGAATTACGGTTGAAGAAGAAGACTGGGGAAATCGGCGGAAATGCCGAGGGTACGATCCACATGGTTGGGCAATCACATATCGATATCGCCTGGCTCTGGCCAGTACGAGAGACCGTTCGTAAGACGAGTCGGACTTTTTCAACGGTAGATGCACTCATGAATGAATTCCCTGAGTACCAGTATGCTCAGAGTCAACCTCAGTTGTTTGCTTACTTAAAGGATAACGATCCTGAACTTTATGAAAGAGTGAAGGACAGAATTAAAGAAGGTCGCTGGGAACTTGTTGGCGGGATGTGGGTTGAACCGGATTTGAACATTCCAAGCGGGGAATCTCTTATGCGCCAAATGCTGTACGGACAGAGATTCTATCAGGAAGAGTTCGGCATGACATCTGAGATCGAATGGTTGCCGGATACATTCGGCTACTGTGCATCTTTGCCACAGATTCTGAAGCATGGTGGAATTCAGTACTTCATGACGACGAAGCTCGGATGGAACGATACGAATGTATTCCCTTATGATCTGTTCCACTGGGTCGGGATTGATGGAACACCTATGTTGTCTTATCTAAATCATGGTGTTAATGAAAATACGCTACCGAAGGATGTCCATGACCATTGGCAGTCCTTCCGGGAGAAAGCTAAGCATAACGAGCAGATGTTACTATACGGACATGGAGACGGTGGCGGTGGTGCCACTCGCGAAATGTTGGAGTACATTAATCGTGGAGATCTAATGGTTGGTCAACCAGTCAGTAAATATAGTAATGCTGCGGAATTCTTCGCTGGCATTACGGCAGCCTCACCAGAGCTTCCTGAATGGCGGGGCGACTTGTATCTGGAATTACATCGAGGGACTTATACAACACATGGCCGTAATAAGCTGAACAACCGTAAGGCTGAGGTTCTATATCGGGAAGCTGAATTGTGGAACACACTTGCAGCGCCAGATATGAAACCGCAGCAAAAGCTTGAGGCAAGCCAGTCTTTACATGACGGTTGGAAACTTATTTTGCTCAACCAGTTCCACGATATTATTCCGGGCTCGGCGATAACAGAAACTTATGTAACGTCGATGAAGGAATATGCGGAAATTTTTGAACATGGAAATAAGGGTCTTGCTCAAGGGTTGGAGTTGCTAGCAGGACAGGTGAATACGGAGGGCGAAGGTACGCCTTATATCATATTCAACAGTCTTGGCTGGTCTCGTGACGCTGTCATTGAAATCGCTAGTGAGAATGAATTGACGGGACAAGCCGTTTATGACGGAGAAGGAACACGTCTCGGTATGGATATTACAACGAATGATGCGAACACGGCTTGGGTACGTGTACCTAACGTTCCAGCACTTGGTTATAAGACGATCTGGCTGAGAAATGAGAAAGATGCTGCTGTTCTTGTTCATTCTAATACAAAGCATGAGATTAGTTTGAGCAAAGAGTGGGAGACGGAATACTATCGTATTCGTTTCAATGATCTAGGTGAAATTGTTAGCCTGTTTGATAAAACAGCGAACAGAGAAACAATTAAGCCTGGAGAAAGTGCGAATAGATTACACTTCTTCCATGACCGTCCAACGCTTTGGGATGCTTGGGATATTGATACCCGGTATGAAGAGCAACCAGCTGGAGATGCTGAACTTCTAGAGATGAAACTTCTTAGTTCTGGAACTATTCGAGATGTGCTGCGTTTCCGTTGGAAGTTGAATCAATCGGAAATTACACAAGACATGATTCTATATCATCATGATGGGCGCATTGATTTCAAGACAAAGGTAAACTGGAATGAATCTCATAAATTGCTGAAGGTTGGCTTCCCAGTAGATGTGGTAACTGACAAAGCGACGTATGAAATTCCGTTTGGTGCGCTGGAACGTCCAACTCACCGTAATACTAGCTGGGAACAGGCGCAGTACGAGGTATGTGGTCACCGTTTTGCTGATGTATCCGAGCGCGGATATGGTGTCAGCTTGTTGAATGATTGCAAATACGGTTATGACATTCAAGGTAGTACCATTCGCCTGTCATTGCTACGTGCGCCGAAATGGCCAGATGTCACGGCTGATCTTGGCGAGCATGAGTTTACTTATTCGCTTTATCCTCATATGGAGGACTGGCGTCAAGCTCATACACTAAGAAAAGCAGCTGAACTGAACCATGCTCCAGTTGTTGTAGCAGCTCAGAATAAGCAAGGTTCACTGCCGAATATGCAATCTTTAATCCAGTTCTCGGGACAACATGTTATACTCGATACAGTTAAACCTTCTGAAGATGGAACGGGGAGTATCCTAAGATTCTACGAATCAGCAGGTGGTCGGGAAACTGTAGAACTAAATTGGCCTCAGGCGTGTACTGAAATCTTCCACTCCAATGCTTTGGAGCAAGAGATGGACGTGATAGATCATGTTGGTGGTCGGATTGAACTGCAATTCACGCCGTATGAGATTAAGACAATTAAAATTAACTACTAATATAAAATTTAAAGGAGCGAGACTACCATGGAACAATTCAGACTTCCAAAAATACCGATGCCTGAGCTTACACTACCGGTAGCAATACAAGAAGTACTGGCCGAAGCCGAGGAAAAGCTGGCTCATCGACCGAAACTATTACAGTTATTCAAAAACTGTTTTCCTAATACTTTAGAAACAACAACGAAACTGATGGATGATGGAACAACCTTTGTCATCACAGGGGATATCCCAGCTTCTTGGCTGCGTGACTCGGTAGAGCAAGTAATTCAATACGTGCCGTTTGCTAAGGAAGATAAGGATTTACAACGTATTATCAGTGGGCTTATTAAGCGTCATATTCAATATATTCATATTGATCCATATGCTAATGCATTCAACGAGTCTGCTAACGATTGGCATTGGAATACGACGGATGTTACTGAAATGTCGCCATGGGTATGGGAACGTAAATTTGAGATCGATTCTTTATGTTTCGTTATCCGTCTGGCCTACACATATTGGAAAGAAACTGAATTAACTGATATCTTCGACGCTGGATTCAAATCGGCTATGAAACGTATCATTGAGCTATTCAAAACCGAACAACATCATTTCGAGAAATCTCCTTATCGATTCACTCGGAATAACGGAATTCCTGAGGATTCATTGCGTAACAATGGCCTTGGAATGCCAGTCAATTACACCGGCATGATCTGGTCAGGTTTCCGCTCCAGTGACGATGCTTGCGATTTCCACTACAACATTCCAGGTAACATGTTTGCGGTTGTGGCACTTCGTCAAATGCAGGAATTTGCAGAATGGGTATTCCGTGATATGGAACTCCTAGCTGAGCTGAAGGAATTGGAATTTGAAGTGGATTACGGTATCAAGTTGTATGGTATTTATCGTCATCCTGAATTTGGACCTATCTATGCCTATGAAACAGATGGATTTGGCAACTACTGCTTGATGGATGACGCAGGTACACCTGGTTTGATGTCTATCCCGTACCTTGGTTACGTGAGTGCAGATGATGAAATTTATCAGAATACTAGACGTTTTGCGCTGAGCAAAGAGAACCCATTCTACTTTGAAGGTAAAATGGCTAAAGGTATCGGTAGTCCACATACACCAAAGAACTACATTTGGCACATGGCACTTTCGATGCAAGGAATTACAGCTCAGTCGGCTGAAGAAAAACTGGAAATGATCGCTATGCTAGAGAACACAGATGCGGATACAGGATTTATGCATGAAGGATTCCATGTAGATGATCCAACGATTTTCACCCGCAAATGGTTCGCATGGTCAAACAGTCTGTTCTCACAGCTTGTATATCGTGCGATGAAGGAAGGCATTCTCTAAGCCTGACTATAATAAGCAAATCCGGATGGACCTGAAATATAAATGCTTCTAATGAAAAGGAGAAATGAACATGAGCAAAATTATTGGAGAACAATTGTCAAACATTCCTTGGCAGGAGAAACCTGCCAACACTAACTCACCGGTATGGCGGTATTCCGCAAATCCGATTATCAATCGGGATGCTATTCCGAACTCTAACAGTGTATTCAACTCGGCTGTTGTTCCTTTTGAAGGTGGGTTTGCAGGCGTATTCCGTTGCGACTCGAAATCTGTCAGTATGGACATTTTCGCTGGTTTCAGTGACGATGGCGTGAACTGGAAAATCAATCACGAGCCGATCGTTTTTGAGGGAGACGAAGAAATAATTAAGCGCGAATACCGTTATGATCCACGGGTCATCAAAATTGAAGACCGCTACTATATTACGTGGTGCAATGGCTATCATGGCCCTACCATCGGGATCGCTTATACATTCGACTTTAAAACGTTCCACCAATTGGAAAATGCCTTTTTGCCTTACAACCGTAATGGTGTACTTTTCCCACGTAAAATCAATGATCATTATGCTATGGTCAGCCGTCCAAGTGACACGGGCCACACTCCTTTCGGAGACATTTTCTACAGTGTAAGCCCTGATCTTACTTTCTGGGGTAAACACCGTTATGTAATGGGTACAGTAGATGGGGACACTTCGGCTTGGCAGTCCAAGAAAATCGGTCCAGGCCCGGTTCCAATTGAAACTGATAAAGGTTGGTTGTTGATTTATCATGGGGTAATCAATACTTGTAACGGTTTTGTATACCGTATGGGTGTTGCTCTCTTGGATATTAATGAGCCATGGAAAGTTATTGCACGGTCACGTAACTACATTATGGGACCAGAAACCTTGTACGAATGCGTTGGAGATGTTCCGAATGTAACCTTCCCTTGCGCGGCTTTAACAGATGCTGAAACAGGACGAATTGCGATTTACTATGGCTGTGCAGATACAGTGACAGGCCTAGCCTTTACTACTGTTGATGAGTTGCTTGAGTACATGGAAAAGTTTCCTTTGGAAGCATAGTTTTTGATGAATTAGTACGATTAGTACGAATAGAAGAGCAAAGGGGATATCGGCCTAATGAGGCCGATATTTCCTTATGATAATAGGGTTTATTTGAAAGGGGAGTCATCTGGGTTATGGCTAACAAAAGAACCGCACATATCATTTCCCACACGCACTGGGATCGGGAATGGTATCTACCTTATGAGAAGCATCATGTCCGTCTAGTCCAGTTGGTGGATGCATTATTGGATAAATTAGATGGGGACTCGGAATTCAAGAGTTTCTATCTTGATGGACAGACAATCATCCTAGAAGATTACCTCCAAGTACGACCGGAGAACAAGGAACGTTTGGAGAAATATATTACTGAGGGACGTCTATTGATCGGCCCATGGTACATTCTGCAGGATGNGAGAACAAGGAACGTTTGGAGAAATATATTACTGAGGGACGTCTATTGATCGGCCCATGGTACATTCTGCAGGATGCATTCCTAACGAGTGGAGAAGCGAACGTACGTAACATGCAGATCGGGCACCAGGATTCTAAGCGTTACGGCGAGCCTTCCAAGATTGGCTATTTCCCGGATACGTTTGGTCTAGTGGGACAAACCCCGCAGTTGATGTTGCAATCCGGTATCACCAATGCGTTCTTCGGACGTGGTGTGAAACCAACTGGATTCAATAACATGGTATCGGACGGCGACTATGAGTCATCATTCTCCGAGTTGATTTGGGAAGGTCCAGATGGATCTAAAGTGCTCGGCATTTTGTTTGCTAACTGGTATTCTAATGGGAACGAAGTACCTACCGATGAAACAGAGGCCAAAGAATTTTGGGATAAGAAGCTGGCAGATGCAGAGAAATATGCTTCGACAGATCAACTTCTGTTCATGAATGGTTGCGACCATCAACCGTTGCAACTTGATCTACCGGAAGCTATCCGCAAAGCGAAGGAATTGTACCCGGATACGGAATTCATTCATTCGAACTTCCCGGATTATCTACGTGCGATTGAAAGTGCTAGCGATCGTGAATTGTCGTCGGTAAAAGGCGAGCTTCGCAGCCAACGTACCGATGGTTGGGGCACGCTTGTAAATACCGCGTCAGCTCGTGTCTACCTGAAGCAGATGAATCAGGAAGGACAAGCGATTCTAGAGAAGGTCGCTGAACCCCTTGCATCTATCGCTCATGTGTTGGGACAAGACTATCCGCATCATCTGTTTACGTACGCTTGGAAGACTTTGATGCAGAACCATCCACACGATAGTATTTGTGGTTGTAGCGTGGATGAAGTGCATCGTGAGATGGTTACACGCTTCGACAAGAGCCGCCATGTCGCTGAGAGTATCATCGATGACAGCAAACGTATCATTGCTGAGGCAGTGAACACTGCAGGCTTTGCTGAGTTTGGCGAAGACCCGCTACCACTACTCGTGATGAACACGACGGGATGGAGCCGTACGGGAACGGTATCGATCGAGTTGGATGCTGCCCGCTTGTATTTGCGTGAAGGTTTCACGCTTGAGGAGACTGCACAGCGGATGAAGGACGTTGATCTTTCCGGCCGTCTGTTGGTTGATGAGCAAGGAAATGTGCTGAATTGCACGGTGGAAGATTTAGGTCTTCTATTCGGTTACGACTTACCAGACGATAAATTCCGTCAGCCTTATATGTGTCGTAAGGTCAAACTGACGTTCCAAGCAGAGAACGTTCCAGCTATTGGCTTACGCACGTATGCATGGGTACGGAAAGCAGGAGCTCCAGCTCAAAGTGATTCTTTATTCACGGGAGACCGTACAATGGAGAATGCTACGTTGAAAGTGAATGTTGAGGGCGACGGTTCATTCACACTCACAGACAAAACAACAGGCCGCATCTACAGTGATCTAGGGGTATATGAGAATACTGGAGATATTGGTAACGAATATATGTACAGACAACCAGATGGTGAGAAGACGTTGACGACGAAGGGACTTACTGCAGGGATCTCCGTGCTGGAAGATACACCTTATCGCGCTTCGGTAGAAGTTACCCATGAGTGGGAAATTCCTGCATCAGCAGATGATAAATTAGATGAAGAACAACGGGCACTGGTATATTACCCAGAGCGTACTGCACAGCGGAGCAGCCGTACTGTGATCATGAAGATCCGAACTGTCATTTCCTTGGAGCAAGGTGGAAAAGGCGTACAGATCGAGACGAAGCTGGATAACCAAGCGAAGGATCACCGCGTTCGGGCGCTGTTCCCTACGGATCTAGAAGCTTCAGTACATCAAGTTGATTCGATGTTTGAGGTTGTGGAGCGGGATAATGTGCCTGCACCAGAATGGCAGAACCCTAGCAACACGCAGCACCAACAAGCTTTCGTCGACGTAAGCGATGGAACTGCGGGGCTAACCGTTGCGAACCTGGGTCTGAACGAGTATGAAGTACTACGTGACGGACGTAATACGATCGCGATCACATTGCTTCGCAGTGTGGGAGAACTAGGCGATTGGGGATTGTTCCCTACACCAGAAGCACAATGCCTAGGTGAACATACTGTCCATATGGAGCTTATTCCACACACTGGAGACGGTATGACTTCCGGCGCTTACGCTGAAGCATATCAATTCCAAGTTCTTTGGACTGTATGCCAAAGCGACGTTCATGAGGGGCCGATTGCTCCAGCATATACTCCATTTAAATGGGAAAGTGCTGAGCTTGCCTTCTCTTCGATGAAGATGAATGAAGAGAGTGGAGATCTCATGTTACGTTGGTACAACATGAGCAAAGAACAAACGGAGCTTACCTTAAGTACAGATATTCCTTGTGAACACTTCTACAAAACAACGATCTTGGAAGAGGTGATGCTGCCTCTAACTAAGAATGCCGTAGGTGGTTTATCTATGGTGGTTGGTCCATGTGAGATTGTGACGACAGGTCTTCGTCTATATTAAGTAACTAAAAGGGGGGGGCTTTTTAAGTCATTTTGGATGACAAGGGGAGCCCCCTATTATTCATAATAAGAGAGGGCAATTAGACTAGAGGAGGTAGAGAAAGTGAAGATACATTTAAACGGCGTGACCCAAGAGATATCGCAAGGCGTAGCTCAGTTGGCTGATATGCTTGGGTTACAACTTCACAATGAAGGTTTGACCATCGACGTAATTCAAGAGGAAGGACCCCTGAAGGTTTCACTAAGCGAAGGTCAGGGACGTATCCAATATCAGAATAAGATTCATTTCTACCGTGCGCTTGGACTATTTGTCGAGCATGCGAAAGAAGGCGGTTCATTTGAGGTAACGGAACAGCCGAGATTTGATTTCAATGGGACGATGCTAGATGTATCACGCAACGGAGTTATGACAACGGATACAATTAAGCAATTTATTCGCTATATGGCAGTCATGGGGCTAAACGGTTTGATGATGTATACCGAGGATACTTATGAGGTTGAGGAGTTGCCATACTTCGGCTACATGCGAGGCCGTTACACAGTTGAAGAATTACGGGATTGTGACGATTATGCTGATATGTTTGGTATTGAAATGATTCCATGCATACAAACGCTAGGTCACCTGCCTCATGCATTGAAATGGGATTATGCCAGTCAGATCAAGGATCATAACGATATCTTGCTCCCGAGTGAGCCCAAAACCTATGAATTTATTGAGCAGATGATCGGTACAGCGGCAAAGACGTTCCGTTCGAAACGAATTCATATCGGTATGGATGAAGCATTCCAAGTTGGATTAGGACGGTATTTACGTGAGCACGGTTTCCGTGACCGCTTTGAAATTATGAATGAACACGTAAGCAAGGTTCTAGAAATCACAAATAAATATGAGCTGCATCCGATGATTTGGAGCGACATGTATTTCAATCTGCTCGCGAATGATTATCAGGGACATTTATATAACCCTAATGCTAATTTTTCGGACGAGAATATGGACAAAATCCCTGAAGGTGTTCAGTTTGTATATTGGGATTATGGTAAAGGTGACGAAGCAAGTTACGAGAAAATATATGATATGCACCTGAAATTTGGCTCGCTGCCGATCTTTGCAGGTGGAATTCATATGTGGAATTCTATCGTGCCAAATTACGGTAAGACATGGACTATAAGTCATCCGGCGCTTCGAGCTGCTAAGAACAAAGGACTGAAGGAAGTCTTTTCGACTGCTTGGGGTGACAATGGAAATGAAACGAATCATCTTGTCATTTTAGCTGGACTCCAGTTGTTTGCAGAACATGGGTATGGAGATGATGTGGATGACGAGCATCTAGCCAAACGTCTGAAGGCTTGTACGGGCTTAGATTTATTTGAACCGCTGGTATCGCTTAAGTATATGGACGAAGTTCCAGGTGTGGATGAAGGCAACCACTGGATGGCAAACACTTCTAAATTCCTGCTATGGCAGGATTTAATGATAGGGTTGTTCGATGGGCATATTGGGGCTGAGACTGAGAGCATGTTGCCGGGATATTATGCTGAGATGGAGAAGAAATGGTGCAGATGCAAAGAGACTATGCCAACTCCTTTCCATGAGTTATTCGCATGCTATGAGAAACTAGCTGCTGTATTATCGGTGAAATCGACGCTGGGTGTACGTATCAAACGTCATTATGATGCCAAGCAATTGGGAGAATTGACCTCGATCGTCAGTGACGAATTACCGAAGTTAATCTCTTTAGTTGAAGAGCTTCGCTTGGCAAATCGCAAAATGTGGATGCTCACCTACAAAGCCTTTGGCTGGGAAGTGCTTGATATCCGTTACGGTGGATTGAAGGCTCGGATCCAATCTGCCGGAGATCGAATTCTGGACTATGTAGAAGGTCGTGTCTCTACGCTAGAAGAATTGGATGCAGAGCGTCTGATCTTTGACCAGAGCGGTGTGCCAACGGCACCGCTTAATGTGAATGCAACTTATCAGTCAATTGTAACTGCGAACGCACTGGTCTAAAAATAAACAAGTTCAAGAAGGTTACCCATCATGAGGGTAACCTTCTTTTACATTTCATGAGATGGGAGATAGTTCCCTTTTCTTTGACACATAGAGAAGAATCTGATACGCTGGAAAACAAATAAACAAAAATGTTTTCCGTGTTTTCTGATAACTATTCAATTGGAGGCGGCTAAATGAGCAGAACTTTAAAGAGATTTATGCTCTTAACGGATGTCGGCTTTATCATCTATTGGGGAATCACCTTTCTTGGTTGGATTCCTAAAGAGTATTTATATCAGGATTACAGTAATCCATTGCTGGTTGCTTGGAATGTGTCTTTCCTTCCGCTTGATTTATTCATCTCGGCTACAGGTTTGACAGCCTTGTATCTATGCGCGAAGAGCAATGACAATCCTGCGTGGAAGTCACTCGCCTTAATATCCTTGGTTCTGACGTTCTGTTCAGGGCTGCAAGCCATTGCCTTCTGGAGCATCCGTGGAGACTTTGATCTCTTCTGGTGGATCCCTAATTTATTTCTGTTGCTGTATCCATTATTCTTTATACCGAGGTTTATTCATTCGGAAAGAGGGGCTACACTACCAAGAGGTATAAGAACACATACGGATAGCATGAAGGAGACGAAGTTTAAATTATGAGAGAACGTATACTTCAGGCTGTCGCCGCCGAGGTGGATTATCGCGGGTTGAAGTTTTCGATCCGGGATATCACTTCAAGACTGGGAATCAGTTCGAAGACATTATATCAGCAGTTTGAATCCAAGGAATCGCTGGTCTTGGCACTAGTCAAGCAATCTATTGGAGAAATGCGGGCAACTGAAGCTACAATTAGAGAAGACGAATCCCTACCTACCCTAGAAAAATTGAAGCAAGCCCTGATCATATTGCCCGGTGGAATTGCGATGAAAGATGTACGTTTGCTAGATGAACTCCGTAACGGATATCCGGAAGCTTGGAGATATGCCGATGAATATATGAGGGAAGGCTGGATCGGTATTCGGGCATTGGTAGATGAAGGGGTAGAGCAGGGTGTTCTTAAGGAGTTTAATTTTGACCTATTTGTACAAATGTATATTGGCTCCATGTATCGGTTGATCGAATATCAGGTATCCCGGGCTGGGGAAATGACTCTTATAGAAGGTATTACACAAGTCGTAGACATTCTGCTTGAAGGGATTTGTAGTGATAAGAGTGACCATAAATAAAGTATTTAGAAGGTAGTGGTGGGAATGGCATACTTGTGGCTTGCAATAGCTATCGTATTTGAAGTATTGGGGACGACGTTCATGAAGCTGTCGGAGGGATATACGAGACTGTGGCCTTCTATTGGTATGGCTATGTTCTATATCTTGAGTTTCAGTTCACTAGGCATATCACTTAAAAATTTAAATGTAGGCACAGCATATGCGATATGGTCGGGTATGGGTACAGTATTGATCGTGTTAATCGGCATGATCTTCTTTAAAGAAGATCTCACGTGGATGAAGGCCATCTGCCTAATGTTGATTATTGCCGGGGTAATTGGTCTAAATTTGTCGGGCAGTGCTCATGCATAAGGAGAATAACGTACTAACAGGACTGTACAGGTGGATAATGAATAGAGAAAAAGGGCTTACTTAAGATCAACGTGATCTTAGTTAGCCCTTTTGTAATAAAATTAAACTTCGCTCCAAATACGTTTCACGTTATCCAGTGCAATTTTAGTTCCTTTTGTACATTCTTCCATACCTTCATACTCGATGGATAGATATCCATCGTAACCGGACTGCTTCACAATGCGGAGGATTTCCCATAAATCAAGATCCCCTTGTCCGCTGATCGCACCACGAAGGAAGTTTCCGCTAGCACTTGGGAACCAGCCATCTCCTGGATTGCGGTGTGCAGGACGAATATAGAAATCCTTAATATGCACCATCGAAGCGAACGGAATGTTCTTCTTCACTGCAGATATAGGATCTTCATCCACGCAGACGAAGTTGCCGACATCAAGTGTCGTCTTGAAGTTTGGACGATTAACGGCGTGGAGCAAAGCTTGCACGCGGTCGCTGGCTTGAACATAATATCCGTGGTTCTCCACGCTTGTGATAATACCGTATTGTTTAGCATGGTCAGCAATTCTCTGGCAAGCTACAGCGATTCGTTCCAGATCCTCATTGAAATTCACAATGGAGGTATCTGGGCGGGAAGCTACGTCATGACGCATCAATTTTGCTCCAAGGCGGTTGGCACGATCTACTTCGCTAATAACACGAGCTATTTCTGCTTCATAAGCCTCTTCAGAGTCAGTGATGAAGTTGGCTCCAATCGCATAATTGGAAACGTCAATGCCCACTGCTGCAGCTTTCTCACGGATCTGATCCTCCAACTCAGGATTACCTTCGAAGTCGAATCCAAACGGCACGATTTCAATATGCTCGCCGCCATTTTCAGCTACCCACTCTATGGCCTCAAGAATGTTCATGTTACCTGCGGCCATAGCCTGATACAAACTATAAGAACTTACTCCTAATTTCATGATTATCTCTCCTTATTTCCGGTAAGCTTGGATGAATTGCACGGCTTTACGGATGTCTTCTTCTGGGGAAGAGCCGACTTCGCGTTCAATCGTCAGGTAACCGTTATATCCAATTTCCTGAAGGGCAGCGAAGTAAGCAGGGAAGTCCACTGTACCTTCACCTAATGGAACTTCTTCAAATGCCGAACCCGATGCGGCCATTTCAGCAATTTTCTCATGAGACATTCCGCCATAACCAAGATAACCATACACATCTCTTGGATCTACAAGACGCATACGTTTACCATCTTTAACATGCGTGTGGACAATGTAGTCCCGCAGTGTCTTAACGCCCTGAACAGGGTCATCGCCAGTCACCATAACCATGTTAGCGGGGTCAAAGTTAACGGATACACCTTTTGTCGTCATGGTGTCGAGGAATGCTTTTAGATGTGAGGCAGGTTCTGGACCGGTCTCAATGGCGAAATAAGCATTCATACTGTTCGCATATACGCCTAGTTCTTCAACTGCCCGTTGCATAGAGTCGTAAATTTGGCTGTTTGGATCTTCGGGAACAATACCAATATGAGTAGTCACGATGGAAGTACCTAGATCAAGTGCTAAATCAAGAATTCGTTTGGATTTCTCAATTTTATCAGGGTTCACCGCACTATCTTGGAAGCCATGGCCAGCTAAATCGCCACAAAGTGCTGATATTTCTAGTCCTAGACCATCAATATAGCTCCGGAGCTCTTTACGTTTGTCTCTCGTCAACACCGCTGGGTCCATCTCGCCAGATACGGCGTAAATTTGCACACCTTCAGCGCCTACTTCTTTCGCTTTCTTTAGACCTTCCATAACGCCTACACCAAAGCTATCGACAATGACACCGATTTTATTTTGCAGTTTCACTTATGCGGCCTCCTTTAATTTAAAAATATATATTTTTTAGAAATGAATTTCACGGCCTGTAGCGGCTGATTCATAGATAGCATTCAGTATTTTGATTATCTCAACACCGTCTTCTACAGGGCTGTTAGTTTCAATGATACCTAGGCAGCTGTCGATGTAATGATTGATTTCATTTTGGAAAGCTCCTTGAAAATCAAAACCTGGAGTTGTAATTTGCGGCTCAATATTAATGATCGTATTATGCTTTTCAGTAGCAATCGAAAGTGTAGGTTCGATTTCTGCTCCACCTTTATCACCGTATACATTGATAGAGGCTGAATCCTGTTTGGCATGGAGCGTGAAGCTGACATCAACCATCAGGGAAGCGCCATTCTCAAAGCGAATCATGGCATTTGCCATATCTTCGACTGTATTGAGCGATGCATCGAAATCGGATGCTTTGTAGAAATCGTAGTTCTCAACATTTGAACGATTACCAAGTTTGTTGTAAGTGTTACCGCTGACAGATTTCACTTTTGGTTTACCCATCAGATACCAACATAGGTCGATAACGTGTACACCGATATCAATCAGTGGTCCACCTCCAGAGCGTTCCTTATCAGCGAACCAACCTCCTGGGTTTCCGAGTCTGCGAGTAAGGCTGGCTTTAGCGAAATAAATTTCACCCAGATCGCCGTTGTCTATAAATTTTTTCAATACGGAAATGTTAGATGCATGGCGACGTACGTAACCCACTTGGAGTAACTTCCCGGTGCGACGAACCGCTGCTTCAACTTGTAGTGCTTCATCGACGGTTTTGCAAAGTGGCTTCTCACACAGTACATGCTTACCGGCCTCAAGGGCAGCGATACTAATTTCAGCATGTGAATTGTTCCAAGTGCAGATACTGATTGCATCAATCTCAGGATTAGCCAAAAGATCGCGATAATCGGTATATACATGAGGGGCATTGAATTTTTTAGCTCCTGCTTGTGCTCTACTTTCGTTCAAATCGCAAATCGCGATTATTTGTGCCTTTGGATTGGATTGATACGCTAATAAGTGTGATTCAGAAATGGAACCGTTACCGATAAGACCTATTTTTAGTTGGCTCATGATTGCGTTTACATCCTTTCGTTATCTATGCCAATTTGCTACAATAGAACAAGTCATTTAGCACAGATATGTTTTATTTGTTCAAGTAACAACAATTTATCACAGTTATGATAAAGGGAGAATGTGTAGGATGACAAAGTATATGGACTATATGATTAGTTCGCGTCCGATCCGCATTTTTAACTCTATAGTGGATTCAAGCAAACTTAAGGTGAAGTCACTTACCGTGATTAATGGGGGACATTTGCCTGGAAGAACCATGCAGCGTAAAGATGCGAATTTTATGAATTGGGCTTTTGTAGTCATTACGGATGGTGGGGGATATTATCAGGTGGATGGTGGGCCACTGCAAAAGGTCGAGGCTGGTAACTGGTTTTGCCTGTTCCCTGGCGCAGTGTTTAACTATGGTCCAAATGACGATGGATACTGGGATGAATATTATTTCACTGTTGAAGGAGATAGAGTAGTTGAATGGGTGGACAATTGGCTTGGTTCTCCCTCATTGATTCATAAAGCGACAATTGATGATGCTCTTCTACATAAGATGGAAATGATGTTCATGCTGATTGATAGCGGGATGCCTAGTAATTTGGATCGTGCATCCATGATGCTCGAATCGTTCTTATATGAACTGGCTGCTGGCTCCGACGGTAAGGATGAAGGTGGCCCAAGAACGTTCGTACTCAAAGTGATCGAGGATATCTCACAGTCACTCTACGTACCGTTTGAACCTGAAGAGATGGCAAGTAGGCACCATATTTCATTGTCAACACTTCGAAGAATTATTCATGACTATAGTGGGTATCCATTAAATGAATTTCTACATCGGCTCAAGGCTGCGGAAGCGAGAAACATCCTGCTCAATACGGAAATGACCGTAAAGGAAATCGGGGAGTTACTCGGTTACAAAGATACATTCTATTTCTCCCGGGTGTTTAAGAAAATCACAGGGGTATCGCCAAAAAGTTATCGGAATAGTGGGGGCCAATAGAAGAAAGAGGGTGAATGAGATCATAATTCCCGAGATGACAGAACACGAATGGCGGAGTCGTCCAGTGCAGCAGACACCAAATGGTTGCAAAGAAGCTTTGTTCTTCTATACACCCTTTTGTGGTACCTGCAAGCTTACGGAAAAGATGCTGAATATCGTATTGGAGACGGGAACTGTCATTACGGTATCCAAGATGAATATTAATTACACCCCATTCTTACGAGATGCATGGAAAATATCCAGTGTGCCTTGTTTAGTTGTGCTTCAGAACGGAGCTCCTATTCAAATAGAATACGCGATGTCTTCGGTTGTTGAGTTACATCGGTGGCTTCAGGTATAACCTAAGGTGTAGGCCATCCCCCGCATTTGAAATAAAAAAAATGTCGATTCCGTATACTTTCTTCTCTCCCGTATAGGCTAACACACAGTGGCAATCTCTTGCATAGGGTGTAAGGTAATCATTACTTTCGGAACAAGGAAGGGAGTTTGACGGAAATGGCGGAACAGGTCAAACATTATTTTGCGCGTGGAAATACAGCGGAAGGGTTGCACAGCTTGGTGGAGTCTGTATATCAGGGGCTGAGCACGATATATGTTGTGCAGGGATATCCTGGAGGGACAGCAACGGTTTTGGGTCGGCTCGCTTCGGCCTGGACTTTGCGTGGTTGGAATATAGAGCTCATTCATCAGCCCTTAGAAAGTAATCTGCTGGAGGGAATCATACTAGAAGATGCGCAGCTCGGGTTGGTAGATGGAGATGCATGGTCAGAGGAGCTCAATCCAGAAGGAACAGAAATCCGTTATATCGATATTCGTGAAACATTAGACACAGAGAAAGTTGCTGAGAACTCTGAGACCATCACGACGTTAGAAAGTGAGATTAGTAATCTCTATGGCAAAGCTTATGAAACATTTCTGAGAACGCTACGCATTCACGATGAGTGGGAGAAATTCTATATCGATAATCTGGACCGTGAAGTTATGAACCAGCTCGCTGAAGAGTGGGGAGATGACTATCTAATACCTCAATTGGAAGAGAAGGTAGGTAAAGAAATTCATCGTTTCCTAGGTGCAGCAACTTCGAGTGGTGCGGTCGATTTTGTACCTAACCTGACAGATAAATTGCAGACACGTATTTTTGTTAAAGGCCGGCCGGGTTCGGGCAAATCAACATTATTTAAAAAGATCGCAAATGCTGCTTTAGATAGAGGTATCGATACCGAGATTTACCACTGTGGGTTCGATCCACATAGCTTGGATATGCTGATCTTCCCTGAGCTAAGCTTAGCGATCTTTGATAGTACGGCTCCGCACGAACATTATCCAGTTCGTGAAGGTGATAGCATTCTTGATGTGTATGAACTGGCTATAACGGAAGGTACAGACGAGAAATATACGAAAGAAGTTGCGGAAGTAAAGGCACGATACACATCCTCTATGAAGGAATCGACTGCTTTTTTGACTGAGGCAAAGAGAGTCAAAGACGAGCTCCGGGGGATATACTTAGATGCGGTTGATGAAGAGGCATTGTTGCAGCGTACAGAGTCACTGCTTAATGAAATAGATACTTTAGTTTCAGAAATAACTAGCGCGGCACACTAATAAAATAAAGGCGCCCTCCCACATGGAAGGGCGTCTTTGACTTACAAAGGCACAACGATGTAATTGATCTGCTATAAACCTACCAATCTTTTTGCTATGATGAATAGATTAGAGATTAATAATATAGCTAGAGCATACTTTTACAGAGGACGGTGCCTGGATGGAATTGAGGGAAGCAGCAGATGTGGTTGGTCGTATTCGTGAGAACATTGGTAAAGTGATCGTCGGAAAACGAGATGTTATCGATTTATTATTGGCCGCTTTATTCGGCAATGGACATGTTCTACTTGAGGACGTTCCTGGTACAGGGAAAACGCTGCTGGCAAAATCGCTCGCCCGCTCTATCGATGGTGAGTTCAAGCGGATTCAATTTACACCGGATTTACTGCCATCGGATCTCAGCGGTATTCATTATTTCAACCAGAAGACGGGGGAGTTTCAATTCCGTCCTGGCCCCGTTTTTACTCAAGTATTGTTAGCCGATGAGATTAATCGGGCGACACCTCGGACGCAATCAAGCTTATTAGAGTGCATGGAGGAACGCCAGGTGACAATCGATGGTGTTACACATATGTTGGAATCTCCATTCTTTGTTATGGCTACGCAGAATCCAATTGATAGTCAAGGGACATTCCCATTGCCGGAAGCGCAATTGGATCGATTCTTGATCCGTATTTCCATGGGTTATCCCACTCCTGAAGAAGGAATGAACATTTTGCTTCGTTTCCGCGAGAATAATCCCCTAACCAGTCTGAGTTCGGTAACCACTGGAGAAGAGATTGCCGCAACACAGAGGTTTACCGCAGGAATCAAAATTGAAGAAGAATTGCTAGCTTACATTATACGGATTGTTGAAGCTACTAGAAAACACCCGGAAGTTAGGCTCGGGGCAAGTCCACGTGCGACCGTAGCATTACTATGTGCATCACAAGGGTATGCTTTGGTACAAGGGCGGGATTATGTGATTCCAGATGATATCAAGACTTTAGCGGAACCGGTGCTTGCCCATCGCTTGCTACTCCGTCATAGTCTACGAACAGAGGACAAACAAGGCAAGGATATAATTCGACAAGTCCTGAGTGAGATTGAGGTACCGGCAGAACCCCTTTCGATGATAAAGGGCAAGCAGGTGAACTAAAGAATGCAATTGACTTGGTTCATAATCAGCGTCGGCTTTATTGTATTTATTTTATCCCTAGTTTATAACTCCTGGGCTTTGAAGGGTGTTAAATATTCACGCTATTTCTCCAAGGAGGCAGTGTTTGAGGGTGAGCACATCGATATGATCGAAGTGATCACAAATGAGAAACTGCTACCGCTGCCTTGGCTGCGTTTGGAATCAAGTATGGCAAGTGGACTGATATTTGGAGCCCAAGGCAATTTGGATATATATTCGGGGGAGACCCTACAGAATCATATTAGTTTGTTCTATCTCCGTCCGTATCGTCAAATCACTAGACGACACCAAATTACATGTAGCCGCAGGGGGTTATACCGCTTAGATTCGGTAACCATGACTACTGGTGATCCTCTCGGTATGGGGGGGGATGCACAGAAGTTTCCACTTGCATTAGAACTGTTAGTCTACCCTAAAGTCATTCATTTGGATGAGTTACCACTCCCAAATCATAGTTGGATCGGGCAGATTGCTGTGCGGAGATGGATTATCGAGGATCCTTTTCTTACATCCGGTGTGACTGAATATCGTCCCGGCGATCGCTTAGGATCGATCAATTGGCAAGCAACAGCTCGTACGGGGACCATGCAAGTACATAAGAGAGATTACAGTGCCGACCATCGACTTATGATCTGCTTGAATATAGAGGTTAGCGATTCGATGTGGAAAGCGGTGACCGAGCCAGAGCGGATTGAGCTAGGAATTACTTATGCGGCTGCAATTGCTGCATATGCTTTGCGTAGTGGGATGGAGACAGGCTTTTTATGTAATGCGCGGCTTGTGGATGGCCCCAAAATCCCTATTCGCAAGGAGCCTCAAGCAGTTATTGATCAGTTGGATCTGCTGCTAGAAGTCATGGCAAGAATCGTCCTAGATAGATCTGTTTCGATGATTCGTTTGCTTGAACAAGAGATTGAAGCGGGAATTACAGGTACAGATTATTTGATTATCACCTGCCATCAAGGCGATAAACTTCGGACAACTGTGGAGCAATTGCAAAACAGAGGAAATGGGATCGAATGGATGGATATTCCCGAGCTGGCAAGTGTGATGTAAGGAATTCCTGTGAGGAATGAAGCTAAGACTTTAACCCGGGCCAAGTTATTCGGGATAGAGTCTTTTTTACGTTTGATTACTAAAATCACTAAGACATGAATATAACAACAATACTAACTCTAATGCGAGGAGACGGTGTAACTATGAATGTATATGTTCATCCATCCGCCATTGTTGATCAGGGAGCTCAGATCGGTGAAGGTACGGAAATATGGCATTTTACACATGTTTCATCATCAGCTATTATTGGAAGCCAATGTAGTTTGGGACAAAACGTATACATCGATAATCATGTAACACTCGGAAATGGTGTTAAAATTCAAAATAATGTGTCCGTATATGAAGGAGTCATTTTACAGGATGACGTTTTTTGCGGGTCAAGTATGGTATTCACTAATGAACTTAGTCCTCGTTCAGCCTTTCCGCACGACAAGAGTATCGAATATAAGAAGACAGTGGTCGAACGTGGAGCCACCATTGGGGCGAATGCAACGATTATCTGCGGAGTGACGATCGGAGAATGGGCATTCGTAGCACCAGGTGCAATAATTAAACGCGATATTCCTCCTTATTCGCTTTATGCGGGGTCTCCAGCTAGACAGATGGGCTGGATTTGCATGTGTGGGGTTAATTTAGCTTTTCGAAGGGGGCAAGCAAAATGTAGGGATTGCGACAGAGAGTACTGCTTGGATCAAGATAGGGTGACGATAACGAAACATTATAGTTGATTTCAAGCTGTAACGGTTTTATTTATAAATTGGGGCTGGATTAGGTAGTTACCTTATTCGGTCTCTTTGTTGTCCGTTTGAATGCTAGAATTAGCTTTATTCTATACTTATTCTATTCAGCAGTTATTCGTTATTTGTGTAGAGTATGCTATGATCGAGCTATTGATGGACGTAGAATTGGAAGATACATACCCCACTATGAGAGGGAGTTTATCGTGAATAGTGATACCTCCGTTTATATAAATAGATCATTTAGGCTCTGGTTATCTTGTTTGATGGAGATTAGTTTGTGTCTGCCGCTTTGGATAATGGTTTCCGTCTATTTGCTGCCTGCTGGACCGATAAATATCATTTGGATTAGCGGATTGTTACTGTTCTCGTTCGTAGGTGTGATGCTGCGACGATATCTACAGGTGATGTGGAAAAGGTTAGGCGCCGCTATCTTGTTAGGCCTCTTATTTGGCATTTTGGTTGTAAATGGATCATGGATCATGCTGGTTTGGTTTTGTTTCTCTGGGGCATTTTGTGCTTTGCAGGGAATGACCGCTTCAGCACGCCTTCACGATCATAGACTATACGGGTGGGGTATTATTTTATATTTGGTCTCCAGTATCTTTTTTCCCCGTATTGAGGTATTACAGATCTGGTGGCCTCTATTAACTTGGACGGGAGTAGCTACTCTCGTACTAACACTATTTATTACGAATGTAGGGCATTTGCGCTCTAGTACACTTTCGGACGAAACAACACCGAATCTCCCAGAGGGTTTACGTCGTCATAACCGTATTTATATGGCTGTAATTGTTATAGTGGCGGCGTTGCTTGCGGCGGGTGCTGGGAAATGGATCAGCAGTACGTTATGGAGATTAGTCAAGGCGGTTGTAGGTTGGTTAACAAGAGAATCTCCTGTGGAGCCTGTGCAGGTTCCAGAAGAAGAAGCACCTTCTGTTATGGAGCCATTTCTACCTCAGGAAGTGAGTTCTCCAGGGCTACTATCAGAGATTCTGAATATAATGGCATACGTTATTGGTGCGCTGATCGTGGCTGGTTTAGTGGCATTACTGGTTTACTGGTTATACAAAAATGTAGGTGGATTCTGGCGAAAGAGTATAGATTCTCTGCTAGGTTTACTGAGGCGCCGCGGACGGGATGAATCCAGCACTTCGTATCATGATGAGGAAAAAAATATTTTCTCTTGGGAAAGTGTTTCTAAAAGGTTAAGGGATATACGTATTCCCTTCACTCGAATAGGAAGAAGTAATGAACGCTGGGAGGACATGGGCGACAATAAGGAACGTGTCCGTTATTTGTATCGCCGTTTAGTACGCTCGGAACTAGGAGTGGGATATGAACCGACGCCCGGCCTGACTCCCTTGGAACAGGAAAGAGAATTTAAGAAATGGTTGGATCATGGCGAAGCAGGGGAGGCATCCACTCAAGCGAAGGCTAAGCGAGGAAAGGTGCGACCATCTACTGAACCGTTAGTTAACTTATATTATAGAGTTCGTTACGGAGAAGAGCGACCAGATGATGCGGAGATAGCAGCTATTAGAGACAAGTTGAAATTATAACGTTTAAGAACATAAAAAAAACCTCAATCCGATTTATGGATTGAGGTTTTGCTTTATACAGATTCTTCAGAAATATTCTTGATAATTTCAAGTTTACGGAAACGATGAGGTTCTCTCTCTAGTAATATAAAGGTCAACTCTTGGTGCTGCAGGGTTTCACCTTCGCCCATCTCAGGGTGTGTCCCATATAACCAGCCGCCAATGGTGTCGATATCTTCGGAGTTTAGATCGCAGTGTAGTAAGTCATTGATTTGGTTAATCGTTACTTTACCATCAACGATTAGATGATGCTCGTTGATCTGCTGAACTGGTTGCTCTTCTTCATGGTCAAACTCGTCACGAATTTCCCCAACGATTTCTTCTAGAATATCCTCAATAGTTACAAGTCCAGCTGTTCCACCGTATTCGTCAATCAGAATGGCGATATGCGTACCTTCACGCTGCATTCTTTTCAATAATTGGTCAACAGGTGTAACCTCGGAGACGCCCATCACAGGTTGTAGGATAGAAGAGACCTCTAGATCCGGGTTATCCTCATAGGCGAGGAAAAATTTCTTTGTATTGATTGTACCTATTACATTGTCTTTGCTTCCAGAGACGACAGGGAACCTGGTATATTGTTGTTCTTTGATGATTTCCAGATTCTCTTCTCTTGTTTTGTCTGTATATAAGCACACCATGTCAGTGCGCGGAACCATAATTTCTTTGGCGAGCATATTGTCGAAGGCAAAGATACGATTAACATAACCATATTCAGTTAAGTTAATATTCCCGCTTTCGAAACTCTCGTTAATAATGATTTGGAGCTCTTCCTCAGAGTGGGCTTCTTCTTGTTCAGAAGCAGGCTTAACGCCGATTAGCCGCACAAGTTGATTAGCCGATCCGTTTAGTGCCCAGATGAACGGGCGCATGATTTTTGTGAAAAGGATGAGCGGTTTTGCTGTAATCAGAGCTACATTTTCCGCCTTGCGAATGGCGATTGTTTTTGGGGCTAATTCCCCCACAACGACATGAAGGTAAGTGATAATAACAAATGCGATAATAAAAGATAGAACTCCAACTAATGCTTCTGGTACATGGATCCTTTCGAATACTGGGTGCATGATTTTTTCCACCGTAGGCTCCCCTAGCCAACCTAACGCGAGAGCTGTAATGGTAATCCCCAATTGGCAAGCTGATAAATACCCGTCTAAGTTTGATGTTACTTGCTTGACGGACAACGCATTTTTGCGTCCCTCGGCAATCAATTGATCTACTCTACTGCTTCGAACACGAACGATCGCAAACTCCACTGCTACGAAAAACGCCGTAAGTCCGATAAGTACTACGATCAAAACCAAGTTTAATACCAAAAGCCTGTCACTTTCCATTCTGAACATCTTCTCCTTTTTTCTTTTAAAATATAGAATAATGCAAATATAATATTATTATATATGATGATCTAGGGTAAAGCTAATTAATACGATAGCCTGAGTAGAGGTATTTCATAACATTTCTTATGTATATGTATTAAATGGTGACTGAATTATTTGAGTGGAAAGTCCTGATTAATTTGATTATACATATGTAGAAAACTATAGAGTCCGTAGACGAATGCAATAAGAATGGGAAGAACAGCAAGTGCGATTGGGATGTACAAGCTTGTTTCACCTGCTAGTACTATCTTCGCATCTGCGGTCTCTGTATCATTACGATAGCGCTCTTGTATTGCATTAATTTTACGACGTGCATGATGTAGATATATCGTGTTAGCAACAACAGTAAGGCCAATCTTTATCACGAGGTTAGTAAGAAGCATGACGATTACCATTGCAGCCGAGAAAGAAAATCTCGGGAAAAGAGAACCAACGATGTTAAGGATCAATGCTTCGGATATTAAGTAAATGAGTAGATACAGGTACATACCTCGGTACAGCATCCAGTAACCGCCAAATAGAAAAGCTGGCCAGTTCCAACGACTGCCTTGCTTCCATTTACGAGCATATACATCCGCTTGAGGGCCTACAAAAAGCTCCAGATCTCCTGAATAATCGTCTGACATAGGTTCATTTTGTGGTGAGTTCGTATGGCGTGATGATCGAAGGATGGCAGTAGGGGGGATATTAACTTCGTGTCGGGCTTCTTTCGGTGATCCACATTTCACACAAAATTTGTCGTCTTCATAAATAAGCGTGCCGCAGTTGTAGCAGTACATGATGACCTCCATTTGATTTAATCTAAGACTGTTTAGTTCATTTGTTATAGTGCAAATGATCTATTTAATTATATAGGATAGATTCGAAATTGAGAATTATTTCAAATAGGTTTAGTAGATGGGTCAAGTTTGTGCAAACGATTGCCTAGTTGGAAAAACGATGATATAATGCACCACATAAAGGTAGGTAAGCGTTTTTTTTATCGGGTGAATGCAATCATTAAATGGCTTTATGAGGAGGGGGATTCTATGGATAGAGCATACATCTTAGGACGTAGTGCATGGCGAAATATTCAAGAGGGGAACGAGCGGGAGTGGTTGATCGGTAATGGGATAGGGGGTTACGCCAACCATTCAGTTCCGGGCGGTGGATATCGGATGTCGCATGGTTATTTGGTGTCTTCCTCTAAGGCGCCAGTAAACCGTATGTTGGTATTTACTAGAACACAGGAACAACTGAAAATAGGCGGTAAAATCTATGATCTGACCTCTCAGCAATATGTGAATTGGGAGAAGAATGGCCAACAGCATTTGAAGCAATTTAAGCTGGATACGGTACCGGAATATTACTATCAAGTGGAGGATGTTAGAATCCGCAAAACAGTTTCAATGGAATATGGGCATAATACGGTAGTTGTTTGTTACGAGGTATCCGGTGGAAGTGAGTCCACCGAGTTGAAAATAGTTCCACTCTTTAATCACCGCTCACCAGGTGATACCGCTGAGAAGGGGAACTTGAAGTTTCGGAAGGAGCAGTCTGGAAATTTATTGAAGCTTATTCCACTTGATAACCCTGACTTAACCATATCCTTCATGTCATCCGCAGGCGAATATTTAGATCGTTCGACGCTACCGGTGACGATGGCTACGCCCAACTACATATATGAAGAAAATCATTACTATACCTTCGAGAACCGAAATGGTTTCCTGGGCGTTGATAATCATTATACTCCTTATGAAATCAACATTACCCTGGATCCCTACGAGCAGAAATTATTCTATGTGAAATGTTCAATTGAAGCTCTGGATGACAAAGATGGGTTTACAATTGTTCGTGAATATAGACAGAGAATGGACGAGCTCGTTCGTCAGGCTGGTTACGATGACCGATTAGCGAATCGATTGGTTGAAGCAGCAGATCACTTCATTGTGGACCGCGAATCGACTGGTCTCAAGACGATACTGGCTGGTTATCCATGGTTCACTGATTGGGGCAGGGATACGATGATCGCACTTCAAGGCCTGACGCTTTCCACGAAACGGTTTGCAGAAGCACGAGAGATTCTTGAATCATTTTCTAAGTATCTGCGGAATGGACTAATTCCCAATATGTTTCCTGATGATGGACAAGAGCCACTTTATAATACGGTTGATGCCTCACTATGGTATTTCCACTCGGTCTATGAATATTTGAGATATACCGGGGGGGAAGAGGATTATAAGTTTATTCAACAAGTCATTTACCCTAAGTTGAAGGAGATTATTTCTGCATATAACGATGGCACTGACTTTTCTATTGGGATGGATGAAGATGGCCTTATTCGTGCTGGTAGTGGTTTGGATCAAGTGACTTGGATGGATGTTCGTGTCGGAGAATGGGTTGTTACACCTCGGCACGGTAAACCTGTTGAGATAAATGCACTTTGGTATAACGCATTAAGAATTATGGCTGAGTTATCGGAACGTTTCGGGGAATCGTCGCCATATGATGAACTATCTCATATTGTTTACGAATCCTTCAACAAACGCTTCTGGAATGAAGAGAAAGGGTGTTTGTTTGACGTTGTGGATGTAGACCTTGGAGATGGAAGTAAGAGTAATGACGAAGCGATTCGTCCGAATCAAATCTGGGCTGTGTCATTGCCTTTCACCATGCTACCAGAGGCTAAGGCAAAGGCAGTAGTAGCTATGGTGTACAAACATTTATATACCCCTTATGGTCTACGCTCGCTATCTTATGAAGATCCGAATTACAAAGACCGTTACATCGGTAAGCTCATTGACCGCGATGCGGCGTATCATATGGGGACTGTGTGGGCTTTCCCGTTGGGCGCTTTTATTACGGCTTATTGCAAAGTGAACGACTATACGGTGGAAGCAATAAGGGTGGCTAGAGAGATGTGTGAAGTATTCGAGGATCATATGCAGGATGGTGGCCTTGGTGGGATTGCTGAGATTTTTGATGGAGATTTTTCCTGTACGGGTCGAGGTTGTTTCACTCAAGCCTGGAGTGTAGGGGAAATATTACGGGCATATACCGAGGATGTTTTACCGAACATGAAATAAATAAGTAACCGTATCGTAACACGTATTTTAAGACGATTGGAGTGAATTATATGTCGGTGCAGAAAGAAAGCAATGTCTTGATACATTATGGAGATCATGCGGTGACAAACGGTATTTCTGTTTTTGATCCGAGGTTTGATGAAATGTTCTATTACGACGGTGATGATTTGGGGGCAACCTATACCCCCGAGGAGACCAAGTTTCGATTATGGGCGCCTACTGCTTCGGAGGCTTATGTTGTATGCTACGAATCTTGGGATGGAGAGCCTGTAAGTGTATTGCCGATGGCACGTGATGTACAAGGGACGTGGATTTTGAGCGTCTCTGGCGATATCAAGAATAGCTATTATACGTATCGTGTCAAAGTGGGAGACCAGCTGAATGAAGCAGCTGACCCCTATGCTAAGGTAGTAGGGGTTAACGGTGACAGGGGCGTCGTGCTCGATTTACGAAGTACAGACCCAACACGCTGGACAGAAGATAAACCATCATTCTCCGGAGTAGCTGTAGATGCCATAATCTATGAACTTCATGTTCGGGATTTATCGATTCATCCCCGTAGTGGTATTACCCATAAGGGGAAGTACTTGGGGTTAGCGGAGAAGGGAACTCTCGGACCTGAGGGTATTTCAACCGGAATAGATCATATCGTGGATTTAGGAGTAACCCATGTACAATTATTACCCATCTACGATTATGCCACCGAAAGTGTTGATGAGACAAAGCTGGATCAGCCGCACTACAACTGGGGATACGACCCGAAAAACTACAATGTCCCTGAGGGTTCATATGCGACCGACTCGTACTCTCCTTCCATTAGGATCAACGAATTGAAACAGAGTATCCAGGCGCTACATGACCGTGGACTAAGAGTAACTATGGATGTAGTATATAACCACGTATATGATGGTTATCTAGTTAATTTCACGAAATTGGTTCCAGGATATTATTTACGCTATAGACCAGATGGTACGTTCTCGGATGGTGCTTCTTGTGGCAATGAGTGTGCTTCAGAACGTCGTATGGTGTCAAAATTTATTGTTGATTCCGTCATCCATTGGGCACGTGAATATCATATCGACGCATTCCGCTTTGACTTAATGGGCTTGCTCGACATTAATACAATGAATGAAGTTAGGCGACGCTTAGATGAATTGGATCCCTCTATAATTATGATTGCTGAAGGTTGGATGATGGATACGGTACTACCTGAGGCTCTGAGGGCAAATCAGAGAAATGCTTCGCAGATTCCCGAAATTGGACAATTTAATGATGATTATCGCGATGCGATCAAAGGCGATATATTTATATCAAGAAGTAAAGGGTTTGTTAGTGGTGGAGCAGGATTAGAGGATAGTATTCGACGGGGGATTGTTGGAGGCATAAATTATGGGGGGAATCTGCGGCAATTTGCGGATGAACCTACACAAACCGTGAATTATGTGGAATGTCATGACAATCATACCTTATGGGATAAAATCGTGTTGACCACTGAAGGTGAATCCGAGGAACAGCGTCGTAGCATGCATCGCCTTGCTTCGGCTATTATACTAACAAGTCAAGGCATCCCCTTTATCCATGCGGGGCAGGAGTTTATGCGCAGTAAGAACGGGGTGGAGAATAGCTATAAATCCTCTGAAGTTATTAACGCTTTGGACTGGGAACGTTGTGCGGCCCATCAGATAGATGTGGAATATATGCGTAGCCTTATTCAATTACGTAAAGCTCATCCCGCCTTTTCTCTCCGTAAAGCGCAGGAAATTCGTGAGCATCTCATTTTTGAGAATGCACCAAGTCATACTGTAGCCTACACACTTCGAAACCACGCAGGAGGAGACCCTGACCTTCATCTGTACGTACTTTATAACGCTAATCGCCATCTTACTATACTTGACCTGCCTAATCTTGGGCGCTGGAAGGTACGGTATGGTGGGGAATTTGTGAGTGCCCTAGAATACAATAAGCTGAAGGTTCAAGGGATCGGGATGGTCGTTCTCGCTGTGACATCATAGCAGCCGGTTGAAGACCCAGCTCCCGAATAAATACAGCCGGATCTACTTACCTGTAGCTTCCGGTTGTATTTTTTGTATTTGAGTAGGGTTACATTACATTTTACAAAAATACAGTATAATTATAATTGTCTTTTGCTATACATATAGATACCTGAGTTGGAGGCGATAATATGAAAACAATTTGTGTCTTTTCAGGGTCCAACATGGGATCTGATGAGGCTTACAGACTAGCGGCAATTGAGCTCGGCGGGTATATGGCACGGCAGAATTATCGTTTAGTATACGGTGGATCAAGGATGGGCCTTATGGGGGTGACAGCCAATGAGGTTATGTCTTGTGGTGGTGAAGTGATCGGAGTGATGCCAACCGGACTATTTGCCGGTGAGGTGGTGCACAGGGAAGTGACAGAGCTGATTGAGGTAGATGGCATGCATTCGCGTAAAGCTAAGATGGCGGAGCTTGCTGACGGATTTATTGCCTTACCCGGTGGTTTTGGAACCTATGAAGAATTATTCGAGGTACTATGTTGGTCGCAAATAGGCATTCATCAGAAACCGGTTGGTGTGCTGAACGTCAAAGGTTACTTTGATCCACTACTTAAGATGATTCAGACCAGCATTACTGAAGGTTTCGTCAAGCCCACGCACTTAAGTTTGCTTAATGTCGCTGAACATGCGGAAGAACTGATACATCAGATGGAGACTTACACTCCACAGCAACTGGAGAATAAGTGGAGTAATCAACCTATTGGATCCAACTAGTCCTTGAAAAAAATTATTAAAAAAAGAGCAGTTCCCTGATCATCTACTAAACTGGTACCCATAGACTGGACACTTTGAAAAAAAGGTGTCTAGGCTGTGGGTACTTTTGTATACTAGAGTAAGCATGGGGGGATGACATGAGTAAGAAACTTTTTAGTGAAGCAGATCAAATACTTTTACTTAAGAATAACTATGTAAGCAAAATTAGTGAAAGATCAATTACCTTTACAGACGAGTTTAAGCGGTTATTCATAGAAGAGCTCATGATAGGTAAATTGCCAAGAGAGATCTTTGAGAGCCATTGTCTTCCTGTCCATATCATTGGTATGACACGCGTGGAGCAGAGTGCAGATCGATGGAAAAAGGCATATAGCCGGGATGGGATTATCGGGTTATTAGATAACCGAAAGGGTGCTTCTGGTCGTCCTCTTCAAAGAGAACTAACCTCGGAAGAAGTGATTGCGAAACAAGAGGCACGAATCAATCTGCTCGAGTCTCAAATTGAACTGTTAAAAAAGTTAGACAAGAACGAAAGGAGGCTGTTACTCAGCGGAATAAAGCGAAGCATAAGCGTTAAGTTTGAACTCATCAAGAACACGGTAGATAAGGGATTTAGTAGACTGACGGGATATCTATGCGAGCTCCTTCAGGTTTCTCGTTCAGGGTACTACAACTATCTCGCATCCACAAATGCACGTCTAGAACGTGCTAAACGTGATGAAGAAGCCGGAAAACTCGTAAAAAAAGCATTCAACCGTCGTGGATTCAAAAAGGGTGCACGCTCGATTAAGATGGTCTTAAAGCAAGACTTTAAGGTCACTTATAGCTTGAAGCGAATTAGCAGACTTATGAAAAAATTCAATTTGGTATGTCCTCACCGTAAGCCTAACCCGTATAAACGCATTGCTAAAGCCACGAAGGAACACCGGACGCTGCCTAATCTCCTACAACGAGATTTCAGAAAAGAGATTCCTGGACTGGTTCTACTCACCGATATTACTTACCTTCCTTATGGCCGCTCTGAGATGGCCTATTTGTCTACCCTGCTAGATGCATCGACAGGAGAGGTGTTAGCTTATAACCTATCCGATCGGATCACGCTCGACATTGCCACAGATACGGTAGATGGTCTTTTAAAGCAACGAAATGTAAAACTGCATACGGATGCATTCATTCACTCCGATCAAGGAAGTCACTATACCAGCCCAGTCTACCAAAAACTGTTGAGAGATCATGGTCTAGGACAGTCTATGTCTAGACGCGGAAACTGTGCTCCTCAAGAATCCTTTTTTGGTCACATGAAGGACCATGTGGATCATCGAAGTTGCTCCTCCTTCCTTGAACTTCAACGTCAAGTGAATCGATATATTCGTTATTACAACCATCACAGATATCAGTGGGGAAGACAAAAGATGACTCCTGTACAGTGATATTATCCCCTTTAAGTAGACAGTAAAAAGAATGACG
>NZ_RZNY01000012.1 GCF_003994475.1 Paenibacillus anaericanus | reverse complement strand
ATTCATAAAGAAGGCTGTCGAGACTTTCTCGACAGCCTGAGAAGGAATGCCTTTAGGGGCATTCCTTTTTTTGATTGATTCGTGGTAGCTATAAGGAAAGCATTCGTCAAAAAGCGAACATTATTATTTTCAAGTGTCATAATGTTCGGGTTTTAAGTTGACATAGCCTGTGCAGGATTGTTAAACTAATAAAGGAATGGTGGATTAGCCACCGAAAAGAATAGTCCTCGTATATCACCGGGAATATGGCCCGGAAGTATCTACCTGAAAACCGTAAATTTTCGGACTACGAGTGAATACATGACAGAAGGGTCACTCCATCAGGAGACCTTCTTTGTTATTGCCATGGGTAGGGATTGTTCTTACATCCCTATTCGTATTCACTTTGATGTCCGGAATTTCTGAAAATACTAGCTATTTTCCAGAGAGTGCCGGACTTTTTTTAGCGTTAAAGGAGAAGTCATCGCTTCGCTGGATTGATAAGTTTGTTCATAAATATTAGAAAGTGGGTTGAGTCATGTCAGCACAGGTAGCAGTGATCATGGGTAGTAAATCGGACTGGGATACGATGTCCCATGCATGTGCCATACTGGAGGAACTCCAAGTTCCTTATGAAAAGCAAGTTGTTTCCGCTCACCGTACGCCTGATTTGATGTTTGAATTTGCGGAGAATGCGGCATCACGGGGGCTTAAGGTAATTATCGCGGGTGCAGGTGGCGCAGCGCATTTACCAGGCATGGTAGCGGCAAAGACTTTACTACCTGTGATCGGCGTACCGGTCAAATCGGCAGCGCTGAATGGGCTTGACTCGCTGCTTTCGATCGTACAGATGCCTGGAGGTATTCCAGTAGCTACGGTTGCAATTGGTAAAGCGGGAGCTATTAATGCCGGTTTGCTTGCGGCACAAATGCTAGGTGCTTTTGATTCTCAGCTGTCCGAAAGATTGCAAGTGCGTCGTGATCGTATTCGTGAAGAGGTACTAGCTAGCAGTTCTGAATTGGGAGAGATTATGCAATGAGCGGGACAATTAGTGGCGATAACAATCAACAACCCATCATCGGGCCGGGATCGAGAATCGGCGTGCTAGGTGGGGGACAATTAGGACGAATGATGGCTCTTGCAGGTAGCAATCTCGGCTACCATTTTGTTACGCTTGATCCGACACCAGAGTGTCCCTGTGGTCAACTAACAGAGCAAATTGTCGCTGGATACGATGATAAGAAAGCAGCCCGTCTACTGGCGGAACGTTCAGATGTGATCACGTATGAGTTTGAGAATGTTGATGTAGAGGTAGCTGAATTGTTAGAACGATTATCGTATGTACCACAAGGAAGTAAGTTGCTCTACACGACACAGCATCGACTTCGGGAGAAGGCAGCTGTGGAAGCGGCGGGAGTGAAGGTGGCACCTTACGCGGAAATTAGTAGTGAGATGGAACTACGGGAAGCGGTATCGCGCCTTGGTATTCCAAGTGTATTGAAGACAGTAACTGGTGGATATGATGGTAAGGGTCAATGGGTCATCAAATCGGAAGCTGAGATTGGCCCTGCATATAGCGAATTGAGCCGAGCGGGAACAGAGCTTGTACTGGAACAATTTATCCCTTTCGTAAAAGAGTTGTCAGTTATTGCTGCTCGCAGCCCGCGCGGGGAAGTTATGACGTTCCCGGTAGCCGAGAACATTCATGTGGATAACATCCTACATATCTCCATTGTTCCAGCAAGAGTGGAAGAGTCAGTGCTTCGTCAAGCGGAGCAACTAGCGGCTCGGATAGCGGAATCGATGGAGGCTGTTGGACTCCTCGCTGTGGAGATGTTCCTGACAGAGGGTGGAGAATTGTACGTCAATGAGCTTGCACCACGTCCTCATAACTCAGGACACTATACAATGGAGGCATGCACGACGTCGCAGTTCGAGCAACATGTTCGTGCAATCTGCAACTTACCATTGGGTAAGACAAGTCTTCTATCCCCTGTGGTAATGGTCAATGTGCTTGGTGAGCATATGGATGCAGTAGCTAAGGCTTTAACAGAGGAAGATTTGACTTGGGCAAACTCCAAGGTTGTACCGAAGCTTCATCTATATGGGAAGAATGGTTCAGCCCCCAAAAGAAAGATGGGACATATCAATTTACTATGTAGTCATGTACAGGACGGTTTAGACTGGATACAGCAAACTAAAATTTGGAGGAATCAACATTCATGATCGAACGTTATAGCAGACCGGAAATGAGAGCCATATGGACAGAAGAGAATAAATTTAAGGCTTGGCTAGAAGTTGAAATATGCGCTTGCGAGGCGTGGGCTGAGCTCGGCGTCATTCCGAAAGAGGATGTGGCGCTGCTTAGAAAAAATGCGTCTTTTGATATTGATCGTATTTACGAAATCGAGCAGGAGACTCGCCACGATGTGATCGCTTTTACTCGTTCTGTGTCTGAGAGCCTTGGAGCTGAACGCAAATGGGTACATTACGGTCTGACTTCAACTGATGTAGTTGATACAGCGCTCGGTTATTTACTTAAGCAAGCCAATGATATTTTGGAGCATGACATCATTAATTTCATCGAGATCCTGCGCAATAAAGCTATAGCTTATAAGAACACACCAATGATGGGCCGTACGCATGGTGTTCATGCTGAGCCAACAACTTTTGGACTTAAGATGGCACTGTGGCACGAGGAGATGAAACGGAATCTAGAGCGTTTCCGCCGGGCGGCGGATGGCGTACAGTTTGGTAAAATTTCTGGTGCGGTGGGTACTTATGCGAATATCGATCCATTCGTTGAAGAATTTGTCTGCAAGAAACTAGGTACAACAGCAGCGCCGATCTCAACCCAGACATTACAGCGTGACCGTCACGCAGAGTACATGGCTTCGCTTGCTCTGGTAGCTACGTCACTTGATAAGTTCGCAACGGAAGTTCGTGCTTTGCAGAAGAGTGAATTCCGTGAGGTAGAAGAAGCATTCGCTAAAGGGCAAAAGGGATCATCCGCTATGCCGCATAAACGTAATCCAATCGGTAGTGAGAACATTTCTGGATTGTCACGCGTCATTCGTGGTCATATGGTATCCGCTTATGAGAACGTGACACTATGGCATGAGCGCGATATTTCACACTCCTCTGTAGAGCGTATCATTCTACCGGATGCGACCATGCTGCTCAACTACATGTTGAATCGCTTTGGTAACATTGTGAAGAATCTAACCGTGTTCCCTGAGAACATGGAACGTAACATGGGTCGTACATTCGGAGTACCTTTCTCTGGCCGTGTGTTGACGAAGTTGATCGACAAAGGATTCAGCCGTGAGCAAGCTTATGATACGGTGCAACCACGCGCTATGCAGGCCTGGGAGACAAGGCGGCAGTTCCGTGACATTGTGGAAGAGACGCCAGAAATCACAGCGGTACTTAGTAAGGAAGAGATTGAAGATGCCTTCAATCCTTCATGGCATTTGAAACATGTGGATACGATATTCCGCAAGCTAGGCTTGACTGAATAGTTCAAGAATACATGAATCGATGAGGCGTGGGACCATAGCAGGGTCCTAGGACGTCAAAAGGAGAACAGTAAACATGTCATCACCGGCAATTTCCACGGCAGAAGATATTGTGAACGCCCCTTTGCTGTATAAAGGCAAGGTCCGGGAACTGTATGATTTGGGAGATTATTATTTGATCGTTGTTACAGATCGTATCTCCGCATTTGATTATGTACTGGATCCAGCAGTGCCTGATAAGGGTAATGTGCTGAATCAACTGAGCAGCTTCTGGTTCGAGAAGACGAAGGATTTAATTGAGAATCATGTGATTCATACAGATATTGAACAGCTTGGTTCTGTCATTAATGAAGAACATAAGCCGATACTCAAGAACCGGGTAATGGTCACTCGTAAAGCGCAGCGTATCGATATTGAATGTGTTGTACGGGGTTATGTAACAGGTGGCGGTTGGCGTCAATATGTACAGAATGGTGAAATTAATGGCATTAATCTGCCGAAAGGTCTCCGTAAAAACGACAAACTACGTGAACCGATCTTTACACCTGCTGCTAAGAACGATGTAGGTCATGATGAGGACATTTCGTTCGAAGCGATGGTGGATATGGTCGGAAACGACCTTGCGGAGCAACTTCGCAGCCGTAGCCTTGAGATGTACAAATTCGCTCGGGATTACTGCGAAGAACGCAACATCATTCTTGCCGACTGTAAGCTGGAATTTGGCCTGGTGGATGGCAAGCTGATTCTGATTGACGAAATTTTCACACCGGATGCTTCACGCTTCTGGGCTAGAGAAAATTATGCGCTCGACATTGAAATCGACAGTATGGACAAAGAGCCTGTCCGCACCTATCTGTTAGGCTCAGATTGGGACAAGAACAGCAAGCCTGATCCCCTTCCGCTAGCCGTAGTGGAAGAGACGACTCGGCGTTACCGAGACATATTCAAGCGCCTTACGAAGCAAGAGCTATCATAATTTACTTTCATGATCATCAATTTTACACTGCAAATTCCAATACTAGGAGGAATACGAGGAATATGATTAAAGCGACGGTTTATGTAACTATTAAGCAAAGTGTACTTGATCCACAAGGGGTTGCTGTACAAGGGGCTCTTCATTCTATGGGTTATACAGAAGCGCAAAGTGTTCGGATTGGTAAATATATGGAAATCAAACTGGATACCAATGATCGGAATGAAGCTGAAGCCCGTGTTAAAGACATGTGCGAGAAGTTACTAGCTAACACAGTTGTAGAAGATTACCGCTTTGAATTGGAGGTTTGATTCATGAAATTCGCAGTGCTTGTATTTCCTGGTTCAAACTGTGACATCGACTGCTATAAAGCGGTAGAAGATACTTTGAATGAACCTGTCGATTACGTATGGCATACGGCAACAGACCTATCAGCATACGATTGTATTCTTGTTCCTGGTGGTTTCTCTTATGGTGATTATCTCCGGTGTGGTGCCATTTCTCGGTTTGCTCCGGTTATGGCTGAGGTAGCAAAGGCAGCAGAACAAGGTAAGTATGTTCTTGGCATTTGCAATGGATTCCAGATTCTTACTGAAGCAGGACTGCTTCCGGGTACATTGCGTCGCAATATGTCGTTGAAGTTCCGTTGTCACGATACGGTACTCCGGGTTGAGAACAATGAGAATCCATTTACATCGCAGTATGAAAAGGGTCAAGAGATCAAGATTCCGATCGCCCATGGTGAAGGGAACTATTATTGTGATGAAGCAACACTTGCGAAACTGGAAGAGAACAAGCAAATTATTTTCCGCTATGTAGGGAATCCGAATGGTTCGTTAGATGATATTGCAGGCATTTCGAATGAACGTGGCAACGTAGTTGGCATGATGCCACATCCAGAGCGCGCGGTGGACAGTCTACTAGGTTCTGAAGATGGAAAAGGGATGTTTATTTCGATATTAAAGGCTTGGAGGGATCAACATGAGTCAGCAAGTATCCGCTAAGGAACCGAATGCAGAGCAAATTGCAGAACAGCAAATATATAAGCAAATGGGTGTCTCGGATAATGAGTACGAGCTGATCTGTGGCTTTCTTGGACGTCGTCCCAACTATACAGAAATTGGTGTCTTCAGCGTAATGTGGTCTGAGCACTGTGCGTATAAGAACTCCAAACCATTGCTTCGTCGTTTTCCGGTCACTGGACCTCGCGTCCTAATGGGACCTGGTGAAGGTGCGGGTATTGTTGATATTGGTGACAATCAGGCGGTTGTATTCAAAATTGAAAGTCATAACCATCCTTCGGCAGTCGAGCCTTACCAAGGTGCGGCAACGGGTGTGGGCGGAATTATTCGTGATATTTTCTCAATGGGTGCAAGACCTATCGCTGTACTTAATTCCTTGCGTTTCGGTAAGCTGGAAAGTGGGCGTGTCAAATACTTATTCGAACATGTCGTATCAGGGATCGCTGGATATGGTAACTGTATCGGCATTCCAACGGTGGGTGGCGAAGTCGTATTCGATGATAGCTATGATGGTAATCCACTAGTTAACGCAATGTGTGTGGGTCTGATTGATCATGATAAAATTCAGCGCGGTGTAGCTAAGGGTGTAGGGAACCCAGTATTCTATGTTGGACCACCAACAGGTAGAGATGGTATTCACGGGGCAACATTTGCATCGGAAGAATTGACGGATGAATCAGAAGCTAGACGGACGGCCGTACAAGTAGGCGACCCTTTCATGGAGAAACTGGTTATGGAATCTTGTCTAGAGTTGATTGATTCCGGTATCGTGCTGGGTATTCAGGATATGGGTGCTGCTGGTCTTACCTGTTCCAGTGCTGAGATGGCAAGTAAGGCGGGGAATGGTCTAGAACTTTACCTAGATCAAGTACCGCAACGTGAAGACGGAATGACTGCTTATGAAATGATGCTTTCCGAATCCCAAGAACGGATGTTATTCGTTGTAGAACCGAAGGATGAGGCGCAAGCTCAGGAGATTTTTGATCGATGGGGCGTTATTTGTGCCAAAGTAGGTAAGGTAACTGATGATGGCATGCTGAAGTTGTTCCATCATGGTGAATTAGTAGGTGATATGCCTGTGACGGCACTTGTAGATGAATGCCCGATCTATGACAAACCATCGGCAGTTCCAGCTTATTATGAGCAAAATGCCAATGTGGATACATTGCGTTACGACGAGGTTACGGATCTAGGTGAGGCACTGGATAAAGTGTTATCTTCTCCATCTGTCTCGAGTAAAGCTTGGGTATATAACCAATATGATTATATGGTTCGTACGAGCACAGCGGTTCGCCCGGGTTCGGATGCGGCTGTTGTGACCATTCGGGGAACACGGAAGGCACTTGCGATGACAACTGACTGTAACGGACGGTTTGTGTATCTCGATCCTGAAGTTGGTGGAAAGATCGCAGTCAGCGAAGCGGCACGTAATATCGTCTGCTCTGGTGCGGAGCCACTTGCGATTACGGATAATCTGAATTTTGGTAATCCAGAGAAACCAGAAATCTTCTGGCAAATGGAAAAAGCAGTAGATGGTATGGCGGAAGCTTGCCGTGAACTAGATACACCGGTCATCGGCGGTAATGTCAGTCTATACAATGAGAATACGAAAGGCGCAATCTATCCGACCCCAGTGGTTGGTATGGTAGGGCTAATTCACGATACAGATCATATTACGACACAAGGATTCAAATCCGAGGGTGATGCGATTCTATTGCTAGGTGATACTTTCGCTGAGCTTGGAGGTAGTGAATTCCAAGCGATCGTACACGGTGTGACTGAGGGACGTCCACCGAAGCTTGAATTAAATACCGAGAAGAACTTGCTAGACACGGTTCTTGCGGCTATCCAGCAAGGGCTAGTGCGCTCGGCGCATGATTTGTCTGAAGGTGGTCTTGCTGTTGCGCTTGCTGAATCTTGTATTAGTGGAGGACTTGGAGCAAAAGTTTCGTTTGAAAGTAATCTTCGTCCTGATATCACATTGTTCAGTGAATCACAGTCCCGTATCCTGCTATCGTCTTCACCTGAAAAAGCAGCTGAATTGGAACAGTTCATCTCATCACGTGGTGTACCTGTGAAGAATATCGGCAAGGTTGAAGGTCAAAACCTTGAGATTATCTTGGGCGGTAACTCCGTTCTAAGCAGACCGGTGAAGGGATTGAAGCAGGTCTGGGAGGATGTAATTCCATGTCTGATGAACTCATAATACCGCAAGGTCTTTGGACGGGAGATTATTATAACGAAGGTACAGGGAAAGACGATATATTTGATACCTTAAAGGAAGAGTGTGGCGTGTTCGGGGTTTTTAATCATCCCGAAGCTGCCTCCTTATCCTATTACGGACTGCATGCATTGCAGCACCGGGGGGAAGAAAGCGCAGGCCTATGCGTTTCGGATGGTGAAGATTTTAATTATCACCGTGGTATGGGACTCGTTAAGGAAGTATTTGATCGAGATAAGTTGCTGTCATTAAAAGGTGATCGTTCTATCGGGCATGTCCGTTATTCAACTAGCGGAGACAGTCGACTGGCGAACGCTCAACCACTTATCTTCAAGTACCGCGATGGTGATCTGGCGGTGGCAACGAACGGCAATATCGTCAATGCACCGAGGATTCGGCATGAATTGGAGCAAAGCGGTTCGATCTTCCAAACGACAAGTGATACGGAAGTTATTGCGCATTTGATCGCGCGGTCTTCGAAAGATTTCGTCGAAGCGGCAAAGGATGCACTTGGCCAATTGGTTGGTGGATTTGCCTTCTTACTGCTTACGAATGATAAGTTGATCGTTGCTAGTGATCCACACGGTCTACGTCCACTAACTATGGGACGTCTGGGTGATGCGTACTTATTCTCTTCGGAGACATGTGCATTTGAAGTTGTTGGAGCTGAAATGGTTCGAGATATTCAACCTGGTGAAATGCTTGTGCTGGATAAGGACGGTCTACGTGAGGAGCGTTTTGCCGCTCCGCAGCGGAAGGCACTATGTGCAATGGAGTACATATACTTCTCCCGTCCTGATAGTGATTTGAATGGTTCTAACCTGCATTCTTCCCGCAAACGGATGGGGAAGATCATGGCACAGGAATCATTCGTGGATGCAGACATTGTGACCGGTGTTCCTGATTCTAGTATATCTGCTGCGATAGGCTATGCTGAGCAGACAGGCATTCCTTATGAGCTAGGATTGATCAAGAATAAATACACGGGACGTACTTTCATTCAACCAAGCCAAGAACTGCGTGAGCAGGGTGTGAAGATGAAACTGAGTGCCGTTCGCCGTGTGGTGGAAGGTAAACGTGTTGTCATGATCGATGACTCTATCGTTCGTGGTACGACTTCTCGGCGTATCGTTAATCTTTTGCGTGAAGTTGGTGCAACAGAAGTCCACGTTCGTATTACATCACCACCTTTCAAGAATCCTTGCTTCTATGGGATCGATACACCTGATAGGGGAGACTTGATCGCCTCCTATAAGACGATTGAAGAAATCTGCCGAGAGATCAACGCAGACTCACTGCAATTCCTAAGTCCCGAAGGCCTAATTCAAGCGGTTGGTGGCGACAGCAGCAGTGAGTACAAAGGTGGACTTTGTATGGCTTGCTTCGATAACGACTACCCTACACGGACTGATTTTGACGGTGAAGAGAAATTCGGCTGTAGTTGTTAATAGCTAAGTAGTTCATAGGATTAAGAAATTAACCTTAAGGAGAGTGTCCTTACGTGTCTGAAGCATATAAAAATGCCGGGGTAGATATCGCGGCGGGTAATGAAGCGGTAGAACGGATGAAGAGTCACGTTAAGCGGACATTGCGTCCAGAAGTAATGACTGATTTGGGCGGTTTTGGCGCCTTGTTCGGATTGAATAAGGATAAATACGAGGAACCTGTGCTTGTATCAGGAACAGACGGCGTAGGTACGAAGCTGAAAATTGCTTTTGCTATGGACAAACATGACACGATTGGTGTCGATGCTGTAGCTATGTGTGTCAACGACATCATTGTGCAAGGTGCAGAGCCACTTTTCTTCCTAGATTATCTTGCTTGCGATAAAGTAATTCCTACTAAGATTGAAGCAATCGTATCAGGTATTGCTGATGGTTGCTCGGAATCAGGCTGCGCACTAATTGGCGGCGAGACAGCAGAAATGCCTGGTATGTATGCAGAAGGTGAATACGATATCGCCGGATTTACTGTTGGTGTTGTCGATAAGAGTAAAATCATTAACGGCAGCACGATTGCACCAGGAGATACCGTAATCGGTTTGGCTTCAAGTGGAGTCCACAGTAATGGTTTCTCACTTGTACGCAAAACATTGCTAGAAGATGCTGGCTATGATCTTCATGATAAGTTGCCTGAACTTGGTAACGAGGTGCTTGGTGAAGTATTGCTCACACCAACTAAATTATATGTGAAGCCCGTACTTTCCTTACTAGAGCAGGTAAAAGTAAAAGGGATGGCGCATATTACGGGCGGTGGATTTATTGAGAACATTCCACGGATGCTGCCGGATGGTGTGAACGTAAATATTGATTATGGAACATGGCCAATTTTGCCGATATTCTCGCTGTTGCAGGAGAAGGGTAATGTTAGCAACCGTGACATGTTTACTACATTCAATATGGGCATAGGGATGGTCATCGTAGTTGGTGAAGATCAAGCCAAGTCTTCGCTAGAAGCTCTTCGTGCTGCGGGAGAAACCCCTTATGTCATAGGACGGGTAACCGAAGGAAATCGGGAAGTGACATTTGCAGGAGTTGAAATATAATGCCGTCCCCGTACCGGATTGCTGTATTTGCCTCCGGCCAAGGAAGTAACTTTCAGAATCTAGTGGACTGGGCGAATGATGGCAAGCTTGGGGCGGAAATCGCCCTTCTTGTCTGTAATAAGGCACAGGCTCCTGTGGTGGAACGTGCACGCAAAGCAGGTATAGACTGTTTGTTATTCGATCCGAAGGCGTACGCTTCCCGGGGAGAATACGAAACGGAGATTGCTGCGGAACTTGCCAATAGAGGTATTGATCTCATTGTGCTTGCTGGATATATGCTGCTGCTTACTCCAGTTTTGGTCGATCTTTATGCTGGCCGAATGATTAATATTCATCCTTCATTATTGCCGTCGTTTCCTGGAGTCAACGCGATTGGTCAAGCTTGGAATTATGGTGTCAAAGTAACTGGAGTTACGGTTCATTTGGTGGATGGTGGGATGGACAGCGGTGCTGTAATTGCTCAGCAAGTGGTTCACATCGACGAGGATGACAGTATTCAGTCACTTGAAGACAAGATTCATACAGCGGAGTCAGAATTATATCCTAAGGTTGTGTCATGGTTCGCTAAGGGACGTGTCCATATATCGGGTCGAAAGATTACAGTAGAGCACGGGATCTGACATTCGAATATGCGCCAATATGCTGAAATGCACTATGGGTATGACAATGAATGCGAAATAAGTATTTTTCGAAGTGGATGCGTGACATGATTTCGATATTTCCCGAGAAATATCGGGTTATTAAATTAACTTGTCGCTAGAGCGTCCAAGTCAGTTGCCATTATAAAGGAGGAGCCAATTCGTGAGTATCAAAAGAGCGCTAGTAAGTGTATCAGATAAAACAGGTATCGTGGATTTTTGCCGTGAGCTGTCGCAATTGGGTGTGGAGATTATTTCGACAGGGGGAACGAAAAACCTGTTGTCGAAGGAAGGGGTACCTGTCATCGGTATTTCTGATGTGACAGGATTTCCCGAAATTTTGGATGGTCGTGTAAAGACGCTACATCCTGCTGTTCATAGCGGACTCCTGGCTGTGCGTGATAGCGCAGAACATCAGGCCCAAATGAAGGAACTTGGTCTTGATTATATCGATCTAGTAGTCGTTAATCTATATCCGTTCCAAGAGACGATTGCTAAACCGGATGTGGCTTATGAAGACGCCATTGAGAATATCGATATTGGTGGACCAACTATGCTTCGTTCCGCCGCTAAGAACCATGCCTTTGTTAGTGTAGTTGTTGATTCTGACGACTATAGTAAGGTTCTCGAAGAGATTCGTAGTGAAGGCGACACGACCCTTGAAACACGTAAACGGCTTGCGGCCAAAGTTTTCCGCCACACGGCGGCTTATGATGCTTTGATTTCTGATTATTTAAGCAATGTGAATGGTGATCCACTTCCGGAGCGCTTCACAGTTACTTACGAGAAGCTTCAAGATCTTCGCTATGGTGAGAATCCACATCAAAAGGCGGCATTCTATCGCAAACCGCTTGCGGGTGCAGACACACTAACAACGGCTGAGCAATTGCACGGCAAAGAATTGTCCTATAATAATATTAACGATGCGAATGCGGCTCTGCAGATTGTCAAAGAATTTGAAGAACCAGCCGTAGTAGCAGTGAAACATATGAATCCTTGCGGTGTAGGTGTAGGCAAGAGCATTTATGAAGCCTATGAAAAAGCATACCAAGCAGATCCAGTGTCGATCTTCGGCGGAATTGTAGCGGCTAACCGCATCATCGACGAAGATACGGCAAATCTACTTAAGGATATCTTCCTTGAGATCATCCTTGCCCCAGGCTTTACGCAAGAAGCGCTTGATATCCTTACGAAGAAGAAAAACATTCGGCTATTGAAATTAGGTGGTTTGGAACTTGGTGGCGATCGGAAGAGTCAATTCGTTGTAACTTCCATCGACGGAGGTATGGTAATCCAAGAGAGTGATACTCACTCGGTGACTGAAGCAGATTTGAAAGTTGTAACTGACCGTAAGCCAACAGAGGAAGAACTGAAACAACTACTCTTCGGTTGGAAAGTTGTTAAGCATGTGAAGTCTAATGCGATCGTATTAGCTAAAGATGATATGACAATTGGTGTAGGTGCAGGACAAATGAACCGAGTTGGATCGGCAAAAATTGCAATCGAACAAGCGGGCGACAAGGTACAAGGCAGTGCACTCGCTTCCGATGCGTTCTTCCCTATGGGAGATACAGTAGAAGCAGCTGCAAAAGCTGGTGTAACGGCTATCATTCAACCAGGAGGATCGGTTAAAGACGAAGAATCGATTCAAATGGCGAATAAATATGGAATTGCCATGGTATTTACTGGCGTAAGACATTTCAAACACTAAGTTATAACCGGCTATATTTGATGAAATAANTAAGTTATAACCGGCTATATTTGATGAAATAAAGAATGATGATATAGCGGAGAGAGCGAAATGATTCTGAAGAAGCTAAAAGCTTTCCTTAGGAAAGCTACATCGGAAGCATAAGCTTCGTTCGCCTTTGTCCCCGAATTTCAACCTTTATAATAATTCAATCAAGAAATTTGGGGACAACAGCGATCGTAAGAACTTTTCGCTCACGGAGCCTATAATCACAATGATTAGTTCAACTATAATAGGGCGGCAGGACCGTTAATAAGTAAGGTGAGTGGGGACGTGTGCGAATCATGTCTCCGCTAATCATTCTTGCAGACGTCCTGCCGTTTCTTGCTAGGAAGCAAAGGGGGAAACAATGGATATTTTAGTGATTGGTGGCGGAGGCCGCGAACATGCAATTTGCTGGGCATTAGCCAAAAGTCCGAATGCAGGAGTAATTTATTGTGCGCCAGGTAATGCTGGAATTGGCGAAATTGCGGAGATTGTACCTATTCAGGTGAACGAGTTCGACCGACTGACAGCTTTCGCACAGGAGAAGAAAGTTGGGCTTGTTGTCGTTGGTCCTGACGATCCACTTGTGGATGGAATTGTAGATGCTTTTGAAGCTAAGGATATTCCGGTATTTGGACCGCGCAAGAATGCGGCGTATATTGAAGGAAGTAAGACGTTCATGAAGGATTTGCTGAAGAAATACGATATTCCGACAGCGGCTTACGAGAAGTTTGATCAATATGAGGCGGCGCTGAAATATTTACAGAGCCAACCTCTGCCGATAGTTATCAAAGCAGATGGGCTGGCTGCTGGTAAAGGTGTAACGGTTGCATTTACCTCCGAGCAAGCCGAATCTGCCTTAAAAGATATCATGGTGAATAAGGTTTTTGGTGAATCCGGTGCCCAGGTCGTTATCGAGGAGTTCCTAGCAGGTCAAGAGATGTCTATTCTGGCCTTTGTTGATGGAGAGACGGTTCGTCCGATGGCAGCTGCGCAGGATCACAAGCAGGTCTATGATGCGGATCAAGGTCCAAATACAGGTGGTATGGGAACCTACTCCCCGCTACCTCACATTGCAGATAGCATTATTGAAGAAGCTATCGAAACAATTATCAAGCCGACAGCCAAAGCAATGGTTACGGAAGGACGTCATTTCCGTGGTATTCTATTCGCAGGTCTGATGATCTCACCTGATGGTAAGCCCAAGACAATCGAGTTTAATGCTCGGTTTGGCGACCCGGAGACACAGGTGGTTCTACCGCGCTTGAAGAGCGACTTGTTGGAAATTTTCTTGGCTGCTGTAAACGGCACACTGGATCAGGTCGAGATTGAGTGGAGCGATGAAGCAGCTGTATGCGTAGTGCTCGCTTCCGGTGGATATCCCGCTTCCTATCCGACAGGATTACCGATCTCAGGGCTTGAGAAAGCGAAGGATGCGCTTGTATTCCATGCCGGTACGGCAAAGAATGCAGACGACGAATGGGTTACAGACGGTGGACGCGTCCTTGGCGTTGTGGGCATAGGACAAGACATTGCCGCCGCACGCAAGAACGCTTATGCTATAGCTGAAGGCATTACATTCGAAGGCAAGCACAATCGCAGTGATATTGCGGCTAAAGCCTTAGTATAGAGTACACATTTGAGGACCTTCATTTCTACGATAGTCGTAGTTGTGAAGGTCTTTTTCTATTTAGAGCTACCTGTAAGAGTGTTTAGACTCCCAGATGATGCTGTTATTTATTTAGCTAGAAAATCTCCTGTTAAGTTTGTGAGTGGTACCATTTTCAGCTATCTAACTGGAAAAACTCCAGCTAATTGAGGCTGATTCTTCACGTAATAGCTTCAAGTATCGAATCAGATGGAGAAATTCCAGTTAAACTCTTTTCCGAGAAGGATATTTATCTATTAGCTGGAGAATTTCCTGATAAGTATTTATCGATGTCAGGGTATTCTTGAATCACTGTTGTATTCATTATGCAAGTGAGATCAAAAGTGTATATTTGCTCGTATGCTACGATTTGTGATGAGAGGAGTGACAGCTACAATGTACGAATGGAATGAGATGGTGCAGTTGATGATTGATTGGGTAGACGATAATTTAGGTGAGACACCAACTTTACTAGAAATGTCACAGCAGTTAGGTTATTCACCGTATTACTGCACCAAGCAATTCCATCTCGTCACGGGAATGACATTAAGGGATTATGTCTGGATGCGGCGTATCAGCCGTGTTGCTATGGAGCTCCGCGACACGAATGAACGAATTTTGGATGTAGCTGTGATGTATGGCTTCTCCTCCCAAGAAGCTATGACACGTGCTTTCGTCAAAGCGTTTGGAGTTTCACCAAATGTTTATCGTAGGTCTAAGCATCCAATTCAGCTTAAAGTCAGGACTGAAGTGTTCTCTCCTTATCATTATTCAATGAAGGAGCAAGATACGATGGATAATTCTAGAGTGCAACCAGTTGAGGTTAAAATGGAGTTTATTCCAGCCCACAAATTTATCGGTCTATGGGATATTGATACCGATAACTATGGTGATTTTTGGGGGAACGATCATAATTGTGATGAGATTTCCGGTACATTAGAGAGCATGTCTAGCCGCACATTGTTGGGCCAGCTTGGACAAACTGCAGGTTGGTTTTATGAGAAGGGGAGAAAGGGATATTTATACGGAATTCCCGTGCCAATGGATGATATTGGAGATATACCTGAGGGTATGCAGCATAAGCTAATTCCTGATTCGGAGTATATCGTGTTCTATCATCCTCCGTATCATTATTTACAGGATAATTGGCCCGTTATGCAGGCCGTGGAGGAACTAGCTTGGAACTTTGATCCAAGGACACTTGGATATGTCTGGGATGAAGAGCAGAAACAAGATTACCAGCGGCATTTTCCAGAAGGTTATGGTTATGCTGTATTACGTCCAGTGAAGAAAATGGAAGTATAACCAAGACGCTTCCCAAGGATAACAGAGGTTATTTTGACGTATGTTAATGGAGAGTTATTCTCACCCATTCTCTGAATTTGGGAGGCGTCATGTAATGAGTAAAAAGGATAAAGAAATGTCTCCAATATCCCGTGAAATCGTGGATGTGGATGGCGTATATACTAACGAAGTAGGGCACGAGGAATGTCTAAAAAGGGGCGAGGAATTCCCTGCTGATCTGGTGCTCGGAACGACGGAGTGGGAACTAACAGAATTGGTTTATGACAATCATCATGAAGGTAAGACAGACGAACGGCTTATTCCAAAGAAGGATTAAACCAATTAGGGCGTCACTCCATTTGAGCTTTCGGGCTTTAACTGGAGAGGCGCCCTGATTGTTATAGTGTCACAACTTAGATGCAATTTGTAGATGAAGGTTTGAATAAATCGAATATAGAACTTTAGCGCTTTAAATTCCACGGTGATTTCCATTATAATAGGGGGTACAGTTCTCTTTTGGACAAGATGCCCGGATTGGGATTGGTGATTAGGGAATGTAATAGGACGACAAGTAACGATTATCAAAGTTCAGGGGGAAAGACCGTGCCAGTAACAACGGGAATTCATCATATAACCGCATTTGTCAACGACGTGCAGGCTACAGTCGATTTTTATGCGGGGGTTCTCGGACTGAGACTCGTGAAGCAGAGTGTTAATTTCGATGCCCCGGAGATACACCATTTATATTTTGGTAATGAATCCGGAAGTCCAGGGACAATCATTAGTTTTTTTCCACAAGAAGATGCCCGTCAAGGGACGCTTGGAGGCGGACAAGTCGGTATTACTGTGTATGCTGTCCCGAAGGATAGCCTGATTTTTTGGCGAAAAAGACTTAAGCATTTTCAAATTGAAGTGATGGAAGCAACTCGTTTTGATGAAAAATATATTACTTTTACCGATAATTCTGGACTAATTATTGAATTAGTAGAGCGAGAGCAGGGACCTAATAGCTGGTGGTCATTAAGTTCAGTGCCGGTGGAGTTTGCGATAAAAGGATTTGCTGGTGCGCTTCTATTCAGCTCTAATAGTAAAAGTACGGAACGGGTGCTTGTGAACTTACTTGGACTTCGCAAGATTGCTGCAGAAGAGGGCTTAATCCGCTTTAAGGCAGACGGCGAGCTCGGCAATGTGATAGATTTGAATGCTGAGAATATCCCAGTAGGTGAAGGTGGTGCAGGAACGGTGCATCATATCGCTTGGAGAGCCAAGGATTACGCGGAACTGGAAGCATGGGGTTCTCTTATTGGAACTAGTGAAATGCAGTCTGCCAAAATTGTCGATCGACAATTCTACAAGGCTATGTATTTCCGTGAACCTGGGAATATTCTTTTTCAGATCGCAACAGACCTTCCTGGATTTCAATGTGATCAGAGAATAGAGGATTTAGGTGGGAGACTTGATCTACCGGAGCAGCTTGAGTCGCAGCGTGCGGTCATTGAGAAGAAGTTGAAACCTTTTGTAGTGAGGGCGTTAGATTAAGACATAGCACTTATAATTAATTATATAAAGCATACGAATCGAGGAGAAAGAGATGAGCAAGGGAGAACGGCAAGTGGTGGGAATGGAAGATATCGTACGAGCACATCATGTTCTTAAGGAAGTTGTTAGACGCACTCCGCTGCAATTAGATCCTACTTTATCGGCAAAATATGAATGTAATGTGTACTTAAAGCGTGAGGATCTACAGATCGTACGTTCCTTCAAAATAAGAGGAGCCTATAATAGGATTCGTAGTCTTGGACCGGAAGATATGGAGAAGGGAATTGTATGCGCAAGTGCAGGTAATCACGCTCAGGGTGTAGCATTTTCATGCAATGCACTTAGTATTCAAGGGCAAATCTATATGCCGAGTACGACACCAAACCAAAAGGTGAAGCAGGTGAAACGTTTTGGTGGCTCACATGTGGAGATTATTCTTACAGGTGACACTTATGATGACGCTTATGCAGAAGCTATGAAGGCTTGTACTGAAGGTGGAAGAACATTCATTCATCCGTTTGACGATCAGAAGATCGTAGCTGGTAACGGGACGATCGGAATGGAGATTATGGAGGTTCTTGATGCACCTGCTGACTATATCTTTGTTACGATTGGCGGCGGAGGATTGGTCTCTGGGGTAGGTACATATATTAAAACGGTAAGTCCTACAACGAAATTAATCGGAGTAGAACCATCAGGTGCGGCATCCATGACTAAAGCCTTAAAGCAAGGCAAGGTGGTCACGCTTGAGAGCATAGATAAATTCGTTGACGGTGCAGCTGTTAAACGTGTAGGAGATCTGAACTATAAGATCTGTACTGATTTAATTGATGATATTGTTCAAGTACCGGAGGGTAAAGCTTGTACGACTATACTTGAGTTGTATAACGATAGTGCAATTGTGGTTGAGCCTGCAGGTGCGCTACCTGTGTCTGCGCTAGATATGTATCGAGATCAAATCCGTGGAAAAACGGTTGTTTGTATTATAAGCGGCGGGAATAACGATATCGATCGGATGCAGGAAATGAAAGAGCGCTCGCTCATTTATGAAGGATTGAAGCATTATTTCGTTGTTAACTTTCCACAGCGCAGCGGTGCTCTCCGTGAATTTCTGGAGCAAGTACTGGGTCCCAAAGACGATATTGCGCGGTTTGAATATACGAAGAAACATAATAAAGAGAACGGCCCGGCGTTAGTTGGTATCGAGCTGAGTGACAAAGCTGATTATGACGGGCTAATTAGCAGGATGGATAAAAGCGGTATCGAATACAAAGAGCTAAATCATGATATAAATTTGTTTAACTTGTTGATTTAAGCGTAGAAGAATTCGAAAATCATAGATTTATGAATGGATATGTTAAGGTGCTCCTCAGTTACTTGAGTGAGCATCTTTTTATTATGATCTGCAGAGTTTGAATTTAGGCACCCGAAAGTATTATTTTCCCAAAAAAAGATCTTTACAATGTCATGTTACTAGTGTACTATTCAACTATAACACTAATACAAAAGAGGTGCGTTATGAACGGACTTAAGCAAGAGAACCATGAAGTCGTTCTTTCAGTTAACAAGGTAACCAAGAAGATCGGAAAGCATGTGATCGTAGATCAACTTTCATTTGATATGCGGCAAGGGGAAGTTGTGGGATTGCTCGGCCCGAATGGGGCAGGTAAAACAACTACAATTCGTATGATTGTTGGTTTGATTGGGATGACAGAAGGGGATGTGCTCGTAAAAGGGCAAAGCATTCGAAGCAATTTTGCCGAAGCGATCTCCCATATTGGTGGAATTATTGAGAATCCCGAGTTTTACCCCTATATGACCGGCTATGACAACTTGAAGCAATACCAACGGATGACGAAGGGGATAACAGAGGAACGAATTAAGGCGGTGACGAAGCTTGTTGGATTAGAGGAAGCGATGAATAAGAAAGTTAAAGCCTACTCGCTTGGGATGCGTCAGCGTCTGGGTATCGCACAAGCCTTGTTACATGAACCATCGATCTTGATTTTAGACGAACCGACGAACGGACTGGATCCCGCAGGTATAAGGGAAATGCGGGACTATTTGAAGCAAATCGCCAGCCAAGAAGGAATAGCGATTCTGGTCTCTAGCCATTTGTTATCGGAGATGGAACAGATGTGTAGCCGAGTTGTTGTCATCCAAGAAGGTAAGCTAGTCACGATGAGATCACTGAGTATGCCGGTTGATGCGGCAGAAAAGGTGAATGTTACTTTCCGTGTAGATGACGCATTGCGAGCTAAAGAAAGGCTGGAACGTATGGAGGAGATACAAGTTCTGGATTGCGTTCTGGAATTGAATGAAGTTAGAGTGGCAGTCCGTGATAGCTATATCCCACGTGTGGTGAATGCCTTAGGTACGGAAGGGATAGCGATTTATCGGATTCAGGAGAACCGCGAGTCACTGGAAGATGAATTCTTGAAATGGACGGAGGGGAACCGCATTGCGTAGTTTTGGAAATCTTGTTATTAACGAATGGTTGAAATTGTCGAAGAAACGGAGTTTCTTTATCCCTTATGCGGTCTTGATCGCTTTTGTGGGATTGTTCGGTTATTTGGCTAAAGTATATGAGTCGACAGGGGGAATGGGTTCAGAAGGAGAATTTGTATCTACCTTGGACTTTATTCACAATGTCATGTCTCACAGTGGCATGGGCCAGTTCATCACGTTCTTGGCTATTATTGCCTCAGCGGGGATCGTGACCAAGGAGTACAGTCTAGGGACGATCAAGCTACTACTCATACGCTCCCAAAGTAGGAATAAAATTCTTGCTTCGAAGTATGTGACAGCAGTGCTGTATACATTATCTCTATTTCTTTGCACAGGGATTGTTGCCATGATCACCGGAGGAATTGCATTTGGCTTTGGTGGAGCTGAGATAGGCTGGAACGATGTCTTTACGGGAGCCCTATACAGTCTAATATACACGCTCGTGTATGTTACGATCACATTTATGGTGGGTGTGCTAACAAAATCAACAGGTGCAACGATCGGAGTAGGCATGTTTATAGTTCTACTTGAGGGTTTGGTTACGATGTTGCTATCTAAATACGCCGTGGTTAAATATATAATTTTTACAAATGCGGACCTGTCGGTATACAGTAACGGTGGTGCGCCATTTAAAGGGATGACGATGAATTTCTCACTTATTGTAATTGCTGTATATATGGTATTGTTTCTTGGAGCAAGCTTTGTTACGTTTAAAAAACGGGATGTCGCATAGAGCTATGCTCTAAAACGGGCATAACGGCGGAAAGGAGCAATTCACATTGTGAGTATGGAATTCGATAATAACTTACCGATTTATTTGCAGATTATGAATAGGATCAAGAGAGAGATTGTAACCGGTAAATTAAAGGCTGGAGATAAAATTCCCTCCGTTCGCGAGCTTGCAGCAGAATTGCAAATTAATCCAAACACGATACAACGAACGTTTCAAGAACTGGAACGGGAAGATGTAGTCGAGACAAGACGCGGGTTAGGAAGATATGTGACAAGTGAGGAATCGAAAATTATGACCATAAAAAAAGAAATGGCAGGAGATCTGCTGGATAGCTTTATTCATGGCATGCAAGAGCTCGGTTTTTCCAATCAGGATATTGCAGTCATCGTGGCTGAAGCAGTCGAAGCGGAGAATAAGAGCTAAATACTACTTGGATGAGTTACTCCAAATGATAAGGAGAATGGAAATGGAAGAAAGCTTATTGCAGTTTCAAGGAATTTCTAAATCCTATGGTTCCAAAAAAGCGTTACGCGACGTTACATTCGACATAGGTGCAGGTAAAATAGTTGGCCTACTCGGAACAAACGGAAGCGGAAAAACAACATTAATGAAAATCGCTGCGGGGCTGATTCGCCCCTCGCAAGGGACAGCTTCGGTAGCGGGCATTCCAGTGGGACTTAGCACGAAGGCTATCGTCTCCTTCATGCCTGATCGTCCACTAACTGAATCATGGATGAAAGTAAGTGATGCCCTCGAATTCTCCCGTGACTTCTATGCCGATTTCGATGAGGCTAAGGCACGGAAGATGCTTGATTTCATGAACTTGAGCACCAGGGATCGGATCAGTTCACTATCCAAGGGAATGAACGAGAGACTACAATTAACGCTTGCTTTATCCCGCAACGCTAAGTTGTATTTGCTTGATGAGCCTATTGGCGGAGTCGATCCTGTGGCACGCACAAAAATTCTTGATGCCATCGTAGAGTTCTATAGCGAAGACAGCAGTATGCTGATATCAACCCATCTAGTCAGAGACATTGAACGTATCTTTGATGAGGTGATCTTTATCCGTGATGGCCAAGTTGTCATGCAGGATGAAGTTGAGAATATTCGTATCAAACACGGTAAAAGTGTAGATGACATGTTCAAAGAGGTGTTTGCAGAATGATGAAGCTGCTTAAATACGACTTGAAACGCAATGCCACTACTTTTCTAAGTGTGGGTGCTATCTTAATCGCACTGCAACTGATTATATCGATTATGGGTAACATCAGGGGCTGGGACCCCAAAATCATTCTCACATTAACTATTGTGTTATATTCGTTCGTGGGAACGTTTAGCGTCATTCTAGTAGCAATAACATACAGAAAGAATATTAAAGCCTATAGTCGGAGATTATTGCCGCAACGTTCCAGTAATATCATCTTTTCCGTTCTGGTTCTAGGATGGATCACGTTCATTGTACTTCTTGCTATTTCGGTACTGCATATTGTTATTTACAATTATTTTGAACGCATTTTAAGTGCGGATCAGATAGCTGATCTATTAGGTTCTGTACCGGATGTGCTAGTCGTACTGTTTCAATTGTTCTGGGCATATACCTTCCTTTTCGTAACGATCATGTTAGCGAGTACGCTTAGTGCATCAATCAAAGGAAGACTTGGAGGATGGATCGGGATTATCAGTTTCTTCGCCATCCAGAGCGCTCTCAACTGGTTAGAAGTGAAGTTACTGGGGGAAACCAATGGTGCGTCGGGCCTAGTTATATCACGTGGAACGGAAGTTGAGCTGACGAATATGACAGGTGGTGGTCAGCTTACGATCGATCGTAGCCTACTTCTAATCGATTGGCGCACCGTTGCAATTGAACTGATCTTTATCGCGCTCATTGTATACGCAACGGTATTATTACTAAACCGTAAAGAACAAGTATGAATACTGTCTCATTATTGATTAGTGCAGTGATTCAAGTGCTGCTCTTTTCATTTATACCCTTTATCTTTTGGTTGTTTACAAGTAGGAAACAAGAAAATTTCTTTGTTTGGCTAGGACTAACAAGACCTATTATACGCAACAAAGTAGAGCTTTTATGGTTGTATATCTGCTTTGTTGTCGTAGGTTGTTTAATGATAATATTCCTTTTGCCTATACTATCGAACTCACCTGAATTAGCAACTTCTCAATTTGCTGCACAAGGTGCCTCAGCAATAATACCTGCAATTATTTACTCTTTCCTACAAACAGGACTCTCAGAAGAAATATTATTTCGTGGATTCATAAACAAACGGCTTTGCTCAAGATTTGGCTTTACCATAGCTAATCTTAGTCAAGCGATTTTATTTGGCTCATTACATGCGATCATGCTGTCTTCCATTAACGGTAGATTTGAAATGAGAATGATCGGTGTTGTTTTACTAACTGGCGGTATAGGCTGGGTTTTGGGATGGATCAGTCAGAAAAAGGCTGGAGGCTCCATCATTCCAGGTTGGTTATTTCATGCCTCGTCTAATTTGTTAATATCACTATTCGCGATGTACAGCCTAGTTTAATAGGGAAAATAGAATAAGGAGTTAATTCGATTATGAAAAGCTATAAGCGATTAAGTATGTTTATGATGACTGTGGTGGCAGGTTTCTCGTTATTACTTGCTCCGGCTAATTCATTTGCTGCCGTGGATCAGAGCCAGACAAATTGGCTTAAGAATAATACTCACGAGATCAAGTCATTGAAGTCAGACGATTTCTCGGACCTAAGTTTTCTCAAGCCGTTGCTCAAAGATAAGACCGTTGTGAGTCTAGGGGAGAACTTCCATCGTGTAGCGGAATACAGTGAGATCAAGACACGCTTGATTAAATATTTACATGAAGAGCTGGATTTTGATGTTATTGCATTTGAATCGGGGATGGGAGATGCGGCGGCTGTTTATGAGAATAGGGATTCTCTCAGCCCCGAGGCCATGATGACCTCATCGATCTTTCCTATCTGGCATTCAGAAGAAACACTGGAGCTATTCGATTATATCAAGCAACAAGGAAAAGGTGATAAGCCACTTTACTTGGCGGGATATGATATGCAGTTTACAAGTTCCTATTTGACCCAATTTATTGCCGGAGGAATCGCTAAGCTTGACCTTGATAAAGGGAAGAACTTTTTGCAGTTTGAACTCCAAGCGATGACCGACTTTTACGAAGTTCTTAACAAATATGGGATGGGTAGTAAGGATCCGGCTTACAGAACGGAAATGCAAAAGGTGATCGATACGTATGAGCCTCAGTATCAAGAAGTGATCAAGTTTATTGAGGAGCATAGAGCAGAGCTAACAGAAAAGTTGGCAGCCATTTATCCTGATCAACCACTTATCTGTGATATCTACCTGAAATCTTTAAGTGATCATGTTGATTTTTTGAAAAGCGGACTTAATGACGTGACGAATGCATACTCCTCACGCGACCAACTGATGGCGGATAATCTAGACTGGGTGATGAAGACACTATATCCGGGGAAAAAAGTCATTCTGTGGGCACATAACGATCATCTCGCCAAGATTACCTCGGGCATTCGGGTTAAGGAAGATGGCAACTGGATATATAGTTTTACAAGTATGGGGCAGTTGCTCCATCAGAAGCTGCAGGACAAAATGTATGTGATCGGGTTATACATGAACCAAGGTGAGTCTGTCACGATTTCTTCGTACAAACCATTTACTATTCAGCCAGCGACGAAGGGGAGTCTTGAACAGTTGGTTATGCAGAGCGGATATACCAATACCTTCATTGATTTTACCCAGCAAAAGGTGAAGAATGATGAAAATGCTTGGATATTCAGGCATATCTACGCTTCTGAAGACGGTTTAACGGCGGAAGAGGTTCGGCCTAATGTAATGAGATTTATTCCAAATCAGCAATACGACGGGGTTATTGTAGTTGATAAGGTGAAAGCACCAACTCCGATAGATTATTCTAAAGTGAAGTTCGGAATAGAAACCGAATAAGCACAAAAAAAGCCCATACGACATGTTAACGTCGTATAGGCTTTTTGCTATTTGCCTCGGCGAGCAAAGATGAGAATATGCCCGAGAACTCCTATGATAAATACGATGAGGCTATCCCAAGGGGACACAGTGAAGGATGGCATGACTTGATCAAGCATAAGGCCAACTGCAACTAGAAGAACTGCCGCACCAATATATATTCCTAAGGCTTTAAGATCAAATTTCCTAGCAGATAAGTTCTTCTCTTTCTCATCCTCTGCCGGCACTGATCCAAGGAAACGTGTAACGGCTTCGATTAAAATGATCGATATTACAGCAACAAGTAAAAGAAAGGACGTATTAATCTGCGTATACTCGAGCTCTCCTCCAAACCATTTACCCATAAATCCTGTAATCATATAAATAAAGAATACCCAAGTTAGCGCCACCCATGGAATCATGGTGTAGTATTTAATCTTATCCTTCAGAGTGCGTGGCTTCCGCATTAACACGTCCTCGACAAGCTGACTACTATAAACAGAAGCGTCGTTTCCGAAGACATCTTGGGCTGAAATACCCTTCTGCTGATTATTGACGATTTGTTTGGCTAATCCCCGTAAAATTTCTGCGCTTTTGGTTTCCGTTAATGTAGTGGAGTCGGAACTAATATACCTTACCACCTCGTTAAAATATTTCTTGTTAGCTGGATTCATTTGTTGTGTTAATTTCTTTGATTCGTCCTTCATTTCATGTATGTTCAAGAACTTTCTCCCCTTCTGGACTGATTGGTGATGTTCTGATCTAAAACCCCTATAAGTGAAGATGGATTACAGATTTTCTGAAGTAGTATACTTCATGCTTCGACAACTTCGCAAGAGTTCCCTCTATACGTAATAACCCGGAGAATAAAATGAGCCGATATCTCTAAGACTAAATAAGGTATTTATAACCTGATAAGTGGAGGCTAAACATCGTGATGAACAATGAATCGGAACTCACCCGGCGCTATTTGCTGAATAGTCATTCTAGAGGCAGTCTGGAGGAAGTTGTATCAGAGGAAGATTCTTTGGAGTTTGAAGATGAAGTAGGGCATCCCTCGGGCACAGTGCAATGGAGTAATTCACAATTTATGAAACAATGGGAAGGAAGAGAAACGACACAGTCGTATTTTCTTGAGTCATATGATTAATATGAATGCATTGGCGTACCTAACATGAACTGATTGACACTTCCCCTACTGCGATGTTAAGATAAGTTTTATAATTCACATTAAACTTATCGGATTAATATTATATAGTGTCCTGCATCGCGGGAGTGGGGGAGGCAAATGGGATGGAACGTCAAATTGTTATTCATCATGGGAATGAGGAAATTGTAGCAAGTATCCATTATCCATCGCAAAATGTTAAGCAGGAAGGACGATGCAAGGAACGTGTTCCGCTTGTAGTTATATGTCATGGCTTTGTAGGCAATCGGTTAGGTGTGGATCGACTCTTCTTGAAGACAGCGCGTGAGCTTGCTACCGACGGATTCCTGGTTGTTAGATTTGATTATATAGGCTGCGGCGAGAGCAGTGGTGATTACGGAAGAGAAGGCATAGATTCCTTGATCGCTCAGACTCGGGCTGTTCTGGATTATGGTCTTAGTGTCGGCGATATTGACCCAACCCGTGTAACTTTAATCGGTCATAGTCTCGGAGGAGCGATTGCAATTCTGACGGCAGTACGAGACCGACGCGTGAAAAATTTGGTTCTATGGTCCGCTGTTGGTTATCCATTTAATGATATTGTTAAAATAACCGGCCGCAAAGTGTATGACGCATCTGTTAAACATGGTAGCGCTGACTATCTTGGATATAGTTTCACCCCTACTTTCTTCGATTCGTTAGGTACTTATCAACCATTTCAAGAGGCGATAAAATTTACCGGAGACGTACTGGTCGTTCATGGTTCTTCCGATGACGATATTCCTGTAGATTACGGCTTCTTGTACCAAAAAGTATTCTGGACTCGTTCAGAGGGCCGTTGTGATAAGGAGATTATCTTTCAAGGAAATCATACGTACTCGAATGGCGAACACCAGAAACAATTATTGCAGAAGACGAAGAATTGGCTAGGGGGTCTAGAATCCATCCAGAGTGATTGGCAGAATTGGATGATCTGACAAAAAATCATGATCATAACGCAGATCTTCCGTATGCTACATCTGGTAAATCGCTTCCTATCGGGATACAATGGGAGTATAACCAATTTGGCTTAGGGAGGTTTGCTCAGATGACTCAGCCTGCACTTTTTATTGCACATGGATCTCCGACCCTGGCTATCGAAAACAATACGTACACTACATTTCTAGGACAATTGGGACAAGAGATCCTGAGGAAACCGCGCGCAGTTGTGATTTTCTCAGCACATTGGGATTCTCCAGTACAATATGTCACAGAGGATGCTAGTCATGAGACACTACATGATTTCTACGGATTTCCTGATGAAATGTACGATATTAACTATCCTGTCCAAGGTGACCCCGAATTAAGTAAAGAGATTAGCTCTATCTTTAAGAGTAACAATTTACCTTATGCTATGTCCTCAGGAAGAGGGCTTGATCATGGGGCTTGGGTTGTACTTAGAGCTATGTATCCAGACGGGGACGTACCGGTGGTGTCGCTATCTGTAGATTCCAAACGTTCGCCCGAAGAACAATATGCGATAGGGAAGATGTTGTCCGGGCTTAGAGAACAAAATGTGTTGGTCATAGGGAGCGGCGGTTTGGTTCATAACTTACGTCTACTCGGTGAGGTGAACGCACGTCCAGCGACTTGGGCTGTAGAATTCGATGATTGGATTGGAGAGCAACTGGTGAACTGGGATTTGCGCTCTCTAATGCAATACGAGAAGAGAGCCCCTCACATTCGTGAAGCTGTGCCTGCTTATGCTAATGAGCATTTGGTTCCACTCCTATATGCTATGGGGGCGGGGGATACTGACCGCACTGCCCGTAAGCTATTCCAAGACTACCAGTATGGTAGCCTAAGCTTGAATTGTTGGATATTCGGCGGAAGAGATAATGATATCTGATTAGATATCATGAGTTTTGTAATGATAATGTAAACTCCACAACATCCTTGTCTTTCCGAAAGGGTGTTTTTTGTCGTATACTGAAAGAAAAATATGGAATTATGGAGGAATTATAATATTGAATTTTACTAAACATGCTGTTCCCCTGATCCTGTTTCTTTGTCTCCTCGTCATTCCCGCATGCGGATCGCCGAAGGAAGAGGTACCTGATACTTCGACTCCACTTGCAACGGAGGATATACAAGAGGAGCTGATACCAACCCCAGCAAAGCCAGCCTACATAGCCCCACTGACCGGACTTCCGCTAGAGGAACCGGTAGTTCGTCGTCCAATAGCAGTCATGATTAATAATGCACCAGCTGCCCGCCCACAATCGGGTCTTGGTGGAGCGGATATCGTATATGAAGTATTGGCGGAAGGTGGAGTCACCCGATTAATCGCTATCTACCAGGGGAAAGAGGAAGTCACACGGATTGGACCTATACGCAGTATTCGGCCTTATATGATCGATTTAGGTGAGAGTTATCACGGAGTCCTTGTTCATGCTGGTGCGAGTAATGATGCATATGCAATTCTGCAAAGACAGCATAAAGATGATCTAGATGAAATTTCGAATGCGGGCGCTTATTTCTGGCGTGACAAGACCCGTAAGGCCCCGCATAATTTATACTCTAATTTGGAGAAACTGATGGAAGGCGCCGCTAAGCGGAATTATGCAGTTGAAGATACTGAGGTTCCTAGTTATACATTCCGCGAAGAAGATGATCCTGGGCAAGGAAATCCTGCAAATAAGGTAGAGATCAAATTCCTCTTAGAGAATTACCGAGTTGCCTACGAATACGATCCCGAGACTAAGCTGTACAATCGATTCGTAAATGGTGAACTACATAAGGATCTGGATACAGGTGAGGGGATAACGACAACGAATGTGGTTGTTATGGGAGCAGATCATAAGGTTCTTGATGATGTAGGAAGGCTTAGTGTCGATCTTGAACTGGGTGGAGAGGCACTATTGTTCCAACATGGCAAAGTTATTGAGGGAAGTTGGATCCGTAAGTCGAATGATGTTATTCGTTTTGTAAAAGATAATATAGAAGTTCCCTTCTATCCTGGAACGACATTTTTCAACATTGTACCGAATAGTCCGGATTTTAGCAGTCATATCGAAGTTCAGTAAATGAAATACAAGGAATATATGGGATATATTATTTATTTATACGGTTAATTGCTCCGATTATTGGGATATATAGGTAGACTAACGTGACATGTTTGCGACAGGATTCCCTAGAGATATGGAGTTGTGTTAAGATAATCAAGGTTATGTTAACGTAGTGTAAATAAACAAACATACTATAGGAATAGGAGATTTCAAATGCGAGTGAAAAAGAAGGATATCTTTTTTCAAACGTTGGAGAACATGGCTGATACAATCGTGCATTCAGCAGATTATTTTGCCCAGCAGGTATTAGAGTTTAAAAACGTGGAAGAGTTTGCCAAGAAGATGAAAGAATTTGAGTCTGCTTGTGATGAGCATACTCATACGATTATCGTCGAACTAAACAAAACGTTTATTACGCCAATCGAACGAGATGACATCATGAATCTGACTACGACGTTAGATGATGTGATTGATGGCCTGGAGGCAACTACATCCCGTTTCTTTATGTATCACCTTAATGAACCGGATGAGCATATTATTAAATTTGCTGAAATTTTGCGCATCTCTGCGTATGAAATTCAAAAGGCAATTCATTTGCTGTCTCAGAAGAAGCTACTTGCTATCCGTGAGCATACGATTCGCCTCAATGATCTAGAGAATCAAGGAGATGAGTTGCTACGCATTTGTATTAAGGAATTGTTTGCAAAAGTAACAGATCCTATTGAATTAATTAAGAAAAAAGAAATTTATGAGCGTCTTGAGATGACAACGGATGCATGTGAGCATGTTGCGAATATGTTGGAATCCATTATCATGCGCAATTCTTAATAATAACTTCGGTTACAATCGATATTCGGGAGGTTGGAATTGCGCGGATAAAATATAGAGAGAGAAATTCATCTGTGCAAAAATAGATATGGACACGAGTATACTAATTATATTAATTGTTATCGTGCTGGCGCTCGCTTTTGATTTTATTAATGGATTTCATGATACGGCTAACGCAATCGCAACGGCTGTTTCAACACGGGCATTGAAACCCCGTACAGCAATAATGATGGCGGCAGTAATGAACTTTCTTGGTGCAATGATGTTTACTGGTGTTGCGAAGACGATCGGGGGCAGTGTTGCGAACCCTGCCAATCTGGACAACGGGCTGCAGGTTCTGATTGCGACGCTAATCGCGGCAATTATCTGGAATCTTGCCACGTGGTGGTTTGGGATTCCATCTTCCTCATCGCACGCTTTGATAGGAGCTTTGGCTGGGGCAGTGTATGTTGGAGCTGGTCCTGACAAGTTGAACTGGAGTGGATTTACAACAATTATACAAGGATTACTCCTTTCTCCGCTGCTTGCTTTTGCCATCGGATATATTGTTATGATGATATTGAAGTGGATTTTTGCTAAGCGTAGCCCGCATTCCGTAAATAAAGGTTTTCGTACCATGCAGATTATGACGGCAGCATTGCAATCATTTACGCACGGAACGAACGACGCACAGAAAGCGATGGGGATTATTACCTTTGCTTTGGTAACTGCGAAGTATCAGGATAATATGGATGTTCCTCTTTGGGTTAAAATATCGGCTGCAACTGCTATGGCGCTAGGTACTTCTATCGGTGGTTGGAAGATTATTAAGACCATGGGAACAAAGATATTTAAGATCGAACCAATTAATGGATTTGCGGCAGATATTTCTGCGGCATCGGTTATTTTTGGCGCAACACTGATTCAATTACCAGTAAGTACAACACATGCAATTACTTCTTCTATACTAGGTGTAGGTTCAGCGAAGCGTTTCTCGGCTGTAAAATGGTCTCTCGCCGGCAGAATTGTGATCGCATGGGTGATAACAATTCCGATTGTGTTCATACTTGCCGGAATCATCTACAAACTATTGTTCTAGCAGAAGTAAGAAGGCCAATTCAATGAGGATTGGCTTTTTTTGGTGTGTCTAGATAAAATGGGGTAATGAGGATGACAAGTATCATTGGCTCAATCTAGATAGATATAATGTTTGCTGGAATACAGGGGGCGCGAAATTGATTCGGATATTAGGGGTTACGCATGATCATAAAGTAGAGTCAGACATTGCACTTGAGCAAATAAAAAATTCAGCTAAATACAAATGGAGTTGGATTGACTTCAATGAACCAACACCAGAGGAATCTGAACAACTTAGCACTTTTTTCCAATTCCATCCACTCGCAATCGAGGATTGCCTCATGGTATTGCAGAGACCTAAAGTGGACTATTACGAAGAATATCAGTTTTTGGTGCTACATGCTTTAGATCCAGATAAGCTAGCAACGGTAGAGGTCAATCTATTTATCGGTAGTACATACTTGGTATCTTTTCACCATCATTCTTTAACAGAAATTGATGAGGTCTGGGAGGCCATGGAGAAACGGTCCCATGACCGAAAGAACTGGGCGCGTGACCCGTTTGCTGCGGCCTATATGGTGATCGACAAATTAGTTGATCAGTATTTCCCTAGTGTATATTCGATTGAGGACGAGCTGGATGACTTGGAGAAAAAAGGGGCTTCTGAGTCGGTTGAAGTGCTGATGAATCAAGTGTTTGATTTGCGGGGAAGGTTGCTCAAATTACGAAGAACCATCGTACCGATGCGGGATATGATGTATCGGATTCTCAATTCCCAACATATTCAGGGGGAGAAGGAACATCGTGCTTATTTCGCTGATATTTACGATCATTTGCTTAAACTGTCTGAGATGATCGAGAGCGATCGAGAAATGACTGCTGATCTGCGAGATTCTTACATATCGCTCAACTCTAATCGCATGAATGGTATCATGAAGACGTTAACTGTAATTACCACGGTATTTATGCCCCTTACTTTAATTGCGGGTATCTACGGTATGAATTTTCAGAATATGCCAGAGCTTGGTTGGCGTTACGGTTATGCAACGGTGCTCCTAATAATGGCATTATTAGGAGCTTGGATGATTCTATGGTTCAAGAAGCGCGGCTGGTTTAAGTAAGCTAAGAATGAAAGAAGACGCCCCCGTTTTACCGGCGGCGTTTCTTAGATTTGGTGCGACTGGCTGCGGAGCCGGAGCTTGAGCGGCGGCGAGCACTTCCTTTTTTACCTTTTTTTCTACGGCGGCCAGGTTTGAATTCATCGATCCCATCAGCACCTGCACCTTTTAGTTTCCCACCCTTGCCACCTGGTAGGAGGCCTGCGACCATTTTGGCCATAGGAGCGAATTGCTGAAAGGTTTGCATCATTTTCTGTACTTTACCCATCGTGGCCAAGATTCCTTCGATACCACCAAGTCGGTCAACGATACCTTTTATATCGCCGAGATTGGGGATGGATAAACCACCAGTAGCTGTTTTCGCAATTCCCGCTCCTGCAGCGGCTCCACCGAAGGTATTGCCCCCGACAGATGGCGAGGTATAGGGAGTAAGAGCTGAAGATTCCGCCGTGAGTGACAGATCTGATTCATACGGATTGATTCCCGGGTAATATTGCGAGTATGGGTATGAGGAGGGCGTTGCACTTCGCCGGGGAGTATTATAATGTGGCATAGGATCACATTCCTTTTCCTTGATATAGGCATTTGATTACTATACTGTATGTGCCCGGAGCTTATGGCGTATGGACGAATGTCCCGACTTTTATGGGCAAATGCGGATTTTAACGTTCTTTCTGTAATGCGTGAAACCGTTAATGCTTGAAAAGGAGGACGTTACTCGGGTACAATGAAGGTGTGTTCACAGTAACGGTAGGGGATGATTATTCAGTGCAACTCAAGAAATTAAATGATAAGAGTATTGATCAATTATTTGAAGCGATTCTTACTTTGAAAGACATCGAGGAATGTTATGTATTTTTCGACGATCTATGCACGGTAAATGAAATTCAATCGCTCTCTCAAAGGTTGGAAGTAGCCCGTATGCTTGGCAAAGGGAATACGTACAATCAGATAGAAGCAGAGACCGGGGCTAGTACAGCAACGATCTCTCGGGTGAAGCGCTGCCTCAACTATGGCAACGACGGATACAAGATGGCCTTAGACCGCTTGGATCGTTAAGTTATGAAGCCGGTGACGAACAGTGAGCCGTTGGAAGCGATGGCGAATCGTGGGTCGGCTATAACGGAGAATAAGATGTCTATTCCAGGTGTATTAGTGATTAGTCATGGCTCTCCTGACATAGAGTGGGTAACCTCGGTCGATTCTGCTGTAGCTGAAGCTGTGGCAGAATTACCGGGGGGCATACCGATTGAGACTTCCTTTCTTGAAATTGTGGAAGGACGTCTTATTCAGGATGGAATCGATCGATTGGAATCACAGGGCGTTACAGACCTCATCGTTATTCCCCTGTTTGTATCTTCAGGGAGCACACATATTGATGAGATTGCTTATGCGTTCGGCATGAAGAACACGCCGGAGAAGGAGACTGATTTGCAACATTTTCGTCTCTCCGCCCGCGTGTTGTTTGGTGAGCCTATAGATGATGACCCAGTAATTGCTGAGATGATCTGGGATAAGGTTAAGTTTCTATCTCGTAATCCCGCACAAGAGGTACTGCTTCTAGTTGGTCATGGTAGTAAACATGATGGTTTCTTACAGCGTTGGGAGCAGGGTATTTCCTCGCTTTCTACACGAGTGGCAGAGCTTAGTGGATTGGCTTATTCAGATTATGCACTACTTAATCCCGACAGTGTACGGAGTAAAGTGATATACTGGCAGGAGAATCATGGTTGTGAGGTTATTATTGCACCGCTATTTTTAAGTGCTGGTTATTTCACAAAGACGGCGATACCTTCACGCCTTAGTGGATTACAATATATTTATTCAGGGGAAGCATTGCTACCGCACCATTTATTGTCCCGCTGGATATTACATCAAATATTAAATATAATGAGATCAATGAAATTATGAAAAACGGGTGGCGTTCATGGAATGAAAAAAGCTAGGTTGATCTATAATCCAACCTCTGGACGGGAGGAAATGCGGCGGTTGCTCCCAGACGTACTGGAGCGGCTTGACAGGGCTGGTATTGAGACGACTTGTCATGCAACGACAGGTGAAGGTGACGCAACACTTGCGGCTGCTGACGCTGTCAGCAGGGGCTATGATATTATTATAGCTGCGGGCGGAGACGGCACATTAAATGAAGTTGTTAACGGGATGGCCGGGAAGAGCCATTTGCCGCCGCTCGGCGTGTTCCCACTAGGAACAACGAACGATTTTGCCAGAGCTATGGGTATTCCGAAGCGTTGGGAGGATTACTGCGATTTAGTAATTGAGAATAAGACGAGGCCGATTGATATCGGTAAGGCAAACGATCGTTATTTTATCAATATCGCGGGTGGAGGTTCTTTGACGGAATTGACCTATGAGGTACCTAGCCGTCTTAAGACATTGATTGGCCAACTAGCTTATTACATGAAGGGCATCGAGAAGATGGCGAGTCTGTCACCAACGAAATTAATTATTAACGCTGATGGCTATGAAGTATTGGAAGGCGAGTTTATGCTCTTCCTGATTGCGAATAGTAATTCGGTTGGTGGCTTTGAGAAGCTAGCTCCAGAAGCACGGATCGATGACGGACTGCTTGATGTTATTGCAGTCAAGAAATGTAACCTACCGGAGTTTATCCGACTCGTATCGATGGCACTACGCGGTGATCATTTCAATGATCCTCACGTTGTCTATCTCAAGACGAAGCGGATGGAGGTAACCTCACCAGGCCATGTATTGCTTAACCTTGATGGAGAATTGGGCGGTGAGCTACCTGGAGTCTTCGAGATTCTGCCACAGCACCTACGGATTTTTGCTTAAGTGAAGAAGAGAAGAACTAGTGGCTAAGCTAAGTAGCGAAGAGGTTTAGATGTATAAAGTACAGTTATTCTTCTAGAATTCAGTGAAACCAGTGAAATAGATGCAAAAATACAGTTATATCTCCCATATTATGAAATTAAGAGTTACCTTGGACTGATTAAGTGTAGGTTATGCAGTTAAAATATTGGTCAGTGGAAACTAGCGGATAATAGATGTATAAAATACACTTAAAGTAATGGAATTCTGATTAGAATCAATAATCCCCTGCCAGTACCGGCGGGGGATTTGTGCGGATATAAGTGGACAAGTATCGTAAGATGTTTATATATAATTTTTTAGGAAAGAAGTGAAGCATTCGTCATGACAAGTCACCGGAACGAACGGACAGGAAGCGGAAAAGGCTCGAATAGCGGAGGACAAACTAACCGCGGGGGCAAAAGGGGTGGGAGAGCAGGGAGAGCTATGAATACTCCTGCCGAAACGCAGATCGCCGGCTTACCGGTTGCGAAAAATGATGAAGTGGTTATTGAGATCATTGGCATGAACCATGACGGCGAAGGAGTAGGCCGAGTTGATGGCTACACGCTTTTTGTTCAGGGAGGAGCTTTGCCGGGGGAGCAAGTCCGGGTTAAAGTTCTAAAGATAAAGAAGCAATATGGATATGCTAAGTTACTAGAAGTGGTAGAAGCGAGCCCTGACCGAGTCGCTGCACCTTGTTTAATCTATGATAAATGTGGCGGTTGTCAACTCCAGCACTTGAGCTACGAAGGTCAGCTTGCCTGGAAACGGCAGCATGTTGTGGATGCATTGGAACGAATCGGTAAACTGAATGTGACTGACGAAGAGAGCTCCAATCGTGGTATCGTCGTTCTTCCAACGCTGGGTATGTCTGAGCCTTGGCGTTATCGTAATAAGGCGCAGGTGCCTATTGGCGTTACCGAAGGTGGTTTGGTCGGTGGATTTTATGCCCGAGGTAGCCATCGCATCATAGATATGGAGACTTGTCTCATTCAGCATGAGAGCAACGATGATGTGGTTGCTAGGGTCAAGGCTATCGGTCGCCGCGTTGGCATTACCGCCTACAATGAAGAAACAGGACAAGGCCTATTGCGTCACGTCGTCGTTAAGGTTGGCTTCCGTACGGGGGAGATGATGCTCGTCCTTGTCACCAATGGGAATAAAATTCCACGTGAGAATGAGTGGATCAATGCAATTCGGGAAGAGATTCCTGCGGTTGTGAGCGTCTGCCAGAACGTGAATACGCGACAAACTAACGTTATTTTTGGCGATGTTACCCGTGTTCTTTGGGGAAAAGACGTGATCTACGACTACATTGGTGACGTTAAGTTCGCTATCTCGGCTCGTTCTTTCTATCAAGTGAATCCTGTTCAGACAGAAGTGCTCTATGGGAAAACTGTTGAGTATGCAGGGCTAACAGGAGCAGAGACTGTGATCGATGCTTATTGTGGAATCGGTACGATCTCTTTATTCTTAGGGCAGCATGCCAAGCAAGTGTACGGTGTCGAGATCGTCAAAGAAGCCATCGAAGATGCTCGCGCTAATGCGGAGCTCAACAACATGCAGCATGTAACATTTGAAGTAGGAGCATCCGAGGACGTCATCCCTCGCTGGAAAGAGCAAGGGATAGAGGCCGATGTCATCGTCGTCGACCCACCTCGCAAAGGCTGCGACCCACGTCTCTTGGAGACGATTCTCGAAATGAAGCCAGAGCGTGTTGTGTATGTATCGTGTAATCCTGCCACTTTAGCGAGGGATTTGCGAGTGTTGGAGGATGGCGGATACAGAACGGTAGAGGTACAGCCGGTGGACATGTTCCCGCATACGGTGCATGTGGAGTCGGTGGCTTTGTTGGTGAGGAATGGTACAGATCGTTAAGATTGCAGTGGTGGATAGGTTTTGGGAGTACTTCTTTTTCTAGCTGTATGCCCAGTCGTAATACTTTCATCATGTTCGTTCTGATCATGATGAGCGATTATAGAATAATTCCTGAGTGCGGGGTTACCGCGAAGTTGATGGTTGGAATTGACATATAACAACGGGCATAGTAAAATCTGCTTAAACAGTTAAGCAACAATGAATAGGCGTCTTTTGCTTAGACGCTCTTTATTTTAATTTCTGCTTAACCGGTTAATCAATTTGTGGGGGGTAAAATTTATGAGAAAAAGCAGAGCAATATTTATGGTATTATTATCTATTTTCGTAAGTGTTTTTTTACTGACTGCTTGTGGGAAATCAGACTCAACTATGGAACCTGGTGTATCAAACAACACGGATAGTTCAAAGGAAACGATAGAGAAGACTCTATATACAGTAACTTTTTATGATATGGATGGAAATACGGAATTATCGAAAGAAGAAGTTAAGGAGAGTGAATCAGCAAAAGAATATACCCCGCAGAAAGATAACTATATATTTATGGGCTGGTATGGAACACCTTCTTTAACCCACAAATATGACTTTAGCACACCAGTGACTGCTGATACGAAAATCTTTGCAGGCTTTTTAGAAGAAAAAGAAGATACAAGGAGTTTTGCTGTTGTGGGAAGTGGTAAGAGTCCGATACTAGTCACCTCCAACTGGGGAACTGTAATTGATGACAGTCACATTCTAACCAAGGAAGCTATTGAAAACGTTTACTCCATTAGTATCGATTTGTATGAAGGTGACGAATTTCAGTTAGCGACTAATACTTCATGGTATAACCAAAGGGGAGCTGGCTATTTAACAACGACAAGTCAGGATGGAATTGAATACTTTTCAGGCGCTGGCAGTAATTATCAATCCAATGAAGCCAAAAGGGCGAATATTAAATCCCTTAAATCTGGTAACTATACACTTAAGTTAACTACATATCCTGGTGCTGATGTCTATGATACTGAGAATAGCAATTACACCGATGAAACGAAAGAAAATTTTAATTCAAACCCTTATGACACCATAGAGTGGGTATATAACGGTGAACCAAAGGACGCAATCGCAGATGTTACAACCTCATACTATATTAAGAGTTCCATTACAACGAATTGGAATGATGTTTATGAGGATAAATACAGATTCAAAGAAATAGATGGACTGCCTGCTTTAACAATTGAGTTAGCAGAGAAAGAAGAATTTTTATTTACTTCCACAGTCAAAACCGGAGACACAGAAAATGTAGGAAATGAGTATGTAAAATTCAGTAATATTAAGGACAAAAATTCACTGGAATTTGTTGAGGGCAGTGTCAGTGACAATATTATCGCAAAAGCGGCGGGAGTGTATACCTTTACCTATAACCCGGAAACGAAAGAACTGACACTAACCTTTAAGGTAAAATAAAAAAATTAAAAGAAAACAGGCTGCCGTATATTCTACTAAAGGCAAAAAGGCTGCCACATATTTTTACGGCAGCCTTCTGCAAAAATGATTATACAAATTGGGTGTGTTCCATATCAGGAATGCGATTTATAGCTAAGTCTATGCAATGATATACCCTGTCCATTTTCGAATGTAAGTCATATGGAATATAGCAGGAATTTTCATTTTCTGCCATAAGATCATTCAGAGCATTTTGATTATATACGTAATTTTGATTAGTAATCTCTGAAAAATCCTTTAAGTCCTTTACAAACTTTACTTCACGGAAAGTGTTGCAGATAAACGATTTTAATAGCTCATTGTTTGGAGTTAAACATATATAGATATAATTATCAACTCCAAAATGTTTATCAGCATTTTTCTTTAGAAGCTTATAATCGCTGCAAACTTGAAAAAACCAGGGAATATCAATTAAGCAGTCAACGGCAATTACAGGAACAAGATTTTTATCCCCGATACGAAGGAAAAAATCAAGTGTGGTATCAAAACATAAAATGGCATCCACATGATTTAATTTATCAATTTCCTTATTGTCTTGGATAATCAAATGATATCCGTAATGAGTCGAAACCTCAGATAATGTCTCAATCAAAAGTAATTGCTCGGAACGTTTTAACAGAGAAGTCTCAGTCATCATATAAAGAGCGATACTATAAGTTTTGTTCGTAGACAGGGACCTCGCTGAGGAATTTGGTGTATAGTCCAACAGATTGACTATTTGCATGACCTTTCTCTTTGTTTCTTCGCTGATCCGTTGATCCGTGCGGTTGTTAATAACATATGAAACTGTGGCTACTGAGACACCAGCTTGCTTAGCAATGTCCCTAATTGTAATTTTTTTATCCATGACTTAGTTATATACTTTATTTGCATTTTTGTGAATATATAAAAATCACATCAAAGGAATGAATACTATGAATAAACAAGCAATACTACATATACCTGAGTCCAAATACTGCTATCCCATAAATCAGAATGCAATAATATTACGTTTACGTATGGATAAAGAAGATGATATAGACCGAATTGAGGTGGTATATGGTGGTAAATACAAGTACTACCTGGAACAAAAAACTGCAGTAATGGAACAAAAATATAAGGATAATCTATTTAAATATTACGAAATAGAGCTTGAGTTGGAAGATGTAAGACTAACCTATGTGTTTCGAATCTGGAAGGGTCAGGAATGCTACTATTTTTCAGAAGATGGACTAACTTCCACCTATGATTTTAAATTGTCCTATTATAATTGCTTTCAGATGCCTTATATAAACCTTAATGATATTCATGAAGTTGTAGAATGGACGCGGAGCGCAGTATTTTATCAGATATTTATTGACCGTTTTAATCAAGGGTTAGTAGATAAAAATACAGATTATATCAATTTGGGATGGGGCGGAGTGCCAGACCCCAAGAGCTTTACAGGCGGAGATATTCCGGGTATTACACAAAAGTTAGATTATCTAAAAGACCTTGGGGTAAATGGTATCTACTTAACTCCTGTATTCGAGTCAATTTCTAACCACAAATATGATACATACAATTATAAAAAAATTGACTCGCATTTTGGAACAAATGAGGATTTCTATACACTGGTCAACGAGGCCCATAAACGAGGTATTAAGATTGTATTGGATGCGGTATTCAATCACTGTAGTAATCTGCTGCCACAATTTCAGGATGTACTTATAAAAGGAAAAGAATCAAAGTATTTTAATTGGTTTATGATTGAGGGCGACAAAATTGATACCGAAAACATCAATTATGAGGTATTTGCTTATTGTGAATATATGCCGAAGTTTAATACCAGTAACCCCGAAGTACAACAATTTCTACTGGATATAGCTCTCTTCTGGATCAAGGAATATGATATTGACGGTTGGCGCTTGGATGTATCTGATGAGGTTTCTCATCACTTTTGGAGAAAGTTAAGAGAAGCAGTTAAGAAAGTTAAGCCAGAGTGTGTAATTATCGGGGAAAATTGGCATGATGCCAATGCATTTTTACAGGGAGATCAGTATGACAGTATCATGAACTATGCCTTTACCAAAGCCTGCCTAGATTATTATGCTTTCCAGACTGTTAACGCACAGGGGTTTGCTGAAAAGTTAAATCATTTGTTAATGAGAAATAGCGGGCAGGTTAATGCTATGATGCTGAATCTTCTGGATTCCCACGATACGGACCGTTTTTTTACCTCTGTAAATAAAAATAAGGACCGCTTACTTTCAGCCATTGCTGTCATGTGTACGTATATGGGGGCACCTTGTATTTATTATGGAACGGAATTATCACTTGAGGGTGGATATGATCCGGATAATAGAAGGTGTTTCGATTGGGAGGAATCCCACTGGGATATTCCATTTATGGAGATTCTAAAGAATCTGTTGTCATTAAAACAAAAGCCTGTATTCCAGAAGGGAGATATACGTATTTCCTATGATGAGAATCTATGCTATATCATTCGAACCTTTGAAAACAGTGAAATTAATTTAATTCTGAATCAATCTGGAAAAACAGTAGGAATCAGCCAAACTGGAACAATACTAGCTCAAAATAAATTGCTGGAATGTAACTTATTAACGGATGGATTTGTAATTTATCAAAATTGAGGAGTGGATGATTATGAAGAGATTTCTTTGCCTTGTACTGGTGGCTTTATTAAGTTTTGGACAATTGACTGGTTGTACATCAACAGACACCTTGGATGAGAAGGATACGTCTGCTGAGGAAAGTGCATTAAAATCAATTTACAATGGCGAGTTAGAAAGAAGTGTTACACTTCGTGTCCTTGAAAATGATACTGCCATCCAACAGGGATACTTTAATCAATTAATTGACGCTTTTAATGAAAAATATAAGGAGTATGGAATTGTTGCAGTGGATGCCAATATGGATGAACGCAGTAATTTGGCAGATGACGGACCTTATGGGTATGGACCGGATGTATTGTATCAGGCGAATGATTCCATTATGAAATATGTAAAGGGCAAACATATTTATCCAATCCCTGCGGAGTCTTTGGAGTACTTTTCCCAGATTCCAGACAATGCATGGGATGCATATAAGTCTGAGGTAGATGGCAAATCCTATTATATGGGTGTTCCTGTAAATGTTCAGACCTCCATGTTATTTTATCGTAAGGATATGCTTCCTAATGACTGGGAAACAAATTGGGATGACAATAAGAATAAGGTACCGGACATGGTAGAAAACTGGAATGCTCTGTATAAATATTCAAAGTCAATCGTTGAATCAGGTACTGGAAAATATGGTTATATGCGGTCATTATTTGATGTATATTTTTCTTCCGGCTTCCTTTTCTCCTATGGAGGTTATATCTTTGGAGATCATAATACTAACCCAAAAGAAGTGGGATTATCTGCTGGTAATGCAGAGGTTGGAGCAAATGTGTTGTTAAAGCTTGCTTCTGTAATGAATGAAGAGTGCATAGACGATTCCATAACAGTAAATGGCTATAGCAAAATTGCAGATGGTACTTATTTTGCCACTATGACAACACCGGATGTTTATACCTTATTTATTAAAGAACTGGCATTGGAATATGAAAAGCAAGGTAAGAGTAAGGAGGAGGCCAAAGCATTAGCTGAAGAAAATCTGGTTGTAGCCGGACTTCCTATGCTACCTGCAAGTGGTGATTTAACGGAAGAAAATCCAGAATTAATACCTCAAAAGGCTATGGGCGGTATAAATGGATATGCTATCAGTGCTTATACTAAAGCACCTAATGCGAGCCTTGCTTTTGTCGAATTTGCCACAAGTTATGAGATGATTATGAAGAGACAGGAGTTGCTTGGAAGTATACCTGCACGTTCCGATGCTGCTAAAGCAGTGGGAGGAGTCTCGGAAATTGTATTTAATAACTTAAATGAAGGTAATATTGTAGTCATGCCATCCGTTACTGAAATGGTACAGGTGTGGTCACCGACAGAGACCTTCTTTGCTGATTTGGCAAAAGACGCCTTCCGTACATCCGATAAAAAATATACTTCTACAGAAAAGATAAAGAGTGGGCTAAAGGTTGTAGATCAGCAAATCCTTGATGCCATCCACACACTTTCTAATTAGAGGTGTCTATATGAATATGTTTAGCCAAAAAATAGAGAAACTAATTTTTTTTAAAAAAAATGCAGGCAAAAATGTGAAAGCGAGTATATGTGTTATGGGCCTGGGACAGTTAATGTATGGTCAAATTGGAAAGGGTATGCTATACCTTACCATCCTTGCCTGTGGAGTTCTCTATTTGATATCTCGGGGGTTTACTGACTTTGTAGGTTTTTTCACATTAGGAACTAAGGAAAAGGATGCATGGTTTGGAATTGAAGGAGATAACTCCGTTGTTATGCTGCTTATGGGTATTCTTTTCATAGCGGCAATTATTCTATTTATTAGCTGCTACCTTTCAAATGTTCGAGATGCATATGAAACTCAAGTTGTGGTGGAGAAGGGAGGGAAGCCAAGAACCTTCTCTGAAGATGTGAGAAAGTTACTGGATGATAAATTCTACAAGGTAACACTGTCTCTACCGATTATAGGTGTATTTGTATTCAGTATATTGCCTATTGTATTTATGATTGCGGTTGCATTTACGAATTATGGCGGTAATATTGTTCCTCCCAAACTGGTCGATTGGGTGGGTTTCAACAATTTTATACAGATTGCAACCCTTTCACAATTTGCGCCAACCTTTGGAAAGATTCTTAACTGGAACCTGCTTTGGGCGGTATCCTCTACTTTTTTGAATTATTTTGCAGGACTTGGTCTCGCCCTGCTTCTTAATAAAAAGTGTGTAAGAGGTACGATTATATGGAGGGCATTTCCTATCCTAGCCTACGCAGTGCCTGGATTTATTACCTTGCTTGGTTTCCGCTTTATGTTTTCTTATGGTGGGCCTGTTAACCAAATGATAATAGATATGGGGTATAAAGCCATTGGCTTTTTGGATATCGATGCTAAATGGATGGCAAGGCTTATTGGCTTATCGGTCAACGCATGGATTACAGTACCCTCTATTATGCTATTAACCACAGGTATATTAACAAACCTTGATATGGACCAGTTAGAGGCGGCTAGAATTGACGGTGCAAAACGGTGGAAGCAATTCACAAAAATTGTATTACCTTTTGTTTTGTTTTCGACGACTCCGGTATTGATTGGTCAGTTTATAGGAAACTTTAATAATTTCGGTATCTTTTTCTTCCTCCGTGGCGGATTGTATATGGATGGCTATTTCTTAGCTAGTGATACGGACCTGCTAATTAACTGGCTCTTTAATTTATCCATTAATAACAACTATTATAATATCGGTGCGGCAATCAGTTTAGTCATATTCCTGATCACCTCATTGATTTCACTGTTGGTTTATGTTAAATCGCCATCTTATAAAGAGGAGGATGTTTTCCGATGAAAAAAAACAAATTTCTTCATGCGGCAGATAGCGTTATTACACATTCCACACTTATTGTAGTTTCATTGATTTTCCTCTTTCCTTGTCTTTGGTTGATTTTAGCATCTTTCAGTAAATCAGGATCCATCTACACATATGAGGGCTTTTTCCCCAGTGAATATAGTCTGGATACCTTTAAAACCTTATTTACGGATACCGCCATGTATAATTATCCCCAGTGGTTTATGAATACGTTGCAAATTGCGGTATTCAGCAGTTTGATTGGTACTTTTCTTGTTATATTAACGGCATATACCATGTCTAGGTTCCAATTCAAGAGCAGGAAGAAGATCATGAAAGGTACTCTGATACTTGGCATGTTTCCTTCCTTTATGGGAATGATCGCTGTATATATTATCATGACACAATTCGGACTAATTAATAATTTATGGGGTGTCATCCTAATTTACAGTTCCAGCGCCCCGATGGGCTATTTAACCCAAAAAGGTTTTTTTGATACGGTTCCTTACTCTATTGATGAAGCAGCTAAAATTGACGGGGCAACTAATTTTCAGATATTTCAAAAAATCCATCTGCCATTGTCCCAGCCTATGATCGTTTATACCGCACTTACAAGTTTTACCTTCCCATGGAGTGACTTTATATTGCCAAAGCTATTATTAAAGGAAAAAAATCTCTATACAGTAGCGGTAGGTCTGATGAGCCTTGGCGAAACTGAATTTTCAAGATTTGCAGCAGGCGCCGTCTTTATAGCAGTACCTATTGTTATTTTATACTTCATACTGATTCGTTATATGATAAGTGGTATGACAGCCGGTGCAGTGAAGGGATAAGAAAATAGCCATCAAAGGTGTTTTATTACGAATTTGATGATATTTAAACTTGAGATAATTTATTTTACTGTTTAAGCGAATACTGTCACATCAAAGTTTGTCCAATTTAAGCACTCCACACATGTGGAGTCGGTGGCTTTGTTGGTTTATAAGGGTTTGTGATTAGATAGAGGATTGGGGACGTGGTTTATTCACGTCCCTATTTTAGTTGCGATTGGAATTTTATGGATGCATTGCATCTGATCCAAGTCAATTATGTTACTACTTTTGATAATATCCAGACCGACGAGGCCATTGATATAAAAATCATTGAACGACTTGAAAAATGGACAATTAATCATCTATTCTGACAAGTAACGATTTAACATTTCGCTTATAATGGAATCAGGATGAGGTGGGGCAATGAGCTGGATTGAGAAGATCCAAGAGGCTGTGGATTATATTGAAAACAATCTTCTGGAAGAACTTTCTGCGGAGGTGATCGGCAAAGCAATTAAGTACTCGTCGTCTTCTTTTCAAAATCTATTCAGTGCTATAACAGGCTATTCTGTAATGGAATATGTTCGGTTTCGCCGTCTGTCCTGCGCAGCGGATGAATTGATAGGAGGCAGGGTTACGGTAACGGAAATTGCCTTTAAATATGGATATGACACGGTGGAGGCTTTTTCAAAAGCTTTCAAGCGATTATTTCGCTGTGCTCCCTCCCGGATTGCCATTTCCGGTTTGAATAACTTCCGATTCGCTCCAATTTCCATACAGATCAGCATATCAGGAGGATTTAGTATGCGGAGAAATATTATTCCTAATTTGCAGAAGGTAGACTGGACGGATACGAAGCGTCAAAACGAATTTGTGAACAGTGTCGTTTCAACGCTTAACGCTATCGGCGAGAACCTGAATTATGATGATGTATGTGCAGTATCGGGTAGCGCGTTTCGCACTTCTTTCTCCATGCCGACAGCGGAACTATGGAATCATGGCAATTATCATGTCATACATACGCCGATCATCATTGAACATATCTTTAGAATGCTCGGATATCGGGTAACTCCCCATGTTCGGGGCACTTATGCGATCGACAAGAAGCTTATTATGGACAGTATTGATAAAGGTATCCCTGTTATTACACTTGAGGGCGTAATCAATTGCTCCGATGCTTGTGTCATTTCCGGTTACGATCAAGATGGAGATGTGCTGCTAGGATACAATCCCTTTATGTATTCAGAAGAGGATCATAAGGAGGAGCCTGACGATACTGGCTATTTCCGCAAATCGAATTGGCATGATGGATTTTTTGCAGAAGGCAGCAAGGGACGAATCCTCATTATCGAGGGAAAAGGCGAGGGGCTGTCCAAGGAGGAAATCTTTGCTGAAACTTTGAAGCTGATCAAACGGCTGATTGTGGAAGAGTATCTCACGCTTGGTCAATATAATGGTCTTGCCGCACATCAGGCATTTGTGAATGCACTTATGACTTATGATTGGGACGACCCTTTTGAGCCTTACCTCAATGTGATGTGCAACTACAAGCAATATTTGGATCGACAGTATGCGGTTCAGTTTTTTTACGATAACGGGAGAGCGGATCTGGCCTCCATTTATGAGCGGATTACCAGACTTTCTCTGGAATTGGAACGACTAATCCCACAAGATTTTTCGGCAGCGCATCTATTTGGTGATAAAAGCAGTTTAAAGCCTTATTGCAATATTTTGCTGGAAATATCCGATTTGGAAAGTGAAGCAGCTAAGCTGATGTAAGTAAAAACTAATTAATAGGTTTTCGATTAATATCATTTATGAATGCGTCATAATATTTTTGTGTTATTAATCATTGACAATCTAAATGCAAATCCGTATAGTACATTCTATTAATTGAAAATTTCGGATATAACATTACAAACACAATGATTGGGAGTAGTAAGAGTCTATTATTTGGCAAAGAGAGCTGCGGGTGGTGTGACGCAGTCCAATAATGCTCTGAACTCGCCCAGGAGTGGTAAGACAAAAAGAATAGTTGAACTATTCTCTATGTTTTAACGAGTAACCTTCGTTACAAGGTCTTAAAGCTGGGTTCATTATGAACCAACAAGAGTGGTACCGCGGTATGCATAAGGCATGTCGTCTCTTCTTTCATTTGATTATGAAGGAAGAGACGACATGCCTTTTTTCTATGAGAGTAGAGTGGAGTAAGTATAATATGTTTTTTGGAGGTATTGTTATGGAGAAAGACAATCAGAAATTGCAGCGTACAATGACTTCTCGCCATATTACGATGATGGCTTTAGGTGGTGCTATTGGAGCTGGATTATTTAAAGGAAGTAGTTCAGCCATTGATATGGCAGGTCCATCCGTTATTATTGCATATTTGATTGGTGGAATTATTCTATTATTCGTTATGCAAGGTCTCGCCGAAATGGCTGTTCGCAATAGTCACGCAAGAACATTTAGAGATTTAGTAGAATCGATTCTAGGAAAATACCCCGCTTATTTTCTAGATTGGATTTATTGGAAAATGTGGGTATTAAATATTGCGGCTGAAGCCGTTGTTGCAGCCATATTCATTCAATATTGGTTACCGGAATATCCAATTTGGATACTCGCTCTTTCCGTGTCTGTGATCGTGACAGTCATTAACTTATTGTCAGTAAAAGTATTTGCTGAAACAGAATACTGGCTTGCTTTAATTAAAATTACGGTTATTGTTGTGTTTATTATTGCTGGGTTATTGCTATTACTGGTCACCTTTGGTAATCATACAGCCGTTGGTTTTTCTAACTTAACAAAGCACGGTGGCTTCTTTCCCAACGGATCAACAGGAATTATTACTGCGATGCTTGTTGTGATCTACTCTTATGGTGGTACAGAAATTATTGGTGTTACGTTGGCTGAAACGAAAAATCCAGAAAAAGTTGTTCCCAAAGCCGTTCGCAATACATTAGTACGGATCATATCATTCTATATCATTCCATTCCTCATCATTGTAAGTCTAATTCCATGGAATGAAGTTAACGGCGTAGCCGAAAGTCCGTTTGTAATGGTATTTAAAATGATAGGAATTCCAGGTGCAGATCACATTATGAACGCTGTTATCTTACTAGCCATTATTTCATCAATGAATTCAGGGTTATATGGTGCATCACGCGTTCTATACACACAAGCTGTGGATGGACTTATACCACAAATCTTTTCCCGTCTATCTAAAAAGAAAGTTCCTGTTTATGCAATTTTAATATGTACTTCTTTTTTATATATTGGTGTAATCATTTCTTTGTTTGCAGGAAGTAAAACATTTGATTATTTAATGGGTTCTTTAGGATATACCGTTTTATTTATCTGGTTAATCATTGCGATTGCTCATCTGAAATCACGTGAAAATATGCCTGAACAAACAAGCGGCTACAAAGTAAAATTCTTTCCGTATACAACATGGATAGCCATTATTACTTTATGTGCTATATTGATTGGAATTATCTTTACAACTTCTATAATCGTCACAAGTATTACCCTAGCAATTTATATCCTGATTACGTTAACTTATATTTTCAAAGGACGCTTTACAAAGTCTAAGAGAGCGTAAAAATATCTTTGTAAATGAATAAATATAAAGATCGTCTATAATAGCTAGATGGTAAGCTTAGATACTCGTTATAACTTTTAACTATAACCAGATATTACTTTTAAGTGTTACGTAGATAGTCTTCCTCCATGCTAGAATCAAAGCACAGAAAGAGATTTGTTAAATGAGGAGGATTTTTCATGTGCAATAGATTTCAAATCGTAGGTAGCCTGTTACGTCCGTCGAATTTATTAGAATATAAACAGCAAATTGAACATCGTGATGATATCAGTTATCCATTTTACCAAAGTTTTCAAGGGTATGAGCAGTGTGAATCTGATGCGATTCAGGCTGTAGTCGATAATGAAATTAAAAATGGTTTGTCCATTCTTACTGATGGAGAATATTCCAAATCTATGTGGCATCTGGACTTTGTCTGGGGCTTCCAAGGGATTGACCGCTATATAGCGGATCATGGATATTTTTTCAGAGATACCGATGGAACTTCAAAATATGAGACTCGAAAAGATATTGGTTTGCGCATTACAGGTGAATTAGGTGGAAGGAACCATCACTTTATTCATGTATATAAAAAACTTCAGGCCCTTGCTGGCGACCGTGAAACAAAGCTGTGCGTACCTTCTCCATCACATATTTTTGGTGAGTTATCTTGGTCAGATAACATTGGTGGCAAAGATGCAGTTTATAAGGATAGACATGAGCTTGCAAACGGTCTTGTTAAGGCATATAAAGAAGTTGTGGAGGAATTTGCTGCTGCTGGAGGGAAAATCCTTCAATTCGACGATTGCTTATGGGAGCTATTTGCAGATGATAACCCGAACTCTCCATATACTGGACAGAATATCAATCAAGAGGAAGTACAGGCTCTAGCTACAGAATTTATTGACATTAACAATACAATAATTGATTTTGGTCATAGCCTAGGCTTGAAAATGTGGACTCATAACTGTCGTGGTAACTACGATTCCCGTAATATGGGTGGTGGCTCATATGCCAAAATTGCTAATCTATTCTTGAAGCAGCTTAAATACGATCGTTTTTTCCTTGAATGGGATGATGAACGTGCAGGCTCACTTGAGGCGCTTGCGGTTTTCAAAGATAAGCCTGAAACGGAAATTGTACTTGGATTGTTGTCTTCAAAAATCAATACGCTTGATGATGAGGCACGTGTAATTAGAATGCTTGATGAAGCATCGAAAATTATAGATAAAGATAGATTATTACTTTCTCATCAATGCGGTTTTGCGTCCTGTGATGGCGGCAATGAATTAACGGAAGATGAACAGTGGGCGAAAATTAAACAAGGACAACGTATTGCCCAGCAATATTGGGGTAAGTAGTATTTAACTAATCTTCAATATCTCTTATTGTTGAAAAACACTCAACACATGTGGAATCTTGATAAATTGAACGAAACTCGCTTATTGCGGGTTTCGTTTTTTTCTTTGCCAAAAACAACAACTTTAGTTGCTTGAAAGTAAAAAGATAGGAGTGGTATGTTTGCGTTATTATTCAATTCTGGATGAGTAGCAATGACAATATAAATTGATTCATTGGAGGTGACTACAACAGAGAATATACTTCTATTTGATCTAAAAGGGCATGATTTTCAAGATGCAATGAAACTATGAAACTACGAAACAAAAACAGGAGAGTGTAATATGATTAGTTCAAGATCAGCTTTAAGGCAAAGAAATCCGATCCGAAGATTTATCGTGTTAATGACAGTAATGGCCGTATTTTACGTATGTTAAACGTGAGTCTTGGAGGTTCATTAGACATCGAGTAGTAGCTAGAAACATCAAAGCCAGGATCTCCAAAAGTTATGAGAATTTTGTGAGAGGAAAGCTTAAGCTTTTCTCTTTTTCATTAAGGAGATGGAGTGGAGGTACTTGAGCAAAATAAGTTTGCCACTAAGTCGACCGATTTTCAGGTAATGAATTGATACTGAGTACTGGATTATTTCACAAAAAAATACATTTTGTCATATGACAAAATTGATGACAACGCTCACTATGACGAGGTGATATTTTTACGTATAGTAGTTTAAGAAAAAGCCGAATATGGCGCTATTTATGTGAAATGATCCTGAGTAGGAAGACGTAGTAATGTAGATGAGGAACCGCTTGACAATAATTCCCTTAGTATTGGAAGGAAGTGTGCGTGGTGAGAAAGAGAATTATCTCGATTACAAGTTTGCTAGTTGTGCTAGTTTGTATTGCATTCATCGTATTTCTTAATAATCAAAGTTTAGCTTCTGCCAATATAATTTCGTCACCTAGTTATGCAACAGAGGATACAACAATCGTTTACGAGGGTATTAATGCTGGAATGATTTATGAGGATGGAAACCTCGGGTATCTTGATGTAGGCTATCAAGGATCATATGGTGCTCCCTTAGAGGTTCAAGTATTACTAAAGTTTAATTTGCCAACAATCCCTGTAGGGTACGAAGTTGAAACTGCAAATCTGTATATCCCTGTAACAGGTGGTACTTTTCAAGGAACAACTGATTTCTCACTGAAAGTTTCTACGAGCACAAATCATAACTGGACTCAAGATGCTGTGATGTCACCACCAGCTCGAAGTCCAGGGTCTACACAATCAAGAACATTAGCCAATAATGTCCCAATACTTAAACCCACGCTAGCTCCCTTTGATTTTACTAGCTATATATCAGGAGAATTCACGAAAGCTACTCCTAGAGCAACCTTTATTCTTTCAGGAATGACAGCTCAAGAAGCCGCTGAAAAAGGTATAGCATATGTTGATCATTTTATACAAATGACCGAATCAAATGTGCATCCCGGCAATCTGGGTCCGTATTTGATTATTACATACTCCGAAATTGTCGACATTCAGATAACAGGAGTTCAAGATGGCGGTCTATACAACACGAATGTAACGCCACAATTTAACAATGGCACAGCAACTTTGAATGGAAATCCATTTACAAGTGGAACACAGGTTACTGCTGAAGGTTCATACACGCTAACGGTTACAGCCGGTAGCCAATCAAAAACGATTCAATTCCGAATAGATAAAACCCCTCCGACAGGGACGGTAATTGTAAATCAAGGCAATCAATATACGAATAGTGCAGGTGTATCCGTTTCAGTAACGCCAGACGTGGGAGTAAATGATATTACTCATATCCGATATGCGGTTAATGGAAATCCATTTACACAGATGCCTTATGTACCAAGCTTTATGCTAGGTATAGGAACTGTTAACGGAGAAAAAGTATTGAACTTTAAGCTTGTTGATGGAGCAGGGAATGAATCACCGGAATATCAAAGAACCATAACACTAGATACGGTAGCCCCAACAGGCTCTGTGGTTATTAATAATGGAAACGCATATACAACGAATCCTGATGTAATGCTTAATCTATCCCTAGGTAGTGGTGTGACAGATGTGGTAGGGGTACAATTTTCAAATAACAATAGTAATTGGTCGGGTGTAGAATCCTTTAGTTCAATTAAAAGCTATACATTACCAGCTGGAGATGGAAATAAAACGGTGTATGTACGTTTAATTGATCGAGCAGGCAATATTACCGTCATTCAAGACAGTATCCTTTTGGATACAACAGATCCAACAGGTACGGTCGTTGTGAATGGTGGTAGTTCCTATACGAATCTTTCGGATGTACTCGTTGAAGTTACACCAGCAACAGGTGTAACCGATATTACTGATATCAGATATACAATCAATGGATCAGCACCAACGACAATTCCTTACAGAAATAGCTTTGAGCTTAATGTAGGAAGTACCGATGGGGCAAAAGCAATTACTATTGAGCTAATCGATGGGGCAGGAAATATATCTCTTCCATACACATCAACCATTATACTAGATACTGTAGTCCCAACGGGTACTGTCGTTATTAATAACGGAGATACTTATACAGCAGAGCGTGAAGTAAATCTTGCGCTCACACCCGTGGTAAGCGTGACGGATGTCGTGTATGTAAAGTTCTCCAGTGACAATCTTTCATGGTCAGTTGATGAATCATATATTGCAAGCAAGACATATACATTTACATTGCCAGCAGGAGATGGTTACAAGACTGTTTATGTGCAATTTATTAATCATGCAGGTACGGTTGGGTCAGCTCAAGATAGTATTATTCTGGATATGACAGCTCCGATCATCAGCGGTGTAACAGATGGAGAAAGCTATAATTCCTCACGAACCATTACCTTTAATGAAGGTACCGCAACATTGAACGGCATTTCCTTTGCAAGCGGCTTACCTGTGAACACTGAAGGCTCCTATGAACTTGTTGTTATGGATGCCGCAGGTAACTCGACTACAATTACATTCAGCATCTTTAAATATAGAGTAAGCTATGACGGAAATGGAACTACTGGAGGACTTGTACCCATAGATAGTCAAACCTATGAGACTGGGGATAGTGTAACAGTAGCTGATAATACTGGAAGTCTAGTGAGAACTGGGTTTACGTTTAATGGTTGGAATACAGAAGCAGATGGAAGTGGGACAAGCTATGCAGCGAATGAGATATTCAATATAAGCGCAGCTAATGTCACGCTATATGCAATGTGGGATGTTAATCATTATACAGTGACATTTGAATCAAATGGAGGAAGTGTCATAGCGACTCAGAATAAATCATACAACGAAGCGGTAACCGAGCCGAGTGTACCAACGAAGCCAGGTTATACATTTGGTGGTTGGTATAAAGAGATGACATTAACAAATCAATGGATCTTCACGAAGGATCTAGTCATAGCGAATACGATGTTGTATGCGAAGTGGGTTGGTAATAGTTCCTCTGGAAGTAATGGAGGAGGAGGTTATATTCCAACACCACTACAAAATTCAACGGTATATTTTGAAACCAATGGCGGGAACGTTATAGTCAATCGATCTGTAGAGAATGATTCAAGGCTAGCAGAGCTACCCACCCCCACCAAAGCAGGATTTACATTTGGAGGCTGGTATCAAGATGTTGCGTTGACCCAAAAGTGGGATCTTCTAACGGACCGTGTGACCCAAAATACAAAATTGTATGCAAAATGGATTGCAAACACTTCCCCAGTACCGGGGCCGGGTCAAGAACCTGAGCCAACTCCAGGTGGACCGAAACCAGAGCTTCCGGTTGTGAGTTTCGATGACATTTCGGGACATTGGGCTAAAGGAACGATTGAGGAATTGGCTAGTCAAGGATTTATTACGGGGTATCCAGACGGTTCTTTTCATCCGAATGAATCAATTCAGCGCCAACATATGGCCCTGATATTCATGCGTGCTTTCGAGTTCGAACCAACACACGAGGCAGTATCCTTTTCTGATGTATCGTCAAGCCATCCGTACTATGAAGCCATTGCGTCACTTCAACAAGCAGGAATTATAGATGGATTAAATGGTAGATTTAATCCAAATGAACCTGTGACACGCGCACAGATGGCAAAAATTGTGGTGCTTGCCCTAAAGGTAGAACCAAGTGGAACAAGTACTTTCCAAGACGTGCCTTTGGCGCATTGGAGCTATGCTTACATCGCTGCATTAGAAGAACTGGGGATTGTACAAGGTGATAACGGTAAATTTAATCCAAATGAACCCGTGACACGTGCAGAGTTTGTCGCAATGCTGTACCGAGCATTGAATCTGACATAGTAAAGAGGAGTAACACAAAAGCCCTTCTAGCGAAGGGCTTTTATATCGTTTATACTTATAAGGCTAATTTACTTCCTAGGAGTTGTCTAACGAATTATGATAAAGAAAGAAGTCGCGCATATACGCAAGCAATTTAAGTTGGATCACGATCTGCTGAATATTTACGATATTCTCAACGTGTATATTATGAAGGAAAGTAACGAGATCTATCATTGGGAGCGACAGCCGTTTGGACTAGTGGACAGAGAAAAACAGGAGCTGTACATGGCCAATTTTAAAAAGCTACTGACCGGTGAATTAGATCAGAAGTTGTTCGAATTAAAGTTTCAGGAGGAAGCTGAGGAACCCACGCAGGTACTGCTTCACCAAGCTTTGGTGACAGGTGATTCTGATGAATGGCAGGACCTGATGTTGCTGTTGGTGGAGAAAATGTTGGCGGATACCAAGTATGAACGGGATACGGTGGTCACGTTCGTTCGCGGACAATATTTCCGGCCCACCAAGGCCAGAAACGATGAAGCCGAAGAGAGCGAGAAGAATGAAGTGTTCGCCAATCCATTCATTCTATGCAGCGTGAATTCCACGGAGAAGCCACGGAATTCTCTCTTGTTTGATTATGTGGAGAGAGAATTTAAGTACAATATCATTGTAGATCCGATTATCAAGTTAAGTGCGCCGGAACAAGGCTTCTTTTACCCGAGCGTGACGGACAACTATTCCGATGTGAACCGCATTCTGTATTGTACGGCAAAATCGAATTTTCCTGATCCGCACTTTATCGGACAGGTCTTGAATGCCGAAAGGTCCGTAACGGCACTGGAAGAGAGAGCCATCTTCGAAGAGATCGTGAAGGAAGTAGTGGGTGAACAGCTCGACGTAGCTACCCTCGCACAGGTGTACGAGGAAATCCACCAGTTAATCGAAACCAACGAAGATGAGGATGAACCTCCGAAGCTCGATTATAAAGATGTAGAGCGCGTGCTGACGGTAAGTGGCGTAGAGAACTTGACGACTGAAAAAGTGGAACGGGCATTCCAAACAATCGTCGATGATAAGAACTATGAAATGAAGGCGAACAGCGTTATGCCGAAATTTACTTCAAAATCGATTAAGATCGATACAAAGGTAGCCACAATTTCGGTAAGCCCGCAGGATTTAAAGTATGTAAAACAGGTGAATTATCAAGGGAGACGATGCATCCTGATTGAGGTCGACGAAGATGCAGTGATCGAAGGATTTACGCTCAGTACTGAGACGATTTAGACTCGTTTGATAGCGTTGGTTGTTGAGATATATTGTTGGAAACGTTATGGGCTATCCTTAGAGTCTTTGATAAAGACTTGGGATAGCCCATGTTGTATTCGTATCACAACAGGTGAATTCATCGTTGGCAAACGTTCGCTCTACTGGGGCTTGCGGAGGTTTTCGCGATGCGGTATAGATAAAGTAACTAAAATATAGAACATAGGGGGAATTACATGTCCTGGAGCAAATTGAAGCAACAACTGGAGAGTTTTCTCTGTCCTGCGTTATATGGAAGGGTAGAATACATCGCTTCTAGCTATCGTTATTTACCTGATAAACCAGGGATTTGTTATATTGCGGTAGATAAAAAAAATATGCTCAATATGAGTGATAGAACGACCTCAATCAGATGGTATCAGACGGAGCTGGAAATTAAGAATGATTCAGATATCCAAATTCCTATCAACAATGAAGAAATTGAAGCGATCAGAAAAGATACCAAGGGAGTAGTTCCGGAGGATCGCCTAAAAGTAATTGCAAGAAGTAGAAAAATATCTGAATATGCAAAAGAGCTTCTGTCAGCACAGTCATCATTAAGTAAATCAAATTTTATCGTTGTGGCTACTAAGTTTTTATCTACTTCTATAGAGGAAAGCTTAGAGAGCAATGATATCTTATTGAATATTCTTGCATTGGTGGACAGACGAGTTGGAAAAAAACGAATTCTAAATATGTCCGAGAAGATGAAGTTAAAGCATCCAATTGTGCAGTACTTCTATGAACTACGGCTTAGTACGTTATGAGCTAAATAGCTATGTATTACGCATAATACAACAACCGCTTGGACCATTTTTAGTCCAAGCGGTTGTTTATTAGTTACCATACTTTATTTGTTTGCTTTTACGAATTCAGCAGATTGTATACCCGCTTGACGGCCGAAGATAATGATTTCGGCAACAGAGTTGCCGCCGATCCGGTTTTGTCCGTGGAGTCCGCCTGCAACTTCACCCGCTGCAAAAAGGCCTGTAATCGGCTCACCGTCTTTATTTAAAACTTCTGTATTCGTGTTGATGTTTACGCCACCCATAGTGTAGTGGATCCCTGGGGCGATTTTGATAGCATAGTACGGTGCAGTGGACAAGTCGTTGTCCATCCCTGTTGTTCTGCCGAACTCGGCATCGTCTTTTTTGTTCACGCTGCTGTTCCATGTATCCAGTGTCGCCTTCAGATTATCCGCCGGAACCTCCAATTTTTCAGCTAAAGCCTCGATGGTATCTGCCGAAATGACAAAGCCCATTTTCTCATATTGTTCAATCGCTTTTACACGACTTTTCACACCGGAATCAAAGACTAGCGTAGCTGATTTTTCAGAAAGTGCATTAATTGCTGCAGTAACATTATCGCGTGTATCCAACTCGTTGGTGAAACGCTCGCCTTCATTGTTAATCAGGATAGCGCCTTCCCCGCGAACGGATTCACCGATCAGATAGGATTGTTCTTGTTGTACGGTTGGGTGAACTTGGATTTGATCCATATCAACCGTTGTACCTCCAAGTGCTTCAATCATCTTGATACCGTCACCAGTACTGCCTTCTTGGTTTGTTGTTACATAGCCCTCCAAATCAGGTCTAGACTCGGTAATCAGATCCATATTGGAGCCAAAACCGCCAGTGGTTACGACAACCGCATCAGCTGTAATATTTTTTTCGTCTGTCTCGTTGAAAACAACTTTGACGCCGTTTACTTTTCCATCATTTTGTGTAATTTCTGTTACTTTCGCATTTACAAAAAGAGGGATTCCTTGTTCTTGTACATTTTTCAGCAATCCGTCTACAAGGTATTGACCTACCGCCGAGCCGTCCTCAGGACGATGTGTGCGCTTTTCGCTCATGCCTCCGGTAATGGTGAGATTGTTCAATCTAATGCCGATGGAATCCAACCAACCAATCAATTGCATCAGCGGAATTATCAACGAAGTAACGGAGTAATTCTGTGTTGTTTGTGCCCTTACCGCCTGCTAATGTTTCTTCATAAAATGAATCATTACTGTCTTCTATGCCCTGCTCTTTTTGGAATTTCGTTTCAGAAGCATTCATCCCTGATGATGCTTTTAATGTATTTCCACCCGCTACCGGCATTTTTTCAAAAATAACCGGGTTCATGCCGTTTGCCTTTGCTTCAAGCGCAGCGGTCATCCCAGCACCACCTGCACCGACAATGATGACATCATATTGTTCTTTCAGTTGATCGATAGGAGTATAACTTGCTTGGGAAGCTCCCGATGTAGAATCAGTTTCTGTTTGCTCATTGACCGTGTTCTTTACATTGCTGTTACCGCTGTCGTTGCTGCTGCCCCCGTTGCTGTTCCCAGTGCCGCATCCTGCGATCACAAGCGTCGCTGAAAGAACGAGAGCTAAGACTGATGATAGTTTCTTCTTCATGGTAACCCTCCACTATAATTCGTTAGTTTTAGGATGGACGAAAAAAGAGGAAGTAACATAGGAGATAGGGAGGTTAAGGAGTGTGAGAGCCACGAGTTCTCCGAACTTCCATTCTTCTTTGGTTACGTCCCCGGTTACTCGCTATCCTTTTTGACATGAAAAAGTATAGCATTAATCATATCATATGTGAATCTTTTCACAATTATTTTTGAAATTTCGCCATATTTATTTCAGTTCTATTAGGACTCAAACCAATCTATATCTGAAAAATAGATGAACCAGAACTCTATGAACACATAGTCAGTAGTAAAGCCAGCACATAGCAGCCGTTCCAACAAGGACACTACAATGCATGCAAACATCGTAAAAAACGGTCATTGACAGGCTATATGAACGATGCTATATTAAAGCCTATAATTTCTATCAAATAACTATGGATTAAAATACGCCATGTTTCATCATAGACAGGCATAAGTTTGGGGGGAACAGCGAAATGTCAGGAGAAGAAAGCTTCATCCAAATGAAACAGGTAACGAAAAGCTTCTATAAAGATACAATTGCTATTGAAGTATTGAAGGATGTAAACCTTGAGGTGGACAAGGGCGATATATTTGGCATTATTGGCTACAGCGGTGCTGGCAAATCTACCTTGATTCGATGTATTAATGGGATTGAGAGCCTGACGAGCGGCGAAGTGATCATCGATAAGCAGATTGTTAGCAATCTAACGGGCAAAGAACTGCGAGGCTTCCGTAGGCAGGTGGGCATGATTTTTCAACAATTCAATCTGATGCCTTCCCGCACTGTTTACGGCAACATTGCGTTGGCACTTCGAAACAGTGGATTAAGCAAACAGCATAAAGAGGAACGTATTATGGATTTACTTGAATTGGTGGACATTCGGGACAAGCGCGATGCCTATCCTTCGCAGTTGAGTGGCGGGCAGAAGCAGCGTGTAGCGATTGCTCGTGCTCTGGCCAATCATCCCAAGGTATTGTTGTGTGATGAAGCGACCAGTGCGCTTGATCCGCAAACAACCAAGTCCATCTTGCAGTTTTTAAAAGACTTGAACCGAAAATTGGGAATTACGATCGTTATGATTACCCATGAGATGGGGGTCGTAAAGGAAATCTGTAACAAAGTGGCGATCATTGACCAAGGTGTGATTCTGGAGCAGGGCGATGTTTTCTCTGTCTTCTCCAATCCAAGAGAGCCGTTAACCAAGACCTTTTTGGAAACTACGTCTAATCTGAGCAAAGTGGATGAGTTGATTCGTGTGAACTCTCCATTGGTACAACTGGAGGAAGGCCAGGTCATCCTGAAATTAACCTATACCAAAACAACAGTCTCGGAAGCACTGATTTCAGAGGTTTCCAGAAGATTCTATGTGGATTTTAATATTATTGCCAGTGATATAGAGATTGTAAATGATATGCTGCTCGGTGGGCTTGTCGCGGTCCTGAGCGGCGAACAAGCCAGCATTAATCAAACCTTGATCTATTTACATCAAAAAAATGTTGCCGTGGAGGTGATCAGGGATGCTCGATCAAGTGATCAACAAATTGCTGCCGAATGTGTCTAAATTGTCCGATGTTTTTTATGAATCTGTTCTTCAGACTTTGCAAATGTTTGCTATCGCAGGTTGCATTTCGTTTGTACTTGGTTTGTTTTTTGGTATTGTTCTGCTGGTTTGCAAACCCAATGGCATTCTGGCAAATAAGTGGGTCTACTACTTACTGGATAAGGTCATTAATGTACTGCGTTCCATTCCATTTATCATTATGATTGCCTTGCTTATTCCGTTAACCCGACTGCTGGTAGGAACGGCAATTGGCACGACAGGTGCGATTTTCCCACTGGTGGTTGGCATCACCCCTTTCTTCTCCCGTCAAATCGAATCTGCACTGAGCGGGATCGATCCTGGATTAGTAGAATCAGGAAAAGCGATGGGCATGAGTGCGAATGAATTAATCATTCATGTTTATTTGAAAGAGAGTATTCCAGCTATTGTGCGGGCCACAACCATTACCAGTGTGAACTTGATTGGGTTGTCCGCAATCGTCGGGGTAGTTGGCGGCGGTGGTATTGGGAACTTTGCGATTATGTATGGTTATCAGCGAAATCAGCTTGATGCGACCTCTATTTCGGTCATTGCCTTGTTGATTATTGTAAGCATCATTGAATTGGTGGGGAAAAGTGTTCTACGAAAGACTACATACTATTAAACAAACTTGAGGGGGAAACGAGAATATGAAATTCAGACTATGGGTAAGCGTATTGTTAGTATTTGCTGTAATCTTGACAGGATGTGGTGGCAAGAAGGACGGTGAAGCTTCGATTGTAAAAATCGGGGTTGTAGGGGAACCACAAAAAGTCATTTGGGACGCTGTGAAGGAAAATCTGGCGGCAGAAGGCGTAGAAGTTGAACTTTCGTTTGTCTCATTTACGGATGGAATTATTGCCAATCAGGCATTAGCGGATAAAGAACTGGATTTCTCATTGTTCCAACATTATGCTTTTCTCGAACAAGAAGTAGCGGACAAGGGATATGACTTTGCCGTAATTGGTGAAGCGTTGGTAGCGCCGCTTAGCGTATATTCCAAAAAAATTACTGATGTGAATCAGATCAAAGACGGGGACAAGATTGCTATTCCAAATAATGCGACAAATGCGGGCCGAGCGCTGAAAGTGCTGGAGCGTGCCGGGTTGATTGAGGTGGATGCCAGCAAGGGCTATATGCCAACCGTACAGGACATTACAGCGAATAAATTCAATCTGGAAATTATTGAAACAGATCCTGCGCTGATACCTTCCTTGTTGCCTGACCTTGCTGCTGGTATTACCAATAGCGGGATGGCGATTGATAATGGACTGAGCCCAATCACAGATGCGATCTATTCGATTCCAGTCGATGCCAATGACGAGAATATCAAACCGTATATCAACATTTTTGTAGCAAGATCGGAAGACAAAGACAATGAAACCTACCTAAAAATCGTGAATGCTTACCGGCAAGACAATGTTGCAAAGGCGATGCTGGATGAATATAAGGGCGGCTTAATTCCTGCATGGGACTATCAAAAGTAATGCAACCAATCAAGTATCTGCAGGCATACAGCAACAGATAGGAGGAACAGCATATGAGCGAGTGGTGTATTGCAGAGGAAATTAAGAAGCATACCGATATGTTGATTCAGTGGCGTCGCTATCTACATCAGCATCCGGAATTATCTTTCAAGGAGTTTGATACTGCCCAGTATATTGTGGCACAAATTGAAGACATGAACCTGCCTGTGGTGATTACACGGCCAACACCGACAAGTGTTGTTGTCCATCTAGATGGCGCAAGAGAAGGGTCGACTATCTTGCTGCGGGCTGATATTGATGCACTTCCGATTCAAGAGGACAATGATCTGGCCTTCAAATCAGTCAAGGATGGCATCATGCATGCCTGCGGACATGACGCGCATACTGCGATTTTGCTAGGCGTTCTGAAGATTCTGGGCGAACATGCCAAGCAGATCAAAGGTACAATCCTCTTCGTGTTTCAAGCCGCAGAGGAGGTAGGCGGTGGCGCAAGGGAACTGATCCGTACAGGTATTTTGCAGAATGTCGATCAGGCCTATGCCATTCATGTCTCGCCTTCCATTCCAATAGGCCAATATGGTATAGGTTATGGCGCGTTGATGGCGGCTGGTGAAGCTTTTGACGTGGAAATCTTGGGTAGCGGCGGACATGCGGCCAAGCCGGAGGAAGCAAATGATCCGATTAACGTGGCCATTCAGGCGATTACTGCAGCGAAACAGCTGTTGGAACGCAAGACCGATCCGCTACAACCCAAACTAATGTCTGTCACCTATTTCAACGCTGGAAGAAACAATAATGTGATCTCCCAGCAGGCGAAATTTGGTGGGACATTACGAACGTTGGATGTGAATTTGTTGCAGGAGGTCAAGGCGCACCTGGTTCAAACATTAAAGCATGTGACTGCCCTTTATGGAGCAGACTTCCACATCCGGTTTGAAACGGATGGCTTACCGCCAGAGGAGCCACCATCCCAGGCGTTGTTCAATGATTATCAAACGACTCGTCTTGCGGCGAGCGCCATCGAGAATCACCTTAGCAAAGACCGCATCACGACTGTCCAGCCATCGTTGACAGGTGAGGATTTTGCCTTTATCTCGGCGCTTGTGCCTGCGACAATGGTGTTTGTGGGGACAAGAAATGAAGCATTGGACGCCGTTTATCCGCTTCATCACCCTAAATTTCGAATTGATGAAGCCGTATTGGAGAATGGTGTTGCCTATTTCCTTAGTCTTGTAACAGAATTGGCTGTGTTGGAACAGCCCGTAACTACCCAATAAACTAACAGAAAAGAGATGTTCATTATGGCAGAAATCGAAAGCTTTCAACTGGATCACAATATCGTCAAGGCTCCTTATGTTCGAGTAGCGGGATTGGAACATGATGAGAAGGGCAGCACGGTGCAAAAGTATGATTTGCGTTTCCTGCAACCGAATAAGGATGCGTTGCCGACGGCAGCGGTACATACCCTGGAGCATTTACTGGCCACCTATTTGCGGGATGAAATTACGGGTGTTATTGATATTTCCCCAATGGGCTGTAGAACTGGTTTTTATATGATTTTGTGGAACGAGCATGAACCGGAAGAAGTTGCATCTGCACTTGAAAAAACGTTAAAGCGTATCTTGGAGACAAGGGAAGTACCTGCGGTCACGGCCTTGCAGTGCGGTAATTATAAAGATCATTCACTGTTTTCGGCACAGGAATATGCCAGAATTGTGCTAGAAGCAGGTATTAGCCGCGACGCCTTCGAGCGTATTGTGTAGCTGCGATGATTACCAAGATTTATCCAATCAGCTAGCTGTCGTGACTGGAGGTCGTTCAGGAATCGGCAAAGGCGTAGTAGAACAACTGCTGATAGCAGGGGCTAACGTGATTTCTGCAGATATCAGCATTGAGCAGGAATACCACCTTGTTCATACACATTTGATCGAAACGCGACTCGACTTGTCCCAGTCGGCTGATGTGGAAAGATGGCTGTCGGTTGTGTTTGACAAGGCGGGTGTTCCTGACATCGTGGTGAACTGTGCTGGAACCTCTACGATGGATTATGTGATCGACAGCAAGCTGTCTGATTGGGAAGAAGTGTTCTCCATCAATACAACTGGATTGTATTTGACCTCCAAACATTTTGCCAAGGCCATGGTCGATGCTCAAAAACCGGGACGCATCATTCAGATTGCTTCCCAGGCTGGCAAGAATGGCTATCGGGCGATGGGAGCGTATTGTGCTTCCAAGCATGCGGTTCTTGGACTTACAAAAGTGATGGCTGTTGAACTCGCCAAGGATGGTATTCTGGTTAATGCGGTTTGCCCGGGAATCGTTGAGACGCCGATGAAGCATCGGGAACGTATTGAAGGCGGCGCCATCCGCGGTATGACAGCCGAGGAGATTTATGAAGAAGACTGTTCACAAGTTCCACTTGGCCGTACGGCTGAAGTGGAGGATGTCGCGGGTGTTGTAGTGTTTCTAGCGAGCAAGCTGGCTGCTTACATGACAGGCCAAGCGATCAATGTGACGGGCGGAATGACGATGCATTAGACGGTATCGCAAGATTTCAATAAGAATAGCAACTTACGCAAGGAGTTATGAATTTATATGAAGATTGCCGTTATTGCCGCAATGGCGCAAGAGATAGGTCCGCTGCGTGCCAAGGCGGATCTGCTGAATAAAGTGCAAATTGGCAAAGTCATGATCGAAGAGGCTGTATTGGATGGGCAGGAGTTGCTACTCGTCGAAGGCGGCATTGGCAAGGTAAACGCCGCAGTTGCCACAACTATCTTGATTGAAAGATATCGTCCTGAGTTGATTATTAACATCGGATCAGCGGGAGCTTTTGATCACAATCTGAAAGTTGGCGACGTGGTTGTTGCAACTGAGTTTAAATATGGTGACGTGGACGCGACCTGCTTTGGCTATGCGAAGGGACAGGTTCCTCAGATGCCGGCAGCTTATCCCATGGCAGCCAAGTGGTTGGAAATCGTGATTCAAACGATCGCCAGCCACGAGTTCTCCTATGCTATAGATCGCGGATTGGTGCTGACGCTGGATTCTTTTATGAGCAGCCATCAGCGAGTCGAGCAGGTTCAGCATGATTTTCCGGATGTGAAAGTGTCTGACATGGAAGGGCTGGCGATTGTACAGGCAGCTGACCAATACGGCATTCCGGTTATCGGCATCAAGGCGGTTTCCGATATTGCAGGGGAAGAGGAAGGTTCAACCAACAGTTTTACGGATAACTTGCATTATGCGGCGGATACTTCTTCTCATTTCGCAGCGCTTTTCTTACGTCAGTTGACCTCATTAGCACTTACTTAACTACGAACAGTGCTTGAGCGTGTAGACAAAGTGAATGGAATGGTAAAATATTATATAAACTACGGGGCTGACCCCCAAGGCTACAATTCATTTAGCCTTGGGGGTCAGCCCCGTTTAGATTATTTATGACTTTAAGGGGGAAGTACCTCCCCCTGATTTAATTCCTACGTTTATAACTTACTTTGCGTTCGGTAATAATTTATTCAATAATATCGCTGCCAGCGCAGCAACTAGAATAGGTGAGCCCAATAAATATTGCACGAAAGTAGGTAAAGTGTATAAGAAATCTTTAGGAATGAGCACTAACGCTAACGTTAAGATCATGGGTATCGAAATGATATACATTTCTTTCTCGCCAATGGTTACGTCTTTCATCACTTGCAGACCGTTAATGGCGATGATTCCGCAGACGATGGCGAATACGCCGCCGATTACGGCTGTTGGAATCGAAGATATTAAAGCGGCCAATTTACTTGAACAACCGAAGAGGACAAACCATCCGCCTACAGCAAGAAAGACTCGGCGGCTTGCAACACCTGTGATGGAAATAATACCTGCATTAGTTGAATAGCCTGTAACAGGAGTTGAACCAAGCATTGCAGCAATAAGACAGCTGATCCCTTCTCCAATAACACCTCGGTTTATATTTTTATCCGTTAACGGTTTATCAATTACGTTGCTGATGGCAAACCAAGTACCTGTTGTTTCGGCCAACAGTACGATATATATAATGACCATCGTGATAATAGCAGAAAAGTCGAATGAAAATCCAAAATCTTTAAACGGTAGCTGAGGCATGCTAAACCACTTGGCGTTCTGAACAGCTGAGAAATCTAAGATGCCCATGAAATTTGCAGTAATACATCCAACAATTAATGCGATCATCACCGAAGTGATTCGGAATATCGATCCTTTAGTATGGAACAAAGAACCTAGGATCACGAAGAGTATAAGTACAGCACCTGAAATAAGGGCTAATAATACGTTTTGATTGATTGTAGCGTCAGTGGCGCCATAAATATTGTCTCTGATAGCAACAGGCAATAGAGAAAGACCTACAATGAATATGATCGTACCCCCTACAATAGGTGGGATAAATGATTTAACTATCTTATTGAAAATTCCAGTATAGCCCAAGATAATAACTAAGATCGCACCAATTAAGCTGGCACCTAACACCGAACTCCAACCTAATTCCCCACCACCACTAGCGGCATAAATCGTGACGATGGCACCCAGTGGAACATAAGAAGGACCTTGGGCCATAGGCAGTTTCATACAGAAATAAGTTTGTACAATCGTTGCAAGCCCAGCAGCAATAAAAGTAGATTGAATCAATGCGCTTGACTGATTGGGGCTTAAACCAATTAACATCGCAATAAGAAAAGGAACTACATAGACGTCCATGGCTAATACATGTTGTAGACCTAGGATGGTGGATTTGGCGAATGAAATCTTCTCATCGGGTAAGACAGTTAAATGTTGGGGCTTCACTTGAGCGTTATCTTGCTTGTCTGCTTGTGTTTTCACTTAGATGCACACCTCGAATTTTCTGTTTTTATATTTATAATTGAAAGAACTATTGCATCGTACTTATCATATCGATCTTGTACATAACATGTATCCAATCACTTTAACTACTGCGGTTCGGGTAAATGCATATATTAGTCGACAACAATTGACTTAATGTTCGTTTTTTGAAGCGACATTTGTTATTATAATCCGTGAAAAGTGATATGTCCATAGTAAAAGGCGAATGTTGTCGTGGGGATAGTAGGATGTTGGATAGTTTTATCCAACTGCTGGAATATATGATTAAAATTAACGCCCGAACCACATAGTCAGCGATTGACGCATTCAGACATCAGTCTAAAGCAACCAGTAGCCCTTATCTCCAATGCATAATTAAGGATGAATAACGTCTCCTGGTTCCGTTACAATCCAGAACAGAATTATTTTTATGTGAACGCCCATGAGTTCCTTATGCGGTGTATAATTTTGGTAGTTTACTCAAAATGTAATTGGGGAATGTGAAAAATGAATAATGACTATAAAGATAGAATGGATCGCGTAATTAAATACATAGAGGAAAATAGTAATCAAAAACTCAGTCTTGATATATTGGCTGACGTTTCTAATTTTTCGAAATATCATTTTGCTAGAATATTTACATCTATTGTCGGTGTGACTCCAGTAGCATTTGTAAATCAAGTGCGTGTGCAAAAGGCTGTGTATTTGTTGGTGGAAACCGCAATGCCCATTTTGCAAATATCGAATGAATGCGGTTTCGAATCGGTGTCAACCTTCAATGCCCTTTTTAAGAAGTACTATGGCAAAACACCAAGTGACGTTAGAAATAGCGGCAGAATGAATAGCAATTTCTCATCACACTTCAGCAATAAGCAAGGAGAGTTATCTCCTCCTCATGATTACAATAGAAACAGAGAGAATCAACTTTTGAAAAGAGCGTGGGAGAATATGATAACCATTAAAGAGCTTCCAGAATATGAAGTGGCGTATGTAAGACATGTGGGGAGATATTTAGATACCCATGTTGCATGGGATAAGTTAGGTCGTTGGGCATACCAACAGGGACTTTCCTCGAAGCCTCTTTTTTTTATTGGAATCTCCTTGGATGATGGGAATCTCGTAGAGGAATATGCTTGTCGATACGATGCTTGTGTTACCGTGCCAAGTGAATTTGAGAAACACGAGCATACGATGCATGTACAATTTAAAACGCTACAAGGTGGAATGTATGCTTTATATCAATACTACGACACAATAGAAAAATTTGTTCTCGCCTATCAAAGTGTATTCAGCCTCTGGTTGCCGAATAGCGAGTATGAAGCTGACGATAGACCATGCCTCGAATTCTGTATGAATGACCCTGCGAAGGATAAGGAAGGGAAATGTAAGGTCGATTTATACATACCGATCAAGAAGAGAATATAAATAATCGTATGGAAGGAAGATGATTTTTGGGAACCCCCATAGGTATCGTGGACTGGGTAGAAAAAAATGAAAAAATGGATGATTTATTAAATCAAGAAGAAACCTTAACCACTCATTCAATGGATCATGGCTTTGAAGCTGAAGTTACGAAGATAAGTTCAGATAAAGAGAGCTTTGTATTGAAGGTATGGAATAAGAGTTCCAAACCTGATGTTAGTTTTCAATTTCATTTATTGAATACCCTTTCTGAACGAGGATTATCAGTCTCTAAGCCAGTGGGCTGGGGGATAAATCCAAACGATGATAAGGTGTTGCTAACAACCTTTGACGGAATGCCTGTTCATAAAGTGAATGAAAAGAAAGTGATCGATATTGCGAAGATATTATCAAGAATACATCAAATTCATGTAGAAGAGCTTGGAGATATACATCTTCCCAAGTACGATTTCAACGATTATTTTTTTCCTGGGGTAAGGGAACACGATGACTTAAATAGTGCATTAATTTCTCTGGTTCAAATCATTCAAATCCAGCAAGATTGTATTATTCATGGTGATTTCCATGTGGGAAACATAGTAGAGGAAAATGACCGATATACCGTAATCGATTGGACGAACGGACAATTAGGGGATTCAAGATATGATTTTGCGTGGTCTCTTACTCTACAAAAAATATACATTTCGGAGCGATATGCACATGTGTTTCGTTCAGCTTATCTATTAGAAAATGATATTGAGCAGAAAGAACTTGAAGTTTTTGAAGCTTTGGCTTGTCTTAGATGGATATTGCTTAATAGAAACGGTGGTGTACCCAAACGATCTAATACAATAGAGATGGTAAAAGATTTAATAACAAATAACTCATTCTTAAGGGAGTTAGAGTTTAGAGATATTCCGATAAAAAAGAACATACGGGGCGGTGGCGGAATGAACTTAGAAGCAGTTTTTGAGCAATTTCCTATCCTTACGTCAGAACATTTCGTATTGAAGAAGATTGAAGAACTTCATCTTGATGAGGTTTTTGAAATCTATAATAATGACAAAGTATTTGAATACTGTGGCATTATACCCAAACACAATAAAGATACGGTGAAAAATATGATCGGCCATTTTGCGAGAGATTATAATAAAAAGTCTAGGGTGAAGTGGGGGATATTTGCAAACGCTGAACCCAATCGGCTGCTAGGGATTATTGAAGCTGTCGACTTTAATCAAAAGGTAAACATAGTGACGATTGGCTACTTTTTGGTCGAAGCGAATTGGGGACAAGGTATAGCTACTGAAGCGGTAAAAATATTGCTCGATTTTTTGTTCATGGATGTCAACGTCAACAGAATTCAGGCTGAAGTAATGCCTCAAAATGAGACTTCTAAGAAGGTGTTGCTGAAGAATGGCTTCATCAAAGAAGGAGCATTAAGACAAGCAACACTATGGGCAGGTAAAGGAATTATCGATATAGAAATATACAGTATTCTAAAAGAGGACTATTAGTCGTAACATATGAGGGTGCCATCGTATTTGAAAAGGGGGCTCTTGGGAAATGAAACGACAAGTTACCATCATCCTTTCAATTATAATTGGGATTATCGTTATCAGCGTTTTTAGTTTAGTGATGTTATTTAATAGTAAGTGGTCATTCGAAATAAAAGAGTTTAAGTCTAATATTCCGATAACTCAAAATTCCAAATGAAAAAGTAACTGTTCATTGAGCCCCCCTATCCGCAAGCCGGATAGGGGTCTTGGCCGTCGGTACTCGAAGGATATAGAGCTCTTGTAATTAAGGAAGTAAGGCAAATTACCGATAAATATAAGGAGCATTAGATAAATACGAAGATTTTTTTCGATTACTAACAACAGATGGAGGCAACGACGAATGAAAAAGATGTTTAGTTTGCTACTTATTTTATTATTGATTACACCGGTTCTGGGCTCTACAACCTATGCGAGCAATACTGTGAATGCTAAGGTGACAGAGAGCAGTACATATTTTAATGGAGAACAGAAGAGTCTTAATGGATTCAATATTTCGAATAACAATTATTTTAGACTGCGTGATTTAGCGGAGTATTTCACAGGAACTACGAGTCAATTTGATATATCTTGGAATAAAGAAAATAACGCTATAGAGATCATAACAGGGCAAGCCTATACTCCTGAAGAAACAGATGGCGGCAACTATTATAGTCGCAATAGAAATTATTCAGCCTCGCTTTCAACCTCAAAAGTTCTGGTGAATGGGCAGTTGCAGCTGATTACGGCATACAATATTGATGGAAACAATTATTTTCAATTGAGAGATTTGGCGAGCAAGATTCCATTTGATATCGAATATGACAATGAGTCCAATCGAATATCACTATTCTCCCAAACCTCAGATCACACTTACCGTGTTAAGACGGCCTTTGAAGCCAAGAATAACGAAGAATCTTCTTATTTTCCTAGATGGAAAAGTACAGTTGCTTCATATCTTGTGAATAATAACGATGGGACTGTAAGTGTCATTGAGGCGAATGAGGATGTTACGATTGAAACATATAATGAACAGTATGAACTAAGTGGAAACAAGAGTATTCCCTACGAGCTACCGCTGTTTGGTGGTTTCTACAGTGGGGAGAAGTATAACTATATTGCTTTTGGACAAGACAACCGAGAAGAGGATGACAACAAAGAAGTAATTCGTATCGTCCGGTATGATAAAAGCTTCAATAGAATCGATAGTGTCTCCATAAAGGGTGGGGAGAGCTATACAGTAGAGCCTTTTGATGCAGGCGCAGGTAGGATGGCTGAAGCTGGGGATACGCTTGTATTTCACACTTCACGTACAAGATACACGACGGAGGATAAATTAAATCATCAATCCCAGCTCACCATTATCGTAAATACCAAAACCATGACCGTAACCAACGATATGGGGAAATTCCAAGAGAATCATGTAAGTCATTCCTTTGATCAGTATGTATTGTTTGATGGAAGTAATCATGTTCTGGTTGATCACGGTGATGCCTATCCCCGTTCGATTGTGCTGAATAAAGCAAACGGAACCAGCTATAGTGAGGTAGACTTGTTTGATATCCCTGGTAAAATCGGAGCGAACACCACGGGAGTTTCTATAGGCGGGTTTGAAATGTCTGCAGCCAACTATATTGTCGCAATGAATACCATTGACCATTCGCTTGTCAAGGAGTATACGTCTTATGAGATGGTTGGTTTGGAGAAAGATCAAAGGGATATCATTCTTAATGTATTGCCAAAGACAAGCACTGCAGTGAATCATATCACCTTGGCTAAATATGTAGGCACGAACCTAATCGCTTCCATACCTAAATTGGTGAAAATATCAGACAACAAGATGATGGTGCTATGGCAGGAATTTGATAAAGATAATCATCCTGGTGACCTGAAATATGTTCTGATTGATGGGAATGGGAAAGCCATCGGCGACATTCAGACCAAGGATTTTGTATTATCAGAATGCAGTCCCATCATTAGTGGTAACAAAATTATTTGGTATACCAACAGCAATGGAAATCGTTTGTTTTATTCGATACCGCTAAATTGATTAATAAGTCAAATGAACTAGAGGGTAACACTCCCTCTAGTTTATTTTAATTGAGCCACTTACTGTTAAGGGAAAAAAACAGAATATGTAAATACATAGTAATTGACATATTAAGTGTTGCAACACACCTTAATATTTCCAAAATGTAACATTAAAATAAAATTACACCAGGAAAACAGGCTCTCATGGAAGGAGGGAATTAATAAACATTTGATTATTGTAAGCGTTATCAATGTTCTGCTGCAGAAGAGTGAGTAGCAAGTCACAGAATAAAAACAGTAAGAATGATCGTATTTGTCGTAATGTCCGAAATTGTTTCATTACTCTGTTAGGAGGAAGGAATAAGATGCGAAATAAGTTTGTCGTTTGTTCGTTAGCGGTAGCCATTATTCTCTCGGCCTTCTTTTCTAGTATTGGATCGAACATTAAAGTCTCTGCTGCAGGAGGTCCAAACCTCGCAGTCGGCAAAAACGTAACTGCAAGTGGCTATAGTGATGTATACGTGGCAAATAACGTTAAAGATCAGAATCAAGGAACGTATTGGGAAAGCACGAACAATGCATTCCCGCAATGGATTCAGGTTCATCTTGGAAACTCTGAAACTATTGATCAAGTTGTGCTGAAGCTTCCGACTAATTGGGAGACAAGAACGCAAACCTTGTCCATCCAAGGCAGCACAAATGGAACAGATTTCTCAACCATAGTCGATACTGCAGAATATACGTTTAACCAAACGTTAGGTAATACCGTAACGATTAACTTTCCATCGACCCATACGCAAATCTTGCGAGTTCTTTTCACTGCAAATACGGGGTGGGCGGCAGCCCAACTGTCCGAATTGGAGATCTATGGAACAACTGCTGCGCCTACTGCCAAGCCGATCCCCGGACAAATAGAAGCTGAAAATTGGGATGCTATGAATGGCGTTCAAACGCAGCAGACATCCGATGTAGGGGGAGGATTGAACGTTGGTTGGATTGACGTAGGTGATTGGCTGGACTATTACGTAAATGTCGCGGAGACGGGTACTTACACCGTTGAATATCGAGTGGCCAGCAGTGGAAATACGGGAGAACTCCAGCTTCGCTCGGGACAGACAACGTTGGCTACGACTTCCGTACCAAATACAGGAGCCTGGCAAACTTGGCAAACGGTTACAGCGGAAGTACCGCTGAGCGCAGGCTTACAAACGCTTCAGGTCTATGCGAGTGGAAATGGATTTAACTTCAACTGGATCAATTTCAACAAATCGAATGGTGCAGACATAGAACCGCCTACCGCACCGAGTAACCTGGCGTATGCGCAGCCTACGACGGGAACGATCCTGTTGACTTGGAATGCCGCTACGGACAATGTAGGCGTGCAGAGCTATGAAATTTATGCGAACGATCAGCTAAAAGGCACGTTGAATGGCACCACGCTCACCTTTACCGATAGCCAGTCGCCGAGTGCGAGTGTTACGTATTATGTTATCGCCAAGGATGTAGCAGGTAACTCGTCCACTCGCAGTAATACTGTTACACGTGTTGGTGAAGTTGTCGTCGGTGGAACAAATCTGGCTCTGAATAAACCGATTACTGCATCTTCCACTGTTCATACCTTTGTTGCGATCAATGCCAACGATGATAACACGAATACTTACTGGGAGGGTGCATCCAACGCATATCCGAACAATTTAACCGTCAGTCTTGGGGCGAATGCGAGTATTAACTCGATTGTACTCAAGCTGAATCCATCATCTTCATGGGGGACCCGCACGCAAAATATCCAGGTGTTAGGTCGCGAGCAGAGCACCTCAAGCTTCGTCAATTTGGTGCCGGCTACGTCTTATACGTTTAATCCTGCTACAGGAAATACAGTGACGATTCCGCTTACGGCTAGTGCAGCGGAAGTACGCCTCGTCTTTACGAGCAATTCCGGATCTTCAGCAGGCCAGATAGCAGAATTCCAGATCTTCGGAACGCCTGCTCCTAATCCGGACCTTACGTTTTCAGGTCTCACTTGGGCCCCGGTTTCTCCTAATGAAACCGCACCTATTACCTTATCGGCAACGGTTGGAAATATGGGTACGGCACCTTCTCCTGCAACAGCGGTTAACTTTTATTTAAATAACGTTTTGGCGGGAACTACTACTGTCGGCCAATTGGCTCAGGGCGCTTCCGAAAATGTATCAGTTAATATTGGCGCTAAAATCGCAGCTTCATATACGGTTAGCGCTAAAGTTGATGAGAATAATGGCATTATGGAATTGGATAAGACCAATAACAGCTATACTCATCCCACACCTTTGATTGTAAGTGAGGTTCCGAGCGCTGATCTTGTACCATTAGCAATCTGGTCCCCGGGCAACCCTAGTGCCGGAGATACCGTAACCTATACGGTGAATCTTAAGAATCAGGGGAATATTGCTACCACGAGCGGCACGCATAACGTTACTCTTGCGCTTAAGAACAGTCAGGGAAACACGGTTCTCTCATTAAATGGTACGTTAAACGGGGCGATACCAGCTGGGGGATCGGCGAATGTTACTATGGGCACATGGACTGCTGCCAACGGTAGCTACACAGTGACGGCTACCGTAACTCCGGATGATAACGAAATCCTGGCGAAACAAGAAAACAATATAAACACAAACAGGGTTTATATTGGGCGTGGAGCTAATATGCCGTTTACAATTATTGAGGCGGAATCAACTTCTAACCAGACGAACGGAACGATACTAGCTCCAAACTTCAAGCCGGGTGATTATGCTGGCGAAGCTTCAGGCCGTTCTGCTGTATATCTTGATTCTACGGGTGAATATGTAGAATATACACTAACCTCACCTGCCAACGCCTTTGTGCTTCGCAGCTCAGTAGCCGAGAATACGTCGGGAACTGTTAGTATCTATGCCAACGGTGTGAAAAAGGGTGCCTTTAAAGTGACATCCAAGTTCTCTCATGTCTATGCGACCCCCAGTACATTGGGCCGACTGGGATATGACAATCAGGCAGGAGCAGGGTTAACCGCTTATTGGCTCTATGAAGACTCACAACTGCTACTTGACGAGGTGTTCCCTGCCGGAACGAAGATAAAGATCCAAAAAGATAACGGCGATGTCCCGTGGATCTATTTGGATATGCTTGAAACAGAAAATGTTGCAGCACCTCCTTCCAATCCTGATCCGAGCAAATATGTTGAGGTTTCGGCAACGAAATCGATTGAACAGGCGTTGAACGAATTCAGACAGGACTCAACGAAGAAAGGAATTTTCATTCCTGCCGGTGAATGGACGCTCAGTAACAAAATTTTCTTATACGGAAGAGCGACTGAGATTATTGGCGCCGGCCCATGGCATACCAAGTTGGTAGCTCCGACAAATCAAACCAATACCGATATTGGCTTTAATATCAGCTCTACGGCGGATGGTTCAACGATACGAGACTTGTCAGCATGGGGGAACTATATCTATAGAACGGATGGGCCTGGTAAATTTATCGACGGTAACGGAATGAAGAATGTAACCGTCCAGAATATTTGGGTCGAGCATTTCATCTGCTTGTACTGGGGAGTCAATTCTTCTAACAATACCTTTAAAAACAATCGAATCAAAAATACCTTTGCAGACGGTATTAACATGACAAACGGATCGTCCTATAACGTGATTGATAACAATTATTCGAGAGGAGCCGGAGACGATGCATTCGCCCTGTTTAGCGCGATTGATGCTGGCGGCTCTTACAATGTAGGGAATAAGTACACCAATCTGACCGCAACAAACGTAAGACGAGCGGCAGCATTCGCGGCATACGGAGGTTCCGATAACTTGTTCCAAAACCTCTATGCTGCGGATACGTTGACTTATCCGGGAATTACAATCAGCAGTTTGAGCTTTGGATACAACACGTTAGGATTTGGTGACAAGGACACGGTGTTTGACGGCGTGACCTTAGATCGAACGGGAGGAGATTTCTGGACCAGTGTGGGTGCGGATGACAAAATTAACGAATACCAAAACTTTGGGGCTATTTGGTTCTTCGGAGGAGACAGAGCTCTCAAGAACATTCTGGTCAAGAACATAGACATTAACAATTCAGTTTACTATGGCTTGATGTTCCAGACCAAATCGCCAGAAAACCTCCCTATGCAGAACATCCGCATAGAAAATGTCAACATCAACAACCCGAGCCGCTATGGGATCAAACTTGTTGCTAGCGCCGAGCAAGGACAAGGGCCAGTTGTTGGTCAAGCAAGCTTTACGAATGTAAAGGTGAATAACCCTGGGGTTCGCGCGATTTACGGCGAAGATAAGAGTCCAAATTTCACGGTCATCAGGGATTCAGGTAATAATTGGTAAATGTGTAGCACATCAAGTTTAATGAGTTGTAGACATTTAATAAAAAGTGCCTAAGGCGAAAGAAGATGGCTCCTGGAATACGTCAGGAGTCATCTTTTTTTATTCTTTCCTCATTCGATTTATCTTCTCCAGACGGTAAGATAGATATAATCTCAATAGCAGATGAAAGTATTTTTTTGATCGAATTAAAAGTGAAAGAAAACAAGGAGACCATGTTAAGATGTGTTCTTGAGATAGCCACGTATTATCAAGTTCTGTCAAAATCCAAATTTTTGGATAGTTATTCAAATGAATTCGGAACAAATACATGTATTAAAAAAGCGATATTGATTAGCGTGGATTCGTTACAACATAAGGAAATGAAAGAACTTTATAATGGCGAAAGAATATATCTAAAAAGGCTTATAGATGCACTAGAAGTGCAAGTGTATTGTATTGATCCTGAAAGTCTTGATGTCCAAAAATTATGAGAATCAATTGAAATAAAAAAAGAGAAGAGCTTACGCTTTTCTCTTTTTCTTTTTCCTTTTTGGGGATAGTGGGATGAAACTCTAACTCCTACAGCTAATCTGATTTTTTCCAAGCAATTTAGCTTTATAAAGTTCTACATCAGCCTTTTGAAATAGGTCTGTAAAAGTGGTTACAGTTCCACCTGAGTTATCCGAAACTCCAATACTTGCTGTTATCGCAATGGAGAGACCGTTCTTCATAATTTCAATGGATTTAAAGGACTCTTCTATTTGTTCAGCCTTAATTTTTCCATCTTGAAGCGATATGTTTTTTGAAATAATAATAAATTCATCTCCACCATAGCGGCCGATTAAATCATGTTCTCCGAATTTTTCAGAAAAAGATTTACTCACTTGTTGTATGACTTCATCACCAAATAGGTGACCATATGTATCATTAATAGATTTGAAATTATCGATGTCAAAAGCTATGCATACTATATTGTCGTTTGTTATAGATGCTTGTTCTAACCATTGATTTGCTATGTGCTCAATATATTTCCGGTTGTATAAACCGGTTAGATAGTCGGTATTAGCCTTTTTCTCAATGTCCGTTATGCTGTGCTTTATATTTAGTCGTAGAGCAACTAGCTCCAACTCTCTATTACTAATTTGGTTAAGGATTGATATGTATTCTTTTTGTACTAAATATCCAAGCTGTACATCATTCATTAGGTCACATAATTTGCATCTTTCGGCTTGAATTGTTTTTAGCAAATAGACATCATTGTAGCTTTCCACAAGATCTTTAGCCTTTGTATAAGATTCGAATGCTTCTCTATATAATGCTTGTTTGGAGTACCAGTTTCCTTGTAGATCATAGCAATTGGATTTTTCTCTTAAAAAAGAATCTAGAATAGGATCATTAATCATCTCATCAATCAGCAACTTCGAGGCCTCAAAGTTCTCTAGCCCGATATGTGCTTTAGCTATGTTTAATTTCACTCTTAGTTCTAAAATTGGACTTGCTGGTTCTAGTAATTTAGCCGTATCAAGTCCTTCTTGAGCCATTTCTAAAGCGGCTTCATAGTTTTCTTCAGCATAGTATATATGACTGTAATTGCTATATCCATTACTGATAATGATATACTTATTCAGCTTTTTTGCTAAATCAATACTTACTTCGAGTGTCGCCTTTGCCTTGTTGAAATCCTTATTAAATTCATAAAGTAAAAACAAAATATTGTATAAGTTTAACTTATCTATTTCGTCTCCATATATACTACAGAGTTCATTATAAGTACTAATATTGTTGAAGGCCTCTTCAATATCGCCAATGCAATAATAAGAAGCTATTTTATTAAGATGTGCGACTAACACGGATTTATGATCATTTGCGGCTATACCCCATTCAAGAAGATTATGACAAGCCTCAATGGTCTCCTTGTATTTCCCCTCAGATCTAAGCAATGTTACTTTTTCCTGTAAAAGCATCAAATCTTCTGCCATAGTGCCACTCCTAGTCCTAGTAAATAAAGAAGATATCTTTCTATGATGTGTAATTTTATCATTATAATATTAAATATATACCCTTTTACACTATAAACCTAATTACCTATGTCTCGGTTATCCGTATTCGAAATTTCACAACTCCTTTACATGTCGACCCACTTCCTATATGCATGTCTCACGACTCATATATAAGACACATACAAGGAGGTAATCGTTATGTGGCATATTGAATCAGTACGGTTTTTCTTACGCGAATAAGAAGTAGCTGAATGAAGAACGCCATAATGTAAAAACACCTCCAAGTTATACAAGTGTTTTACAACACTCGTATTTTCAACTTAAAGGTGTTTCTTTATTGTCTACTATATTAAGCTTCTATCTCCATCTTCTGTGCCGAGTATAACCTGTAATATAGGCCACCAAGAGCCATTAGCTCGTCGTGTGATCCGCATTCCGCGATGCCTTTATCGGACACATACATGATGCGATCACAGTTTTTGACGGTGGATAGACGGTGCGCGATGATGAATGAGGTCCGTCCTTTAAGTAGTTCGTTCAGGCCCTGCTGAAGTAGCCGCTCGGTCTTGGCATCAATCGACGAAGTGGCTTCATCCAGGATGAGAATGCGCGGGTCGGCCAAGAGTGTCCGTGCGAACGAGATAAGCTGACGTTGTCCCTGTGACAGCTTCGAGCCGCGTTCGTTGACCTCTGTTTGGTAGCCCTGTTCAAATTCACGGATGAAGTCGTCGGCGCATACGGTCTTCGCGGCGGCGATAATTTCCTCTTCCGTGGCATCAAGCCGACCGTAACGAATATTTTCGAGAATCGTACCTGAGAAAATAAAGCTATCCTGGAGCATGATGCCCATTTGGCTACGCAAGGATTTAAGTGTCACCTGCGAGATGTCGTGGCCATCGATCGATATTATACCATCGGTCACATTGTAAAAGCGCGAGATCAGGTTCACAATTGTTGTTTTCCCTGCGCCTGTTGGACCTACCAGGGCGATACTTTCTCCCGCCTTAATGTCGATGGAAAGGTTCTCGAGAATGTTGTTACCTGGGTCATAAGCAAAGGTAACCTCATCAAAGGACACATTGCCCTGGATAGGAGGTAGTTCCTTCGCATCAGGCACATCACTAACAGTTACCGGTTCGTCAAGCGTTTCGAAAATACGTTCAAGGTAAGCTACGGCGTTAATAAAGCTGTTGTACAGATTCGAAAGGTTCAGAATCGGCTGCCAGAAACGAAATGCGTAGGCTCCCATCGCAAGAATGACACCAAAAGTCACATCTTTTGGGTTAAGGGCCAGTAGTCCTACCAGATAAATCGATGCAGAGACAATGGTAGCCAAGTTGTCAACGCTAAACGGGATTAAGGCGTTATACCGCAAGGCACGCATCCATTCTGTACGGTAATTGCTAGATAGGCGAGTAAAGATGCCTTCATTACGTTGTTCTCGGGAGAAGATTTGCGTCACACGGATGCCGCTAATACTCTCTTGTAGATATGCGTTCATATTGGAGCTCTTGTTGGATACCGCTTGCCATGCCCGCCGTTGCCGGGTTTTGATCATCAGCATGATGGCGAGGAAGACGGGGAGTCCCGCGAGAATAACAAGCGAGAGCCGAACATCTACGGCAAACATAAAAGCAGCAATAAAAATCAGATTCACGATTTCAAGAATGAAGTTGATAATACCGTTGGATAACACATCTGATACCGAGTTGACATAGTTAACGACCCTAATCAGAATTTTGCCCTGTGGACGATCATCATAATATTTGAACGGAAGTTCCTGTAAATGCTTGAACAGATCCGTACGGATATCAAAAATAATGTCCTGACCAACGCTCGTCATGATACGTGAGCGGATCGTTGCCAGATAGACACTAACTACAATCGTCACCAGCATCAGTCCCGACCATCCTACTAGGGGGAGTGCCGCCTTCGCCGGGATCGTCACGTCGACAACATGTTGCATGATGAGTGGTGCTGACAACGCAATGGCTGCCGATAGTGCGCTTAGCACAAACGCAACAATCATCGGTTTTTTCTGACTCTTGATGTAGACTAACGCGCGCCGAAAGTGCTTAATATCAAATGGCGACTCCAGATCTTCATCGATGTCAAATTTATTTCTAGCCATGATCGGTCACCTGCCTTCCAATGCCCTCGTTCTGTAGCTTAAACACTTCGTAATAATAACCCCGCTTTGCTAGTAACTCAGCGTGAGTTCCCTCCTCGATGAGACGTCCTTCTTCGAGAATGAGGATACGGTCAGCCTCCGCAGTAGTGGACACGCGCTGAGCGATGATGATCTTGGTACAAGGATAGTCAAGTTCACGTAGACTTTTCTGAATGTGCTCCTCGGTTTCCAGATCGACGGCGGAGGTGGTGTCGTCCAGAATCAGGATCGGACAGTGCACCGCCAAGGCGCGAGCAAGCGCGATACGCTGCTTCTGCCCACCAGACAGGCCAACACCACGTTCCCCTACAATCGTGTCATATCCTTCAGGCATTTTCGTGATAAAGTCGTGCGCAGCAGCGAGCCGGGCATATTCTTTCGTTTCCTCTTCAGGAATTTCAGGGTTACCAAAGGAGATGTTTCCATCGATTGTATCTGAGAACAACAGAACATCCTGAGTTGCAATGCCAATGTTACCACGGAGCTCATCGAGTTCCAGCTTACGTACGTCGGTGCCATCGACCAGCACGCGTCCGTGAGACACATCATAGAAACGTGGAATCAGGTTAACAAGCGTTGTTTTGCCTGCACCTGTTGAGCCCATAATGGCGACGGTTTCACCCGGTTCCACTGTAAAGCTGACATCGTGCAGAACCGTAATTCCGTCGTATTTGAAGCTGATATTCTCAAACTCAATGCGGCCCTTATAACGGCGTTTGTCTACAGGATTATGCTCGTTGACGATACTTGGACGCGCGTAGTAAATTTCAACAATCTTGGTTAAGCTGGCGAAAAAGCGCTGAATATCGTTGATAATAATGCCGATGTTGCGCATGGGGTTGGAAATGGCCCAGATCAACGAAGAGAAGGCAGCGAATTCACCAAAGGTGATCCGGCCGTTCATGACAAACAGACCACCTACCAGCATTAAGATTACATTGAAGGCTTGCGCAAGGGTCTCTAGGTAAGGAAAGTAATCGAGCCATACGAGTGCGGCTGTCTTGTTAGCTTTGGAATAACTGATATTCTTATCCGTGAACTTCTCGACCTCGTACTCTTCGCGTGCGAAAGCCTTAACAACCCGGTTACCCGCGATGTTCTCCTGCGTTGTGGTGTTTAGCTGCGATAGTCGCTCACGCAGGTCGGTATACATAGGGCGAACCCGCTTCGCAAAGATATAAGCCACGATAAAAATCGGGGGTGCCAAAATCAGCAGCCACAAAGTCAACTGCGCATCGATGGTGAAGAAATAGATGACAGCGGCGATGAAGATCGCAAGTGATTCGATAATCGTCTTGATGATCCAAGCCATGGAGTGCCGCACCATATCCAGATCACCTGTCATCTTGGTCATCAGGTCACCGGTACGGTTATGGTCGTAATAATGCATATCCTGCCCCTGAATCTTGTTGAACAGATAAATGCGGACGCGATAGAGCATGTTCTGGGAGGAACGCTCGTACTGCATCGTTGTGAAGTAGGCTAACCCTGTACGAAGTAGGGAAAAGCCAATCATGGCTAAGCAGAGCGTAATGAGCAGCCCACGCTCTTGTGTTAAATTTTGCACCGCGTTGTCGTTGGCTATGAACGTATCGACAATGCGTTGACCTATGTACGGATTCACGATCATGAGCGCGGAGCCCACCACCGAGAGACAAAGAGCCAGAATATACCTCGTTCTGTCACCCTGCAGGTTTTGCCATAGCCATTTTAGTTCGAACATCTGATCACCTGATTTCTGTTTGTTAGTACACTCTTGTTGAAAAAAACTTTGCTATATATTCAACAAATTAAAGTGATTATACCACTTAAATTGGAGGTGTGAACCCATGTCGTACCTATTTTTTATAACAATAAGTTATCAAGACTATAACAGAAAATTCTGCACATCAAGAGCTAGAATAATAGAGAATTTCCTATAGAACATCTCCTATCATAATTCCAATATTTATGTCATAGTGTAGAGTGTAAAAAAGGCTGTTTTTAGGGAAAACAGAACGTTAATAGATAATATTAATATTAAAGGCTGGGTTAATTTCATGGATCATATTCAACATGCAATCGAAGAGTCTATACGATTTCTTGAATCTACTACGGATTTAGCTATGGAAAATTGCGAAGACAGTCGCAGAAAGTGGAACGGCGCCTGGTGGCATATGGCTGCTCTCTATGAGATGGGGGAAGTGAAGCAAATTCCGGGGTCCGCTATTGCCAAAGCAAAAATGATACTCGAAACTCAAACATGGCCGGTATTTATCATATCCGCCGACGATCATCCAACAAGTGAAACTGATAAAATAAAGATGGATTGTTGTCATTGTGAGCTTGCGGTATTCTATATGATATTGATGGCCTATGGCTGTGATTTGGACAAAGAGTTGCCGTGGATTCGCGAATGGTTCCTACAACATCAGCTGTCGGATGGAGGACTAAACTGCGATCCGGATGCCTATACTCATTCTAATAAGAGCTCTATCGTTTCAACATTACCTCCGCTTGAGGCTATTCTGTATTATACGAACCGTGCATTTACTGTGCAGGAAGCCGATTTCTTGGATCAAGGCGCACGTTATTTAATTGAGCATCGTCTAGTATGTTCCAAACAAAGCGGCAACATCATCGATACGGAATGGTTGAAGCCGTGCTTTCCGAGATTTTTTGAATATGATATATTGCGGGGCATGTCCTTCTTAGTAGAATGGTCCCGGCGTAGGAACAAACCGCTACCCACCGAATTACTAAATGAAGGAATACAACAGTTAAGTAGTTTTATTGATCCAGCAGGATTGCGAATTGGCAGGAAAGTATTGATCCACAAGGTCCATGGGGTGGACACACCTTTGAACTGCTAGAAACAGTTGCCGGAATCGGCGACGTTTCGCCATATCTAACGAGACAATTGGTTAGTGTTATTGAGCAAATGGAATCATAATAGAAGATAACGAGGGGAGAAAATCATGGAAGATAGCCAAATTACCTGTGAGTCGATTGATGAGTACATTCGAAAGTTTTCACCTGAGGTTCAAATCATACTTGAGTCATTAAGAAAAGTGATTAAAGAGTCAGCACCTGGTGCAGAGGAAAAGATGAGTTATCAAATGCCTACTTTTGCGTTGCATGGAAATTTGGTGCATTTCGCTGCTTACAAGAATCATATTGGATTTTATCCAACCCCTAGTGGAATTGATGCTTTTAGAGAAGAACTAGCGGAATATAAGGGAGCAAAAGGGTCAGTGCAGTTTCCGTTAGAAAAGCCACTACCTTATGAATTAATAAGTAAAATCGTTAAATTCAGAGTGGACGAGAATATTAAACTTGCTGAGGAAAAAAAGAAAAAGAAGAAATAAGTGAGGATAAGCGTCCTGATTTAAGGAGAGCAAAAATGATAATTAGAGATTATGTGGAACAGGATGAAACAGGTTGGGTAAGATGTAGAGTTATTTCGTTTTTGGATTGCTCTTATTTTGACGATATTAGAAGAGAGAAAGAGACTTATGAAAAATCGTCTATTTGTCTCGTTGCTGAAGAAAATGGAACAATCGTTGGATTCATTGATGTGGAATATGAGGAATCTATAGGTGACGTCTGTTATTTAAAGGGTGGTATAGGCGCTACAATATGGCATTTAGGAGTTCTTCCAGAGTATAGACATTTGGGAGTTGCAACAAAGTTGCTTGAATCTATTAAAGAGAGACTGCTGCAAATCGGAATAAATCGTATTGAGGTGTGGACTCAAGATGATGAGCTTTCTAATAGATGGTACATAAAGCAAGGGTTTGTGATGAAAGAAGCCTACTTAAACGCCTATATCAAAGGTTTAAAAGAAGATGATGTGATTAAAAAGTATCTTAATCTTGATAGTGTAGGGGACATCTACGGGATAAGAAATATCAATTTCGAAGCACCTATCGAAAGAAAAAGTGAATTACTTCCACTGTGTTATAGATTGCATGAAGTACGGGTTTATGAACTTACAATATAATGAATGTATAAATAATCCTAAAAGATAATCGGCTCTAAACAGTAATCAGTGCTTGTTAATTGAAGAAGTATATGTAGATCATAGTGGAGAGGACGGAATTGTCCTGAAGAAGCGGAGCGGTCGTAAGGATAATCCGTCCGCGGAGCGGTTATTGATCTGCGGTATACTTTTTTTTAAGCACTGATGTTGGTGTTGAACCAGATAGTCCCCTTCTTAAGATGGGGGCTATTTTTGTTGAATTAAATTCAAGAATACGTAGATTTTATGTGAACCCCAACATAAAGTATAAGCTAGTGACTCGTTATAGCCGATAATATTAATGGACAGATGACAAACGCACGAAGGGGATTATGCAACTTGAAGACGATGATTAAAACTGCCTTATTGATCTTATTACCCTTTGTTCTAATAGTTATAGCTTATATATTTTTTACAAAGACTACTACCATGTCAAAGCCACAATTAGATATAATAGAACTTTCTCCTTATGCCATATTTCTCATAGGCGGCGCCATCGCTTGGAAGTTTAATCGTAGTAGAGAGTTATTCATCCTCTTTATTCTTACTTTAAGTTTAGCTTCAATTACATATTTGCCGGAGACTATGGGTAAATCAGTGCAAGTGGCCGATATCTATTCGATCATTTGTTTGTTGATTCCTATAAACATTGCGATATTTTCCTTTTTTAAAGAACGGGGTATCTTAAGTTTATGGGGGATTATTCGGATAGGCTTTATTCTATCTCAGGTCCTACTCTCCTATTGGCTTATCAAACCAGGACAAAGAGAGTTCCTGAGCCTGATAAATAAAGACATAGTGCCAGTGAATCTACATACCGTAACTTTCATATCTCAGGTATCAATCTTAGCCTTTATAGCTGCTCTAATCATCCTTATCGTTAGGCAATTTTCATATAGATCATCGCAGGATATTTCCTTTATAGGTGTATTATTTGCCCTGTTTTTTGTGTTACATCATAATGATAACCCCATACTGTATCCTATATTTTTCGGGATTTCTGGGATTATTCTTATCACCTCAATCATTCAAGATTCGTATTCCATGGCCTTTTCCGATGAACTCACAGGTCTACCATCCCGACGGGCCCTTAAGCAAGATATGATGAAATTGGGCATGAACTATGTTATTGCGATGCTGGACATTGATCATTTCAAGAAATTTAATGATACCCATGGTCATGATACGGGGGATGAGGTGTTAAAGTTAGTCGCTTCTACTATAAAGGATGTTACGGGTGGAGGGAAATCCTTCCGCTATGGTGGTGAGGAGTTCACGATTCTGTTCCCAGGCAAAAGTATAAATGATGTACTTCCTCATCTGGAAGAACTAAGAGATAAAATATCAAAGCGGGCTTTCACATTACGGGGAAAAGGTAGATCAAAAAAGAACACAAAGAGTAGATCCAAAAGTTCAAAATCTTCAAAACAACTATACATAACCGTAAGTATCGGGGTCTCCCAAAAAAGTGAAAAGTATAAAAATCCAGATGCCGTCATGAAAGCGGCGGATACCGCCTTATATCGTGCGAAGAAAAAAGGCAGAAATTGTGTGAGTAAATAATTCGAATAAATAATTCGGAATATATGACAGGTCCACCTTGAGTGAAGGAGGATCTGTTTTTTTATCTGCCTTCACAAAGGAATATATTGACAAAATATGGGGCGTAACATACATTAAAGTAAACTGTGAGTTTACTTTGTAACACTATAATGAATCTGAGGGGTGTAACGATTGGGAATCCATGATCGCAAGGAGAAGGAAAAGGAAATCCGCAGGAACGATATCATAGATGCAGCAGAAAGAATCTTTTTCACAAAGGGATATGATCATGCCACGATGGATGATGTAGCCAAAGAGGCGGAGTTCAGTAAGAGAACAGTGTATGTCTACTTCAATAGTAAAGAGCAGATCTATTTTGAAATTATGACAAGGGGATATAAGTTGTTAATCGCTATGCTGAAGACTGACGCACCAAAGGAAAATGCAAATCATGCGATTGCGGAACTAGAACAGATGTCTTTGACGCTTTATCGGTTCAGCATGGAACATCCAGAATATTTCAGTGCCATTATGGAGTATGAAAATGGTGAACTCGACTTTCAAAAGGGGGTTCCCGTTCAATCACAAGAAGATTGTTATGCACTTGGAGAAGAACTATTGGGGCATCTGACCGGAGCGCTGGAAAAGGGGATTGCGGAAGGGACTATCCGTGGAGAATTGGATGTTGTACAAACTGCTCTAGTATTATGGGCGTGCATGATCGGTGTATTCAATATCGCAAAGAAAAAAGAAAAATATATTAAAAATTATCACCGGACGGAACCGGAAGAATTGTTATCAGCAGCTTTTCAACTTATCACCAGGTCAATTCAAACTGAAAGTGGAGGTAGTCTTAGATGAGTAAGAAGAAGGGGAAGAAAACAATGACTATTATTATTTCGAGTATAGGTCTCTTATTAATCATTGCTGTTGCATCCTTATTCATCATAAGTGGGGTTTTCCGGTCGCCCAAATATCTGGAACCCTGGGAAACAACGTACTCGCAAAAATTTGAAGATCCAAGAATTCGCCTTATAGCTCACGGTCTGTTAGCTGCAAACGGACATAATATGCAACCGTGGAAGATAAGGCTGGACAGAGATAATCCACTTGCATTTTACTTATACGCTGACAGCGACCGTTTAACTAACGAGGTAGACCCATTTGCACGGCAGATGATGGTTACGCAAGGTACCTTTTTGGAATATGTCAAAATCGCCGGGGATGAATTAGGTTATAAATCTACAGTGGAGCTATTTCCACAAGGTGACTATGACGAACAACAGCTGCTAGAGAGCATGAATACCACACCCGTTGCAAAAATCACGCTGACGAAAGACAATCCTCTGAGTAGTCCCCTTTATGACCCTATATTTTTGCCAGATACAAACCGAGTGGCTTATCAATCGACCAAGTTAACCTCTGAACAGATAGATCAACTGATCAACCTCACCACGGACATGAATATGGCGATAAAGATTTTTCAGGACAAAGAAAACGTAGATAAACTGGGCAGTTATGCAATGAACGCGGCAACCATTGAAGCAGGCGTGACTCGTGTGATGAAGGAATCGGAAATCATCTTTCGCGCTAACGAATACCAGAAGAATAAATTTCGGTATGGCTTTTCTTTCGAAGGGCAGGGGACATCAGGGCTTATGCGGCATCTTATGCAGGGCTTGGTTACGCTCTTTCCATCGATGAACAGTGGGCAAGCTGCAGCGGATATGTTTATTAAGTCGGCCCAGACATCGGTGGATAATACACCCGCCTATGCCATGATTATTACGAAGGATAATAGCCGTTCTAGTCAGATCCAAAGCGGCATGCTGTATAGTAAATTGACACTGACAGCTCACCGTTTAGGATTTGTTGTGCAACCACTAAGTCAGGCTCTGGAGGAATACCCTGAGATGAAAGAACCTTACAACAGTATTCATCTTGATTATGCTTCAGATGGAGGTACCATTCAGGTGCTCGTTCGTTTGGGCAAACCAACTAAAGAAGTGCCACAAAGCATGCGACGTGATGTGATGGATTTGATCGAGTGTGACCCAATCACCATTGACATAATGGGAGAATAAACCTATTATTTTTATAATGACTGATTTTATTAAAAGTAGTCATTATAAAAGGAGTGATATGATGCCCAAAGTTGTAAGTGAGAACGAGAAAGAAATGATAAGAGAGGCCATGTACATAAATGGAGTCGAGCTAATTAAGCAAAAGGGTGTTAAACGGGTTACTGTTGAAGATATCGCAAGGGCTGTAAATATAGCGAAAGGTTCCTTTTATGCTTATTACAATTCAAAAGAAGAACTTCTCTATGCCGTTATCAAAAAGAGTGAGAAAAAACTGTTTGATAGAGTAATAGCCGTTCAGCTTGATAAGGGAAATGCCAAAGAAGGACTCGTAAGAGTACTAAAGGAAATTTATTTGGCACCGGATAGTCTCGCATTGTATGTAAAGCCATCGGATATGGAATATTTGTTCCGCAAGCTCCCAAGTGCTGTTGAAGAATGGGAACAAGCGAAGGCAAATGATTATTTTAGCCAGACACTAGCCGCCTTTAGAATTCGTGAATCCCATTGTGATTTCAAAGTGCTTGCCTATTTGATGGATAGTCTGCAATTTATTGCTTCACAGGATAACTACAATGGTGGAGAAAGCAAAGAACAAGCCCTAAATATTATGGTTGATTCAATTGCTGGTTATTTGTCACAAGGGATAGAGGGCTGAGGAGATTATATGAAAATTTTATTAAGCATTTTGGCGGTGTTTGTTCTTATCATGGTTTGTTTATGTTCTACACTGTGCATTTTGAAGAAGAAACGCGCGAAAGAAATAAAAATTACTTCAGCAAATGGAGTAGACTATGGAGAATTTGTTGCCATTGGGGGGATCCAGCAATATCTGCATCATCGAGGGGAGGATATTCAAAACCCAGTGCTATTGTTCTTGCATGGTGGCCCAGGATCTCCTATGTTACCGTTTGCTCAGGAATTTCAGGTACCGTGGGAGAATAAAGTGACTGTTGTACACTGGGAGCAGAGAAACTGCGGTAAAACCTATTATAAAAATAATCCAAAACAAGTCAACCCAACAACAACGATGGATCAAGTAATCCAAGATACATATGAGATAGTTGAATACTTAAAAGCTAAATACAACAAAGAAAAAATTATCATTATGGGACACTCGTGGGGTTCTGTAATGGGAAGCTTGTTCACGCTGAAATATCCACATTTGGTGTTAAGGTACATTGGCGTCGGACAGGTCGTTAATATGTTCAGAAATGAAAATGTTAGTTATGAAAGAGCTCTAGAGTACATAAAAGGATCAGGAAATCAGAGGGATTATCAGGCGCTTACTGCACTAAGCCCATATCCGGGTACCATTTACAATGATGAAATGAAAAAGAAGATGGCAAAGTTTCGCAAGCTGCAAGTTAAGTATAAGCTAGCTGCTGGTCCTACAGCAGAGTTGGTGTGGAACGTATTTTGCTCCCCATTTTATACGTTAAGAGATACAAGGTATTTACTAAGCTCTGGTGTAGTTGAAACGGGCCAGTCTGCTATTTTGAATTACCTCATTCAAACATTCGATCTAGCGGCAATCAGTACAAAATATGAAACACCTGTTTTTTATATCCATGGCGAGGATGACTGGCAGACACCTTATCGACTAGCCCAAGATTATTTTTCTACGGTCGAAGCACCCATCAAGCAATTTTATTCTATTCCAAATGCAGGCCACATCACGATGCTTGACCAAAAGGAAAGGTTTAATGAGGCTCTTTTTGAGATTATAGATGTGATGTGAGTGCTACGTCCCTTTTAAGATAACAAATAAATACCTGCTAAGTCTGAACGAAATCATGATAGAATGGGGGTTCAGTAAAACATGTAGAAGCGATGGTGTTTATGAAAATTGAATTTGAAAATAACATAATAGAGGTAAATATCCAGTACGGGAAAAGAAAGAAGATTGCATTGCAGGTAGATTCGTTTGGTATCATATCCGTTAAAGCTCCTAAAGGCACAAGTGAAGAGATCATTATAAATGCTGTACAGCAGCATGGGAAATTGATACTAGAGAAGTTGCAAACGATTGAGAAGGCTAGGAAGGTTCCTCAGCCAAGAGAGTATGAGGACGAAGGCCAATTCCTACACCTTGGAAAAGAGTATTCTCTTCATGAGCTAATAGATATTGGGGACTTGAATGAGGAAGAACTTAAAATAAAACTCAAGAAGTTCTATTTCTCTAGCTGCAAGAAGATCATAAATGAACGAATTACTCAATATCAAACAGACCTTAGAGTAAAACCCAAATCCATTGATATCGTAGAGTCTAGAACCAAGTGGGGAAGTTGCAGCTCGGATAAGAAACTAACCTTTAATTATCGACTAGCCATGGCACCAATTGAAGTTATTGATTATGTGATCATCCATGAACTTTGTCATTTGCATCATATGAATCATGATCGATCATTTTGGAGACGTGTCGGCAGTATTATGCCAGATTATAAAGAGAAAGAAGAATATTTAGCAAGACATGGGCGTGATATGACTTTCTAAATATAGCAAAGAGAGGGGATGACCCTCTCTTTTTTGTTGTGATCAACTCAAACGACGCGTTTTCTTGATTTCTGCGAAAAGTGTGCGAATTCCTTCCTCGATTTGATCCTCGACCACTTTTGTTATACTTAACTTCAGCATGGACTGTTGCTGGTCAAATAAAGGCAGATAGGAGTGCTCTATCTCTTTTAAAATAACTCCCTTTTTACTTAATCTGTTAATCAATGAAGGGACGTATAATTGTTCTGGTAACACAATATGAGTATGGACTCCTGAACTAATCTGGGCGTGATGGATATCATCGGTATCATTGAAAGTGTCGAGCGCATGATTTAATTTTTGCATTCGGTTGTAATAGGTCGTCTTTATTTTTTGCTTACGACGTTCGAACATTCCGCTCTGAATATAGATTTCCAAAGCGGCTTGCGAGAGCATGGAGCTATCAATATCGGACAAGCGCTTATGCATACTGAAGGTGTCTAGGAGAGCCGGAGGTAGGACTGCTACACCTAACCTGAGGCCAGGAAATAAAATTTTCGCATAACTTTTTAGATATATGACATGTGATGAACCATAGGCAAAGATGGGATCGGATTTGGTGTCGGTCTCCATGTCAGCTAAATAATCGTCTTCAACGACATATACGTCATAGCGCTTGGCTAACTCGCCAATCGCTTTTTTGGTTTTCTCAGAATAAGACGTTCCGAGGGGATTGTGAAAACGGGGAATCGTATAGAACATTTTGATATTCCCCGTGCGGAATAGATGCTCCAACTCATTTAGATCAATACCGCTTTCTGACCGAGTAATCCCTTTAGCCGGGATACCATAACAACCTAGCAATTGGATCATCAAATGATAACTCGGTTGCTCTAGAAGTACGGTGCGTTTGCCATTTGGAAATGGCATCGTAGTTAGAATCGCAAGTGCCTGCTGCACACCCGAAGTAATCATAATATGCTCTGGTGAAGTGAATACTTGGTGGTTAGTGAGATGCTTACTCAGTACATTAAGAAGCGAAGGAAGCCCTTGTGGCGTTCCGTAGGTAAACAAATGACTTCTATACATATCGATGGCTTTGTTAAGGCAATGCTGGAAATCTAAATAAGGGAATAGGTTGGGGTCAGGAGCTGCAGATGAAAAGTCAATGACAGAGTGACCAGCAGAAGGCTCCAATTCAACCTTCTTCAGCACTACATAATATCCACTTTGTGGGATGGAATAGACGAGATGGCGTTTCTCTAGCTCGGAATAGGCACGAATGATTGTGCTTTTGCTGCAGGAGTAATGTTCGGCCAATTGGCGGATGGACGGAAGCCTCTGACCTCCGCGGATCTCTCCATCATCAATTCTTCGCTCGATATCGTTCATTATTTTCGCATATTCCTTCATAGCGCTTCACTCCTGATAATAAATTGTATCGGTACAGTTTGTGTATATTTAGATTGTTTGGTCAGTGCTTAAACCTTATGCTTGAGTTCATCAAGCTGGCCAGCTTTGACAAACTCTAAGTTATTAGAAAGGTGGGAATAGAGATGAAGGGACCCAAAAAGGTCTATCTGTTGGCTCTATTATACGCACTTATTATTGGTTTCTCCTTCTTGTTTACGAAAATAGCCCTGAATTTCGCAGATCCCATCGACACCGTTGCTTATCGATTTACTATCTCGTTTGTAGCGTTAGGTATTCCTGTACTAGCAGGATGGATTAAGTTAGATATGAAAGGTCGCAATTGGCTACGCTTGTTGCCGCTCGGATTGGTATATCCTACAGCGTTTTTCGGGGTTCAAGCTTTTGGTCTTACGCATGCAACTTCCTCTATCGGAGGAATAATTTCAGCTTCATCGCCGGTATTCACTCTAATCCTTGCTGCACTCTTTCTAAAAGAGAGAACCACTTGGATTCAGAAACTGTCTGTGTTGTGTTCGGTCGGTGGGGTGATCTACATTATTGTGATGGGCGGAGCTTCGGCACAGGGTACGAGTGCTTTAGGAATATTTTTGCTCCTCTTGTCAGCATTTTTACTTTCATTATATGGTGTAGTTGCCAGGTATCTAAGAGATGGATTTACCGCACTTCAAATGAGCTATGTGATGATGCTCTTCGGATGTGTCAGCTTCAATGCATTATCGATTACTAAACATGTGATATCTGGGACTATGTACGAATTCATTGAACCTTTAAGCCATCCTCAGTTTATCATTTCCATTGCGTATATTGGGTTATTGTCTTCGTTAGTTTCTTCATTGTTATCCAATTACGTGTTATCTAAGCTTGAGGCCACCAGTATGAGTATGTTTGTGAATCTGGGCAACCTTATTTCCATATTGGCAGGAGTTATCTTTATGAACGAGCAGCTTAGGTTTTATCATATCATTGGTGCAGCATTAATTATTGCCGGTGTAATTGGGGTTAATTATCGGGTACGTAAAGTAACTGAGATTGAAATGGAGGCCAAAACGGGATGAAAATCGTAGTCGCAGGAGCAAGCGGCATCGTTGGAAGAGAACTAGTAACTATGTTAGTCCAAGCCGGACATGAAGTCACTGGCTTGATTCGAAACCCGGATTATATTCCTGTGATTAAGAATATGGGGGGCTTCCCAGTAACGGTAGATATATTTGACCGTGAAGCAGTATTTGAAATTATAAGGGGAATTCAACCGGAAGTTATTATTCATCAACTGACGGCCCTAAGTGCTCGTAACTTTGTAGATAATGCAAATATTCGGAAAGAAGGGACGCGTAATCTCGTAGATGCGGCGTTAGCTGTTGGTGTTCGTAAGATAATTGCGCAGAGCATCTCATGGGCTTATTCTCCCGGAGGGGAACCAGCTAAAGAAGATGAGCCACTTGATATAGAGGCCCCTATGCCTAGAAGAACAACAGTCGAAGGGATTCAAGCTTTGGAGAGCAAGGTGACCGAAATGCCGGAGCATGTCATTTTACGTTATGGACTATTTTATGGGCCTGATACTTGGTATGCAACAAACGGTTTTGTTGCTGAGCAGGTACGGCAAGGTGAACTAGCTGCGAGTGAAGGAATTAGTTCCTTCGTGCATGTGAACGATGCGGCCCGTGCAGCACATCTTGCATTAGATTGGCCCTCTGGTACATTCAATATCGTGGATAATGAACCTGCACCCGGAACGGAGTGGCTGCCGGTCTATGCGGATGCGATAAGCGCACCAGCACCTGTGTTTCAGAGTGAAAGCGGTAGGGGTGAACGGGGGGCATCCAATAGTAAAGCATTAAAATATGGTTGGCAGCCTCAGTTTACTTCTTGGCGCGATGGATTCAAAGTTGGGCTAATGTAACAAATTGAATATAATCACCTAAAAATTGGAACATAGATATGGATCAGTTATACTTATTAAAAGAAGCTGAAACACTTCGAAATGGCAAAAATGGTAGTTACAAAGGTGAAGGGGAGAAAACAAATGAAGAATCTTGTACTATCATCTTTACTCGTTGTATTCATTACTCTTTTGTCTGGGTGCAATAATAAATTAGAAGAACCACCGGAAATAGTGATTACTACCGGCGATACGGAAATAGAATATGTGGTTGGACTTAACCAATGGAATGGCGCTAAATATGACAGGGAGGGTACCTTTCAGACTATCATGAGGGAGAAATCGGCTTCAGAACTTCCTTATATCAAAAAAAATGCAGAATTCCATATTGAGTTTAAAGGTGCTGCTCCAGATTCAATTGAATTGCTAGATTATGTGTTGGATGCAAGTGGTGACATTAAATATACGGAAAAAGAAATAAAAGTAATTCCATTTGAATTGGAAAATAAAAAAGGATCTTTTGTTCTGGATACAAATTTAGCCACAGGATTAAGTTCTAACAGTGCAGATTATGAGCCAGGTGCTTCAATCAGAGGTTTTCAATTGAACTGTACCTGGGGAGAAAATGAAAGTGAATATGCATTTATCATTAGAAGTGATGCTATGTAGCTTAAGACATCCCTTTGAACCGGTATCTATCTATGTGTGACACTAGGGCATCATAGGAGGTAAGTATGCTTATAGAAAAGAGCAGTTTTAAAAGAGATCATTTAAAAAATGTCACTGTCCTTTTAACTGGTGGAGGTGGTGGTATTGGTTACGAAGCGGCAAGAGCACTTACTTGGCTGGGGGCAAATGTCGTTATTGCTGAGATCGATACAACGACAGGGATGCAAGCACAGACAGTGATTAACAAAGAACTGAACACTGACAAGGTGTGGTTCTATCCTATTGATATCTGCAATGTACAAGAACTCGATATAATGAAGCTATCAATCAACAATCGATTTGGTGCTGTTGACGTGATTTTTAATAATGCAACAGTTACACCATTTGGAGCCATTGAGTCTGTGAGTATTCAAGACTGGGATCAGAGCTATTTCGTAAATGTTAGAGCTCCAGTGTTATTAATCCAGAAGTTTTTACCGGATATGCTCAAACGCAACGCAGGTGTGATTGTTTTTGTACCCTCTTCAGGTGCTGCGCCGTATATGGGAGTGTATGAAGTGTTCAAGACAGCACAAGTTGAATTATGCAATACTTTAGCCGGGGAAATGGAAGACACTAATATTATTACATACGCAATTGGACCAGGCCTTGTAAAAACGAAAACAGCTCAAAAGGGCATTGAAACGATTGCTCGGCTTATGAATATGTCAACTGAAGAGTTTTATAGAGACAATGAAGGGCAGATTCTTGATGCAGAGGCAGCCGGCACGGGTTTTGCAATTTCTGTTGCACTGGCTAAACAATATAACGGTCAGGAGATTGGCTCTATACAGGCGCTGATGGATGGTGGAGTCTATACTCAACATACAATAGATCGTTCAACATTAATGCTAAATGAAGAGCAAAGGGAAGAATACAAACTCAGATTAGGAAAAATAGTTTAAACCTATACCGAGCAATACAAAGGATGGTTTAAACGCAATATTTTCGAGCGTCAATGGGTTCTGAGAGATTTCAAAAAAACAACGGGGATGTCCGTGGATGAAATGAAAAGTGTGTTGCTGCAACTATCCATGGCAATAGAAAAAGAAGATTATTCTACTATATATAACTACAAAGATCAGCTTTATAAACTGAAGATTTATTATGAACGACAGCATAAATTGTTGCAGGGATATGAAAAGGATCCACAGAAACTACAGGAGAACTCTGGTTTCATTATTTCTTGGATCGAAGATTTGGATAAAATATTGTCGTTGTCTTTATAATTAAAATCAGTTGTTCGAGGTTCACCAATTAAAAATGAACCGCAAAAAAAGACGAACCTCCTATAGTAGGGGGTTGTCTTTTTTGCGCTGTTTCCATGCTATTAGGTAAGTGGTTTCAAGTCCTGACTATTTAAGTAATCCAAAAATTTTGGTATTCCGTCTTTTAATAAGTAGTGATAAACCTCAGATATATCCTCAGGAGATGAAACATTTGAACCCAATACCATTTGGAGTGCTACACCATCTATAGCGCCGATTAATAATGAAGCAAAGGCACGACTGTAACGATTTTCTTCCTTTTGGTATAAGAATTTAATAAGGTCCTCAGTTCTAGTAATCCATTCCTCATATTTCTCTTTGAACTTTAATCTAAGCTCTTCATTTCCAATGATGGCTTCTTGTGCAAGATAGAACTGTAATCTATTATCTGAAGGTTTTTCAAACCTTTTTAAGATATTATCCCTTATCTCTGCTATCACAGCTTCATGATTCTCTTGTGAATTTTTGGATTTCTCAGCGATCCGAGTAGATTCACTTAAACTATTATCCATTACATCATAAAGTACTTCTTCTTTATTTTTATAATGATGATATATGGCTCCCGTACTGAGTCCTGCCTCTTGTGCAATACCTCGCATAGTAGCACCTGTAATTCCATGTGCAATGATTACCCTTTGGGCGGCCTGCAATATCTTTTCTTTGCCATCACTATTCATCAAAACTACCACCATCCTGCAATTTTTCCTGTTTGTATTGTCTTCGTTGGAACTTTCAATAATAGTACCATATTAATACAGACACAACCAATAGAATGAAGGGTATAAAAGGGATTTATCGGATTGACATTGTGGTATAATCTGGATACAATGTAACCAAACCGAACGTTCGTTATGTACCTAAAAATTTACATCTACTTATATCTCTAGGAGGGCGTAAAATGCAAATTCCGTTATGGCAATACATGGTATCCATGGTTGTTTATATTGGTTTGCTTATGTTGATTGTTGGTTATATGCGCGAGCATGTGAAATTCGCCAACGTATTCTGGATTGGTTCACTTGTCACTTTTCCAATGTGGATTATGGGTGGAGTTGTTGGGTGGTTTAGATGGTCCAAAATACTCAGTGTCATTTTTCCAACTATCTTTGTGGGTTTTTCACGCCTAGCAAATGCCGATAGTTTAGCGGGTAAATTTAAGGGTAAGTTCTGGGATTCGCTCCGCAAGGAGTGGGTGCTGTGGATCTTATATGGAGTGCTTTTCCTTAATATTGCAGAAGCGACGATCAAAGATTTCACATTGGGAAATATTTTTAATGCTGCATGTGGATTTCTGCTTTGTGTAACCATTCCTTTTCCACTAAAGCGTAACTTTTGGAAACTTGCGGGTAAAAATGGCGAGCTATTAGTATATACAACCATTGCATGGAACTTTCTATACACGACTTGGAATGCGTGTTTCGTATATGGCGAATCCCCCGTATATTTTGCAAGTTCAGTATGTATTCTATTAGCCGCAGAGCTATATCCTGTACTTAAGGGAAGACCTGAACTATACGTTATTGCCCGAGTTTATACTTTAGCAACTCACTTAATTATTAGAGCATGCTTCCCTAATTTATTCCCTGCCCTTATGGATTCATCTTCCTGGTACAACGCAGGGGTGCTTAAGTATTGGGGTATAATAAACTTCGTCCTGATTGTACCTTATGTATTTTGGCATATGTATCAGCTCCATACGGGGAAGGCCAATATCAGCTTCCGTAGGGGGAAGGTAGATAACACAGCAATAGAAGCTGCGTAAGAGCATTTGTATTTATGTTAGCTAATGACATAATGATTTAATTAAATAAGGCCTCCCTGGATGACGGAATTGATCCGTTGTCTCGGAGAGGCCTTTTCTCGTTTAACTATAGAGTTTGAATCTTATGTAACTACTTCTATAATTCAGAGTTCATCAGCAATACCCAACAATGCGATACCGAGAATAACAACCACAACAATCGTGTACTGAACCTTACTTAGTTTCTCTTTGAGGAATATTCGGGATAGTAGCACTGAGAATATGCTGTATGAGGCAATGAGTGGTGCTGCGATGATGGCATTACTAGCCATAGCAAAGACATAGAAGAACTGGCCGGTAGTTTCTAGGATGGCGGCGAATCCTTTGTTTCGTTCTTTAAAAACGTTGAACGTTTGTTTCTTAACAAACTTTAGATATGTAAATGACACCACGGCACAAATGAAAAAGGTGAATTCATAAGCTAGTAAGGCGGAGTCTTCAGTGATCAGGCTTAATTCATCCAAATAAATTGCATCAGCAAAGGTCCCCAGTCCATCGATTAGACAGTATAGAAGCGGAAACATAATGGCCATAAAGCCGATTTGATATTTTTTATTGATTAGGGTGGAGCTAAGTCGGAGTGCCTGTTGTTCGGCGATTTTCTCCGAGATAGCAATTCCGATAACGCCCAGGGTGATAATGGATATACCCAAAATTTCAACTACACCGAGCTCGTGAGTGAAAAATATGAACAATAATATGGCCGTTACGGCTCCGGAAGAATTTTGCACAGGAGATGCAATTGAGAGTTCTATGTATCTCAAGCCAATATAACCGATCGTCATCGATAAGATGTACAGTGCAGATACAGGCAAGTATCGGAGCAAATCTGTTGGATCAAAGGTAATTCCCTTGATGAGCATATAAGCCGTGGCATGAATCCCCATGATCAAGCCGACCATAATGACAATCTTAATATGACTGAACCTATCATCAGGATCCGAACCTTTTTTATAAAATAGGTCAGCACCTCCCCAAGCGAGAGCTGTTATTAAAGCAAATACAAACCACATGATAAATTTCCCCTTGTTCTAGATTGGACAAAACCGCTATGTCCAAATTGAATAGTACCTTAATTCATCGCAGGTTGCGATAAAAAATGTCATTTGCATCTCTGCGAAACCAGTTATTTTAAACCAAATTTAAACATAATCGGTATTCGATCTTAAACTTGCTCAACTAGTATTAAAGAATCAACGATGAAAAGGGTGGAGTACGAAATGAGATCGCTAGAATTGATGCTAACTATAATCTGTATGCTCCTGCTGGTGCATTTATTTAGCTATAAGCTAACCAAATTAACGGGGGCTGTTGTGTCTGCTGCTAGTGGTGTTGCCTTGTTTATGCAATTGATAATTGAAGGTTACAGATGGCAGATGTTGTTTGTGTACTGCGTCACTGTGATTAGTATCAACGTTGTTATGTTAAGACGGCGGAATACACCAACTCGGGACAAAACCAAGAGTCCCCTGGCGTATATTTGCTACTTATTAATGGGAGGGCTAATTGTTATTTCGATCGGTTTGTCTGTTTATTTGCCAGTATTCAACCTTCCTACTCCAACTGGTGCTGACAAAGTGGGAACACAAATCTTTTACTTTAAGGATGAGAGCAGAGATGAGACTTTTACGGATGATCCAGCGGATAAAAGGGAACTGATGGTCCAAATTTGGTATCCTGCTGGGCAAACGAAGGGAAGCAAGGAAAGCCCGCTTTTTCCCGAAGATAAAAAGGTATTTAAGAAGTTTATAGCTGCATACGCAGAACCATTGAATTTACCGCCATTTGTGCTTGATTATTGGAAATATATGAAGAGTCACTCTTATGAAGACGCTGAAGTAAAAGCCTCTGAAACACCATATCCGGTTATCATACTGAATCATGGTATGGGGACAGGAAGATTATTACATGCCTCACAGGCTGAAAATCTGGCGAGCCATGGTTATGTCGTTGTTGCAATAGACCATACTTACAATACAGCAGCAACCGTTTTCCCAGATGGACATGTTACCAGTTTTAACACAGACGAAATGGATATGGATCGAAACACAAGCTCTAACTTACTACTGGAGGTATGGACACAGGACGTTAAGTTTATCTTAAAACAGATGAAGGAATTAAATTCTGGCGGTATCCAAAGTCGATTTAATGGAAAATTGGATATGGGCAACATCGGGGTTATGGGACATTCCTTCGGAGGGGCAACGGCATTCAATGCATATGATTCAATTTCTGAACTAAAAGCTGGAGTTGATCTAGATGGTTCATTATTTAACTTGGACAGCAAATATGAAATTACCAAGCCGTTTATGTTCATCCAATCTGAGGACTTCATTAAAATTCAGGAGAATAGCAGCAAGGAGATTTCAGATCAAGACTTAACGAAGATGAACTTAACCAGGGAGGAATTAATTAAGCTTATTGATAACATGCATAAGGAAAACGATATTATAAATCAAGTTATTCAGCATGGGGGGACTCTGATTGATATTAAAGGCACGGCTCATTATAATTTTACGGACTTCCAGCTCTATTCAAGTCTGCTAAACTTGATGGGAATGACAGGTGAGATTGAAGGAAGCAGAGGTGCGTATATTGTTAACCAATACGTTCTCGACTTTTTTGACAAACATCTAAAGGGAACCGGAGGTCAACTGCTTGAGGGACCGAGTCCAGATTTCCCAGAGGTAGAGTTCCCTCAGATTCGTTAATTGATGAGATTCTATTGTGGAATTAGGTATGTTGAAATAAATCATGATGATATAGCGGAGAGAGCGAAATGATTCTGAAGAAGCGAAGCGTTCGCCTTTGTCCCCGAATTTCAACCATTATAACAGCTCAATCAAGAAATTTGGGGACAACAGCGATCGTAAGAACTTTTCGCTCTTGGAGTCTATAATCACAATGAATAGTTCAATTTAATAAGTGGTCGAAATTAACTTCATAGAATTTTGAGATTTTTGATATGTGCGAATACTCCTCAGCATAAATATGTACTAAGAGGAGCGTGAACACATTGGACAAGAAAGTGAAACGATACTATCAACTGAAGCAAAGTCACAAGGAGATAGAGCAAGAATTGGCGGAATTACGTAGTGAAATCATGAATCATTGTGCAGAGCAGGATGTATCTGATCTAGAGGTAGGAAGTTATAGGGTGAAAATTGTACATCAAGTGCGGAAGGAATACGACGATAACAAGCTGTATCAAGCACTGCCTGACCCCGAAGTATGGCGTATGCTCTCTAAGCCGGATTCATCCAAGGTAGCTAGTTTAATTAAACTGAATGTTATCTCGGAAGATAGTATTAGAGATACTTTTTCGCTAAAGAACATAACACTACTTCAGGTGGATAAAAAATAGAAAGACAGTTGTGGTTGTATAGAAAAAGGAGAGACGGACCTCAGAAAAAAGGGGTTCGTTTTTTTGTTTTCCAAACATTGTAATTTAGCAACACTTTTCACATCACGGTTCTGTTTAGGAATGGTATAATTAAGAGTGATTCGACATTTATCGATGTATCTTGACATAACCTAGCAAAGAAGTGATGATGCAGTGAATAAAATAATGCCGAGCTTAAACCGAAAATCGGTTTTTTTATTGAATAAATACTTTACGGGCAAATCGATGGATTACAAACAAATTATCGCTATTATTATTCCGATTTTTGTGGATCAAGCTTTTATTATTTTGATGAGTTTGTTGAATACGGCGATGATCAGCTCCTCAGGGGTAGCAGCTGTTAGTGCGGTGAGTATGGTAGATTCGCTGAATATTTTCTTGGTCAATGTCTTTGTTGCTGTGGCGACAGGCGGTACCGTCATTGTGGCGCAATATAAAGGCAGTGGGAATCAAGAGATGGTATCGAAGGCTGCTGCGCAAGCCATATCCGCAGTTGCGATATTATCTTTATCGATCAGTGCTTTTGTGATCGTATTTCATACACCTACTCTAAACCTGCTATTTGGGAATGCTGAAGCAGAGATATTCGAAAATGCGAGGATTTTCCTCATCGGTAGTTGTATCTCTTATCCATTTATTGCGATTTTTCAAGCTGTAAGTGGTGTGCTGAGAGGTGTTGCAGAGACCAAAGCATGTCTCGGTTTATCTTTAATTATGAATTTAACTTATCTAGGTTTAAATGTTTTGTTTATTACGGTTTTTGATATGGGAGTTATAGGGTTAGTTATTTCAATGATTTCAGCTAGAGTTCTCGGAATGGTTGCTTCATTAGTATATTTGTTGAAATATAATCAAACGTTACGTTTCAAAATAAAAAATGCACTGAAACTTAATTTTTCGATTCTCAAGAAAATAATGTTCATCGGGCTTCCGTTTGCTGCAGAACAGATGTTTTTCAATGGTGGTAAATTATTAACACAGACGTTTATTGTTCAATTAGGGACGGTTGCGATTACGGTAAATGCGATCAGTGGCTCCATATCGTTGTTATTTCAAATCGGCGGGAGTGCGCTAAGTATTGCCGTTGTAACGGTTGTTGGTCAGTGTATCGGGCGCAGGGAAATTGAGGATGCCAGGAAGTTTATCAAATCATTTATCGGACTTTCTACGGTGTTCTTCGTTGTCGTGACGGCAATCATCATGCCATTATTCCCGTTTATTGTGAGGTTGTTCTCTCCACCAGAGGTAATGATTCCTACCATATTCTCACTGATGGTACTAATAGCGATTGCTCAACCTATATTGTGGTCGCTTAGTTTTGTTATGCCCTCGGCATTACGGGCAGCAGGCGATTCTAAGTTTACGTCAATGTCCTCCTTGCTTTCTATGTGGTTGTTCCGTGTAATACTAGGCTACATTTTAGGCATTACTCTTAATTTAGGTATTATGGGAGTATGGGTAGCCATGGTCTCTGAATGGAGCATTCGTGGGTTTGTGTTCGCATGGCGATTCAAAGGCGATAAATGGTATAGGCACAAGTTGATATAGAGTAACAAAGTTGAGAGCTAATATAACTACCATAACTACCAAACGATCCACCAAGCTTATGCTAGGTGGATCGTTTTTTTGCTTTTTCCTGATATAGGTGCTTGACAAGAACCCGTTTACTAGTGGAGTTTTGGAGGAATGTGGACAAGTACCTTTAAATGAGAATTTCAACCACTACAATTGTTCATCCAGGAAATTCTCATTTAACAGCGATGGTAACATCCTCCAAAACGTAACGTTACTTCCCGTGTTTTTATCAAGCAACGATTTTTACTTTTTTTGTTAGTACAAATAATTGCTGAATTGATTGATCAATGCGGAGCGATGCCGTTCCTTATTGGTCACGGCAAATACATAACGTTCAATAAGATTCCCAGGAATCGGGCGCATTTGAAGCAGTCCGCGCTGGACTTCCGCCTGGACGGCCATGCGGGAAACGAATGATACATGCTCCCCAAACATAACTGTTTGTTTAATAGCTTCAAGTGAATCCAGCTCCAGATAGGAAGATAGACGTCGCTCATGGTGTTCCAGCCATGTCTCCGTCATCCTACGGGTGCTGGATTCTTTGCCATGAAGAACAAAGGGGGAGGAGGAAATTAGTTCAGGTGTTACATTTTCCAGAGAGACCAATGGATGAGTTGGTGAACAAATGAGTACCAAATCGTCTGCACAGATCGCTTCCGTAAGCAACCCAGGAGCAGAAAAGGGTTCGGTCGAGATAATGCCAATATCGATTTCATGGTGTTCTAGCATATTTTTGATCACGGGAGCTGTTTTGACAAATAGAGAAAGTTGGATTCCAGGATGCTCCTTACCAAACCTATGCAATAATGCGGGAAGTACATAAGTAGCCGGAACATAACTTGCTCCGATGCGGATGCTACCCTTGCGGAGTGTGTCGAACTCCAATACAACCCGCTCCGCCTCGGCGGCGAGTGCATTGATTTTGACTGCGTAATGGAGCAGAGCGTAGCCCGCATCTGTGAGAATGATTTTTCCCATTCGCGATTCGAACAGCTTGACTCCGAAGTCTCGTTCCATGTTCTTCATATGAAAGGTGACGGTCGGTTGTTTTAATTCAAGGATGTCTGCGACAGTTGTAATCTTGTTGTGCTTTTCGAGTAACTCCACGATATGTAGCTTTAGTAGATTCAAATTTAACATAATCATCGCTCTCTTTCGTTGTTCCTTATCTATAGATTTAATCTATGAATGTTAACAGTATTCATTGAAATAATTAATTCTGCCTTTACATTCGTTTAACACGGGCATCGTATTTCACACGTAAACTTGTATTTGTAAGATAAACATTGCACAACGCCAAAGCATACGAGGAAGGTAATGATATGGATTTGAACATACGCGGGCTCGGTAAATCCTTTGGTGGAACTGTCGCCTTGCACCCGACGGATTTGACTGTACGTCAGGGAAGCTTTACGACACTGCTAGGCCCTTCGGGCTGCGGGAAAACAACAATTCTGCGCATGATTGCAGGGCTAGAAACACCGGATATGGGTACGATCTCGATGGGTGAAGAGGTGATCTTTTCCGGTTCAGCGAAAAGGGCGGTACCAACACATCAACGTGGTTTCGGGATGGTGTTTCAAGATTTTGCCCTATGGCCGCATATGACGGTATTTGAAAATGTTGCCTTTGGACTTCGCGCGGGGAAGCGAACCTCCAAAATCCGTGAAACCGTGATGGAAGCATTGGACAAGGTTAAGCTGACAGGGATGGCAGAGAGATTTCCGCATCAGCTGTCTGGGGGGCAGCAGCAGCGTGTAGCTTTTGCGCGTGCCGTAGCAATTACGCCACGTCTAGTGTTGTTCGATGAACCGCTAAGCGCACTGGATGCAGTACTACGAGAGGACATGCGCGTGGAAATGATGTCATTAGTTCGTGATCTGGGGCTTACAGCTCTGTATGTTACACATGATCAGATTGAGGCGATGTCCATGTCGGATGAAGTGGTGGTTATGAATAGTGGTTGCATCTTGCAATCGGGAACACCGGAAGAGGTTTATGGTAAACCAACAGATGCTTTTGTAGCAAGATTTATCGGCAAATCAAACTGGCTTGTGCCAGAACAAACGATGTTCCGTCCAGAGCATCTTTTATGGGAGCCTACTGAAGAAGAATGTCACTCTTATCAAGTTGAGATCACACATGTCAGCTACGTAGGCGAACGTTATGAACTCAGGCTCAAAGCGGAAGGACATGGAGAGCAATGGACCGCGTATCACCATACTCGACAGGTTGTAGGTACGAAGACAGAAGTTTATTTACCGCATCATCGCCTTCATCACTTGGATGAATCTAAATAAAGGGAGAGATTAATGATGGTTAATTTTAATTCGATTAAGATGGGATGGAAAAAGGGAACTTCGCTTACACTGACTCTGGCACTGGGGTTAACGTTGGCAGGCTGCGGAAGTAATGCTAATTCGACTGCCAAAGAGGCTTCGGCGTCAGCAAATAACAGTGCAATGAACACTCAAGCGAACACTCAAGCAACCGATCAAAAACTCGTTGTTTACAGTGCGGGACCAGAAGGCCTGGCGAACAAGATCATTGAAGGGTTTGAAGCCCAAACCGGCGTGAAAGTGGAAATGTTCCAAGGAACAACAGGCAAAATTCTAGCACGTATGGAGGCGGAGAAAGCCAATCCGGTCGTTGACGTTGTGATTCTGGCATCTCTCCCTTCTGCACAAGGGTTGAAGAACGATGGGTTGACATTACCTTACCCGGAAGCAAAGAATGCAGATAAGCTTAACCCGGACTGGTCCGATAAAGAGGGGAACTATTTCAGCAGTAGTGCTTCTGCCCTTGGCATTGCTTATAACACGAAGCTTGTTACAACCCCTCCAACATCTTGGGAAGACTTGACGAAACCAGAATATAAGGGGCGAATCAATATTCCTGATCCAACATTGTCGGGTTCTGCCCTTGATTTCATAACAGGTTATATCAGTGACAAAGGAGAGAGCGGCTGGTCCTTGTTCGAGCAATTTAATAATAATGATGTAGCTGTTGCAGGTGCCAATCAAGAAGCACTGGATCCAGTCATCACAGGTGCCAAAGGCATGGTAGCGGCTGCGGTTGACTACATGACTTATAAGGCAAAAGCTAAGGGAGAGCCGGTTGATATCGTGTATCCGAAGGAAGGTACTGTGATTAGCCCACGTCCCGCGGCGATTATGAAATCAACTCAGCATGAAGAGAACGCCAAAGCATTTATTGATTACTTACTATCTGATGAAGCTCAGAAGTTGGTATCTGATGCAGCTCTCCTCCCAGGCCGTACCGACATCAAAGCTGAGAATCGCGCTAACCTGGATGAAATTCCACTGCTCAAAGTTGATTGGTCATGGATGAATGAACATGGAGCAGAAGTGAGTGATAAGTTCACACAATTATTTAAGTAATCATGAAGAACCCTTCATCTCTGCGACACTTTCGAGCGTGGTCCATCGCCCTAGCATTATTTGTACTGACGATTATGATTGTTGTCCCTTTGGTTGAAATATTTGTTCAAAGCGTATATCGGGATGGTGAGCTGCAGTGGGCAGCTCCATTCCGTACTTTGGCCGACGCTGAGCTATTCAAAGTTCTAATGGGCTCCATCTGGCTAGGAATTTGCGTTATAGCCGGTACGACGGTGCTTGCATTACCACTTGCATGGATTATGGTGAATACCCGGCTTGCCCGGTGGCGCTGGTTGGACATCGTTTTTTTGATTCCATTCATGACACCACCTTATATAGGTTCTATGGGTTGGATTCTGTTCATGCAAAAAAACGGGTACTTGGAGCAACTTATACCCGGACTTTCTTCTGTGACCCCAGCTTTCTTCTCCTTCGGGGGGATGGTCGCGATTATGAGTCTGCACTTGTTTCCATTTCTATATCTCATGCTACGCGGAGCACTTGAGCGGATCGGCGGTAGTCTTGAGGAAGCTGGGGCTGTGCTGGGAGCCCCTTTCACCTATCGTTTTCGGCGCATCATTGCACCGTTACTGCTATCAGCGTATGGAATGGGAGCGATGCTCATTTTCGTCAAAACGATTGCTGAATTCGGAACACCCGTTACATTTGGTAAACGGATTGGTTATGAAGTCATGACCTCGGAGATTCATAAATATATCTCAAGTTGGCCGATCGATTTCGGTAAGGCGACTTCGCTGGCATCTGTATTGCTTACCGCATGTTTGCTTGTATGGTATGCGCAGTCCATTCTGAGTCGTCGTTTCACATATAGCCTGGTGGGTGGTAAGGGGAGTCGTCGTTCCTCCTTGCATTCACAAGGCAGGGGAACTTGGATTTATGTTATCTATGTAGTTTTGTTGCTACTTCTGTCCATAGGGGTACCCTATTTCTCGATCATTGCGGCTTCAACTATGAAGCTACGTGGAGTAGGACTTGCTTGGAATAACTTTACGCTGGATTTTTACCGAGAACTGTTGACCTGGGGTTCTGCCAGCATGAGATCACTGATGAACAGTGTGCTATTGTCACTTGCAGCCTCCACGATTGCCGTAGTGCTCGGCACCTGGTTTGCTATTGTCATTGGGCGATCACGCACCCGTATGGAAAGAACTACTGATTTGTTTAGTCTACTACCGAATACAGTACCAGGCATTGTTATGGTCGTCGGATTGATATTGCTATGGAATTCGCCTTGGATGCCGATTCCACTTTATAACACGTATGGTATGGTCATTTTGACGTATGTTATTTTGTTTATTCCTTATACGGTGCAATATGTTAAAAGTGCCTTTGGCCAAATTGATTCCTCGTTATTTCAGGCGGGGCAAGTATTTGGTGGAAAGCCTCATTATGTGTTCCGCCGTGTGCTGTTACCACTAATTGTTCCCGGTATGCTGGCTGGTTGGATGATGACGTTTACCATCGCCTCACGTGAATTGGTGGCCTCGTTGTTAATTTTGCCACCATCCGTGCAGACCTCAGCAACGTATATATTTGCTCAGTTTGAACAAGGACAAGTGTCGTTGGGTATGGCGATGGCTGTCGTATCCGTTGGGCTCACCACCGTTATGCTTGTAATTATTGAGAGCCTGGGCTCCAAAAGAAAGTGGAATGCTTGATGATAAAATTAAACATTTGGGGCGGAGCGGGCGAACACGGCCGCTCCTGTTATTTCTTCTCCGGAGAACAGAACCGGATTATGTTTGACTGTGGAGTGAAGAAAGAGGGAGAAGGAATCTACCCACTTCTTGTAGCAGAGGAAGTTCCACAATTAACGGTAGTTTTTTTGTCGCATGCACATGAGGATCATTCCATAGGACTTCCCTTATTATATAAACACGGATATAAGGGTGATATTTGGACAACGCGAGCAACTGCGGAGCAACTGAAGAACTATTTTGACAGTTGGCGTAGACATGTGATCAGACGTGGAGGAGAACTTCCGTACGAAGACGAGCATGTAGGGGCGATAACCTACCGATTTCTTGAGGATTATGCCTCGCCAGGTGAATGGTTCGAGCTGAGTGATGACTTGAAGTTGAAATGGGGCCGAAGTGGGCACTTAGCCGGTTCTGTATGGTTCATGCTAGAGATGGAAGAGCGCAGGCTATTCTTCTCCGGGGATTATAGCAGTGAATCTCAATTACTAGACGCAGATTCTCCTAAAGATTTAATGGCCGATTTATCTATAGTAGACAATGCATATGGTATGGAGAATGACACGCAACAGGTAAAGTTGGAGCAACTTAAGCAAGCTGCTGAGCGTGTTCTTGAGGCAGGTGGACACTTGTTGTTACCAGTTCCTACACTTGGTCGAGGCCAGGAATTACTAGTCTGGGCATCAGAACATTTTTTCGAATATGAAATCATCGTGGAGAAAGAGATTTGGCGTGGACTTGAGCGAATGAAGAACTGGTCAGAATGGCTCCGTGTAGATGCGCTGCGCCGAATGGATAAGGTGTTGAATAGCAGTAACGTGACAGTTCCATCAGATGATCAAGAACGTATGCAGTTATTGGCGAGAGATATGCCCAGCATTATATTTACCGGGGATGGGATGATGGAGTCCCCACGAGCACGCTGGTACTATGATCAACTATCACAGTCGTCGAAACATGCAGTTATTTTGACAGGTCATACGGCACGTGGTTCATTTGCCAGAAAAATATTAGATGAAGAAACGAATGTATCGGAATGTAGTGTACAGCACATATGCTATAAAGTTCATCAAGGACTACTCGATGTAAGCATGATGTTGAATGAAGTGCCAAGTAAACAAGTGGTTTTGGTTCATGCACCCAAAGAAGAAACTGATCTGGTTGTGGCGAGGTTGCTGGGTGAAGGACATAAGGGGTTGCACTCATTGCATCCAGGTGCAGAATTGAATCTTTGATAGACACAAAGCAATAAGTTCTAAACCCGCACATTAATGCGGGTTTTTTTGTCGTCCCAGCTGCTTGATAAGTGCCCGTGTACACTGGATTTTCGGAGGTCGGTGTGATCTTGACGGAAGGAAATGAATCAGTTAGTGTTATGATCAGCTAGAAACAGCAACGGAGATTTACAGCTCATGGGGAGCAAGAGGGGTCCGTATAACCCACTAAGGGAAGCATGGCTTTCATCAATCCAATGCTTGTTTTGGGACGCTTGCTCAGGCAATCGCTGATGAAAGGATGAAAGGGGAAGCAACGATGTCATCATTTCGGAGATCGCTTGGAATAGCTGGATTTATGGTCAAGAATGGATTGTTAACGATCCTCACTACCCTCATTATTGTCTTCTCGATTCGAGTCATGTTAGGAAATATGGATACGGATTGGAAGCGCTTTATACCCACTTTTTTCTTCGTGCTTATCATTATAACCTTCTTTTTCTTCATCATATATTCGCAAGGACGAAGGCTTCGATCAGAGCAGGAGCAGCTTGTCAATGTATTCAAGCATATTTCGGATGGTGTTCTTGTGCTCGACAGCACAATGAATATCAAGCGCATTAATCCTGCAGCGAGTCGGATGTTGAAGCTTGATGAAGGTGAAGTATCCGTAAGTTTTTGCAACATGTGTTCGAATTATCCTGGCTTGAACAAGCTATGCTCCTATCAGGATTGTTTTGTGTCTGACTCCTTGCAGCAGCCAGTAGAACTACAGCTAATCACTCCACAAGGAGGAGCCAAGTCGATCAATGCAAGTGTATCCCACTATGTGGACTCGATGCATGGCCCTTTAAGTATATTGCGTATTCAAGAAATCGAAGAGCAACGTCAGCAGGAGCAGCATCAAATAGCAAAGATGATAACGCACTCTATTCTTCTTGCTCAAGAGAATGAGCGTAAGCTTATCTCTCGCGAGCTACATGATGGGATTGGACAATCGCTCTATAGCATTCTCATCCAATCTGAGGTGTTGAAGCAAAATATGGATAGCGAGCTTTCAGAGGATTTGGACGCAACTCGGCAATATGTGTTGCAAGAGAAACTAGACACGTTGCAGGAATCCATCCGGAACACCATCGAGGATATTCGTGATTTATCTGCTGAGCTTAGGCCATCAGCTCTTGACGATATCGGATTGATTGCAGCGCTGCGCAAATACTTTCGCACATACGGACAGAGATTTGGCATTCAGGTTCATTTTAAAGTGGAAGAGGATAGTGGCCGGATGTCAGCTGCGATAGAGACCGCTTTTTACCGGATTGTTCAGGAAGCTCTTACGAATGCAGCTAAATATGCTCAAACAGATGTAGTAGATGTACAGTTGAAGCTTCAGTCCACGCTAGCCGAGCTTGAAGTACGAGATTATGGTCTAGGATTTATCATTACCACTGAGCTTCGGCAGGGTGTTGGCTTATACAGTATGGAAGAACGAGTCAAAATTTTGGGTGGCTCGTTTGACATTCAATCCTCGCTAGGACAAGGAACAATCATTCAAGTACAAGTTCCTGTCGAGGATCGCAGCATTTCGGGGTCAGAGGAGGGGGTATAATGAAAGTGAAGGTTTTTATTGTAGACGATCATGCTGTCGTACGCAGTGGGCTACGCGCTGTTCTTGATGCACAATCGAACATCACTGTCATTGGTGAGGCTGCTGATAGTGCATCCTGCATCAAACAGGCGCTGGAGTTAAAACCAGATATTGTGCTGATGGATTTGAGTTTTCCGAATGGTCGTGACGGACTTTATACGACAAGGGAGCTCTTGCAATCGCTTCCGGAGATCAAGGTTATCGTACTAACCATGCATGATGATGAACAATATTTATTTCGGGCACTTAAAGCGGGTGCTTCCGGGTATATTTTAAAATCGTCACCAATGACTGAACTCGTCCAGGCCATTGAACAGGTTTATCAAGGACTTGTTTACCTGCATCCATCCGCAACCAAGAAAGTAATTCAAGGGTATTTGCAGGGGCAGACCAAAGAAACGAAGGATGTGTTCGAATCTCTTACAGAGCGGGAGAAGGAAATTCTTAGTCTTGTGGCCAAAGGCTATACCAATAAAGAAGTGGCAGAATTGCTGTTGATCAGTGTTAAAACGGTTGAAAACCATAAAGCGAATATTATGGAGAAACTACAGTTAGACAACCGCCGCGATTTGATGAAATTGGCTTATAGAAGGGGGTTGCTCGATTTTGATTAACAAACTGACAATACAGCAGAAGATCCAATGGGAGCTAGAGCAGCTTAAGAATGAGATGGGACTGGATTTTGTGGCTATTGCATTGTCGGATGGTCAATATCGTGATATTTATTGGCGATTCGCGCTTGGAGCGCAATCTGATCGATACAAAAAAATAGCTGTTCGTATGGGCAGAGGAATGGCTGGGAAAGTACTACAGGGCATGTCACCGCATGTCGTCTTAGCATTTCCAGAGGAAGTGCAGGAGGAAGTATTGGAATATCCGATATTTCTCGTGGAATCCTTATACTCTGGCGTAGGCGTATCCATAAATTCCACCATCCATGTGCAAAATCAAGCTTACGGTGTGCTGCTCGTTGGTCAGCGAAGTAGACGAGAATTTCCGGAGGAAGATATCATGCGAGTACAAGCATGTGCAGGTACGCTTGCGGGTTTCTATGACGAGGCTCCAACGGCGCCAAGTGGGAGTGAGGATTCGAGTGTTTCGCCAACATGGATTAACGAAAGTCCTCGAGACACAGATTCTAAACTGAATAATTCACATGGATCCATTATCAAGCTATTGCAAGAAGCACGAGCCGCTGGGATAACCTGTGAACTGCTGGATCAGCGAATAACAAGACTGAACGATGAACGACAGGAGGAAATTACGGCTATCTTAGCACTTTTGGTGAGAGAGTGTGGGACTCAGGCAGTGGATGCGCAATTGATCATCGGTCAAGATGAGTTGGGACAAACCTTGATTGAGTTTGAGGGTTATCTCCTTCATCCTGCATCGAATGAGCTTTTCCTCCCCGTAATGGAGCAACTTAAATCGCTTAAATGTGACTTGGAAATAGTAATAGAGAAGGACAAGAAATCAGTTAGGTTTACCATTCCAACCCGCGTTTTACTAGATGAAATGCATTGGAATAAATAACAGTCATCATATGGGGAATTTCCTTGAGTGAATTGAGGGAATTCCCCTGTTTGTTTTGTAGTATGCTCCCATGATAATGGATAGTAGATCAATTCGTATTATGGGAGGCGTGGGTATGAAACCATCCAAAGCACTATTACCTTTACAAACCTTAAGTCTTGTTCTAGGATTCGCTGTTTGGGGTGTATTATCATCGTTAATTGTGTTTATTAAAGAAGGTATTATTTTAACACCAGGACAATTATCTCTAGTAACGGCTTTACCAGTGGTGCTAGGTTCCGTATTACGGATCCCGTTCGGTTATTGGACGAATAAATATGGAGCGCGATTGATGTTCATGATTAGCTTTATAATCCTGCTCATACCTGTGTTCTACATCAGTAAAGCAACGACCTTCAATCATCTTATAACAGGTGGACTATTTCTTGGGATTGCTGGCGCGACGTTCTCTGTGGGCGTTACCTCACTTCCGAAATATTACCCTCGATCGAAGCATGGGTTTGTAAATGGGATTTATGGTCTTGGTAACATTGGCTCGGCAATAAGTACATTTTTTGCACCTTTATTAGCAACGCAGTTTGGATGGCGGACGACAGTACAGTTCTATTTGATCTTGCTCATCATTTTTGCGATTGCTAATTTTTTTATCGGGGATCGACAAGAGAACAAATCAACAATCCCACTGATGGAGCAGTTCAAAGGAATCTATCGAAACGAGAAGCTATGGCTGCTTTGTTTTTTTTACTTTATAACATTCGGATCTTTCGTAGCATTCACCGTGTTTCTACCGAATTATCTCGTCCAACAATTTGATATTAGCAAAATAGATGCAGGATTGCGTACTGCTGGCTTTGTGGCACTAGCTACACTTATGCGGCCGATTGGCGGCTGGCTTGGAGATAAGTTTAATCCGTTTAAAATATTGGTGTTTGTATTCATCGGATTGACAATAGGAGGCATTCTACTCGCCTTTTCTCCATCTATCATGCTGTATTCTGTCGGATGTTTACTGATTGGTTTTTGTGCAGGAACGGGGAATGGGACGCTCTTTAAATTAGTTCCTCTTTACTTCTCGAAGCAGGCAGGTATTGCAAACGGACTCATTTCTGCTCTTGGCGGTCTAGGGGGATTCTTCCCACCACTTTTGTTGTCACTATTATTCGCAATAACCGGACACTATGCGATTGGTTTTATGGCATTGGCTATGGTGGCTATGTGCAGTTTACTACTTGTGCTTTATTTGTACTGGCAGGATCGAGTGAAATTGGCCGAGCAAATGATTCAGAGTACCTCTCAAGCGATTCTTGTTACGAATAAAAAGGGGATTATCATCAATATAAATCCAGCGTTTACAGCTATCACAGGTTATACCGCGGATATGGCCATTGGTCAAAAGTCGGGTTTTCTCAAATCGGGTCGTCACGACAAAGATTTTTATGATTTGATGTGGAAACAGTTGCAGGAGAACAACGCATGGAGTGGTAACGTATGGAATAAGAAAAAGAATGGCGAACTATATTTACAATTCTTGACGATCAATGCTGTACAAAATGATGTCGGTGAAACCAGTTACTATGTTGGTGTCTTTAGTGAAATTGAGCCGACCTCCGAGCGATTTAACCGGGAAGTCTTCTCCGGAAATGATCGTATGCATGGAAACGGAATGGTAGTCCTATGAGTGGAAGAAAAGCGCAAGAAAACTTCATGAGAACAGCGGTCAGTGTAGAAGAAGCAACCCATATCGTCATGGATAGAGTTCGTCTGATGGATACGGAAGAGCTGTGCATTACGCAAAGCATCGGAAGGTATCTGGCTGTGGAAATTATTGCTTCTCAGCCTGTACCTCATTTTCGACGGGCGGGTATGGATGGCTATGCGGTCATAGCGGCTGATACTTCTTCTGCAACGATCCGGAATCCGATTACTTTGAATGTTGTTGATAACATTCCAGCGGGTACAACTTCAAGCATGACGATTCGCCCGGGAGAATGTGCAAGAATTATGACGGGTGCAGTTGTACCAGATGGCGCAGATGCGGTTATCAAATATGAAATGACAGAAGAGAGCGCCTATGGCACCGATGAACAAGAGACGTGCTGCGTCAAGGGGATGGTTATTCCCGGTGAAAATGTGTCACCAATCGGCATTGAGATAGGTTCGGGAGAGTTGGTTCTTCAAGCTGGTGTTCGTATTGGCCCGGCAGAGATCGCACTGCTTGCTATGTTCGGTATCGCTACAGTTCAGGTATATCAACAGCCTCGTGTAGCAATCCTTGCCACGGGTGCTGAACTGCTTGATGTTCATGAGCCGCTACAGCCCGGAAGGATTCGTAACAGTAATGCCTATATGGTCACAGCGGCTGTTATGGATTTCGGGGGGATTCCGGTGATGTTAGGCCGAATTTCAGATGATGTAGAGAAGGCAAAAGCGATTGTGATGGATGCCTTTGCTGTATATGATGTTGTCGTAACGATCGGTGGTGTCTCGGTGGGGGACCACGATATAATCTATGATTTAACGAAAGATTGGGATGGAGATTTGAAGTTTAATAAGGTGTTAATGCGACCCGGTAGCCCAACGACATATGGTCTTTGGAATGACAAACCACTCTTTGCACTATCCGGCAACCCTGCTGCTTGTTATGTTGGATGTCGATTGTTTCTTCGCCCTGCACTCCGTGGCATGATGGGGGCCAAACTTGTACCAGAGCCACGTATGTTAGCCACATTATCTACTGCTTATTTGAAATCAGATCGTTCTACGCGTTTTATTCGTGGTGTTTTCTCCAGCGAAAAGGGCTCCTTGGTAGCTACACCCATTGGATATGACATGTCCAGCGTTACCGTATCACTACGTGATGCCAACTGTTTGATCTGCCTTCCAGGTTCACCTAAAGGCTACGAGGCGGGCGAACTTGTCGAAGTTATTCCATTGTAGAGGGGGAGCGTCATGTCAGTGAATTCAACCTGTGTAAGTATAATTTCTGACTTACCGGTGTTACAAATCGTAGGCTATAAAAACAGTGGAAAGACAACACTAACTTGTAAGCTTATAGCAACACTAACGGCCGCAGGCTTAAGGGTCGGATCAGCTAAACATGATGCTCATAGGTTTCAGCTTGATGAACCAGGTACAGATAGTAGCAAACATTTGACACATGGAGCTGTAGAAACGGTCCTTACTTCAAACACCGCTACCCGTTGGATGCGTCAAGAACCAACCTCATTGCAGGAAATTGCTGCACTGCTAAACGGAAGGGTCGACATCTTAATCGCAGAAGGTTTTAAAGCAGCATCTTACCCCAAAATCGCTTTAATTCGTGAGTCCAACCACATGATAGATCTCCTTAAAGAGACGTCAGATATACGACTTTGGGTAAGTTGGCTGAATCCTAAGAAATTCTCCGCTAACAGTGTAAGTAACAAACAGCCCCATAACGCCCCAATCCTCTCTATTCATGCAGAGGATATTCTCCTTGATCATATTCAAACCCTAATAATGTCTCTACTCCCTCCTGATAAATCCAAATGAAAAGATAAGAATTTTAGCAAAACTAGGGAAAACCCTTGAAAGAATGAGGGTTTTCCCCTCTCTTTTGTGCGAGCTGCTAAGTCTACAATAGAAGTAGAATAAGGCGCAAGGAGATGAACGAATGAAGAAGAACAATCCTCTATTGCAAAAGCTTACGTTTTTCCGCAAGCGTGAAAAGAATGCAGAAGGGTGGAGCGAAGTATCCACAGCGGATCGTTCGTGGGAAGATATGTACCGCAATCGGTGGCAACATGATAAGGTTGTCCGCTCCACACATGGAGTGAACTGTACTGGATCATGCAGCTGGAAAATATTCGTAAAAAACGGTATCGTCACTTGGGAAACACAACAAACGGATTATCCAACAACTGGACCCGATATGCCAGAATTCGAGCCTCGCGGATGTCCTCGTGGAGCAAGCTTCTCCTGGTATCTCTATAGCCCACTGCGGGTGAAATATCCTTATATTCGCGGCAAGCTATTACAATTATGGCGGCAAGCTCGTCAAGATAACCATGATCCTGTATTGGCATGGGCGTCTATTGTAGAAGACGATAATAAAAAGCTGATTTATAAATCAGCCCGTGGTAAAGGTGGCATGGTCCGCGCATCATGGGAAGAGGTTAATGAAATCATCTCGGCATCGATGTTGTATACGATCAAAAAGGAGGGCCCAGACCGGATTATTGGCTTCTCTCCAATCCCGGCGATGTCGATGGTTAGCTATGCCGCAGGATCACGATTTCTGTCGTTGCTTGGTTCTCCACTGCTAAGTTTCTATGATTGGTATGCAGATTTACCGCCGGCTTCGCCTCAAATATGGGGTGATCAGACTGACGTGCCGGAGAGTAGTGACTGGTACAATTCAAGCTATTTATTGGTATGGGGTTCCAACCTTCCGATGACCCGCACACCAGATGCACATTTTATGACAGAAGCTCGTTATCGAGGGACAAAGGTTGTGTCCATTAGTCCTGATTACGCGGAATTCGTCAAATTTGCAGACAAATGGCTCCCTGCTAAGCAAGGTACCGACGGAGCACTCGCTATGGCGATGGGGCATGTTATTCTGAATGAGTTTTATGTGAAAGAGCGCATTACCTATTTTGAGAACTACTCTAAAAAATACACGGATTTCCCATTTCTGATTATTCTGCAAGATGAGAATGGGATTTGTACCGCAGATCGCTTCTTAACCGCTAAGGACTTAGGTGTCGAGACTAATAATGCAGAATGGAAAACGGTGCTCATTGATGAGAATACCGGGGAGTTGCATATTCCGAATGGAACGATTGGATCTCGCTGGGGCGAGGATGGTAAATGGAATCTAAACCCCATTGATGCGATCACAGGCGATGAGATAAACCCAAAACTTGGTCTCGGTAGCTCTGCGAGTGGGCAACGGGATATCAGCTTGCCATACTTCGACGATGAAGGCAAAACGATAGTGTCTCGTGCAATCCCTTACAAGACTGTTGTAGGGGCTGATGGATCTACGTTCCAAGTAACATCAGTGTTTGACTTGATGCTAGCCCAATATGGAGTGAATCCAAGTGGTGAAGGCAGCTATGATGACGCGCAGACGGCTTACACACCGGCATGGCAAGAAGCGATTACAGGTGTTGATAGAGAGTCAATTATCCAGATCGCCCGTGAGTTCGCACTGAACGCAGTCGAGAGTAAAGGCCGGTCCATGATTATTGTAGGCGCAGGAATCAATCATTGGTATAACTCTGATACGATCTATCGCAGCATTCTAAACCTCGTTCTTATGACGGGATGTCAAGGGGTTAATGGAGGCGGTTGGGCGCATTATGTGGGACAAGAAAAATTGCGGCCAGCTGAGGGCTGGGCAACCGTAGCCTTCGCACGAGACTGGACGATGCCAGCACGTCAAATGAATGGCACATCCTTTTTCTACTTTGCTACGAATCAATGGCGTTTTGAGTCAAATCCGGTGGACGGACATACTTCACCACTTGTTGATAAAGCGCGATATGCGCATTATGCAGATTACAATGTAATGGCTGCGAGACTTGGATGGTTACCTTCCTATCCGCAGTTCAATGAGAACTCGCTTGGTCTGGTGAATCAAGCTAATGCCGAGGGTGCGCACACGCCTGAAGAAATAGCGCAATATGTGGCGAAGCAGCTTAAGGATCGTAAATTGCAGTTCGCGATCGAAGATCCGGATGCCGCAGCGAATCATCCGAAAGTTATGTTTGTATGGCGAGCGAATCTCATCTCTAGTTCTGGAAAAGGTCATGAGTACTTCTTGAAGTATTTGCTCGGAGCGCACAATGGTTTATTGAATGATGATACAGACACAATGCGTCCTGAAGAGATTGTATGGCGAGATGAAGCGGCAGAAGGCAAGCTTGATCTGATGGTCAATATTGATTTTCGTATGTCAGGTACAGCTGTCTATTCCGATATCGTTCTTCCAGCCGCTACATGGTATGAGAAGAGTGATCTCTCATCGACGGATATGCATCCTTTTATTCATCCATTCAATCCAGCTGTGCCACCTCTGTGGGAATCACGTTCGGATTGGGAAACTTTCAAATCCATCGCAAAAACATTCTCGGAAATGGCGAAGGATCAATTTACTGAACCACAAAAGGATATCGTCGCCGTACCACTGCTGCATGATACACCTGATGAGTTGGCACAGCCATTTGGGAAAATACACGACTGGAGCAAAGGCGAGATTGAAGCGATCCCGGGTAAAACGATGCCTAAATTCGTCGTTGTAGAGCGCGATTATGCTCAAGTATATAGCAAAATGACTTCACTTGGGCCGCAAGTTAAGAGTAAGCCTTATGGCATAAAGGGGATGAATTGGTCAGCGGCAGATGAATACGAGCTGGTTGGAAAGATCAACGGTCTCGTCGATGAACCCGGCATAGCCGAGGGTTGTCCAAAGCTAATCACTGATCTTCATATGGCAGAAGCGATTCTTACGTTATCTTCCACTAGCAATGGGAAAATGGCGGTCAAGGCTTGGGAATCCCTTGAGAAGAAAACGGATCTCAAGCTAAAGGATATGGCAGAGGATCGCAGTGATGAGAGATTTACTTTTGCCCAGATTACGGCGCAGCCCAAAACGGTTATTACTTCACCGGCTTTCAGCGGGACCGAGCAGCATGGCAGACGCTATTCTCCTTTTACAACGAACGTAGAACGGATGATTCCATTTCGAACGTTGACAGGACGACAGCATTTCTATCTGGATCATGAGATGTTAACAGAATTTGGTGAGAATATGGCGATATTCAAACCGACACTTAAGCACGCTCCGTTCCACACCGCGAAAGATCGACCGACGGTAAAGGGCAAAGAAATCGTGTTGAACTTCATGACGCCTCATAGTAAGTGGTCCATTCACAGCATGTACTATGATTCCCTTCCTATGCTTACGCTGTTCCGCGGTGGCCCGACCATTTGGATGAACAAGGATGATGCGGCGGACACAGATATCAAAGATAACGATTGGATCGAATGCTTTAACCAGAATGGTGCGGTTGTTGCTAGGGCAGTTGTCACGCATCGAATGCCACGTGGAATGACTTATATGTATCACGCACAGGATCGAACAATTAATGTTCCGGCAACAGACGTAACATCAACCCGTGGTGGAACGCATAACAGTCCGACACGGATTCATGTAAAACCTACGCATATGATTGGTGGGTATGCTCAACTTAGCTACGGTTTCAATTACTACGGTCCGACGGGGAATCAACGCGACTTGTACGTTGTCATCCGTAAACTAGCGGAGGTGAACTGGCTTGAAGATTAAAGCGCAGATCGGCATGGTAATGAATCTGGATAAATGCATCGGCTGTCATACATGCTCCGTCACATGTAAGAACACTTGGACCAACCGCAAAGGTGCGGAATATATGTGGTTCAATAATGTGGAGTCCAAACCTGGAATCGGTTATCCCAAGCAGTGGGAGAATCAAGAGAAATACAAAGGTGGTTGGGTGCTGAAGGGTGGCAAGCTGGAGCTGCGCTCTGGAAGCCGTGCGAAGCGTTTAGCACACATATTCCATAATCCAGATCAACCTACGATAGATGATTATTACGAGCCGTGGGACTACGAATATGAGAAATTACAGCAAGGTCATGAACGCAAGCATCAGCCTGTTGCTCGCCCGAAATCGCAAATTACCGGGGAACAGATGGAAATCAAATGGGGCCCTAACTGGGAAGATGATCTTGCCGGTGTGCACGAAACGGGAATGCTTGATCCCAATATGGCTGGAATCGAAGAAGCCGTACGCATGGAATTCGAGCAGGTGTTCATGATGTATTTACCAAGGATCTGTGAGCACTGTATCAATCCATCCTGCGTATCGAGCTGTCCATCAGGTGCTATGTATAAACGCGAGGAAGATGGCATTGTGCTTGTCGATCAGAACGCATGTCGTTCATGGAGGTTTTGCGTATCCAGTTGTCCTTACAAAAAGGTGTATTTTAACTGGCAAACGAATAAGGCAGAGAAATGTACACTTTGCTTCCCGCGTATTGAACAAGGCTTGCCGACGATTTGTTCGGAAACCTGTGTGGGACGCATCCGTTATCTAGGGGTTATGTTGTATGACGCGGATCGCGTAGAAGCAGCAGCCTCGGTAGAGAATGAACAAGATCTCTATGAATCACAGCTTGATATATTCCTTAATCCCTTCGATCCAGAAGTGATTGCAGCAGCGCGTGAAGCAGGAATTCCGGAAGATTGGGTTGATGCTGCTCAGCATTCTCCTATTTATAAGATGGCAGTAGAGTGGAGAATCGCGCTTCCGCTCCATCCAGAATATCGCACCATGCCGATGGTATGGTATGTTCCACCGCTTAGCCCAATTACTAATATGGTGGAGGGCAAAGGTACGGCAGCCTCAGCTGACGATATCTTCCCTGCTATTGATGATATGCGAATTCCCGTAGAGTACTTGGCGAACCTGCTGTCAGCAGGGGATACCGAGGTTATCAAGACGGTGTTGAAGAAGATGGCTGTTATGCGGACGCATATGCGATCCCGTAATCTGAGCAAGGAGCCTAATCTTGCCCTGCTGGAACAATTCGGATTAACAGAGAAGGGAATAGAAGAGATGTATCGCTTATTGGCAATTGCTAAATATGAAGATCGATTTGTTATCCCTTCAGCACATCGTGAAGAATTCGCGGATCTTTATAGCGAGCAAGGGGCATGTGGGTTTACGAATATGATGGGTGGACCAGGACCGTGCGGAGGATAATCCATACGGATCCCTACCCCCAATCTTAAAAGGAGTGATGAGGAATGCAAGATATAACGCTCCGTTCCAGTTGGATGATGATGTCGTTTCTGTTGCAATATCCTGATGAACAGTGGCAAGAGCGAGCGGATGATATGTTCGTTAACTGGTGCGAGCTGTTACAGGATGAGAACGACGATCAAGCTGTGAAGCTTCAAGAGTATGCAAGCGATTGTATCACGGAGTTTGTCGGTATGGACTCCGAAGTTATTACGGCGAATTATGTGAAGACCTTTGACTTCAACAAGAAAGCGAATTTGTATTTGACTTATGGGCAATTAGGCGAAGAACGCGAACGGGGTCCTGCCTTACTTAAACTGAAGCAAATCTATGAAGAAGAAGGTATGATTCTTGCCAGTGAAGAACTGCCAGATTATTTACCACTTGTCCTTGAATATGTCGCAGTAGCGGAGGAGAACAATGGAGTCGCCTTGTTGTTGTCCTTCCGTAAAGCACTTGAAGGTGTGCGAGATGCACTCGCTGCAGCAGGTAGTCCGTATAGGCATGTGCTTATGGGAATCCTGATGCTTCTCGATCAATCATCCGTGAAGGAAGGCTCCTTTCATTTCGAAGCATCCGTTGGCTACAGCGGTACTGGTGGAGGAACGGGAACTACAGGTTGTGGTCCGATGTGGGCTGCAGCAGGATATGGAGGAGGTTCACCTTTTGCATATCAAGGGGGAAATCAGGTAGAGAGGGGGGAGTCAGAATGACATTGGGCATCCAGTTTTTGTGGGTGATCTATCCTTATCTCATTCTCGTTATCTTTCTGATAGGTTTGTATTATCGTTATCAAACGGATCAATTCGGATGGACGGCTAAATCCAGCGAAATGTTGGAAAAGAAGAAGCTACGATGGGGGAGTAATCTTTTTCATATCGGGATTATGCTTGTGCTATTCGGTCATGTGGGTGGACTCCTCATTCCAAAGGCTTGGTTGGTGGGAATTGGAGTCAGTGATCACCTTTACCATGCGATAGCGATTTCACTTGGTAGTTTTGCTGGAATACTAACCTTGGTAGGATGTTTGATTCTCTTGTATCGTCGACTAACCGATCCGCGGATCCGGAAGACAAGTAGCTTTGGTGATATGTTGTCTATCATCCTCCTAACAATGATCGTTGTGATTGGGATGGCGGCAACCCTATTTAATACGACAGCTAGCTCTGATTTTGATTATCGGGAGACGATCTCACCATGGATTCGCGGTGTATTGACCTTTACGCCAGACGGTATGTTAATGGCTGAAGTTCCGATTATTTTCAAAATACACGTTCTCTTGGGTCTAGCGTTATTCGCCGTATTTCCTTTCACTAGACTCGTACACATGTTGAGTATGCCTATCACCTATTTACGAAGAAGTTATGTACTGTATCGTAAACGCAAATAGAAGGCGGTGTTCCAAGTGATTACGGGCGTTATACTGGCTGGTGGACGTAATTCGCGAATGCATGGATATAACAAGGCGATGTTGCCCTTCAAGGGTGAAAGTATTATTGAAGGGCAAATTCGGGTTATGGGAACGATATGCCGGGATATTCTAGTCGTAACGCCTGACCCTGATTGTTATGCCAACCTCTCGATGCGAAAAGCGACTTATCTTCCTGATGTTTATGCGGGACATGGTCCACTATCCGGTATGCATGCTGCTTTTTTGAAGCTACGAACGGAATTTGCTTGGGTGGTAGGGTGTGACTACCCTACTTTGTCTGTTCCAGCTGCACAATTGATGGTTAATCTACTCAAGCAAATGGACTATGACGCAGTTGTTCCTATCGTCAATGACAAGTATCAGATGCTTCATGGGGTCTATCGCCCAGAAAGACTACTTAGTCCTATTGTAAGTTTGATCGAAGGGGAGCAGTATCGACTTTCAGGGCTATTGGATATGATCAATTGGTTAGGGCTTAAGGAGTCCGATTGGGTCGAGAGTGGAATTTCACATGATTTCACCATGGATATCGATACACCGGAGCAGTATTTATCCATGCTGCTTAGGAACTAATGAGGAGGCTACGTCCGTGCATAGTGAAAGATAAATCAGGCAGGAGAGCTTCCCCCTCAATCGGAGCTTTAGGGCAAAGTGAATTCCAGCATAAGCATGTCTTGATTGTGGGAGCAGGTGCCTAAGGCGGTGGCGGTAGCTCGTCGACTTCGGCAGATCAATTCCTGCATCAACATTCATGCGCATGTACTGGATTGTACAGCTACTGATAGCTACTGATCTGGTTCGCATGGTAGAATCGTCCAAGGTAGATTTGATCGTGGATGGTACGGATCATTTTTCTATCCGATATATGATTAATGATATCGTCTAAAAGTATAAGATTATCTGGATTTACGGTGCCTGTTCGGGCAGCTATGGTGTGATGAGTTGTTTCTGAGGACATCGTGCTTTACATCCACCGATGAGCGGGGGCTGATGGGCGATATGGGAAAGTAATCTAAGGAAAGGCAAGGAGGATCAGGTGATGAATACTGCGAAATTGACTCATTTTAATGAGCAGGGCAGGGCGCATATGGTGGATGTCAGCGAGAAAACAAAAACCCAAAGAATGGCTGTCGCCATTAGTCAAATCCGCATGCGTTCGGAGACATTAAGCAAAATCAGAGAAGGTGGTATTGGCAAAGGTGATGTTTTAGCAGTGGCTCAAGTAGCTGGTATCATGGCTGCCAAAAAAACAGCGGATATCATTCCAATGTGTCATACGCTATCATTGACAGGGGTCGATATCACTTTCATTGAACTAGATGATGAAACGTTGCTGATCAAGGTACTTGTAAAAACAACAGGAGTTACTGGGGTCGAGATGGAAGCACTCACCGCTGCCCAGGTTGTCGGATTAACCATTTATGATATGTGCAAAGCAATTGATAAAGGGATGATTTTGGGTCCTACGTATTTAGAGCAGAAGAACGGTGGCAAAAGTGGAGATTATTATCATAATGAAACGCACTCGATGTGATTGAAAGGGGTGGATGATGATGAACTCTTCCCTTTATTTTACGGATCAACCTATCGTTCCGGAAGAGGTAACGGATAATGTCACACGCCGGGAAGCGGGCGCTGTAACGTTGTTTATTGGCACTGTTCGTGATATTACCCAGGGTAGACGTACCTTATATCTTGATTATGAGGCCTATCCAGAGGGAAAACCGATCATAGGAGCAATTGCAGAGTAAAAGGAGGTGCAAATGGTATGACGATTCAGACTTTAACCGATCGTTTTGACCGAAAGCATGATTACTTGCGTATTTCGGTTACAGACCGCTGCAATCTGCGCTGTATCTATTGTATGCCGGAAGAAGGGATGGAATTCGAACCTGCGGAGCATCTGTTAAGCTATGATGAAATAACAAGTGTGGTCAAAGTACTCGCTGGAATGGGAGTACGCAAGCTGCGATTAACTGGTGGTGAGCCTCTTGTTCGCAAAGAATTAGATGTTCTTGTCGCCATGCTTTCACAAATTCCGGGGATTGAGGATATCGCATTAACCACAAATGGTATTTATCTTGCATCACGGGCAGAGCGCTTGAAGCAAGCTGGACTAACCCGGGTTAACATCAGCTTGGATTCTCTTAATTCGGATCGCTTCAAGATGATCACACGCGGGGGGGATATCAATAAAGTACTGGCGAGCATTGATGCTTGTATAAATGTGGGCTTATCTCCAATAAAATTAAACGTTGTACTCATGAGAGGGATTAATGACGATGAAATCGCTGATTTTCTTTCCTTAACAATGGATCGTGATATTAATGTTCGTTTTATCGAATATATGCCGATTGGACATCATGATTCCCAGTGGAAAAGTTTATATCTGCCACTAAAGCAAGTGTTTGATGTATGTGCAGAGAACAATTGGTCATTTGAATCTATTTCGTCGCTTTGTAGCAATGGTCCATCGGATAATTATAAAATTGCGGGAGCAATCGGGAGCTTCGGACTCATACACCCAATCAGTAATCATTTTTGCCAAACTTGTAACCGTCTGCGTCTAACGGCTGATGGATATATTAAGCCATGCCTCGCCTGGTCGGAGCAATTCCAGGTTCGGCGAGTCATCGGTGATGATGAGGCTGTTCGTCAATTATTTTTAGAAGCACTTAGCACTAAACCTGAAAGTCACGAAATGGCTAAGCATTTGTTGGAAGAGCAGACCACGCATATGCCCACTCTTCGCAGAATGTCACAAATCGGTGGATAAAGTAGGGATATGATCACGACAAAAACATTTAGAAGTAGTATGTTGCTTCTATTTTTATATTTTGCTTGATTTGAAGATTTCAGCAGCTATAAACCCGGTTAAGCGCAACTTTAACTTTGGTGCTTCGGGTGCCTACAGCAGCAGATCGAGCAAGGGGATGTGGAGAGTTTAACCGCTCCAATAGAATCCGTATGGGGGAAACCCGCGAAACCCGCGAAACCCACGAAACCCACGAAACCCACGAAACCCACGAAACCCACGAAACCCCGCTAATCTAGGAATAACAGGAATTTCTCCTTTTAATGCGACTTTAGAACAGCGATTGGGCAACTCAACAGGATTTTCTCCATCTAATTAAGCGATATGAAGCCTTAGTGATGGAAAGTTGATTGATTTAACTGGAGTTTTTCCAGTTAATAGAGGAATGATGTATATCCTCAGTAACTTAACAGGAGCTTTTCCCTTTAAATGAATGTGGCAGCATGTTCGGGCACTAGCGGAACGGAATTCAGCAGCCAGATAAATAAAAAAAGTATAAATTAAACTGTGATCCGTGAGGTAGATACTTTGAAAAAAAGTGTCTTTCTTACGGATCATTTGTGTTTAATTCTATTTGAGAGTATTGGACGTCAGATATGAGTCGTGGTCCAGACTCACTATATACAAATTTATCCTATAGAGAGAAGATAGTATCCCTTGATTTTGTGCTTGTCCACAATTCATGCTTGTTACATCTAAATTTAACTAATACAAACAGTATTTTGTAAGGGAGGTAGGAGATTTAGAAATACGGAAATAAACTCCTATAGGAGCGTGATGCTGAACGGATCGTTCTATATGCAACATTGAAACCGCTTACACAAATTAAGTTTCAAAATTAGTTTTTTAAGGGGGATACAAGTGCGAATAAATGTTCAGAAGAGGTATTTTAAAATCATGACATTGATTATGACCTTTATCTTAGCCGTAGGGACATTACTTCCCGCACCTTCATCACATGCGGCAGAAGTAGATCCGCTTGCTCCGCAAAATTTAAAAGTAGTAGAGGACTCCATCACTGCTACTAGCGCAACTATAGAATGGGATATTGATCCTAATAGTGATGATATTGATGTTTGGTTCGCTGACAATGATGAATATTATACTTGGGGCAATACCGGAAGCCGGACACTAGAGGGTTTGCAGCCAGAAACAACATATAAACTTTATATTACCTGGCTCGTAAGACCGGCTACTCTTGAGCATAAAAGTAATGTCATCGAGTTTACTACGCTTGCAGGAGAACCGGAACCAGAGACTCCAACGAACGTTGGTCCTAGAGAATTAAAGGTTGTAGAAGTAACACATAATACCGTCTCACTAGAGTGGAAACCTATACCAGGGATTACGGCTTATTGGATTTGGGATGAAAATAATAAGTATATTACATGGGCAAATGATGGAGCAAAAGTAGTAGGTGGTTTAGAGCCGGAGACTACCTATTCTTTCTATGTTGGGCAGGATGGAATACAAGCCCCTAATCTCACTCCGGAACAAAAGAGCAACGTAGTCACATTTACAACACTTCCAGATACGAGCGAATACCCAGATCCACCATTAGCCCCACCTAGTTATTTGAAAGTAGCGGGTGTGACGGATGATTCTATAACCTTGGATTGGGGCTCAAGTCCTGGGGCGACAGGTTACGATCTCTATGTAAATGGGGATTGGAAAGGAGGAACATGGGACAATTCCGCAACGACGATTCAGTATAAACCTGAAGAGGGATTATTATCTGGTCAAACGTATACCTTCGAAGTTGGCGCACAAAATCCCCCAAACCCTGTTTCAGCGAATAGCAATAAAGTAACCATCACTTGGGGACAGTTAGTAGCACCAACGAGTTTGCAGGTTGTTACGGCAACAAGAACATCGGCTTCGCTCGGATGGGCGCCTATCCCTGGTGCCACAAGCTATGATGTTTATCAGAATGGTACTCTAATCGGTTCGAGTGATTCCAATCGCTATGTAGTCAGCGGTCTGACTGAGGCACAATCCTACTCTTTTACAGTCGTGGGCAAGAACAACCTTTGGGAATCATCGGAAAGTAATGAAGTTAAGGTCGTACCAGGTAGTAATTATAATATCGTTACTTACTATACATCATGGTCCGTTAGCGAAGGGGGTAGAAATTATCAGCCAACGGATGTCGACGTATCCCAAGTTACTCATATCAATTATGCCTTCTCCGACTTATGTTGGAAGGGATTCGGAACTGGAGCTACAGCGTGTCAGAACGAAGATATTCCTTTACAACAAAACTACGTGTTTGATGGCGAAATGGTCATTGGTGATCCTGAAGTAGACTTGAATAACTTCAACACCTTTGCATCTATTAAAGCTCAAAATCCTCATTTGAAGTTAATGATTTCTGTAGGTGGTTGGTCTTGGTCTAAGAACTTCTCGAACATGGCGGCGACGGAAGAGACTCGCCATGCTTTCGCAAACTCCGTCGTGAAATTCCTTCGTGCTTATCAATTGGATGGACTCGATATTGACTGGGAGTATCCAGTTGAAGGCGGGGAAGAGAGTAATTCTAGAAGACCAGAGGATAAGGAAAACTTTACTCTGCTAGTTCAAACGGTACGTGAAGCTTTAGATGCGGCTGGTTCGGAGGATGGTAAGTATTATCTTCAGACAATTGCTGCTGCACAGGGAGATAATTTCGTTACGAATGCGGACCTTGCTAATTCCGTAAATTATCTCGATTTCGTCAATATTATGGCCTATGATTACAGCGGAGATTGGGAGACATTAGCACATCACAATGCGCCATTATATTTTGATAAGAACCATCCCAGAGCTGAAACCTCTGCACCTAGAAATAATGTTCAGGGTGCAATGTTAGGACATTTAAATGGAGGAGTCCCCAATTATAAATTAGTTGTAGGTGTTCCGTTCTACGGTAATGGTTGGTACGATTGTCCTGAGAATGGAGAATATCAGATCTGTGCTGGAGGGACTCCATTTGGAACATGGGAAGGCGGACAATTTGATTATACAGATATAGAAAATAATTATGTGGACACAAATGGGTATGTTCGTTATTGGAATGAAGCATCTAAAGTACCTTATGTATACAATAGTGATACGAAAGTTTTCATAACCTATAATGACAAAGAATCCATCATGTACACCACATCCTTGCTAAAATCATTGGATCTTGCCGGTGTGATGAGCTGGGAAATTAGTGGAGACCGGAATAAAACGTTAACCACAGAGTTGGTTCAAAATTTACCGATCGATGGTTCTGTGAATACCACAGCACTTGCTGCTCCTTTAAATCTCATAGCTACTTCCCATAGTCAGAATGAAATTAAAGTGAAATGGGATGCAACAGAAGCGGCAACTGGGTACGAAGTTTTTGTGAATAAAGTATGGCTGGGCAATACAACAGAATCAAATTATACAATAAGTTCTCTTACAGCCGGAACCAACTATAAGATCCATGTTATTGCCATCGTAAAAGAGAATGATCATATTCAGAAAGTATCTATAAATAGTAATGTGCTCAGTGTGACAACAAAATCAGATGTCGTAACGCCGCCAGACCCAGGAGGAGGACCATCTTCTTCAGGGGGCGGCGGCGGAGCATCATCACCGACTCCAACACCAATCATTAAAGTGCCAGGGCAACTGGATACGCAGATCACCAAGGATGGTGATAAGCTCAATGTAAAAATACCAACAACTGCAGCATTAAAAGCTATTGATCAGTCTACTGTAACGACCTTCCAGATCATAGTCAGCGACAAAGCAGCGAAGCAGATAGAAATTAGCATAACTAAAGAAGTCATTGCTGCTATGGCGAAAAAAGGGGAGCAAGCTCAACTATCCATCATAATGAATGAAGTTGAGTATATCATCCCGATGGGTCCTATCCATGTTTCTGCAGATATTAAAATAACGATTACCTCTCCTGAACCAAACAACATCGATCAATTGACGAAGCAGTTGCAAGTTAGGGGGTTGAAGCAACTTGTAAATCCTCTTGAATTTAAGATTGAACAATTAAATGCTAATCAGACATACGTTGAAATTACAGACTTTGGCACCACACTTCTGAGTCGGAAGTTTAAATTAAACGCTAAAGATATCGATGTTAATCGGGCAACTGGAGTAATCTATATCCCGGACACGAAAGAGATTCGTTCGGTGCCAACCTTATTTACTGTGAACCCGGATGGTAGTGTAACGGCAGAGTTGAAGAGAGCCGGCAATAGTATCTACACCATTGTAGAGAGCAATTTCAAATTCCTAGATGTCACGAAGGGATGGGCACAGAAGGATATAGAACAAGCAACCGCGAAACTGATTGTTTCTGGAGTGAGTACCGATCAATTCGGGGTCAATACTAGCCTTACACGTGCTGAAGTGGTTTCAATGATTGTTAGAGCACTAGGTATCATTCCAGATGGGACGAAAGGTACCTTTAAAGATGTTGATGATCAATCGAAGTATGCAAGCGATATTTCAGCTGCAAAAGTTACCGGTTTAATCAAAGGAAAGACAGAAGACACATTTGGTCCAAATGATCCGGTGACACGTCAGGAAATGGCAGTTATGCTGGATAATGCACTGAAATTTACAGGCGTGAAGCTTGATGCAGCAGATCCTGCAATACTGAATCAGTTTGGCGATCAAACAAGCATTTCTTCGTATGCAAGAGTTTCAGTAGCACTGATGGTTGAGCAGAAGATCATGCAAGGAATCTCACTGACTAAATTAGATCCTCTGTCGAACATCACAAAAGCTCAAGGAACAGTTACGATTATGAGAGTTCTACGTACATTAGGGTTATCTAATTAAACATCGAAAGGCACGGGATTCGTATTCCGTGCCTTTTTTTACTATTTGATTGCACACATCGCAAGTTCGGTGGTCATTCAATTAATCGGAATATCAAGGGCACCCCTCAGCCATCATTATGGCTTTTTGGATGCCCTATTTTATTTATTTCATAGTGTTATCTTATGAGTTAACGAAGTCCCATGGCACCGATTTTTGGTGTTCTTCCTACGGGCTCATGTTTTTTCTGCTCGGACTGGAGAGTTCCATCTGCTAGATGCAGCCAAGTATCGAAGCTTCTTTGTCCTTCGTGCAGAACTATGACTCTTGCTCCTGGAGCAAAAGGTCGATCCAGATAAGCATTACGTGTCGTGCGTCCATAGCAGAGACGGATGCCGTGCCAATCGCCCCAGTAGTCGTGGCCGTGATCATGGCCTACGAAGGTACCCATCACATCTCCCATCTCAATCATAGCAGCGAATAGACCGGAGTTCACCCAAGGTGCGCAACAGAATTCGTCGTTACGCTCCCCGTAGCAGATGTTAAAGTCCCACACATCGTTATATTCCGGCAAAGGAATATGGAAAAAGGCAAGGGAAGGCAGTGGCGTACCCCCGTTGCTGTTGGTAAGCCGATAGGATTCACGTGCATACCAATCAATCTGATCGCGGCGAATCCAGTCATAGAAGCCCATTCGGCTATGCTCTAGCGGCGAATAGCTGCCTGAATCCAGGAAATAGAGGGCGCAAGCCGCTTCTTGATCCTTTCCTTTCATAGTCAGGACATAATTGCCAGAGCCGTGAACGCCTTGCGGGTCGGGCTTGGCATAATTGTTAGGGTAAGTCAGCTGCATGGCATGCAACTGCTCACGCGTGATTGTAGCTTCGGAATCGTGGTTACCAAATACAGCTGCCCACGGTATATTCAAGCGATCCGGCACGCAGCAGGCCCGCCGGAATGCGTCAGCTGGATCCTTAGTACTAGCGGAGGCGATAATATCCCCCGTGAAGACGACCAGGTCCGGCTGCTCATCTTGTAGAATACGTAGCATCATAGCTTCCATCTGTTGTTCTTCCTGATCGTTTGTAGCAAATTCGGGGTCGGTAAACTGTACGATCTTAAAGGTCCCATCTTCCCGGAATCGCAGGGTCTTAGCCATGATGAGACTCCCATAGGGAATCCGAATCCGAATTCGAATTCGAGTCGTCCAGAAGTCCCTTCGGTAACCGGGCATCCCATTGTTCCGGTACTGTTAAACCTAATGCTAGCGCGGTAACCTCAGCCGTATCCGTAATGGAGACAGGACCCGAAAGACGACCTCTTTTGACTCCAGGGCCAACACAACCCCAGAAGACGTTACGATCCATTGGATGGTCGCTACCATGATTATGCTTCTCCGTACCTCCTCCGCCATGATCTGTGAGCAGGATGATTAGGCTGTCCTCGACGAGACCTAATTGCTCGATCCGATTCAATATCGTCCCGATTCGTTCGTCGCAAGTACTAATCATAGCTAAATACTCAGGCGAATCTTCGCCATATCCATGCCTGTGCCCGGAGCCATCCGGCTCATCCAACTGGAGGAACAGCAGTCGTATATCGGGATTCTCCTCGATGTACTCCAGGAGAGCGGGAACAAGCTCTGCATCGGGCAGGGAAACCTTATGTACTCCGAGGTTATCTTCAATAATACCGGAATTAATGGGGCTCCAACCGGTAAAGGAAGCAAGCTTGGCCTCCGGTTGTTGCTCCCTAACTAGTCGAAAGAGGGAAGGATAGGGGGAATCGTTCAGATAGGACTCGTTAGCCACCTTATCATTGGTCAAGCCATGTTTGTCAGGAGTTACCCCGTGAAGTATAGACCCCCAGCATTCCGCACTGATCGTTGGCAATTCCGCCTGTGCCTCATTAGTAAAGGCACCACGCGCTAGCCAAGCATCTAGATTGGGTGTATTCGCTTGTTGCACGAAATTACCCGCTCCATCCATACCAAGAATAAACACCCGCTGCACAGTCTTTGTTTGTTTCATCCTGTATCGCTCCTCGTATATTTCTCTTAATGGAAGGTGTAATTTCCTGGGTTAGAAGAGGTCACCTTTTGTATACGCCTTTAGCATACGAGGAGCTACTAGAACCGTCAATATCTGAAACCATGCTGAATACGAAGTAGTCACAATCGTTATAAGGATAAGTCATCATCCTAGTAGTTCGTTAAATTGGGGGCCATCTATAATAAGTGTTAGAAGGAAAGAACAGAGAGGATGAGTCTTATGCCAACACTTGCATCATCCGATGTACCCGTACCTACGGTCACAGTCGTCCCCAGTCGGCAGCGGATATTTCGCAAGAAAATAAAAAAATACAGGGCTTTACTTCTTATGATGATTCCGGGATTAGCGTACTTGATTTTAAATAATTACATTCCCATGTATGGAGTTATCTTGGCGTTCAAGGAACTGAACTATGTTGATGGAATATTTGGGAGCCCTTGGGCGGGGCTATATAACTTCAAGTTTCTATTCAACTCGCCTGACGCTTATCTAATAACACGAAATACGGTTTTGTATAACGGAGCATTCATTATTGTAAATACTTCAATTGCACTGCTTATCGCACTATTGGTTAACGAGATTAAGGACAAAGTAGTCACTCGATTTTATCAGAGTACATTTCTGCTTCCTCATATAATCTCAATGGTTGTTGTCGCTTATCTAGTGTACAGCTTTCTGAATGCGGAGAGCGACTTCATCAATAGGCAACTCGCGAATTGGTTCGGCTTTGATTCGATCTCTTGGTACAACGAGGCGAATTACTGGCCTTATGTGTTGGTCATAGTTAATGCATGGAAAAGCGTGGGGTACTTGGCCATCATCTATTTCGCAGCCATCATCGGTATCGATAAGGAATACTATGAGGCGGCAACCATAGATGGTGCTAGCAAGTGGAAGCAGATGACTCGTATTACGATTCCGCTAATTGCACCTATGATCATCGTCATGACGCTGCTTTCGATCAGTACCATTATGCGTTCGGACTTCGGTTTATTCTATCAGGTGCCAATGAATTCCGGTCCGTTGATGCCAACGACGAATACCATTGATACGTTTGTCTATCGGGCAATGATTGTACGTGGAGACATTGGAATGTCAACAGCCGCTGGTGTTTACCAATCTGTCGTGTGCTTCTTTCTGATCCTAGGAGCGAACTTCGCCGTGAGACGAATCAGCAAGGACAATGCCTTATTCTAACGAGAGGAGGCATCCAACGATGCCATTTGCAACACGTATTCATAAGCCATTAATTCACCTGTTCTTCCTACTGTTTAGCGTTGTTTCACTGATGCCATTCGTTCTGGTGTTTATGGTATCCATTACAGATGAGAGCTCTATAGTCCAGAATGGCTACAGTTTTTTTCCAAGCAAGCTTAACTTTGCCTCTTATCAGTTCTTGTTTAATGACTTTGGGCAAATCGCAAGGTCATACGGGGTAACCATCCTCGTAACCCTATTAGGAACAACAATCAGCTTGTTTATTACAGCACTCTTCGCTTATCCGCTATCACGTAAGGATTTACCACTGCGTCGTACGATGTCGTTCATTCTATTCTTCACGATGTTATTCAGTGGGGGAATGGTGCCGTGGTATATCACTTATGTGACGATGGTAGGACTCAAAAATTCATTGTTTGGTATGATCATTCCGAATCTACTAATGAGTGCGTTTAATGTTCTGTTGATGCGAAGCTTTTTTGCCAATACGATTCCAGAATCGATTATTGAATCAGGAACCATTGATGGGGCAAACGAACTGACCATCTTTCTAAAACTTGTGGTGCCATTATCCGCACCAATTATGGCGACGATCGCCCTATTTAATCTACTTGCCTTTTGGAATGATTGGTATAATTGCATGTTGTTTATCGACAAACCTGAACTTATAAATATTCAATATCTAATGACTAAGACGCTAAATAATATACAGTTTCTAGTTATGAAAGCGGATTCTTCTAGTCAGGTAGGTGAACTACTTGCTAAAATGCCAACAGAAGGGGTCCGTATGGCGCTGGCTATTATCGGTATCGCACCACTTCTGATTGCTTATCCGTTTTTTCAGAAGTATTACATCAGTGGTATTACTAGCGGTGCAGTTAAAGGTTAAACTTGCGCTGTTGGATATTTAATAGAATTTAAGAGAAGAAGGGGATGGTTTAGTTGAAGAAGAAAATGTACACCTTATTAGCTCTGCTTATGGTGGTTATGTTAGTCCTTCCTGCATGCGGTCAGAAAAGCAACGACTCTAAGAAAGCAGGCGAAAACTCCTCTACATCAAGCGAAGGAGAGGGAGTAACAAAGCTAGAGCCCTACAAGCTTACGCTGGTCTATCCTGGTGACGCACAAAAGGATCTTGCACTTGTACAGGAAGAGATGAGTAAGTATTTGACGGAAAAAATCAATGCGACAATCGAATTGAAGCCTATTGATTGGGGATCTTGGACTGATAAGACCAATTTGATGAAAATTTCTGGAGAATCTTTTGATTTAATGTTTACTGCAGGATGGTTCGGTTATGGTCTTGATGTATCGAAAGGACAGTTTCTAGAACTAACGAATCTCCTAAAGAACCAAGGTAAAGATATCCCGACTGTCCTTGGTGATGACTTTATCAAAGGTTCACAAATCAGTGGAAAGTCTTATGGCGTTCCAACAAAGAAGGAATTTGCCCAAGGCTTTGGTTTCCTGCTAAATAAGGCATTAGTCGATAAATATCAGTTCAATACTGAAGGAGTTAAAACTCTAGAGGAAATGGAGGAGATGTTCAAGACAATTAAGGAAAACGAGCCGGGTATCGTACCTGTCGTTAGCAATAAATTTGCGAATACTTGGGGAGCTGCTAACTACGATAACTCCATGATTTCTCGTGACAGTAAGGAGCTTAAAATTATTGATACGCTGGAGGATCCTAAATTTATCGATTTCCTCAAGCGTATGCGACAATGGAACCTTAATGGTTGGTTTGATAAAGATGTTGTAACTTCGGATACCAGTGGCCAAGCAGATAATATGATTAAATCAGGAAAAGCCTTTGCCATCGGACAATCGTTGAAGCCTGGTAAAGACAAGGAAATGACAGTGACAATGGGATTACCACTTGTCCAAGTTGAGACGGCTTTACCTTACACAACGACAGGTGAAGCTAATGGAGCGATGCTTGCAATTTCCCGCACTTCCAAGGACCCTGAGAGAGCGATGATGTTCCTTAATATGCTTTACACGGATGCTAAATTGCTCAATATGCTAGATTGGGGAATCGAGGGTAAGCACTACGTCAAGATATCTGATAACATGATTGATTACCCTGAAGGTGTAACGGCGGATACACAAGGCTACTCAAGTCCAGGTGGGTGGATGTTTGGCAATCAATTCATCTCCTACCTTTGGGCTAACGAAGATTCGGATAAATGGGAACAGTTTGAAAAGTTTAATGCTAGCGCCGAACGTTCTATTGCTCTGGGCTTTACCTTTGATGAGACTCCGGTTAAAGCGGAGATGGCGGCGGTTAGTAATGTAGACAAAGAGTTTCAAATGGTTCTGAATGCAGGTGCCATCGATGATGTTGAAGGGACGATAGCCAAATACAAAGCTAAACGTGACGCTGCAGGTTTCCAAAAGGTTCAAGAGGAACGTCAGCGGCAGTTAGATGAATGGGCTAAAGCGAGTCAATAATAGGGGGCTGTTGGAGCTGGAAAGGGTGTTTTCCAGCTCCTTCTTCCTTTTCCAACAACATAAGATATAATAACTTGTATAAGTATACCAACATGAAATAATAGGCGGGAGAATACGATGAACCCTAAAGGCTCTCTCCGTTTCAAGCTAGCCATTGGCTTTATCACGATCACATTTCCTCTAGTCTGTTTACTGATTTATAGTAATTTTACAGCATCTAACTCCGTACGCGAGCAGGCGGCGGAATCCAATAAAAATATGATTTCCCTATATTCTAATCAAATCCAAACTAGCCTTGGAATCGAAGCCAATTTTTTGTACGATATGACCTCCCATGATGCAGATATTTTGTCTTTGAATAAGATGGTCTACAACTCTTCGGATTACACGTTGACCAAGATGCGAATCCTGAACAGCCTAAGCAGATATAATCGGTTTGATAATAGTATCGATATTCAATTTGCTTACTCCAAAGTCTATCGGGATCTGATTCATACATCGATCAAAGCCGATTCTTATGAGGAAGCGATAGTCATCAAACAGTGTATCCAGGGCATTCTTGATATGGCGCAACCTGAAAGCCCTTTATTTAGGGGATGGAAGACGGTTAGCTGTGGGGATATTTATGGTCTAGTGCGCATTGTAGATTCGGGGTTTGGTGTTTACTTAGGTGCATGGGTTCAGCTTAACCATTTAATGATTCCACTTGAGCTGATCCAGCTTGGAGGGGAAGGCTTCTCTGCTCTTGCAAACCCTGAGGGAAGATTGATTGCTGGTAGCTTCGAGATTGGAGGCTTTAAAGATCCTCCTCGTATTAATTCAGATGCGCGATACCAGAGGCTGAAAGGAGAGAATGGCACTTATGTTGTCGTCAGTAATCCGATCAAATCAACGGATGTCACGTTAATCGCCTTCATTCCGGAACAAGGGATGTTGGATAATATATCTCGATTTCGTGAGGTTATCGCATGGATTCCGTTATTCGCCTTTTTGTTGCTCTTATTATATCTAATCTATCTCAATAGTATTATTCTCAGACCGATGAATGCTTTGCTCAAAGGGATGCGTACGCTTAAGAGAGGCGACTGGGCCATTAGATTGAATAACTCCCCCTCCAGGGAGTTTCATGCGGTTACTGAAACGTTCAATGACATGGCGCATCAAATTCAAGAGTTGAAAATTAATGTGTATGAAGAGCAAATCCGCACGCATAAAGCGGAGTTAAAGCATCTTCAGCTGCAAATTAATCCGCACTTTTTGTTAAACAGCATCAATGTTATCTATAATCTTGCCCAGCTCAAAAATTATACGGTTATTCAAGCGATGTGTCTTAACCTAGTAAAATATTTTCGTTTCACGACCAAAACGAGCCAGCCCTTCGTGAGGCTCTCCGAAGAAATGGAACATATGGACAGCTACTTGTGCATTCAGCAGCTTCGATTTCCTGGTAGGATTACCTTTGAGATCGTGATAGATGAGAATGCTAAGCAGGTTCCAATTCCTCCGTTGATCGTGCAGCCTTTTATAGAGAATGCTATCAAGTACGGGTTCGACTTTATGGAGGAACCCTTCCATATTGAGATTCAGGCCACGCTGGATACTGACCAAAGATTCTGCCGTATCCGCATTGTCGATAATGGCTGCGGGTTCTCTCCAGAGATGCTAGAGTCCCTTCAAAGCGGTCGTTATTTCCATCAAACCAATGATCAGCATCTGGGCATCTGGAATAGCTACCACCGCTTGCAGCTTTTGTATGGGAATACAGCCCGATTGAATTTCGATAATTGCTTGAATTCAGGGGCATTGATAGAGTTGGATGTTCCAATAGAGGTCTCAAGTTAGTCCAAGAAACCGCTATATTAAGGAAGCTAGTGTTAATGAATATTGCCCGGAACTAGAGATGAAAAAACATAAGTGTAAACGCTTACTAAAAGGTGAAATTTATAAAATGTGCAAACTGAAAGTCATACAATTTATGCAGGTGCAGGAGGGTGAAAGGATTGCAGATTTTAATTGTTGATGATGAGATGTACTCTGTCATGGGGATTAAAGATGCAATTAATTGGACGGAACTGGGTGTTTCTGCGGTTTATGATGCTTATAACATGAGGGAAGCGATCAAGATCTTTAAGGAGCAAGAGATACACGTCATGATAAGTGATATTGAGATGCCAAAAGGGACGGGTATCGAATTACTAGAGTGGGTTAATGAGTTTTCACCTCATACAGAAACGATTTTTCTGACGGCTCACGATGATTTTCGGTTCATGCAGCGAGCTGTTCAGCTCAGTAGTTTTGACTACATGATGAAGCCTGTAGAGTACGAAGCCCTGGAAGAAGTCATTCAGAAGGCAATCCGTACGGTGGAAAAGAAGAACACTGAGCTTGCTCAGAGTGAACAATATAAGCCGTATTACGAGTTATGGAACAAAAAAAAGCCCTTGCTTAGTGAGCGGTTTTGGTACGATCTGCTATCAGAACGGATCGTCGCCTTCCATAGCGAAGTCTGTAGTCTACCAGCTGAATATGGTATTGTCCTGCAGCCAGAGGATCGGTTGCTCCCAGTTATGGTAAGTGTGGAGAATTGGCAGCGGGAACTCAGCACGAGAGACGAAGAAGTGATGGAGTACGCCATCCGTCAATCATCCTCTGAACTACTGATTTCCACTTATAGAGGAGAGGTCGTGCATACCAAGCAAGGAGTCACTATGGCTATCTTTTACCTTTCACCTGAGGAGGAAACCTTGCTTCTGGACAGTATCGATCGGAAATGCAACGGATATATTGATGCCTGTAGTCAATATTTGAACTGCACGGTATCTTGCTATATCGGCGAACCCGTTATGCTGCATGAACTAACAGGAATGTACAAAGCACTTCTATCTATGGAATACAATAATCTCAGCGTGTCCAATCAGCTTAACTGGCTGCGCAAGCAGAGTCCAGAGCCTGCCCCAGATCCTCGCTTGCCTGATTTTATAGTTTGGGCACTGCTGCTGGAGAATGGTAAGGAAGAAGAACTAGTCCAGCAGTTTAAGAGCAGCCTCAAGGAGCTTGCATTGGACCGGCGTTTTGGAGCAAATGTTCTACATGCCTACTATCAGGGATTTCTGCAAATGATTCATTATTTACTGCAGAAGAAAGGTCTTTCTGCACATCAGTTGATCCATCATGCTAGCGCCCCACAAGTAAACGTACCCCCAAGGACGTTGGAACAGATGGAAGTATGGGGAACTTGGTTAATCCAAATTGTGTATCGCTGTCTTTATCAGGAAGTGTCTGTTATTCCACGTCTTCGTGCCTATATTGCCGATCATCTAAGTGAGAACATCACCCGTGAGATGCTTGCCGAGTACGTTCACCTTAATCCAGCTTATCTCTCCCGTTTGTTTAAAAAGGAGGTAGGGATGAGTATTACGGACTATTTACTGAATGAGAGGATGCAGATTGCTAAAGAGCTAATAGTCCACTCAACGATCCCGATTTCGGATATCGCGCAAACGATCGGGTACAGTAATTTCTCCTATTTCTCTAAAATGTTCAAGAAAGTCTATCATGCGAATCCTCAACAGTTTAGGAAGCTTTCAGGCTGCTCCGGCAGCTAGATCTCGTAAGGTGTTTATCGCAGCTAATGTACGCGTGGCTCGCTACAATACAAGAGAATGAAAGAGAGTGTATGAAATGAGTAAATCAATTTTGGCAAAACCAACGGAACAGCAATTGAGATGGCATGACATGGAGCTCGGAATGTTTTGTCATTTTGGAATGAATACATTTTGTGATCAAGAGTGGGGTACTGGCACCGATTCGCCAGAGAAATTTAATCCGACGCAGCTTGATGCACGGCAATGGGTACGCACGGCAAAGCGGGCTGGTTTTAAATATTTTATCTTAACGGCCAAACATCATGATGGTTTCTGCTTGTGGCCAACGAAAACGACCGATTATTCGGTGAAATCGAGTCCTTGGAAGAATGGGCAAGGCGATGTAGTGCGTGAGGTTGCCGACGCTTGCCGTGAGGAGGGCGTTGCCCTTGGATTGTATTTGTCGCCATGGGATCGGCATGAGCCATCTTATGCTGACAAGGAAGCGTATGATGCTTTCTATACGGAGCAACTTACTGAATTGCTAACCCAGTACGGCCCACTCGTTGAGTTATGGTTTGACGGCGCAGGTTCAGAAGGTCGTGAATACGATTGGCCCAACATTATAGGACTCATTAAGCGATATCAACCTGACGCGATGGTGTTCAATATGGGGCAGCCAACGATTCGCTGGGTAGGGAATGAAGACGGATTAGCACCATATCCATGCTGGAACACTTCTTCTGAAGCTCGCGTAAGCATATTTACGAGCGATATGCTGACATGGTTACCAGAAACTTCGGACTGGGTACCAGCTGAATGTGATGTTCCAATTCGTAGCAACAACTGGTTTTGGCATCCAAACGATGAAGACAGCTTGCGACCACTTGATAACTTGATGGACATTTATTACCGTTCGGTCGGCCATGGAACAGTGTTACTTCTGAACATTTCGCCTGACGATCGCGGACTATTCCCTGACATTGATGTAGAGCGGGTCATAGAGTTTGGCGATGAAATCCGTCATCGTTTCGATCATCCAATCGCGCAATCATCCGGTGAGGGCGCAGAGCTGATATTGACGTTGCCGGAAGAGTCGCTTATCGATCATGCAATCTTGATGGAGCAAATCTCAGATGGTGAACGGATTCAAGAGTATGTGTTAGAGAGTATGAAGGATGGAGTCTGGGTTGAACTTGTACAAGGTACTGCTATTGGACATAAGAAAATAGATCGTTTTGAAGCGATTCGTACAAAGCAATTGCGACTCAAATTGACGAAGTGCATAGAACTTCCGCTTATCCGCTTCTTTGCGGTATATTGCACGGAGCTTGACTCGAAATAGGAAATGGTAGTCAACGAGATACTTTTGCTAGGAGGAACTTACTTATGAACAAATTAACAATTAACGGGTCGCAATTCATGCTAGAGAACCGTCCGATTCAGATTATCTCTGGAGCTATTCACTATTTCCGTGTCGTACCGGAGTATTGGGCTGATCGTCTAATGAAATTGAAGGCTTGTGGATTTAATACAGTTGAAACTTATATACCGTGGAATTTTCATGAGCCATACGAAGGGGAATTTGTATTCGAAGGGATGGCGGATTTGGAGAAGTTTATTCAGATTGCTGGTGAGCTTGGTCTTTATGTTATTGTTCGACCGAGTCCCTTTATCTGTGCAGAATGGGAGTTCGGCGGTCTCCCAGCCTGGTTGCTTGCCGATCCGAGAATGCATCTTCGTTGCTATCATTTGCCTTATCTAGAAAAGGTGGATGCCTACTATGATGAGTTAATTCCACGTCTGATACCACTGTTGTCGACGAATGGTGGACCCATCATTTGTATGCAAGTCGAGAATGAGTATGGTAGCTACGGCAATGATCAGGTATATTTGCAATATTTGAAGGACGGATTGATTAAGAGAGGCGTAGATGTATTGTTGTTTACCTCGGATGGTCCGGATGACTTCATGCTTCAAGGTGGGATGGTACCGGGAGTGTGGGCATCTGCTAACTTTGGATCGCAACCAACTGAGGCCTTCAGGAAGCTTACAGAATATCAACCGGATCAACCTCTGATGTGTATGGAATATTGGAATGGCTGGTTTGATCACTGGGGAGAGGAGCATCACACCAGACCTGCAGATGATGTGGCGAATGTATTGGATGAGATGATGACTGTCGGTGCGTCGGTCAATTTCTATATGTTTCATGGAGGAACGAATTTCGGTTTCTATAATGGAGCTAATTTTCAGGATAAATATGCACCGACCATTACAAGTTATGATTATGATGTTCTTGTCAGTGAATGTGGTGATATCACGGAGAAATTTCATGCTGTACGTAAAGTAATCGCAAAATATGTGGATCTTGGCCCACTTGAACTGCCTGAGCCGATTGCCAAACGGAATTTTGGTATCGTACATATGACGGAACAAGTGAAGCTATTGTCTTCTCTTGACAGTCTATCTTCACCGATTCAAAGCACATGTCCTGAACCGATGGAGCGGCTTGGACAAAATAATGGATTTATCCTGTATTCGACGCGATTGACGGGACCTAGACCGGAAAGTAGACTGAATCTTCAAGAGGTACGGGACCGTGCCATGATTTTTGTTGATGGGACGTATAAGGGAACGATCGAACGTTGGAACCCGGATCAGGAGGTTGCTTTTTCTGTTCCTCCAGAAGGCGTTACTGTGAGCATTTTGGTGGAAAATATGGGACGAGTAAATTATGGCCCACATATAAAGGACCCGAAAGGAATTACTGAAGGTGTTCGATTTGGTCAACAATTCTTATATCATTGGACGATTCATTCGCTACCATTAGATGACTTCTCTAACCTCTCATTCGAACCGAGTGTTCAAACTCTACCTAATGAACCGAGCTTCTACAGAGGCGAGTTTATGGTGGATGAGCTGGCTGATACTTTCTTAAATATGAAGGGATGGACAAAAGGGGTAGCCTATATCAATGGCTTCAACCTAGGGCGTTATTGGGAAATTGGCCCACAAGAAACGTTGTATATTCCTGGGCCTCTCCTGCGAAAGGGAAAGAATGAGCTGATTATTTTTGAGCTACACGGTTGCTCCGCTCCAGAGGTCATGCTGCAGGATTATCATGTGTTGAACAATCGGGTGGATATATAATATTGAAGTAACATATCCTCGACTCACGCACCTTATCTAGAACTAAGTATCGGTTCTAGATAAGGTGCTTTTTCTTATTTCAACAGATCATGCACCGCTATGGTCCCTAGATTGACGGAAGGAATTGAATAAGTTAGTGTTATACACAGCTATAAACAGCAAAAGGAGATAGAAAATGCCTACGATTATCACAAAACCATTTGATCAAGAAATACAATCCATTTTTAGCGAAATAAAAACGAGTTATCATGCCTGGGAATTAAGCCAGAAGGATCTATCGGAGTTACCTAAAGAGATCCATATCATTGAAGTTGAACAGGAAATGGCCGGGTATGGTGTCATTTGGGAATATAGCAGCGGCAAGCAGTTAGTTCAGAAGGCGGAACAGGATTATTTCAGTAGTGACGAGAAATACCTGGAAAAGGACTTCTATATAGATATAAAGAATAAAACAGATATTATCTTTATTGAAGCGTTAGATGTTTTGAAAGATTATGAGGGTAACGGTTATGGAGCCTTCTTTGTGAACTGGCTAAAAGAAAAGCACCCTAACAAAAAAATGTATGTATATGCGCTAGAAAAATCACGTAATTTTTGGTATAAGCAGGATTTTGAGACGGTGGGAAATACGGTTTGGATGTCATATAACTAAACAAGCAGCCAGAGGGATCTTACTTTATATCTTGGATATAAGAAGGTTAGTGACTAATCTGGAGGTGTAGCGGATATGGGACAGAATGAGATTAACGTGTCGGGTAATTTACTCGGCAACAATGGCTCTCTACTACAGCATGGTTATTCGACACGGGCAGTACTAAGCTATAACCGCGAATGTATTAAAGCTCCACCATGGCGGATTAAAGAGTGGGATTTCTATCAGGTCTCGAACGATGACTACTGTATGCAAATGACCATTGGACACGTGTCTTATGCAGGTAGCATTTCGGTAAAATTGTTTGAATTTGCGACAGGACAGCATTATGAAATTACAAAAATGCTTGCCTTGCCGTTTAATCGGCTCCAGATGCCATCTTCAGCAGAGCAAGGGGATTTGACGTATAACCAGAGGAATATGTTCATCCAATTTCAGATCACAGATGGTGGACGGAGGTTGATTGGGAAGGCTAGTGGAAAGAACTCACCCAGGATGGATATCGATATTAAGTTATCTCAACCAGATCCCACGTCGGTAGTGATCGCTACACCTTTTGATGAGCACCCTTCTATGTTCTACTATAATCATAAAATCAACTGTATGCCGGCTACTGGAAGAGTACTCATTGGAGATAAGGAGTATAGATTCGAACCGGATTGTTCCTTTGGATTACTCGATTGGGGAAGAGGAGTCTGGCCTTTCCGGCATGATTGGTATTGGGGCAATGGCAGTTGTTACGTGGATGGCAAAAGATTCGGCTTCAATATTGGGCATGGGTTCGGAAATACCTCGGCAGCTACGGAGAATATGCTCTTTTACGATGGAACCGCTCATAAGCTTGGGTCTGTGATCTTTGATCTGTCTGCTGGAGGGTATATGTCGAAGAAACAAGTTACCAGTGACAATGGGAGATTTCAGATGGAATTCACGCCGATCTACGATCAGATTACGGCAACGAAGCTATTGTTTGTCGATAATAAGTGTCATCAATTGTTTGGTACTTTTACGGGGCAAGCGGTTTTAGATGACGGTAGAATCATTGAAGTGAAGGATATGGTTGCCTTTATCGAGCATGCAGTAAATAACTGGTAATGGATATTTTATCGTATACATATAAATATATATAAGATTCCACCACCTAGACACCGCATAACTTGGTGCACCAAGGTGGTTTTTTTTGTATATAGACTTTGAAATGGAAATGATAAATATGCAAGAAAATCGTGAGTAGTGAGCAGAATAAGGGTAATAGCTGAAATGGGGTTTAGCAAATTTAATTCCAAAATTAAATCTAAGAGGTGTTTTGGATGTGGTTCTCTAAGTCACAAGAACAAGTTCTCCAAGAGCTTAAAGTAAATGCAGCAACGGGGCTGACTACGGAGGAAGCCAAATCAAGGCTGGAGCAATATGGTCCGAATAAGCTTGAGGGAAAACCCAAGAAAAGTATGATCTTGTTATTCTTTGCGCAGTTGAAAGATATGCTCATTTATGTCCTTCTAGGTGCTGCGGTCGTAACCCTGATTATTGGGGAATTTATCGATGCGCTCATTATCCTTGCTGTCGTTATTTTAAATGCGGTTATTGGTGTGATCCAGGAGAATAAAGCGGAGAAGTCGATTGAAGCTTTACAGCAAATGACGACTCCAAAGGCACTTGTCAGACGTGACGGAGAAGTGAAAGAAATAGGGTCCGAGGACGTCGTGCCTGGTGATATCGTCATATTAGATGCGGGAAGATTTATTTCCGCTGATTTACGATTATTAGAGAGCGCAAATCTGCAAATTGAGGAATCCGCATTAACCGGAGAATCTGTACCAACAGACAAAGTGGCTGATGACATTCATACAGATCCCAAAACTCCTATTGGAGATAAGTCAAACATGGCATTTATGTCCACGCTTGTAACTTATGGCCGAGGTGAAGGAATTGCGGTAGCTACAGCTATGAATACCGAAATGGGGAAGATCGCTAAGATCCTTGATGATGATAATAAGGAATTGACCCCATTACAGAAAAAATTAGAGGAACTCGGGAAGGTCCTAGGGTATATCGCGATAGGAATCTGTGTACTTGTGTTTGTCATTGCACTGTTTCAAAAGCGGGATCTATTTGAAATGTTCCTCACTGCGATCAGTTTAGCAGTTGCCGCTATTCCGGAAGGACTTCCAGCGATTGTAGCCATCGTATTAGCACTTGGCGTGACTAGAATGTCAAAGATTAATGCTATTGTAAAGAAGCTGCCGGCGGTCGAAACATTAGGCTCTGTTAATATCATTTGTTCGGACAAAACAGGTACACTAACCCAAAATAAAATGTCTGTCGTGAAGCATTATATATCATCAAGTCAAAACAAGGATGAACCTCCTGTTGAGCTAATAAAATCACTTGTTTTATGTTCAGATGCAACCTTCGAACAAGGAAAGGCTACTGGGGACCCTACAGAAGTAGCTTTAATTGTATTTGGTAATGAGAACAATTTAATTAAACGTTCCTTAGACTCAGAATACAAAAGGGTGTCCGAGAAACCATTTGATTCCGATCGTAAGCTGATGTCTACATTAAATCAGACGAGATCTGGATTTCGCGTACATACGAAGGGGGCGATCGATCAACTATTACAGATCTCCACTTCTGCTGTCGTCGATGGTGAGGTTGTACCGTTAACCGAAGAGCTGAAGCTCCAATATCTTAAGGCAGCCGAAGAGATGTCGGATGAGGCACTAAGAGTTCTAGGTGCTGCTTATAAGGATACCGATCGTATGATTGATCCAGATGAGATGGAGCAGGACCTTACGATACTTGGATTCGTCGGTATGATTGACCCACCAAGACTTGAGGTAAAAGATTCGATAAGAGAAGCGAAAATGGCCGGGATTACGCCGGTGATGATTACTGGTGATCATAAGAACACAGCGGTTGCGATTGCGAAGGAGCTCGGTATTGCGGATTCAATTGATCAAAGTATGACGGGGGCGGAAATTGATCAGCTGTCAGAAGAAGAGTTCTCACAGAAGATTAATAACTATAGAGTATTTGCTCGTGTTTCTCCAGAGCATAAGGTAAAGATTATTAGAGCTTTTAAAGCGAAAGGTAACATCGTATCGATGACGGGGGATGGGGTGAACGACGCTCCTTCTTTAAAATTTGCAGATATTGGTGTAGCTATGGGGATTACCGGGACAGATGTATCCAAGGGCGCTAGTGACATGATCTTAACCGATGACAACTTTACGACCATCGTACACGCCATTAGAGAAGGTAGGAATATTTACTTGAATATTCGCAAGACGGTTATATTCCTACTATCGTGTAACCTTGGGGAAGTTGTAGCTATACTCCTTTCGATCTTGTTCTTCTGGCCCGTACCACTCTTGCCAACTCAGATCTTGTGGGTCAACTTAGTGACGGATACGTTACCCGCAATAGCGCTTGGTCTAGATCCTGGTGATAAAGATGTAATGAGAAGAAAGCCCAGAGATCCGAAGGAAAGCTTCTTTGCCAAAGGGGCGGGGCTGCGAGCTATCATTGGGGGTATCTTGATCGGGACCATAACATTAGTTGCCTTTTATTTGGGATTGCATGAATTCGGGTACAGCCTACGTTCAAGCAACATCTCTGAGGAAGCGATGACGAATGCAAGGACGATGGCCTTTGTTGTATTAGCTTCTTCACAGCTGTTCTATTCGTTATCGATGAGAAGCGCAACGAAGTTTATTTTTCAAGTTGGATTTTTTACAAATAAGTATCTAGTTGGGGCTATAATCATTGGGTTAGTTTTGCAGTTCGGAGTCATTTCCATCCCGTTCCTGGCCTCAGCGTTTAAGGTACAATTTCTCTCCTTCGTCGATTGGGGATGGGTGATTGGGTTAGGGTTGATTCCCCTTATTGTAAATGAATTCATAAAGCTGTTCCTACGAGGTAAGGATAGCGGCGAGGATAGAGTTAGCACATAAATGGGGAGTTTTGAAGTGATTGATTTGGAATAGGAGTGGTAGATCAAGGTGGATATCCTTGACCTGCCACTTTTTTTGAAGATTAGTCACTTTCCTTGTGGAGTGAGCCTGACCCCACAGAAGATATTTCGAAGTGGGTTTATGATTATATATGTTCGGAACGACGTATGAACGATAGTACAATATCCTGAGGATGGTCGCCGAAGTTGCTACCGAAAAGATTGAGACCGCGTTTGTTAACGGCATCCTCCCGGACTTCGAAACGGAGGCTAATCGGTTTGTTAAAGGCCAGATTGAGCATGTCGACGGTTGTTGGAGAAGAGGGAACACCGTTAATCCGACTGCCTTTTCCAGAAATACTCCATTCGGTCAGCATACCGTATTCTGTTCCACTCTTCCATCGTTCGGGTGTTAGCTTGCCTTTACGGTCACCGAAATCGGAAGGGCAAGTATAAGTGCCGACAAGCAGGTCATTGATGGTCAGGGTAATATCCGTTGCCCAATCCTCGCGGAATGCAGGTGCTTCTGAGCATACTTCTGCCGAAATACGAATCTCATCCAGTATGACGCCCGGTGGTAGAGGATTGGCAAAATAGTATTCGACATAACCCGATTCTGCGAACCATAAAAGCGATGCATCAATTCTATCAGGCATATAGAATACACGTGGATCATCCTGAGAGCCGATCAAACTCCCGTCTTTTCCTGCCATACCGCAGGATGGTTGTACAGAACAGTGGGAGTACATTCCGATTGGCATATATATTTCTTCTGTTGGATGCAGGCCTTCTCCTGGCTTCGATGGAAGATCGAGTTGAATAGATCGGCATGTGACCGAGCAGATTTTCTCGCGATTAGCACCCTGTGTAGAAACGATCAGATCTACCTGCTCCAGCGTTTGTACGTTGATAGAAATTGTAGGTTGAGCCACGCCAAGGGTCTCAGCCAACTGACTAACACTCATGGGCCTGTCACCGAGCGCCTCAAGTATACGAACACGAACGTCTCCGGATAGCGCCTTAGCTACGTCCAAGATACGCGATGCCGGGTAACGAAGCGTTTCTTGTATTATTTCGCTCATAAATTGTTTTCCTTTTCGTAAAGATGGATTGAGATTATTGTACAATGAAGTTCGTGTATTGTAAAACTATAATAAACATTGCGAAAATCATATACTGGTGCTAAAATGGGCTCAACTTCTCATTTTGAAAGGTTGTGCTCACTTAATGACGACTTCTGTAATGAATTTTGAAAGTCTTAATGTTCCTCGACCTGAGTATCCACGCCCGCAATGGGTGCGGCCTGACTGGATCAACTTAAACGGCCAATGGGGATTTGAAATCGATCATGGCAAAAGCGGGAAGGAACGCGGTTTCTCTGAACCCGGACACGATTTGTCAGGGGCGATAACAGTTCCTTTCTGTCCGGAAAGCAAGCTGTCGGGTATAGAAAATAAAGATTTTATGGCAGCAGTATGGTACAAACGAGAATTCTCCTTGCCGGACAATTGGACTGGTGGAAGGATTATACTTCATTTTGGTGCAGTTGATTATGAAACTGAGGTATGGGTTAACGGAGTAGCCGTAGGAACACATCGTGGAGGATATTCCTCTTTTAGCTTTGATATTACTGCTGCTATATCACCAGGTGAGAATATCATTACTGTATATGCTGAAGATGATATTCGATCAGGGCGGCAGGCGCGTGGTAAACAAAGTGGAAGATTCCGTTCACAGGGCTGCGATTACACACGAACGACAGGAATTTGGCAGACGGTTTGGCTAGAACATGTACCTGAGTCATTCCTATCCAACATGAAATTAGTAGCGGACCCGGATAATGCATGTGTGCACATGGAGCTACTAATTGGAGGCAATGCAGCAGCAGCAGCAGCTACAATTTCCGCATCCGCCTCTTATGAAGGGAAAACTGTCGGAGAAGTCAGTGTGGTGGTGTCCGGTTCATCTATAAAAATAAAGCTACCGCTATCCGAAGTTCATTTGTGGGAGGTTGGGAATGCTAGACTGTACGACCTCCAGCTAACATTGTATAAGCAAGGTCAGGTAAGTGATTCCGTCAGCTCTTACTTTGGGCTGCGTACCGTAAGACTCGATGGAATGGCATTCCGGATCAATGGGAAATCCGTATTCCAGCGCCTTGTGCTAGATCAAGGTTTTTATCCTGAGGGTATCTATACCGCTCCAAGCGATGAGGATCTTCGAAAAGATATAGAAATTTCGATGGGTCTTGGTTTTAACGGTGCTAGACTACATGAAAAAATGTTTGAACCCCGTTATTTATACTGGGCGGATAAGCTAGGCTACCTGGTTTGGGGAGAGCATGCCAACTGGGGATTAGACATTTGTACAGCAGAAGGTTTGTCTCAATTTTTGCCGGAATGGATAGAAGGGATGGAACGAGATTTCAATCACCCGGGCCTCATAGGCTGGTGTCCTTTTAACGAGACATGGGATCGGGACGGCGCCAAACAAAATAACGATGTGCTGCGCATTACTTACGAGGTAACGAAACGGATGGACCCTACCCGTCCCGTTATCGACACTAGCGGTAACTTCCATGTCGTAACTGACATTTTTGATATTCATGACTATGATCAAAATCCGGAGACGTTCAAAGAAAGATATGAACCTATGAAAAGCGGCGGAGAGGTCTTCGTTACGTTCTCTGATAGACAAAAATATGAAGGGCAACCATATTTCATTAGCGAATACGGCGGCATCTGGTGGAATCCAGAGCAGAAGGATGAGCAATCTTGGGGTTATGGAGACAGACCGACATCAGAAGAAGCGTTTATTAAGCGTTATGAAGGATTAACGAATGTGCTACTGGATCACCCAATGATGTTTGGATTTTGTTATACCCAGCTATATGATGTGGAGCAGGAAGTAAATGGATTGTATACCTATGATAGAAAACCGAAATTCAATCCTGATACGATTCGCCAAATCAACACACGTAAGGCAGCGATTGAAGATTAAAGCAATCAGATCAGCTTCGTATTCTGGAATTGGTTTGAAAGTGTTCTTTAAATTATACTAAAAAAGCCCCACTGGGGCTTTTTCTTGTCGGAAGCTTGATGGTGGAAAAACTCATATCCGTTATGAAGGTGAGAAGGGGACATTTGGAGGAGATGTCGGCACAATACCAAGTTCCACTAACTCATGACTCAAGCTCCTCGAGTGCAAGCTTACAAAATTGCAGGGCAGACTCCATGTCCATGATTCTTTTGCGAATGAGCAAATAACGTCCGAACGTCGTGGCCTTCGGCTCATGAGATTCGCCTCGCTTCTCGCGAAGAACTTCATTGCCTTTGAGCATGTCCTTATATCGATTAAGCTCACTCATACAAAATTCTTCGCGCTTGCGCAGCATTTCCTTAGCCTTCTCAGGTTCAGAGAGCCATAGGCTGTACAGTTTGAAATGCATCTCATCTCGTAGAACAGGATGCTCAGCAGGAGTTTCTACCCACTGTCGTAATTGCATAAGTCCTGCTTCAGTAATTGTATATTCTTTTTTATCTGGTTTATCAACTTGTTTGATAAGCTTGTAGGATATGTAGCCTTGCTGCTCCATGCTCACTAAAAGGGGGTAGATTTGACTATGCCCAGCTTGCCATAGTGGTTTGATTTTTTGTGCCAAATCGTAGCCCGACAGGGGAGCAAAGCTTAACAAAGAAAGAAGACCATAAGAGAGTGTATTCATTCGTGAGACGTCCTCCTAATCGTATTAATACGCTTTCATCAACGTTTTTTGATGCTATGTCGGAATTGACATAGTATTCCTAGGGGTGTAGCATTATTTCTATTCTTATTATATGTAAAAATAGACATATGCGCAATTGGAGGGGAACGTTGATGGAAGAAACAAAAGGAAGAGAGAATCATTTTTGGCCTATCATGATTGCCATATTCTTCGGAACTTTCGTCTCTGTCTTAAGTACAACGACGATTAACATTGCCGTTCCGATGTTAATGGATCATTTTCATACCAGCCTAAATACCATGCAATGGATGATAACTGGCTTTATGTTAGCTACGGGTGTAACAGCACCACTTACCGGTTACCTTGGAGGAAGATTCAGTTATAAGCGGCTATATTTATTTGCTTTAATTGGATTTACCATCTTTTCGTTATTATGTGCTGTAGCTTGGGGTCCAACCTCACTGATCGTATTTCGGATGCTCCAAGGCGCCTGCAGTGGACTCATCATGGCTTGTACGATGACCATCATATTTCAGGTTATTCCAATAAAACGCAGAGCGTTTGCTGTTAGTCTTTGGTCACTGTCTGCCATGGTTGCTCCCGCTATTGGGCCTACATTCAGCGGTTGGCTACTGCAGTATGCTAGCTGGCACTGGCTATTCTTGATCAATATTCCTGTGGGGATCATTGCTATTATTTTGACCCAAACACTCATTCCTTACTATCGAATGAACATTCCGAAATCTTTGGACGTACCTGGTGTCATTACCGTAGTTCTGGGCAGTCTCGTCTTGCTAACCGCTTTTAGCCAAGGTAGCAGTTGGGGCTGGAGCTCATGGAAAACCATATCATTAATCGTTGTAGGGATCATATTGCTGATCTTGTTTGTATGGCGGGAGCTGACAACAGAAGTACCGCTACTCAATCTACGTGTATTTCGCAATCGAAGATTTACGGTTATGCTCAGTATCTACAGCATTGTTACGGTAGCGATGTATACAGGAACTTATTTAACACCACTGTTCTTACAAACCGTACAAGGAGAAACCCCACTTGCAACGGGGCTGATTCTGTTGCCATCATCTATTGTGCTAGCACTACTTAGTCCAATCGTTGGTAAGCTATATCCAAAGTTTGGCCCAGTTAAGCTGATCTCCTTTGGGATTGTATTTATTTTTCTCGGGTTATTCATGATGAGCTGGCTTGGTGTGAACGTTTCGAATAACTTTATTATGTGGGCCATGATCATACGTAATTTCGGCCTTGGCTTCGCTAATGTTCCAAGTAGTACGGCCTCAATGGAGGAAATTCCAGTAGAATGGTCTGGTCACGCGACCTCAATTAATAACTGGATTCGTAATGTATTAAGCTCGTTTGCGATTGCCGTATTTACCTCTCTATTGTCGAGCAGATCTTTGTTCCACTCTAAGGAACTCGTCAGCACAAGTGTTAGTGATACTAACACGATCCGCCTGCTCTCATTTACGATGGGGGTGGATGATGTGTTTGTATTAGGTTCAATTATAGTGTTGTGTGGACTTCCGCTAATGTTCCTGATGGGCCGCAACAAAGGGAATATTTCAACAGTAGAAAGTGCGGTATAATGTATCCCTTCTTTCGATACTAGGGTATAATATAATTTCATTAAGCCATTTGAAGATGGCTTTAAATACATAAGCATGTCCAAGAGGTGGAGTTGACACTTAAGTGTCAGCTCTTTCTGTTTAGAGGATTGGGTATCTATAAGATGTGAGATTTAGAGAGATTAATAGATTGGGAGGAATAGAGAAATGTGGTTTGTCTTTGCCGCCGCTGCGGCAACGTGTTTTGGGATACGAGGAATTTTGTATCAGTGGACGTCTCAGCGTCCAATTGAACGAAATCTACTGTTATTCGGTGTTTATTTGTCAGGGACGTTGATTGCTTTAGGAGTGAACGTATTTGCAGGGCAACCTTGGGGGAGTGGGGTTATAATCGGCTTACTGATGGGGGGATTTTCGTTTATCGCTAATGCATCCATGTATAAGGGGTATGCTGTTGGTAAAGCCTCGATAATCGCTTTGTTCACCGGGCTGCCACCTGTTATTGTTGTTATCGCGGCTTACTTGCTGTGGGGGGAAACGTTAAACCTCTGGCAGTTGTTGTCTTTTGTTGTGGTCATTCTTGGCCTCCTGTTGATTAAGTACTCCCAAGATTTCAAGCTAGGGCAGTTAAAAGGAATTCAATGGGGGCTGCTAACCATGCTGTTCTTCGGTTTGACGGATCTATCATCCAAACAAGCAACACTACTTGGAGCATCAACACTACCAGTACTGGCCGTCATGTATGGAACAGGAGCAACATTATTTGGCACGCAGTGGGCCATCAATCGGTTAAAAGCTTCGAGACATACTATGCGCATAGCAGCAGCCGAAGTGGAAGGTTCGGTATTAGATGCGGACACCGCCCCGGAAACTGTAGTAGTTCCAGTCCAATGGAGTAATGGCAAAACGCTTGGTTGGGGGATGTTTGTTGGGATTTCGAATATTGCGGGCATGGTATTCCTCATCCCGGCTTTCCGGGAAGGGGTTACGGGTATTGTATCGGCAATCAGTGCTATGAATGTTGTGTTTGTACTGCTCTATGCCCGTTTTTATCTAAAAGAAGTCATGTCCCGTCGAGAGATCATGGGATTATCTCTTGCCTTGGCCGGAATTGTGCTACTTCGTTTGCTGGCGTAGAAAAAAACCGAAAGCTGGACACCGTTCTAAGTGTCAGTCTTTCGGTTTTTTTCAATATCTCAAGCAAGCTTACTCTTGTGCCGCTCGGTTTTCCTGTTCACGTAGCTCTATTCTCCGTATCTTACCGGAGGAGGTCTTCGGAAGGTCCTGGATAAATTCGATTTTACGCGGATATTTGTAAGGGGCTGTCCATTCTTTGACATGTGACTGAAGCTCCTTAACAAGTTCAGGAGAAGCGGAGTTAGCATCCTTTAACACGACAAACGCTTTAACGATATGACCACGTACTTCATCAGGGCTCGCTACAACAGCGCATTCTTTGACCGAGGCATGTTTCATAAGTGCTTCCTCAACTTCAAAGGGTCCAATTGTGTAACCTGAGCTAATGATGATATCGTCACCCCGACCTTCGAACCAGAAGTAGCCGTCCTCATCTTTGCGGGCCCGATCACCTGTAACGAAATAATTCCCGTGTGAACAGTTTCCTTTACGTTCAGGGTCCTTGTAATAGGTTTTGAACAACGCAGGCATGCTCAAATGCACGGCAATGTCTCCAACAACTCCCGCTGGAAGTGGGTTACCATCCTCATCGATTACTTCTACAAGTCCAGGAGCAATCGACTTGCCCATAGAACCTGTACGGATAGGAGTATCTTTAAGTGTTCCAATGATCAAAGTGCTTTCTGTCTGTCCATAACCGTCCCGGATGGTGATATCGAAATGGCGCTGGAACGTGTTAATGACTTCCTGATTTAAAGGCTCGCCGGCGGACAACGCACAACGCAGGTGAGACAGGTTGTACTGGTCTAAGCCTTCTGTCTTGGCCATTAAGCGGTATTCTGTTGGGGTACAACATAATACTTGGATTTTATGATCTTGGAGCAGTTGTAGGTACCGCTCCGGCCCGAATGATCCATTGTATACGAAACCTGTTGCTCCGTTTCCAAGTACGGTCAAGAACGGGCTCCAGATCCACTTTTGCCAGCCTGGTGCCGCTGTTGCCCAGACCGTATCGGAAGCTTTTATATCGAACCATAACGACGAAGTGATCCGTAAGTGAGCATAACCCCAGCCGTGACTATGGACTACAGCTTTGGGATTGCCCGTTGTTCCGGAGGTATAGGCCAGAATAGCGATATCATCTTTGTGACTTTGAACAGCTTCGAAAGTATCAGGTTGATCCTCCATTAATCCTTCTAGATCAATCCAGTCTGAACCGATGTTGTCTTTATTCCCAGAAACGGATAGACGGTAATTTAAAGCAGGCAGATCTTCTGAAATTTTATCAACTTCAGGTGTGACCTCAGACCATGCAATAACAGCTCTGGCTTCAGAATGCCGAAGGCGGTAGGATAAATCCTTGGCCCGAAGCATTTCAGAAGAAGGAATAATGGCAAGCCCAAGCTTTAGACAAGCCATATAGATGACATAAGCGATAATTCTCCGGGGAACCATAACGAGCACGGGGTCTCCTTGGCGAAGACCCAAACCAGCTAAACCTCCGGCGAGTCGATTAGCCTGCTTGCGGAGTTCTCCGTAAGTAATCTCCTCGAAATCTCCGTTCTCACTTAACCATTTAAGCGCAACCTTATCGGAAGGATGATGTTCCATTTCCGAAGTCAGATTATAGTATTCCGGTGCGATCCATTGCTGATTGTCCAAAATGAACATCTCCTATTAATATATGATGGTATATCCGTAGTCATTAGAAACAGTATAGCACGTTATCCTAGTACTAGGTACTAATACCAATAAAAAAAGAGGGCCAACCAAACCTGATGGATTGGGAGCCCTGTGTTCTTATCAAATAATATTGAATTATTTCTTGTTGTGATGGATCAAACCCTCAATAAAGGACTTCATTTGTTGATTGGAATCATTTAACTGCTCAATGACATTCATAAATTCAGTAACTAGAATGGCCTGTTCCTGAGAAGAGAGAGCAATTTGTGAGAAATCGGATTCCAATTGTTGAATGGATTTCTGAACGCTAGATAATGTTGTCGAAATATTGTTGGTAGCTTCCTTGGTACTGACGGATAACTTTCTTACTTCCTTGGCAACGACACCAAAACCTGCTCCCAATTCGCCTACTCTGGCAGCTTCAATAGCCGCATTAAGTCCGAGTAGATTCGTCTGATTGGAAATCTCCTGAATGAATCTAATCGTATTATTAATCTCTGAAGAATTTTCTACTGCGTATTTAGTATTAGTCATAATCTGTTCGCTTGTTGCAGACAATTCTTCTGAATGCGCGGCAACGGTTTGCACCATATCTACTAAACGTCCAGTAATATGGTTTAAATTCTCCATATTCTCTTCTAGATGCTGCTGGGTTTCAGTGGATTGAGCCGTGGCAAACGCTCCAATGATGACTCCGTTCTGATCCTTAATTGGGATAGCGATGGCACTGATCGGGAACCCATATATGCTGGCTGGTAGGTGAGTAGAAGAGAACTCTCCATTTAATGCGGTACGAAGATTCTTGTCATCTGGAGGGATTGGATCACCGGGACGAATACCGAAATCAATGTTCGCCGAAGGCTCGTAGTACAGAAATTGATTCAGATCTGTAATGCCAATCATAATGTCTTCTCTAACGATTTGTTTGATATAAGGGACCGAAGCTATGAGGATATCTATAGTATTCATGATCAACCGCCTGTCTCAAATTTGAATTAATTATACTTCGTTCCGACAAGTTTTTACAATGCTCATTTTTGAAAATTTAGGTTATCCCACCCTATGAATAAGTTAGAAAATTATGAAAAATATAGAAAATATAATGCTAAATTTATTTATTTCGAATAAAATGAAGTAAGCAGCCGTTCACCAATTAGTCACAAGTATTACCCTCTCTGAGTGGGATACCTACCAAGTATTAATTTAGACAAGTAACCCACTAAGCGGTAGCTTTTATCCGTGGTGTAGGTTGCTTTTTTTTGATTCTTAGGTGTCACAGAAAGGGGGAGGGAGCTGCAAGTCGTGTCATTTCTGGATGGGATAGGGTCATTTCGATTTTGGATTAGCGCGCGCTACATCTCGGATTTCATCGCTGTTGTCTTCTAGAATTTTAATCTCTTCCGTTAGTGTGTGCATAGAAGATTCCAACTTATCCAGTTTGGTACCTACAGTTTGCAGAACATATTTGATAAGGATAAAGCATAACGTGACGGGAAATCCCACATTGGTAACCAATGATATCATATCAGTGACCTGCATGACCGCTCCCTCCTTTCCCCTGAAGTTCCTTTCACACTATAGAGAAAATAATCACGTGATTCTACAACCATAAATTTGAAAATAAATGTTATAATTGCTAAATATAAGAAATATATGGGTTGTAAACTATCGTTATAAATTCCCTATATATAGAAGATGAAAATGAAAGGGGGAGGTAGTTTTGATGGAACAACAGACCGTATTTGAGGAGTATAGAAAAGAAGTGTATCGGATTGCTTGGCGGATTCAGTATAAGGCTAAAGTTGTAAGGAAGCGTGAGTGTTCGTTTATCGGATTTGAACCGGCCACAACCAGTTTCACATCATCTTCTGATAACAAAATCGTAGTAAGACAACTCATTAATGATCTACCCTCCAACACGGGAAGAACCATTATCTATAAGATTTACATCCAAGACAAGACAGAAGGTGAAGTGGCTCGGGAGTTAAATATGAGTCAGCAAGGGGTGAACAAATGGAAGCGAAAAATGATTCAAGAGTTATCCCGGATGATGAGTTCCTAACTTTACTTCATAAAGCGCAGCAAAATGATCCAGAATCAACATTAAAGCTGATTGAGCTCTTCAAATGGGACATCCTGCGAACTAGCAAGTACATTTATATGCCTCAGGAAGATGCCGTTTCTAATATTATCTTGGAGTTTCTGGAAATGATAAAGGAGCGGAAAGACTAGAAGAACCCCCTGGTATTAGGGGGTTCTTCTTTTCAACATAATTATTGATTCCTAATTATAATAGCGTTGCTGATCTTACGTCCGGGAGCCGTTATATATTTACCATTATAGTAGAGTCCGCTAGAGGCACCACCGTCTAGATTCATCGCCTGATAAGCTCCTGCCTGTTTCATGATCTCCGCTAACTGCGGAATCGTTGCACCGCTTGTGGTAATTAGGATCAATTTGTGATCACGCGTAATGCCCAGTGCACTTCGGGCTCCGGCACCCGTTAATATTTTGGGATCTTTAAAGCCTTCCTTCTCCACGTCAAGTGACACTTTTCCATTGGTTATAAGACGAGGCCCAGCCTGAAGACCACCTTCGATCGTACCTTGTTTAAAGCGATCTTGGAACTCATCTCCTGGGATCAACTGAACCAGATTATTCTTGTCATAAGTAAAGACGGTACGACGGTCACCGTAGTGGAGGAGCTCATTCCCGCTAATAATGTAGCCATAAGGAGATTTGAATTCTCCTGTCGTATACGCATCAAAGAAAGTACCGTTAATAGCAACGGCGGCGTTATTACGTTTGGCCAGACTACTTAGATCTTCCACTTTGCCTATGGTATCACTCGCAAGTACGACATCCAAATCAATCTTGGGATGCAATAATGAGATTGTAACCATTTGTACGTTAAAAGACTTCTTACCTACCTTGAATGTTTTCTTCTCACTCACGATCGGCTTGCTGTTGTTGGTATTCTTTCCTTGGTTGATGAAAGGTAAGGAGGCCGAAACTTCCCCTTGATTGATCTTGACGGACGCGGAATCTTTATCCCAGATCAACTGCATGTCCATAGCCTCACTAACGAATTTAAGTGGTACATACGTTATACCGTTATCGTTAAAGGGAGCAGTAGATAATTGGACAGATTCATCGTTAAGTGTTGCGGCTGTTTTACCAACGAATAGAGTGAGATGAACTTGTTCTTTGACTATATCGATTCGTTGATCTGTAGAAGTCCATGTCATCGAGATTCCGTTATATCCGTTCAGAAACCTAATGGGAACAAAGGATTCATTACTCGTTGCATCTACGATGACAAAATTCTTGGCTGGAACTGCCCCAAACGTGGATGGTACAAAACAAACAAAGGCCAGAAATACTAGCAAGACGACTTTTTTCATATGACTGAAGCTCCTCTTCCCTATCTTAGTTATCCTATATTATTATATCGGATAAGGGTTACCATTTATTATGAAAGTTAATATATAATAGAGGCATTTTAATCTTAGTACTGAAACCTCATAAGATAGGTCGTGAATAAGATGAAGTTTAAAGGAATACGTGTAAAAATTTTTAGGTCGATGATTATTGTAGTGATCCTACCCCTAAGTATTACTTCCGCTATCATAGCTTATCAGATCTCAAGGGATATGAAGGAAGACATTCAGTTTGCAAAGACCCGTACAGAGCAAGGAATGAAAGATACGATGGAGCAATATTTTCAATCCCTTTATGAAACCGCTTACCAAATATACTCGAATCCGGATCTGATTCAGAGTTTGACAAACAATACTGCTTATTTACCAAATGAGAGCCGCACGTATGATAATGTGCGCGATATAAAAGAGTTTTTTCTGAGTGTATACAACAACTCGAGGGTCAAAGACATTGTAGGGATGTACCTAATCAATGTAGACGATGAGGCGGTAGGAAACTTTTTCCCCAGTTTGTATCCGCGTTTAACTAGTGAGTATATTCAGAATTTGTTACTAGAATCCAAGGAATCGGAAGGAGAACCGACGATTCTCCTCAATTACAATAGTATGTACAGTGAGCCAGTCATTCAATATCTATATCCGGTTAACTCGATGGGCAAGCGAACGGGCTTACTCGTCATTGATATGCGAGAATCATATTTTCGAGAGTTAATAGAAAAGTATAACGATTTTTATAATGGGAGCATTGCCCTAACCAACCAATCAGGACAGATTGCTTATCATACCGATTTTACGAAAGTAGGAAGTATTTACTCTGCCGAGGAACTACAGGGAGATCCTATTATACTTGAGGTCCCACTTGGAACAGAAGGATGGACATTACACTATAACTTCTATGCAGATCCGGCGGTCATACTGTTTCGTAACGGAGTGATCGGGGTGTTGATTTTATCTGGGGTATTAGTACTCGTGTTTTCTTACTCCCTGAGTTACAGTATGACGAAACCGATTGTCAGTATGTATCGAAAGATGGGGCGTATTCAAATCGGTGATTACAGCGTAAGAATCGATACAGTAACTAATGACGAGATCGGCTATCTGGGTAAGCAATTTAATAAAATGGTGGATACAATTCAGCAGTTGATTGATCATGAACTCAAGTTACAGTTAACGAATCAAGAATCACAGATCAAGGCTTTGCAAGCGCAAATATCGCCTCATTTTTTGTTCAATACGCTACAGACGATGTCGAGTATCGCTCAAGTCAATGATGTCCCAGATTTGAAACTCATCTGTCAAAGCTTAAGCAATATGTACCGCTACAATATGAACATTCGTAATGAATGGGTACAGGTCAAGGATGAACTGATGCATATACGAAATTATATGGTTATCATTAACAAGCGGTACCCTGAAAGTATAAGAATTCGATTTCAAATGGACTCTAGCACTCGGAACTTATCCATTCCAAAGTTAATTTTACAACCCATTGTTGAAAATTCCGTAGAACATGGACTTATACCACTCTTGCAGGGGAAGAAGTTGCTCAAAATCTTTGCTAAGGTTAATCGAGAGGATGGAATACTGTATTTATACGTGTTGGATAATGGGGTAGGTCTAACCACAGAACAATTGGAAAACGTACAATTCTCATTAGGTAGAGAGAATCTGTTTGAGAGGGCTAATAGTTCGATCGGTCTGCATAATGTACATTCTCGCATTCAGCTTATTTGTGGAGATCTTTATGGTATTCGAGTCTATAGTAAGAACGGTAAAGGGACATGCATTGAGTTAAGTCTACCTCTGAAGGAAGTGAGTCCATGAAAGTACTAATTGTCGATGACGAACAATCCGTACATGATCAGTTGGAACAGATGATACCCTGGAGTGAGCTTGGATGGAGTATTGTCGGCCATGCCTATAACGGTGAAGAAGCTAAACGAATAGTTATGGAGAGTAATCCCCACTTCACTATTACGGATATAAAAATGCCATTAACAGATGGCCTTGGATTTATGGAGTGGTTAAAATCTTCGCAATATCGATCCAAGGTACTCGTGCTTAGCGGCTATGGGGACTTTGAATATTTGCGTCCAGCATTTTTACTGGACGCTATTGATTATCTGCTCAAACCCATTCAGCAAGCCGAATTTTTGACCGTTCTTAGCAAAATTGTTGAACAAATTCAGAATGAAGGAGTTGCTTTGAAGGAAGAGATTAATGAGAAAGCGATACTTCATAAAGGTATTGTACTCATGCAGGATCAATTTATGTCGGAAGTGATAGATGGCACACTGCAGGAAGAGAATGAGATGATTGTTAGAGCCGAACAATTGTTATTGCAATTACCAGAAGCAGGCTACTATGCCGTTGTTATCAAATTAACGGATTTAGATGAGTATGTGAATCGTCGATATGAGAGAGATCGGGAAGTGTTGTACTATGCGTTCCGAAATGTATTGAATGAATGTATGGTCGGTTGGGGAGTACAAGCAAATGTATTTCGCAATTTGTATAAAACAAATGAATTTCTTATCCTAGTTTCCGTTAGTGAAAAGTCGGAAGCATGGCTAGAAAAGACACTGCACAGGCTCAGTAAGTCTATTTGGGATACGATGCAGGTTAAGGTGAAGTTTGGAGTAAGTCAATATAAATCCCGAATAACGTTCATGGAAAAAGCCTATCGAGAGGCGGTTCGTGCAATAGAAGGACTTAGGCTAAGTGATGATGGGGCAATTGCTTACTACGAACAGTCATTGCAAAGCATAACTGAATCTAAAGGGTTATCCGAGTGGAGAAAAGTCGGAGAGATGTTAGAAATGCTTGTCCATGCAGGATCACTACGTGATGGTGTGGCATTGCTAAGTAAACTAGATGGGTTAGTGCAAGATGGCACCCTAATGCAGATGAGCGGATTAGAAATGAAACAGGCGATTAATTTAATTGTAAGTAAGATTGAACAGACAAGTGTGGGGGATAACGAACTAGCCTCTATGCTTGAAACTGTGAAGTCTAGTGTGAATGAACTAAAAGTGGAACAAGTGAAGCAACAAATGAAGAAATTAATAGAGTATTTACTAAATAGCTATGCTACTGATCCTAAGGAAAAGAGTGGTAAACAATTAATCGGTGCAATTCTTCAATATACCAACACTAACTATAGAACCGTAACACTTGAAGAAATATCCAGTGAATTCTATATTAATAAAAACTATTTTTGCACGCTGTTTAAGAACGAGAATGGGGTAAGTTATCTGGAATATTTGACAAAGGTACGGATAGATCATGCGAAGCGACTTCTTGTGAATAGTGATCTGAAGACCTATGAAATTGCCGCTATGGTCGGTTATGCGGATCAGCGTTATTTCAGTCAAGTGTTCCGGAAGTATACGGGGATGAAACCAACCGACTATCGGAAAACGACTTAATATATTCAACATTAAACTGAATTCTACATCATGCTCAAATGTTTGATTACTTAGTACAATTAATCTTGTAAAAGAAACAATAAAATCTCATTTAAGTGAGGGGATCATGTTGAAGAGTAAAAATAAGTTATCCTTCGTGCTTGCAACGGTTATGGTATTAGCGCTTTTGGCAGGTTGTGGAAGCAATGACACTAAAGGCAACGTTACAAGTTCTAACGCTAACAAGAAGTCAGACAAGGTCGTTACCATTGATTTCTGGTCAGCTTTGGATCCAAGTTCAGAAGAAGGTCGGACGATTACTAAGTTAGTTAAAGAGTTCGATGAGAGCAGGGATGATATTGATGTCAAACTACAAGTCATTAGTTATGATATTATGCACGACAAACTCGTAGCTGCCTTTAACGCAGGCGACGCTCCAGATATCAGTTGGGGTCTGGCAGAATGGTTCGGTGAGTTCAATAAATTTGACACATTGCTCGATTTGACAGATTATTTCAACAGCTGGGAAGAGAAAGACAAGTTTTACGGCAACGTTATTGATTCTCTGACTATAGACGGTAAATTGAAAGCGCTACCTAATTACTTGGGAATTCGTGCACTTTTGTATCATGAAGATACCTTGAAAAAGGCAGGTTATGATGCTCCTCCAGCGACATGGGATGAATTGATAGCTATGGGTCCTGTTATTAAAGAAAAGACAGGGCAAGAGGCTTATGGTATTGCTGGAGCTGGTGTTCGTTCGCCTCAGGAACTCATCATGTATTTAGCGCAGAAAGACCTGGTATTGGCTGAGCAAATGAGTGATGGAAAGTATAAGAACACTTGGCAGGATAACCCTGATCAATTGACTAAGGCCGCAGAGGTATTCCAATTCTACCAAGACCTACTAAGCACAGGAACGATCAAATCTGACGCAAAAACATGGGGTTGGGAAGAAGAAGATCAGAACTTTGCGCTTGATCAATATGCGATGGTTGTTGATGGTTCTTGGATAGAGACATATGGCGCAGAACATCCAGATGAAATGGCTGATGTAAAAATTGCGGCTCCACCTTATAGCGATAAGGCGGCTACATTCATGGAAATTGCACCACTGTATATGTACAAGACTAAAATCGATAAAACAGATGCAACATGGGAATTTGCTAAATTCTTGTTAGGCGCTGAATACCAAAGTGCGGTGAATTTGAATGAAGCACCACGAACAGATGTAGTTAGTGATAGTCAGTGGGGTAAAGATTTCACTGCACTTGCGGATTCTGGAGTCGTGTTCCCATCTGTATCGCTAGGTAGTATTACAACCGCAATGCAAGATGCATTGGCTAAAGGAATGTTGAAGAATGACAAACCTGAAGATGTAGCGAAGTGGTTGTCCCAAGCGATCAATGACAGTTTGAAAAAGACGGATGAATTAAGCGCAGACTAGGTTTCTGAACTAGATAGATTACAAGAAGAACAAGCATAGAAAGAACATCATTTCCGTCTATGCTTGTTTTTCTATCTTAAAAAAACGTGGTGAGAACAATGGAAATGAAGACGATGAGTCTTAGAGAAAGAAAAATACGACGAATTGCTTACTGGTATGTACTCCCTGCACTACTGTTCTTTATCCTATTGAATGCCTATCCACTATTGAATGTATTATGGGATAGTTTTCATTTTAAGAATTTACTTAATAAATCACTGAATGGTTTCGCTGGTATAGATAATTACAAAGAAGTGTTCGCGAATGAGTATTTCTGGAGCTCTTTACGTAATACCTTGATTTGGACCATCTTATCTGTAACCGGAGAATATATTCTTGGATTGATATCTGCGGTGGCGCTCAATCAGAATGTCAGGGGAAGAACATTCTTTCGTGCTCTTGTGATCGTTCCTTGGGTCGTACCGATTGTTGTTGCAGGTCTAACTTGGGATTGGATGCTCTCACCGGATTATGGAATCATCAATTATTGGCTGACAAGCATGGGCATTATCGATAAGCCGTATTACTGGCTTGGAGAAATGAATACAGCCTTACTTACTATTACATTCGTGAATATATGGAGAAGTTTCCCTTTTTTCACCATTACTCTACTAGCAGGCCTTCAATCAGTATCTCGTGATGTACTTGAAGCGGCAGCGATTGACGGTGCTGGTGTGAGAACACGATTCTTCAAAATCGTACTTCCACAGCTAAAGACGGTCTCACTGACGATTATATTTGTTCATATTATTTGGACAGCGATCAACTTTGACTTTATTTGGATTATGAGCGAAGGCGGTCCGCTACATTCCTCAGAGACGTTGCCGATAATGATCTATCGATATGCGATGCAGGAATATAACTTTGGTAATGCATCCGCGCTTGCGTCCTTGATGTTAGGCTTTATGTTAAGCGCATTTATCATATATTACTTTTATACATCGAGAAAGAACCGGGCTTAGGTATTCGGATAATAGGAGTGTGATCAACTATGCTAATGAGTAAACGAAAGGCAAATTTGTTACAGGCAATAACCTATGTAATCCTTATTGGATTTTCTCTATATTGCATATTTCCTTTTTTGTGGATGTTTGTCACGTCCATCAAACCGTCGAATGAGATTCGTTCGGTCACTCCAAGTTTCTGGACGAGCGAGCCAACAATGAAGCATTTTGATAATGTTCTTAATAATTCGGCTTTCCTAACGTTTTTTAAGAATAGTATGTTCGTTGCCCTGACAACAACCGTTTGTGCAATCATGATATCCATCTTTGCTGGATATGCACTCAGCCGTTTTCTTCGCTTTAGGGGTGTCAAAGTGTTCAGTGTTGCCATGTTGTTATCGCAAATGATTCCAGGTGTGTTGCTCTTAATTCCTCTGTACTTAATTATGAGTAAGATGGAACTGATTAACACGTACCTCTCGTTGATTCTTGCCTATACGACATTTACGGTTCCTCTGTGTACGTTCATGATGAAGAGTTTCTTTGACAGTGTTCCATTTGAGATGGAGGAAGCGGCAGAAATTGATGGTTGTTCGAAGCTGGGTACGATTTTTCGTATTTTACTTCCGGTCTCATTACCAAGCTTGGTATCAACATCGTTGTTTGCTTTTCTTAATGCCTGGAATGAGTTTATGTTTGGATTTGTATTCATTAACGATGAGGGGCATCGAACATTAACACCAGGAATTAGTTTGTTCAAAGGACTCTATCAGACAGATTGGGGTAGTTTAATGGCTTCGTCGGTACTCAGTGTTATTCCAGTCATTATTCTATTTGTATTCTTACAGCGTTACCTTGTTGAAGGGATGACTGCTGGAGCAGTGAAAGGATAATCAAAGAGGGGATGTTTATATGAGTCAGAACATCAAGATCCTAGAGAATGGGATACATTTACAATTTGAAGTAACAAATGAAAGGGATGTACGCTTTCTTCATTTTGGAGCTAAACCATATAATGAAGTAGAACTATGGGATGATAAACGCCGTAGTAAGCTACGCTTAGTAGAAGTACATGTATCTGGGGAGAACCATGATGATCATCATGGCCCAAAACATACGGGAACATTGCCAGGCAAACGCTTAAAGTTAACCGAGTTCGAAGATTCTCGGAATGCAATCGGACGAAAGCTTGTATTTCATCAAAGGGATGAAGAGGTTACAGGACTGGTCATTCGTAGTCACTTCCAATTGTATGATGGTATACCTGTCATACGCGCTTGGACGGAAGTTGAGAATAGTGGAGAAGAAGCTGTTGGGCTCGAATATGTATCTTCGTTCGCCTATACCGGTTTTAGTAAAGAGGGAGTAGCGGAACGGGATAGGAAGATTAAGCTACACATCCCACATAACACATGGTACGGTGAGGCACAGTGGCAATCGAATACTTTGCCAGAACTTGGACTGAATACGGTGAATGAGTTCTCCATGAAACGGTTGTCCTACAGCAATACGGGAACGTGGTCATCTTCGCAATATGCGCCGATGGCATTCATGGAGAATACGGAAACCGGAGATGGACTGATTTGGCAGATTGAACATAATGGTTCTTGGCATTATGAGATTAGCGATATGACCGAAGTGCTCTACTTACAGTTAAGTGGTCCAACGGAGAATGAACATCATTGGTGGAAACAATTGATGCCAGGGGACATGTTCAGTACCGTAACGGTAGCAGTTAGTGCTGTGGCAGGCGGTTTGCAAAAAGGAATTGATGCGATGACCTTGTATCGCCGGGAGATTCGTAGAGCAAATAGTGATAATGAGAAGCTACCTGTTATTTTCAATGATTATATGAATTGCTTGTTCGGTGATCCAACAACAGAGAAGCTCATTCCGCTCATAGATGCAGCTGCAGAAGTTGGTTGTGAATATTACTGTATCGATTGCGGTTGGTATTCCGATGGATATTGGTGGGACGGCGTTGGAGAATGGTTGCCTTCAGAGCAGCGTTTCCCTGGAGGGATAACGGAAGTGCTTGACTATATCCGTAACCAAGGAATGGTGCCTGGTTTATGGTTAGAGTTAGAGGTAATGGGTGTAGAGTGTAAGAAAGCGAGTGAAGTTCCAGATGATTGGTTCTTCATACGGCACGGCAAGAGAGTAATCGATCATTCACGTTACCAACTCGATTATCGTAATCCAGAAGTGCGAGCGTATGCTAATCGTGTTATAGATCGGCTTGTTCAAGAATATGGCGTTGGTTATATTAAAATGGATTACAATATTAATGGAGGAATTGGAACGGAATTGCAGGCAGATAGCTTCGGCGATGGATTGTTAGAGCATAATCGTGCCTATCTCTCGTGGATGGATGGTGTGTTCGCACGGTATCCTGAACTTGTCATTGAGAACTGTGGGAGTGGAGGCATGCGCCTAGATTATGCTATGCTCAGTCGTCATAGCATCCAGTCCAGTAGTGATCAGACTGACTATTTGAAGAATGCAGCCATTGCCGCAGCTTCCGCATCACTTGTAACACCAGAGCAGTGCGCTGTATGGTCTTATCCGTTACGAGATGCGGTTCGAGAAGAAGTTGTGATGAACATGATTAACAGCTTGTTACTTCGTATTCACCAAAGTGGTCATCTCGCGGAGATTAGTCCTGAAGGCCTTGCCTATGTGAAAGAAGGGATTACTTATTACAAGAGTATCCGTGAACATATCGCTACTGGGCTTCCTTTCTGGCCTAATGGTATGCCAAGACTTGAAGATCCTTGGTTAAGCTATGGCATTCGTGAGGATAACCGCCTATTCCTCGCCGTATGGAGAATGGACGGTGAACCTGTTAACACATTCCCACTTCCTGAAGGAATTGGACGTGATGTTGACATCAAGCTAGCTTATCCATCGAATGGGGAAGTTGATTGGTATTGGAATCGTAGCGCAGGTTCACTGAGCGTATCGATTCCATGTCGTAGGGCTGCGAGGTTGTTAGAGATCACTCTCTTATAAGTGTAGGGAAGGCTATCGTCAGTAATAAACGATAGCCTTCTTTGTTTAGCATATATGATTAGTAAAGATCGGTAATATAATCCTCATGATTGGATACACTAAAGTTGACATGAAACCAAATGGTGTTATATATTGATGAAACGAAACCAAATGGTTTTATATTCGCGATAATAAGGAGATTATTATGGAAACAAACAATCAGAATACACTAGAAGATATCAAGCAAACGGTTATTGTTGAAGCATCCATTCAAAAAGTATGGGACAAGGTTTCAACTGCGGAGGGAATCGCAGCATGGTTCATGCCAAATGATTTCAAGCTGGAAGTAGGACATGAATTCCATATCCAATCACCCTTTGGACCATCTCCTTGTAAAGTAGTCGAGATCGATGCACCGCATAAGCTTTCTTTTACATGGGATACAGATGGTTGGGTGGTATCGTTTATTCTCAAAGAGTTGGGTGATAAGACGGAGTTTACTTTGGTTCATGGTGGTTGGAAAGGGTCGGATACTCTTATTACGAAAGCAAATGAGAAAAGCTCTGTTATTCGCGATCGAATGGCACAGGGTTGGGTAGCGATTGTTAATGAAAGGGTTAAAAAGGTGGTCGAGGGCTAAATGTCTTCATCAGCAGAAAAATATGATGTATTCCAAGCTATAGCAGATCCGACTCGTCGAGAGGTACTTCGATTACTTACAGAACAAGAGATGCCTATTTCCCAAATAACAGCTCATTTTCCTATGAGTCGTACAGCCATCGCCAAACATCTTCATGTCCTTTCAGAAGCCGAGTTAGTTAGCGGGCGTAAGGTAGGCAGGGAGAAGATTTATCGATTGCAGCCAGAACCTTTAGCTGAATTGAAACAGTGGCTTACTTATTACGAACAATTTTGGAATAATAAATTGTCGATCCTTAAGCATGTGATTGAGCATGATGGGGAGAGTTGAAATCGAGAACAACCGACTTCGTTTTATAGAGTCGGTTGTTTTAATTTATAACTGCTTTACTTCAAAATCTAATACTTCTTGAACATCCCTACCGATTTTGGACTTGTATAATCAAATCCAAACCTTGTATACAGTTCATCTGCGGGAACGTCGGCAATTAAACTTATATAGGCTCCACTTGGAGCGTGGTTGTCTAAATAGTCCATAAGTACGCTCATGATTTGTTTACCTAACCCTTGGCCTTGTCTAGTTGGATGTACTGCTATATCAACAATTTGATAAAAACAACCTCCATCACCAATAATTCTCCCCATGCCAATGAGTTGATCATCGAGATCTCGTATGGTTGTAATGAAGATTGAGTTACTCAGAGCAATCTGGGAGGCTTGTAAATCCTTAGGACTTAATCCGGCTGCCGCTCTTAGTGCAAGATACTCAGTTGGAGTTGGTGCATCAAATGATACATTTATATTTGTCTCCATATTTACCTCCGATGATCTTTTCGTTTTTAACACAAAAATTCGCTGGGGACTGATAAACTGTCCTTCGCTGGGGATTTAGATTATATTTAATGAGGTTAGCCTATTATAAGGCTAAGGTCGCTTAGACATCAATCTAAGGGAACCAGCAGCCTTTATTTTGAGTTTTGAGGGTCAATAAAAATACTAACGGAACTGAAAGACTTTATTTCTCCCCAATGATGCTCTAATGCATGAATTATTATGAAATAACGTCTACTAGTTCCGTTAAAATCCACAACAGTGAAATAAACCTCGAATAAGGTCGCTGAGTTCCGTTACAGCGATTCGCAATCATCTTCGATTGATGGTCAAGCAGCGCTAACATTTCGTGCAAATAACCTACAATCGCAATGTGAGTTTACCATATATGATGTTTGTTCAGAAATTGTTCAGATCAGTCCAGTATAATGATAAGCTAGTCTATAAATATTATGTTGCAGAGTGAGGAAGTAACCATGGAAGAGTTTCAGAACTATATATATGCCATATTATCGTTAGCTGTTGCGGTACTGGTAGTTGTCTTAATGGAGCGATTATTTAGAGGTGTTACAAGTAAGAATAGAAACGTCAAGATTGTTCGAGGGGTTGCGGCAGGTCTGTTGCTTGGAGTCGGGATTTGGAGTATGCACATACTCAACAGTCAATCACTGTCTACATCCAAGTCAAATGAAACGGGTGTTATTATTCCGCTGCTAGCTTATATTGCAACAGTTGGGCTGCTGTTACTCTTGTTCTACATAGTAAGGTCGATGCTCGCTGAGAGCGCCAATTTAAGGGATCTAGCGTATAAGGATGCTCTAACAGGACTGCTGAACAACAACGGTATGAACCATTTTTGGGAGCGGTGTACTGGAAATACGAAACTTGCGGTGTTATTTCTTGATCTGAACCGGTTTAAGTCCATTAACGACACTTTAGGTCATCATGTGGGTGACTTGTTGTTACAAGAGGTAGGAGCGGAGTTGAAACAATTTACGCGTAAGAATCGTCGGTACATTTTTCGCATTGGTGGAGATGAATTTGTAATTATCAGCAAGAACTGCAACCAAAAACAAGCAGAACAACTTGCTGTACGGATTCTGGAGAAGACAACCAAGACTTATGTATTAGATGAGAATGAATTGTTTATTTCGGGGAGCATTGGTATCACAATTAGCACAGGTAAAGTGGATCGAGCTCGTCTGCTGAAGGAAGCGGACTCAGCTATGTACAGCGCGAAGCAACTGGGAACAGGTCGATACTACGTCTACAAATAAACCTATACAATGAAAATAGTATGGTCCCGACTATGCATTATCGCATCACCGGGACCACCAATAGGAAGGTATGTAACAACCATGTTTCCATTGAGGAAAACATGGTTGTTTTTTACAAGCTAGAAGCTGGATAATCACCATTCAAGTATTTCTCGGTCAAGACAGTCAACAGTTGAATACCAACCGCATTGTGTCCACCTTCTGGAATGATCAGGTCGGCATATTTCTTGGACGGCTCGATAAATGCCTCGTGCATCGGTTTTACCGTAGTTAAGTATTGCAGGTAGATCGACTGAATGGTCCGGCCGCGCTCTTCAATATCCCGAAGTGTCCGGCGGAGAATACGTACATCGGGATCGGTATCAACGAAAACTTTGATATCGAGTAGTTTCCGAAGGTTCTCGTCGGATAGCACATGGAGCCCTTCAATAATGACGATATTGTTCGGCTTCAGCTCGACAGTATCTTCAGGACAGCGGGCATGAACTGTGAAATCATATACTGGAGCATGTGCGGTTTGACCTTTTTTCAGACTGCCAAGGTGTTCAATCAGCAGTTCATTATCAAAAGCGAACGGATGGTCATAATTGATCGACTCTCGTTCAGCCATACTGAGATGTGAATGGTCTTTATAGTAGTTGTCCTGCGAGATGAACGTAACTTTTCCCGATCCAAGATTGTCAATAACGGAACGGGCCACTGTTGTTTTACCGGATCCAGTGCCGCCGGCGATACCAATGATAAGCATTGTGATTCAATAACCCTCCCTAAAAGAATACCTTTTACATTCCCTTTACAATTTCAATATTGTAGCACAGCACAGACAATTTTTCAGCTTGGTTCGACAAAATGGCGATAGTTTATTCGTAAATTCGACAATCTTGGGTATAAAATAAGGATACGTCCGTAATCCGAGCCGAATGTACTACATATTATCCACAATTTACCCAATATGAATGCGCCAAGTAGACGACAAATTCTTTCTGAAATGAATCGTCGTACCTACCGATAAGAAAACACAGAATCTGAATGTAATTTCCATCTCAGTATATTCACCCACAGCAGCGAAAGTAGATTGATAAGCAATAACAGCTTGGGCGGATAAATAGCATTTCATCAAACAGGGCAATTATGGTCAAATACGACCTTGATTGGCCTGTTTTTTATGGGATTTTTAAATGAAGCAACAGATATTAAATAATCTCATCACACTAGTGATGGATTACTAGAAAGCTTAATCTATCACATCATTGTATAAAATGGTCCATACTGGTAAAATATCGGCAGGATTATTATTTAATGGAATAATATACCTGAATGGTCTACTGAAATGTAAATTAAGAGAGTGAATATATTTTGAATATTAAAATAAAAATCAAGGAGATGACTAATAATGAAACAAAAGAAGACAGGAATTATTCTAATGGTGTTTATCTTAATCATGACCATGCTACCAACATTCTCATCCGCGGCAGCTAAGCTATCGCTTAGAGTGGAACTTAACGGAGAGAGAATTATATTTCCAGATGCACAGCCCTATGTAGATAAGAATAATAGAGTTCAAGTTCCCGTGAGATTTGTAAGTGAAGCGTTAGGAGCCAAGGTAGGATGGACAAGTAAAACAAAGACAGTAAGCATTCAATTGGAAGAGACGAGCGTTAATCTTGTCATAGATAAAAAAACATATACCGTAACTGGAGCTAGCAAACAAATGGATACCGCAGCACTAAGAAAATCGAACAGAACCTTCGTACCACTTCGATTCGTAAGTGAAGCACTCGGAGCTAATGTGAAGTGGGATTCTCAAAACTTTACCGTTTCGATAACTACGGGAGATGGTGTAACGGCTTCGACAGGTGAATCAAATTCTAGTATCATCCCAGGAAGTCCGAATTTCGATTGGGATGCTTGGGAGGCATCTAGATCAGTTGAAGGTAAAACGGAGAAGATAACAACTGAGGGATTTAGTTTTTATTCAGTGTATAAATCTGGACTAGGTGTAAGTGATGATGGTTATAAGAAGGAAGATGGGAATACAAGAACTCTAATTATTATATTAATCTCTCTTGGTGATGTTGGTGGAGATAATCTCGATGAAAAGTTTAAGGACGCAGAGGAAGTTTTACGTCAAAAAGTCGATGGGAAAGTGGTAGATTCTATTATTAATTATGTTAAACAAAAGAATGATCGTGAGGATGAATTGGAAGAAAAGGTATTCAAAGATGATACTTATAGAATTGTTGTGGCATCTGGATATATGGCAGGGATCAATATAGAGATTTGGTATAAGTAGGTGGAAAAATGAGAAGAAGGATAGCTTTATTTTACACTAGGTACTCATTAACAATGGTTTTGCTGGCATGTATATTAGTTACAATTGTCGGGTGTGACAACAATGAAGAACCTCGTTCTAATAGTCAAGTGATCAATAGTGTATCAGTACCCGTTAGCACAGATAATAAAGGGAATAAGAACGATTTAGAAAGAGTTCCATTGTTTCAGCTAGGAATGGATATTGAAGAAGTAAGAGCAATCCTTGAGGAGAACAATATTGAAATTATTAACGAAATCGAAAATACAGGGGATTCAGATACGTGGGACTGGGGAAATAAATCAATATGGACCGAGGGGATTAGTTTCACCTTTGATCAAGATTACATATTGTATGATTTGGAATTTGATAATGGAGAACCTACTTCGGAAGGGATCAAGGTGGGAGACGATCTAGACCTTTTACTAAATAAATATGGGGATCAATTTAAGTTATACGGTCCAGAAGAGCTTATGAATATGTGGATTATTGACGAGAATCAGGATAAGAAGGCTGAGATTTATGAATATCGAATGGATGATCATTATTTCCGAGCTTTTGTAGTCGATGATAAAATCGTTAGTTGGAACATTTCAAAATATAAACTTGGAACGAATAGTCCTGTTACCGAAGATTATTCGGAAGAGGCAGACCCCTCATTTGAACCAAACTCTGGCATGAATTCTAATGAGGAAAGTGAGTTGGCCTTGGGTGCAACTCATGCTGATAGTTATGAGCCAGAGATGCTGATTCGAGCTTATGAAGAAGCTATTGCTGATGCCATTAATAATGATGATTTCTCCATAGTAGAAAAGTATTTGATCAAGGATAGTGAAATCTATCAAGAACAGAAGCAATTTATATCTGATCTACATGCACAAGGAGTAACTTATTCTCTTAACTCATTTAATATAGAAAATTGGGAACAGAGTGCTTCTAATTTTGATGAGTATAAATTTTATGTTAAAGAGACTATAGGTCTTCATGATTCTAATCAAAACGAAAATACGGAAAAAACAGATTATTGGGTCTATACTATCATTTCCAATGAAACAGAACTGGGAATAATGAATAAAGAAATTTGGGAAAATGCGAATTAATAGTAAGTGAGAAAAACGATATGTAAACAATATAAAAAGGGGTTCCTCCGACATTCTGAAATGTTGGTAGAACCCCTTTTTGCATTGTTGTGCTACGTTCAGCACCGAATCACTTTAGCAGCCGATTACACCCACCCAAACAACCTAACTAGTTGAGCTACGGTAAATGTCACACCAATGGCAATCCCAAGTGGAATGACGGCTGAGAGAACGGCCCATTTCATGCTTTTTGTTTCCTTGTAAATGTTGATAAGCGTTGTACCACAAGGATAGTGGAGCAGGGAGAACAACATCATACTGAGTGCGGTCAGCCACGTCCAACCGTGATCTAGGAAGATATCCTTGATGCTACCCAAGCTATCCATTTCAACCATGGCCCCGGAAGACATATAGCCCATAAGTAGAATCGGGAGTACGATTTCATTTGCAGGTAGCCCGAGGATAAAGGCCATAATGATAAAACCGTCCATACCGAGTAATTGCCCAAATGGATCGAAGAAAGCGGCCATATGATTCAAGATGCTGTCTCCGCCGACAAAGATATTTCCGAGCATCCAGGTGATTACTCCAGCAGGAGCAGCGACAACAATCGCTCGAGTCAAGACGTTCAGTGATTTTTCTTTGGATGAGACTAGAATCGTCTTCCAAATATGCGGACGACGAAACGGCGGAAGTTCCAAGGTATAGTGTGTTGGCACTCCACGTAGTGCCGTCTTGGACATGACCCATGACACGGTCAAAGTGACAACGATCCCAAGCAGTACGATTCCCATCAGCACGGAGGCTGTTGTTAGTGTACGTAATGCGCCTGTTGTAGCGGCTCCAGCCATAAACAACGAGGAGAGCAGAATGAGTGTAGGCCAGCGTCCGTTACAAGGCACGAAATTGTTAGTCAGAATAGCCAACATCCGTTCACGAGGTGATTCGATAATTCGTGTGGAGAGGATGGCAGCGGCGTTACAACCGAATCCCATCGACATAGTCAATGCTTGCTTGCCGTGTCCGCCCGATTTCTTGAATAGACGGTCCATATTAAAGGCGACACGGGGGAGATAACCGAAATTCTCCAGTAGTGCAAACACCGGGAAGAATATCATCATCGGTGGCAGCATGACACTGATAACCCAAGAGGTTCCTCGGTAGAGTCCCAGAACCAGTACACCATGCAGCCAATCAGGGGCATGAACTACTTGAAATCCGGCAGTTAGATAACCCTCAATGAAACCGAATAGAGAGGCGAGCCAACTTGAAGGATAGTTAGCTCCGGCAATCGTAATCCAGAACACAATTCCGAGGATGCCGAGCATAATGGGGAAACCCCATATTTTAGAAGTAACAATAGCATCCAACTTATTCGTGCTGTTCAGTTTTTTCTTATCGCGATAGGCTACTGTATCCCGGCAAATGCTAGAGGATACGCCATAAATTCCACTGACAATCTCATCGCGGATGGAACTCCCATCCGCTAAATTCTTCGCTGCTGCGAGCAAAGAATCTAGAGTGTCGGCTCCTTTCTTAGTGACAAGCGGTGACTCCATGGCCGACAACCTCCTTTGCGTTCGATGTAGATTTTGGATCCATATTGGCTTTTAGCGAGGTCAACAGGCTATCGTCACCATCCATCAATCGTAGTGCAATCCAGCGTGCGGGGTACTTGGACCCAATAACTCCTTCAATCATGGGGACGAGCTGGGCAATTCCCTGTTCAATCTCATCATTGTAGGTGATTTGTAGAGGCTTTGAAGTAAAGGCTCCAGTAGCCACACGCTCCACCTGATCGAGTAACGCATCAATTCCAATTTTGTTCCGGGCCGATATCGCTACAACTGGAACACCGAGCCGTTTCGAGATCGCCTTCAGGTTAATATCGATGCCGAACTTACGCGCTTCATCAATTAGATTGATGCAGACGACGGCCCGACCGGTAATCTCCAGCACTTGCAAAGCAAGATTGAGATTACGTTCCAAGGAAGTTGCATCTAGTACCACAAGCGTTACATCCGGTTGTTCGAAAATAATATAATCGCGAGCTGCTTCTTCATCGGCTGAGTTAGAATACAGCGAGTAGGTTCCTGGGAGATCAATCGCCTTGTAAACGCGGTTGTTATGAGTAAATTCACCCTCAGCAGAAATGACGGTCTTGCCAGCCCAGTTACCTGTATGTTGTCGTAATCCAGTCAGCAGGTTGAACAGTGTGCTTTTACCTGTATTAGGGTTGCCTGCAAAGGCGACAGTATAATGTTTCATCATTCTTCACCTCCAATTAATTCTCCATAAATCAGCGAGCTTTCTTCTCTACGTAGTGCAATCGTTGTGTTACTTACGCGGAAAGCTGTTGGGTCACCAAGCGGACTGTGCCGCAGCATTTCTACTTCATTACCAACAACAAATCCGAGATCAAGCAATCTCCGTCTTAGAACGCCCTGTACATCTATGCTGACAATTCGCAAAATGTCACCTTGTTTAGCTTCGGATAATGAGATAGTTGTTCTGCTCATCAAGATCCACCTTCCTTCATCTATGTTCGAGTTACGTTATCATATGGGTTATGGTTGTCATTGTTGTGTGATGCCACAAGATTAGTATACGACAATAACTTTGTCTTTGGAACAAAAATGTTGCACAAAGGCAAAACAAATTTTGGAAGCCCCATCCAGAGAGGAAGAAAGCAGGTTTCTTCTTTGGAGTGGGGCTTCTTTTTATGCTTATTTAGGTGAATAGATCAGCGAGGTCCAATAAATTTCATGCGAAAATTGGAAGGTGAGATGCCTTCTTTCTTAGAGAAGCAGGATGAAAAATAGGAGACATGATTAAAGCCAACTTCTTCAGCGATTCGTGCCACGGACCATGAGGTTTGAATGAGTAATTTCTTAGCCTGTTCGATCCGGTAGTAAGTTAGATATTCGATAGGTGTCATGCCATATATTTTGAGCATACATTTAGCTAAATAATTAGGATGGTAATTTAACTCCTGCTGTAGGAGCGAGTTGGTTATGTTGCGGGCGTAGTTCTGACGTATAAATAGCTCAATCTTCTCAGCTAAAAGGAAGGCGGATGCATCGGACATGGATGCTAGATCACGATCTAGATGTTGCATGAATAATTGAAAGGCGGCTTGTCTTTTCCAATTTCGCATGGATTGGGGCTCTTGATCCAAGTGTGTGAAATTATTCAAGACCTCCATTTCCTTCTGAGTAACCCGGATGTGCTTGGGGAGGAAGATAGAGCAGACATCGCAGTGGTTTAAGTAAGCGATTTGTTTATGAGATTCAATCAAGTCAGCTTGGTTATCTAGGCATTCTTTCATATCCCCGTATTCCTTCCAGCTTCCAAAAGTCTGAAAGTGGATCCAGATCATCTCAGTCTCACTAGTACATGGAGCCGCTCCATAATGGATCGCATCCGGCTTAAGGATTAATCCTTCACCCTGCTGCAACTCCCATTCCCGATCATTTTCTCCAATCGTTAACGCCCCTTTGGTGATGACAATGAGATCAAACACACCAATTCCATTTCGCGTAATATGACGTTCACCTATATCAAAAGTTGCACGCCCACAGTCCAGAAAATACGGGATGGGTGGGGAGATAAAATGCAGGATAGAAGAGTTCATCAGGTACCTCCAAAAGGTTGAAATTTTTAAAAATGTGGTTGGATATCGTGATGTTAATCTTATGATATAGCATGTATCATAATAAATAAAGCGCTTACTACAATGTTGAAATAATTAATGCTCATAAGGTACTCCATGATGAAAGAGGGGGCGAGAACTATAGCTACAGCAAATGTAAATACAGAGATAGCAAAGATGATTATAGATAAAGAATATAAGCTCGCTGAAGTTGATTCGAGAATTTTTGGTTCATTTATTGAACATTTAGGACGTGCTGTATATGGTGGAATCTTTGATCCAGGTCATCCCAGTGCGGATGAATATGGTTTTCGACAAGATGTAACGGCGATGATTCAGGAAATCGGAGTTCCGATCATTCGTTATCCCGGAGGGAACTTCGTATCCGGATATAATTGGGAGGATGGCGTCGGACCAGTTAAAGACCGTCCCAAACGATTGGATTTGGCTTGGCGGGCGACGGAGCCGAATGAAGTAGGCACAAATGAATTCATGCGCTGGGCCAAAACGCTGAATGCCGATGTGATGATGGCTGTAAATCTAGGGACGAGAGGCGTTGATGCGGCGCGGAATCTACTGGAATATTGCAATCATCCCTCGGGGTCTTATTACAGTGATTTACGGATTTCTCATGGATTCACGAAGCCTCATGGCATAAAGACCTGGTGCCTGGGCAATGAAATGGATGGTTCGTGGCAAGTCGGCCAAAAGACGGCCGTGGAATATGGAAGATTAGCAAGTGAAACAGCAAAAGCGATGAGATTAATCGATCCTTCAATTGAGTTAGTTGCCTGCGGAAGTTCTTTCCGATCCATGCCTACTTATGCCGAGTGGGAAGCAACGGTATTGGATCATACCTATGAACAGGTGGATTATTTATCCCTACACACATATTATGGCAACGCAGATAACGATATCGCCAATTATTTAGCTAAGTCGCTCGATATGGACTATTTTATCAAAGAAGTCATTGCCGTATGTGACTATATCAAAGCGAAGAAACGTAGTAAGAAGACGATGAATCTTTCCTTTGATGAATGGAATGTCTGGTTCCACACGATAGAGTCGGATATGAAGATTGAGCCTTGGCAGGTGGCATCATCTCAACTCGAGGATACCTATACTTTCGAGGATGCGCTAATGGTTGGAAGCATGTTGATCACATTGCTCAGGAACGCCGATCGAGTGAAGATCGCTTGTCTGGCACAGCTAGTTAATGCTATTGCTCCAATTATGACGGTTACTGGGGGCCCTGCTTGGCGCCAAAGTATCTTCTATCCTTATATGCATGCGTCCGTATATGGGCGGGGAACTGTACTTCGTCCTATTGTTGTCTCACCTCTATATGACAGTAAAGAATACACAGATGTGCCTATGTTGGACTCTGTTGTTGTCTACAACGAAGAGACGGAAGAGCTCGTTATTTTTGCGGTGAATAAAAGTCTGGAAGACTCTCTTCTACTGGAATGTGATATTCGAGGTTTTGAAGATTATCGTGTGATTCAGCATTCCATATTAGAGAACGGCAACGTGAAGGCAGTCAACAATGTGTATCAGCAGGATGCAGTGATTCCGCATGACGGAGGAGACGCTAAGGTCGTAGAGGGTTGGATTCATGCTTCGTTACCCAACTTATCGTGGAATATGATACGGCTTCAGAAGACATTTGCTTAAGATAGAGAGGAGAGCTAGATGATGACACAATTGAACCAAAGAGTGCTTGCTATTCCTAAGAGTCTGATACATGATCCATTCTGGTCTGAATATATTAGGTTGGTACGCAAGGTTGTTGTCCCTTATCAATGGGAAGCATTGAATGATCGGGTTCCGGAGGCTGAGCCTAGTCATGCCATTACCAATTTCAAGATTGCCGCTGGGGAAGCACAGGGTGAATTTTATGGGATGGTGTTTCAGGATAGCGATGTTGCCAAATGGTTGGAGGCAGTCGCTTATCTGCTAGAGACGCAAAGTGATCCCGATCTGGAGCAAATTGCAGACGAAGTGATTGAGATCATCGCCAAGGCACAACAGCCTGATGGATATTTAAATACTTATTTCACATTGAAAGAGCCGGGAAATCGCTGGACCAATCTTGCCGAATGCCATGAACTTTACTGCGCGGGCCATATGATTGAAGCGGGTGTGGCTTATTACCAAGCAACGGGTAAAAGAGTACTACTCGATGTTGTCTGTCGATTTGCTGATTATATTGATACTGTATTCGGTAACGAACCCGGCCAACTGCAAGGGTATGATGGTCATCAGGAGATCGAATTGGCATTGATGAAATTGTATCATGCCACAGGAGAGGATAAATATTTGCGACTGAGCTCTTATTTTCTGGAGCAACGCGGAGCTAAGCCAGACTTCTATGAAGATCAATGGGAGAAACGCGGTAAAACAACTCACTTTCCACAGCTTACGATGACGTTTGATCATGCTTATAGTCAGGCACACCTCCCTGTTCGTGAACAAGACACAGCGGAAGGTCATGCGGTACGGTTGGTCTATATGTGTACAGCCATGGCAGATTTGGCCGCGGAGACGGGAGATCCGGGTCTGCTCGAAGCTTGTAGGAAGCTGTGGAGTAATATCGTGAATAAACGGATGTACATCACAGGTGGTATTGGTTCAATGGAACATGGTGAATCGTTCACGATGGATTATGATCTACCTGGAGATACAGCATATGCTGAGACTTGCGCGTCTATTGGGCTGATTTTCTTTGCACAACGGATGTTGCGGATTTCCCCAGATAGTAAAGTTGCCGATGTCATGGAACGGGCTTTATATAATACCGTGGTCAGTGGAATGTCCCAAGACGGGAAGAAATTTTTCTATGTTAATCCACTGGAGGTATATCCTGCAGCTCACGGTAAGAACCGGATTTACGATCATGTGAAGCCAGAGCGACAGGGTTGGTTCGGCTGTGCTTGTTGTCCACCTAACATCGCACGTTTGCTCGCGTCGCTCGGTGACTATGTGTACACCATGCAGGATGGAACAGTGTACGTTCAATTATATATTGGAAGTGAACTCAATACAGAAGTTAACGGCAAACTAATCAAATTGGAGCAACACTCGAAGTATACTTCAGATGGAGAAGTTAACTTCCGTATTCGTACAGAGGAAGCGTTACGATTCACTTTAGCTCTACGTATGCCGGATTGGTGCGACCGAGTCGAAGTTACAGTCGGCGGTGAATGGCATGAATTCAAGCAGGGAGATCAGGATGGTTATATTCGCTTGAATCGAGTATGGGAGCCAGGCGAGGAGATAAATGTGGTATTCTCTATGCCTGTATTACGGATGAAAGCACATCCCCTTGTTCGTCAGACTTTCGGCAAAGTCGCGCTGCAACGTGGGCCATTCGTATATTGCTTGGAAGAGGCGGATAACGGCGCGGAGTTATACCAGCTTAAGTTACCTCGTAACTCTACTTTTGAAGTGAAGCGTGATGATCGTATTCATGAGGGATTGAACGTTATTCATGTCAATGGTGAGCGGTGGATGGCTGCTGAGAACTGGCAGGAACATTTATATCGGAGTGATTCCAACTGGATCATGGAAAGTACTCAGTTAAAGTTCATTCCTTACTTTACCTGGGCCAACCGTGGTTTGGGTGAAATGTCAGTTTGGGTTGAAGAGGCACTACCTATCTAGAGTATTGTAGAATAAACTTTATTACCTTTGGTTTGTCTAAGTTTAGAATCTCCACTTTGGATGAAAAAGGACCCTCACCGATAGTAATCGTTTGAGGGTCTTAGTGCAGTGCTTTATTGGGTTGTCCATTCTTAATATATGACCTCTCTGAAAAAGTTGTGATTGGATATATAAACATTTTTAATCAAAATTAGATGAACCTACCATGTGCAAAGACCTATTTATAAGTGAAAATAGATAGTTATCTAGTATATACAAGACAAATGTCCATGCCCCCTATAGATAGTTGGAGTAATATACAACAAATCTAAATGGAGGTGTTTAAATTGAGTTGTCCACAAGAAAATCGAAAAAAGGGCTGCAAGAAAAAAATCGTTACTGTCTGCCCTACGAAGAGAAAAAGACATTTGAATAGGAAATGTTCTAGAAAAATTGTCGTCAGAGAGCAAATTGTACATGTAAATATTCCTCAAGGTTATGTAGGTGTAGGAGGTGCCGCAGGACCAGCCGGTCCAGCGGGAGTCGGAGGACCCGCAGGACCTGCAGGACCAGCCGGTCCAGCGGGTTATGTAGGTGAAGGTTATATAGGTATAGGAGGTGTAACAGGCCCAGCAGGCCCAGCAGGACCCGCAGGCCCAGCGGGAGCAAGAGGAAGCGCAGGCCAGGCAGGTCCAGTAGGTGCAAGAGGAAGTGCAGGCCCAGCAGGCCCGGCAGGTCCGGAAGGAACGAGAGGAAGCGCAGGCCCAGTAGGGCTCGCAGGACCCGCAGGTCCAGCAGGAGTCAGAGGAAGCGCAGGACCAGCGGGAATCACAGGACCAGCCGGAACGACAGGTGCAGTGGGACTCGCAGGACCAGCAGGAATCACAGGACCAGCAGGAATCACAGGTCCAGCAGGAATCACAGGACCAGCAGGACTCACGGGACCAGCAGGACTCACGGGACCAGCAGGAATCACAGGTCCACCCGGAGGACCGACAGGAAACACAGGTCCAGCGGGAATTACCGGCCCAGCTGGAGCTACAGGATCCACAGGAGCAACAGGATCGACAGGAGCAACGGGAGATGCAGGTCCAGCGGGAATCGCCGGCCCAGCCGGAGCAACAGGATCGACAGGAGC
>NZ_RZNY01000011.1 GCF_003994475.1 Paenibacillus anaericanus | reverse complement strand
ATTCTCTTATCGAGGTGTCCACTTTTTATTCTAGTTCTAAATCTACAGTTAACTAACGATATTTCCTCATTATTGGACAATATGCTGATATTAGCGGGAGGAAATCCTTTTAATCAAAGTACGATTAGATAAAGTGGTAAAATACATGGAGCATTTCCAGCTAAAGTAGAGGTATCCCAGGAAAGTAGTGTTTCCAGCAAGAGTAGAGGTTCCCAGATAAAGTATTGTTTCTAGCAAGAATAGTGTTAACGTAACGCATTCTAAATACATAACTCATACAGTATTCTGTTTTTTTGGCAAATTGAACTAAGGAGAGAGAACAGCGCATGACAAAGAAGCTTGTAGCGTTGACGATCACCCTGGGTATAATTACAACACTCACTACATCCGCATGGGCGGGGGGAGATGGTATTGGAACAGCAACTAGTACTCTAATTGGAACTGGAACTGGAACTGGAACTGGCTCTGGCTCTGGCTCTGGCTCTGGAACTGTATCTGGAACTGTATCTGGAACTGTATCTGGAACTGTATCTGCTACCCCAAGTCCCGCCCTTGTCAAAGTAAATAATCTTCCAAAGTATGATATTACCAAACTCTTGACGCTGTTTGATGATAAATACCGCGCCCAGAATTTCCGTTCTATGAATACGATTCTACCAAGTACTATAATCAAAGCATCCAACACACCCTATCAATTCAAAGAAAACATCAAACCTCTAAAGAATCTAACCTACACATATGAGGGCAAGAAGAAGCAATTAATTGGACTACTAGAACAAACTCAAACTACGGGATTTATCGTTATTAAGAACGGAACTATCGTCCATGAAGAATACTATCTTGGAAACAGCATGACAGCCAACAATACATCCTGGTCTATGGTGAAACCCTATTTATCAGCTCTGATTGGTATTGCGATTCAGGATAAGAAGATTAATAGTGTGAATGATAAGGTGACGAAATATTTGCCCGAACTATCCAACTCAGCGTATAAAGGGGTTACGATCAAACAGGTATTACAAATGTCCAGCGGGGCTAAGTTCAATGAAGATTATGCGGATCCAAGCTCAGATGTTAGTAAAATGATTCCTGCACTCTTCTTTTTTAATATGCCAGCCTCTCAAATCGTTGCTAAAGTAACCTCTGAGAGTAAACCAGGAACATTCAAATATAAAAGTGTGGATGCACAAGTTCTCGGAATGTTGATTCACAAGACTACGGGACTTCAGCCTGACAAATATTTAGAGAAGAAGCTTTGGCAACCACTTGGTATGGAGAGCAATGCTTATTGGAATACGGATATGCGTGGGAATGATCTATCTTTTGGATTCCTTAGTGCAACCTTAAGAGATTTTGCAAAACTCGGTGAATTATATATTAATGATGGCAAATGGGGGAGTCAACAGATCATTCCTAAGCAGTGGATTCAAGAATCTGTGCATCCCGATCGTGACAGCCTCCAACCAGGTGTTGCAAGTTCAGACTTCGGTTATCAATATCAATGGTGGTATCCGAAGGACAACAACGGCACTGAGTTTGTAGCGATTGGTATGAGCGGTCAATATACTTATGTGAATCAATTAGAAAAAGTAGTCATCGTTAAGACATCTGCGGATGCGAACTTCTATGGAGATAGCTACGAGAATATTACTGCATTTCGCACTATTGTAGAAGATTTAAAGAAGTCAAAGAAATAGGATCGTTTCAGGACAGATGTATATGAAATTAAAGGGGAACTACAATCTATGAGCCATTTTCAATGTAATCCATTTCGCCCTTTGGAGGGCAATCCGGCCTCTATTCATCTGCTTTTTTGGGGAAAGGAAGATTGTGTTCCAGGGCATACCGTCGGACCCGGAGTTAGGGACGTATACAAAATCCATTTCATTCATAAAGGAAAAGGTATTGTGCGAGTTGGTGCAGATACGCTTGAGCTTGTAGCCGGACAAGGATTCTTAATCATTCCTGACGTTGTTTATTATTATGAAGCGGATGATGCTGATCCTTGGACATATTCGTGGATTGGATTTCAAGGAGAGGATGTCCCCGAATTATTGAGCCGTACCTATCTAACCCCGACTAGTCCTGTTTTTCCTATGGATAATAAAATCATGCCGACATTATATGAGCAATTATCGAGTGCTTCTCTATCACAGATAGCTTTGGATTTGAGGCTGAGTAGTATCTTTTACGATTTTTTGGCAACATGGATAGAGACGACACAGAATAATTTACCTAAAATGAGTATGTCGCGGGGGCAAGATCGGTACGTTCACCAGACGCTGGAGTTTCTACATGCTCACTTTTGTGAGGATATTTCATTAGCCCATCATGCAGAGAGTATGGGGATAGACCGTAAGCATCTTAGCGTATTATTCAAAAAGGCACTCGATGTACCGCCTCGCGAATACTTGATGCATTATCGTATGAACAAAGCGTGTGAATTACTGGGCACAGGTAAATATACGGTGGGTGAGGTAGCAAGATCTGTAGGATATCAGGACCCTCTTTTATTCTCTCGAATGTTTAAAAAGGTAAAGGGAATGCCACCAAGTAATTATCAGCACAATCAACGTGAAAATCAGACATTAATCCATATTTAACATCCCTTTAGTTATGGGAAATCCTACGTTCTATCTATACAATGTATTTATTCAGTATAGAGGAGTGATGAATGTGGTATATGTAGCAGATGATAAGAGATACGAAATGATGACATATCGGAGATGTGGGAATAGTGGCCTTAAACTACCCGCTATTTCGCTAGGACTATGGCATAATTTCGGTGGTATAGATAAGTATGAGAATGGAAGAGCCATGGTGAGACGAGCATTCGATCTAGGGATCACGCATTTTGACTTAGCTAATAACTATGGTCCACCCGCTGGTTCAGCAGAAGAAACTTTCGGCAGAATTTTAAAAGATGATCTTGGCGCCTACCGTGATGAATTAATTATATCGACCAAAGCAGGTTATTACATGTGGCCAGGTCCATATGGGGAATGGGGATCTAAGAAGAGTTTAGTCGCTAGCCTAGATCAAAGTTTGAAAAGAATGGGACTTGATTATGTTGATATTTACTATCACCATCGTCCGGATCAGGATACTCCGCTTGAAGAGACCATGGCAGCACTTGACCTGCTAGTTCGTCAGGGTAAAGCACTTTATGTTGGACTTTCAAACTATTCGCCTGAAATGACAATTGAAGCTTCTCGAATTCTCAAGAGACTCGGTACGCCTTGTCTTATCCATCAACCTCAGTATTCTATGATGGGACGTGGACCGGAGCAAGGGTTACTTCAAACCTTAGAGGAAGAAGGAATCGGCTCGATCGCGTTCTCACCTCTACATAAGGGGATTCTGACGGATCGTTATCTAAATGGAATAGCGCCGGATTCCAGAGCTGCAGGGCCTAGCGTATTTATGAACTCGAATGAACTGACAGATGAGGTGCTAGCGAAAGTTACTAAGCTTAATGAACTGGCTGCAGAGCGTGGACAGAAACTTTCTCAAATGGCGCTGGCTTGGGTACTCCGTGGGGGTAAAGTCACTTCTGCTTTGATCGGGGCAAGTAAAGTCAGTCAAATCGAAGATGCGGTAGGAACCATTAACAATCTGTCCTTTACAGATGAGGAACTGACACGAATAGATGAAATATTGGCCTAATATTTGATTATAGTCTATAAAAGGATATAGCAATCAATTAAAAACACAAACAGGGGTGCTCAGCGCTCCTGTTTGTGTTTTAATTTAAAATGGAGTGAGGATTGAGTTATTCAGCTGATTACGCTTATAATATAACGAGAAAATATCAAACAGAAAAGGTGTCAATTCATGAGTATATTAAATGTAGAAAAGTTAAGTCACGGTTTTGGAGATCGCGCCATTTTCAATGACGTATCCTTCCGCCTGCTCAAAGGGGAGCATATCGGACTCATTGGATCCAACGGTGAAGGTAAGTCCACTTTTATGAACATCATTACTGGCAAACTTCAACCGGATGAGGGTAAAATCGAATGGTCCAAACGCATGCGTGTTGGATATCTCGATCAGCATGCAGTGCTTAACAAAGGTATGACGATCCGCGATGTCCTGAAGGGGGCATTCCAATATCTGTTCGACATGGAACAAGAGATGAATGACATGTACGGCAAGATGGGTGACGTCTCACCAGAGGAACTTGAGCAAATGCTTGAGGATGTTGGAACGATTCAAGATACTTTGACTAACCAGGATTTCTATATGATCGATGCTAAGATTGATGAAACTGCACGTGGACTTGGTATTACCGACATTGGATTGGATAAAGACGTCAACGATCTTAGTGGTGGACAGCGTACAAAGGTTTTACTAGCGAAGTTGCTACTCGAAAAACCTGATATCCTGCTCTTGGACGAGCCGACAAACTATCTCGATGAGCAGCATATCGAATGGTTAACTCGCTATCTGCAAGAATATGAGAATGCATTTATTCTGATCTCTCATGATATTCCATTCCTGAACAGCGTTATTAACCTGATCTACCATATGGAGAATCAGGAGCTTAACCGCTATGTTGGTGACTATGACTATTTCCAACAGGTCTACGAAATGAAGAAATCGCAATTGGAATCTGCCTATAAACGCCAACAGCAAGAAATTGCGGGTTTGAAGGACTTTGTAGCCCGTAACAAAGCGAGTGTGGCGACCCGTAACATGGCGATGTCCAGACAGAAGAAACTTGATAAAATGGATGTTATTGAACTTGCCAAGGAAAAACCTAAACCACAGTTTAACTTCATGTACTCTAGAGCATCTGGCAAAATGGTATTCGAAACTACGGATCTCGTCATCGGTTATGAAGAACCACTATCCAGACCGCTTAACCTCCGTATGGAACGTGGTCAAAAGATCGCACTTGTCGGAGCAAACGGAATTGGTAAAACAACATTGCTACGGAGTATTTTAGGAGAAATTCAAGGGTTAGAGGGATCTGTTCGCCGTGGAGAGAACCTTGACATTGGTTATTTCGAACAGGAAATGAAGGATGCCAACTACAATACATGTATCGAGGAAGTATGGAATGAATTCCCTTCCTATTCTCAGTTCGAAGTACGCGCGGCTCTTGCGAAGTGCGGGCTAACAACCAAACATATTGAGAGCAAAATCACCGTACTAAGCGGTGGTGAGAAGGCAAAGGTAAGACTTTGCAAGCTGATCAACCGTGAATCGAACTTGCTCGTACTCGATGAGCCTACGAACCACTTGGATGTGGATGCTAAAGAGGAACTTAAGCGCGCACTTAAGGCATATAAGGGTAGTATTCTGCTCATTTCCCATGAACCTGAATTTTACAAAGATGTTGTTACAGAAACATGGAATTGTGAATCATGGACGACGAAAGTATTCTAAATGATGCTTTAATTTGTAAGTCAAAAGCCGATCAACCTCTAAAGGTGATCGGCTTTTTGTTGTTTTATTCAACTAAGCCTAGACGCTCATAAATAATTTCCGAAACTACACCATTAGAAATGATTCCTTGATCTCGTTGAAACTGTTTAACCGCTACAGTCGTGGAGGCACGGAATTTCCCATCGCATCTGCCGAAGAAGTACCCTGCGCTTTTCAATCGGCTTTGAATTAACTGAACATCGGCACCAATATCACCCTCAGCAAGTATCCTTGGTTCACGATTGAGTTCACCAAGAACGTGACCATAAATCGTTACTTTGGTTCCGATAGGAATGAGATCATATAATTCTTTCACATCGTGATTGTTCATACGAATACAACCGTGACTGAGATGCTGACCAATGGAAGAGGGCTTATTCGTACCATGGATCCCGTAAATTCCCCAAGGTATATCTAATCCAAGCCATCGTGGACCAAACGAGGCTCCCCAGTCCTTTCCTTTGTAAATGATGTGGAATTCACCAATAGGTGTCGGAGTAGAAGGATCCCCTACGGCAACCTTATAAGACTTATATAGACGATGATCTTTCATCACAATTAATTTATGCTGATGGGGATAAACTTCAATGGATATTACCTCAGGCTCCATGATCAAGGGGAGGACAGGAACGACTTGAGCATTAATATGCTCTAATGGAATGGCAATGAACAGAACTATCAGACTCATGATATTCAAAATGAAACAACGAAGAGGGAGCATTTGTTCACCATAATCCTATGTGTTATGTGTTTATTAAAGTTTGCCCAGATCTCTTGGATTCATGCGACGTATAGTATCTAACGGTCTGACTCAAATTATATGGGTACTGATATTACACCTAAACCATACTTGAGGAGGATGGACATGCAAAACCCATATTCAAGTTTACAAGCACAAAGTCCGTTAGCCGACGCGCAGCAATCAGTAGGAAAAGTTCATCGCGCAGTGAAGCAAGCACAATCTCATCCGAGTGATGAAACGGTGGAGAATGCCTATAATGCAATTAATAAGGCGGAAAATGCGTTGTCACAAGCAGCGGGAAGCTTGAATCAGGAGCCGCTGCAGCGGGCATATGAAGATCTACAGCAAGATCAAGCCGATCTCGAACAAGTCGAAGACTTATTGAATTAGGATTTCGAAGCATAACGAAAGCGAAAAGGTCTTTCGATCGCTGGAGGATATAATACCTGAGAATACCAAAAATGCCCTAGGAACATCATTCCTTGGGCATTTTTGTTTCAATTAATTCATATAGTTAATGACATTAATATTACAGATTAATATCCAATACAACAGGGCAATGGTCGCTACCCATAATATGGGGATGAATTTCCGCATGGATGAGGGACTCGGTTAATTTAGAGGAGACCAAGAAATAGTCAATTCTCCATCCCACATTTCGTTCTCTAATCTTTGGCATATAGGACCACCATGAATACGCACCAATCTGATCCGGGTAGAAATGACGGAACGTATCGACAAATCCAGCCTCTTGGAGTTCTGTCATCTTACCGCGCTCTTCCGTAGTAAAGCCAGAGTTGTTGCGATTAGAGGCTGGATTCTTCAAATCAATGTCTTGATGAGCGACATTCAGATCACCGCAAATGATAACTGGCTTCTGAGCGTCTAGCTGTAATAGGTAACTCCGGAACCGATTTTCCCATTCCATACGATAGTCAAGTCGGGACAGATCGCGCTTGGCATTTGGGGTGTAGACATTAACTAGATAGAAACTGTCAAACTCCAGCGTGATAATCCTACCCTCAGGCTCATGATCCTCTTCAATACCATAACGCACCGAAAGGGGCTTAATTCGTGTGAAGATAGCAACTCCCGAGTAGCCCTTTTTTTGCGCATAATTCCAATATTGCTCGTACTCCTCGCTGATCTCTAAGTTAATCTGACCCTCTTGTAGCTTAGACTCTTGAATACAAAATATATCTGCTTGGACCTCATTAAAGTAATCCACAAAACCCTTCGTAACACATGCCCTCAGGCCGTTTACATTCCATGATATCAGCTTCATTATTGTTATCTCCTTACACTTTGCTATAGTCTAGTGTCTCTATTATATCATGCTAGATAGAATCCGTTCCTTTATCAATAATCCTGATAGACTTTATAAGATCATTCTAATTGACCTGTTACATCAGCTATGATAAGTTCAAAGAAGAAGATTAATTAGATGGATTTACTGGGAATTAATAATAAAGTTAGTTGCGAGAGGTGAACATGTTGGAACTCCAAGTCACAAACAGTCCTTTTAATCAGGAGCAAGTAGAATTACTTAATCGTTTATTACCTTTGTTAACAGAGTCACAACGTTTATGGTTGAACGGGTATCTTACTGCTCTACAGGGAACAGTAGCTTCCGCTACATTAGTGCCCACTGTAGCACCAGTTACGGCGACGGCTACAAATGAGCAAGTCACCTCCAAAGAGGTCACCGTTCTCTTCGGATCGCAGACGGGTAATTGTCATGGACTAGCAAAAAAGGTGTCCAAAAGACTAGAAGATCAAGGATTTCAGGTAGTGCTCACATCCATGGGTGACTTCAAGCCAAATAACTTGAAGAAAATCCAAAACCTACTCATTCTAGTCAGTACTCATGGAGAAGGAGAACCGCCGGACAACGCGATTCCTTTCCACGAATTTCTGAATAGCAAAAGAGCACCTCAATTAGATGGCTTACGTTATTCAGTGCTCGCATTAGGAGACACGTCTTATGAGTTCTTCTGCCAAACGGGTAAGGATTTCGACAAACGTCTGGAAGAGCTAGGCGGCAAGCAACTTGTTCCGCGTGTGGATTGTGACGTGGATTTTGACGAACCCGCTGCGGAGTGGATCAATCAAGTGTTGGGGTCTTTAAAGGAATCAACTGGTTCCGTAGTTACTAACGGAGTTAGTAGTGTAGGGATCTTGGAGAATGCGGAATCCGAATATTCTCGTACGAATCCGTTTCAGGCTGAGGTGCTGGAGAATTTAAACTTGAATGGCCGTGGATCGGACAGAGAAACTCGCCATATTGAGATCTCTCTAGAAGGATCAAATCTTCAATACGAGCCCGGTGATAGCTTGGGGATCTATCCTGAGAATAATGCTCGGCTTGTGGATGAACTAATTGCCGCGTTCGGATGGAAAACTGACGAACAAATTACTTTACATAAGACGGGGGAAGTGCGGACATTAAGAGATGCGTTACTTCGCCATTTTGAAATCACAGTACTAACTAAACCTTTACTGACGAAATTGGCTGAACTTACAGGAAACTCTCGACTGAAGGAGTTACTGGCGGTAGACCACGAAGAAGAGCTACGGACATATCTTAGTGAACGAGATTTACTGGACTTAGTAGAAGACTACTCTCTTCAAGGAGTTGACGCGAGTGAATTCGTAGCCCAATTGCGCAAAATTCCCGCACGACTGTACTCGATTTCCAGCAGTCCACAAGCATTCCCAGATGAGGTACATGTTACGGTCCGTTCGGTGCGATACGAAGCTAAAGGCCGTGATCGATATGGCGTTTGCTCGGTACAACTGGCAGAAAGAATTCAGCCCGGCGACACATTGCCTGTATACATTCAACATAATGATAATTTCAAACTTCCCGAGAATGGGGACACACCAATCATCATGATCGGACCAGGTACAGGAGTAGCACCATTCAGAGCCTTCTTAGGTGAACGAGAAGAGGCTGGGGCAACTGGAAAGACGTGGCTGTTCTATGGGGATCAGCATTTTGCCACCGATTTTCTATATCAATTAGACTGGCAACGTTGGCTCAAAGACGGCGTGCTAACTCATATGGATGTAGCATTCTCCCGTGACACGGATAAGAAAGTGTATGTACAGCATAGAATGCTCGAACAGAGTCAGGAGATTTATCAATGGTTGCAAAATGGGGCTGTTGTGTATGTATGCGGTGACGAGAATAAGATGGCTCATGACGTACATGCGGCTCTGATTACAATCCTTGAGCAAGAGGGTGGTCTTGGCCCAGCAGAAGCAGTGGAATACTTGACCCAAATGCAACAGAAAAAACGTTATCAGCGGGATGTTTACTAATGATTAGTTCCGAGGATTACGAGAGGAGAAAGCTAAATGTCCGATAACAACTTATTGTCGTCAAACAGTGCCCCACATAGCGATGTTGAAGATATCAAAACCAGAAGTAATTACCTCCGCGGAACGCTTGTTGAGGTGCTTCAAGATAGAATCACAGGGTCTATACCCGAAGATGAGAACCGGTTAATGAAATTTCATGGCAGTTATATGCAAGATGACCGTGATTTACGCAATGAACGGAAGAAGCAGAAGTTAGAACCAGCTTATCAGTTCATGCTACGAGTAAGAGCCCCTGGAGGTGTAGTGACTTCCGATCAGTGGCTTATGATGGACCGAATTGCAGGACAATATGGTAGTGGAACTATTCGACTGACCACTCGTCAATCGTTTCAGTTACATGGTGTACTTAAATGGAACATGAAGAAGACGATCCAAGAAGTGAATGATTCGTTGCTAACCACACTTGCTGCTTGTGGAGATGTAAACCGCAACGTGATGTGTAACCCGAATCCGGAGCAATCCGAAATACATGCAGAAGTATACGAGTGGGCCAGTAGACTCAGCAAACATTTAGAACCTCAGACGAATGCCTATCACGAGATCTGGCTTGACGGCGAGAAGGTGGTGGACAGTCAAGAGAGTAGTGAAGAACAAGAACCGATCTATGGATCTGTGTATTTACCACGTAAGTTCAAAATTGGTCTAGCGGTTCCTCCTGCCAATGAAGTTGACGTATTTTCCCAAGACCTCGGATTAATTGCAATTATTGAAAATGGGAGTCTAAAGGGATTCAATGTTAGCGTAGGTGGCGGAATGGGGATGACGCATGGTGATTCAGAGACCTATCCTCAAATCGGTCAAGTGATTGGATTCTGTACACCAGAGCAAGTAATTGAATTGGCGGAGAAGACGGTTACCATTCAACGTGATTACGGAGATCGATCCGTCCGCAAACATGCCCGGTTTAAATATACGATTGACGATCGAGGGATCGATTGGTTCATACAAGAACTGAGTAATCGACTAGGATGGGGGCTTGAGGAAGCTCGGCCTTATCATTTTGATCATAATGGTGATCGTTACGGCTGGGTAAAAGGGACCCATGGAAAATGGCATCTGACGCTATTTATCCAGAATGGACGGATCAAAGACGAAGATAACTACCAGTTGATGACGGGTCTACGCGAAATTGCCAAGGTCCATACAGGAGATTTTCGGCTTACTCCAAACCAGAATTTGATCATAGCGGGAGTTACTAGCCAGAAGAAGAAAAAGATCGAAGAGTTAGCAAAGAGTCATGGGCTCATCGATGGGATCCATTATTCGGCTTTACGAAGAAATTCCATGGCATGCGTAGCTTTTCCAACTTGTGGACTTGCGATGGCCGAATCGGAGCGCTACCTGCCAACCTTGCTGGATAAGATTGAACCGCTGCTGAAGGAAGCTGGCTTGCAGGATGAGGATATTGTCATTCGTATGACAGGTTGTCCAAATGGTTGTGCCAGACCCGGTTTGGCGGAGATCGCCCTTATAGGTAAAGCCCCAGGCAAATACAACTTGTATTTGGGTGGTGGGTTTGCTGGGAACCGGTTGAACAAACTGTATAAAGAAAACATTGGTGAAACAGAGATTCTGCAATCATTGCAACCCATCATTGTCCAATATGCCAAAGATCGACGTAAAGGCGAACACTTTGGAGATTTTACTATCCGCACAGGATACATCCAAGAAGTTCGTTCTGGTCTAGACTTTCATTCGTAAGTTTGTAAAAACGAAGTGCCCTTAAGACGGGGTACTTCGTTTTTTTTGAAGCTACAATACTAAAAGCCGCAAAAAAGGAATATTTTAGGATAGAAAAGTAAAGTGATGTGTTATAATTTAACAATCCAGAAGGGACGTGAAACCGTTGGTATAACTCATTGTAGTTAATAATCTCTTGCTATTTGATAATTTAATAAAATAATCGGAGGTAATACAATGAGTACTATACAGCGTATTATTGAAAACTTGGATCTGATCGTACCTCAATTCTTTCATGATGGACTCGCTCCTGGATTAGCTGTGGGTGTCGTATATGATCATCAGATGATCTACGCGAAGGGCTTCGGAATAAAAAATGTGCAGACTGGAGAAGCCATCGACGAACACACCTTGTTTCACATGGCCTCCGTATCCAAAACATTAGTTGTGACGGGGATTATGCAGCTTGTGGAGCAAGGTGAAATTAACTTGGATGCCTCTGTATCCACTTATTTACCTTACTTCATATTGGCAGATGATAGGTATCAACAAGTTACTGTTCGTCTGCTCTTAAATCATACATCTGGCATGCCTGATGAGGATGACTTCGGTTGGGATCGTCCTGAATATGATGAGGGAAGCCTGGAAAGGTATGTTAGAAGCATGCACGATCATAAACTTTTAAAGGATCCTGAGGAATCATTTTATTACAGCAATATTGGCTTTGAAATTTTGGGTGATGTGATAGCCAAGGTGAGTGGAATCTCGTTCGAGCAGTATATGAAAGAGCGAATTTTAATTCCAACATCGATGCTGGAAAGTTCGTTTTTATTACAAGAGATTCCTTATAATGAACTTGCGACACCCCATATATTAGGGATAAAAGAAGGGTTTGGTCCTGAGATAAGTGAAGTATTTCCTTATCATCGTGCCCATGGTCCAAGTTCCACTTTATATACCAATGTCGTTGAGTTGTGCAATTACGCACTTACCCACTTGAATCGGGGCGAAACGTCAGGTGGATCAAGGATTCTTGGAAACAATAGCTATGATGAAATGTGGACTCAAAATGCTCCTACCTATTATGAAGGCTGGTCTGAGTTTGTTGGACTTGGATGGTTTTTGGGACAATATAAAGGGTGTAACGTAAGATCTCATTTCAGGAATGGACACCGGCTTCCGGAGTAATCTTCTGCTTCTACCTGAGAATGGAGTAGCTATAGCTATTATGACGAATGCCGATTTTGTCGGTAATAAAGTCCTTTGTGAGGCAATTCTAGATATTGTACTTGGCGAAGAAGTTCAATATGTAAAGAGATCATTAGCGTCTCATTTAGTTAAGATCACAATTACTTCTGGAGTTGAAGCTGCAATAAGTGAATATACTCAGATTCAACAGTTTAGCCTGGAGAGATATCTTGTTCATGAAGGTGAATTTAATGCTTTTGCTTACATGATGTTGGAAAGCGGATGGCTTCAGGAAGGAATTTCAATATTGGAACTCTCTATTCGGTTATTCCCTGAATCGTCCAATTTGTATAATAGTCTCGGTGAGATGTATTTGCTCTCGGGCAATCGTAACCTAGCATTGCAACACTATCAAAAGTCCATTGAGCTGGACCCAAATCATAAAGAGGGTATACTCAAAGTTAACGAGTTGCTTGGTGTGATATAGCAGAGCATTGTATTTATGTAATAGACCGCGGTTATTAAACTGCGGTCGTCTTTGCGTCTTATTACAATTATGAAAATATACTTTTCATATCTATTGAATTCCCAGCAAAAGATGTGATATCATTTCACAGAACGAACGTTCAGTATAAACGAATTTAATTTTAATAATGGGGGATTCATCGATGAAATTACTTACTAGGAACAAAGGAGCCCTTCTGTTATTAATGCTAAACATTTTCCTTGTCTTTATGGGCATAGGACTTGTTGTACCCGTCATGCCGCAGTATATGACGGAGCTAAATATCAACGGAAGTCTTGTGGGAATGCTCGTAGCTGCCTTCTCATTGACTCAGTTTCTATTCTCACCCATAGCGGGTAGATTATCCGATGCTTTAGGGCGGAAGAAAATCATTGTTGCTGGGATGATCATATTTGCCATCTCAGAGTTAATGTTTGGATTGGTTAGTACGTCACTTCTTCTATTTGTTTCAAGAATGATGGGGGGAATAGGGGCAGCTCTGATCATGCCTGCTGTTATGGCATATGTAGCAGATGTCTCATCATCGGAAGAAAGAGCCACAGGAATGGGTTTCATCAATGCGGCAATTACAACAGGGTTTATCATTGGCCCGGGTATTGGTGGATTTATAGCAGAGTTCGGGATACGTGTTCCTTTTTACTGCGCAGGTATTGCTGGTGCAGTAGCTGCCTTAGTTACATCACTCATTTTGCCTGAATCTACAACTCAAGAACAACGTGATCAGCTGAAGAAGGATTCGGGGAAATCCCAAAGTCTTGTCAAACAACTCATCCATTCTTACAAGGCACCGTATTTTTTCAGTTTGATCATCGTATTCGTTATGGCATTTGGCTTAGCAAATTATGAAACGGTCTTTGGATTGTTCGTAGATCATAAATTCAGCTTTACTCCTAAAGATATTGCCATTATTATTACCTTTGGCTCTATATCTGGCGCTGTAGTACAACTTACCCTCTTTGGGTGGATTTTGAATCGCTTTGGCGAAAATAAAGTTATTTCCGTTTGTCTATTTATGGCTAGTCTGACTGTTCTGTTAACGCTCTTTGTGAACAGCTACTGGATGATTATGGTCGTGACGTTCATTGTTTTCTTGTCCATTGATATTCTACGTCCAGCCATCAGTACGAAAATGTCGAAAATGGCTGAAGGACAACAAGGGTTCGTTGCCGGATTGAACTCAGCCTATACAAGTTTAGGGAATATCGCGGGACCTATCGTAGCCGGTCTCTTGTTCGATATTAATATCAACTTCCCTTACGTATCTGCTGCATTTGTACTACTGCTCTGTTTTGGACTTTCTGTTATGGCAGCTAAAGGTAAGGGAAATAAGAAAGCAGCACCTACAGAGCTTTAGTTTGCAGAGAGCTTTGTTCCAATTTATATAAATATATTCCGAGTTGGACTATAATTTATATATTATAGTTCCAACAAATCACCCAGGACGGAGTTGAATGCAATGAATAAGAGACAACTGCAAAGCTCGCAGACCAAGAAAAGGGTGGCCGATTCAGCACGTGCTTTATTTGTTCAGAAGGGGTATGCAGCGACCTCGATAGAGGATATCGTGAATGCAACGGGAAGTAGTAAAGGTAATATTTATTATCATTTTAAGAGTAAAGAGGGCCTTTTCCTCTATCTAATAGATGAATGGGAGCGGGACTGGAACGAGAAATGGAAAGAGAAAGAACCCCATTTCAAGACCGTCAAGGACAAGCTCTACGGGTTCGCTGAACATATGGTGGTAGAGGATTTGAATCATCCACTCACCAAAGCTGCTAATGAGTTCTTTAACAAGGAAGAAAAAGAACATGATATTGAAGAACGTATTCATACATTAATGGCATCCCACATCGAGTTTAATAAGAACCTAATCCAACAAGGGATTGATAGTGGGGAATTATCGAACCACAAGGATACACATGGACTTGCGCTAATATTTGAAGGTTTGTTCATTGGTCTTAGCCAAGTATCAAGCCAGTCAAGTATGCCGGCGGCACTTGAATTGTATAAACAAGCCATTGAAGTGTTCCTTTATGGGATCTCAGCAAGTATGCAGAATGGAGCTAAACTATAATGTATCGTAATTTAGAAGATTGCATTATCGACTTAGAGAAGAATGGACATTTAGTTCGTATCAAAGAAGAAGTAGATCCCTATCTTGAGATGGCTGCAATTCATATGAAAGTTTATGAGGCTGGCGGTCCGGCATTGTTATTTGAAAATGTAAAAGGTTCGAAATTCCGTGCGGCGTCCAACATTTTCGGTTCTATTGAGCGCAGTAAATTTATCTTCCGCCAAACATGGACATCCGTACAGAATGTCATGGCATTACGTAACGATCCAATGAGTGCAGTCAAACATCCATTTAAAAATATCGGTAACGGCTTGGCAGCCTTCAAAGCACTCCCTTTGAAGAAGTATGGCAACCTCCCAGTTACTGCTCAGGAGATCCAAATATCGGATCTTCCGCTGATTCAGCACTGGCCTATGGATGGCGGTGCTTTCGTTACGTTACCTCAGGTCTATACAGAAGATCCGGACAACCCAGGGATTATGAATTCCAATTTGGGTATGTATCGAATTCAACTCAGTGGCAATGAGTATGAGATGAACAAAGATATTGGCCTACATTATCAAATTCACCGTGGGATCGGAGTCCATCAAGAGAAAGCGAACAAACTGGGGGCTCCCCTTAAAGTGAGCATATTCGTAGGAGGACCGCCCGCGCATACCCTTGCTGCAGTCATGCCTTTACCTGAAGGGCTAACCGAGATGACGATAGCTGGCTTACTTGCTGGGCGTAATTTTCGCTATAATTATGTCGATGGCTACTGTATTAGTAGCGATGCTGATTTTGTTATAACGGGAGAAATTCATCCCGGCGATACGAAACCAGAGGGACCATTTGGAGATCATCTAGGTTATTACAGCCTCACGCATCCTTTTCCAGTTATGAAAGTGCATAAAGTGTATGCCAAGCCCAATGCTATTTGGCCATTTACAGTTGTGGGACGACCACCACAAGAAGATACTGCATTTGGAGAGCTTATCCATGAGCTAACAGGGGATGCTATCAAACAGGAAATTCCGGGCGTCAAAGAAGTGCATGCCGTGGATGCAGCAGGTGTGCATCCGTTACTTTTTGCAATAGGTAGTGAACGGTATACGCCTTACCAGAAAGTCAAACAACCTGCTGAATTGCTCACGTTAGCCAACCGGATATTAGGCACAGGTCAACTGAGCTTGGCGAAGTATTTATTTATAACGGCAGAAGAGGATCAACCGATTGATTCACATCATGAAGTAAATTTCTTAACCTACATTTTGGAACGATTGGATCTTCATCGAGATATACATTTTTATACGAATACGACAATCGACACGCTTGATTATTCAGGGACTGGTATCAATAGTGGTAGTAAAGTGGTTATTGCCGCTTATGGAGATAAGAAGAGAGAATTGTGTACTGAAGTTCCTGCTGAATTGAAAGACATCCGAGGTTATGAAAATGCGAAACTAGTAATGCCTGGTGTCGTGGTCCTTCAAGCACCTAAATTTACTAATTATGCTGAAGTAGCGCAGGAACTAGCCGGATTAAGTAAGGCTATTCACGAAAAAGGTGCCATACCTTCTTGTCCGATGATCGTTCTTTGTGACGATAGCTCATTTATGAGTGCGACAATTAGTAATTTCCTATGGGCTACATTTACACGAAGCAATCCTTCCCATGATATTTATGGTGTGAATAGTTATTATGAGAATAAACATTGGGGCTGCGATAATTTGATTATTGATGCTCGTACCAAACCACATCAAGCACCACCGTTAATTGCTGATCCTAAGGTTGAGAAGAACATTGAGCGGTTATTTGTAAAAGGGGCTAGTTTAGGCGGCATAATTTAAGGAATGATAAATAAGGGTGTTAAAGAGATATTTACGAGATCTAGGTGTAGTCTAGATTGCCCGATCTTCATACAAGTAAGAGACCACTCAACAGGAGCGGTCTTTTTTTGTTGTCGGACAATATTTACGGCCTCGGTTCAATGTAAGCTCTCACGGTAAGCGATGTGAGTTTAATTATTTGACAGGAGGCGGATTTAAGTTTAATCTTATACCCATAGGGGTATGCGTATCCTGATTTGGGAGGGACAAGTATGGAATATAATTATAGTAATGAAATGAAAACCCGACTCAGAAAAATCGAAGGTCAAGTGCGTGGAGTCCTTCGTTTAATGGAAGAAGGCAAGTCTTGTAAAGATGTCGTGAGTCAATTGTCAGCTGTTAGAAACGCCGCAGATAAAGCGATGGCACAAATTGTTGCCGAAAACTTACACAAGTGCATTTTGGAAGAACAAGATGCTGGCGGAGATACTGACAAAGTTGTCAAAGAAGCGATTGAGTTACTAGTAAAAAGTCGTTAAGGTAATTAATATTACGGATCCACACAAAAGGAGAAATTACAATGGCATTTCAAATTTCGAAAGAAATCACACCTACAGAACTATCCAATCGTTTAAATATAGGGGAAGCCCCGGTAATTATTGATGTACGAGAACCTGCTGAATGGGCAGATGGGCATATTGCTGGTGCTAAGCATATCCCACTTGGACAATTGACAGGAAGACTTGATGAACTTGATAAGGATATAGAGATGATCATTGTCTGCAGAAGCGGTGGACGGAGTGGACTTGCCTGTGAATTGTTGAGCGAGCATGGGTTTGATGTTGTAAATATGACAGGTGGACTTATGAGCTGGAATGATGAATTGATTTAGGTTAAGATTCGTGGAACTTGATCGGACAAGGACATCTTATTACAAGGAGGATGACGACAGATGCCCATTCTTCTACTGCTACTTGTTAGCGGTGTAATAATTGGGATAATAAGAATGAACTGGCCTGTTCGCCAGCTCATTTTTGTAGATAAACAGGTACTTACAGACACTTCAACAATTCAAACTAATACCATGAAAATGCTTGATGTCCGCGACGCTGTAGATTTTGCACAATGTCATATAGAAGGTTCGATTAATATTTCCTTGGGACGATTACCCTTTGTCTGGGAGAAGGAGCTTTCTTCAGAGGAACCAGTACTCATCCTAGCGAGCAGTCGCTATAACAGCAAGAGAGCAGCACGATTTTTAAAAAGTCGAGGTTTTAACCAGTTGTATGCGATGAATGACCGATATTGCGCTTAAGTCATATAGACGATGAAGTGAAAGGTAGAAGAAAGGGTGAGAATCATTTGAATAGCTCAATTTTTAATAATATTTTCGTAGTTGTTCTCCTCTTGATTTTTATATACATTCGGTTTGGTCCGACGAAGGGACTAAGAACATTAAAAGCTAAGGAATTCCAGCGTGAGATTGAACAATCTTCAGACCGGATGCTTATTGATGTCCGCGAACCAAGTGAGTATAAGAATGGACATATTCCAGGGGCTAAGAACTTTCCTCTATCTCAAATTAGTCACTATATCAATGACATACCGAATGATCAGGATATCTTTTTATATTGTAAAAGCGGTATGCGGAGTAAGAATGCGGCACTAATCCTTCGCAAGAATGGTTACACGAGACTAAACCATTTGCAAGGTGGTATAGGCTCTTGGCGAGGTGAAATTTCGAAATAGTATGGTATGAAAATAGGACAGTTAAAATCAAAACAGCGGCATTCTCGGATCTTACATGATCCCAGATGCTGCTATTTTTTTAAATATATATATTGACGTGATATATATCAGACTGATATAGTGTGTATTGTGATATACAATTATTTCTAAATACTCAAGTGGAGGTTATGATTTGAACAGTCAGGATGTTATTTTAGGCATGCTTATGAAAGAGTCGTTGACTGGTTACGAGATAAAACAGTTGCTAGAAGATGTTTTCTCATATTTCTATGGTTCAAGCTATGGAACGATCTATCCCACACTTACTCGTCTTGAGAAGGAGGGGTTGATCACGAAGGAAGGCGTACTTCAGGAGGGTAAGCCTAACAAAAATGTTTTAAACATTACGGATAAAGGACGAGAGTGTTTCAAGGCTTATTTACTTGGGCCACTGGAAGAAGATAGTACTAAAAAGTCGGATTTTATGATGAGGCTTTACTTCGGTGAATTTGTTGGGTACGACAAAGTGATTGCCTGGTTAAAGCAAGTACAAGAGCAAGCGCAAAGTAATTTAAATCAATTAAGTGAGAGGTATTCGCTTCATCGAGATGAAATGCATCCGGCTCAGATCATATGTATCCAGATTGGGATAAATGAATATAAGGCTAAACTTGAGACGATCGCCCAAGGATTGTTTAGCATAGAGAAGTTAGCTCAAGAGAAGAAGAGCAGTGTTAATTAAATTAATGCTAACAAACTTTAGAGGAGGAATTATGAAATGAAAACAATATTTATCACGGGTGCTTCATCAGGAATTGGGAGAGCTACAGTCAGACACTTTGCTGAAAGAGGATGGAATGTAGTTGCAACCATGCGAACTCCGGAAAAAGAAATTGAATTCATGCCATTAAATAATGTATTAGTGCTCAAGCTTGATGTAGAGAAAAAAGAAACGATTCAAAATGCGGTAACCAAAGCAATTCAGCATTTTGGTAAAATTGACGTACTTCTAAATAACGCGGGTTATGGAACGATGGGAATCCTTGAAGCAGCTACTGATGAGCAGATTAGAAGGCAATTTGAAGTGAACGTTTTTGGTTTGATCAATATGACTAAAGCGATGCTGCCGCATTATAGATCTAATCAAGAAGGAATGCTGATTAATATTTCTTCTATGGGAGGAATAGTTACCTTTCCTACCATGTCTCTTTATCATTCAACTAAATTTGCGGTTGAGGGCTTATCTGAATCATTATCTTATGAGCTGTTATCACAAAACATAAAAGTAAAGTTGATTGAACCAGGAGCAATACATACGGACTTTGGTGGAAGATCGATGGAGTTCTATTTTGATGATTCACTAACGGACTATAAACAGTTTACAACTACATTTTTGGGAAAATTGTCTGAGATGGAAAAATCCCCAACCTATGCTTCGCCCCCAGAACTGGTTGCTGAGGCTATATTTCAAGCAGCAACAGATGGTACAAACCAATTCCGCTATGTTATTGGTGAGGATGCTAAGATGCTCATTCAAATGAAGGAAGATTGCGATGATGAAGATTATTTGAGTAATATAACTCAGCATTTTCTTAATCAAGCGTAACCGAAGAAAATCAAGTTATTCGTATATTTGCAGGAATCCTGAAAAATAAAGCTTTAATGACAGTGCGTACCGATACTTCATCGGTGCGTGCTTTTTTTTGCAAAAGTGCTTGAGAATTTCTATATAACCACACAGTTTCCACAAAATTGAGGGTTAAAATGTATTAGATGTCACTGATTTTGAAAATACAGATAACTCATAAGGAAACAGGAGGTGGGAGATTTATGAAAAAGGCTTTTAAAGTTGGATTAGTTACGGTCGCCGCTGTATTTGTTTTATCAGCATGTACAAGTAAAGCAAGTAACAACAAATCTGCCGACACTGGAGAACAAACCAAAGAGAGTAATATTCAAGTCGTGAAGCCTTGGATTGCATCTAAGAACACGACCCGAGTGAATACAAGCGATCCTGTGGAAGCCGCGGTGATTGTGTCCCAATCGTTATGGATGGCGACAAGCAAGGACAACCGACCGGGAAGCATTATTCTTACCGACCCGGATAACTGGCAAAATGCAGTGGCTAGTGCCGATTTAATTCATCATCCGAGCAATGGACCAATCTTGTTCGTGACTAAGAATGGAATCCCAGCTGCTACAGCCAGTGAAATCAAACGGCTTCAGCCTAAAGGTGTGGAAATCAACAATGGGGTTCAGGTGATCCTCGTTGGTGATCTGGATCAGAATGTTGAGGATCAAGCCAAAGACCTTGGGTTCAAGATCGATAAGGTAACGGGTGACAATCCAGCCGCCTTAGCCAAGGCTATAGATGCTTACTACACGAATTTAGCAGGAGAGAATCCCTCTTCAGTGGTCATTGGATCGATGGAGAGTCAGGAATATACCATGCCTGCGATCAATTGGATCGCGCATATGCCTGAACCATTGCTTTATGTGAATAAGGATGAGATCCCACTAGAGACGGTTGAAGCTCTACAAACGAGAGGTGGCAACGCGAACATTTATATCCTTGGTCCAGAGTCCGTTATTACGACAAAGGTAGAGAAAGAACTCCAACAATACGGTCAAACCGTACGCATATCAGGAGATGATCCTTACGCAAACGCTATAGCCTTTGCACAGTTTAAAGACAAGACAACAGGCTTTGGGTGGGGAATTACTACACCTGGGCACAACTTTTCGTTTGTGAATTCCGATACGCCTGCTTTTGCCTTAGCGGGTGCACCTTTTTCCCATTTAGGAAAACATGCTCCACTGCTCTGGACGGACAAAGACGCCATGCCTGAATCGGTTATGAATTATGTAATGTCTCTGCAACCTAAATATGATCAGTCTCCGACAGAAGGACCGTATAATCATGCATGGTTAATTGGATCTGAGAAATCAATTAGCCTCAAAGGTCAAGGGGAAATAGACAACATGCTAGAAATCGTTTCAAAATCAGGCGAAGGACATGAGAACATGCCAGGTATGCATCACTAGTTCAAGTGTACTGTAGTAAGGGAAAGAAGCACGGTTCAATCGAATCGTGTTTTCTTTTTCACTGGAGTGTCGCTGTGGACGTTTGTTTATTTAAGCTATAATGTATTGTATTGTTATTTGTTAAGATAGTTAAGGGAAGGTGTTTACGTGTCAAAACTTCAAGTCTTAGTGGTAGATGATGAATGGAATATGCGGAATTTATTACGGATCTATTTAACGAAGGAAGGATTTGAAGTGAAGGAGGCCTCTAACGGCCATGAAGCTTTATCTCTAGCGGGAAAGCATGCTTTTGACATTATTATATTAGACGTAATGTTACCCGATATGGATGGTTGGCAGGTATGTAAAGCGATTCGCGAGAATGATCAGGTCGCCATTCTGATGCTGACGGCTCGTTCAGAAACGAAAGACAAGGTGTATGGACTGGGAATTGGGGCTGACGATTATCTAACCAAACCTTTCGAACCGGAAGAATTTATTGCCCGGGTCTACTCCATCATTCGACGGTCAGCTATTACACATTCCTCTGTCCAGCTACAAGAACCGACAATAGAGCTTCAAGGTATTCGGATTTTGCCAGAAGCTCGTGAAGTATATATTCAAGATCTTCAGGTTGATTTCACGCAAAAGGAATTCGATTTAATCCTGGCATTTGCTAAGAGTCAGCAACGTGTATTTAACAGAGAAGAACTTGTGAGTTTGTTATGGGGCTATGAACATGCCGGAGAATTCCGTGTCATTGATACACATATCAAGAACATTCGAGATAAGGCGCTCAAGGCGGGGCTTCCATATAATCCAATTCAAACCGTATGGGGTGTTGGATATAAGTTTAATCGAGGTGGTGTACTGAGTGAGAAGGAATAGAATTGGATTTAAGCTTGGACTAGTAATCTTGTCTGTATTTGTGCTTGTCCTGACCTCACTTGGTTTGGCCATTGATCGTATGTTTACGAATTTTTATAATACTGAAAAGCGAACAGAAGTTGATGAACTAACTACACATTTCACGATGATGGCCGAATCCCCCAATATATCTACAGATAGGATGTTACTTAAGTTCGCAGATTTTTCAAATGTGAGTATTGTATATATTGATGAAAAGGGAAATATTCAAGCCCATTCAGGGGAAATCGATCCATCGGACACCTCTTTTATTCGTTCTGGGGATGTGAAGACTCTTTTCACAGGTAATGCAGTGAGTCTCGAGTACACCAATAAAGACGGCGAACGTTACTTCGTAGCAGCAAGGCCTATTCCAACTGAAAGCGAACAAGAAATCACTTCTTCTTTGTATGTATTGTCGTCGACGAAGCATATGGATTCCTCGATATCTGCGGTCCGCAAACTATTAGTTCTCTCAGGAGTCGGAGCATTCCTCTTGGCTTTAGGAATCATCTGGATTATAGCGCAAATTCTCTCAAGACCGTTGCTTCAAATGCGGGATGTGACACGCAAAATCGCCGTGGGTGATTTGGATGCGAGATTAAGTATTAACAGTAATGATGAAATTGGATCCTTAGCTGAGGCGATCAATAACTTGGCAGAAGACCTGCAACGATACAGGGATACAAGACAGGAGTTTTTTGCAAATATATCCCATGAACTAAGGACTCCGATTACTTATCTAGAAGGATATTCAAAAGTAGTTAAGGATCGCTTATATGATACAGACGAAGAGAGAGATCAGTATCTCGATATCATTCACCAGGAATCCCTTCGCTTACAACATTTAGTGAACGATTTGTTTGAATTGGCGAAAATGGAGGAAGGAAAAATTAGCCTCTCATCGGAATGGATTGATCTTACGGAGATCACGGACAACGCGGTTCGTAAAATTCAATTAAAAGCGAACGATAAAGGATTACAGTTGAATACACATATCAGTCGTAGTATTCCCTTGATTTATGGAGATGGACTTCGTACAGAACAAGTTCTGATCAATCTGTTGGAGAATGCAGTTCGTTATACGGAGAAAGGTGAAATCAATGTCTACTTACAAGAGGAGCCAACCTATGTATACATAGCAGTAGAAGATACGGGAATAGGTATTCCGGAGGACGAGTTACCTCTCATCTTTGAACGCTTCTATAGGGTAGAGAAGTCTCGATCAAGGCTACATGGGGGAACTGGACTCGGTTTATCCATCGCCAAAAGATTGCTAGAACTACAAGGAGGAGAGATGTTAGTCACCAGTACAATCGGTATCGGAACCCGCTTTGAAATCAGATTTATGCGAGATGAACAGGGGGAGCATACGTGAAAAAGTCCGAGTGGCTACTGGCCATCATAATTATGGCGATGGGCTTGATGTGCATGATGGTACCGGCAAACTCATTTGGAGGCATGTCGTTGGTTCAATTTGGGCGGGATGCCGGGAAATTTTGTATATATATCATGGCATTAATCGGTATAATTATTGTTATATACTTCCTTATTGTTAAAAGAGGTAAGCGTTGACTTGTATTTGGGGGGAGAGAAAATGTACAAGGATTTTACGATTGAATGTAAAGATATTATTTTGCGTGAGTATAGAGTAGAGGACATAGATGCAATGTACGCTATTACTTGCGAACCCGAGGTGTTAGAATTTTTGCCCGATTGGAATGCACCTAAGGAGCAACGACTTGATTGGCTCGTTAATTATGAAATAGGAGAAAACAAACAGTTTTTGAAAGCGGTAGCAGAAGGTGGGGCCATCGGGGAACTCCGTCTACGTCTTGCGGTTATATCAAAGGAAACCGGAGAATTTATCGGTTGGTGTTGTTCTGGGATCAAAGAGGAATTACCACCACCGAACAGAGAAATTATGTATGCTATTTCCAACAAATATTCAAACAAGGGTTACACGACTCAAGCAGTACAGGGCATGGTTAATTATTTATTTGAAAATACCGATGTGGAGGAACTGGTCGCCTTAGCCTTAACTCATAATATTCCCTCAAATAGAGTCATACAAAAAAGCGGTTTCGAATCTGTTGGGATTACTGAGATAGAAGATGAGAAATATCATTACTATAGATTATGTAGCGGGAAGTAGGGTTCTTCATAGTTTCTTGACATTTACCTAGTATAATTAACATAGATTAGACACCATGATATCTAGGAGGCAATTAAGATGAAGAAGAAAGTATTAGCAGCTGTAGGTGTGATTGCATTATCATTGAGTATTGGCAGTGCTGTTTTTGCAACGGGATATAATCAGGACACAGAAGGAAATTTTGAGGACATGCTCCCACATATGCAAGAAGTACATCCAAATATGAATGAACAACAGTTGAACGATATGTATCAATCATGCCATGACCGTGGTAACGACAACGTGAAAAATCCAGATTCACGAGGTATGATGCAATCGGGTAATATGATGCAATCAGGTAACATGATGCAGTCAGGTAACATGATGCAATCAGACAATATGATGCAATCAGGCAACATGATGTAAGCAAGATCAATAATGTAGCAGAAGAGGGAAGCATGATTCGGAAGAATCGTGCTTCTTTTTTTGTGGATTTCTAAAGCCCGTGCAATCTGCGTTGTTTCTACATTATTTCCACACAAACCATAGTTAGAATAAATATATCAAGAAGATAGTACTACTTAGGAGGTAACACTTATGGATTGGTCTTGGTTATTTGTACTGGCATGTCCGCTAATGATGATAGTTATGATGTTTGGTATGCGAGGAATGCACGGTCATGGTTCAAAATCAAAACAGTCAGAAACAGAGCAAGCGAATCAGGAAGAGTTAAGTGCGTTAAAAGCACAAAACGAACTCATGAAAGAGGAAATTCAGAAATTGAAACAATAATTCACATAGGATACTAAGGGAGGTCGAAGAGTGATGAATTGCTGTGGAAATCACGATCATACCAAGAAGGATCAAGAAAAAGGGAACATGAACCAACCTCATCCGATAAAAAAGCGGAATTGGATGATGATATTATGTTGCGTGTTGCCAATTGGATTATTTGCCGCAATACTCCTAGCAAATCTACTTACAGACACAAGTACTAATATAATGCCGTACCTAATATTATTGATCTGTCCTTTGTCCCATCTAATACTGATGCCATTAATGATGGGCAAGAAAAAGCATTAATTATAACTTCGTATACCACCTATTGAACGATAACATCAATTTCATTATCTGTATCCACCGGCGTTCCGTTAATTTCAATAACCATGCGCATTGGAATACAAATGATGGTTTCACGCGGTTTAGTAATCAATCCAAAGGTAAAGCAAATCTTTTGTGGGCAATCTGACTCGACAACTTCAATTCCATTATCGCGAATTTTCAAAATGTCATACCCGCGATCATTTCTGATTTCTACATATTGTGTTTCTGTTGTGAGTTCAACTGTTTTATAAATTTCATTATCTATCTTTATCGTTGCAGAGTAATTTCCGTTAATGTAACTCTGGTCTGTATCCTGCAACCACCTTATACCCATGAAAATCAATGCAAACAATAAAATCACAGCGATTAGGACGATATCACCTTTTTTAAACTTGTGAACAATCATATGTCATCTCCAGGTTGAGTCATTCATTTCAACCTAAATTATAACGCGTGAATATGTGTTTTCTTTGTAGAAACTGTGTAGCCGCCAAGTAATGATCTTGCGCCAGTCGTAATATTTGTGTATGATTATAATAACAACAACAGCATATTTGTAATTGTAATTATGGAGGAGCCAGTCACCAAGGGCTCCTTCTATTTTTTTGTCCAAAAAAAGACATTAAACTTGTCGGCATGTGCGAAAGGGGGATCATGATTGTTGGTTTTCAGGACACAATAAGAATACAACAACATCTGGAGGTTTGCTCATGGAATTCATTCTGTACTTAGTTTTAATTATATTTTTCACAAAGGTTGCAGGGGACTTATCCGTACGTATTGGTCAACCAGCTGTATTAGGGAAACTAATTGTCGGTATCATATTAGGGCCAGCGGTACTTGGTTGGATTGGGAATAGTAGCTTTATTGATGAACTTTCCGAGATTGGTGTTCTTCTTCTGATGTTTATTGCAGGTTTAGAAACCGATTTGGACCAACTTAAGAAAAATTGGAAATCAGCTTTTGCTGTTGCTGTTGGTGGAATTATTCTTCCTTTCATTGGGGGATATAGCGCTGCAATTGCCTTTGGTTTTGGTCAAAACTACGCCTTGTTCTTCGGTGTAATATTCTGTGCAACTTCAGTTAGTATCTCTGTTCAAGTATTAAAGGAAATGAACAAGTTGAACTCTAGAGAAGGAACAACTATCCTTGGCGCAGCAGTGATCGATGATGTACTTGTCGTCATATTACTTGCGGTCATGATGAGTCTAGTAGGAACTGGAAATGACATTTCTATTCCTCTTCTAATAGGTAAAAAAGCTCTGTTCTTCATTGTTACATTCTTGGCTGGTTGGTATGTCGTACCAAAGGTCATGAAATGGATGGCACCCTTAAGAGTCACAGAAGCGGTGATCTCCGCTGCGTTGTTTATATGTTTCGGTTTTGCTTACTTTGCGGAGTCTCTACAAATGGCCGGAATTATCGGTGCATTTGCAGCAGGGATTGCAATTTCACAAACCAATTATAAACATACCGTAGAGGAAAAAGTTGAACCGATCGCTTATTCCATTTTTGTTCCTGTATTCTTTGTGAGTATTGGACTCAATGTTTCGTTCGAGGGGTTAGGTCAACAGTGGGGGTTCTTGATCGTTATCACAATAATTGCATGTGTAACTAAGTTATTAGGAGGATGGCTAGGCGCACGCTTAACCGGGTTTAATTCTAAGTCTTCACTAATTATCGGCTCAGGTATGGTAAGTAGAGGAGAGGTAGCCCTAATTATCGCTTCAACAGGTTTACAAGCCGGTTTATTGTTACCGCAATATTTCACTTCCATAGTCATTATGGTCATCTTAACAACGCTGGTTACACCACCATTATTAAAAATGTTTTTCAAAGACAAGGTGGATCAAGCTCTAGCAGGCAAATGATTAATTGAAGCGTATAGAGTGTATTTATAACCAGTCAGACATTTTAAATGTTTTGACTGGTTTTTTTGTTGTGCAACTAATACGAAAAGGATCAATTCCGAAGTATGGTATTATAAATTATGGAAGTGATTAGGTTGATCGTTGCATAAAAACGGTTCACAAAGGAGTCTGACAAATGAGAATTGTAGCAATAGCAGGAACTATCATAAGAAGATCGATTATTGTTATTTTCGGATTATTGCTGATTATACAAGCGGTTAGTCTTATCGTATCGAATAGTAGTGACAAAGAATTCATTAAGTCATTAAATCACGATGGACCCGTTACCAAGTATACATTGAATAAGAAAATAGATATGGATGGGGATATTTTCACAGCTAAGGAGCTTTACCTAACTTCTAAGAAGACTGTCCTTCACTATTCCATTAGCAAACAAGATCCGGGTGGATGGTCCTTTCCAAATTCAGCGATTAAGTTAATTAATTCTAATGGAGAAGAGCTTATGCAACACAGCTCAAGTAGTAGTAGTACAGGGAGAGGCGAAACGGGCTTTATTTCTTTTAACGAAATGAACGAACCCTTAGGGAGCATTACCCTTAAATATGAGTGGTATGATCGGCAAGCAGAAATAAATATTCCCCTGGCGAAGGATGGTGAGGGGCAATGAGTAAAAAGACTGTTATTCTTATCGTGGAATGGTGTATTGCTATTCTGTTTGTTTTCTTATTCTTCAGAGGATATAACCCATATATGGGAAGTTTAACACCAACTAAGGCACATGAGCTTTCCGAAAGAAGTTATCACTATGGACCATCAAAAATCGTAAAGGTAGTTCCTTTTGGCGGTAACACTACAGTTTATTTAGGAGTTTACAAAGAGTGGTTCTCGTCAGATACAGTGATTAAACGAGGGCTTGGATGGCATCCAGGCGGGGGAGTTGGCGGTGTGTGGATCGACAGTAGTAAGCCGCTCACCTACAGTTGGAGTGTCTCGGAACGAGATAAGAAGCTTACTTTAGCACAGTTTTACGGGTACGTATCTGACCCTGAAATTACAACAGTCGTTTTGTATACAGAAACTGACAGTGTCGACAATAAAGAGGCAAGAACGCTTTCCACAATGAGCCAGGAAATTAACGAAGACAGAATGTTCTTATTCATATGGAACGATAAAGATCTAAATTCCCACTGGAAATCCATTCAAGGATTAGATCAGGAGGGCAAGGTCGTTTATGAGGAGAAATTTAACTAATTCTCTGATAGCCCTACCCCGTGTACATTAATATTGGATATTAGTAAATACTATATTTTGCTTATGTTTTCTATTATTTTTATCTATCCAATTGATAACAACTTCCATTTCATTTGCGTAATTAGCTATATTAAAGTTAATAAATGTAACTGTTTCATAGGATTTAATTCGATACTTTACTGGATCCATAAGCATAATCATCTCTAGATTTCGATTCCGATCAGGACGATAAAGTTCGAACGAAGTATATAAAATTTCATGATATAGATTCGTGATGGTCAGTTTGTAACTATTAAATTTGTCAGGTTGGTGCGATGGAATATCACTTTTGCTTAACACGAGTGCCCATTTTCCCGTATCCTTTGTTACTGGTAAATCTGTTTTAGCGTAAACACTTAGATTCATGGTAATACAAATAAGTAGAACGAAGGCAGACAAGATTATTTTCTTACTCATTGCAAGTTCTCCTCTCGTATTGAGATGAGTGTAATTTAACCAAACCCAATATTTCTATACCGAAAGTTAGGATGATCATTTCATATGAAAATTTTACTTGTAGAAGATGATAAAACAATCGCATCTGGACTTGAGTATTCACTACAACAAGATCAATTTGAGACCGTGCTTTGTCATGACTTTACATCTGCCAGAGCGGTGATCGAAGTGGAACTGGTTACTTTCACTTTATGTTTATTTGATTTATCACTTCCGGATGGGAGTGGCTATGAATTATGTAAGATGGTGAAAGCAAGGAGTGATATCCCTGTCATTTTCTTAACCGCAGTGGATGATGAGGTCAATGTAGTGATGGGCCTAGATATGGGGGCAGATGATTATATAACAAAGCCATTTCGAATTCGTGAGTTGTTATCGCGCATTAAATCTGTATTGCGGAGATACCATAAACAAAATCAACCTAAACCGATCATTGAATTAGACAATATCCGGATTAACACGCTTGAAGGAAAAGTTTATAAGAATGAAAATGAGATTACATTAACCGCGCTGGAATATCGTTTATTACTTATCTTTGCTAATCATATCGGACAAATTCTCTCCAGAAATCAGTTGTTAGAGCAAATTTGGGATGTGGCAGGGGACTTCGTGAATGATAATACATTAACAGTGTATATAAAAAGGTTACGGGAAAAGTTGGAGGAAAATCCTCAAGAGCCCTCGATCATCAAAACCGTACGTGGCTTAGGTTATAAGGTTGGTGATTGATATGCTACGAAATAGAGAGTACCGAGTGCTTCTCCTCATGATGTGTTTAATCAGTATTGTAGCGGTAATTATTGCAGCTGTAATTTCACCTATGACCTTAGTACTTACTCTTATTACTTCTACTTTGCTCATCGGATGCTGTCTAGTATTTACGAGATGGAGATACCGTGAAATCGAGAAACTTTCAGGCTATTTGCGGCAGATTAGTGGTGGGGATTATTCTCTTGATGTGCGTGACAATCAGGAGGGTGAGCTTAGTATTCTGAAGAACGATATTTATAAAGTGACTTTGATGCTTTCCGAACAGAGTTCGTTACTACAACAAGAAAAAATAGAGCTTACCAATGCAATTTCGGATATATCTCATCAACTCAAAACACCACTTACTTCTATGACAATGATGGCAGACCTATTGAGTAATCCTGAACTTCCAGTAGAGAAAAGAAGAGAATTCACACGCAATATCCGTATCCAACTCGAACGGATCGGTTGGCTCGTTTCGTCATTATTAAAGTTTTCAAAAATCGATGCGGGAACCGCGTTATTTAAGCATGATCAAATCGCAGTGAAGAAACTTATTCAAAGAGCATTAGAACCTGTTCTGATTCCGATGGATATCAAGGAGCAAAAGCTTTCCGTTATTGGTGAAGATAACGCCACTTTTAGTGGTGATCTCAATTGGACGGCCGAAGCTATGATCAATATTCTAAAAAACTGCGTAGAGCACACTCATGTAGGTGGAGAAATCAACATTTCTTTTTCAGAAAATGCCCTGTTTACGGAGATCATCGTTGCTGATAACGGTAAAGGAATTCCTAAAGAGGACATACCTTATATTTTTAACCGTTTCTATAAAGGTAAGAATGCAAGTGAGGATAGCGTCGGAATAGGACTTGCCTTGTCTCACAGCATCATTACAAGTCAAAACGGAGACATCGAAGTGAAGAGCGGGAAGGAAAAAGGTACGCAATTCCGTATTAAGTTTTATAAAGTGACTATCTAGTCACATTACAGTCACTTGAAAGTCATTATAGACCGATATACTGATCTCATAATCAAAATGGAGGTCTAATATAATGGATATTTTAACAATTGAAAATCTATCTAAAACATATGGTAAAGGCGAAACTGCGGTTAAGGCGCTTGATGATGTATCCTTTTCAGTGAAAAAAGGGGAATTCGTTGCCATTATCGGCCCGTCTGGTTCGGGTAAATCAACGATTTTGCACATGCTGGGCGGTGTGGATCGACCTACAAGCGGGAAAGTATTCGTCGATAACACGGATATTTATAACTTAGACGAAACTCAACTGGCGATTTTTAGACGCAGACAAATAGGGTTGATTTATCAGTTTTATAACCTGATTCCTGTCCTAACGGTAGAAGAGAATATTACGCTTCCTTTGTTGCTGGATCAACATCGGGTAGATAAGAAGCAATTTGCTGATATCGTGAAGATTCTAAATCTGAAAGATCGTTTAAATCATCTGCCTAACCAGTTGTCAGGTGGACAACAGCAGCGTGTGTCGATTGGTCGTGCGCTAATTAGTAATCCTGCTATTATGCTGGCGGACGAGCCAACCGGTAATTTGGATAGTAAGAATAGTAGTGAGATCATTGACTTGCTAAAAATGTTTAATAAAACCTTTAATCAAACGCTAATCGTTATCACTCACGATGAACGAATTGCGCTGCAAGCGGATAGAGTCATTACCATTGAAGATGGAAGGATTGCCAATAACGAGGTGATTCGTCCATGAATATTGTCAACAAACTAACGATAAGACACTTGAAGAAAAATAAACGACGAACGCTTATAACCATTATCGGAGTTATTATTTCCGTAGCCATGGTGACAGCTGTCGCTACACTTGGTGTCTCTTTCATGGGACTCATGCAAAGACAAAGCATTGCTACGAATGGGGAGTGGCATGTCCTATACAAAGATGTGAATAAGACTCAACTTGAAGCGATTAAGGCTGATGACGCCACAAAAGAGCTTGTCATTTCAAGAGATCGTGGATTTTCCCTTTTAAAAGGGAGTCAAAATGACAATAAACCTTATTTGTTTATCAAAGAGTATAATACTCAAGGGTTTGAACAATTTCCGATCAAGTTGAATAAAGGAAGGCTCCCACAAGCTAATGATGAGATTGTTATTTCAGAGGAAATTGCGAAAACGGCCAAAGTAGAGTACAAAATCGGGGATACGTTAACTCTTGATATTGGAGAACGATTAGGGGTTGATAGTGAGGGTAATGATCAAGTATTAGTGCAGCATAATTCATTACAAGCTGAGAATGGTGAATTAACTGAAACGTTACGAAATACTACAACAGCTACTTATACGGTTGTTGGCATAATAGATCGTCCTACTTGGGAACCGACATGGGCACCTGGATATACTGTCATTAGTTATGTGGATGAGAATATAATGGGTGCGGACGATACAGTTCATGCGACAGTTGTGCTAAATAAGGTCAAGAAGTCTCTATATTCTCATGCAGAGGATGTAGCGCAAGAAAATAAGATAGATAAGCAATCCATAGCATTTAACAACGATTTATTGCGTTATTATGGCATAACGAATGATGACAGTCTACAAGGCTTAATTATGTCAATGTCGGTGATCATTATGGCGGTCATTATTATTGGCTCTGTTTCATTAATATATAATGCGTTCGCTATTTCCGTCTCGGAACGTGCAAGGCACTTAGGTATGCTTTCGAGTGTGGGTGCTACTAAAAGGCAAAAGAGAAATTCCGTGTTCTTTGAGGGAGTTATCATCGGCTTGATCAGCATTCCCATTGGGATTATTAGCGGACTTGTGGGGATTGGTATCACCTTTTTGTTTATTAATTCGATTATCGAAGGTGCACTCGGAATAACAGAACAGCTAACTGTGATCGTTACACCATGGTCCATATTGATCGCTTGTGGTGTTTCGATGCTAACGATATTTATTTCAACATATCTCCCTGCAAGAAAAGCCTCTAAGATCTCTGCAATTGAGGCGATCCGGCAGACTACAGATGTTAAGCTGACGGGCAAGGCAGTCAAGACATCCAAATTGGTTCGTAAACTATTCGGTATCGAAGCAGAAATAGGACTGAAAAACTTAAAGAGGAACAAACGCAGGTACCAGGCAACCGTGTTTTCCCTTATTATCAGTATTGTTTTGTTCCTAGCGGTATCCTTTTTCACCTCCAACTTGCATAAATCACTGGAACTCTCACAGGAGGGTGTAAATTATGATATTCAGGTATCCACGTATAACGAACCAGCTGATAAATCTAATCGATTATTAAAATCGATCTTAAGTTTGGATGATATTACGGAATATAACGTTATTAAAAATCTGCATGCATACTCTAAAATTGAGGAAGCTGTGATCGCACCTGAATTGCAAGAGATGGTTAAAAATGATAAGAGTTTACTTACAGATGGGAAATATCCTTACTACGTTATTATCAATGCACTAAGTGATGAAAGTCTGCAAGCTTATACAACAGCAATTGGTGCAAAGTACGAACATCTTCAAGATCCGAATCAACTCAATGCAATTGTGATTGATACAACCAGATATGAAGATGAAGTAGCGAAGAAGTATGTTGAAACAAAGGCTATATATACGAAGATTGGCCAAAGTCTTGATTTAACGTATGTAGAAAACCAAACAGGTGAAGATAAACCTTTAACCAAGGTGGAAGTTGCTGCATTGACAGATCAACTACCTATGGGGATTTATCCAGCAGGACTAGGTGGATTGAATATTGTAGTTTCCGAAACCGTTATGAATCAAATGTTGATTGATAAGCAAAACTTTGACATTCAGACCGCCTTTTATCTGAAAAGTAATAATCCCTTAGCAACTCAACAAGGAATCGAAGAATTAGTTGAAAGCAATATGTATGTACTTAATGTTTTTCAAATTAGACAACAAGATGAACAAATGATCATGTTGATGTCGGTATTTACCTACGGATTTATCGCATTAATTACGTCGATCTCTATTGCTAATATCTTTAATACGATCTCCACAAGCATATCCCTTCGCAAACGTGAATTTGCGATGCTTAAGTCAATTGGGATGACACCCAAGGGTTTTAATAAAATGATTAATTATGAAAGTATATTTTATGGGATAAAGTCATTGCTTTATGGGCTTCCGATTAGCGTTCTCGTCATGTATTTGGTACACAGATCACTCATGAACAGTTTTAATTATGAATTCACTCTTCCATGGAAAAGTATTGTATACGTAATTATTGCGGTATTCCTTCTAGTCAGCTCAGCTATGCTGTACTCCAGCTCTAAAGTTAAGAAAGAAAACATTATCGATGCATTAAAGCAGGAGAGCATATAACGTCTGACATATTGGACAAAGACTAGACCATATCTTCTAAGAAGGTTGATTTGTTTAAAGCCGCCCTAGGAGGGAATGTTCATGTCCAATGTCTTTGTAACTCGTTCATTAGAGGAAATACGGTTTTGGTCAAGGATTATGAAAGAACACTCGTTTTTTCTGCGATTAGGATTTAGAGCGGAAGACACCCAGCTCATTGCGGAGGCGAATCAATTCCAAGCCATCTTTGAGGATATCGAGAGAAGATCGTATGCATTTTCAATGGATACAGACCCGCAGATCATTAGAGAGTTTAATACCGAAGTTCAAAATGCAGCTACCCACATCTGGGCTTTCAAAAGAAGAATACTAGGACTTATACTGCAGTGTAAACTTCCAGGGGGAAATAATTTCCCACTGCTAGTTGATCATGTAAGTCGGGAGGCCAACTATTTCCGTAACCGCCTAGATGAATTGAATCGTGGGAAGTTAGAGCCATTACAAGATGCGATCATCGACGAAAATCTGTTTTTCTTAAAAATCATGGCAGACCACGCAAAATTCATTGGTCATTTACTCGATCCATCAGAACGAAAATTAGTTGATCAGGCTCGGGAATTTAGTCTTGAATTTGATCAGTTAGTGTTTCAAGCGATCGATCTAAGCTCCATGCGTCCTCAATCTCAAACGGTACCTTTATTAAGTCAATTCGTTGATGAGAACAAGGTTTCAGTTAAGTCATTACGAGATTTCAAGAAAACAGCGAGTGATTTGATTGATCAATGTAGGATTAAAAGCATTATTCACCCACTTCTTGCTGATCACGTATTTCGTGAGGCTGAGCGGTTTCTAATTATTCTTGATATGTTTGACCAATCCCTGTCAGGACATAAGGTAAATAAAAGAGAGATTTTGATCTAATGTAGACTATATCAGGTTAGTACATGGCAACAAGTGGCTCTTCCGGTATTCATTAGGAAGGGCCACTTGTTGTTTCTGTTATTCGACACCAAACCAAATTATGGAATGATATCTGAGAAAAAAACGCGCTGATATGCGGTATTTTGAGATTTATATAAATAATTGATGTAATAAAAATCACATACTAACCTTATGGATTGAAAAGTATGTGACAAATGTAACACGAAAAATGCTATAATAGTACTATTGGGTTCATTTTTAAAAATATTATTATGCAGTAAAGCTGCTGCAGAGGAGAGTTAGATATGTCAGAATCAATCAATCAAATCCTTTCTGAACAAGAAACACCAAAAGTAACTGTCACTAAAGAGCATTTAGATGTTTTAGACCAGCTCTTAAAGCCAGAAGTTCAGGAATCGTTAACTGTTTTAGTGGAACAGTTACCCCAAATAACACAACTTGTAAGTGTACTAACAAAGTCCTATGACTTCGTACAGTCAGTCGCTTCAGATGAAATATTGAAGAGCGATACGGTAGGGGCGATTAAAGAACTTGGTGGACCTGTCGTAGGTTCTGTCAAAAATATGGCGGCAACTGTTATCGAGGCGAAGGATCGTGCCAATGAAAGTCAAGAGACTATTGGTATTTTTGGCCTGATGAAAATGATGAAGGACCCGCAAGCACAGAAGCTCTTCCGTTTCATGAATGCTTACCTTCAAGTCGCAAATGAACGTGAACAAGTCAAATAATTAAATTCAAATCTTATTCGTAAGGACGGAGGAAACATTATGTCTAAACATATCGTTATCTTAGGTGCAGGTTATGGTGGTTTGTTAAGTGCTTTAACCGTACGTAAGTATTTAAATAAAGAGCAAGCCAAAGTTACTGTAGTCAATCAATTTCCTACGCATCAAATTATTACTGAATTGCATCGCCTTGCAGCTGGTAGTGCCGCAGAACGCGCTGTTGCAATGCCGCTTACTAAGCTTTTTGCAGGTAAAGATATCGATCTGAAAATTGCGAAAGTGAATGCTTTTTCCGTAGACAATAAACAAGTTACTTTATCCGATGGCGTTACTCTCACTTACGATGCACTTGTCGTAGGTCTGGGAAGCACAACGGCTTATTTTGGAATTCCAGGGCTAGAACAAAATAGTATGGTATTGAAATCGGCAGCTGACGCTAACAGAATTCAACATCATATTGAAGACCGTATTCGTGATTATGCGAAGACGAAAGATGAAGCCGATGCAACTATTCTTATTGGTGGTGGCGGTTTAACTGGCGTTGAACTCGTGGGTGAAATTGCTGATGCCATGCCAGAACTTGCCAAGCGATATGGAGTAGACCCTAAAGAAATTAAACTCCTACTTGTCGAAGCAGGTCCGAAGATTCTTCCGGTATTACCTGAACCATTGATTGAACGTGCTACAACTAGCTTAGAGAAACGTGGGGTTCAATTCCTTACCGGGCTTCCTGTTACGAATGTGGAAGGCAATGTCGTTGATCTAAAAGACGGTCAAAAGATTGTGACGAATACATTCGTATGGACCGGTGGTGTACAAGGAAATCCACTCGTTGGCGAATCAGGTCTTGAAGTAAACCGTGGACGTGCCACAGTAAATGATTTCTTGCAGTCAACTTCGCACAAGGATGTATTCATTGCGGGTGATAGTGCCGTTTACTTTGCAGCAGACGGACGTCCGTATCCACCTACTGCACAAATCGCTTGGCAAATGGGTGAATTGATCGGCTACAATCTGTATGCATTCTTGAATGATAAATCGTTTGAAACATTTAATCCTATTAACTCAGGTACACTTGCTAGCTTAGGGCGTAAAGATGGGGTAGCCATTGTCGGTGGTAACTCTACTCCGCTAAAAGGATTGCCTGCATCCCTCATGAAGGAAGCAAGTAATATTCGTTACTTGTCCCACATTCATGCATTGTTCAGCTTAGCTTATTAATCAAATTTAGAATCTAAACATTGCCCCACCTAAGAACACTTTGAATAAAGTGGTTATTGGTGGGGTAATTTTTTTTGGGTGTAATAATGTACTAATGACTAATACATGTTAAAATTAATTTGGAATAAATTTGATGGGAGTGAGGAAGATGGAAGACTTTATTTTCAGGCAGATAACTTTTGTAAGAGGTCAAACTCTAAAATTGTTGGATGGTATCACAGAAGAAATGGCCGACCAGATCCCTGAAGGATTCAGAAATAATATCCGCTGGAATCTGGGGCATGTTTATGTTGTCCTTGAACGATTGGCTTTTCATTTTTCAAACCAGTCACAACAATTGCCTGACGGTTATAAGGAGCAATTCGGACTAGGCACTTCTCCGTTAAGTCTTCCCGAATCCGTAACTGTTCCGACTCTTCATGAATTGAAGACCCTACTCCAAGAACAGCCTGAACGAATTCGTGCAGTACTCAGCCAGAACTTACAGGTTAAAGCCGATCCACCTTATACTACATCTTCCGGGATGACTTTAGAAACGCCAGAACAACTCCTCAGCTTCTCCATTTACCATGAAGGCATGCACATAAGCACTATTAAAATGTATAAGAAATTGTTATCGAATTAATATTGAAGGTGGATATCATCCGACATCAGGTGATAGCCACCTTTTTTGTTAATAAAAACTCCTGGAATGTTCACACATCCTACTTTTAGTGAAGCATCAAATGACCTTTTTTCAGCGATTCAGTAACAAAAGGCATTGCAAAATATATAAATAGGGTTCAGGAAACTGTGTTATTAGGGTATTATATATACAGATACACAATTAGGGAGGATAACAACATGGAGAGAATTAAGACCCCAGAGCAATTTCAGGAAAGTATTAATAAAGATGGGTATACGGTTATGAAATTTGATGCAAGCTGGTGCCCGGATTGTAAGAACCTTGATCGTTTTATTGGGGATATTGTTACCGAACACGCAGACAAGGATTTTTTCGCCGTCGATTCAGAACAATTTGAAGACTTTGCGGAAAAATATGAAGTCCGGGGGATACCTAGCCTACTTGTTTTCAAAAATGGTGAGAAATTGGCACATTTGCATAGTAAATTCGCAAAAACCCCAAGTCAGATCAGAGAATACTTAGATACATTGAAATAATATCCGGTTGCTATGATGCCTTCTTAGATCATTCAGAGGTAAGATAATGAGATTTTTTCCTTGACTTCTACAAAGAAGATTATGTAATATAGTCCGTAACATAATATTTGGCACTGACCAAAGACATGATTTCCTTCACGAACTGTCCAGAGAGAGAAGTTAAGCTGAGAGCTTCTCCAGTAACCGGTTGAGATTTTACCCCTTTGTAGCTGTGGCGTTGAACCCGTCGATCTAATCACGGTTGTAAGCGACACCGACTTATCCCCGTTACGAGATACTAATAAGGACTTTGCATCTGCATCCCAGGCTAAGAAGCCAAGGAATGTCACGATGTAAGTCGAATTTGGGTGGAACCACGAGCTGAACGCACTCGTCCCTTTACGGACGAGATGCGTTTTTTTGCGTTCAAAAAATCAGGATTAAGGTAGAATTGGAGGCTAAATCATGGAGATCAACGTAACATTGCACGATGGAACAATTAGGAGGTATCCTCAAGGAACCACAATCGAACAAGTCGCAGAATCAATTAGTACAGGTCTGAAGAAAAATGCTGTAGCAGGGAAGGTAAACGGCAAAACGGTAGATCTTAACCAACCGATTGAGCATGATAGTCTCATCGAAATTGTTACGATGGATAGCCGTGATGGCCTGGAGATATATAGACACAGTACAGCACATTTAATGGCTCAAGCAATTAAACGTATTTATGGAGACAAGGCCGTGAAACTCGGTATTGGACCGGTGATCGAAGACGGATTCTATTATGATATCGATATAGAAAAACCACTTTCGACGGATGACCTTGCCACAATCGAGAAAGAGATGGAGAAGATATCACAAGAGAATTTACCTATAGTTCGGCGGGTCATTAGCCGTGCAGAAGCGATCAAAACTTTTGAGGAACTTGAAGAGCCCCTGAAGTTGGAGCTCATTCGTGACTTGCCTGAAGATGTAGAATTAACGATTTATGATCAAGGTGATTTCTTTGATCTATGCAGAGGGCCACATCTTCCATCAACTGGCCGAATCAAAGCGTTTAAGCTGTTGAACGTAGCAGGGGCTTACTGGCGGGGAGATTCCAATAACAAGATGCTACAGCGTATATACGGAACTTCATTTCCGAAGAAAGCACAGCTTGAAGAGCATTTACATTTTCTTGAGGAAGCTAAGAAGAGAGATCATCGTAAGCTAGGTAAAGAACTTGAATTGTTTATGTTCTCAGAAGAAGCGCCTGGCATGCCTTTCTATCTTCCAAAGGGGATGACAATCCGTACCGAGCTTGAAGATTTCGCGCGTGAATTACAGAGACAAAGAGGCTATGAAGAAGTGCGTACGCCATTGATGATGAATAATCGGGTGTGGGAGCATTCAGGACATTGGGATCACTACAAGGATAACATGTACTTTACGAATGTAGACGAAACAAAATTCGCGCTCAAACCGATGAACTGTCCAGGGCATATGCTTATTTTCAAAAATAGCCTGCGTTCTTATCGTGAACTGCCGATCCGTATTTCGGAGTTTGGCCAAGTTCATCGCCATGAATTTTCAGGGGCATTAAATGGCATGATGCGAGTACGTACTTTTTGTCAGGATGATGCACACCTGTTCGTTCTTCCAGAACAAATCGAGGATGAAATAAGTCGTGTCATTGAGTTGATCGACCATGTATATCAAGTGTTCGGATTTGAATACAAGGTCGAATTATCCACTCGGCCAGAGGATTACATGGGTTCAGCAGAGCTTTGGGATCAGGCGGAGCTTTCCCTGAAAAATGTGTTAGAGAACCGAGGCATCTCGTATCGTGTTAATGAAGGGGATGGAGCCTTCTACGGACCTAAGATCGACTTCCACATTCTAGATGCCCTTAAGCGTAGCTGGCAGTGTGGGACAATCCAACTGGATTTCCAGATGCCTGAGAAATTCGAACTTTCTTATATTGCTGAGGATAACCAAAAACACCAGCCTGTTGTTATACATCGTGCTGTGTATGGATCTATTGATCGTTTTATAGGGATTCTAACTGAACATTTCTCAGGGGCATTCCCACTGTGGCTTGCACCCGTCCAAGCGAAGATTTTGCCTGTGTCAGAGAACTATGTCGACCATGCTTTTAAAGTAAAGAAATCGCTAGAAGAGGCCGGTATTCGGGTCGAAGTAGATATACGAAATGAAAAGCTAGGGTACAAAATCCGTGAAGCCCAACTGGAAAAGGTTCCGTACATGTTCGTTATTGGTGAGAATGAGAAGAATTCCGATAGCGTGTCTGTTCGCAAGCGTGGGGAAGGGGATCTCGGCTCTATAAATATCCAAGAAATAATTGCCCAAATAAATGAAGAGATTCATGCTAGAAAATAAGCTCATATCGACAACTCAAAAACAGCCAGTCTCGCAAAAGAGATTGGCTGTTTTTTGTATATTCATTAAATGATGTGTAGTAACTTATACTAAATTCGGAATATCGACTGAAGGGTCAATATTTGCATCAAAATCTACACCGTCGGTATGGAAGCCAAAGAGTTGGAAGAAGTCTTGACGGTAACCTTCAAGATCAGCCAAGTCAAGAACATTGTCTGACTGAAGTTCATCCCACCGCTTCATGACCTCAGTTTGAACGTCTTCACGCATTTCCCAGTCGTCAACACGGATCAAGCTACTACTTTCAGCCGTAGCAGGGTTATTGCCATACAGATGTTCGGAGAAGAGGCGGTACATTTGCTGGATGCAATTTTCATGTAGTCCTTTTTCTTTCATCACTTTGTAAAGTGCTGAGATATATAGTGGTACTACAGGAATAGCTGAGCTGGATTGGGTAACTAGAGCCTTATTAACCGATACAAACGCTCGTCCGTTCTTCGAAGCAAGCAAGTCGTTCAGTTTATTGGCAGTTTGCTCAAGATCATTCTTCGCTTTACCAATGGTACCTTCACGATAAATCGGGTGTGTGATCTCTGGTCCAATGTAGGAGTATGCGACAGTAGTGGCACCGTCCGCAAGCACTCCAGCTTCCAGAAGCTGATCCATCCACATTCTCCAATCCTCACCGCCCATAACGGCGATCGTTTGGCGAACTTCTTCTTCTGTAGCAGGCTCGATCGTGGTTAATGAAACCTCGCCGGTGTGGAAGTTCAATGTTTTATTCGAATAAGCAGTCTCAACTGGCTTAATGACAGAAGAGAAGGTTTCTCCTGTTACCGGATGAGTACGACGAGGAGAAGCTACACTGTATACAACTAGATCTATCGTGCCATACTCAGCTTTGATTAATTCTATCGTTTTTTCTTTGATGGCATCTGAGAAAGCATCGCCAACAATACTGTGTGATTTCAAACCAGTTTCAGCAGCCTTTTGTTCAAGAGCAGCTGAATTATACCATCCAGCAGATGCAGTACGTTGACCTTCTGCCGCCTTGTCAAAGAATACCCCGATCGTATTTGCTCCTGCACCAAATGCAGCAGTAATCCGAGATGCGAGACCATAACCAGTAGAAGCCCCGATCACAAGAACATTTGCTGGTCCGTCGATTTTTTTCTGAGCTTTTACATATTCAATTTGACTCTCTACTTGCTTAGCACATCCCGCAGGATGAGCTGTTGTGCATATAAAGCCGCGTGTTTTTGGCTGTATTATCATATAGAATTCCCCTTTATTATGTATTTAAAGTTTTAAAGACCTCTAGTGAATTATAGCAAACCCAAATTACTTATTCAAAGCATTTAGTTTTTCCTAAGAGGATAGGTATGTTCAAAGTAAACTAATCTATCCAAGAAGCGTTTAAATACTAGATTGAATATTTGAAATTATTAGGTAATTTCTAGATGAAGGAGGGCTTAGTATCAGTATATGGAAGAAACTAATGATCGTATTCATTGTGCTCATCATATATTTATGTTCTTGGATGATAAAAAAGCCAGATGATAAAAGTGTTGATGTGATTGTTGTAAAGAAAGACTTAACAGATTATAAAGCTATGGGAAAGTCAGCAGGAACAAAAAGTGAATATACTATCGATTTGAAGATGGATGAGGCAGGAAACATTACGGTCCAAGCCAACATTAATATAACGAATACATCGGAAGAAGACTGGTCAGAAGTACAGCTATACTTTATACCAAATATGTTTACAAAGGAATCGTCCCCACTATTAGAAAAGCCTGCTACGGTTGAAATTGACTCTGTGAAACTTAATGATGTCTCGGTTAAGCACTCATTAATAGGAGATACATTGGCAATACCCTTAAATGAACCAATACTCCCGAATGGACAGACCGATGTTGAAGTGGAGTATAGATTCACTATGCCCGAAAAAGGATGGAGATTTACTACATATAAAAATAATTATTATCTAGCACAATGGTATCCCATGGTTCCAACATACCGTAATGGCTGGAATAAAGAAGAATATATACCGAATGCCGGAGAAACCTATCATACAACACACAGTAATTTTAAGTTGAATTATGAAATACCCGATAACTTTACGTTTGTTAGCTCTTATCAAAACGATACTTTTCCTAGTAAGAATAAGGATTCTATCTACATTGAAAATGTGAAGGAAGTTTTTATTGGTATTTTAAAAGAACCTATAGTAAGTAGTATGCAAGTTCGCAATACTGAAATCCGTGTCTTTGGTTTTGAAAGTAAGACTGAAGCCAGAAATGTAGCTTTATTAGCAGAGAAGGCTCTTACATATTTTCAAAAAAATTTAGGTCCATATCCTTACAAACAGTTAGATATCATAGTAAATGATACCGGGGAGTATCAAGGAATGGAGTACCCTGGGGTCGTTACCGTAAGCTCACCACTAGTTCAGTTGAACAGAACGGTCGTACATGAAATTGCTCATCAATGGTTTTATGGGATTATAAATAATGATCCTTACTATGATGCATGGCTTGATGAAGGGATAACAACCTTTGCTACAGCTTTGTTCCAATCAAAAGAGGAAGGTAACGAGTTAAAACTCTCTTTACTCGCAAATATGGAACCATATCATTCTAATTTACCACTTAATCAATACCCTTCAGATACACGGAGTTATTATATCTACTATCAGTCTGCTTATCGTTTATGGGAGATCTTCAAACAACATGGGGGTGTGGAGCAAGCGGAACTATTTTTACAGGATTATTATAGTCTCTACAAATTCAAAGAAGTAGACACGAAAGAGTTTGTTTCTTTTCTTAAATTCGAATTAGATTTACAGGACGATTCACTATTGAAAAACTGGTTAACACTTGAGGAAAGTACTCAATAAAGACTTATAATTGATTACATATTATAATACAATTATATAAGCATGTGACTTTGAACTCATCATTAATGGAGGAGGACATTCATGGATACGATAGATACGATGGCGGAAACATTCAAATTGCTAGGGGATAAGTCTAGACTTACGATTCTAGGCCTGTTGAAGGAAAAGGAATTATGTGTTTGTAATATCGTAGATATGATGCAAATGTCGCAACCAAGCATCAGTCAACATTTACGAAAGATGAAAGCAGGAGGCTTAGTGAAGGAAGTATGTAAAGGAAAGTGGACTTATTATTCTTTAACGATTGAGGATAAACCCTATGTCAAAGACATTCTGATCCATGTTCCTTCACAAGCATCAAAAATTAGTTTGCTAGATGAACAGTTGTCGGCTTCAGTCTGTGATTGATAACTTTGATTATAAAGTTATGTATAACATATAAACATATTATTATTTACTTATATGATGACACATGTATAATGTTGTTGTAGGAAGTAATAAGTTTAAAAAGGAGATACATGTGATGGCCCAAGGAGCTTCAAAAAAAATGTCATTCCTCGATCGATACTTGACCATTTGGATCTTTGGTGCGATGGCGGTTGGCTTACTTCTCGGAGCGATAATACCTAATTTCTCAGAAGTATTGTCCCAAATGCAGGTAGGAACAACCTCCATTCCCATTGCCATCGGTCTAATCGTCATGATGTACCCACCGCTAGCTAAGGTGAAATATGAGAAGCTCGGGCGGGTATTCAAGGATTGGAAGGTATTGCTGCTATCGTTGGTACAAAACTGGATTATCGGTCCAATTCTAATGTTCTTGTTGGCGATCCTCTTCTTGAGTGACATGCCGGAGTATATGATCGGATTGATCATGATCGGTCTCGCACGATGTATTGCGATGGTGTTGGTATGGAGTGATTTGGCCAAAGGAGATCCTGAATATACAGCAGGTCTCGTCGCTTTCAACTCCATCTTTCAGATTGTGTTCTACTCGGTGTTCACGTATGTGTTTATTACCGTATTACCTGATTGGTTCGGAGTTCAAGGTGCTGAAGTGAATATTTCGATGGGGCAAATTGCCGAAAGTGTATTCATTTACTTAGGAGTTCCTTTTATGGCCGGATTGCTATCAAGGGTAGTAGGGATCAAGTTGAAAGGTGCAGACTGGTATGAACAAGTATTTATTCCAAAGATCAGCCCATTAGCGCTTATTGCCTTATTGTTTACGATTATCTTAATGTTCTCACTTAAAGCGGGTCTGATTGTATCCTTGCCACTTGATGTTGTTCGGATTGCGATTCCGATGATCATCTATTTTGTTGTCATGTTCCTACTATCTTTTTATATGTCTAAAAGATCAGGCACGTCTTATCCTGTAGCATCTTCGTTGTCATTTACGGCAGCAAGTAATAACTTTGAACTCGCAATTGCAGTCGCGATCGGCGTGTTTGGACTAGATTCTGGCGTTGCATTTGCTGCTGTCATTGGACCTTTAGTGGAGGTTCCCGTATTAATCGCTCTAGTTAACGTAGCGCTTTGGATAAAACGCAAGTATTTTGACCCTTCACTTATAAAACCATAAAGGAGTCGAACGATAATATTATGCAGAAGAAGACGATATATTTCTTGTGTACCGGGAATTCTTGTCGAAGTCAAATAGCAGAAGGTTGGGCCAAAAGATACTTGGGGGACAACTGGGATGTATACAGCGCAGGCATAGAAGCGCATGGACTTAACCCAAATGCCGTTAGGGCGATGAATGAGGTAGATATTGATATTTCAGGTCAAACGTCAGATATTATTGATCCAGAACTACTTAACCGTGCAGATTTAGTAGTTACATTATGCGGTGATGCAGCCGATCGTTGTCCAATGACACCTCCGCATGTGCAGCGTGAACATTGGGGGTTTGATGACCCTGCTAAAGCTCAAGGAACTGATGAACAAAAATGGGCCGTGTTCCAAAGAGTCCGTGACCAGGTTGGTGAGCGGATAAGACAATTTGCGGAGACAGGCGAATAACAATGAGAGACAGCCGAGATTATTCTCGGCTGCTTTTCTTTAACCCTTGATATATGCGATACGGTATAGAGCTATTTTATTTTGTACAATAATAATTGCATCGTGTAAGATTAAATAAGTAGTTTTATATCACTAAAGGAGCTGGAACATCCAATATGTCACAATCTGAAACAATAAAATTGACTTCATTATCTTCCAAAGGAGGTTGCGGCTGCAAAATAGGTCCTGCCGATCTTAGTCAGGTTCTACGTAGTCTCCCACCTACTGTACCAAATCCCAATTTGTTAGTAGGAACAGATACTAGTGACGATGCGGGTGTATACCGCTTAAATGATGAGCTAGCTTTAGTGCAAACTCTAGATTTCTTCACGCCGATTGTAGACGACCCTTATTCATTTGGACAGATTGCAGCTGCCAATGCTCTAAGTGATATCTATGCCATGGGAGGCAAGCCGCTTACGGTACTTAATATTGTAGCTTTTCCGATCTCAGTTCTTGATAAAAGTGTTCTCACGGATATTTTGCGTGGTGCAGCAGATAAAGTACAGGAAGCAGGAGCTACGCTTGTAGGCGGTCACTCTATCGACGATAAAGAGCCGAAATTTGGCTTATCTGTTACAGGACTTATCCACCCGGACAAAGTTAGAACGAATGCAGCAGCCCGCGTGGGAGACAAGCTCATTTTGACCAAACCTATCGGTGTGGGTATCTTAACTACTTCTATTAAGAAGGATCAATTATCTGCAGACGAAACAACACGTCTTATTCAGGTCATGTCTACGCTTAATAAAACGGCTGCTGAAATTATGGAACCTTATGATGTCCATGCTTGTACGGACGTAACTGGATTTGGTCTGCTCGGCCATGCTTCAGAAATGGCAAAAGGAAGCGGATTGGGTCTAATAATTCATCAGGACGCTGTACCTTTACTACCTAGAGTAAGGGAACTAGCTGAAGAAGGTTTTGTGCCTGGAGGGACTAAGAATAACTTTGCTCATTTGGAGGGAAGTATCCTTTATCCTGAGCATATGGATCAGATCAGCCGTTACATCCTATGTGATGCAGTAACATCAGGCGGATTGTTAATCTCTGTTGCCGAAGAGCAAAGCGATAAATTACTAGCGGAACTTCGAGATGCCGGTGTAGAAGCCGCCATGATTGGTGAAGTAACGAAGGATCATCCTGGGCAGATCACAGTGACCGCGAAGCAAGTATAAATTGAATCTGCATCAGAGGACTTCTATTCGCCGCTGTACAGAACTAGAGGAGAGAAAGCTTTGTTTCAGGATATTACTATAGAAGAGCTAAGAATGCTAAAGGACAGTAAAGAGCTGACAATTGTTGATGTCCGTTCACCTTCCGAATATGATGACTCAACGCTGCCTGGCAGTCTGAATATACCTTTATTCGATGATCAGGAACGGGCAGAAGTTGGTACGCTATATAAGCAGACCAGTGTGCAGGCTGCGAAAGACCGGGGGTTGGAGATTGTATCCGCCAAACTACCAGCTTTTATTAAAGAGTTTGGAGCGTTACCAGGAGACAAGGTCGTATTCTGTTGGAGGGGAGGGATGCGAAGCCGTACTTCAGCAACCGTACTTTCCTTGATGGATATTCACGCCTACCGGCTGGTTGGTGGTTACAAGGCATACCGCAAATGGGTATTGGACAACCTGGATTCCTACAATTTCAAGCCAAAGTCTTATGTTTTTCATGGATATACAGGAACTGGTAAAACAAACCTTCTTCATCGCCTGAAGAGATTAGGTCATCCCGTGATGGATTTGGAGGGGTTGGCAGGGCACCGTGGCTCCATATTTGGAGAAATTGGACTCAAGCCAAACAATCAGAAAACCTTTGATAGCCTTCTACTTGAGCATTTGATCGAGCTGGAGCATTCTCCTTATGTTCTATTTGAAGCTGAGAGTTCACGGATTGGAAAAGTTGTTATGCCGTCATTCATGACTCAGCAGAAAGAAGTGGGAACGCAAATTTGGATTGAAATGCCGCTTGAGTCTAGAGTGCAGCAAATCCTCGAGGATTATCGACCAGAACAATACAAGGAGCAATATATTACTGCATTCCGGGCAATCAAATCTCGGATTCACGTACCGGTTGCAATAGAGATCGAACGATGCTTGCAGGCGGACTTGTTCGCTGAGGCTGTGAAGCTGATACTGGAGTATTATTATGATCCAAGGTACAACCATTCTTCCCATCAATATGAGGGAGTCGAGAAGGTTGCTTTCACGGTAAACAACTTAGATGAAGCAGAAGCTGCCGTAATCTCTTATCTGTCCAGCCAGAGTATGTAGTAGTATCTTTATTAATTAGCTCCTATCAAAGGATTTTTTCTTCCATGATAGGAGTCTATTTTTTTAGAGAGCATCATCACCCGAATTCGCATATCTGGATCAAAAAAATATTTTTAAATAACAACATCTAAAAAAAGGAAATATTACCATGCATGTAGAATAGACATGATGAAGGGAGGAAACCTGCTGCATAAATGTTAAAGCGCTTATACTTTTAGGAGGAGTGATTAATTTGTTAAACACCAAACAGAATTCAGGTTCAAAGAGATTGAAGTTTTCTTTGTTGGTCTTACTAAGCTTTGTAATTACTATTTCATTTGGCCTTCTGTCTAATCCTTTTCAATCAAAAAGTTATGCAGCAACGAATCCCGATAGCAACTTTTCTCCGGCAACACTCAAATTTTTAAAAGATAATACAGGTCTTGATGGTGAGCAATGGAACAATATTATGAAGCTTGTTAACAAACCGGAGCAGGACGATCTTAATTGGACTAATTATTATGGATATTGCGAGAAACTAACGGATAAACGTGGATTTACTATCGGTATATTTGGGGCAACTACTGGTGGGGCAAATGATACTGGACCAGATGGACCTGATCTATTCAAGGAATACGACAAGGTAAAGGGAGCAACTAATCCATCAGTTAGCGGAGCATTGAAGAGACTTGGTATTAATGGCTCCATGAGTGGTTCAATCTTGGTCATCAAAGACAGTGATAGTGCCTTCATCAAGAAAATTAACGCCCTGCAAAACGACCCAGCATGGAGAGAAGCAATGTGGAAAACCTTCTATAATGTCTATATTAAATATAGTGTACAGCAAGCAAACCAACGGGGATTTAAAACTGCCTTAACCATTGGCTCATTTGTTGATGCAGCTTTGAATCATGGGGCAACAGGGGACTCCAACAGTCTTCAAGGACTTCTAAAGAAATCCGGAACTAGCACAAATGAGAAGACTTTTATGACTAGTTTCTACGCGAAGCGTACATTGATTGTGGATACAAATGATTACAACCAAGCACCAAATGGGAAGAATCGTGTTAAGCAGTGGAGCACTCTACTCAGCCAAGGTGAAACCGATCTAAAAGGTGCAGATGCAGCTATTGTTAAAGTGACGAATTGGGAGATGCAATAAAGTTGTAAATCCATTTTTTTATTGACTTAAAGTTAAACCGCTTTAACTTTACAGGTTGAAGAAGTGATTTATTACAAAATATAATTAACAGAGAACCCGGCAATGATTGCGGGTTCTTTTTTTTACCAATACACCGAGTTAAACTTACAAAATAAGTTATAATAAATGAAATAAATATACATTTAGAAAGAAGGACTGTATGGCTAACATTAACGAGATTGCTAAGATAGCTGGTGTATCCGTCTCGACTGTGTCGAGGGTGCTAAATCATCATAAATACGTATCTGAAGACAAACGCGCAGCAGTCCAGAAAGTAATTAATGACATGAACTACACGCCGAATAGAAATGCAATCGACCTCATTCGCGGCGAAACCAAAACGATTGGATTCATCATTCCTTACAACAATAATCAAGCGTTTGATCAAATGTTGCACGGTGCACTTAATAAGTCTGTGGAGAAAGGCTATACGATTACTGTACTACCCACAAAATACAATAAAGAGAAAGAGATAGAATATCTCTCTATGCTAAAGAATAAATTGCTAGATGGAATCGTGATCACTTCGAGAGCAAATCCCTGGGAAGCCATCATACCTTATTCGCAATATGGGGAAGTAGTTTCTTGTGAATACACGGAACATCCCGAAATTGGATGTGCATACATAGATAGATACTCCTCTTATCTTGAAGTATTTCAATATCTTAAGGAGAAAGGGCACACCACCGTAGCCTTTACTGCTGCTAGAGGGATGCAAAGCGTCAGTACTCAACAAACGATAGCTGCTTATAAAGAAATCTTTGGAGAGCTTCGACCAGAATTGTACTATCCAGATTGCTATAACATGGAGGACGGCTATCTTGCTGGAAAGAAGTTACTTGCTTTACCTGCAAGACCAACTGCAATATATGCTAATGGAGATGAAATAGCTGGTGGGATTTATCAGTACGCTCGTTCCCTACATATGAATATACCTGAAGATTTAGCTATTATAGGCCAAGAAAATCAACCCATTGGTATAGCATTAGATTTTTCTTCGGTTGACCATCAATTAATCAAAGTTGGAGAACAAGCTTTTGATCTCGTCATCCAGAAATCAAGACAAAAGGTTAATATCCCTTATCGAATTATTCATCGTTCATCAATCTAAGTAAATCTAAGTGTTGACATGAAATCCATTTCATACTTTACCATGTGCTTAATACGAAGAATACATGGGAGGATGATCGATTATGTATACTACATTTATTTATGATGTTGATGGCACACTAATTAATACAGAGTTAGCGATATTAAGTTCACTCCAGAAGATGCTTAAGATAGATTATGATAGAGATTTTGGGCAACAGGATTTGTTATTTGCACTCGGAATCCCTGGAACTTATGCACTTCGACAATTAGGAATTCATGAGATGAGTATCCCCATGGCAGAAGCTCGGTGGAATTACTTTACAAAGGATTTTTCTAGTTCCATCGAAGTGTTTAATGGCATTAATGATTTAATGAATATAGCTCAAGAGAGTGAAATCACTCAAGGTATTGTAACATCGAGAACATCTGAAGAATTCACAAATGATTTTGTACCCTTTGGCCTTACAAGCTATTTAACACACATTGTCGTTGCGGATGATACGGAGAGACACAAGCCGAATCCTGATCCCTTATTAAAGTTTCTCGAGATCTCAGGTGCTGATCCTTCAACCTCTATTTATATAGGCGATACGATATATGATTATGAATGTGCACGAGATGCTGGGGTAGATTTTGGGTTAGCGTTATGGGGTTGTAAGAATCCTGAGCAAATCCCGGCAAAATATAAATTTGAAACACCATTTGATGTCATCAAGTTGCTAAACCAAACTCAAGTTGAAATAATATAATTAATGCGATTAAATAATGACAAAAGGAGCTGTTCTTTAGCTCCTTTTTGTCTACTTACGATATGTACTTTTAACGATTAATGCCAACTCCTCGGGAGACTCAATTGCACCCTCTGATACCCATTTAATTAAGACACTCCAATACCCACCTATAACGAAAGCTAAGGCATAGCGCCCATTTCGATCTATAGACTCCTCGTCAATGTATGGTTTAACTACCTTACGACCCTCAGCTAATAACCACTCATGCTTATTCATTAAAAATAACAAAAGGTTGTTTTTTTTCAGTTGCACTAAAAAATCCAAATGGTTGCTCCAAAACTCAAAATAGGCTTTTGATAAAGAATGAAGTGAGAATTCAGGTAATAATTTCACCTTATTTATATGTTACGTAACTATCATTTCGCAATACAGATCAAGCATATCTTCTTTTGATTTAAAGATCCGATAAAATGTTCTTCAGTCCAATTGTGCTTTTTCCGCTATTTCCTTGATTTTAATTTCTTTGAACGGCTTTTCTTGCAACAAGCTAAGCAATGCCTCAATGAACCAATTTTTTGATTGGATAACTAGAGGGTGTTCACGCTGATTCAGCATGTATAATTCTCCTTTTGCATTTGTCTCATTTATCTAAAAATGTAGCACTTTCCGCCGTTATATTGACCGTTACCGTATTAAACTATTTTGTTGTAGATAATTAAAAGTCAAAAGTTCAATTGATACATAGATCGAGTTTTAGGAGGGAATCTATTATGAACTTTGCACAGCATATTGAGGCCTATCAGAAGTCCCATCCATTATTGGTTAAGAGAATAAATGGGGTAGACTTCAGATATACTTTTTCCGGTAAGGGAGGGAAGACACTAGTTTTACTTGTCGGAGGGTTGGGATTATCCATAGCCTATTGTAACCTTGTATTCGTTTTAGAGAAGAAATATCAAGTCATTACTTTTGATTTCCCCGTGGTTATAAGACGAATGCGGAACTTGCTGATAGTATTAAGCTATTGATTAGAGAGATTGGCTTGGAAAAAGTAGTGCTTGTGGGACAGTCACACGGTGGATTCCTTGCCCAAGTCATTGCACAAAGACATCCTGACATGGTGGATGGGTTAGTGATATCAAATTCTGGTTGTATGTATGAAGGACTGGATGATGAAAGAATCTATATGACTGAGTTTTTCCGTTATATGTTCAGTAAATTAACAAATAAGGGCGAGCGGCATATGTGTAATTTAATGATCGATTTGCTTGCCATCCCTAGAATGAGTAAAAGAGATTTTGCGTATTTTGACGGGAAAGTTCTACATCTATTATCCAAAGATGACAATACTTTTAGTGAAGGTATCAAAGCTGGATTAACTGAAATGATGACCAATCCTGAAGTCTCTACGGAGCCTGATGGGGGGCATCTTGCATTGATCTTGAAGATTGATGATTTCATAACACAGGTAAGCAGATTCATCGACGAAAAATTGTAAACTAGTATCCTATAAATTGATCTACATAAACTGTTCCATCAAAGCCTGAGAAATCAGGCTTTTTCGTGTCGTTATGTCACAGGACAAGAACATAGTCTTTTAAGAAATCACACCCTGTGTGGTTTTTCTATTTTAAGGGATCAAGTTCTTGTCCTGTGATCGAGACATGAACTTGATCCCTTAGCCGATAATGGACAAGAACTTAGTCTCATTGCCGATTAGATAGTTATTAAATCATATTTCGGTGGTAAAATCGCACAGGTAAAATATTCATTCAGATGAAATATCGACACTTTAGGCGGCTACTTCACTAGTTGCTGCTGAAGATGATGATGATTAGCCGGATTCTCCATAAAGAAGAGAAACTACTTGATTTGTAAAGCTACGCAGGAGGATAGGGGAAAAAGCAGTTAGTGTGCCCCACACTGCATGGATTCTTAAACTTAAACAAGCATGCTTTCACAATGATGAGTTTCCAGACACTTCCTAGTTCAATGCTTGACAAAATGTAACTACTTAATTACAATAAAAATGTAATCAAGTAGTTACATTAAGTAAGGGGTGAATTACATTGATTGAAAATCGCATTAAAATTTTGAGGGCTGTACAGGATTGGACACAAGCTGATTTGGCTGAACTTCTTGGGGTATCACGACAGGCAATTATATCCATCGAGAAATATAAATATACACCATCACTGGAGCTAGCCTTCAAAATTGCAAAAGTATTTAATGTATCTATTAATGAAGTATTTACACTGAAGGAGGATGATAAATCATGATTTATAAATCAGTAATGATAGTTGTGATGTTTGTATTAGGTGTAGGGCTTTTTGGTAATGTATTTTACAAAGCTAGTAAAAGTCTAAAATATAAAAATGATGAACGCTGGCAATTGATTCAGAATAAGGCGAACCAAGCGATATATTGGTACCAAGGTTTAATTACAATAGTATTTAGTATCATATTGGCTGTAGATTTATTTAATCCTTTTCAAATTAGTCTCAGTGTTTCTAATGCAATCTTATCTGCATTTATGTTGCTGTTTCTACAACATGGAATTGAATTAATTTCCTTAATTTATTTTGATAAAAAATTATAAGACGGCAGCATCAAAAATCTTGTATAAATAAGCCATTTTGGGTTTTTGAACTCAAGCCTACCACGAAAATATTAGCAAGTTTATCTTCTTTAGCAACAACATCTATACTAGTAGTAACATGGTGAGGTAATAAACTTTTTTTATGATAGTCTACCCGTCAAATAAACTATAAAGATCGGTTCTGTGTACAAACCATTGCCAGTTAAGTACGCCCTTACCTAGAGAACTGCGAACAGAAAAATGTTACAGCTCGAACCTTGTGAACGCATACATAAAAAAGCATGATTCATTAGATTAAGCCCAAATTATGGGCTTCTTTTTGTGCCTAGATTTAGGGAGAGTCAGTTAAGGGATCAAGTTATTGTCCTACAAGGGACTATGTTCTTGTCCTCCGACACGTTACGGCGAAAGTTGATACTTTTGAAAAGCTTACATTTTTGAAATTCGAACAGAGATCTTAATTAAATACTCTTCATAATCTTTAACTGAAAGATCATCTAACAAAACATCCTCATAAAAAAATCCCTTTATTTCTATGCTCTTTTCATTAATATATCTTATTATTCGATCATAAGTGTCATGTACGCTCCAGGGTCCATCGTTATGATATGCGGTTAAATAGAGTCCTTTTTCTCGCTTGAAGTTTGAGTATTTTGATTGTTCACTAACCCTAGTAAAAAGATAATTATATTTGAATGTTTCATTTTCATTTGCTAATACACTTTTTGTATCTATCATCCAGCCTATCGTGTGAGAGGCATCAATACTATAAATGTTCAAGTACTTTTCATGTTTTATCATAGAATCGTAGATGCTTGAAAGAAAATCATCATCATTGGCTTATTCCTTTTTGGTATTTCAGAACTTATCTTTGGTCTAGGCACAGATGTGTCGGTGCTTTATATATCAAGATTTCTAGGTGGGATAAGTGCCGCCTTTATTATGCCAGGTGTTACTGCCTATGTTGCAGATATTACAACTGTTCAGGAACGCCCTAAAGCGATGGGCTGTATTTCTGCCGCGATAAGTACGGGTTTTATTATTGGACCAGGCGTCGGTGGATTTATTGCAGAATATGGTTTACGCATGCCTTTCCTTTTTGCAGCAGCTATTGCCTTTTTAGCAGGGATTTCATCTGTATTTATTTTAAAGGAGCCGCTAACAAAGAATCAGCTAGCAGAAATTTCTGCTAATACAAAGCAAACAAACTTTATAAGCGATCTAAAAAAATCACTTAATCCGCTTTACTTTATTCCATTTATCATTATATTTGTTCTATCTTTCGGTTTATCAGCCTATGAAACTGTTTTTAGCTTATTTTCTGATCATAAATTCGGCTTCACGCCAAAGAACATTGCAACTATTATTACAATTAGCTCAATCTTCGGCGTTGTTGCTCAAGTATTTATGTTTGAGAAAACGGTGAATAAGCTAGGTGAAAAGAAACTGATTCAATGCTTTTTAAATATCGGTGGGGTATTAGCCGTGGCATCCACTATGATCTCTAGCTTTTTGGCAGTGCTAGCGGTAACTTGCTTCCTCTTCCTCGCTTTTGATTTACTTCGTCCAGCATTGACTACATTTTTATCAAAAACAGCTGGGAAAGAGCAGGGATTTGTTGCGGGAATGAACTCAACTTACACGAGTTTAGGTACAATCGGTGGGCCTGCCATGAGTGGAATATTATTTGACGTAAACATCCACTATCCGTATCTTTTCTCTGCTGTCATTATGGTCATTGGCTTCGGTATAACAGTTATATGGAAAGAAAAAAATCCGCAAAGGGCTTAGATTGCAGTAATCTGTCTCGCTCTAGGTTTAATGATAGTTGAATCAAACAAGGAGCAGTTTGCCCATGGCAACTGCTCCTTGTTTTCGTTAAGCTCCGTTCCTTGAGGACATATGTCCTTTCCATACGATAAGATATATCATTTAATTAAGACACAGCTAAATAGAGGAGAGAGAGAAGTCATGAGAGGGATTTTATTTGCGTTTTTAGGCGGGGCCTTTATTACCTTGCAAGGTGTTGCAAATGCTCGGATTAGTCAAGATATTGGAACTTGGCAAGCGGCGGCAGTAACCCAGTTTACCGGATTTGTTGCGGCCTTTCTAATTCTAATGGTTGTGAGAGAGAAAAATTGGCAAGGTTTGAACAAAGTGAAGCCGTTATATCTTGCGGGTGGCGCTTTTGCGGCTGTCATTATATTCTCTAATGTTACCGCTATTCAACATGTTGGAGTTACCTTAACTGTATCGACTGTGATGATTTCTCAGCTATGTATGACATTCTTAATTGATACTAAAGGCTGGTTTGGCTTATTGAAGCAGAAGATGCTGCTTCCGCAATTCATTGGAATCGCGATGATGATCGCTGGTGTAGTGATAATAAAATTTTGATAAACTAATCAGTAGACATGACTCTTGACAGCTGGAGGCGAAACCAAGCAATGAAAGAAATTCAAGACCGGAAGTTACTACATTCTTACATACAATCGCATCATATCGAGTCCATATTTAATGAACCATTAATACCGCACTTATCGTTGTACAGCTTTGATCAAGGGGAACTCATTTGCTCCCAAGGCGAACCATCACAGCACCTTTATGTACTTGTTAAGGGGAAAATAAAAATTTATAACCAATCTGCAGAAGGCAGAAGACTGGTGATCTCTTTTAAAACACCGCTTGAGGTGATCGGGGACATTGAATACATTCAGGGGATCGATATTATCAATACTGTTGAGGCGGTATCGCCTGTCTGTATGATTGGTGTTCATTATCGCTGGCTGAAGCAATTCAGTAGTGATTATTCTCCGCTACTTAATTTTTTGTTGGACATCATTACACGTAAATTTTTGATCAAATCCAATTCCTTTAGTCTTAATTTGATGCATCCGGTGGAAGTCCGGTTGGCTAGTTATATACTGTCTGTCTCTTTTGACGAATCCAATGCTTTATTCAGAGGGCAGTTAAGCACATCTAGTTTGACGGATGTATCGAACTTAATTGGAACCAGCTACAGACATCTGAATCGGGTCATCCAAAAGCTTAGTGCAGCAGGCCTCATTGAGCGCAATAGGGAGTATATCGTGGTTAAGGATCGTGAAGGATTAAGTGCATTGGCAAGTCGTAATATCTATTAACAAAATTCTAATCTTAAAATAGGGGAGTAACGGATATGATTCTTGGCCTATTATTAGCGTTTGTCGCGGGTTCATTGGTCGGTTTACAAAATATTTTCAACAATAAAGTGAATGTACATGCAGGGTCTTGGTCAACAACTACCTTAGTGTTGGGTTTGGGATTCGTTGCCTCACTGACGCTGGGTCTTATCTTTGAAGGTAAGCAAATGTTTGCCTTACAAAACATGCAGCCTTGGTTCTGGTTCAGTGGTTTGATTGGAGTTGGAGTGGTTGTATGTATGGTCAATGGAATCAAGTTACTTGGTCCAACGTATGCCATTTCTATAGTTCTGACAGCACAGCTTGGTTGTGCATTATTATGGGACTCGTTAGGTTGGTTAGGTGTAGAGAAAGTTCCATTTACCCTCAACAAGTTGATTGGTGTGTTGGTTATTGTCGGAGGTGTCATCGTATTTAAATTTGGTGGCGCAAGAAAAGTCCAGCAGTCTTCAAAGAAAGCAAGTAAGGCTATAAATTAATAATTATTATAAAGGTGGAGAATTCAATGACAACAACTATAGATAAGATCGCATGGATACACGTTGAAAATGGTCAGCTATTATGTGCTCGTTCTAAGGGCAAAGATCTCTATTATATACCAGGAGGCAAAAGGGAGCCGGGCGAAACGGATAGCGACACGCTTGTGAGAGAAGTAGAAGAAGAATTATCTGTACAGATCAAGAGCGAAACCATCTCGCATTTTGGAACTTTCGAAGCTGGTGCACACGGTAAATCGGAAGGCGTTATAGTAAAAATGACTTGTTATGCTGCGGAATTTGAAGGAGAATTAAATCCTGCTGCTGAGATAGAAGAATTGGCTTGGCTAAACTATAGTGATCGAAACCATGTATCTTCAGTTAGCCAACTGATTTTCGACAAATTGCAGGAGATGAAATTGCTATCGTAGAACTGGTAAGTTGTGTTGACAATACCTGTATCCTTATTGGATTAATCCAATGAGGATACAGGGAATCTAGCACAGCTTTCCACAATTATTCCTTAGCGGATAATTAGTAAACATGCTAATATAATTGCAGGAAGTTTTGAAAGCCCTTACATAGTGGTGCGGGTGATCGTTCCATAATCCCATGAAGAAGGGAGGAAGCTACTGCGTGCGGCGGATACTACCCAGGTTAAATTTCAATACGCTGCGGAATCAAATGCTTCTCGGATTTCTCGCTGTCATGCTGATCATTCTGATTTTTGTCGGGGGGATTACATTCCATTCGGTCTCGACGCTGCTCAAGAACAACGCAGAGAAGCATATTCAGCAAACTGCGATTCAGGCTAATGGACGCCTTGAGGGAATTCTCGAACAGATCAATTCTCTAACGACGCTGGTATCGACAAACGAGTATATACAGCAACTGCTTTTACGGGATTTAGAAGGTCAACCGGCTACCTTTGCGGAACGACAGGCGCTGCCACCTATTATCAATCTGGTCCAAATCTACACGGATGGCATCAAATCTGTTGAGCTTTACAACAAAGACGGGGCGGTGCTGTACCCTCTCGATGGCAGCAGCCTGAGAGATAAGGTGCCTGAGGACTGGATTAAACTGGCGACGAGGAAGGAAGGAAGCCTCGTCTGGTTCGGAATCGACCCGCTCGATTCCACATCACTTTTAGCGATTCGACAAATCAGCATCATCGATAGGTATTTCACGACTGGCGGGTATTTGCTCATCCGCTTAGATCGCAGCAAGTTTGCGCTGAAAAGCTCAGTGTCTGGGGAAGGGGAAGCGGAAACAGTGCTGCTCCTCGCTTCCGACGGACAGTTGATCACGTCCAACGATAACACCATTTCAGAAAAGACAGCGGCGATGCTTCTGGAGGGTTCCAATGATCAGATTGCTTCCATCGGTAACAGGTCCTTTATCGTCGTCAAACAGCGGTCTTCCGTATCTGGATGGACGCTGCTCATCTTAACGCCGGTTAACGTCATCACCAAAGGCATATCGGTCTTGCGGACGACCATTGTCGTATCGGCCATCATGGGTACTTTGCTATTCATCTTACTTTCTTTTTTTCTGTCTACCCTAATTACCCGGCCAGTGTTTAAGCTGATCAAAGCCATGAGAGGTACCCGTCTCGGCATTCTGAAGCCCATCGAAAATGTATCGTCCACCATGGAAATTAAGGAACTTAATTATTCCTATAACAAAATGATCGATAACATCAATGAGCTGATCCAGTTGGTTTATGAGAAAGAGTTATCTCGGAGTCACACCGAGTTAAAGGCACTTCAAGCTCAAATCAATCCACATTTTTTGTTTAATACCTTGGATGTTCTGTACTGGTCGCTACTGGACAAGGATCAAGATCAACTGGCCGAGTATGTTGTCGCCATGTCTGATTTATTTCGGTATACCATCACTGGGCCGAGTAAAGGGGAATGGGTGAAGCTGCAAGATGAACTGGAGCATGTGAAGCGATATATGCTCATTATGAAGATGCGATTTGAAGACCGCCTAGATTGGGAAATCGAGGCTCCTCCAGAATTTGCAGATGTAGAGCTACCCAGGTTGTTGCTGCAGCCACTCGTGGAGAATGCCGTATTGCATGGAGTCGAGAGTAAAATTGAACCCGGTTGGATAAGGCTGACGGTCGCGCGCGACGGAGAACGGATTGCCATTACGGTGGAGGACAACGGTGTGGGAATGGATGAGGAAAAGCTGCGCTCCCTTGTGGAAGGGCTGGAAAGCGGGGAAGTGTCTTCGTCTAAAGATTCCGGCGTGGGAATCGCCAATGTGCAGAGGAGACTTCAACTGTTTTTTAATAATGAGCAGAGCGCGGTATTATCCATTGATAGCCGGAAGGGCAAGGGCACTCGTATCAGTATCCAAATTCCTGTCCGAGGAGGCAAAAAGCCATGAGGAGCCGAATGATTCTTATCGTCGACGATGAACTGAGATCGAGAGAAGGAATGAAGAAAATACTTGAGGTATGGGCAGCCGGTCAATATGAGATCCTCACGGCAAGCAATGGGGTCGCCGCTATGCAAATTCTTGAGGAGATTCCCGTGGAACTTATGATAACGGACATACGCATGCCGGAAATCAGCGGGCTTGCTTTAATAAGCCAAATGAGGGAGAAAAGAATCCAGCGTAAGCCATCCGTTATTCTCATCTCCGGCCATGCCGAGTTCGAGTACGCCCAGCAAGCGATTCATTTGTCCGTAGTGGACTATTTACTCAAGCCAGCCAGCCGAGAAAAGCTGATTGCATCCGTAGAGGATGCTCTAAAGGCAGGGGAAGAGCAAGAACATATTGTCTTCATGCGGAAGATGGCTGATCCGCAATTGATGGCCATAAGGGAAGAAGAAGCTGCATTAAGCGATCCGGTCCGCCAGGCGATGCACTATGTGGAAATGCATATAGAGGAGGCGATCAGCCTGCAGGAAGTCGCTGGGCATGTACATCTGAACGGGAGTTATTTCAGTTCGCTTTTCAAAGAGCAATGCCAGATGAACTTCAGCGAATACGTCGCTCGTAGAAAATTGCAGAAAGCAAAGGAATTGCTGTTGAAAACAAATCTGCCCATAGCGGAAATTGCAAGTCGTACCGGTTATCAGACCGTAAAATATTTTAACAAACTGTTTAAGGAGTACGATGGGATGAGTCCGGGACAGTATCGATCCAAAAGGAACGGTATGGATGGCCATATCCAATAATGACTCGACAAGGGGGGATACCCACGAAGAGAATCGTAGTATATTGTGCCGTATTCCTGGTCTTGCTGCTGATAATGACCGCTTGCGGCGGCAACGAAGGGAACAGTTCCAAGAGTAACGGTGAGAAAATAACTTTAAAAATGATGCATCTATGGTCAGATGGCAACAACTCCGCGCAAAACAAAATGGTAAAAGAAATCATCAGTGAGTTTGAAGAAGCCAATCCGAATATCACCATCACGACGGAAGTACTTGAAAATGAACAGTACAAGAGCAAACTGAGGGTGCTTGCCGCATCCAATGATCTGCCGGACATCGGGTTCACTTGGGCAGCCGGTTTCATGGATCCCTATGTTAAGGGAAACAAGTTTGCGGTCATGGACGATCTTTTGCAGGGCGAGTTGAATGGGAAATTCGTAGCTGGCACGACCGAAGCGTATTCATTTGATGGCAAGACGTATGCTCTCCCGGTCGAACTAAACATTGTTCCGATCTATTATAACAAAGAAATATTTTCGAGATATGATCTACAGCCTCCCCAAACCTTAAAAGATCTGAAAGCGATCATCCGAACGCTGAACGATAACGGAGTTCCCCCCGTTACACTTGGCGGTAAGGACGGTTGGCCGGCTTCCTTCTGGTACATGTACTTGGCTGATCGTATAGGGGGACCGGACCTACTGGATAAAGCCGTTGTGAACCAGGACTTCACAGACCCTTCCTTGCTTGAGGCTGCAAGACAAGTAGAAGAGCTGGTGAACCTGAACACATTCATCAAAGGATATAATGGTTTATCCAATGACGAAGCCAAAGAACAGTTTATGAACGGGAATTCGGCCATGTACGCCATAGGTACTTGGGAACTGCCTAATTACACGACCGCTGAGGACGTATCCGAAGAATTTAAAGCCAAGATAGGTTATTTCAAGTTCCCGACGGTTGCAGGTGGCAAAGGCAATGTTGATGATTGGGTTGGTGGTCCAGGGACAGGATTGTTTGTTTCTCAACATTCTGAGTATGCTCGGGAGGCTAAAAGTTTCGTCAGCTTCTTCGTTCAGAAATGGGGAGAGCATTCCGTTGTTGATGCGGGTGTAATACCCGCTACCAAAGTAGATACCGCGGCCATCAAGCTCCCGCAAATGTTCATTGATCTATTAGACGAATTGAACAAGGCCAACAAAGTAACCCTTTATCTAGATACCCAGATGAAGCCAGCCGCTTCCAGTAGGCACATTAATCAGGTTCAGGCGTTGTTCGGCAAAGCGGTCACTCCGGAAGAATTCATCAAGAAACAGGATGAAGCCCTAAAAGCGGGTAAGTAAACAAAGGTAATGTCACGGATAATTGAGACCCCAAGGTAGAGATCCCTTGGTGTCTTTTTTTATTAAAGAAAGTATAAGTTCCTAACGGATTCCAAGGAACACAACCCAAAAATAGTGGAAGTATCCCCAAAGAATGGTTCCTTATGCGAATGGATCATTGGATCTATAATTATGTATGCGGTTACATAAAACCGAGGAATCAATATAAAAGGGGAGGTTAAGTATGAAACGCATGAAAGGTATGAAACGTATTTTCGTCGGACTCTCTGCAATACTGGTGATGTCATCTGTTCTTACTGCATGTGGTGGGAAATCAAACACAGACTCATCCAGCTCAAACTCAAGTCAAGCTCCATCAACTAACACTGCCGCGGAGCCAGCAAAAAGTGATTCGAAAGTCACCATCAATCTCTGGAGCTTCACGGACGAGATTCCGAACATGACCAAAAAGTATAAAGAAACTCATCCCGACGCGAATGTGGAGTTCAAAACCACGATTGTCGCAACCACCGATGGAGCTTATCAACCGGCTCTTGATCAGGCCCTAGCCGGTGGCGGCAAAGATGCCCCGGACATTTATGCAGCTGAAGCTGCGTTCGTACTCAAGTATACACAAGGTGATGCATCCTCCTATGCTGCCAACTATGCTGACCTGGGCCTTGACGACCAAATGGTAAAGGACGCTGGCATCGCCCAATACTCAGTTGACATCGGAAGTTTAGACGGTAATCTGAAAGGTCTTGGCTATCAGGCGACCGGCGGATCTTTCATCTATCGGCGATCGATTGCCAAGGATGTTTTTGGAACGGACGATCCGGCAACGATTAAAACTGAAGTGGGACCTGGCTGGGATAAGTTCTACGAAGCAGCTGCAAAGCTAAAAGCCAAAGGATATGGCATAGTTTCTGGAGACGGAGATATTTGGCACGCGATCGAGAACAGTTCTGACAAAGGCTGGATTGTCGATGGAAAGCTTCATATCGATCCTAAGCGCGAAGAGTTCCTTGATCTCTCCAAAAAGCTGAAAGATAATAGCTATCACAACGATACACAAGACTGGCAGGAAGGATGGTTCGCCGATATGTCCGGCACAGGTGTCAAACCGGTATTCGGTTTCTTCGGTCCTGCTTGGCTCATTAACTATACGTTAAGCGATAATGCAAAAGATACAAATGGTGACTGGGCAGTTACTGAGCCACCAACAGGCTTCTTCTGGGGAGGAACTTGGTTACTCGCTAACAAAGACGTAGTCAAGGACGAAGCCAAGAAACAAGCTGTTGCGGACTTCATCAAGTGGGTAACGCTCGATACTTCTGAAACTGGCCTCCAGTACTACTGGGCTAACGGAACGATGAAAGATGGCGAGCAAGGCGCGAAGGACAGCGTTGCTTCCTCCGTTGTCATGGATAAGTCTAACGGCGAATTACCATTGGTTGGCGGACAGAACATATTCGACATCTTTGTTCCGGCCAATGCCAACGCATCCGGTAAGAACTTGACTCAATACGACGAAACGATTAACAAGTTATGGCGCGATCAAGTACGCGAATACACTGCGGGCAACAAAGATCGTGACAAAGCGATTGAAACATTCAAGCAACAAGTCAAAGACCAACTTGACATCGATAGCGAATAAGTAGGAGCTGAAGGGGCGGGTATTCCCGCCCCTTCATATCAATTAATGAGGTGAGAGAGCATGCGCCGCAAAGGTGTCAACTATTCGAAATATGGCTATATTTTTACCTTTCCGTTTGTCCTAGCATTTCTGATTTTCTCGCTGTATCCGATCTTATATACCGCTGTCATCGGGTTCACCGACATGAAGGGATTAATACCAAAACCAATCCATATTATGGAGAATCCTTTTCAAAACTTCAAAGATCTCATTTTTGATAACCCCTCGTTCAGGAAGTCTCTGTTCAACACGGGGTTACTTTGGATTACCAACTTTATTCCCCAGATGGTTCTCGCGCTCTTGCTGACTGCATGGTTCACGAACCGACGCCTCAACATTAAGGGACAAGGCGTGTTCAAAGTTCTGCTCTACATGCCCAATATTATCACTGCGAGTACGATCGCCATACTTTTCAGTACTATGTTTTCTTATCCTATGGGTCCCATAAACAGTTTGTTTCAAACGCTGGGATGGTCCGACGCTCCAATATTCTTTCTTCAGGATAAGACGACAGCGCGAGGTATTGTGTCGTTCATCCAGTTCTGGATGTGGTACGGAAACACCATGATTATCCTTATTGCAGGTGTGATGGGCATAAATCCCGCTCTCTTCGAGTCTGCAGCGATCGATGGCGCAAACGGAATTCAAACCTTCTTCCGTATTACACTGCCAAGTCTGCGTACGATATTGCTCTTTACACTGATTACATCGATGGTTGGTGGCTTGACCATGTTCGATATTCCGCAACTTTTCCTTCTGGGCGGACCAGACGACTCCACGCTAACCACATCCATGTTTATCTACGGGCAAGCGTTCAAGGGCAGCTTTATGTATAATCGCGCTGCAGCGGCGAGCATGCTCATGTTCGGGATCGCGGCGATATTGTCTGGATTGCTGTTCTACCTGATGCGCGACCGCGACGCAGCAAAATTGAAAAAAGCGGAAAAGAAATATAGAACTGAAAAGGCTGCCCAAGCAGCCGTGCGGGAGGTGTAACATATGGCGACAATACAAAAAAGTGGAACCGCCAATCGAAAGATAATTAAGACGATTATCTATATCGTCTGCATCTTGTTGGCGGTGCTCAGCATCCTTCCGTTTTGGATCATGTTTGTAAATGCTACACGCTCTACACCGGAAATCCAAAGTGGTCTCTCGCTGCTTCCTTCGACCCATATGATGAGCAACCTGCGAGTGTTGCTCGACAAGAGCTTCGATCCAATTCAAGGGTTCCTGAATTCGTTCATCATTTCCAGTGCTGCAACCCTTTGTACAGTCTATTTCTCGTCCTTGGCAGCTTATGGACTTGTGACCTATAACTGGAGACTGCGCGGGCCATTCTTCACCTTCATCATGTGTGTGATGTTAATTCCTTCACAGGCAAGCGCAATTGGATTCTATCAGTTCATGTATAAATTGCATTGGACAAACAACTTTCTTCCACTGATTCTACCCGCGATTGCAGCGCCGGCAGTAGTGTTCTTCATGCGTCAATACCTTCTTGCAACTCTGTCTTTAGAGATTGTGGAAGCATCACGCGTAGACGGTTCTGGTGAATTCTCCACATTCAACCGGATCATCTTGCCGCTGATGATGCCAGCAGTGGCGACGCAGGCTATCTTTGCCTTTGTGGCCAATTGGAACAACCTGTTCATGCCGCTGATTCTGCTGACGCAGAAGGAAAAATATACGATGCCGATCATGGTAAGCTTGCTTCGAGGTGATATTTACAGGGTTGAGTTCGGCTCAATCTACATGGGGCTGGCTTTGACGGCTTTACCGCTCTTTGTAGTTTACTTCCTGTTATCCCGTTATATTATCGCGGGCGTAGCGCTGGGTGGGGTGAAAGAATAACCCATTGTTAAGCTGGCATTTGAAGAAGAGCACGTACAATAGGCGGATCTCTGGATAAAGTCAAAATGCTGGTGCTCGATATATAAACATCGAAAAGGCTGCCATGTGGCAGCCTTTTTTTTCTGTTACGGGAATGTTCTGTTTTAGTGTACTAGCGGAACTTATAGGGAATAATTAGAACAAATAAATTCTTTCCAGGTAGGTGCCAGATATGAGAAAAGTTATGATTTCCCTACTAGTTCTGCTCATAGCATCAACAATATCCGTAGGAGCTGCCCCGGATTACGCAAAATGGGGTGCCCTTGCAGTGAAAGAAACACAAAAACGTTACCAGGCGACCATCCTCGATTATAAGCATTTGGGTCGCACTGATTTGACCTCACAAAAATCTGAAGAGAGATTCAAACTATGGCTTGTAAACAAAGAGGGCAAGGAGTTTGGTGTTTACGTCAATATTGAATTTGATCCATCAAACGATAGGGTCCAAAGAATTCGGTTCACTGAAACTGATCGATAGAACAAGGACATCTCTTTATAACGCTATGTTATACGTCAGGACCAATGTTCTGGGCGAGAGAGTGACTTTGGAAACTTTGTCTGCCCATCGCCTTTTGCAGCGCCCAGTTGAGATTGGGTGAGAAAGATACTATTTGAGAGATCGGCACCTCTAAGGTCCGTGTCTCTGAAGTCAGCTCCGATAAGGTCAGCCATTCTAAGATCGGCTCCTCTGAGATCAGCGGCAATAAGGTAAGCCCCTCTTAAGTTAGCCCCTCTAAGATCGGCACCTTTGAGTTTGGCTCCAATAAGATCTGCCCCTCGGCCGAACGACTTCTGACGTCCTGAAATGTTCTTATACTGGCGACGTGCTTCGTCTCGAACGAGTTCGCTTGTCCGAAGAAGCAAAGTATTAACCTTTGCATGGTGAGCTGTCACTTCCAATGCCAGTAGGGCATCAGGACTGAGGAAAGTGAGACTTCCTGTCTCTTCAAGCGTGGCACTCAAGTCGCTGTGTATCGACTGGGTTGCATCCAAAGCCAATGCTTCAGTCAAATACCAGAGTAGCTCTTGGAGTTGCCACATGGTAGGGAACACCTCGAACATTTGCTTCGCGGATTGAGGAGCTTGACGCCAGTCTTGTCCGTTATAGGTGAATTGGGATAACTTTTGTCCCGCACCAAAGCAATCATAAACGGTGCAACCACGAAAGCCCTGATCCCTGAGTTTTGTATGTATACCACAACGGAAGTTGGGTTGAAGGTTGTGGCAGGGTTGTCCGGCGGCTTTATCAATTGCGAAGTCTACTGAAGCCCCGAAAGGCAGTGCAGCACAGCACAATCCAAAGCACTTCTCACAGTCAGCACGTAGACTATGCGAATCGCTATCTGGGGAAGGTCCAGAAAGTACAAGAGTGTCAGTCATATCTATATCCTTCTTTCCTTAATTCATCTTAAAGTAAGGCTATTAAATATTACTACAGAATATGGGTACCATCAATTCATATTTCCGATTCCATTTACAAAAATGAACGACTACATTAATCTAATATAAAACTAGTTGGATAACAGGAGGGACTTCATATGGGCGACTTTCGACTACTCGATATCGAGTTCGAACATAGCGGACAACAACAGATCATAACCCCGATCCTGCTTCAAGATGAGCACGATACGATTCTTGTTGACTGCGGGTATCCTAATTTTATGAGCCTACTTGAAAAAGCAGTTAATCGATACGATATCACACTAGATTCGATTACAAAATTGATCGTGACCCATCATGATATTGATCATATCGGTTCGCTTGCAGCAATAAAACGGACGTATCCACATATTCAGATTATCGCATATGAAATGGAAGTGCCTTATATTGAAGGAGACAAAAAAGTTATCCGACTTGAGCAGGCAGAGTCCACGTTTGATGAACTTCCTGCAGAGGCAAAACCATATGTACAACAGTTTATGGACAGCTTAAAGGCAGTCGAAACCGTTCGAGTAGACCAGACGGTCACAAATGGTGAGATACTCCCTTGGTGCGGTGGCATCGAAATTGTTCATACACCTGGACATGTACCCGGTCATATTTCGTTATATCTGCCTTCAAGTAAAACTTTAATCGCGGGAGACGTGGTCGTCATCGAGCAAGAGAAGCTCGGTATCGCCAACCCCCAATTTGCAGATGATTTAGATGAGGCGCTCCGCTCCGTTAAACTATTGCTCGACTATGACATCGAACAGCTCGTATGCTATCATGGCGGCTTATTTCAAGGCGATGTACAACAAGCAATTCAGCAGCTTGTTCAAGATTATACAACATAGAGAACTACTTCATGTTCATCAATCGAACTTATGAATTGAGAACCGATTTTTCGGTTCTTTTTCTATTGCTGGGACAAAGATTTACATTATATACTTTTTAAACATTAGTGTATATAATGTTTAACTATAAACGAACTAATAGGGGGTACCCATGGTATTATATGATGAACTTGGCGGGCAACTAGGGATACGTAAGGTTGTTGAATCCTTCTATCCTAAGGTGAAGAAAGATCCTTTATTAGCTCCTTTATTCACGAATGACATTGACTCCATTATGGAGAAACAAGAGATGTTTTTGAGCCAATTTTTTGGTGGTCCTGATTTGTACACGTCGGTGTTCGGACATCCTCGGATGAGAGCACGTCATATGCCTTTTACTATCACTCGTGATCATGCCGATGCTTGGTTATCATGCATGAGTAGGGCACTCGAAGAAACGGTTGAATCAGAAGAACTCAGGCATGCGGTCATTGAACGTTTGAAGGTATCCGCATACTTTTTCGTAAACTCTTAATAATTGTATAATTCATGAATCCGATGATAACTATCGAAGGGAAAGAACTTAATGAATAACGAATTCAACCTCCATAATTATGTGAAAGAAAAGCTGCCGACTCTGGATATCAAGTTTGCTGAGCCGATTAAGAATCATGCCTATACAAAGTTAGGGGGGAGTGCTGATGTCTTCATTACTCCGTCCACGTATGATGAGATCGGCGCAATTCTTCAAGCAGCGAGAGCAGAACATATTCCAATTACCCTACTTGGACATGGTGCTAATCTCATTGTAAAAGATGGTGGCCTGCGCGGTATTACAATGAATCTAAATAAATTTAATGAAATCCGTAGCGAAAATCACACCATTTATGCGCAAGCTGGTGCTTCAATTATAGAGGTATCTAGATATGCATTGGATAAAGAGCTTTCTGGACTTGAGTTTGCTTGTGGCATCCCCGGAACGGTTGGTGGTGCATTGTTTATGAATGCTGGCGCCTATGGTGGGCAGATAGAAGATGTCTTAGTTAAAGCAGTGATCATGACTCAAGAAGGGGAACTCTTAACTTTATCCAAGGAAGATTTATCATTCGGATATCGAAAGAGTATTATCTCTGAGAAAAATTATATCGTGCTCGAAGCTGAATTTGCTCTACAACCAGCCGACCTTGCAATGATACAAGTGAAAATGAAGGAATTCACAGAGGCGCGGGAAAGTAAACAACCTTTAGAATATCCTTCATGTGGCAGTGTTTTCAAACGTCCACCGGGTTATTTTGCTGGTAAACTGATTCAAGACTGTGGCCTACAAGGTAAGCGAATTGGCGGAGCAGAGGTATCTACGAAACACGCTGGTTTCATAGTGAATGTAAATAATGCTACGTCTCAGGATTACATTGACTTGATAGAACTCATTAAGAATACGGTGAAACAGAATTTTGATATCGATTTAGAGACAGAAGTCATCATTATTGGTGAAGACCCTACGAATTGAGATAGAAGTGGAGAGGATATACATGGAGATCATTGAAGTTACATCAACCCCACCCATAGATTCAGACTCTCTTGTCCTTGTAATTGGTAAATTTGATGGACTTCATAAAGGCCATCAAGTGATCCTTGAAACAGCAAGAGAATTTATGGCGGAGAAGGATAAGCTCGCCGTATTGAGTTTTTCCGAGCATCCACAGTGGGTGCTGAGACAGGATCCAAACTTCGAGAAGAAACTCACACCGGAAGATGACAAATTGCGGATTTTAAAAGAATTCGGTGTTGATCGATACTACCTCGTGAAGTTCACAAAAGAATATGCGAAAATTTCAGCTAAAGAATTTATCTTGGATCATATTTCTAAATTAAATGTGAAGCGGATCGTGGTTGGAGAGGGATTCCATTTTGGCAAGGGTAGTGAGTCCAGCACGGAAGAACTCAAATCATTGTGCGCTCAAATCGATGTATCCGTAACGGTTGTACCTTTGATCATGGAAAACGGAAGTGAAGTCAGCAGCAGTACGATTCGTTCATTAGTAGCGGACGGGGAAATGGAAGCTATTCAAGCCCGATTAGGTCGACCTTATACGGTTACTGGAACTGTGATACACGGTAAAAAACTGGGTAGGGAGCTTGGTTTTCCAACGATTAATTTGGGAGGAACAGATTCGTATGTTTTTCCTAAACCAGGGGTTTATATGGGAACTGTAGAGATCCATGATGGAAACTTTGGGCAAACAAACTGGAACGTACTCATTAGTGCCGGATATCGTCCTACCGTAAATGGGACTGGTTATTTGATCGAAGCTTATTTGCTTGATTTCTCAGGGGATTTGTATGGAGCAACCGTCACTGTTTCATTTTTAAAATATTTACGTGGGGAAATCAAATTTTCGGGTCTGGAACCACTCATTGCACAGATGACAAACGATAAAATAGAAGCCCAGCGTCTCTTCCAGGAAATGTCATTGTTGCACAATTCACGATAGATTTGAGATTGGACAGGGACGGTGAGGATCATGACGCCAATCGATCAAAGTAAGCTTTCGACGAGAGAATACATTATGCAGCTTCTAAAAACTAAAGGTGAGTTAAGTATCAAGGATCTTTCGGAAGCACTGGGGATAACGGTTATGGCTGTTAGCCGTCATATTCAATCATTAGAACGGGATAATCACATTACTTCCAAGAAGATCAGGCAATCCATGGGCAGACCAACGGCTGTTTATTGCCTAACCGATCATTCCAGAGGCTTCTTTCCTGTTAAATATCAAACATTCTCGCTTGAATTATTAGAAGAGATTGAAGATCATTTTGGCGAAGTGGGCATTGAGCAGGTTTTTGAAGGACGTAAGAATAAGATGGTCAAGCAATACGATAGCCACATGCAAGGGCAGGACTTTGCTGATCGTGTTTCAAATCTCGCCAACATTCAGAACGAAAATGGGTACATGGCTGAGTGGGAGCAGATCAATGAGGGTGAGTTTGTGCTTCAGGAACACAATTGCCCGATTGAACAAGTCGCTACGAAATATCAACAGGCTTGTGGGTGCGAATTACAATTATTTGAATCGTTACTAGGCAATGCGGAAGTCAAACGTACGGAATGCCTTGCCGATGGCGGACAAAGATGTACCTATCAAATTAAAAAGAGAGATAACAACAACTAATCAGGAGAAGTTAAAATGCCCTCATCACTTATATTCGATATGGATGGAACGCTGTTTCAGACGAACAAAATCTTAGAGTTGGCTCTAGATGAAACCTTTGCGTATTTGACGTCTCTAAATGAGTGGTCTAACGAAACGCCTCTTCAAAAATATCGTGAGATTATGGGCGTTCCTCTACCCGTAGTATGGGAAACGTTATTACCGACTCATTCAAATGAGATCAGACAAAGGGCAAACGAATTTTTCCATGATAAATTAATTGCAAATATTAACAATGGAAACGGTGCCCTCTATCCGCATGTCCGCGAGGTCTTCGATTACTTGAAAGAAACAGGTAGCTCCATCTTTATCGCAAGTAATGGACAAGTCGAATATCTGAATGCCATCGTAAATTATTATAATTTTGATGTATGGGTCACTGAAACCTTCAGTATTCAGCAGATACAAACACAGAATAAGGCTGATCTAGTTAACTTTATTCTAAATAAATATAACATCGAGCATGCTGCAGTGGTCGGGGATAGACTGTCTGATATCCATGCTGCAAAAAGCAATGGCTTGATGGCGATTGGCTGTCGGTTTGACTTTTCCCAAGAAGACGAGCTTGCACAAGCGGATGCAATCATTGATGACCTACTTGAATTAAGAACACTAATCAGTGATAAAATGAATACAGAGCATGAGAGAGGAAGTTGGAAATGAACATCAAGACCGAGAAAGAAAAAATGTTAAACGGAGAACTATATATCGCCGCAGATCCACAATTAACCAAAGATCGTGAGAACGCTAGAAGACTGAGTCGTTTATTTAATCAAACAACGGAAACGGAACATGACAAACGAACGGAACTTCTCAAAGAGCTTTTTGGTTCAGCGGCTGGTGACCTTTACATAGAACCATCGTTTCGTTGCGATTATGGTTACAATATCCATGTCGGCAACAATTTTTATGCCAATTTCAACTGTGTCATCCTAGACGTGTGTGAAGTTCGAATCGGAGATAATTGTTTTCTAGCACCAGGCGTACAAATCTATACAGCTACGCACCCGCTAAACCCATTTGAACGTACTTCAGGGGCAGAGTATGGAAAGCCTATAACGATTGGTAATAATGTTTGGATTGGTGGAAGCGCAGTTATAAATCCTGGTGTCACGATTGGAGATAATGCGGTTATTGCCTCTGGTGCAGTGGTGACAAAGGATGTACCTGATAATGTAGTTGTTGGTGGGAATCCTGCTAAAGTAATTAAACATATCGAGATTTAATTGAACTACCTCCGTTGACGAGGCCAACTCCATATCACTTGATATCCCCGATTACTTTTAAAGCACATCCTTATTGAAGTAACAGGAAACGATAGTTCAACAGAGCAAGGGCTGCCGAGTGGTAGCCCTTTTCTCAACTAACGTAACGGGCAGGATAGTTTAATCATTCGCCGAATACCTTAGATAAGGTGAATATAAGGTTGGGGAGAATTGGGGAACCTCGCTGTTTCTTTTCCTCAAACTATCTAATTACGTTTTAAAAGGAGATTTATATTGAAGCAACTTTGGTGGAAAATTTCATTTTATTTCGTCTTGTTCGTAGTGGTTTTATTCATGGCAATCGATGGGTATTCGTCAGTCTTGATAGTAGGAACTGCTGTGATGGCTACCCTGATTTTTTTTATAATCCGATTTATTTATCCGTTAGCTTTGGAAAAGCGTGTGGACCGCGTGGAATCCTTTTTACGCAGTCAGAAAAACACGCCTGGACTCTATATTAATTATGTTTTTGCTAACAGACTTGAGGATGAAGCAAGAACGATTATGGAGCAGCTTATGAGCAAATATAAGCAGGCAGCAGCACAGGCATCGTACAAGGCGGCATACGGCGTTTATCGCAAAGATATGACTGCAGTTCAAGAAGCCTTACCGTACATCCGCTATTCTGATTACCGGACATATTACGAAACGATTCTACTGTTGGAGGACGGGGAGAGTGCTCAGGCTCGAAAACGTCTTGAATCCATCAAGAAGCCTTGGATGAGATCAGCACTGCTAACGGAAATTGAACTCAAAGCTGGCTGCATCGAAACTGCGGTCAAGCACGCCAGGGAAGCCCTTAACTCTTCGAGAGGCGTCCAGCATTATGTGTTACATAAGGAATACGAAAGGATATTACCACGGGCTGTTGAACTCGTATCGTAAATTCGGAATGTAAAGGTAGGGTTAGGCTTGAATTTAGCGTAGAGTAGGATTAATCTCCCATGAGTGTGCTTCTTTCGCTCCATTGGTTCAATTCGCTCCTTTGGTATACCTATTGTTTGAGGATGCGTGAAGATCAGGAAATTGCATGCGATGCATTTGCCTTATCTCGCATCAATCCTGCGGAGTCAAAAGACTACGCCTTCACGATCATCAAACTGCTGGAGACATTTAAAATTTCTGTTCGACAGCAGACGCTGCAAGCATTTCGGACAACAAGAAAGCTCTAGAGAGGAGACTCATTATGATTACTTCATTTACTAAGAACTCCACCAAATGGTCATTAGTTGGTCTTGCGGTTATTTTACTGATTAGCGGTTGCGCGTTAACGAATGCGAAAACAGACGTAAGCCAAAAAGGAGATAATGTTATCGAATATGCCACTCAGCTAAAATTTGCCGCAGTTCCGACAAGCGAATTGCCAGCAGAAAAACCTGAGGCAGGGCTAAAAGAATTAAAGGGCACAGAGCTAGAGCTACAAATCAATGGCAAGAAAGTCTTGGTAAAGCTTTATCAAGGAACCGATTCGCATGATGTCTACGCTTTCTTAATCGACGAAGGGCAATCTTATAGCATCGGCTTGGCTTCCTCTTATAGTCTGTTGGGGATCAACGAGCTAATAGCCTCCGACCTCACAGGTAACGGACAAAATGAACTGCTCATCTCTGGAGACATGGGCGCGGCATACGTTGAACTTAAAGTTATCGGATACGACGCGGAAACCAAGCGATGGTTGAACCTGCTCACCATGGGGACGCCCAAAATTGTGGATCTTGATGGCGATGGGAAATCTGATTTGATGGCGGTCTCAGCAGCTGGCAGCATCCCGTCGTACTTGCTGATCTACCAATGGACCCAAGGCCATTTCGAGATGGCCGACGTGGTCAAGCAGCTTGGGAACGTCTACACCACGTTGGTGGAACAAGACGGTTCGACCTTGATCCAGTCGGGGACAGATGATGCAAAGAAATTGTTCCGTTATGCCGATGGTGAGCTTGCTGAGGTAAACACAACTGAATAAGCTTTGCAAACACGTTATTGGAACATAGAATGTCGAGGCTGCCGATGTTCAAAAAGGTGGTCCAGCTCACTGATGGACATGATGACGCAGGTCATTACGCTAACGGAGACGTTAGCTCAATAAAACAGCGACAGTCTAGGACTTTATTTTCTTGTCCATGACTATCGCTGTTTTTAATTAAGTGTAATGAGTCTAATATTTATTTATCTGATCAATTCAGTGTCCTCGTAAAACCGATTGCCTTTTCCGGCGAATCCATGAAATCAGTGCTCGACAAGAACTAACTTTATTCCCAGTTTTATTTCGTTAAGCATCGTTTTGGTTATGAGCCATTTTTCCATGCAAACATAGATTAAATTAAGCTTGTTCTTGCATCGTTGACTTCTTTTTCTTAGGCATAAATAATGTGATAACAAGTGCGATAACAGCTAAGATCATCATGAAATAATAGGCATCACTCGCACCTAAAATGGAAGCAAGGGTTTTAAGGAGCTCAGGAGTAGTGGAAGGATTACTGTGCATCACTGTAGCAGCATGGCTTGTTGCCTGTGCTGTATATATTGTAATCACAACAGCAGTGCCTATCGCTCCTGCAATTTGCCGAACGGTATTATTCACAGCTGAACCGTGCATACCGAGTTGTTTGGGTAGCGCATTTAGTCCGGCCGTATTGAGTGGCATTGTAATGAAGCTTAATCCAATTCGAAGGCAAATCGTACGAATCATTAAAAACATATACGTTGTCGTTACAGATAAATCTGTTACGGCCCACATGGATGGGATAATAAACAGTAAACCAATGATAAACAGCGGCTTCGCACCAAAACGATCATACAATTTACCCGTAACGGGTGACATAAACGCATTCACGAGTGCGCCTGGTAATAATAAAAGCCCTGCATCAAATGCCGTGAACCCACGACCTTTTTGTAAATAGATCGGCAATAAAATCATATCAGCGTACATCATCATCGTGATTAATACGTTAATAACAGACGTTAAAGTAAAGACTTTATGTTTAAACACCGATAGGTTTAATAGTGGGTCATCGGACTTCATTTGTCGAATACAGAAGAGCGCCGTTACAACGATACCAATAACCAATGTAAGTATCACAAATAAGTCGTCCCAACCTCTGCTACCTGCACTACTGAAACCGTATAAAATAAAGCCAAATCCAAATGTTGATAAAAGAACACTCACCACATCGAGCTTCGACTTAGACGTTTCGGAAACATTCACTAAATATTTATAAGCTAAAAGAATGACAATAAGGACAAGCGGTATTAGGCCGATAAACAACCAGCGCCAAGAGTGATATTGAATGACAAATCCCGAAAGAGTCGGTCCAATGGCAGGAGCGAAAATGATCGCCAGTCCAAGGAGCCCCATTGCACTACCACGTTTTTCGACTGGAAAAATAGTGAGTACGACGCTCATCATGAGTGGCATAATAATTCCTGCACCGGCAGCTTGAATCATCCGTCCTGCCAATAGCACACTAAAGTTTGGCGCCACTGCGCAAATAATCGAACCGATTAATAAGAATAGCATAGCACTTAAGAATAGTTGACGCGTTGTAAAGCGTTTCATTAGATATGCTGTAATCGGAATCAAGATCCCGTTGACCAACATAAAACCCGTTGAAATCCATTGTACTGTTGTTGCCGTTACATGAAATACATCCATCAAATTGCTTAATGCGATATTTAATAGAGTTTGATTCAATGTGGATAAGAAACAACCAAAGATTAAAATCGCTAGTAATATCCCATTGTTAATTTTCTTTTTGTCTTTCCCCATGGAGTAAGTCCTCTTTTCATTGCTTTTTAGACAGAGTGTCAATAAAATATATTTTATCAGTATTTTAGAAAAATACCTATCTACAATTACTTTGAAAATGTTGACTAATCGACAGAATTAGTTAATTCGTTAATGAAGTGAAAAATAAACGATAATAGAGGGAAGAAATGTCTACAAAAAAGAAAGAAGATCCACGTGCCATTCGCTCAAAGAAAATGTTTAAGAATGCCGTTTTCTCATTGTTAGCCGAAAATCTCGAAGTTTCTCAGTTGACCGTTCAAAAAATTGCGAACCGTGCAGAACTAAATCGTGCAACGTTTTATTTGCATTATGAGGATATTAACGACTTGTTACGGCAGATCGTACATGAAATATTTGATGACCTATCGATGAAAATAGAACCGATATTACATGAAAAGAGTATCCTCGAGCAGGAACAGTTGATAACATTTTTAAATTATATTTATGATTACCGGAAAATTTTTGCGGTACTGGTTGAGAAAAAAGGATTCAAAAAACACTTATTTAACCTTATTAAAAGCACAATAGAGGCGCGTAGAATCGCGAGAAACATTGAATCCACAAGGGATGTAGTTTCAGTTGATATCATTGCATCTTCACTACTGGGGATTATTATGTGGTGGATTGAGGATGGCATTCAGTATAGCTCTGAATACATAGCGGGCCAAATTACCTCGTTGTATAAGAGGAGGCATTTGTAGTTGTTCAAATACGAAAAGGGAACCGGACGCATCCAATTCCCTTATCTAACATTTAAGTTTTATGACACCATATAACTATTCTTGCACTTGTAGGATTATCTTGCCCGTATTGTGGTTTTCCTCCATACGCGTGTGAGCCTCGCCAACCTTTTCAAGTGGATATACCTTGTCAACAACAGGGATTATTTCGCCTCGTTCAAAATAAGGAGTGACGATGGTGATGAACTCATTCGTTAAGCGGGCTTTATATTCATCGCTTCTTGGCGTTAATAGAGTTCCTGTTAGTTGAACTCTTTTTAACATCAAGTCAAATAAATTAACCTTTTCAATTGTACCTCCGCCTAGAATGCCGATAAGGACCCAACGGCCTTCCACTTTTAGACTTGCTAGGTTTTTTGCCCAATAGTTTGCACCGATAAAATCTAGAATCAGTTCCACACCTTTGCCATCTGTAGCGCGATGTACCTCTGTATCGAAAGATTCTTCCTTGTAATTAATAAGGACATCGGCACCAAGTGATTGACAGAAATCTAACTTCTCTTTGGAACCAGCGGTAACGATAACTTTGGCTTTACACAGTTTTTTTGCCAATTGAATAGCAGCTGTCCCAACTCCGCTAGCACCTGCATGGATTAAGACGGTCTCATGTTCTTGAAGCTGACCGATCCAAATCAGAGTCTGATATGCAGTAAGAAATACTTCTGGAATAGCGGCTGCCTCTTCAAAAGTAAAAGATTCAGGAATCATCATGGCACGATCGGACGGCATAACTGTATACTCGGCATAAGCACCACCATTGACAAGTCCCATTACCTTATCTCCTATAGAAAACGGGCTGTCTCCGTTTACTTCAACTACGGTACCCGCAATTTCAACACCAATAATCGGATTTGCTACATAACCTGTTTTACCTTCACGCATTAATATATCCGTACGATTTAACGCTGTAGCGTGAACTTGTATTAGTAATTCACCTTTTGCGGGTGTGGGTTTGGGTAGCTCTACCACTTCAAGTTGCTCCACGCCACCCGGTTTTTTTGCCACAACACACTTCATCATTGATCTCAACTCCTCATTACTTTTTGCAAACCATATACAAATTAATATTACACATAACAGCTAGAAAAACCTATTTTGACTTAAAACAATAGTTATTCCGAATGATAAGGATGCTGAGAAGATTTTTACTGGAGTAATTGTGGAAGATTAAATATGTTAAAATGCAGGTAAGACAAGCTATTTCGAATTAGGAGATGTGAACCAACTTGAACATAACTATTAGAAAAGAGCAACTTCAAGATTATAAAATCACCGAAGAAGTCGTACAGCGTGCTTTTGCGGATATGGAGATTAGCGATAAAAAGGAGCAAGAGTTAGTCGCTCGAATTAGACAAGCAGATGTGTTTATCCCAGAACTATCATTAGTAGCTACTAATGAGAATGACACTGAAATCGTTGGACATATTCTGTTATCTAAAATAAAAATTGTTAGTGGCATTCAAAGTGTAGAATCACTTGCACTTGCTCCTGTTGCTGTCTTGCCGGAGTACCAAAACAAAGGCGTAGGAAAAATGTTAATTCTTAAAGCATTACAGAAAGCTAAAGAACTAGGATATAGCTCTGTTGTCGTACTTGGACATCCAAGATATTATCCGAAATTCGGATTCAAAGCTGCATCCAATTGGGGAATCCAGGCTCCATTCGAAGTACCTGATGAAGCGTTTATGGCATTGGAGTTACAGGAAGAGGCACTTGCTGGGGTAACTGGAATTGTAGAATATCCGGGTGTTTTCTTTGAATAAGTGTCCGTTTCACTAAATTATAAAAACCAAGTCAGATCAATAAAACAAACGGCAGCCAAGGACATAATTTTCTCGTCCAAGGCTGCCGTTTGTTGTTCACTTACTCTAGTAAGATACAACATTGCGAGTATGTAAAATTCAATTAATTATCTTGAAAAGTTAGAAGTTTATGATATATTATTAGTCCTCGCTTTTTCACAATATTTTCTTTTCGTTTCTTCTTTTATACAATGAAGCTGAGAACAGGAGGACTACCTAAGTTGAGTTGGTTTAAATGGGATCTTAATCTGAAAATAAGGCTGATGGGGGAAACGTTATTTAACATGCTCTTCTGGATGTATTTCCCTTTCATGACCTTGTTTTTTAGTGATGCTTTTGGCAAAACTATAGCGAGTATGTTAATGACAGTGATCCCTCTAGTAGGCATCATTGGTGGTTTGTTTGGTGGTTATTTATCTGATAAAGTAGGCCGTCGACCCACCATGCTGCTTGGAGCTTTCATGCAATCAGCCATGTTTGCCTTATTTGCCCTTTCTTCGTCTCAATGGATCGAGTATATCGCTTATATCGGAGTAGGACTCGGTGGTTCGATCTACACGCCAGCCAGTTCTGCAATGGTAGCTGATATTACGCCAGAGAAAGATCGGAGGATGGTATTCGCTACTTTTGTAACGGGTAAAAATATTGGTGCTGTATTTGGGCCGCTGCTTGGATCTATATTCTTCATTCATCATCGAATTGAACTTCTATGGACCTGTACTCTCGTTACGCTAATCTATTCTCTTGTGATCTTATGGAAGATTAGAGAGACATTACCGATGAAGGCCATACTTCCGCATGAATCGTACACAATGTCCAAAGTATTCAAGGAACAATGGCATAACTATGGACTTATATTACGAGATAAAGTTTTTGCTATATATATTTTGGCAGGTATTTTGGTTACCGTTGCTTTCATGCAGCTTGATATGTATCTTGCCACGTACGTTAAGGAATACGTACCAGCCCAAACATTATTTGCGCTTAAGAACTGGTCTTTTTCTCTAAGCAATTCGGAGATATTCGGGTGGATGCTTGGCCTAAATGGCCTCATGTTTGTTCTATTAGTCATACCCGTAACGAAATGGTTTGAACATTGGAGTGACCGAAATGTATTTATTTTATCTTCTGTATTGTTCGGATTGGGTATGTTTTTGATCGGTTTAACCACTAATATATGGTTGTTATTTATATTTACTTTCATTTTTACGATAGGGGAGTTGTCTCGCTCTCCAGTGACACAGAGTTTTGTTAGTGATTATGCACCTGAACATGCAAGGGGACAGTATATGGGGGCATCTAACTTGCAGTATTCCATTGGGCGATTTTTTGCCCCGCTGACGATTTTCCTTTCATCTTGGCTAGGACCGATTGAGGTGTTTGGCTTCATTTTCCTAGTTACTTTAATAAGCGCTGCTCTGTATGTAAAGCTCTTCAGACTTATCTGAAGAGCTTTTAGTAACTTACTTTTTTATCAATTGCGTAGTAAAGTGATAACAAGGTTAACGAAGGGGAGGAAAACGAAATGCGTAATAATACGTTAGGTTCGTTAATCTGGTTACGCTTAATCCGTTTTACGAACCAAAGTAACCAGATGTCGAATGAATTTTTGAAACGATTTGACTTAACAACGGCTCAATTTGATGTACTTGTGCAAATTCGCGTTTATCAGCCACTCACGCAAATGGAGCTAGCTGACAAAGCGACGGTTACACAAGGTGGTATTTCACGTATGCTCGTACGCCTTGAGAAAGAAGGATATATCGTACGTAAGCAAGACTGGAAAACAAAAACGATTAGCCTCACAGCAAAAGCTGAATCCATATTAGAGCAAGCAATGCCGGAGCAACTTGCTTTTCAATCGTCCTTTTTTGATGAAGTATTGAACAAAGAAGAACAAGAAACACTATACTCACTAATGAAGCGCGTCCATAAACATAGCCAAACAAAAGAAATACCACCGCAATAATTTTTTTGCTTCATCAATTGACTAATCAAGTTAAAACCAATAGGAGGAACAATCATGTATACAATACCTGGACATCATCATATTTCAATGATCACTAAAGACGCTAAACTGAATAATCATTTTTACCAAAAGGTATTAGGATTACGCCGAGTGAAGAAGACGGTCAATCAAGATGATCCTTCCATGTATCACTTATTTTATGGAGATTTAACAGGTAGTGCGGGAACAGAATTGTCGTTCTTTGAAATGCCGATAGTAGGAAGTACCATTCGTGGCACAAATGCAATCACACAAATCGGTTTACTTGTCCCTTCATATGAAAGCTTAGGATTCTGGAAACAACGGTTTGAATCATTAGATGTTAAGCATGGTGATATTACAACATATGCTGGCCGAGATGCTTTACATTTTGAAGATTCAGAGGGCCTACGCATGATCTTGATAAATAACAATGACGAAGAGGTTCCTGAGCAATGGATGGGATGGGAAGGCTCTATTATTGAGCAACAGCATCGCATTTTGGGGATGGGTACAGTTGAGATTACCGTACGTCACTTAGATCGCTTAGCGAAAACATTAAAAGATATGTTTGGTTATGTAGAAGTGGCTTACTCGGATCAAGAAGCGATTTATCAATCTGTTGCTGGGCAGCCATTTGGTGAGATTGTCATCAAACAGCAAGAAGGTCCAAGTGAGAAGCCGGGAAGAGGAAGTATTCATCATTTGGCCATCCGTGTTAAGAACGAAGAAGAGTTGCGCTATTGGGATAGTGTCGTTAAGGAACGTGGCTTCCACTCATCAGGGATTGTAGAACGTTTTTACTTCCAAAGCTTATATTTCCGTGAATCGAACGGTATTTTATTTGAAATTGCAACGGATGGTCCTGGATTCACCGCAGATTCAACGGTCGAAGAGCTAGGTAAACAACTAGATTTACCACCATTTTTAGAAGAACGACGTGCAGAGATCGAAGCAAATTTAACACCACTAGATTAATTGAAAATTCGAGTTAACAAAAGGGAGAGATATTATATGGAACAATATCGTATTGATGTAAATAAAGGAATTGAATTCGGTTTATATTCGATCGGGGATCATTTACCTAATCCACACACAGGTGCAATGATTAGCGCTGAACAGCGTATTAAAGAATTGATCGAAGCAAGTAAGCTTGCTGATGAGGCTGGGCTAGATGTATTTGCTGTCGGCGAAAGCCATCAAACGCACTTTACAACACAGGCACATACCGTCATATTAGGGGCAATTGCACAAGCAACTAGAAATATTAAGATTGCTAGCTCAGCAACTGTATTAAGTACATCTGATCCAGTTCGTGTGTATGAGGATTTCGCCACACTTGATTTGATCTCAGGGGGACGTGCCGAAATTGTCGCTGGACGTGGTTCACGTGTAGGTGCATACAGCTTACTCGGTTATGATGTTCGTGATTATGAAGAACTATTTGAAGAAAAAATGGAGCTTCTAGTGAAGCTAAATAACGAGGAAAAAGTGACATGGGAAGGCCAATTCCGGGCATCACTCAATAATGCAAGTATTTTACCGCAACCTCAAAATGGTCATATGCCGCTATGGCGTGCAGTGGGTGGACCACCTGCCAGTGCGATTAAAGCTGGATACGCCGGCGTACCTATGATGCTAACAACACTTGGTGGTCCTGCAACTAGCTTTAAGACCTCGGTTGATGCTTACCGTATGGCAGCAGAACAAAGTGGCTATGATCCTGCAACTTTACCCGTTGCAACAACGAGTCTGTTCTATACAGCTGAAAATACACAGGATGCACTTCGTGAGTATTATCCTCATCTTGATACGGGTATGCAGGCATTACGTGGTGGCGGGTATCCAAAACAACAGTTTGCACAATCCGTTGATTATCGCGATGCGCTAATGGTGGGTAGCCCACAACAAATTATTGAAAAAATGCTCTATCAACATGAATTATATGGTCATCAACGTTTTATGGCACAAATTGATTTTGGCGGGGTACCATTCGATAAGATTGCCAAAAACATTGAATTGATTGCAACTGAAATTATGCCTGCGATTAAGAAACATACAGCTAAAAAATAAGGAGCGATCAGCATGAAAATTGTAGGAATCTCAGGCTCTAACGTCGGTTCAAAGACAAGAACAGCGATGGATTACACACTCCAAATAGCCAGAGAAAAATATCCAGACGCAGACATTACTTTACTTGACCTTGCTGAATATGAAATGGTTTTTAGTGATGGACGTGATTATCGGGAATATGAGGGCGATACTAAGGTTGTAACCGAAATGATCATGGCTGCAGATGCGATTATTATTGGTACACCTGTGTTTCAAGCCTCTATACCAGCGACACTCAAGAACATTTTTGATTTATTACCTGTCAATGCGTTCCGTGATAAGGTTGTCAGTATGCTTGTAACAGCGGGTACGGCCAAACATTATTTAATGGTGGAACAACAGCTGAAGCCAATTTTGGCTTACATGAAGGCGCATATTGTTCCTACTTATGTATTTATAGAAGAAAAGGACTTCCATCGCAAAGAAATTATAAATGATGATGTTATCTTCCGCATGGAACGATTAGTAGAGGATACCGTACTACTAGTTGATGCCTATGTTAAGATTAGGGCAGCGAAAGATGCAGAGTATGATTTTTGATGAAGGCGATACAAGCTACACCAGTAACATCACGCGCCAAACTGTCAGTCACTCGTTTAACCGACAGTCGCACACATCCAGTGGCAGTGTGCAGAATCGGCAGTCGCGTTGGCTGCCCTCAACCATTAGTTGATTATATGAACGGACATACGATCCGTTATGTGTGACAAAAACGCCTATATAGAGCATTTATCGGACATGAGATCCGTTATTGCCTTCAAATCACCGGTAAACGGGGGCGAACTACGCAAATAAGGTACCTCATGTCCGCAAAAAGCCAGAAAAGCCATTTTATTCATCAATAACGGCCCTCATGTCCGTAACGCACATCCCGCACGCAAATCCGACGATCCACACGCTAGTTATACATGAGCAGTAACGGTATCCGGTTCATAACCAAAGAATCCTCTAAACACAAATATTTCAAAGTGTTTAGAGGGTTTTTCTATGTTTAAAGGAACTACCCATTGACATATTTATGCAAAAGGTATATATCTTAAGTAGTAAGTGATAAGTAGTAAGTAGTAAGTAACAACCAAATTATCCCACATAATATAGCTACTTAACCCGGTTGAATAAAAACATGAATGGGGTGGATTGTTATGACAGATTTAAAATTAGCACAAAGTTTTTCATTAATGGCGTTAAATGCACAAAGCAGTCTTCATATGACCACAGTCAAGAAAGTAGCTCTTCGTAGTATGGCAGCAGCTGTTATTTTAGAGGTCTACTTAGACGGTGGTTTTGCACAAACGGAGAATAAATTAGTATTAAAAAATGATGTGCTTGATTCATCTCGTCCCATACTCTATAGAGAAGCAATTTTAAAACCTTTACTGCGCAAAAACGATCAGGTAGAGGGTGAACTGAAATGGTGGCTGACAAGGGCTTCCAAGCTTTCTAATAAAAAATTAAAGAAGTTTGAACATGCCATATCAGATTCACTAATGGAAGAGGGTTTACTTGAAGTAATCCCTAGCCTTTTGGGGAGCGATATGTATTTTGATTCATCAGGTGTAGAAATCAAAGAATATCGCAGCAATATTGAGGCATACACAAGGACAACAGAGAATATTCGAGCAGAAATTCTGGAAGAGGGTTTAGTGACAGATGAGATCATTTGTATGCTTTGGCTTCTTAGAGAATGTGGATGCATGCATGATTTCTTCTCGCGGAACGAGTTAGAGAAGGTAAATTCAAGAATGAATGAATTTTATCAAAGCTCTTTACTAGCTAAATCATTGTTCCCGATTCAAATTCGACATGGACTCGAGTTAGGAATCAAACAATTCCTTCGAATGAAGAAAAAATTTGCGATGACGTACGTGGGTAGCAGTATCAATTTCTTCTTCCCCATGCTAGAGCGCTCGCAAGCTGTCTTTATTGAGACGGAGTCTTGGTTTACCAATTCCACTCAAAGACTAAATGAAGTAATAAAGCGGTTAGTGTCCTACGGGCATGAAGTTACAGTGTTAGAGAAGGGATCGATTTCGACAATTAAAATAGATAATGTAGTTTACGAAGCAGCTCCGCATTTCGTTATGATGAGAGTACCAATTCAAGGTGTGCGCCTTGTACCTAGGCGCCCAATTTAAAGGAGTTGGTAATCATATGTCAAGACAACGTTCCATGGAGACTATATTGAACTCAGAGTTTGTATCCATTGGCGAATTAGTGCGGCTCACGGATTCACGATATAGTACACTGAAATTTTACACCGAAGAAGGTATGCTGCCTTTCGAACAGGCGGAAGAGAATCTGACACGCAGATATAACAGAGAAGTAACTGTAGCGCGTATTCTTTTGATTAAAGAACTAAAAGCAAAAGGACTATCTATTCCGCAAATTAAAGATACTCTGGGGATGGATCAATGACAATAACAAAGAAAAGACCTTCACCATGTACCCAAACTTCGCAAATGTTCTCAGGACGGGCAAGATACATGTTAAAAACACGCTGATTAAACTAAGGCGTGTTTTTTTTGACAAAGTCGGAGTTGTATTTTCCGCAGGAGCTCAGTATAATAAAAAAAACAAAAGTAAACGGGTGTTCATTGATGCAATATTTAAAAGATGAAGTAAAAAACAGCATTCTTCAAGCGGCCTTGTCGGAGTTTATGCGGCATGGTTATTCCAACGCCTCTATGCGGCAGATTGCTAATTTGGCGGGGATCACACCAGGTAATATCTATCGATATTTTAAGAATAAAGAAGATCTCTTCCAAGAGTTGATTCATCCAGTCTATGAGAAGTTCATTCAATATCTTATGGAGATCAAAGATGATTTTGACGATAGCTACTGTGTGATAAATACCACCAACCCTCTTGATTATCTCCGTAAAGTAGAAAGTACGATCGTTGAACTATTCAAAGAATCGAATGTGGAGCTTCGCATTCTGTTGAATTTGAGCAGCGGCTCTTCGTATGAACCTGTGAAGCAGGAGTTGATTCAATTGGCAGCCCATATTCTGATGAAGGTCTTCATTCCCGGGGAAGATCAGCAGGATCAAGCGATGATTGAAGAGCGTAATCTGGCTCACATGCTAGCAGGAACCTTAATTGAAGGCGTATGTATTATTTTGCGCGATCATGAGGATGGAGAGACTGTGCGTCAATTGGTAGACGAATTGTTGCGAGTATACTGTGCAGGGATTATTTCAAGATTAAATATATAAATTTAATTTTTTTGGACTAATAATGAACGCTTGTTCATTATCTGTGGGAATTAATGGATAGGGAAAAGTAGAGAGGAGATTGTAAGCATGCACAAGGTTATTAAATGGCGTTGGGGTATTCTCGCTTTGTGGCTGGTGGTCACGATCGTACTAGCCGTGTTCCAGCCGGATGTGAATGCCATTCTGCGTCAAAGAGGTCAAGATCCGCTGCAAGAAAACAGCCCGTCGAAGGTTGCAGCTTCGATCTTGAATAAGATGCATCCAACCAACGGTACGAGCAACATCATCGTGTTCCACAACCCGGATAAATTGACGGATCAGGATATGCAACAGATTGAGGCGGGTATTGGCAGTATCAAGTCTCATCAAACTGAGCTCGGTGTCGGTGATATGCTGGATCCGTTCTCCATGCCAGATGCGAAATCTTCCCTCATATCTGAGGATCAGACGACTATAATGGCAAGTTTTAGCCTAGATAAGAAACAACGCGAAATCGAAGATATCAAGGAAGAGTTCAATCAAACGTTGAAGGACGTAAAGGTACCCTTCTATTTGACCGGTGAGGAATTCATTCAGAACGATTATCTGAAGGCATCTGAGAAAGGCGTCGAGAAGAGTGCGATTCTGACCGTTATCTTTATTCTTGTAGTATTAATTATTATGTTTCGCTCTGTCATCATCCCATTCGTCTCGCTGTTTGCGGTGGGGATTACCTATCTATGTTCGATGGGGATTGCAGCCCAACTCATCGACAAGTTCCATTTCCCGTTGACCAGCTTGACACAAATGCTACTTATTGCGATTCTGTTCGGGATTGGGACCGACTACAACATTCTCTTGTTTAATCGGTTCAAGGAAGAGCTTGCACATGGCAAATCAACGGATGAAGCTATTATTTCAACTTATAAGACGGCAGGGAAGACCATAGTCTATAGTATTTTAACGGTCTTTATCGCATTCGCAGGCTTAAGCTTCTCAACCTTCGGGATCTATCAATCGGCTAATGTCGTTGCGATCGGGGCTGTCATTCTGTTACTTGAGATCATGACATTAACGCCGTTTATCATGAAGACATTGGGAAATAAATTATTCTGGCCGACAAAGAAAGTGACTGGGCATAAGGAGAACAAACTCTGGGCGAAGATGACATCTACAGCGGTCAAATACCCGGTGCTGACCACAGGTATCATCGTGATCATGATGATTCCAGTTCTGCTGTCCAGTGGGCAGAAGCTCTCCTTCGACCAAATAAAAGAGTTGGGGGATGGGTACGAATCGACGCATGGCTTTAATATCGTAGCTGAGCACTTCAGCCGGGGTCAGGCTCTGCCGACGACAGTTGTCGCTCAGAGTGATAAAGCTATGGATAATAACGAGTCCTTGGCCGTCGTCGATAAATTAACGGATAAATTAAAAGAAGTTGATGGCGTGAAAATGGTCGCAAGTGTGACCCAACCGCAATCGGAGCCGATTGATGAGTTCTATATTAGTTCGCAGACAGAGACAGTCGCGGATGGCATACATGACACGAAAGACGGCGTAGATCAGATTCAGGACGGCATCTTGCAAATGCAAGACAAATTGGTTAGCCCGGACTTCTCGAGCGTAGACCAACTCGTCTCGGGTACGGGTCAAGTACAAAATGGTTATACCCAAATTACCGATGCGATCAATCAAGTGACGCAAGGTATCGACCAAGGGGCGGGCGGTGCAGCACAACTTCGTGATGGCATAAAAAGTCTCGAGACGGGTCTTAACGCCGTTGCTGCGGAAACTTCGAAATTAAGTAACGGCATGACGCAATTGAACCTGGGTTACAACACCTTGGGCGATGGTTATGTTCAGTTGGAAAGTAAATTACCGGCTATTCAGCAGGGGCTTGCCGGAATGAATGGGTTAATCGGAGGGCTGGGCGCCAAGTATAGCGATTTGGGCCAAGATCCAGATTACCTGACGCTGAAACAGACGGGTACAGGACTTGAATCTGGGATGGCACAGATTATTGGAGGTTTCCAAGAGCTGAACAAAAATTATACGCAGCTGAATGAAAACTTCGCCAAGGCTTCCCAAGGGTTACAGCAGATAGCAGAGGCGCAGACCCAAATGACGAATGGTCTTGCAGCCTTATCCTCAGGAGCGGATGCGCTCGTGAAAGGTCTTAAGGAGGGCGCTGCAGGTAACCGTGAGATTGCTACAAATATGAAGAGGCTGAATGAAGGCCTTGCTGGAGTTAAAGATGGACAACAGAAGCTCTCAACCGGGTTATCCCAACTGTCCGATGGTATGACGCAATTAAAAGACGGACTAGGCAAAAGCGGAGACGGTTTAGGGGATATTTCGGATGGTCTAAATAAGACAGGAAATTTCATCACCGAATTAAATTCGTCCAAGACCTTCTTTATTCCGCGTGAAGCTTTAACGAGTGAGGATTTCAAAGGTTCATTAAATAATTTCATGTCACAGGACCGGACCATTACGAAGTGGATTGTCATCTTGGATCTTGATCCGTATTCTCCGGCAGCGATGGAGACAATCGAGAAAATCAACGATACGATGACAACTGGATTGAATGGAACGGTACTGGCAGGCGCAAAATTCGGTGCCACAGGACCGAGTTCAACGACATATGATATGAATGCTGCACAGGTAGAATCGTTCAGCAGTACGGCGATTATTATCATTGCTGGTATATTCCTGGTATTGTTATTCGTTATTCGGAAGTTCTGGACGTCCGTGTATATTGTCCTGTCATTGTTAGCTTCTTATTATGTTGCCATGGCGGCATCGAATGTCGTCGCTGAATATATCATCAAAGCAGATGGGGTATCCTCCTTCGTGCCGTTCTTCTCCTTCATCATCATTGTAGCGGTCGGGGTGGACTATAGTATCTTCCTCATGATGCGATATAAGGAACATGAAGATTTGCCAACAGGTGAAGCGATAATCCACGCAGCGAAACATGTGGGAGGTGTCGTTATCTCAGCTATGATTATACTAGGGGGGACTCTCGCAACGTTGGCTCCATCAGGCCTAATCTTGCTTATAGAATTGGCGGTGGCGACGATCGTAGGTCTGGTTGTACTTTGTTTTATCTTTCTGCCAATGCTACTCCCGGCGCTTATGTTGCTTCCTGAATCCATCAAGAACAGAAAAAGATCTTCCAACAGCGAGAACCTTGTTATGAAAATTTCAAATAAATAACTTGCTGCGTAGATGATAAAGAAAGCCTAGATCGCTATCCTGAACTGTGACCCGTAAGATGGAAACTTTGAAAAAAGTACCCCTCTTACGGGTCATTTGTGTTTGAACCGAACTATCGAACAAAAAAAGATGACTCCTGATTCAGAAGTCACCTCTTGAAGGCCTAATAAAGGTCATATTGATTGATGTTAAGACATACGAGAATGAACTTTCTCACCCTGTACCCAAACTTCGCGAATGTTCTCAGGACGGGCAAGATACATGATCTTCTGGAAGACATCAAGTAAGTCTTCATTGGCCTGGTAAATAGGCAGTTTTGCAGAAGCTAATTTCGTATCAATGATTTGTATATCCCATGCGTAGCTCGCTTCTAAGCGGCCGATCGGTAAGCTAAGACTTTCACCGCCTCCGGCTGTTGCGAGATAGAACGCTTCGTTAATGGTGATACGTGAATTTGGAACACCACGTTCTTCAGCAGGAAGATTCGTATTCACACCGTCTTCCAGCATTCTGGAGGAGATGACTGCTTGTCTGGCATTATCGTAGAGGCTCGGTGAGAAACCACCAGAGATATCGGATCCTAAACCAATTTCAACATTTTTAGCATGTAGATGTGCGATAGGAATTACGCTATTAGCAAAATAAGCATTGGAGATGGGACAATGGCAAACCGCAGTACCCGTTTCGGCGAATAGATCGGCATCAGCATCATTAATGAAATTGCAATGCGCCATAACGGACTTATCACGTAAGAGACCAAAATCGTTTAAAGCAAACGCATCGTTCTTATTGTAACGTTCTTGTACGTAGCCATGCTCCCAATCGCTTTCACTACAGTGAGATTGTACGTAAGTATCGTACTTTGTAGCTAATTCTCCTAGACCTTGTAATGCTTCATCGGTACAGCTTGGAATAAAACGCGGAGTGACGACAGGATAGACCCCTTGTTTCGTTGACTTCGCTAGCTCCTTGATCGCGATAATAAATTCCTCTGTATCCGCTAATGCAGTCTCAGTATCTTGGTCACGATAGTATTCAGGGTTGTTGTCCTGATGATCCATAACTACTTTCCCAACCAAACCGCGTTGTCCCTTTTCAGCACAAATTTTGGCTAGCAATATACTTGCTTCTTTATGCACGGTTGCGAAATAAAGTACAGTTGTGGTTCCATTTGCGAGCAGGGTGCTTACGACATCTTGATAGACATCTTGGGCAAAATTCAAATCAGAAAATTTCGATTCTACTGGAAACGTGTATGTGTTCAACCAATCATGGAGCGGAATATCCAAAGCTGTTCCAGATTGAGCCCATTGCGGTGCATGAACATGCAAATCCACAAATCCAGGCAAGATATACTGACCTTCGGCTAAACGATGAAAGTTCTCTTTCCCTTGGTAAGCATCAAGTAACGTTTGATACTCAGCATCTTCTGGAGCAACGGTTTGTTCGATCATACCGTCCGCATTCACACAGAAAAGATAATCTCTTAGAATTTGTACTTCTTTAGGCGTCTTAGAGGAAAAAGCAGTTCCTAAGAATACTTGCGTATATTTTGTCATAAATTACACCTTAATGTTCGTATTTTTGTTGAATTATCCTTTAATATTATAGGGGATTCAAAATTCAAAGTCTATTCTTAGAGCTATTTTAAAATGAATATCGGGCGAAAGTATCGTTTTTACGAGTGAGAATAAAGAATCTATATATAGCAGTGTTTGCTAAATACAGGTATAATGATTCATAGTAGTCATGATAGATAGTACATAAGTGGTACATAGAGACACATACCTAAGGAGACAACATGGGAAATTATCAAATTTGTGATTTTTGTGGAAACTTAACCGAAAAAAATACCATAAAAATGTGCCCCAGCTGTGAGCAGATGTATCAGAAAGTACGTCGCATTGTTGAGGTTCACCCGGATACCATTGTACTAGATCTTTCGAATCAAACTGGAGTAAGCGTAAGTCGAATCTTAGCCTTTGTTGACAATGGATTTTTTACGATGAAGGAAGGAACCGTAGAGGTTCTTAAGTAACATTCATAACCACTCCTCAGCAGTGGATTTAGGTCTTTAACTATAAAAGTATAAAAGCCGCTAAGTACTTGGGTTTCCAAGCGATTAGCGGCTTTTTGTTGAAGTTACTTATTTAAACTTTTCGAGAAGACTTTTATTCTATCTATGAAAATCCCTTTCAACTGATCTGTTCCTTCTTTTGGTGCAGCGTAGGCCTTATATCCTCCAAATGATTCAATACAGATCGCTGCTTTTTTTAGATCAACAGGAATATTGTCTTCTATTATTTCTTCCGTTTTCTTAGGCTTTTCGTTGCAAATATAATAGCCCATACTCTTTTTTAACAACTCGGTTTGATTTTTTTTGATAAAATCACGAATTGGTTTGTATATTTTTCCATCCCGTACTCCAGCACCTAAAATAATTTGATCAAAAGATTCAATATCGGGCTTGTCTACAGCGATATTGCAAAGGGTACAATCCGAAAGTTCCGCTGATAATACTTTTGCACATTGCTCAGTTGCTCCTGATTTTGTAGCGTATAGAACTAGTACTGCCATTATTATTCACCCTTTTCAGCTAAAATTTGTACTGCGATTTATATTCGAATGTTAACGCTAATCACACTATAATTACATCGTTTCGAGAATCTTATATTTCAAGTATCTTGATCATCGAGATAATTAACATTTTAGAAATAGGTTTGTCTTTTGTCAAGTTTTAAGCCGGACTAGACTGTTCAAATACTCGAATGATATGATGGAAGCGGGTGAGGATAACGATGAATAATGAGATAACGAACGAAGAAGACAACAACAGTCAATCAAATAATACAGATGAAAAATTGACTGAGCTGATCAAGGCTGTTCATCAAAACGGTCTTACGGCTTTGAAAATGCACTTTGACGAAGTTGATGCGCTAGTGTTAAACCATGATAAATACGGTCCGATCTTTGTTTATCATGTGAAGGATGACTCGAATGATGGGTATGCATGTGGTTTTCTTCTACATGAATTGATTTCACAATTCCAGTCGGGCAGTAATCCGGCTGAATGGATGGCTTCATTTTTCTTCGAGTTGATGAAGGTCAAAGGTGGAAAAGCGCTTCCTAAACCACCTGTAGGTGAAGATGAAGCCAAAGCACTCATCGACAAAGTGTTGATTCCGCAAATGATAGAGGCCGTTCGAGAAGAATTCGCTCCAGAGCAAGTTCATGCGGGTCTCGACTGGAATGAAGAGCACGGCCCTGTCTTCGAAGCAGGATTTCCGGTGATACGGGAAGGCAATAACGTGTGTGCATTTCCGCTACATCTATTATTTACGCATTTCCTGGTGAATCGAGATCCATCAGAACTACTGCTTCAAGGGTTGTACAAAATTCGCAAAGAACACGGAATGGATTAAGCATGTGAAACACATGATGGAGACAATTCTACTAAAACCCGCATGATGGTATGCGGGCTTTTTTGATTTCTATATATAAATCAAACTTTTTAGCTATGCTGCTTCGTCCTAGCAGATGAGTGTGATCGATAGACACAAATATAAAGCTATGGAGGCTGAAGAGAAATGAAACAGAAGAAAATGAATCTAATTAAAATGAGTGCAGTGGGATGTGCAGCAATAATGGGAGTGAGTGCGGTGGCATTACCCGTTCATGCTATGACATTTTCACAAACAGCGCAGAACATTTCCGCCCCTGTACAAAATGTAGCTCCTACAATTTCCGGCGTTAAAATTCAAGAACAAGTACTTACAACATCGAGTAAATACTTAACCACGAATATCAAAGTGCCGCAACTGACTGGCATGCTGGATACGAAATATCAGGAAGAGCTGAATGACATCATTTTGTCCCATGCTGAAAAGGATTTGGCCCAATGGGAAAAGGCTGCTGCGGAAACTGCAAAAAAAGCACAAGCCAATCATCAAGAGTTCAATCCATACGACCTCTACATTACTTATAACCTCAAGTCTGATGGAACAGGTAGTCCTAAAGGAGTTATTTCGATTGAGATTATAACTGAAGGGTCAGAAGGTGGCACCAGTATGCCGCGGATTGACACCTATAATGTGAAGAATACAGCTGAAGCAGAACGCGTCACACTCCCTGACTTGCTAGGGGCCAATTATAAAGCGAAGCTCGATGCAGACATTCTTGCGAAACTAAAAGAAGATCCTGATAAGTATTTCCTTGAAGAGTACAAAGGGACTAGCGAAGAGCAGACGTTCTACATTGAAAAAGGTGATTTAGTTATCGTATTCCCTAAATACAGCATCGCTCCAGGCTACGTGGGTTCACCGGAGTTCCGTTTCAGCCTGCAGGATATTTCTACAACAGTGACCAAACCGGAAGGCGCCACCAAGCTTGATTTGAAGAAAGTTGCGAATTATACGAATACGGATGGTATCACAATGGTGTCCTTGCGAGACGTGGTTAATCAACTTAGTTATGATTTGAAATGGAACCAGACGACCAAAACAGCAGAAGTGAAAAAGGGTGCGCAATGGACGAGTGTTACCCTCGGTAAGGATTCTTATTTCTTTGCAAAAATGGCTCCCAAAACGTTGGGTGCCGCGCCAACACTTAAGAAGAACATGCTGTATGTGCCTGTCCAATTTGTTTCTGATATTTTGCAGATTGAAGTGCAGCACTAATTTTTATATAAGTTGAACTATTTCTAAGTAAGTAATGGCATCCCGCAGAGTAATCCCTGCGTGGATGCTTTTTTCGTTTCACATAATATTCCACTGGAATCCTTAGAACTTTTTGCTGTCTTCACCGCGTCCTGCCTATATACAACAAATTTAGAGTAAGGACGGAATCAAAATGAATGACAACATGAGGATGTTCAGAAATCAACGCATGAGAGAGAGTATTTTACCTTTACAATCTGCAAGCGGTAAGCGTTATATGCCAGGACTGGATGGACTAAGGGCTTTGTCGGTGTTCGCCGTCATCGCTTATCATCTGAATTTAAAATGGGCTCAGGGTGGGCTGTTAGGTGTCGGGATCTTTTTTGTTATCTCGGGATATCTCATTACCGACCAAATTATTAATTACTGGGAGCAGCACCGGAGATTTAATCTGCTAGACTTTTGGATTCGTAGAGCACGCAGGCTGCTGCCAGCCATGATAGGCATGCTGCTATTCGTAGCTTTGTGGCTCTTAGTAGTGGACCCTTCGAGATTACACACGCTACAGGGAGACTTCATTTCTTCACTATTCTATGTCAACAACTGGTGGCTTATATTCCACAAGGTATCTTACTTCGAGAGCTTTGGTCCGCCTTCGCCGATCGGGCACCTTTGGTCGCTTGCGATTGAGGAACAATTTTATATCCTATGGCCGCTACTTCTCTTAATAGGGTTGAAATTCGCCCCACGGCGAGGTAAACTCATCGGACTTATCCTCGTTTCTGCAGCTGCCTCGGCTTTAGCCATGGCTTTAATTTACGTACCAGGTACAGATCCAAGTAGAGTCTACTACGGTACAGATACCCGCGTATTTGCCCTACTAATTGGCGCGGCCCTGGCCGTGTTATGGCCAAGTCAAAAACTTCAAACTACGGTATCTGGAACTGAACGCCTTGCACTGGATCTATTCGGGGGACTTGGACTCTTTGTATTGATAATACTAATCTACCAAACTAACGAGTTTGCTGATTCACTTTACCGCGGAGGGTTTGTATTATTATCTTTCATAGCTGCGGTAGTGATTGCGGTACTCGCCCATCCGGCCAGTCGTTTGGGATGGATTATGGGCTGTAAACCTTTGCGGTGGATCGGAGTTCGGTCTTATAGCTTATACATTTGGCATTATCCCGTCATTATTCTGACCAGTCCAAACGGAATTACAGACGGAGTCCATGTTCTTCGCATCATAATTCAGTTAGTTGCTAGTTTTCTCCTTGCGGCATTGTCCTACAAGTATGTGGAGGAACCAATACGACGGGGATCATTCAAAGCGATGAGACAAACAAAGATCACGACGCGGCGCCGTGGTTTCCGACCGGTGTTCCTCATTGCTGTTATTCCGTTAATACTTATTCCCATCGCATGTAGTAGTTTCCTATCTTTCAAGCCAGAATCTGAGCCAGTGTTTGAAAGTACTGGGCCCCAGAACGTGAAGGATGAACATAAAGAGATATCAAATCAAGCTGGAACAGCAGAACCTAGTGTAAAACCAAATATAAAAGAAGAGAAGGAACCCGAGGAACCTTCCACACTTCCTGTAGTCCATGACACGACTGAAGCTACAGACAAGAAACCTGCGGACACAAACATTCAATCGGGAAAGGGTGTTACAGCTATTGGAGATTCTGTCATCTTGGATGCAGCTCCTTTTCTGGACAAAATGCTTCCGGGCATTGTGATTGACGGTAAGGTAGGAAGGCAGATGTCGCACGCTCCCGAAATAATTAACCGACTTAAAGAACAAGGAAAACTTGGAAACCGAATTATTATTGAGCTAGGAACCAACGGAGCTTTTAATAAGAAGCAATTACGGAAAGTACTTCATTCCCTTCGTGATGCAGAGCAGATTCTTCTGATCAATACTCGTGTACCTCGCAAATGGCAGGATACCGTGAACGCTGATATCGCAAAAGTTTCCAGTGAATTTAGTAACACTACGATAGTAGACTGGTACTCAGCTAGTAAGGGGAAGGACGATTACTTTTATAAAGATGGCGTGCATCTTAAAAGGGAAGGTGCCGAGTATTACGCCTCTATTCTTGTAAAGGCCATGGAGCAAGTGAAACCATAACTTTTTTATAGTTCACAAAACTTTTTCATGCCCACCATACGTCTTACACCTGTTACAACATCAAAGATTATATAGAGAAGGATTGTCGAACATGTTGAATAGGAAAACAGAGAATTTACTAACGCGCTGTATCACCGAAAATAAAGAAAATGTATACCGACTCGCATACAGCTATGTCAGGAATAAAGACGATGCGCTAGATATCGTACAGGACTCCATTTATAAAGCTATGACTCATATAGAACTACTAAAGAATCCTGCTGCTATGAAAAGCTGGTTTTACCGAATTGTCGTAAACACATCACTTGATTTTTTGCGCAGAAATAAGAAGGTCGACACGATGGACCATGAGATGATTGAAACCTATAGTCCGGGAACAGAGGATGTGTACTCGGATATGGATTTAAAAAGGACACTCGAAGATTTGCCGGTGAAATACCGAAGTGTGATCGTGCTCAGATATTTTGAAGATTTGAAGATTGAGGAAGTAGCAGAGGTGCTTAACGAGAACGTAAATACGATAAAAACTAGGTTGTATCAAGCACTTCAGTTATTGCGAGTAAGAATGAAAGATGACACCTCAAAGGAGATAACGTAAAATGAATAACAACATAGAACAGCTACAGAAAGAGTATCAAGAGGTACCTATTCCAGAAGAACTAGATATGATCGTGAGTAGGTCTATTCAACAATCCCTTAAGCGAAATAGAAATAAGAGAACAAAGTATAAATGGTTTGCTAGCGCCGGTACGGCGGCCCTTATTTTCCTAATTGCAATCAATGCCAGTACATCAGTGGCGAACGCATTGTCCTCTATTCCGGGAGTGGACCGGATCATCAAAGTACTAACTTTCAGAGAATACATTGTAGAGGAACCAAATTATGATGCTAATATTAAGATTCCCGCTATTACAAATATGGATAACAAAGCCCTTGAACTTGGATTAAACAATAAGTACTTGAGCGAAAACAAGGCACTCTACGACAAGTTTCAGGCAGAAATGAATGATTTGAAGAAACAAGGTGGAGGTCATTTAGGCCTGGATACTGATTATGAAGTAAAAACTGACAATGACCGTATTTTCTCCATCGGCAGATATGTTGTTGAAACTGTAGGCTCATCGTCCATGGTAGTTACATTTGATACGATTGATAAGAAGAACCAGATCCTCATTACTCTACCTATGCTATTTAAAGACAATCAATATATCGAGCGGATCAGCGACAATATTAAAGAGCAAATGAAGGCACAGATGAAAGCAGATCCGGACAAAGTTTACTGGCTCTCGGAGACCGACGATGATGTTCCGCCGACCGAGGAATTTAAGACGATTGCAGAAGATCAAAGCTTCTATATCAATAGCGATGGCAAACTCGTGATCGTGTTCAATAAGTATGATGTTGCCCCAGGTTATATGGGATCCGTAGAGTTTGTCATTCCAACTGAGGCGATTGCTGGAGATCTGGTAAGTGATAAGTATATTCAATAAGTGAAAGTTGGAGGGTTTGGCATGACGATAAGCTTACAACCATATGTGGACGAAACCGTTGATTTGATCGCGTTCCTGACAGGACAGGTGTGGCCGTTCCATGGAACCGCGACAATAACGGAAACTACCGCGCGCGAACAGATCGAGAATGGACGATATGATTCAGGTACCGAACATAAGACGTTCTGGATCATCAAAGATGACTCGGATAAGGTCGGCTTGCTTCGGGTCTACGATCTAGAAGATCCAACGCCGTTGTTTGATATTCGAATTGGAGAGCGGCATAGCGGGCAAGGATACGGCTTACAAGCTGTTAAAAAGCTAGTTGAGTATATTTTCACGAATTACGATGACAAAATCCGTATCGAAGGCAATACACGCGCCGACAACTTTGCCATGCGCAAGACGTTTCATAACGCTGGTTTTGTGAAAGAAGCCGTGCACCGTCAATCTTGGCCTTCAGAGGATGGAAGGATCCATGACTCCATAGGATATGCGATTCTTCGTGGCGATTGGATGGAAGGCACGACCACACAAATTGACTGGACCGATTTCCCTTATTAGGACCGGGAAGAGGAACGTTAATTATAACTATGCATAAAAAGGACGGTATCCCGAAGTCAATCGACTCTTAGGATACCGTCCTTTAAGTTTGTAGATAAGGTTTAAGAATTAGATTTATTGCGTGTAGTTGTACTGAGATCATGAATTTGCTCATCTAAGACCGTACATGCTTTGCCCAAAAATTGAGTAATGAGATCAAGCTCTTCAGCCGTATAAGAGGAAATGAGATCAAGCATTGCTTTGTTAAGCGGCTCATACGTATTTTTGATCTCTTCTTTAGACTCATATTCTGGTACTATAATCACTCTACGACGGTCAGTGGGGTCGTTCTGCCGACGAACATAACCGATTTTTTCAAGTCGATCCACTAATGCGGTAATACTACCCGTAGCTAGTCCAGTTAATTTGGATAGCTCCCCAGCGGTGATAGGACCTTTTTCGTATAAGAGATCCACGGATATAAAATCATTATTGTATAGCCCGAGAGAGGAAGCTACATTTTGCTGATACAATATCGTTCGGGTTCCCAGTCCACGCATGAGTGTGGTGAAACGTTCCTGTGGATCCATAGTTTGACCTGTTTGTTCGCTTGACAAAGGGAATACCTCCTCTTAAAATGTGAATATCTTGACGGTCGAGATATTAGATAATAAAGATATTTGATCAACGAGTAATTAATAAAGTTTATTCTATCGAATTCATTAATAAATTGCAAAAGGATATGTTATAAGGAGGTTTTTTTGTGAAAGAAGCCATAGTTATTAAAGGAGCGCGGGAGAACAATCTAAAGAATATCTCACTATCAATTCCTAAATACAAACTAGTTGTCCTGACAGGACCGTCGGGTTCTGGCAAGTCAACGCTGGCTATGGATACACTTCAACGGGAATGCCAGAGACAATATATGGATTCGATGAGAATGGCGGCGGATACCATTGGGAAACCCAAGGTCGATTCTATTGAAGGATTATCCCCGTCTATTAGCGTTGGGCAGCATGTCACTAATCGTAATCCGCGCTCGACGGTTGGGACCGTGACAGATATTTATACATTTGTCCGTTTTATCTTTGCCAGATTGGGCGAGCGGATTTGCCCGTCGTGTAGCGGAAGGATTCCGCCTTCTTTTGAGCCCCATGGTGCGCTTTCAGAGGAAGATGAATATCTAGAGCGTCAGACGGTATCCTGTCCACATTGTAAATTAGAGCTTGAGAAATTTGATATGGCGCACTTTTCCTTCAACAAGCCAGAAGGGGCTTGCGAAGCATGTAGTGGGCTTGGGCATGTGGCGACTATTAACGAAGCTGCAGTATTCAATCCTGAGCTCAGCATACGTGACGGTGGTGTTGCCTCATTGAACGCGTTCATCGCGATATTCAGATTCGTATCTTGGTGGCTGCCGGTAAACATTTCGGTTGTGACTTTGACCCAGATCAGCCATTGAAGGATTTAGGTGAGGTTCAACGAGATCTACTATACTATGGTGTCGAAAGTGAGGCATTCAAGCGCCATTATCCTGATGTAAAGCCGGTTCAGGGAACTAAGTTTGAAGGTGTCATTCCAGGTTTATGGCGGCGTTACAAAGAGAAAGAGGGGGAGGCAGGAACTCAGGAGAAAGAAGGAGGCTTCTTTCATCAACAGCTTTGCCCCGAATGTCTTGGCGCTAGGTTGAAGAAGGAAGTTCGACTTGTACAAGTTGCTGGTGCAACCATCTCAGAAGTACTGGAATGGTCGCTCAGTGATTTATTCGAGTGGACGCAAGGTTTGCAGGCAGCACTCCCTACCGAAGGTCTTCACTTACTACAGCCGATCCTTGAAGAGATGCCTACAAGGTTAAAACGGATTATGGATGTTGGACTTGGTTATCTGTCTATGAACCGGCAGACGGTAACATTGTCCGGTGGTGAAACACAGCGGCTAAGGCTCGCTTCACTGCTTGGTTCAGGCCTGACCGGTGTACTGTATATCTTGGATGAACCGACGACGGGTCTTCATCCACGGGATACGGTCGGTCTTATTCGGGTGCTTCAACAGTTGCGAGATTTGGGCAACACCGTCCTTGTTATCGAGCACGATAATGAGATGATGCGCGCAGCCGATCATATTATTGATATCGGTCCAGGTGCCGGATTGCACGGAGGGACTGTTGTGGGCGAAGGTAGCCTTGAGGATTTGATGGAGAGCGAGCTTTCGGTTACTGGAGCCTATTTGAGAGAAGAGCGTCTCTCGAAACCAACGCATGTCCGTAGAAAGGGGAACGGGCAGCAGATCACGATCCGGCAGGCACAAGCTCGTAATGTTGATATCCCGATAGTTTCCTTTCCACTTGGCTGTCTTGTGTCAGTAACAGGAGTTTCCGGCTCAGGTAAATCAACACTTGTCTTTGATATTCTTGCGCAAGGGAACGCGGAAACACATGAGCAAGAGGGATGTAAGGAGATTGCGGGACTTCAGCATATCGGGAATATAGTGATCTTTGACCAATCACCCATGGGGAGAATCCAGCGCTCTAATGTCGCAACCTATACCGATGTATTTACACATCTGCGCAATCTGTTCGCCGGATTACCTGAGTCCAAGGCTAGAAATTTGACATCGAAACATTTCTCCTTTAACACACCAGGTGGGCGCTGTGAAACATGTCAGGGGCTGGGTGTTTTGTCATTAGACATGAATTTTTTGCCCGATCTAGAAGTAAAGTGCCATGACTGCAAGGGTAGACGGTTTACTGATGAGGTTTTAAAGGTGAAGTATGAAGGCTACTCTATCTCGGATTTTCTGAATATGTCGGTGGAGGAAAGTCTGCCGATCTTCAAGATGGAGAACAAGATTGCGGGCCTCGTTGAGATGCTTTGTGAGGTCGGGCTAGGTTATCTTAAATGGGGTCAATCGGTCAAAACCTTATCCGGAGGTGAAGGACAGCGTATTAGGCTGGCGAAAGAGCTGAGTAAACCGACCAAAAACCATACGCTTTATTTATTAGATGAGCCAACAACTGGCCTTCATCCGACTGACATCAAACAGCTGCATACTTTACTGAATAAGCTGGTCGATTCGGGTAATACCGTTGTCGTTGTCGAGCACAGCCTGGAACTCATTCGTGAATCCGACTGGGTGATCGATATCGGCCCAGAAGGGGGCGCATCTGGAGGCCAACTTGTAGCTGAAGGAACCCCAGAACAGGTAGCGGAAGTTCCAAACTCATATACGGGTATGTTTTTGAAAAGAATTCTGGCAGAAGGACTCTAACATCATAGATGATGCTCGGCTCGGTTGTAACTGCAGTGGGTGATGGGCATTGCTTACAAATTTAAGTATCACTCAATCAAGATTTCGATATTAATGTCAATTAATAGTGCACCTTTTAGAATAGACATTGGAGAAACCTATGAGGCAAACCGATGAAATTCTAGAAGGTGCATTTTTTATGGTAATCAATATTAGAGGAATATATCCCTATTTATAATATTTTATCCCTTATGCGCGGATCACCTTTTCTTGATAATGAAGGTGTAAGAAAAACGATCTAAGTATGAAAGACGTGTCCGTCAACTCACCAGGTAATCAAGAAAGTGAAGAAGGGGGGAGCCGCGTAGCACCAGCCAAGAAACAAAGATTTTTGTAAACGCTATCCTTTCTTTATTAAAGGAGGAAAATCAGGAATGATCGTCAACCGTGTTGCGTTCCGCAAGCCATGGATTATCATTTTGATTGCAGTTCTGATTCTGTCACTCCCTCAGTTTCTGGCGAATAGCATACCGAAAGCTCATGCTGCTGTATCCAGTAAGACCATTGTAGGTTACTGGCACAATTTCGATAACGGCTCAGGGTTCATCAAGCTACGCGACGTCTCCACTAAGTTCGATGTCATCAACGTATCATTCGCTGAACCTATATCCGGTGTTTCCAATGGAACTATCGGGTTCACCCCTTACACATACACCGACGCTGACTTTAAATCAGACGTTGCTTACCTGCAAAACCAAGGAAAAAAAGTTATTATATCCATCGGCGGTGCGAACGGTCAAGTTCAACTTGCTAGCACGACAGCCCGCGATAATTTCGTAAACTCCGTAACAGCAATCATTGAGAAATATGGCTTTGATGGTCTGGATGTTGACTTTGAAGGGCACTCGCTTTTCTTGAATTCAGGGGATAGTGACTTCAAAAACCCGACTACGCCGGTCATCGTCAACCTAATCTCGGCACTACGTACGATTAACGATCACTTTGGTACGGATAAGTTCTACCTGACGATGGCGCCGGAAACTTTCTTCGTACAGCTCGGCTATTCATTTTATGGTGGTAGCTGCATCAGCTGTGATAACCGCGCAGGTGCATATCTACCTGTCATCTATGCGACAAGAGATATTCTCGATTGGCTACAGGTACAGAATTATAACTCCGGTCCGATCACAGGACTTGACGATCAATACCATAATATGGGCACTGCTGATTTCCACGTCGCTATGGTAGATATGCTATTAACTGGCTTCCCAGTTGCTAAAAATTCTAACAGTTTCTTTCCTGCACTTCGTCCGGATCAAGTGGTGCTCGGTTTACCAGCCAATGTTAATGCAGGGGGTGGCTTCACATCTGTAGCCGAAGTGCAAAAAGCACTCGATGCCCTGATCAAAGGTGTACAGTTGTCCAGCTACACAACGCGCGGTAGTACAACCGGTTACCCTGATTTACGTGGTGTGATGACATGGTCCATCAACTGGGATAAGTTCAACAACTTTGAATTTTCTAACAGCCACCGCGCTTATTTGGATGCCCTGAGTCCGCCAGTTCCTGACACGCAAGCACCAACGGCTCCTACGAATGTAGTAGCAGATTCCAAATCTTCAACTAGCGTCAGCTTGAGCTGGACTGCTTCTACAGATAATGTTGCCGTTACAGGTTATACAGTTACTTATGGAACGAATACCGTCAATGTGACTGGAACTACCGCATCAATTAGCGGGCTGACAGCAAATACAAGCTACCAGTTCACAGTCAAAGCCAAGGATGCTGCTGGTAATGTTTCGTCCGGTGTAAATATCAGTGTTACAACCGATGCACAAGGTGGCGCGCAAGCCTGGGCTCCTAATGTCAGTTACAAAGTCAACGACGAAGTAACTTATGCTGGCAAAACCTACGTTTGCCGCCAACCGCATACTTCCCTGCTTGGTTGGGAACCCTCAAACGTTCCTGCATTGTGGTTGGTGAAATAATTCATATCTTATGTTGCAATGGTTAGTGAACACCAAAGAACTCCCTTACATCGGTATAACAACCGAGTAGGGAGTTTTTTTACAACTGCAAAGTAGCTATTTTGAAATCTAGATATAACTGTTAATATATAGAAAGCATTAATCTATTCTATCTTTTCTTGCTATATTATTAATGAATGTGAGGGAACTTTCGTGCTAAAGATAAAATGGAATTTACAGATGAAAATATTGGTGGGGTATCTTATAGTAATCATTTTCTTAATTGCTTCAATTGGGATGATACATTACAGAATCTCCGCTATGCAAGCTGAGATCAAAATGATTACCCAACATGATCGGGATATCTCCGACCTGACGAACAAACTTGAAGCGCATGTCATTAATATGGAGACAGGACAACGTGGATTTGTAATTACAGGTAATAATATTTATCTGGAACCATATACACAAGCGAGGTTGAACTGGGAAGATACATATAACTTGTTATTGGACGAAGTAGCTGACAATCCAAAGCAAATTCAAAATCTTAAGTCTATACACAGTCATATTGCTAAATGGATAACAACAAATGGTGACCCCATAATTGAACTCAAAAGAGCAAATCTTGAGCAACTGATCGCCGAGTCTTTTAATGAGAATGTAGGCATTAAGCAAATTGATAATATCCGTGCTCAAGTGGGCAGCTTCCGAGATATCGAAAATGAGTTATCCTCAGCTCGAATCTCAGCACAAAATCAGAATAACAAAATGCTTGTTACTTATTTATATGTGGTTGGCTTCCTGCTCATTGTTTTATCGTTAATCAGTGCTTATGTAACTTCCAAGACGATTGTAAGAGCAATTAAGGACATTATGACTGCTATACAAGAAATCGCAATTAGCGGAGGAGGAAATTCCGGTAGAAGAATTCAAATAAAAACTCAAGATGAGATCGGAGAACTAGGTAAGGCTACGAATGTGCTTCTGGAAGAGCATCAACAACAGAGCATTCTTTTGAATCAAGTTGGGGATATGAGCACTATGTATCATGAAATTAAAGATTCCGTGGAACTTTCCGAACGTTTCCTTGCAAAGTTATCTACTATTATTGAGTTTCAATATGGTGCTATATATATCCAGAGTGAACAACATAATTCATGCATGTATATCAAAACAGCATCCTATGCTGGAGAAACTGGCTCCATAGGTAAGAACTGCTTCCTGCTAGGTGAAGGGTTAGTAGGGCAAAGCGCAAAGGATAAAAAAATTATTGAGTTAGATACGGTTCCGTCGGACTATGTAAAGATTGATTCTGCATTAGGAGAGACTTCTCCCCATTCTATTTATATCATGCCTATTGTGTTCCAAGGTATAACGTTAGCTGTCTTGGAAATTGCCTCCTTATATAAATTTACGACAAAGGACAAAATGATTCTCAAAGAAATTGCTGAGCCATTTGGAGCCGTTGTGCAAAGTGTATTGAGTCATATGGAAATTCAAAAATTGTTTAGTGAATCTCGTCATCTGAATGAAGAGCTTCAGGTTCATGCTGAAGAACTCGAAACTCAATCCGAAGAGCTACGAAGTGTAAATAACCAATTAGAAGAACAGAACCATTACATCCTGATGAAATCTATAGAAGCTGAAAATTCCCGTATTGAGATGGAGCAATATGCAAGGCAAGCTAAATCTAATTCAAACTACAAATCTCAATTCCTAGCTACTATGTCGCACGAACTCCGAACTCCGCTGAATAGTATGCTCTTGTTCTCACAATTTTTAGAAGAAAATAATAATGGAAATTTGAATGAAGAAGAACTAGGATACGCAAAATATATACATTCGAGTGGACTGGATCTTTTGAACTTGATCAATGATATTCTGGATCTTTCCAAAGTTGAAGCGGGAATGATGAATGTTGTGCTGGAACCCGTAAACATAACGGAGCTTCCACATATAATGAACCAGCATTTTGCTTCACTTGCAGAGAAAAAACAGTTAGAATTCAATATTATTATAGAACCGGATCTTCCGAATCTCATAGTGACGGATGAAAGCAGATTACAGCAAATTCTCAAAAATCTGATTTCTAATGCGATTAAGTTTACCAACAAAGGCAGCGTAGAGTTTCGAATCCAGAAATCTGTGAATGACAAATCGGTGTGTAAAGTGGATAGTAATCTTCCACAAGAGACGATCTGTTTTATAGTTAAGGATACAGGAATTGGTATCGCAGCAGCTCATTTGGAGCGCATCTTTGAAGCTTTCCATCAGGCCGATGGAACGATTGAACGAGAGTATGGGGGAACTGGGTTAGGTCTTTCTATATCTCGGCAACTTGTGAAGCTCTTGGGAGGTGCCATTTACGTAGATAGTAAGGAAAACGAAGGCAGCACATTTACGGTAATGCTTCCGATTAACAACAGCAAACTTGATCTTCTAACTGATGTAAACCTAGATATGGTAGCTGCAGCGAAAGAGGAACTCACTTCTGAAGTTGAAGAAGAGACCATCCAACCTCTTTCTTATGAATCTGAAGTATATTCGCCTCTATTTAAAGGCAAACGTGTACTTATTGTTGATGATGATGAACGCAATCTACTTGCCTTAACCCCGCCATTGAAAAGTAAAGGGATGGATGTTATTACAGCTCACACTGGACAGCAGGCTATTGATTTGATTCATAAACAGGACTTTGACATTGTACTCATGGATATTATGATGCCGGGAATGAACGGATTAGATGCAATAAAAATTATTCGCAATGTTCGAACAGAACTGCCTATCATTTCTGTTACTGCAAAAGCGATGATTCAGGATCGCATGGAAAGTCTAGAAGCTGGAGCTTCGGACTTTATTAGTAAACCATTAAATCTTGAACAACTGTTTACTATAATGCGTGTATGGTTGAGTAAATCATGACGGCCGATAATCCAAATCAACCTTCAGCCCAGAGTCATGACTCACTTGAACTATCAGAAACAGACCGTTTCGAACTGAATCTGTTTGTGGAGACTTTCTATAAGTTAACTGGACATGACTTTCGAAATTATAGCCTTAATCATATTCATCGTCGTCTTAAGGTGCGTATGACTAAAGAAGGGCTGCCGACCTTGACCCTATTACTAAACAAACTTATTCATGAACCAGAGTTCATAACTGACATTCTTAGTGATTTCTCAATTCAAGTAACAGAGATGTTTCGGGATCCTTCATTTTTTCATTCTTTTCGTAAAGAAGTCGTTCCTAAACTCCTCGATTACAAACAAATTTATATTTGGCATGCGGGTTGTGCTACGGGTGAAGAAGCGTTATCCATGGCAATCTTATTAAGTGAAGAAGGGTTGTTAGATCGAGCAAAGATCTATGCAACAGATATGAGTCTGGAAGCTATCGAGACAGCCAAGCAAGGTAAAATCCCTCTACAGCGAATGAAGGTTTATAACCGTAATTATTTACTGGCAGGTGGTAGGCGGAATCTTTCAGACTATTATTCTACAGATGAGAATTTTGCTTATATTTCGCAGCAACTGGTAGAATCGATTTTTTTTGAAAAACACAATTTGGCTACGGATGGATCTTTCCAAGCTTTTCATGTGATCTTATGCCGTAATGTACTGATCTATTTCAACAAAGGTTTGCAGAATCGTGTACATCAATTATTTCTAGATAGTCTCCGTGGGGGTGGGTTCTTGTGTCTCGGTCATAAAGAATCAATCTTTTCCAACACCAGCCAAGATATTTATCAGACTTTTAATTATGAAGAAGTCATCTATCAGAAGAAACAAGATTTGTGAGGATTATGACGAAAGGTTAATTGGAGGATGAGTATGGAAATAACTAAGATCAAAGAGAAAGATATAGAAATTGCCGTTATAAGTAGCAGTGAAATACTGATAACGGATGTTCAGTCGGCATTGGATTTGATTGCAACCGTAAATTATGAAACTGGCTGCAATCGAATTATTATGAATAAATCAGCCATCCACGAGGATTTTTTCAACTTATCAACACGACTCGCAGGAGATATAATACAAAAGTTTATAAACTATCACGTAAAAATTGCAATCGTTGGTGATTTTTCTGAGTATTCAAGTAAGAATTTCAAAGACTTTATCTATGAGTGCAACAAAGGGAAGGACATATTTTTCTTGTCGAGTGAACAACAAGCTCTTGATAAATTGAGCATTAGTTAAGATGATCTTGGATTTCGGTGGCCCGATCTCAATAATAAACTTACACGGTAACCTTTGGAATAACAAAAGACCTCGTGAACCCATAATAGGGTAACGAGGCCTTTTGTTATTCCAATAACCATTAGGGTACTATTTCTCTGTAATCTTAATTTCCTTAATCTGAATGGTTTCAGTTGGTGAACTCATTTCACCTCTTATATCTGCTTCGACGGGGGTAGCAGCAATATCTTTCACGACATCCATTCCATCCGTAACTTTACCGAAGATGGTGTAATTCGGTTGCATATTCAGTGAGGCACTATCCTCACCTGTACAGATGAAGAACTGGCTTCCATTCGTATTTGCTCCAGCGTTTGCCATAGCTACAATTCCAGGCTCATATTGATAAGTTGTCTTCTCATCTTCGAACGAGTATCCAGGACCGCCCTTACCAGTACCTTCTGGATCCCCTGTCTGAACCATAAAAGATTCAATAATACGGTGAAAGATCACGTTGTTGTAGAAACCTTGTTTAGATAAAAAGACAAAGTTATTAACTGTCTTTGGAGCGTCTTTAGCGTATAGTTCGATGGTGAAGGTTCCTTTAGACGTCGTGACTTCAGCTTCATAGGACTTAGCACTTTCGATTTCCATTGCTGGAGGGTTGTCCCAACTCATGGGTGTTGGTGTTTCAGTTGGTGTTTCTGGTTCTGGTGTAGTTGTCGGAGTTGGTGTTGGTTCTGGTGTCGGTTCAACAGGTGTTGTCTGTTCTGTCGTATTCCCCGCCGTTTGGTCTGTTACAGACGTGTCCTTCTTACCGCAGGCACTTAGCAAGAGAACAACAGATATCAAGAGAATTAATGGCAATACTACATACTTCTTTTTCATAAATACTTGTTCCACTCCTTTGTATGATCTTGTCTAATCTTGTCTAATCATACCGATATTTTGTCGAAAATTCCAGTTTACCCGTACTTATTTGGGCTAGTGACATCAAAAAAGCATCTTCCAAGCTTCATCAGCTTGAAAAGATGCTTTTCCGTTTGTTGATGTTTAGTGACATCCCATATAGCAATTATCCAGTGAATTCCTGAACCCATGCATTATTATAGTAAGCAATACCGATATGAGTATAACTTTTCTTCAAAATGTTGGCTTTGTGCCCTGGGCTATTCATCCAATCTTTCATAACCTGTGTAGGAGTCGATTGGCCTTTGGCAATATTTTCACCAGCTGAATTAAAGGAAATCCCAAATTCCTTCATCATATCAAAGGGAGATCCATAGGTTGGTGAATTATGATCAAAGTAGTTGTTATTATACATGTCCTGAGCCTTGGCCATAGCCATTTTTGATAATTCTCCGTCCATACTCAAGGAACCGAGTCCTGCTTTGGACCTTTCTTGATTAACTAAATTCAGAACCTGTTGCGCAAAGATAGAAGAATTTGTTGTGTCACCCTGTGCCTGATCTGTTCTATCAGTGGGAGAGGGTACCTTTTCTGGAGTATTATTGGTAGGTGTCTGATTAACTGGATTTTCAGCCGGGGATTTAATCAGATCCCAAAAGTCTGAAGGTATTCCTTTCGCCTTAAAAGATGAATTGCCTGTTCTCGATGTTGCTGTTGATGATGCCTGTGTACTATTCGTAGTTTGTGTAGCATTATGTTTATTAACATGAGCCTGAACATTCGATTTTGTTGGTTCTGGAGCCACTTGTTTTGCTGACATATCGCTATTTGAAGTACAACCTGTTAGCAGTATGAATACGGCTAACACGATAATTCTTATCATATACCAACCTCCTCAGGACTTTTATGAAGTATTGCCTTTAAGATTTCCTGGCTTCAAGAGATTTATTCCTCTCGACCATGCACATGAAAATTTTATTAATGATAACTGGGAGGTACTCTGTTTCGTCATAATGACAGAAAGGAAATTCCATGCTACAATCTGAATGAATAAAAAAATATTCGTTCATTTTCTGGAGTTATAAGTTAATTTCTATAAATTACAGTAGATTTAGTAAACGGAGGGCAACGACGTGGAAGATAAAAAACTGGCCATTTTTAATAACGCGAAAGAACTGTTCAGTATCAAAGGATTTAAAGATACCAACGTATCAAACATTACAAAAGAGGTAGGTATAGCAGTAGGTACATTTTATAATTACTACTCATCTAAAGAGAAGTTGTTTATGGAGATTTTTCTAGAAGAAAACGTGAAGCTGAAGAAAAGCATCATGGACTCCATTGACTTAAATGATGATCCTTTAAAGTTACTCAAGAAGTTAATAGCATTAAATATAACGGGTATGAACTCAAATCCGATATTAAGACAATGGTATAACAAAGACGTCTTTGGAAAGTTGGAGCAGCAATACCGCGAAGAGAAAGGAATAGATAAGGTTGATTTCATGTATGGTAGTTTTGTGGAGTTGTTCAAACAATGGCAGACAGAAGGGAAAATAAGGGATGATCTTGATATTGAGCTGATAATGGCTTTTTTTACGGCGATTATCAATATGGATACACATAAGGAGGAAATTGGGGTCGAACATTTCCCGCATATTATGGAATACATGGCCGAGTTTGTAATGAATGGCTTAACTGTTTCTCGCAAATAAAATCATTATAGGCAATTATTCTTTGCCTATATATTTTGACTTATTATGAATGAATTTATTTATATTCATTCACATAATAATCTATAGATCATATATCAATCGTAGGTAAGCTTTTTACAAAATGACACGAATTGAACAGAGGCATGAATGGGCTGCAAGTGAAAGGAGAGCTAACAATGAGCACAGCCGTGGAAGCACAGTCGATGAACTTTGGGATGGGAACAGAGATGACACATAGAGTGTTCGGTGAACATGCTGAAGAAGCACTTAGAGCTGTAAAAGAGGAGTCCGTACGACTAGAAAAAATGCTCAGTTGCTTTATACCCGGAAGCGAGATAAGCAGGATTAACGAGTCTGCAGGCATTAATCGTGTAGCACTGAGCCTTGATACATATGAGGTGCTATCACGTGCTACTGAATTTTCAAGATATAGTGAAGGATTATTTGATGTTACCATCGGCCCTTTAGTGAACCTATGGGATTATAAGAATTCGTCCGATGGTTATCGTACCGGTGATTCTTGTAGTAGCAGGTTTAGGAGGGGCGTTTCTCTTTACTGCAGGAGAACGTAGTGAAGCAAAAAATCTCCCTATCAAATCGGTAAATTTCAAACAGCTTCATGATGGCACGTATGTTGGAGAATACGAGGGTGGCAAGTACAAATGGAGGGCAAATAAAGTCCAGGTAACCGTCTCTTCGCGCAAAGTTACAGATATTAAGCTATTAGAGCATGCGAAGAATCAGTCGTCAGCTTCCACAGATGAATTGTTCGGTAGGGTGATCCAGAAGCAGTCGCTACAGGTGGACACTATAAGTGGTGCAACTCTTACCTCTAAAGCGTATCTCAAAGCAATAGAAGACGCGCTTGACGAAGCGCAGGAATAATTTCACAGGAATCGAGATGATGATCACATGATTTTTTACTTTTCGGGAACAGGGAACTCGTTATACGCTGCTAAACAGATCGCTCTTCATACGGGCGAGGAGTTAGTTTCAATATCTACCGCTGAAAACAAGGGTGATGAAATCAATGAATATACTCTGAAGGACAATGAGATCATTGGTTTTGTACATCCTATTTATTCATGGGGACCTCCCAAAATTGTACTTGAGTTTATTGAGAAACTTAAGTTGATTAATTACCGTGAAAACTATGTTTTCTCTCTAGTAACTTGTGGAGGTAGCATTGGTAATACGATGAAAGTTATGAAGGATTGTTTACGCAAAAAAGATATAAAGTTACACAGCGGATTTTCAGTCAAAATGCCAAATAACTTCATTCTTATGGGCGACGTAGATTCAAAAGAGATGGAGAGCAAAAAGCTTACAGAGGCAGTCGAAACCTTGAAGCGGATCAACCAAGCTATTGAGCGAGGAGTAACGGGAGAATTTAAAGTAGATAAAGGTGCTTTTCCGTGGCTATTAACCGGCATTATAAATCCTATGTTTAATAAAAAACCCATTGATACTACAAAGTTTCATGTAAATGATAATTGCACTGGTTGTGGTACTTGTGAACGGGTTTGTAATTGTAACAACATTAAAGTGGATGAACAACCACAGTGGGGAGAGCGTTGCACACTCTGTCTTGCATGTGTGCATTATTGCCCTGTGAGAGCAATTCAATATGGGAAAGAAACTGAAAAGAAAGGGAGATATACAAATCCTAATGTAAGGATCGATGAGATCATAAGGAGATAAGTAAGTTAACTGCTTCTATTTTAAGGTTAATGTAAGGTTCCAATTAATCCCTTGTAAGGTAAGAGCTTTATACTTGTCTTATTACACACTTGAACTTACATTTAGGAGGAGCAACATGAATAAACTTAAACATTGGAAAAATGCATTACCCAGGTACATGATTACTAGCAGTCTTGTTGTCGCGTTAACAGCTGGCCCTGTATCCGGAATAGGGATAGCAATGGCGGAAAGTCCAACACTACAGAATGATTTATTAGTTGAAGCAGATGCGGTTATCCATCAACTTGCACGCTATCGAGTAGATGCAAGACTTGATGAGAAGAAGATGATGATAACCGGCAAAGAAACCGTGACTTATCGAAACAATACGAAAGATACATTAGACAATGTTGTATTTCACACCTTTGCAGATGCAAATCGTTCAAAAGATACACAGTCAAGTATGTTCCAAAGTTCAAATAAACGAATAGCAGCAGAGAATCCGGATAAGAAACCGGAGGATTTCCTAGGTGGTATTGACATTAAAACTGTGAAGTCGTCAAGTAAACTATTGAAGTTTGATAATACACATCAGGCACTTACTGTTAGATTAGGTCAAGCATTGCAACCCGGGCAATCCATCACGCTGGAGCTTGATTTTGAAGTGAAAATTCCTTATGGTTCGCAGCGGTTGTCCTACTATAGAAATATTATCAACGGAGCTCATTGGTTTCCTGTCCTCTCGGTCTATGACCCCACAGAGCATACGTGGAACAAAACACCTTACAGCTCTACATTTGAATCCGACTATTATGATTCTGCAGATTACCAGGTAACTTTGAATGTTCCCGCCGATTATCAGGTTTCCATGCCTGGAGCACTGACCGTACAGGAAGCCGAAGTGGGACGCAAGACGGTAACGGCCACTGCGAATAACACGAGAGAATTTGTCTTATTCGCGAGTCCGGATTTTAAAGTGGAAAGTGTTACTCGAGACGGTCTGACAGTTCAATACTATTACTTTGAGAATCAGAAAGACAAAAAGCAGATTATTGATCAATATATTGATCAAGCCTTTAAGGTCATAGACTTCTTCAGCGAAAAGTATGGTAAATATCCTTATCCAGAGTTCAGAATTGTTGAATCGTATGTTGAAGGCGTCGCTGTCGAATTTTCGCGAATGATTCAAATGGGTATGATCCAAGGGCAACCTGATATTGCGAACAATTCAGCATTTGTCCATGAAATTGCACATCAATGGTTTCATTCCTTAATTGGAAATGATTCGGAGACGGAGTCATTTCTGGATGAAGGATTTGCCGATTACTCTATGGTTTATTTCTATGAAAAACAGGAAGTTCCATTAAATGGATTTAAGTTGATCCAATTCGATGAAGTATCGTTAGATAGTCCAATTGTTTCGACTAATGATACGGTAGGGGATTCTCCCGACGCCATTTTTTATAAGAAAGGTAGACAAGCCATCTATGAGTTGTATCGTACGCTTGGAGAAGAGAAGTTTGATGAATTGATGCAAACATATTTTGACCAGTACGTATACAAAAATGCAACGATTGACGGACTACTGCAGATCATTGAGAACAAAGCGGGTAAAAAGGTTAGGGACAATTGGGAAGCAGATTTGCGCAACCCTAATTATTCTTTGAGGCCTGAATATCGTCTAACAGCGGACGAGGAAGCCGCTTATATGCACGAACAATTTAAATCAATATACCATTCGGTGTTTGTCCAGTTCCCAGAGGTGCCAGTTGAAACGATGAGCCGAATAATCGATAAAACGTTGCAGGGCGAGGCACTAACGATTATCATGAGCGACGGTCAGATATCGGACCATACAAAAAAACAACAGGATCAACTGCTCAACCAGATTCAAGGCTTTATGCAATTAGCGGGTCTAAAACCAACAGTTATAACAGAACGCCATGTATTGAAAAATAAGCTTAGACAGGATTTAGGGGATAGCAATGTCATTGTAATCGGCAAACCGGATACGAATGGATTTATACAAGCCTTGAAGTCCGGAATCATCAAACGTGCTGATACAGTCGATTTTAAATGGCGGGATATCATGAATAAGAATAATCAATCCGGAGCTTACATTATCAAACATCCGTATAACCAGAATCGTCTCATGTTACATTATTTTTGGACAGGGGACCAATTAAGTGAGCAGGCATCAGATCTATTTATGGATAAAGCATCGGAATCATTGAGTTTCTCAAACCATTTCTATCAATATTATGTGATGAATAACGTAGGTAAGATCAGCAACGAACATAAAGTCGAAAATCCGTATGCGAAACTATTTGCGGATTAATGGTTGATATTCTTATATATTTTCAGTTTACATTTACAAATCTAGAAAAATAGATATAATGATTTGTATGGAACCTATATTGATTTATAAAGCTTTGTCTAACGAGACTCGTAGTCAAATTATGCAATGGTTAAAGAATCCAGAGGAGTTCTTTGATGAACAGCCTTATTTACAACAAGGCCTCAATTTTCAAATTGGAGTATGTGTAGGAGATATTCAGTCTAAAGCAGGACTTGCACAGTCTGTTATCTCCAGCTATTTGTTGACTATGCAAAAAGCTGGTTTGCTGGAATCAGAGCGAATTGGAAAGTGGACGTACTATCGCCGGAACGAAGAGACTATACAGGCATTTTCCGAGTACATCCAAAAGAAACTATAAACAGGGAGGAGGTACTTTTTTTTGCGATAATGCATCTATAAATCTGTATATGTATATATAATGGAGGATTACATTAAAAATGAAAAAGGTTAACCCTTTACTTATCGTTATTCTGGCTATTGGCGTATTTGGCATTATCACAACTGAAATGGGGATTATAGGTGTCCTCCCTCAGGTTACTCAAAAATTTAATATATCGACTTCACAGGCCGGATGGCTCGTAAGTATATTTTCTTTAGTCGTTGCCATTTCAGGTCCATTCCTAACACTACTCGCTTCCGGTATTAATCGTAAAGCTATTCTATTAACCGCTGTGTTTATTTTTGCGATTTCAAATATTGTTTATGCCTATACGACCATGTTCGATGTGATGCTAATTTTTCGGATTATCCCTGCTATTTTTCATCCCGTCTTTTTTTCGGTTGCCCTTGTAACAGCAGTTCAACTTGTCCCTCCGGAAAAGAGCACCAACGCGGTCACCAAGGTTTTCGCCGGAATAACGGTTGGATTTGCTTTTGGTGTTCCTTTGACCTCTTATCTCGCGGACAAAATTTCGTTAGAAGTCGCATTCCTGTTTGGAGCAGTGGTAAGTATAATTGCCTTTGTAGGGATCCTAACTTGGCTTCCTTCCATGCCAGTTAAGGAAAAAATGTCTTATGGTAAGCAGCTTGGTATATTACGCAAACCTCAATTGTGGTTAAATATTGTGACCGTTATTTTTATCTTTGCAGCTATGTTTTCAGTGTACAGCTACTTTGCTGAATATCTTGGACAAGTAACACATATGAACGGGTCATGGATTAGTATCATGTTAATGACCTTTGGTATTATCATGATTTTTGGGAACTTTTTATTTGGGAGCCTTTTGCATAAAAGTATTACAAAGACCGTAATCATGTTTCCTCTGCTATATGCTGTGACTTACTTATTCGTTTATTATCTAGGTTCTTATTTCATTCCGACGGTTATGATCGTGCTCATTTGGGGGATAGTGCATTCCGGCGGACTCATTATCAGTCAAGCATGGTTAACGAATGAGGCGAAAGAAGCTCCCGAATTCGGTAACAGCTTGTTTATCTCATTTTCCAATCTCGGGATTACTATAGGGACTTCTATTGGTGGATGGTTTATTTCTCACTTAGGAATACATCAACTCATTTGGAGCGGAATCATGTTTGCAGTGTTTGCGTTCTTAGTGATTATGATAAAAGTAAAAATCACCAAATCAAACGTAATGAAAGGAACATAAGTTAGGCTCAACGGATAAGTTGTTGAAGAAGGTAACTCCTTTTGTATGGAGAATAGTTAATCAAATACTATCGACTTTAAGAGGAGGAATTATGTTTAATGAGATGAAAGAAATAATATTAAAAGAGATTAATGCGAAATACCTAATTAAAATGAATGAAACAACTTGACATAAAAGTAGATTCAAAGATATTATAGATATACTAAATCCTTGATTGAGGTGAAACTAACGATGAAATTTACAAAGGCGACGAATTATGCTCTGCACACTATGCTCATGCTCGTTGAAGGTTCTCCGGTTAAGCCGGTAGGCGTTCAGCAGTTGGCTGAATCACAAGGCGTTTCACCAACCTATCTTTCCAAAATTTTGACGAGGCTTGTAAAAGCAGGCATGATCGAGTCGATTTCCGGAGCCAACGGAGGTTATAGGTTAACCCGCAAAAAAGACGAGATTACGTTGTTGGACATCATCCACGCCATTGAGGGTACTGCATCCTTATTTGAATGTAATTTTGTCCACGGCGACGAATGCTTGATTCAAGCAGCAATGAAGGAAGCGGAAGAGAAAATGGAGCGGCATCTCAAAAACACGAAATTGGTGGACCTGGCCCAAAAGAAAACACTTGTTTAAGCTGAGCCACTTTATGTTGAAAGAAAGAGAGGATTCGCTACATACATAAAGTGTTTTTTTATCTCTATTGTAGATATAATGAATCTTCAATATCTTCAAATGGTTGTAAAACTGGAATATAAGAAATTAATAAGGTGGAATAGTTAAATGAATTTTTTAAAGTTACATTCAAGAGAACAAAATTATGCTTTCATAACATTAATATTATTTTTTTCAGGATTAGCAATTATGTCCAGTGTCTATATTACAATACCCTTAATCTCTGTATTTTCAATGGATTTTGCAGTTTCAGAGGGGCGTGCATTATGGGTAAGTAGCTCGTTTACGTTTAGTTTCGCTGTTGGATGCTTAGTGTTTGGTCCATTATCAGATCGTTTTGGTCGAAAAAAAATCATGCTTGTGGGATTAACGGCATTAACAATTGTTACTTTCTTTCTTGGGTTTCAAAGCAGTTTGTTCTTCATTATTCTTTTCAGAGGAATACAAGGCCTGGCAGCAGCAACCTTTTCTCCCGTAGTACTATCCTATGTGGTAGAATTGTTCCCGCAAAATAAGAGAGTCTTTACACTAAGCTGTATGAGTACAAGCTTTCTTACGGCCGGAATTATCGGGCAGGTGTTCAGCAGCTTTGTGAATTCTCATTTAGGTTGGCCATATGTGTTTATAATTTTGGCGGCGATTTATTTTATACTATCACTACTGATTTTTTTCTTTATACCAAACCTTCCGGCGAATGGGATCCGTGTTGCAGATGCGTTTAAACAAATGAGAAAGACGTTGGGACAAAAGTCACTGTGGTTTGCATATGTTGTCGCATTGGTCATGCTGCTTTCCTTTGTAGGTATGTACACTTCATTGGGGGAATTTTTAAGCAGTTCTCATTACGGATTCACGAATCAACAAATATTATATGTGCGTTCAGTAGGAATCTTTGGGATGCTGATGTCTCTATTTTCGGGTAGGTTGATCAGGAAATTTGGCGTGATATCTGTACTTAGAAGCGCATTAATCCTATCGGCTGTTGGATTGACCCTATTAGGAACCGTTACAAACATGGTGTTTATGATTGTGATGAGCATCGTATTTGTATCTGGAATTGCAGTAGCAATCCCTTCGTTGGTTTCACTGATTGGTGAACTAGGCGGTCCAGTAAGAGGTGCGGCGCTTTCCATTTATGCGTTTGTTGTGAATATGGGTGCTACCATAGGGCCAATCTTAGCCGTACAGTTACTCAATACGGGAAACTATATCCTTACTTTTTTATCATTAGCTTGTTGCTTACTGCTGGGACTGCTGGCTACATTTTTTGTTAGAAGTGTATCCTTAGACGAATAAACAAATCCAAAAACCAATTCGGATAAGCTCGTCTACATATAATAATATTCCTTATATAAACATATTTCACTATTCAGCCCAGTTTATTGGTTGTACTAGCTTGGTTATACTAGTTATACTAGAGAAAGTGGAAGATAGGATATGAAAGAGACAAGGGGCTGAGTGCAAGTTGAGAAAAAAAATCTTGATGGCAACTGGATTAGTTGTTGTTGCTGTAGGGGCGTACATGCTTGTTGGAGGCGGAGGCAATGAAAAAAAAGCTTCTAACGCAATTAATGTGCAAGAGATTAAACAATTGGTAAATGATTATAGTGTGGGCAACATAGAAGACCAATCTGCATCCATCACATCTGAGCAACTTATCGTGAACGCTGACACCGGAAGCTCGAAAACCTATGACCTACCTGAAGACGAGTTTTTTGTCTCCATCGCACCGTATGTTGCAGAAACCCATCCTTGTGCAATCCACAGTTTGACTGGCTGTCAAGGAGAGATGGTGGAGAAAGAGTTTAAAGTATCCGTCGACGACATGGAAGGCAACGTGATATTAGACCAAACTATGAAATCCCAAGCTAACGGATTTATCGATCTATGGCTCCCACGTGACAAAAAGTATCGTGTAACGATTGAGCAGGACGGAAAAACGGCGGAGTCCGAGATTTCCACGTTCAAAGACGACAACACTTGTATCACAACTATGCAATTACTTGAGAAAACAAGCGCATAATTGAGTGTTATTTAGGACTTAATTCGGTCTATACCAAATTAGGTATATTCCAAGCATAGCAAAGTGGTAGTCTAAAACTATAATGTTTTAGACTGCCACTTTTTTGTGTTGAAAGCGAAAGCGCAATATCATACAAGAAAAGTTTAATCATAAATGGTATTTTTAGAATTGTCATTACAGCATAGGAGAGTAGGTAAATGTTAAATGAAATCCGCACGGTTCATCTTGATTCTGATTTAGACATCGAAGCTTATCGATTTAAAGGAATCATGCAAAAGTTTCCTGCTCACTTCCATGAATATTATGTGATCGGCTTTATTGAAGCAGGGCAACGTTATTTAGTGTGCAAAGGTGAAGAATACATCATTAATCCAGGAGATTTGTTATTGTTCAACCCGCTTGATACACATAGCTGCGAGCAGATCGATGGCAAAACATTGGATTATCGCTGCATCAATGTAAAGCCAGAAGTAATGAAAAAGGCAGTGTTGGAAGTTACGGGTCATGAGAATCTTCCTTATTTCAAACAAAGCGTTTTATATCATAGCGAAGTTGTATCTAATTTAAAAGAGCTACATATAAAAATTTCAAACAAAGAGAGTGGATTTAAGAAGGAGGAGTTATTTTTATACTTATTGGAAGAGCTCATTCAAACGCAATCTGACCTTACGATCCTTCCAACAGCGTCTGAACCCTCTTATGAAATCAATACAGTGTGTAACTACTTGGAGGAAAATTACACGAAGACAATTACGCTTAATGATTTAAGTGACCTAACCGGATGGAGCAAATATCACTTACTAAGGACTTTCACCAGAAAAATGGGAATCTCACCTAACAGCTATTTGGAAACGATTCGAGTAAATCAAGCAAAGAAGCTATTGGAACAAGGTATAAAGCCAATTGAAGTGACCTTCTTAACAGGATTTAGTGATCAAAGTCATTTAACCAAATTCTTTAAAAGACAAGTTGGGTTAACACCAAAACAATATATGAGAATCTTTGAAAGTGAGGAGCAAGATGGATAATTTACTAGCATATATCTTAATGGCCCTAATGATGTCTATGTTGCCCGGTACGGATACGGTACTTATAATGAAAAATACACTCAACCACGGCGCAAAGGCCGGACGTTATACGATACTCGGGATGGCGACAGGTCTTACCTTCTGGACAATTATTGTTGTTCTCGGTTTATCAGTTGTCATTGCCCAGTCCGTAGTTCTCTTCAATACTATAAAGTATTTGGGAGCAGCCTACTTGTTTTACATTGGAATAAGATCTTTTTTTGCTAAAAGTACACTTTCATTTGAGGATGTTCAAGCAGATAGTCAGCTTTCTTTGGAAAAGATATCTCACAATCATTCTAAGGAATCCTATTTACAAGGAGTAATCAGTAATATTCTTAACCCTAAGACCGTTTTGGTCTACATCACATTTATGCCTCAATTCATTGATCTTAAAGGAGACACCAATCAACAACTGATTGTTTTAGGATTAATCCTTACTTTAATAGCAGTGGGATGGTTTTTGATCTTAGTGTTCCTATTAGACCATGTGAAAAAGTGGCTCAAAAAGCCTAGGTTTCAAAACGTGTTTCAAAAATCTACCGGAGTAATGTTAATAGGGTTTGGAGTAAAAACGGTATTATAAAGATGAAGTTGACCTATCTATGTAAGCTATCGTATAATAAATTTCTGTGTTTAGGTTCTAGTAAGTTAATAACTCAAACTCGATCCAGTTGGATAGAGTGGCGGAATTTTGTCAGAGATGTATTCTTTGGTTTCATTCGCCCCTTGTCGTTATAAGACAAGGGGCTTTCTTATGTCACAACCGGTATCTACAGAAAGGGAAGTGGTTCATGATGAATATTAGGATGTTGAAATATGCTGCACTAGTGTTAATAGGTGCCATTAGTTATGGAGTTCTCTCTACGATTATGAAGCTAGGATTTAAAGATGGGTTTACGATGCAGGAATTAGTTGGGTCACAATACTTTTTTGGTTGGTGTATTTTGCTACTCATGGTTTTATTATTTTCCCGTAGAAGATTGGGTTTAAAAGCAGGTGTTTCTCTATTAGGCGCTGGAATCACCATCAGTTTAACAGGTATATTCTACGGGTTAGCCGTCGAACAATTGCCCGCGTCGATCGCGGTTGTACTCTTGTTCCAATTTACTTGGATTGGAGTTATTCTAGAGGCCGTTGTAGAAAGAACCTTTCCGAGCCGAGATAAGTGTATATCGATTGTAATACTCATCATCGGAACGCTATTGGCAGGTGGCGTCTTTGAGCCAAGTGAAGGTGAAATAACGACTAGCGGTATTATTTGCGGGTTAGTGTCAGCTGTGACATTTGCTTTATATATCTTTGTAAGTGGAAGAGTAGCTACTGGGGTACCTGTGATTAACAAAAGCTTGTACATGTTGACTAGTGCATTGATTGTAGTGTTAGTCGTGTTCTCACCTTCATTTATTTACGATGGAGCTATTCCAAATGGACTGTGGAAGTTTGGTATCCCGTTAGCATTGTTGGGTTCCATTATACCTGTCATTTTCTTTTCTATCGGAGTCCCAAAAGTCGGGTCAGGTCTGGCAACGATTCTAGGGGCAACGGAATTACCAGCAGCTGTAGTTGCCTCAGTCTTAGTGCTACAAGAGGATGTTTCAGCACTACGCTGGGTCGGAATTATCGTTGTTCTGATCGGAATTGCAGCACCGCAATTATTGCCGTTGTGGAAGAGGAAAGGGTCCTCAAAAGCATCTCTGCAAAAGGTAGAACTTTGAGTTTCTCTCTGGTATCGATAGCAAGACAGCGATGATTCCATACCATTCTATTTCGCTAATAGAATAATATTTCAATAATGAAAGGGGCAGCCACGTGGCAGCCTCTTTATTCAGTTAACAGGCACTTTAGCTGAACAAGAACATGTACAAGCAGAGTAGAAGCAGGAATTGTAAAAACTTTAGAGAATTAGTTTCGGATGAATAGAGTATGCATCAATAGCACCCGGGGGGCAAAGAAAATGAAAGAGGAAATAATCAAACTAGAACATATAGGGATTAATGTAAAGTATTCATTAGATTATAAGGAAGTTGTTTTGTTTCTACACTTTAGTGGTGGGAATTTGAATATGTGGGAAGGAATTATCCCACAATTTGCAGACAAATACAGTGTAATTGCGCCGGATTTTCGAGGACATGGCAAATCAGACAAGCCTTTAACTGGATATCATATTGATGATATGGCTAATGACATTTATATATTGTTGCAGCGATTAAATGTAGATCACTGTCATATTGTAGGTAGCTCAATGGGGGCTGAGATTGGTCTTAGTTTAGCTGCTTCACATCCAGAACTGGTCAAATCCCTTATTTGTGAAGGCGCTCTATGTAATGAATTTGGAGAACATGGGTTATTTAATGGTACAGAGGATGAGATCGAACAGAACAAAGAAGTTCAACGGGCTCAATTAGCCGAAAGAATTGAACGTGTTTTTAAAACTAAAGACGAGTACATCGAGGAAGAACGAGAAGAATTTGTTCAAGAAGGATTATGGAATGAATATTTCTTAGCTTACTTTGAAAACAATCTTCAACAGATGAAAGACGGTAATTTTACATATTGCTATTTGAACCATGTTAGAACCGAATATATTCATAAATACTGGGATGTGAAATTTGAGCAATATTACGAAAAGGTACAATGTCCTGTTCTGTTCCTTCCTGGCGAAGAAGAATGGGAGGATGAGAAAATTAGAAAGAGTCTACATACGTTCGCTAGTCTATTGGATATATATGAAATTGAGCGTATAGAAAAATCTATCCATGCTTATGTCTGGATGCAACTTCCGATAGCAGCAGGCGAAGTGGCAAAGAGGTTCATTAGTAAACATGCTGAATAAAGGACCGTGTTATGTTCGTTGCTTCTAAAATCAATTTCTGGTATCATCTTGTCAACATATTAAACATATTAAATAAGTTGCTTAATGAGGTGATACCATTTATGAATGATCTACTAATAAACGCTAAAGATATGAAAAAAGTCATCCTCCAAAGTATACGAACCCTTCTTATAGAGCTAGGAAGTTCAACGAAAGTTGAGCTTAGTCAAAAGTTAGGCATCAGTTTCCCGACCATCAGCAAGTTCTTGTCCCAAATGGAGGACGATGGGGAAGTTATTTTAGCTGGTATGGATGATTCTAACGGTGGCAGACGAGCAAAGAGATATCGCTACAATCCTGAATTTATGTTGGGCTTAGCCATATTTTTAGAGAAAAATGAAACGAATTATACTGTTTTTAATTGTTTGGGAGAATTGAAGGACCAGGGGAAGATAGCAAGCTTATTGATGGAAGATGCATCAGACGTTACTAAGCATATTGAGGAAATTATAGAGAAACACCCCAAGATTAGTTCAATCGCAATCGGCGTTCCTGCCTCAGTCAAGGATGGGCAAATCATTTATATACCGAACTATGAGCAGTTTCATCATTTTGATTTGAAAGGATATTTTGAGGAGCGTTTCTCTATTCCTGTTGTCGTAGAGAACGATATGAATGCGGCAGTTCTCGGATATAGCAATAACAATAAAATTGAGCATAATCCGTCACTAGTCTATTTGTATCTCGGACAAAATGGTCCTGGTGCCGGTATTATCGTCAATGGCGATGTAATACGAGGTAATTCATTTTTCTCAGGGGAGATTGCTTTCGTGCCTCAGTATGATGACCGGAATTTTGGGGACTCATTAAAGAGAAGAACAGAATTAGACAAAACAAATCTTCAACAAGAGCAGGAAATAGATGCTATTAGTCGGATGGTAGTTACATTTACCGCTATGCTTAACCCTCGGACCATTATTTTTCATTCCGATGAAGTAGATGAGTCTATGCTTAATCAAATCACTAACAGGAGTGCCACTTATATTCCCACCGAACACCTACCAGAACTTACGCTAAGTAATTGGATGCAAGATTATTTATATGGACTACAGAGTCTTGCACTTGATCTCATGGTTTCGGGAACGAGTATTCACATGGATGGAGAGCATGAGTGAACCATTTCAATTAAAGTTGAGGAGCATGTTTCGTGGCTCCTTTTTTTTATTTGTTCAAGAAATGGATGATTAAGGAAATACGCAACTCAATAGTATAATTTTAACAACTTAACTTCGTTACATTTGCGTAACCCAATAGATTCTTTTACGTATAAAGATAAGAACATGAGCCGATGAATTTGTGCTGCTTGAATTTGAATCATTTTTCACCCCTGGAGAAACCCTTGCGTGTTTAATGAATACATTTTAAATAAAACTAAAAGTTGAGGTAATCCATCGTATGAATGTGGTATTTACAGAACATGCCGATACATGGTATCGGGAAGCTGAGCAGAAGGCAGCTCAGTATTTTGCATTACTTTATGATCAGGTCATCACAAAGACTTATGTACCTACGTTAACAGAAGATATTCAATTGTGGAAAAGAGACCATATTTCTCATCATTCATTGCTATCTTTATTCTCGAGAGGAAAGAGACAACCTGATTCTACGGATTATCATAGATATATTCAATGGCTAAATTATACCGGAAAATTAGATGGATACTTGGATCGAAGTGTTTCCTATATGTACATGCGGGATCTAGGCAAAGCTCTGGATTCTTCTGATACACAGATCAGGATTCAGCGTGTAGTTGCCGATGTAAAAAAACACTTAATTCGGTCCACCAGAACAAATGAAGGTGACCAACCTGATTATATAAGTTTGGCTGGGGTATATCGATGGGCACAGAAGGAAGGTGTAGAAAACGCCACAATCTGGGTGATAAATAAACTTAAGCAAGTATCTGCCCATCTCCCGAAGGAAATGAATGCAGAGCATGCCCAGCGCAAACTGATCAAAATCATTATCGGAGTTATTCTACATGTGGTTGAAGAGATGGATGCTAACATATCACCTGCGGAACGCGCCCTGAGACTTGATGAAGCCATCCGACTGGGGTATTCCTATGGACTTACCTATCCTTTTATTGACGATCTTCTGGATTCTGGGGTCTTACATCCTGCGGAGAAAGAACAATATTCCCGTATGATTGAAACTGCGATTCTCACTGGAACGGTACCGGAAATAGGAGAGTGGGATGGAGATAACAAGGAGTTTATACATTATGTACACTCAGAGCTTCGAGAGGCTTTTGAGTATATTAAGAGCTATCAGCCACCGGATAAGCTGCATACATTTTTCGAGCAGTCTTACGTGTTTTTTCATTCTCAGGATATCGACCGTGTTAAGGATCTATCGAATGCGAGTTACACCAATGAAGAGCTTTATATACCTATCATTTTAAAGTCCTCTTCTTCGAGGTTGATTGTACGTTCTGTTATGAGTGCACCTGAGGATGAGAGCTTTGAACAGCGTACATTCTTTTATGGCATCTATAACCAGTTAGCTGATGATTTTGCGGATATGTTTGATGATATGAGAGACGGGGCTGTAACACCTTATACTTATTATTTAAAATATCGTGGTCAGCGCTCTGACCTAATCAATCCTTTTGAATTATACTGGGCTGTCATCTCCCATTTGATCCATACGGTGTACCACTCCAATGCTAAGACCCGTGAGGTGGTACTGGATCGTGCGATCAACGGTCTAAAACGTTGTAAGCAACGTCTAGGGATTGAAAAGTATAATGAAATCATGGAGATCTTTGCTTCCGGAAATCCGGAGTTCAATCGTCTCATCCAGCGCATGGTTAAAAAAGCGGATGACGTGGATTTCTTCGATAAACTGCTTCGGGACCAGGTGGTGTCCGTTCTTAGAAACAATCGGAAAGAGAAGGAAACCTTCGCCGATACGGTCAAAACAGTCCGACATCAAATCAACCTCCAATTGCAGATTCCCAAGTATAACGGGATTGCTCCAATAAGAGAATCGCTTATCGATGCAGCAAATTATAGTCTTGAAGGGGATGGAAAGCGTCTACGTCCCATATTGACTTGGGTCATGGCCGTTAACGAATATGGCTTACATCCTACGGCGATTGTGCCGCTTCTGAGATCAGTAGAGTATATGCATACCGCATCTTTGATCTTTGATGATCTTCCATCGCAAGATAATGCGTCTACACGAAGAGGACGCCCAACACTGCATCAGGTTCATAATAGTGCCACTGCGGAATTAACCGGACTGTATCTGATTCAGAAGGCGATTGAAGAACAATCATCCCTCAATGAGTTCGATGCTACAACTGTCTTAGCCCTGATTAAATATTCGTCCCAGAAAGCAGGAGATATGTGTATGGGACAAGAAATGGACTTGCATTCTAGAGGAAAAACATTGACACTAGAGCAATTGAATACGATATGTTTCTACAAAACTGGAATTGCGTTTGAGGCTTCTCTAGTTATGCCTGCCATTCTCGCTAAGGTTCATGAGACGGAAATAGCATCATTGAAAAAATTTGCCTATCACGCAGGAATAGCCTTTCAAATTATGGATGATTTGCTTGATTTGGAAGGAGATCATCTCGTACTAGGTAAACCCATTGGCCAGGATGTTGAAAATAACAATTCAACTTTTGTCTCCATTCTTGGTCATGAGGGTGCCAGGAAAGAAATGTGGGAACACTACTGCCTAGCTATGGAAGCATTGCAAGAGATCCCCCGGAATATCGTGTTTCTGAAACACCTATTGAATTATATTGTTAATCGGGACCGTTAATAAGTTTGTCGTACATGGTAGATATACTTTGTATAGCATAGGGGGCTATAGTATAATCTATATATGACGGAAGGAGTTGTTGTTGCATGGAAGATTTAACCGGGGAGCACGGATCATGTAACTCTGATATACGTAAAAGTCATCATTCTGAAACTACCAAGAACAATTTAATCAGCCGGCTCAACAGAATTGAAGGACAAGTTAGAGGGCTAAAGGGATTAATTGAGAAAGACACTTATTGTGATGATGTGCTTAATCAAATCTCTTCCGTTCAATCAGCCTTGAACGGTGTAGGAAAACTCCTGTTAGAGAATCATATGAAGAGTTGTGTCATCGAACGTATTCAGGATGGCGAGAACGAAGTTATTGATGAGTTACTTGTGACCATAAAAAAATTAATAAAATAATGCAGCACATCAAAGGGTTCGGAAGAATCCTTTTTTTGTTTGATTCAAATATAATTCATGCTGATTTTGCTTCCGAATCAAGGTTCGAGCACGGTATCGCTTTTTCTCTGCACATGATAAGTGAGCTCATTTTGGGGTATACAAATATAATGGGCTTGATGAAAGTAAGGACGTACTTTTGCTATTAAAACTTGACATAATATAGGGTAGGGGGGTATACTAAATTTACGGTAGAGATGAGAAACGGTGAACGTCCTCGTTGACACTAAAGTATATGTGGCTTACTTACCCACTTGTTCACGCTGTATCTTATCTTAATCAGAAAGGTCTTTATAAAATAAAATCTCAAGTTAAAGGAGAAATGGTCCATGCAAAATGTAGTGCTAAGTGTAAAAGGAATGTCTTGCGGACACTGCGTCAACTCAATCGAAGGTGCTTTAACAATACTTGGAGTTAAGAATAGAGTAGATCTCAAGAATAACACTGTTACTGTAGAATTCGACGAAAACAAGCTAACTATAGATAGAATCAAGGGAGCTATTGAAGAACAGGGATACGAAGTCTAAAAAAACGAGGTGTTTATAGAATGGCAACTACTGAAACGGGACAATCACAAACTTCACTACAGATCACAGGGATGACTTGTGCTGCTTGTGCAAGTCGTATTGAAAAAGGCTTGAACAAACTAGAAGGTGTAACAGACGCCAACGTTAACTTTGCGATGGAAAGAGCCACAGTAACGTATGACCCAAGTAAAGTTGATGTTAGTAAGATGGAAGCGAGTATTCAGAAACTGGGTTATAGTACGGCAAAAGAAACTGTAGATTTGCAACTGGAAGGTATGACCTGTGCAGCCTGCGCAACGAGAATCGAGAAGACGTTAAACAAAATACCTGGTGTGAACACAGCTAACGTTAACTTTGCGATGGAAGTCGCACGTGTCGAATTTAATCCAGTTGAAGTATCGGTGTCCGATATGCAGAAGCGGGTGGAGAAGCTCGGATACAAAGCCGTTCCTAAGCAAGAACAAGGTGATCCATCACAACAACGTGAGAAAGAACTTTCCAGACAAAAGCGTAAACTTCTGGTCTCCGCGATTCTTTCATTGCCGTTATTGTGGGCGATGGTGAGCCACTTTTCGTTCACTTCATGGGTATGGTTACCGGAGCTCTTTATGAATCCATGGTTCCAATTAATATTGGCAACACCGGTTCAATTCTATATCGGAAGACAGTTTTACGTCGGTGCATATAAAGCGCTACGTAACGGCAGTGCCAACATGGATGTTCTGGTTTCACTAGGAACCTCAGCGGCCTACTTTTACAGCCTGTACCTGACCATTGTTTGGGCCATTGAAGGCGGTAACGCACATCACGGACCAGAAATGTATTATGAAACGAGTGCTGTACTGATTACCCTGGTTCTAATGGGGAAATTGTTCGAATCCCTGGCAAAAGGCCGGACATCAGAAGCTATTAAGTCCTTGATGGGTCTCCAAGCTAAGACAGCTTTGGTTGTTCGTGAGGGCCAAGAACTAAGTATTCCTGTAGAAGATGTTGTTGCAGGCGATATTGTTATTGTTCGTCCAGGTAATAAAGTACCTGTGGATGGCGAAGTTCTGGAAGGCACATCGTCGATCGATGAATCTATGCTGACAGGCGAAAGTCTCCCTGTTGAAAAGAAAGCTGGAGATACCGTTATTGGAGCAACGATTAATAAAAACGGGATGCTACGGATTAAAGCAACAAAAGTGGGTAAAGAAACAGCTCTCGCGCAGATCATTAAAGTGGTTGAAGAAGCACAGGGTTCCAAAGCTCCTATTCAACGGGTAGCCGACGTCATCTCTGGAATCTTTGTACCTATTGTTGTTGGGATCGCTGTAGTTGCATTCTTAGTATGGTTTTTCATCGTAACACCGGGTGACTTTGCAGGCGCTTTGGAGAAAGCAATCGCAGTTCTAGTTATCGCTTGTCCTTGTGCGCTCGGTCTAGCTACACCAACCTCTATTATGGCTGGTTCCGGCCGTGCAGCCGAACTAGGAATTCTGTTCAAGGGCGGGGAACATTTAGAGCAAACACATAAGATTGACACCATCATTTTGGATAAAACAGGTACAGTAACAAAAGGCAAACCCGAACTTACCGATGTTTTGACCCATGGAAACGAAACAGAATTTCTTAGACTTGTGGGTGCAGCAGAGAAAAACTCTGAACATCCACTCGCAGAAGCCATTGTTGCTGGCATTCTGGAAAGAAATATTGACCTACCAGGGACAGAATCCTTTGAAGCCATTCCGGGTTATGGGATCAAAGCGATTGTAGAAGGTAAAGAGTTGTTAATTGGCACAAGACGTCTCATGGATAAGTATGGTGTAGATGCAAAACATGCATATACCATAATGTCTACTTTAGAAGAATCCGGAAAAACAGCGATGCTTGTCGCCGTAGATAAAGAGTACATGGGTATGGTAGCTGTCGCAGACACTATTAAAGAAACCTCACAGGCTGCGGTCAGCCGGTTGAAGGAAATGGGTATAAAGGTCATCATGATCACCGGAGATAATGAACGGACGGCCAAGGCGATCGCGTCTCAGGTTGGCATTGATCATGTACTTGCTGAAGTTCTTCCAGAAGGCAAAGCGGAAGAAGTGAAAAAATTACAAGCCCAAGGCAAGAAAGTTGCCATGGTCGGTGATGGGATCAACGATGCTCCAGCCCTTGCTACAGCAGATATTGGGATGGCAATCGGCACGGGTACGGACGTTGCTATGGAAGCTGCGGATGTAACTTTGATGCGTGGCGATCTATCCAGCATCCCGGACGCCATCTTTATGAGTCGTAAAACGATGACTAATATTAAGCAAAATCTCTTCTGGGCACTTGGTTACAACACACTTGGTATTCCAATTGCTGCGCTTGGTTTCTTGGCTCCGTGGGTAGCAGGTGCAGCTATGGCGCTTAGCTCGGTTTCCGTTGTTCTTAATGCACTTCGTTTACAACGTGTGAAGATTCGTAACTAATCATCTACTGAGAGGGGAGTAGTTATGGGAGAAATAACGAAAATTGCAGTAGCCCCTCCAATCCAGGTGGGAGGAAGTCTATTTACGCCAGAACAGTTTGCTACAATCGGAGCTGCCCTAGGTACGAATGTGAAAATAGAAATGACACCTTTTAAACAGCTTTATTTGGAAGTTCACCTTGATCAACAAGAGTTGATTACAGCACAGCTCGAGCGTTCAGGCCTTGAAGTATATCCGGCGGGTTTTGTGACCAAAAGCTTAATCGCTTGTAATTTTTGCAAGGGGGCTGAGGAAGCAGGTCTGGAGGTAGCACAGCGATTAAATCAGTCCATAGCAGGCATTGAAACACCAATGCCACTTAAGATTGGTTATGCTGGTTGTGCACTTGGGACGAGTGAACCTTTGTTGAAAGACATTAGCGTTGTCAAAATGCGAAATACCTATGAGGTTTTTGTTGGTGGTGAACCCAAAGGCCTTAAGACTTCAATCGCTCAATCTCTTGTATCTGGCTTAACCGAAGACCAACTCGTTCCCGTTGTGACAACATTGATTAATTACTATAAGGCCAATGCCAAAGGTAAAGAAAAATTCAAGAAATTCATTGATCGAGTTACGTTAGAACAGCTGCAACAGCATGTTGCGGGTTTGTGAATACTGAACTGATAAACTAATTTTATTCTTCCCATAGAAAAGGATTGATCTTATATTTAATAAGATCAATCCTTTTTTGAATAACCAAAATAAGTAAGATACAATGGGCTCAAAGGCAAAATTAGCGCTTGGCCAACAATTGAATGTGATTGCGAATCGCTGTAACGGAACTCAGAGATGTTATTTGCGGTTTATTCCACTATTCTGGATTGTAACGGAACCAGCAGACGTTATTTCATCATTATTCATGCATTAGGGCTCATTTGGAAGGAATAAGGTCTTTCAGTTCCGTTAGAATTTGTTGTGACCCTCAAAACTTAAATTAAGGGCTGCTAGTTCCCTTAGAATGATGTTTGAATCCGTCAAACACTGATTATGGGTTAAGCCCTAAAATGTTACTGCCTTTTTTCTTTACTTGAAAAGAATTGAAATAGCGCTATATACCAATAACACCGCCATAATAATATTAAACTGTTGTCGGAACTGCGATAAGATCTTTTGAAAACTCGAACCAAATAGACTCCAACTATATGTACTCATTAAACCGACAATTCCCAAGAAGAGTGAGAAGACAAGGTAGCTAAAATATGAAGTGTAATAGGGAAGAATAAAGGTTGCTACTACTGTAATGCCAAAAAGAATACCCTTCGGATTAACAAATTGCAACAACGTACCTATTAAGAAAAAGTTTTTATTACCTTCCTCGTTGCTGTCTTCATTATGTTTACTAGTAAGTATTTTTAGAGCCAGATATAACATATAACCTACGCCAAAAATGGTCAAAGGAAATTCAATCATTGGCATTAGATTCTTAAGCAAAAGATTAAAAATAACACATAATAATGTGATAACAAAAAATCCGACACCGACTCCTAAACAGAATGTGGTTGTTCTTTTTAATCCATATTTGTTCGCAAACGCCATCGCCATGATATTGTTTGGACCTGGAGTAAAGCTGGTAACAAAAACAAATAACAAAAATGAAAATAATGGCACTATCGGACCTCCTAATCGTGTTGTATGTTATAATGACTGAAATAGACAGTATAACGTAATGCTATATATTGTACATAAAGGTCGCTATATTGTAAATGAGGTAGGAGTGATTTTATGGAAGAAATTCAACGTATTCTCGCTAAAAATTTAAAGGCAATTAGAGAGAAGGAAAAACTAAGTTTAGAGAAGGTCTCTGAATTAAGTGGAGTTAGTAAGACTATGATAGGGCAAATTGAAAGAGGCGAGTCTAGCCCAACTCTTACGACGATTTGGAAAATAGCTAATGGATTAAAGACTTCCTTTACGTCCCTAATAAATAATCCGCAACCTGATATTAAAGTTATTTTAAGAGATGAGATCCAAGTATTGTCTGAAGACAGTGGAAGGTGTAGAGTGTATCCCTCGTTTCCGTTCCATGAGGATAGACGTTTTGAAATTTACTCTGTTGAAATCGAAAAAGAGGGGGTATTAAGCTCTGATTCTCATAGAGAAGGCACCGAGGAATTTATTACTGTTTTTGAAGGAGAAGTAACTATCCATTTGAATGAATGTGAATATACCATAAAAAAAGGTGACTCCATCAGATTTAAGGCAGACAGACCTCACACTTATTATAATACTGGGGAAACCTTAACTCGTTTAAGTATGACAATATATTACCCAGCCTAACTGAGCTAAAAATTAAATCATTAATTAGTCTGTTGATTTGAATAACCTAAAGGGGAAACCAAAAATGAGCGATGTACAGTATAATTTACAATTCGAAAAACTGTGTAATACTCTAGAACTAGGTGAGATAATTGGTGTACCTGAAGAGATTTCGGGGGGACTCTTAAACCGAATGTACGCAGTTGAAACCACGCTGGGGAAATATGCGATTAAAGCATTGAACCCTCAGATTATGCTTAGACCTGAGGCAATGCAGAACTATATCAATGCAGAACGAATCGCTAATATTGCAGCGAAGAAAATCAATGCACTTCCTGCAATTCATGTTAATGGTACATCCATTCATGAAATAGAAGGTCAGTTCTATCTAGTGTTTCATTGGGTAGAGGGTAGAAGTCTGAAACTTCAAGAGATCAATATATATCACTGTGAAAAGATCGGTGCAATTCTTGCGGAAATACATAGATCTGATTATTCTAAATTAGAATTGGTTCATGATTTTTCAGATGATGTTCAGCTAACAGCTTGGAGATCCTACCTGCAAAAAGGACAGGAAAATGACTCGGAGTGGGTTAAACACCTATTTGAAATCATTGATGATCTTGACAATTGGACTGTGCAAGCAAATCAATCGGCTAGGCTCCTTGCAGCAGATAGTATTATAAGTCATCGAGATCTAGATCCCAAAAATGTTATGTGGCATAACGATAACCCCATGATTATTGATTGGGAAGCAGCTGGATTTATGAATGCAATGGTTGAAATGATCGAGACAGCAATGTACTGGTCTAAAAATGCAGAAGGAAATATGGACAAAGAGAAATTCATGGCATTTATAAGAGGATATAAAAGTATATATGGAACACTTCATGCAGATTGGAAAGTTATCTTTGATAATGGTTTCATAGGGAAATTAGGATGGCTAGAATATAACTTAAAGCGTTCATTATGGATTGAGTGTACAGATGAAGCCGAACAGCAGTTGGGAACAGCACAAGTGATAGGAACGATATACGAACTCAGAGGTTATGCAGATATGATTCCTGAATTAGAAGAATGGATAATACAATCTTCAAGGGCATGATTATTCAGCCGTGAACAGTGAGCCTCCAATTCAATTGTCGGATGACAAAAATTTATAATTTCTAGAGGAGAAGGGCCAATTTGAAGAATAGTATCATAGATTACTGTTTAAAGAAGAACGGAGCAACTAAAGAGTATCCCTTTGGAGACAATCCAATGGTGATCAAAATTGCGGGTAAAATGTTTGCACTTATTTTTGAGGATGAAGGGGATCATTTTCACTTGAACCTTAAATGTGACCCCGTGATTGCGGCAAACTTGAGAGAGCAACTTGAGGCAGTTCGACCTGGGTTCCACATGAACAAGAAGCACTGGAATACAGTTATGATCGATGGTTCCTTGTCTGAGTCGGAAGTCTATGACATGATTGACCACTCTTACGATTTGGTTGTCAACAATCTACCTAAGAGATTAAGAGAATCTATAGCGGAAATGAACCCTAAAGATTAAGAAAAGCTCATTGCTAGAGGAACAGATTCCTCAACCTAATAGGTTAAAACCCACTAGAAACGGCCGTGATTATCACGGTTTTTTTGTTGTGATGCGATCAATTGTATGCTCGTTTACCGTTGTCTTGTTTTATTGTTAACCACCAAATAAAATACAGGTTTACAATAAACAAATATCAAGTTATCATATTAGCTAATACATAGACGTCGACTCTTGTAGGGATTAAATATTACAGTATTATAAACAATGGAGGTCAACAAGATGAAGACAAAAGATATGGTGTTTGCTGCGCTATTTGCTGCATTTTTAGGGGTATTAGGTATGATTCCACCGATTCCACTAGGATTTATTCCAGTACCCATTACCGTACAAACACTAGGTGTTATGTTGGCGGGATGCTTTTTAGGAAAGAAGACGGGTACGCTTAGCATAATTTTATTTATTGTAATAGTCGCTTTAGGTTTACCGTTATTATCTGGAGGACGTGGAGGTCTTGCTGTATTAGTATCACCGACTGCTGGATACTTACTAAGCTGGCCAGTGGCCGCTTTTTGCATCGGATATATGACAGAAAAGGTTTGGTCTAGGTTAAAAACATGGAAAGTTATTGCCATTAATGTGGTTTTTGGTGTGCTACTTATTAGCTTAATCGGTGCTCCAGTCATGGCTCTCATAACACATACATCTGTGTGGGCCGGACTTGTGGGTGCTATCGCATTTTTACCTGGAGATTGTATCAAAGCCATTATCGCTGCCGTGATTGCAGTACAATTAAAAGGCATCAGCCCAATTGAGGAAAAAGTGCATAACTCATAGTAAATGAAATTTTGAATAGGTGTGATAAGCAATGAATCTAGTAGAACCTTTACTACGGTATGCAATGCAACAGCCTGACAAAGTTGCCTTATCCGACGGCCAAGTGTGCAATACTTATTCGTCATTGGTAATGAAGATGAAAAAGATAGCACAAGGATTACAACAAAATGGACTCATCCATGACAAGGTAGTTATCTTATCGACGAACCGTATCGAATTCGTGGAGGTTTTTCTGGGAGCCATCTATGCAGGATGCGTTCCCATTCCTTTGGATCCAAAATGGAGTGCAACAGAAATCAACGCTATTTTACAGCAGTGTCAGCCGAGAATGATTTTTACAGAGAATACATTTACAGAGTTTCTAATTAATCAGGATAGTGGAATCTCACTTTTCACCTTTTCTGATGAAGAAATAGGTTCCTATGACAACTGGCTAGATACTTTAAAACCAGAAGCTGAAATAGATGACACCAATGAATTATTATTTATTGGTTTTACTTCAGGAACAACGGGTATGCCAAAAGGGTATATGCGCACACATTTATCGTGGATCAAAAGCTTTGAGGCGACGAGGGAAGCCTTCCAACTGAACAACATGGAGCATATTTTAGCCCCAGGTCCATTGGTTCACTCTTTATCATTATTTACCTTAATGCAGAGCCTTTACAGTGGTGCGACCTTTCATATAGTTAATCAATTTAATGCATCAAAGGTATTGCAGCTGTGCGAGCAGATCCCAGCTGCTGTTTTGTTTGTCGTACCAACCATGATTGAAGCGTTGATGAAGAAGGCCATCCCTGATCAGACGCAAATTCAAGCATTGATTAGCTCGGGCGGGAAGTGGTCTGAGGCATCGAAGAATAGATGCCAGGAGGTATTTGGCGGGGCAAAGTTATATGAATATTACGGTTCATCTGAAGCGAGCTATATCAGTTATTTAGATATTCGTTCCGAAGACAAGGCGAATTCAGTAGGCAAGCCCTTTCCTGGTGTACAAATATCGATTCGTGATGAATATTTTCAGGAGGTACCCACTGGCCGTATAGGACAGCTATACATTCGTAGTGATATGATGTTCAAAGGCTATTATCAACTACCTGAAGAAACAGCAGCTGTTTTTCGAGATGGATGGCTCATGCTTGGAGACTATGCCTCTATGGATCATGATGGATTTTTGTATATGGCCGGTCGAGCTAAAAATAGAATGGTATCAGGTGGCCTGAATATTTTCCCCGAGGAAGTAGAGGCGGTGCTAGAACAGATTCCGGAAATTCACGAAGTGATGGTATTTGGAATGCCAGATACATACTGGGGTGAACAGGTAACGGCACTCGTGAAGTGGAACGGTAAGCAGCGCTTATCTATAGAAGAAATAAAGAATTACTGTCGCCAGTATTTAGCTAGTTACAAAGCCCCGAAGCAGCTTATCACGGTGGATGAGTTCATCTATACAAGTAGTGGTAAATTGGCACGTCAGGCAATGAAAGACTACACGAAAAGAGTGATCCTATGACAGAGGCTGTCATTGTCATGGCTAAACGTACGCCAATTGGGAAGATGGGTGGCCTATTAAGCGTTCTTGAGCCGGAGGCATTATTAGCAGTTCTTATTCAGGATATCGTAGCAAATACGAAATTACCAAAAGACTTGATTGATGATGTCATCATAGGCAATGTCATTGGTCCAGGTGGTAATATTGCACGGGTTGCTGCGCTGGAAGCAGGGCTACCTGTCACAGTGGCAGGTGTTACGATCGATCGGCAGTGCGGTTCGGGCCTAGAAGCTATCAATATAGCAGCACGACTCATTCAAAGTGGCGCAGGTGAGGTGTATTTAGCAGGTGGTGTTGAAAGTACAAGTCGTGCACCATGGAAAATGGCCAAGCCACTGACGCTAATGGGTGTACCGCAGCTTTACACGCGCGCTCCCTTCACTCCGAGCTCCTATGGTGATCCCGATATGGGCATTGCGGCGGAGAATGTTGCCAAACTATATACGATTTCAAGGGAAGAACAAGATATATATGCTTTAAGGAGCCATCAAAAAGCGCTTGAATCCCAGCAAACGGGCCGATTTCAGCAAGAAATTGTTCCTGTTCAAGTGAATGGTGAGTGGGTTACCGTCGATGAATGTCCAAGAGCTAATACTAGCTTGGAAAAGCTGCAACAACTGTCACCAATCTTTCTGGAAGAGGGTACCGTAACTGCTGGCAATGCGTGTCCTATTAACGATGGGGCGGCTCTTGTTCTCATCATGACCCTTGAGAAATGCCGGGCACTCCAACTAAAACCTATTTTACGTGTGGTGGATGCTCAGGTTGCAGGTGTAGATCCGCATTATTTAGGCATGGGTCCCGTTCCAGCTGTTCACAAGGTTCTAAGACGTCAGCTTCTGACGATTGCAGATCTAGATATAGTAGAGTTTAATGAAGCCTTTGCTTCGCAAGTATTAGCCTCATTAAGAGAGCTGCAGATTTCAGAGGAAAAGGTCAATCTTGGAGGTGGTGCACTTGCTATTGGCCATCCTTATGGTGCCTCAGGAGCCATCTTAATGACGAGATTATGTTCAGAGATGCTACATAAACCTTATAAGAGAGGTCTTGCAACACTAGGTATTGGCGGAGGAATAGGTCTCGCCACCTTAGTGGAGGCCATCGAATGAATAGGGTCAGGCATCAGCTCTATATCACAGCCGAATGGATTTCGCACTATGCGCAAAGTATCGAAGCGCCAATCCAGACAATCAATGGACATCTGATTGCACCTGCAACTATGCCCATTATTTTTTGGCAGGAATTCGATATTCCATGGCTGGTCAAAATTGAACCCTTGATTCACGGTTCGCAGCATTTTTCCTATGAGACACCGATTATAGCGGGTATGACTTTGGACTGTGAATTAACTTTAACGAGCGTGGAGAAAAAAACAGGCAGACAAGGAGGGCTAACATTGTATACTCATAGCCTTGTTTGTATGTATGATGGTGATCTCATTGTCACAGCGGAAACCGTATTAATCTCTGTAGGTGATGGTGTATGAATAAAAGAATTACAGCTGCGGCGATCCGGCAATACGCCGATGTCTCTAAAGACACGGCTGCTATTCATCTGAACGCTGAAGCCGCAGCCAAGGTCGGCTACAAGCAACCTATCGCGCATGGCATGTATATCATGGGGCTAGCACAATCCATGTATTTAAACGAGCATCCATCACAATGGATCTCATCTTATAGCATGAAATTCCAAAAGGCACTATTAGTAGATTCGATTGCGATCTTTGACTTTGAAGTCTGTGACAGCACGATTCAAGTGACCATTACAGTAGAATCTGGCGAGGTGATCGCTTTGGGAGATTTTTCAGTGAAAGAGAGGCAGTGATGAATAAAGTAGCCGTAATTACAGGAGCGACTAGGGGAATAGGTCGCAGCATTGCCATACAGCTTGGGCAAGTCGGTTATCAGGTGATTGTTAACGGCATGAATCAAACGCTAATCGACGAAGTTGTGCGGGAGATTCAGCGAACTGGTGGTGAGGCAAACGGGTACGTTGCCAATGTGGCAGATCCGTCAGAGGTCACGGCGATGGTGGATGTTATAATAGCAAAGTATGGATGTATTGATGTATTCATTCATTCCGCCGGAAATTTGCATGACCATAAAATGATGAACATGTCGGATGATGCGTGGCAATCTGTACTAGACGTGCATTTAAATAGCGCCTTCTACTGTATTCAGCGGATATTACCCCATATGCACAATGGTGGGGACATTCTATTGATGACTTCGACTGCCGGATTGACCGGTTCCGTTGGGCAAGTGAATTACAGCGCAGCCAAAGCCGGAATACTCGGTATCGTGTGGACGCTAGCAGCCGAGCTACAGCACAATCAGATAAGAGTGAATGCCATTGCCCCTGCCGCTTTAACGGATATGACCAGACCTATCATCGAGCATGTGAAAGAAAAGTACGCCAACCGCAATGAGCCGTTCCCCGAGTTCTGGAAAGTGGGTAGTCCCGACGATGTCGCTAGATTCGTGGCCTTGCTGCTGGAACAGTCGGATCCGGATTTAACAGGTGAAATATTTGGTGTAAACGGTACGAAGGTGACAAAGTGGCAAAAGCCTACACCCGCCTTTTCCGCAAATAGCGTCGAGGAATTTTTTGGGACATGGCAGCACCAGAAGGGAAGATGAATCATGCTTACATTCGATCACGTCCATTTTTATTATAAAAAAGGACTGCCTGTCATAGAGGATATGAGCTTTACAATAGAGTCAGGTGAATTTGTAGCGATTGTCGGAGCAAATGGATGTGGCAAGTCCACGATTGCTAAGCTAATGGACGGATTGCTACTGCCGAAGGAAGGCCATGTGAAATTTAAGAGTCTAGATACGTCAAACTCTGTAGACCTTGATAAGATCCATACACAAATAGGCTTTATATTCCAAAATCCAGAGGACCAATTCATTACTACAACAGTTATGGATGAGGTAATTTTTGGATTGGAAAATATTCGTGTGCCAAGAGAGGAAATGCGCAGCCGATTGGATTATGCACTACAAGCTGTTCAGATGGAGGATTACCTTGAGGCCATGCCACATCAGCTATCCGGTGGTCAAAAGCAACGTGTTGCTATTGCAGCAATACTAGCCATGCGACCTCAGATGATTATCTTTGATGAAGCTACTTCCATGCTTGATCCACAGGGTAGGGAACAGGTGCTGTCCATTATGCATGAGCTACATACTCAGGGCATGACCATCATTCACATCACCCATCATATGGAGGAAGTGCTATCTGCAGAGCGTATTTTACTCATTCATGAAGGACGAAATGAATTTGATGGAGATCCATTGTCCTTTTTTGAAACAGTACCCGTTACAGAATATCAATTAGAACTGCCCTTTGCAGTGAGACTACATCACAAGCTCCAACTAAAGACGCCACTCATGGCAAATTGGAAGGAGATGATTTCTTCTGAATGGTTTATCAATTAAGTAATGTGAGCGTGAACTACGTCGATCGGGTGGCATTGCATAATGTCAGCTGTACGATTCAAGAAGGCAAATGGATTTCCGCCATTGGACAAACGGGCGCAGGCAAGTCTACGTTCGCTAAAGTGCTGAAAGGTCTGATTCCCAACATAGAGGGAGAATATTTGATTAATCAGCAACCTATTCATAAGGATGCCAAAGGACAATTAAAGGTAGTTCCTAATATAGGCTATGTTTTTCAGTATCCGGAGCATCAATTATTTGAAACAACGGTTTTCAAAGAGCTGGCCTTTGCTCCGAAGCTACAAGGGTATCCACATCAGCAAATAGCGAAATTAATTGAGACAATTCTGCCGCAAGTGGGTCTGACCAAGGATATTCTTCCATTGGTGCCGTTCCAATTAAGCGGGGGCGAAAAACGTCGTGTGGCTATAGCTTCGGTGTTGATGATGGATCCCAAACTGCTTATTTTAGATGAACCTACAGCAGGTCTTGATCCAGTAAGCCGAACGGCTCTACTACAGCTGCTAAAAAAGTGGCAGAAACAAGATAATCGCACCATTCTCTTCATTTCTCATCAGATGGATGATGTTGCCGAATATTCGGATGAAGTCATGGTATTACACGCAGGACAATTAATGGGACATTATGACACCAACACTTTGTTTCTAGAGAAGTCGGAATTACTGGAAGAAGTCGGATTGTCACTACCAGAACCTCTGCAACTTTTGAAGTTAGTGGAGGAACTATCCGGCCAGACAATTGAAGTTGCAAGTTGTAGGGAGCAGGTTATTATCGAACAAGTGCGGCCATTCTTGCAATCAAGGAGCTTCTAAATGGCGAAAACCGTATTAATTGGACAGTATGTGGAGACAAATTCAGTATTTCATCGTCTGGACCCTCGGACAAAGATTATAAGTATGATCATGATCATGCTAAGCTTCCTAACGCTAGAATCGTTCATTAGCTATGTAGTCGCAACTCTCTTCGTTGTTAGCATATTATTGCTATCCAAAATCTCATTTCACATTTTTGTGAGAGGGTTAAAGCCTATCTTGTTTATATTGATTTTTACTTTTATATATAATGTCGTATCCACGAAAGGAACCGTCATTTGGTCCTGGTCATTCATTGAGGTGACAGTGGAAGGGCTGTACAATGGGATACGTATCGTCTGGCGTATCATGTTACTTATTTTACTCGCCTCTATATTAACATTAACCACAAAACCGTTATCGCTAGCCCATGGTCTAGAAAAGTTACTAGCACCGTTATCCAAATTACACGTACCTGTAGAGCAGTTTTCTTTAATGATCGTAATAGCGATTCGATTTATTCCAACCATTGTGCAGGAGCTTGATCGGATTCTGCTAGCACAAAAGGCTAGGGGATATGATATTACGGTTTTAAAGCTACCGAAACGAATATTGGCTTATGTTCCGATTCTTATTCCTTTACTCTTCACGATCACTCAACGCGCCGAACAACTGACTTATGCTATTGATGCGCGTGCTTATGGGAATGGCAAGGGGCGGACTACTTTTAGGCCATTGAAATTTCAGCAAATCGATTATAAAGTAGGGGGAATACTCATTTTAATTACGGTGAGCCTACTATTATTAAATATGAGGGGAATTTAGATGGACATTTTTGGATCTGTCGTGGATAATCAAACACGATGTGTTCATTATCATACAGGAAAAGATATTATTGCTATTAAGTTTAAATGCTGCAATCGCTACTATCCTTGCTACAAATGCCATGAAGAACACGCAGATCATTGTATCGAGCGTTGGACACAAGATCAGTTCGACGAATTGGCTATTCTTTGCGGTAATTGCCACAAGGAATTAACGATTCACGAGTACATGAACACAACAAGTTGCTATCATTGCCGGGCTATATTTAATGAAAGATGTGCCAACCATTATCCCATATATTTCGAACCATCTACCGATAAAGAAAATAGGGAGAGATAAAGATGAAGTGGACAACACGAATAACTGAACTATTACAAATAAAATATCCTATTATTCAAGGTGGACTTGCCTATTTAGGTTATGCAGACCTTGCTGCTGCAGTTTCGAATGCTGGTGGATTGGGACAAGTTACAGCGATGAGTCTCCCAAACGCAGAGGCCTTGCGCGCAGAAATTCAGCGTACTCGTACCCTAACTGATAAGCCATTCGGAGTTAACTTTGCCATTGGTATGTATGGTTCTAACTATATGGATCGGGTACAAGTTGCAATAGATGAACAAGTACCTGTTGTGACCATTACGGGCGGGAACCCTACTGCAATTTTAGAGCTACTGCAGCCCACGGATATAAAGTCACTTGTACTCGTTTCTTCACGCCGACAAGCGCAAAAAGCAGAACAATTTGGAGCATCTGCTGTGATTGTTGTCGGACAAGAGGGTGGGGGACACTTAGGACGTGACGATGTTGGAACGATGGTGCTCGTACCTCAGGTCGTCGACGCGGTAGAAATCCCAGTCATTGCCTCGGGAGGTATCGGAGATGGCCGCGGATGGATGGCCGCCCATGCACTTGGAGCGGAAGGAATCGAAATGGGCACGCGCTTTATCGCTACCCAAGAATGTGTGGATGCTTCGGATTCTTATAAAATGGCCTTAGTAGAGAGTTCAGAGTCAGATACAACGGTGATCAAACGTTCTATCGGTGCCCCAGCCAGGGTGTTGCGAAACGACTTCATCGATAATATTCTCGCAATTGAACGTGTGACACCTACCTATGAGGCGCTAAAAAACTATATTAGCGGTGAAGCCAATAAGCGGTGGATTTATGATGGCATCAAAGAAGACGGTTTTGGTTGGGCTGGTCAAGTGACGGGCATGATCCACGATATTCCTACGGTCGCCGAGCTGATAGATAGAATGGTTAAAGAGGCTGAGAGTATTCGTGGCAAATGGGGAGCTGTATAGCACAACAACTCCTAGCAATGATTTCAAGTCACAGTGAATAAGGATGACCATTGTAATGAAAATTCATATGAATGATCGTTTTGCGAACGAAAGTATTCCCAAGTTAATTTTTTTACTGGCTACTCCTGCCATCGTTGCGCAGTTGATAAATGCCATGTACAGTCTAGTTGACCGAATGTTCGTCGGAAGAATGGCTGAAAATGGAACGCTAGCCTTATCGGCTATTGGATTATCTTTTCCAATTATCATGGTGATTACAGCATTTGCGTCACTAATCGGAGTTGGCGGGGCACCTTTAGCTTCCATAAAGATGGGTGAAGGCGAACATAAAAAAGCAGAAGAACTGCTAGGTAGTTGTTTCTTAATGTTGTTAATTGCATCCGTAATTATTACATCTGTCTTTCTCATCGTTAAGTCACCACTCTTAACACTATTTGGCGCAAGCCCAGATACATTGCCGTTTGCTAACGATTTTTTAGGCATATACCTAATCGGCACAGTAGCGGTACTCGTATCTATGGGACTGAATCCATTCATTGCAGCACAAGGTTATGCTAAAACAGCCATGCTCACGATATGTGTTGGGGCAGTGGTAAACATTATTCTCGACGCCGTTTTCATCTTTGGGATGAATATGGGAATCAAGGGTGCAGCACTGGCTACTGTTATTGCACAATTCATTTCAGCTATTTGGGTATTGAGGTTTTTAACCTCCAAACGTGCCCATATGCGCCTGCGCTTGGCCAATATGCGGATTAACCCAAAGGTAGTGACAAGTGTACTAGCCTTGGGACTTTCACCCTTCATTATGCAGTCGACCGAAAGTTTAATCCAAATTGTATTTAACACATCTCTCGGTAAATATGGGGGTGATCTCTATATAGCAGCCATGGGGATCTTGGGAACACTTATGCAAATATTTGCGCTTCTGTTATCTAGTTTTGCACAAGGGGCACAGCCTATTATTGGCTATAACTATGGAGCCCGCGATTTTGCTCGTGTTAAATCTACTATTAAATATAGTAGTGTTTTTTGCGCGGCTTTTGGTTTGGTCATGTGGGGAGTAGCCATCTTTATACCGGAGATTCCCATTATGATTTTTACTGATGATATTGAACTTATTGAGCTGACAGCTAGATTAATGAAGATATTTTTCTTAGGCACATGTATTTATGGTATTCAACTTGCCTTCCAGCAGATTTTTATTGCCCTGGGACAAGCTAAAGTTTCTATTTTCATTGCGATCTTGCGTAAAATTATCTTGCTTATTCCATTGGTTTACTTGCTTCCCACATTTATTAGTCCGAAAACTGATGCGGTTATTATTGCTGAACCGATTGCGGATTTCTGTGCGGCACTGACCTGCTGTGTTTTATTCGGACTCACGATCAAGAAGCTTCTTAAAGATGATTCAACATCACTAAGTAAGTGACTACAAGCACATTGAACATATAAGTAATTCAAACGTTGATGGCGATAAGGTCATCGCAAATGTAAAAGAGCCCGGTCATACGACCTGGTTCTTTTTAGTTTTGAACTTTAATTATGACTTTCGGGTTTTGTTAGAAAACAAGTGTGAAACAATGGGGGGGATAATGACGTATTATCATGTGAATTTTGCGGAGGGAGTTCAGAGTAAGAATAGATTAAAGTCTTTGATGGCGGAACAAATTGAAAGTATACTTGATAGGAGGTCATATTATAAGCATTGATAAGTGGCTAACAAAAACTAAAGAAATTGTGAGAGGTTTATATGACTGATTATCAATTGGTAAGTGACTACAAGGACATAGAAACATATAAGGAAAGCTTTAATGAATTGGCTAAAATAGTATTTGGACTGGATTTCAAAAAATGGTATGAAAAAGGATGCTGGAACGACAATTATATATGTTATTCATACGTTGATGGAGATAAAGTGATCGCAAATGCTTCCATAAACAAAATGCAATTTGTATCTAATGGTAAAGAGTACACAGCCATTCAAGTGGGTACAGTTATGACGCATCCCGACTACCGTAACCAAGGCTTATCAGGGAAGCTGATGAATCATATTATTAAGAAATATGAACAAGAATTCGACATTATTTACTTATTTGCGAATGAATCGGTTCTAGATTTTTATCCTAGATTTGGGTTTGGAACAGTGCAAGAAAGTAGCTTCTCACTAAACAAGTCAGATCTAAAAGCACAAACGGCAACTACACATTCGATACGTATGTTAGATACGGATAACACAGTCGATTTCCGAATGATGGAGCAGTTTGCTGTGGAAAGAACACCTGTATCCTCAATAATGGGTGTGAAGAATAATGAACATCTATTGATGTTCTACTTCATATTAGCATTTAATGATGCGATTTATTATATCGAAGATGTTGATACCATTGTAATTTTTAAGCAGGATGATAAACATCTTCATATTTTTGATATCATCAGCAAACAAAAAGTTGATTACGATATAATTTTAAACAGTATAGTTTCTGCTGACACAGAGATTATTCATTTTTATTTTACACCAGATTACGATAATGAGAACCTTCAAACTGAGTTCATAACAGAGAGTGATGATACATTGTTTGTTCGTCCGACATGTGACGGTGGAACAAAGCATTTCTTAATTCCATTAACTTCACATTCATGATGGTTGTGCTGTATGGTTAGATGTTCGTTAGGGATAACAAAGAAGAAGCATTTAATACTAACGTTTCAAAAGTGGTGATTTTTTTGATGTGGAGTGGTGGACGTGGAAAAGAACCAATTAAAACATATATCGCAGGAAGCCGTAGTGGTATGCTCATTAGATGTCCAATGACATGACATAAAAGTGCGAACATAACGCAATGAAGTGAAGAAAAGCTTGATAAATCAGGCTTTTCTTTATTTATGTAGGAACATTTGTGTTATTGAATAGGCTAAGAATATATTCGATGATCGATGATTTAACAAACTGGCAGGAAAGTTGAAAATGTAAGAGTCGTGTCGGAGTAAACGTTATTGACAAATCAGCTACTAAGTGTTACTTTATAGCGGTAGTAAGTATTACTGCATACCAGTGATACAGAATAGAAAGAGGTGAGTGTGCTGGAAAACCTAACTGAAATGCTCAAAGGGGTCCTTGAGGGCTGTGTCCTTGAAATTATAAGTCGCCAAGAAACCTATGGTTACGAAATCACACGACGGCTGAATGCCCTCGGATTTACAGATATTGTGGACGGAACGGTGTACACCATCCTAATCCGGCTTGAAAAAAACAAGTTGGTGGAGATCACCAGGAAGCCCTCCGATATGGGACCGCCGCGAAAGTTTTTCACGATTAACGACGCGGGAAGCGAGGAACTGCTGAGGTTCTGGGAAAAGTGGGAGTTCGTATCATCAAAAATTAACGAGTTAAAGGAGGAAATATAATGAATTTTTGGGAAAAAATCACGGGCAACGACATGACTAAAGATTTTAAAATTTTTGAATCTCGAGTCAAAAAGCTGCCAGTTGATTATCAAACGGCATGGGCCGAAATTAATACCAATCTTTTTTCGTACTCAGATTTCACCGGTCGCAACCTCATGCCAATTCTTGACGGTGTGCTTGGGCTGCTCGAAGAAACTGCGGCTGACGGTCAGCGTGTTCAAGAGGTGTTAGGTGACGATATCAAAGGCTTCTGTTCAGCGCTGGCTGGTGAAGAAGGGGCAAAGTCTTATCGCGATAAGTGGCGCGAGCAACTCAATAATAATATCGCCAAAAAATTAGGTAAATAGGGAGGATAAAATGAGCATAAACGATATCATCGTAGGCAAAAAAAAGTGGCGAGCGCATGTGTCGCGTGTCAAAGCGCTCCCGCAAGATTATCAGATTGTTTATAAAGAAATTCAAAAATATCTCTTTAAAGTCGGCACTGTTGAACTAACCGACTGGACGGGTTTGCTCTCGGGGATTATTGATCTTTTTGAAGAGGGAGCGGTCTTGGGGAAAGGTGTGTTCGAAGTAACAGGCAGTGACGTTGCGGCTTTCTGCGACGATCTAATCAAAGATTCAAACACCTAAGCTGACATATATGAGAAGAACGAATGATAAACTACGTGCCTGATTGTTACGCTAACGGGTAGGTTTGCTGAAACGAATGTAAATCATGGCGGGAAGGAAGCGTAACAGTAAACTAGCAGGATGTCGAATAATATCTATACAACGTAGCCAAAATTGACTAAACTATTTTTCTAGGCTAAAATGTTTTAAATTATATAATATAGAATAAACGGCTATGAAGAGAAGAGTAATTTTGATTAATTATTTCCAGAGAGCTCCGGTAGGTGGGAAGGAGTAATAATGATCTTAATGAAAAAGGGCTTGGAGCTTCGCACGGATCTAAGAACGTTCTTAGTGATGCTGCGACGGGATCTCCCGTTAAAGAGATAGGGTATAATCAATTATTTTAATTGCCGTACCCGAAGAGGTTGGTATGGTAACTTATCAACAAACTGAGGTGGTACCACGAAGTTAATAACTCTCGTCCTCAAGATGAAGAATCTTGGGGGTGGGAGTTTTTTTGTCGTTTAGAAGTATATACGCGAATTTACAAGCGAAAATAAGCTTATAAAAATTGGAGTGGATAAGAATGAGTAATGAACAAACAACCCTTAGAATAGAAAAATTAGAGTCTTTAAGATCGCAGGGGGTTCCAGTATATCCTGAAAGATTTACGAGAAATTACGAACTTTACGAAGCATCTTCACTTGAGGATGGGACATCAGGGGTTCTAGTTGCAGGAAGAATCATGGGGATTCGTCAGTTTAATAAATTTAGTTTCATCACAATTTCAGACATACAAGGTAATTTACAACTTCTTCTGAAAAAAGAAGAGGTTGGGGAGCAGGCTTATAATGATTTCATCCACTTTTTCGATATAGGTGATTTTATTGGTGTAGAAGGAAATATGTATTCTACGAAAACAAATGAAAAAACGCTTCGTATCGAAAATTATGTTTTTCTTGGGAAAGCATTACACACACTACCAGATAAATGGCATGGATTAAGCAATATAGACACACGTTATAGACAACGTTATTTAGATTTAATGATGACAAAAGAAACACAAAATCGTATGTTAATGCGAGTAAAGTTAGTGCGTGCTGTTCGTAGATTCTTAGAAGAAAAAAACTTCTTAGAGGTGGAAACACCTGTGTTACAACACACTTCCTCGGGTGCTTTAGCACGCCCATTTAGAACGTATCATAACTCGTTAGATACGGAATTGAATTTGCGAATTGCACCAGAGACTTACTTAAAAAGACTAATTGTAGGCGGCTTTACAAAAATATTTGAATTTGCAAAATGCTTTAGAAATGAAGGAGTCAGCCCTCAACACCTTCAAGAATTTACAATGGTTGAAGGTTATGCAGCTTATTGGAACTATGAAGATACAATGGCACTCATGCGTGAAATGATTTTATATGTTCTTAAACAAACATTTAATACAACAGTAATTAAAATACAAGGACAAACAATTGATTTTTCATTAGAGTGGAACGTTGTTTCATTTAGAGATTTAATTCTAAAAGATACGGGCATCGATATTGATTTGTATTCAAATGTAAATGACTTATATAGAGAAACAAAACGAAAAGATATTTATTTAGAACATGAGAATATCGAGACTTTAGGTAGAGGGAACTTTATTGATCTTCTATATAAAAAAATGTGTCGTCCACAATTAATAAAACCAACATTTTTAATCAAACACCCTATTGATCTATCACCATTAGCAAGAGCAAATAATGACAGTCCAGAAATTTCAGATCGATTCCAATTAGTAGTCAATGGTGCAGAGATTATCAATGCGTATTCAGAATTAGTGGACCCTGTTGAACAGAGAAAACGATTAGAGACACAAGCCACTCTGAAAAGTGGTGGCGATTTAGAAGCAATGGAAATGGATGAAGACTACTTATTGGCTATGGAATATGGAATGCCTCCAATTTCTGGTTGGGGATTCGGAATTGAACGTCTATTGATGGTTTTGACAGATAGTGAGACAATTAAAGATTGTATTTTATTCCCCTTAACTAAAAAAATATAATTTGGATTAGGGTCTCAGAAATAATTTATACTTTCAAGCGCCATTGGCGAATATATATACGGTCTAACTCAACGAGCGATGGAACGGATCCATCGCTTTTGCTATGCTTTAGGGCAGACATGTACTGGAAGCCGCGTTGCGATTGGGCAGGATATGATATCTGGAAGAGTTCCAGATTAATAGTATAAGTCCAAGCAAATATATTAACCAATTCATACATTGTTACTATCTTATGTATAGGAGAGTGAAAGGAATGGGATTAATATCTAATCGAAATGTTAGAGTTACTTTTTTCTCGGGTTTTAACTTTACTAGAAGAAGTCTAACATTTAGGCGAGGAGTGGCAGTTTCAAATCTGGGATTATTCGGTTTTAACAACATCATCTCCAGTTTTCGGCTAAGAAATGTTGTAATTCCTAGTCAAGTTACATTAGTACTCTTTTCAGGCCGTAACTTTACAGGGAATTTTCGGATTTTCCGTGGTAGCCAGAACATCTCAGACTTACGAGCTTTTAACTTTAACAATGTAACCTCGTCGTTTATTCTGGTTGGATTCCGGATAACAACTTCTCAGATTCGTACCATTCAACACACAGGCATAATACCAAGCGGGATTTCCAAATTATAGGATAAAGGGACACTTCTAACGGGTAACGATAGTTCAACAGAGCAAGGGCTGCCGAGTGGTAGCCCTTTTCTCAACGGGCAAGGATAGTTGAATAACAAAGGAAAGCAGCGGCCATTGCAATCGGCTCATTTTGATGTATAGCGAGTCTTTCTTTACCGATCGTTCTCAATATGTTATATTGACTATTAGGGAGGGAATAGAAGAATGGCAAGAAGCAAAGAATTCGATGAGAACGTAGTATTAGATAGGGCGATGAAGCTTTTTTGGGAACAGGGTTACGAGAAGACATCTTTGACAGATCTTGTTGAGCATATGGGAGTTCATCGAAGAAGTATATATGACACATTCGGCGACAAGCATACGCTATTTTTGAAAGCAATGGACCGATTTCGCGATAAAGTGAATGCTGAGCTTACGGGTGAAGTTAAACGCTCTAAGACTGCAACTGAGGCACTTCAGCTTATCTTTAGTTTCATGATATATGGTGAAGAAGATTCACCCTCAGGCTGTTTGATGGTGAATTCAGCGGTGGAATTGGCAATGCGCGATGCCGATGTGGATTTGAAGTCCACTGAATCGTTCACATTATCAGAGCAGCTGCTCAAAGATATTATTCTGTGGGGCCAGCAGGATGGAGAATTTAACTCGGATTATAATGCCGATGATCTAGCGGAACATCTGCATGCTGTTTGTGTTGGGTTAAGGGTAATGACAAGAACTACCATACCTAAAGAAAAGTTACACCGTATAGCCGATTTATCCATTAAACTTTTATAAGTAATTTGCTTATGCATATTTTAGAATGAACGTTCTCATAATTGAGTCTTGCCTTGTTTAAAGCTCTCTTTACAAGGGTCATTCTTTTGTGTTTTTTAGAATGATCGTTCTCAAAACGTATTTCTTTCCTTGCTAAAGTACTTTCATGAATGATCTATTCTTGTGTGTATTTTAGAATGATCATTCCCATATAGTAAGAATATTCTATACCTATAACTTTTAAAAAAGTGAGTCACAGTTTGCTTAGTTTTATGAGGATTTGCACTCAAACAATGAATAAAAGGAGTTAATAAAATGAAAATTTCTGAACAAGTCGCATTTGTGACTGGAGCAAACCGAGGTTTTGGCCGCCATCTCACCCTTGAACTTCTATCCAGAGGGGCCAAAGTTTATGCTGGCGCAAGAAATCCGGAGACCATTGATATTCCAGGCGTTACACCTGTAAAGCTTGATATTACCAACCCTCAAGAAGTTGCAGCAGCTGCTATCCTCGCTAAGGATGTTACGCTTTTAATCAACAATGCAGGATCATCGACTGGCGCCTCTTTGCTGGACGATGATGTAGAAAAAATACATTTGGAGTTTGATACGCATTTCTTCGGTACATTATCCATGGTTCGTACTTTTGCACCGATACTAGAAAAAAATGGGGGAGGGTCCATATTGAATGTTCTTTCCGCATTATCTTGGTTTAGTTCAGGAACTGTGGGTGCTTATTCAGCTGCAAAGGCTGCAGAGTGGGCATTGACTAACGATTTACGTCTAAATCTGTATCCTCATAATATAAGAGTAGCAGGATTACATGTGGGCTTTATGGAGACAGATATGACAAGCAGCTTAGAAGTTCCAAAATCCAACCCTGCAGATATCGCAAAAATAGCTGTTGATGGCATAGAATCTGGCAGCTTTGAAATTATTGCTGATGACGACAGCCGAAAGATACAAAGTGGACTTGCAGGGGGCGTTCCTGCACTATACCCATATCTTTCTTAATGACAATTTCGATGCTAACTTAATTTAAAGAGGAGTGTACAAAATGGACAAATTGTGGAGTAGAACTAAAATTGGAAATATGGAATTACCTCATCGTTTAGCAATGGCACCTATGACACGTAGTAGAGCGGAAAAGGACGGTACACCGGGAGAATTAAGCTCCCTTTATTATGCTCAAAGAGTATCTATGGGTTTAATTATTAGTGAAGGTACACAACCATCTGATGATGGACAAGGTTATTTAAATTCACCTGGTATCTATACTGAAAAACAAATAGAAGGTTGGAAAAAGGTTACGGATGCAGTGCATGAAGCAGATGGGTTTATGTATATACAATTAATGCATGTGGGACGAATTTCGCACCCCGACAATACTCCGCATCATCGTCAAGCAGTTGCACCCTCTGCGATCGCACCTGGTGTAGAAATGTTTACTGCTAAAGGAATGCAGGAAATACCCGTCCCACGAGAGCTGAGTGAAGAAGATATTCGAAATACTATTGCAGACTTCCGTAAAGCAGCCGCAGCAGCTATTAAGGCAGGTGCTGATGGGGTTGAAATTCATGGAGCCAACGGTTATCTAATCAATCAATTTATTGGAGAAAATTCGAATAAACGAATCGATAAATACGGAGGATCTGTGGAGAACCGTGCTCGCTTTGCAATCGAAGTAACGAAAGCAGTCGTTGAAGAAATTGGAGCAGAAAGAACTGGCTTCCGTATTTCACCAGGAACACCTCTTGGTGGGATTAATGAAGGCGAACAAGGACCGGAGGTTTATCTCCATCTTGTAAAAGAATTAGCTAAGTTTAATTTAGCATACCTCCATGTTATGCATTTAGGGAACGAAACACTGCTACGTAAAATTCGTTCGATTTGGACAAATCCATTATTGGTTAATCGAGCAGGACGGGCACTTGACGATATTAGTATAGATATTGATAACGGGACTGCTGATGTAGTGCCAGTCGGTATCTGGTCATTAGCTAATCCGGATTTAGTGGAACGTCTTAAAAAGGGATTTCCTTTAAATGAAGTTGATCCTAAAACATTATACGCAGGTAACGGAAGCTTAGGTTATACAGACTATCCTAAAATGGAAGAATTAAATTCTCAACAGCAGTAAGAATAAGTGAATCCAGAAATGGCGTACAACTAAAAATTGTACGCCATAAGATTTTTAAGTAGAAAGGACGCTGAAAGAACATGAGAGCTGCTCAAATGCAGAAATACTCAAAAGAAATACAATTGGAAATCAATAATGTGAAAATACCAGAAATCAATAACCATGAGGTACTCGTTAAAGTGAAAGCTGCAGGTGTAAATCCTTTAGATATTCTTATTTTGAATGGAAGTATCCGAATGATTGCTGATTATGATTTCCCATTAACATTAGGCAATGAACTATCTGGTGTTATAGAGGCAGTTGGTAAAGATGTTGTTGATTTTCAGGTTGGCGACCAAGTTTATACAAGGTTGCCAGTGAATAAAATAGGAGCTTTTGCTGAATATGTGGCGGTCAAAGATGACGCTATATCTAAAATGCCTAAAAATTTATCCTTTGTTGAAGCGGCTGCGGTTCCCCTTACTGCATTAACAGCTTATCAAGCATTGAAGGACGTATTAAATGCTCAGCCTAATGCAAAGCTATTTATTCCTGGGGGAACCGGCGGCTTCGGTGCTATGGCAATCCCTATTGCTAAATCAATGGGGTTATACGTTATTGCAAGTGGCAGTGAAAGAGGTCGATCACGTACACTGTCGATTGGGGCAGATGAATTTATAAATTATAAAGAGGAAAACTATGCTGAGGTTCTATCCAATATAGATTATGTTATAGACACCTTGGGTACAAATGAAATAAAAACTGAACTTGATATTTTAAAACCTCAAGGAAAATTAGTATCATTGAAAGGCTTACCAAATTATCGCTTCGCCGTTGAAAATAATTTTCCAATGTGGAAAAAAATGTTGTTTGGTTTAGTGGGTGCTCGTTTAGACCGATTAGCAGCTAGAGATAACAAAGAATATCACTTTTTATTTGTGCAAGCCAATGGAAGACAGTTACAAGAGATTACTTGTCTTATTGAAAATGAGAATATTACAACTTCAATTGATTCAACTTATACATTTGATGACATTAATAAGGCATTACATCAAGTTTCTACTGGTCATTCACAAGGCAAAGTTATTATAACTTTCTAATGGAAGCAAAATGCGTAAGCCTACAGATTTGTCATCACGTTCTGCAATCCCAATTTCGGTCACGAAATAGGTAACGTTGAAAAATCTCAAAAGCCAAAGGGGTAACCAATGAAAGAAAGCTCCCTTCACGAGAGCTTTCCATTCCATTCACCGCTATTCGTATCGAACCGCGGAAACTTCCTTCACGGGTGCAACCGGTGTTAATGCTACACCGCTTCTTGCAGGAAATCCAATTTATTGATCTCACATGAGAATGTATCGGGTAGGCGGTTAATAATTCTTTTTCAACAGTTCAAAAACTTCATCTTGGGTGAGGCCAAAGGATTTGTAGTATGAAACGTCGCTTTGCTTTAAGATCATTTCGTTACGCATTTGAAGCATTTCATCGGATGAGAACTTGGCTACAAAACAACCTTTACCTGATAATGTATTGATCAAACCACTTCGCTCGAGTTCTTCCCAAGCTTTCTTTACGGTGATGAAACTAACATGAAGCTCTAGTGCTGCTTGTCGAATTGGCGGCAAACACAAAATAACCACTATGAACTAGCATAAAAACACCAATATAAAGAGGCATGATAAACAACATTGGATAACGCTAATTTTAAATTACTAGGTTATACATACATATACTCCTTTTATACCGTACATCCTATTTATGTACAGTTTTTATCGAGGAAATTTTCATCTATTCCGAAAACAGATGCGTTTATTATTGCTGATATATAAGTAAATCAAAGTTTGCAGGAATTAAGATCCTCTTGTCGAATTGCTAGAACGAGTTACTATTGATAACAATAAATTCTATATGGATGTTGAGATATCACAAGTCTTTTAAAGGGGATGTTCTGTTCGATGGAATTTGAAAAAATCGCAACTCTTAAACCAAGAGAAATGGGGATTAAGCTTACCTTCCAGGAGATACACGACAAAATTTTTGAAAGCACTTTTCGTGGATATGATCAAAACCAGGTTAATGAGTTCTTGGATATAATCATTAAGGATTATGATCTCTATAACCAGATTATTAGAACACTCCAGGAGAAAATCATGCAGTTGCAGAAAAGCGAGAATCATTCGATGAATACCCAAGAAGATATTCTTCGACGTATCCGTGAACTTGAAACTTTCGCGTGGGGCAGTCCGAAAGCTTAATCAATACGATTCGGCGAAAATCGATGAGAGCGTTTATGCGTAATTATTAGTCGGCGTTCCTATAAAGGGTACCAGAGTAATAAAATCTAAGTCCATCACCTATAGTGGGTTCAGGAGCAGGGGAATTTGTTCTGAATAGAATGCCACTCCATTTACCTAGGGTTCCGTAGTCCTTATTATAGATAATTGATGCGGGAATATTCTCACTTGCTGCAAAGTCTCTTGAAATTGTAACGTTTCTTTGTAGATTATTAACCTCAATGGTGTCAGAAACAACAGTCAATTCATTAGATATGATAACAGATGGTGCAGGAGTAATGTTTAGAACTACTACATCTTTAGCAAAGGCGGAACCAGTAATTGAAAGTAGCATGATAGATAGCAGAAGTGCTACTTTGAAATGACGTTTCATAGATAATTTCCCCTTAGAATTTAATTTATGACTACTAAATTGTATTATTTAAACCATAATATGTAAAGTTAATATATTCTAATAAAATCACATACAGTTAAGCATCTAATGAACCTTTTTCCGTGATATATAGTAGATCGTTTTAGGACGATCTATTTTCCTTTGTTATGTTTAATATCTCCCCCTCATATTAATAAAGGAGAGGGGGAATATCGTGTGGAAAACGAGCAGCAAGTGATCGAATTTAAGAGGGACGTAGATCTTCGTATTGATAGTAAGAAGGGGTATTCTCCGCAGGGGGATGATCGGCTTCACCCGGAGGTTCATGAAGAGGAGATCTTCGAAAAACGACTTCAAACCCTAATTCAGCATTTAGTCTCGAAGAATAACTTCAAAAATGTCGGTAATTTTTATGTAGATTCGCCAATAAAGCAGGAGAATCTGAAGAAGTATTTCAAAGCGTTAAACTCACATAATCCAGAATGGATGCTCCTCGGTGAAGCTCCAGGTATCCACGGCTGCGTAAAAACAGGAATACCCTTTACATCTCAACGACTTATCATGGATGGCAGCCTGAACAAACATTTTCCTAATACCCAATTTATTGCTGACGGAAATAAAGCTGAGGCTTCATCCACAATAATATGGGGGTCCATAAACTCACTTTCCAAGCCCCCGGTCTTATGGAATGCTTTCCCGCTTCATCCGACAGACGAGGTTGAGGGGAATCGTCCTCCGACTCGTGAAGAACTTAATTGGGGGATGGAGATCTTAAAACAAGTGTTAATTATCTTTCCAGAAGTTAAAATTGTCACGGTCGGCCGGAAAGCCGAGGGTGTTTGTAAATCTCTAACCTTGCAAACATTCGCTCATTTAAATCATCCTGCCAGAAAGGCAAACCTCTTTAGAGAGCAATTTACAGCGTGCTTTTCTTTATAAATCTATATACGATTTAATAAAACTCCTTCAAGAGAATGGAACCATGTCGTAAGATATGGAGATACCTTGGAGGTTTTTTTTGTATTGTTAACAAGAAATATTAAGAAGTTCTTCATTATTATCATAAATCTTTGTTAAGACTTTCGTTCTATAATTAAACTATGGAAGTATCGCAGTAGGAAGGTAGGTTGAGAAATGGAAGATTTTAATGTACTTGTTGTGGATGATGAAAAGGAAATACGGGACGTCATAGCGATTTACTTGAAAAATGAAGGAGTTACGGTGTTAAAAGCAAAGGATGGGATGGAAGCTTTAGAAATTATTAATGAACACCAAGTCCATCTGATTATATTAGATATTATGATGCCCAATATGGATGGGATTTCGACTACATATAAAATTCGTGAGCAGAAGAATATTCCTATCATTATTTTGAGTGCAAAAAGTGAGGATGCAGATAAGATATTAGGCCTCCATATGGGAGCGGATGATTATGTAACAAAACCGTTTAATCCAATGGAGCTCGTAGCCCGTGTTAAATCCCAGTTGAGAAGGTATATTACTCTCGGTACATATGAAGGTATCAAAAAAATAATTGATCTAAATGGGCTTACATTAGACAAATCAGCAAAAGAAGTGACAGTTCATGGAGACCTTGTGAAGCTTACTCCGATTGAATTTAGAATTGTCGAATTACTAATAACAAACGCCGGCCGGGTGTTCTCGATCAGTGAAATCTATGAAAGGGTATGGAACGAGCCTTGCTATAACGCAGAAAATACGGTAGCCGTCCACATTAGAAAAATTCGCGAGAAAATTGAAATTGATCCGAAAAATCCAAGATATTTAAAGGTGGTATGGGGAATTGGCTACAAAATGGAAAAATAAATTCGTCATTGCTGCTTGGGCTATCATGTTTACTTTTGGCCTAAGCGGGATCGTATCCTTTGTTACTTTCGGTAACAATTATATTCAGCGGGACTATTTCCACACTTCTGAATTTCAAAACGTGCTCGCTCGATTCACTGGAGATTTAAACTTATTCGAGCTAAATAATATCACTTTGGAGGAAGCCAAAAGATCAATAATTGTCACTGAAGATGAAATTAATGAGCATCGTTATCGTTCTGGGTATCTAACTGATCAAATTACGAACATAAATGCTCAGTACGAAGATCTTATTCAGCAAGCATTAGTAATGGAGAACCAAGGGGCTGCGGATATCTACCTTGAGGAGAGAGATGAGAAAATAGACGATATTATCAATGTATTCAAGAGTGATGAGTATGTTTTAGCAAAGATTATAAAGGAGAAAGAACAGATATTAGAGGAGTTCTACAAGGAACGAGAAAATTACCGTCCAGAATATTTGAAATACAAAGAAGCTTTATATTTCTATTTTGAAAACAGTGCAACCGGAAAATTCTATACAAATCTGAACGAATCAGATGAAGAATCAGTAAAAAACTTTATGACTCCTAACAATATGTTGTATATTACCGATTATTCTATACCTAGTAATTATTCGATGTATTATAGCTTTGCAGGATTTGATGAACTGGAAAATTCTTTTATTCCATTCGAAGGACAGATTGCAGTATCTAAATCCCTGTCCTCATCAAACTGGGCTATGATCGAATACGAACGTTACAAGCAGAAACAAATCATATGGTGGATGTATTCCTTAGCCAGCATCGTCGTTCTTATTTTGTGTTTCTATCTTCTGAAAAAAGCGAAAGTTATTCTCGCTGGAATTGAAAAATGGAGGGCTTATTATAATAAGGTTCCCCTAGACTTGAGAGTTATTTTCTTCGCTATCATAGGATTTTTTGCCGCTATCTTTCTGATTTTTATTAATGAACAAATCTTTTATGACATTGAAAATCCATTTGTTTACGGTCGGGATATAATTACCTGTATGGCAGTTGGATCGGTCCTTTGGTTTCTTACCCTTGTCCAAGGGAAATTACTTACTTTAGAATTTAAGGATCGGAAAAATGTAAAGAAAGTATGGGAAAAGGCGCTCTTTTATAAAACAGGACAGAGTATAAAGTTGCTCTTCAATAAAGTAAAACGTAGTCTGAAAGACGCTTTTCTGAATACAAGCACGGGCATGCAGCTGTTTATTGTATTAGCTACAGTTTTTGGTTTAGGTTTTGCAGCGATCATGATTATCGCAGATCCATTTTTTCTTTTAATATATATATTATTGCTCGCGTTCATAGGGCTTCCAATTATTGTGGTATTGATCAAAAGTATTGGACATTTTAACCGGATCGTAAATAAAACGAATGAATTGGCTGTTGGAAATCTAGGGGAGGATCTGCCGGTGTCAGGGAAATCTGTTCTGGCAATGCTCGCTAGCAATATCAACGTGTTAAAGCAAGGGGTAAAGACGTCACAGAATGAGCAGGCAAAGAGCGAACGACTTAAAACAGAGTTAATTACCAATGTAAGTCATGACCTAAGGACACCACTAACATCTATTATTACTTATACAGAATTATTAAAAACGGAAGGGATATCGAATGAGGACAGGTTAGACTATCTCGAAATCATTGATATGAAATCCAAGCGATTAAAGCTGTTAATTGATGATTTATTTGAAGTTTCGAAAATGGCCAGTGGAAATATGGAATTGACCTTGGAAAAAGTGGATCTCGTTCAGCTTCTACAACAGTCACTAGCGGAATATGATGACACTATTCAAGAGTCCAGTCTGCAATTCCGGATTACTTACACGGATATGCCAGTTTACGCCTTAGTAGATGGGAAAAAGCTGTGGCGTGTCTTTGATAACTTAATTGGAAATGTCCTGAAATATTCGTTAGAGAACTCGCGCGTTTATATTACCGTACGTAGACTCGACACTCAGGTGATGATTACGTTTAAGAATGTATCGAAATATGAGCTTAGTGAGAATATAGATGAGCTGTTTGAACGGTTTAAACGTGGAGATACTTCGCGTCATACCGAAGGTTCTGGCCTTGGGCTAGCCATTGCGAAATCAATCGTCGACATTCATGAAGGCAGTCTTGATATTAAAACAGACGGTGACTTATTTAAGGTGAGTATATCTCTGAAACTAGTGGTTTAATGAGGCGAAATGGTCTTTTAGCATCAAGGAAAACTTAGTACGGGTATCGGTCGAATGACACAAACATGCACACATTTAAAGTCGCTACTATAGCGGCTTTTTTATTTGTAGAGATAATTCCAACAGAGCGGCAGCTTTAAAAACATGAGATAGGGGTAAAATATCAATAAGTTTGATTTGATGGATAATAGATTGGTAGAAAATCCATTTGACAACATGTATATACAGGGTTAAAATCATTTTACTTGTATATACAAGATATATTTAAATTAATTAGGGGTGAAATTCACTGTGAACACTCTAACTCAACATGATTGGTGGAGAGGATCAACTGTATACCAGGTTTATCCTAAAAGCTTTAAAGATACTACAGGTACAGGATCAGGAGATATCAAAGGTTTAACTAGCAAACTTGATTATCTGAAAGAGTTGGGTATCGATATTGTTTGGCTGCAACCAGTCTATGTCAGTCCCCAAAATGATAACGGTTACGACGTAGCTGATTATTGTCGTATCAATCCTGATTTTGGTACCATGGAAGACTTTGATGAGTTGGTACAGGAATTAAAAAAGCGAGGCATGCATCTGATGATCGATATTGTGGTGAACCATTCATCAACAGAGCATGAATGGTTCAAGGCTTCTCGATCATCGAAAGATAATCCATATCGTGACTATTACATTTGGCGAGATCCGGCACCGGATGGCGGAGTCCCTAACAATTGGCAGTCCAAATTTGGAGGTCCTGCTTGGCAGTACGACGAGACCACAGGACAATATTTCCTCACACTGTTCGATAAGACGCAAGCTGATTTGAACTGGGAGAACGAGAAGGTCAGAGAAGAAGTTGTTAAATTACTGACTTTTTGGGCTCAAAAAGGTGTCAAAGGTTTCCGCATGGACGTAATCAATCTAATATCTAAAAATCAAGAGTTTCCTAATGATGACGGTTCAATCGCTCCTGGTGACGGACGTATTCATTACACGGATGGGCCCCGTGTTCACGAGTATATTAAAGAGCTTAATGAAAAGGTCTTCACGCCTTATAACATCGTTACGGTTGGCGAAATGTCATCTACTTCTCTTCAACAATGCATCCGCTACTCGAATCCAAAAGAGAAGGAGTTCTCGATGACGTTCAACTTCCACCATTTGAAGGTTGATTATCCGAATAACAACAAATGGGAACTCATGCCTTATGACTTCGAGCAGCTCAAAAGTTTGCTTACCGATTGGCAAATCGGAATACAGCAGGGCGGAGGTTGGAATGCACTATTCTTCAACAATCATGATCAACCACGAGCATTGTCACGTTTTTTGAATGATGATATTTATTGGGTCGAAAGCGCAAAACTGCTAGCGACCACTCTTCATGGTTTACAGGGGACACCGTATGTCTACCAAGGTGAAGAAATCGGGATGCCCAATCCGAAGTGGAAGGATATGAGTGAATTCAGGGATATTGAATCCACTAATATGTACCGAATCTTGCAGGAGAGAGGCAAAACAGCAGAAGAGGCGTTTGCCATCATCAAGGAACGTTCTAGAGACAACTCTCGTACACCTATGCTTTGGGACAACAGTCCGCAAGCCGGGTTTACAACTGGCACTCCATGGATAAAGGTGGATGAACGTTACCCACTATTGAATGTGGAGAAACAATTATCAGATCCAGACTCGGTTTTCCATCATTACCGTAAACTGATTTCCTTCCGCAAAAACATTCAGGTATTTACGGATGGAGATTATCAGCGTTTCGATGGTGGCCATCCACAAATCTATAGCTACATCCGCAACAATGAGAACGAATTGCTGATTGTCATGTCAAATTTCAGCGGTGACGAGGCTTCGTTTGAATTGCCGGATTCGCTTTGGCAAAGCATTGGTCACAAAAGCATCGAGCTTTTAATCGGAAACACAGGTGAAGAAAAAATACTTCGTCAGCAGATTACACTTAGCCCATATGCAGCTTTTATGTGGATCATTCGTTAACTATCGAGAAAATTCATGCAGAGGAGTGAGGTAAATGGAAGTTAATAAAAAAAACGTAGAGAAGATCATTGAAGCCATCGGCGGGAAAAAGAACATTGAAGCGGCCACGCATTGTGTTACTCGCCTGCGTTTTGCACTACAAGACGAAAGCAAAGTCGATGAAGCGGCGCTAGAAAACAATGATTTGGTCAAGGGACATTTCTCTACGCAAGGTCAATACCAAGTCATTATCGGGCCAGGTCTTGTTGATAAGGTTTACGAAGAATTGATTCAAATTACGGGAGCGGAACGAGTATCTAAGGACGATGTAAAAAATCTCGCAAGTAACAAACAAAACCCGATCCAGCGAGCTATCAAAACGCTGTCCGATATATTTATTCCAATTTTGCCTGCCATCGTTACTGCCGGTTTACTACTGGGAATTAACAATATATTGACCGGTTCCGGTATTTTTTTCGCAGGAAAATCATTGATACAGGTCTATCCCCAATGGGCAGATATTGCCTCAATAATCAATACTATTGCAAGTACAGCTTTTACATTTTTACCTGCCCTTATTGGATGGTCAGCTGTCGTCCGTTTCGGTGGCAGTCCTTTGTTGGGAATCGTGCTAGGCCTTATTCTTGTTCACCCTGATTTGTTAAGTGCTTACAGCTATGCTGAAGCGAAGACCAATGGATCGGTACCAGTGTGGAATCTGTTTGGCTTCGAAATAAATAAAATCGGATATCAAGGCCAAGTTCTTCCCGTCCTGGTATCGGCTTATTTTCTGGCTAAAATTGAAACCTTCCTGAATAAAAGGGTACGAGACTCAATCAAACTGTTAATTGTAGCACCTGTCACTTTACTAATAACTGGTTTTCTTGCATTTACTGTGATCGGACCTGTTACGTTTGCTGCTGGAAACGCCATCACAACAGGGTTGGTGTATATATTTGATGTTGTACCAGCACTTGGTGGTTTAATTTATGGAGGATTGTACTCCCTTCTCGTTATTACAGGTATGCACCATACATTCCTGGCTGTAGACGTTCAATTGATCGGTTCCCAAGGAGGTACATTCCTTTGGCCGATGCTTGCTCTATCCAATATCGCGCAAGGTGCAGCGGCGCTGGCTATGATGTTCGTATTCAAGGAGCAGAAAAGTAAAGGTCTAGCCGTTACTTCTTCGGTCTCAGCTTTTCTAGGCGTTACAGAACCAGCTATCTTTGGTGTAAATGTAAGACATAAGTTTCCGTTTGTCTTTGGTATGATCGGTTCGGCTATAGCAGGTGTACTGCTGACCATCAACCATGTTCGTGCCACCTCGATTGGTGTGGGCGGAATTCCAGGATTCCTTTCTATTTTCCCAAATCAATGGGGTGTATTTTTCCTGGGGATGGCCATCGTACTGGTGGTACCATTCATTGCAACGGTAATTTACGGCAAGTGGAAAGTTAATAAGTCAGTAGACAATGGACAAAAATTGGATACCGAGACAAAGAAAAATTCAAATCGTCAGCCTGAGCCGGACCAGACCATTAAACAAGTTATTCCTACAAAAGAAGATAACGAAAAATCGATTTTATATATTAAAGCTCCTTTATCAGGAAATGGAGTGACACTCGAGAAAGTGCCTGATCCGGCATTTGCCAGTGGAGCGATGGGACAAGGCATTGCAATCGAACCTGAGGATGGAAAGGTTGTTGCACCGTTTGATGGTGTCGTGGCTCATGTAATTAAAAGTAAACATGCTGTCATCCTAGAGCATGAGACCGGAATTCAAATTCTGATACACGTTGGTATTAATACCGTCGGGCTGAAAGGGGAAGGATACACGTCCCACGTTCAGACCGGAGATCAAGTCAAAGCTGGTCAGCTTCTCTTGGAATTTGACCGTGACGTGATTACGAATGCCGGTTACCCTTTAATTACACCAATTATTCTGCCGGATGGCCAGGATCGAATAGAGCGAGTCGAAGTGCTGGATCCATCTCAGCTACAAAGCGATAAGGATGTTATATTGAAAGTTTACCTAAAAGATTAATTTGTATTGATCCTTACATCTAGCGCGTATTTAGCAACGGGTGTGCTGGATTTATGCTAAATACATGTTAGAATGAGTAGGGTGATTACATTGAATAAAAACATTTATTTACAGATTTTTAATGATTACTCTGACAAGATTCAAAAAGGACAATTGGTTCCCGGGACCAAGCTGCCCTCAGAAAATGATATTACAGTCGAATACGGCACTTCTAGAGAGACCGTACGCAAGGCGCTAAATTTGCTGGCGCAGTATGGATACATTCATAAAGTTAGAGGGAAAGGCTCTTATGTGCTGGACATTGGACGAATGGACTTCCCGATTACCGGACTCATCTCATTCAAGCAAATGTCCAAGAAGTTTGGTTGGGATACGAAAACCCATGTGGATGAGGTCAAACGGGTACCAGCAAATGCTGAAGTCGCAAGACAACTTCACATCCCTGCAAATGAGCCTGTATGGAGAGTAACCCGGGCGAGAGAGATTGAAGGCGAACGGATCATCTTAGACAAGGATTACTTTCTATCATCCATTGTTGAACAGTTAAGCGAGGAAATTGCCAGTCACTCAATCTATGAGTATTTAGAGGGAGTGCTTCAATTAAAAATCAGTTATGCGAAGAAAGAAATTTCTGTAGAGGAAGTTACAGCTGAAGATCGAAGACTGCTGGATTTACACGATTTCAACCACATTGTTGTGGTCAAAAACTATGTATTTCTAGAAAACACTACACTATTTCAGTTTACAGAATCAAGACATAGGTTGGATAAGTTCCAATTTGTCGATTTTGCACGACGAGTTCATGGGGAAGATCTTCCCTAACACAATTTTCGAAATATAATAAAAGCAGAGTAGTCCTTGGCACGTTTGCCAAGGACTTTTTGTCTTGGAACATACGCACTAGTTCGAGCGCAACAGGAAATATCTTCATGTCTACTTTTTAGAAAAATATTGGTAAGGTAGAGAGATATCAATTTAAAAGAGGTGAAGACTTGTCATGATTAAGAAACACTGTTTATTCTGCGATGAGATTGTTTCGATAGAACCGGAAGGCGATTACGATAGATATTTAGGTTGTTCCTGTTCGCCCGGCAGGTTCTACACCCTACTGAGAGACAGTTACAAACCTATTAATTTGCTGCCGCATCAACAGAAACGTAAAATGCTTCATGTAGTATCGGCATATATACGAGAGCTGACAGATTGTGATGAAAAGGTTACTATAACGGCTAATGATTTGGAATCCATTGTGAATTCTCCGGAAATACCAGTGACTATTGAAGATAAAGGAAACCGTCTACTGCAGTATCTGCACAGACATTCCAAAGGTCCAGGGGAACCGATTGTCATTCAACCACTCTCTAGGAACTATAACTTGACGTACTCCCCAAGTCTACAAGAACTAGTATATATCATTGATAAGCTGAGTAATGAGAAGCTATTGGTCAGGGAAGGCGTAACCTATAAGCTTACGGATGAGGGATGGCGTGTAGCCGTCGCAAGTGCCGGAGGTAACAAATTAAAACCATGTATGATTCTCATGTCAGATGATGAAGATTTACGCATGGATTGGCAAGAAGGGTTGTTACCAAGAATAGAGCAATGTGGTTATCTTCCACGCTTACTTACACAATCAAAAACTCATAGTCACGAAGATTATTCCTTGGAGCTTATCGCGGACAATAAGCTGATTATTGCGGATCTTACCGGGCAATCTCCAGGGGTATATTTTGCGGCTGGTTATGCGCTCGGAATGAACATACCCGTGATATGGACCGTGAATAGCAGCGAAGCCGATAAACTTGTTGTACAACTACAAGATATCCGTCCAATTGTTTGGGATACAGTCGAAGAACTGGCAGTTATACTTCAGCAAAAATTGAGTATATAGAAGAGTGAGTTTTTAATTGCTACCACTGATATACCAAGTGTTTTTGCCACTAAGGAACAAAAGAAGCCGACTCGGCTTCTTTTGCTTTTTAACGATATAACAGTCGAGCTCGGTTTAGATCCACAGGTATGTTCGCCCTGATTTCTAAAAAATATTCCAATTGCCATTTTTGTGTTTTTTGAGCTTGAAGACTCACCGGGTTGTCCCAAGGTGGATAGACTCGTATAGCCCTTTTTCCACCTTTTCCGTCTTTTGATAAGATATCTTTTTCAAATAAAATGTGTTTGGGAAAAACAAACTGTCCAAAGTGATCATTTTGTCTTACGCTAATAACAAAGTAATCGATCGGAGCAGAAACATCATAAGGCTGGATAGGTCTTTTGCCCACTCTTTCCCAAAGAGTAACGAATTGACCTATTTTCGTTGGTGTAATTTTGGCAGTTCGAAAACGAATCGAGAGACCACTCAGTTTAAATATATAGGCACCGTACTCCGCATTTTGCTCTTCTGGTTTTAGATTAGAACAAACAAATTCGCAGGGGAGATAAATATATTTTTTTGTCGCAATTAAATCGACGTGGACTTTTTTATCTTCCATGATAGTCCCCCTTTTAGTTCATTTCATCATTATATAATATTTTTTCACTGAGAAGAAAGAGCCGCGAGCTTTGTGCTCCTGGTTCACAAAACAATAGTTAAGATAATCATATAAAAAGATTAACGCATCGAATCCATAGACTCGATGCGTTTCTTTCTTATAATTTATTATAAAGTTCGCTATCAACAGGTTCTAACCATTCTGTTTCTCCCGGTGTAATGGCTAGATGTACAAACCAACTGTCTTTTGTAGCGCCATGCCAATGCTTAACATTCGGCGGGATATTTACTACATCTCCGGGTAAGAGCAATTGAGCTGATTTTCCTTCTTCTTGATACCAACCCTCACCACCAGTAATCATCAAAACTTGCCCAATTTTATGAGAGTGCCAGTTATTGCGAGCTCCTGGAGCGAAGGTTACATTCCCGATCGGAGCATTAAGTGGAGCTGCATCGGTAAACACCATTTGCAAGTAAGCATCCCCAATAAAATTCGCTTCGACTTTTTGTCCTAGCGGAAAGATGGTACTGTTGCTTAATTCAGTATTCTTCATTTTAATTCCTACTTTCTTTTTAATTTTTATAAATCTCTTTAGCGATGTTAAATGCGGACCATGCTTTAGGCCATCCTGCATAGAACGAAAGATGTGTTATGATCTCTGCAATTTCTTCTTTTGTCACTCCGTTTGCCTTCGCTTTTTGAAGATGTGGAGTTAATTGTTCGAAGTTTCCTCCCGCAATTAATGCTGAGACTGTAATCATGCTGCGATCGCGAGGAGATAATTCCTTCTCTCTAGACCAAACTTCACCGAATAAGACATCATCGTTTAACTCAGCAAATTTTGGTGCAAATTCTCCTAATAGGTCTCGTCCCGCTGTTTGTTTTTCAGCCATAGATTTATTACCTCCACCTTGTTTAATATGTTCAAGACGAAGTATAGACCTTAAAGTACACTTTAACGCAAGTCATAATGAATAAATCATATCCAGCAATATGGAATTGTCTAACATTGACTTAAAGTTAACTTTAAGTGATAGAGTGGCAAGAGATAAGAGAGGTGAAGATAATGAATATTACGCAAGTGGCAAATCAGTTTGGGTTAACAGCTGCGACACTGAGATATTACGAACGCGTAGGCTTGATTCCACCGGTTAACCGTAAAGAAAGTGGCGTGCGTGATTATGACCAGGATGATATCAACTGGATTGAATTTATCAAATGTATGCGAGACGCGGGTTTGACGATAGAGGCATTAATTGAATATACAACACTATTTATTGAAGGAAATCATACCATAGAGGCTCGCAAAAAAATCCTAATTGACGAAAGAGAAAAACAAATACAAAAAAGAATACAGATTGACAAAACAATTCAAAGATTAGCTGGAAAAATTGAAGACTACGACGGGAAATTGCTAGAACGAGAGGCTGAACTCCAGCCAAAGTAGGTATTCGATCGATAAGAGATTATTTGGTTTTTAACGATTGACTTAAAGTTAACTTCAAGTTGTAAAGTGTAACTGAATCCAAAATCAAGGAGGAAATCATCATGGCAATTATTGAAGGAAAAGTTGTTGTTATCATGGGGGCGTCAAGTGGAATTGGTGAAGCAACCACCAAGAAACTTGCAGAAGAAGGGGCAAGATTAGTCATTGCAGCCCGTCGTGAAGATCGTTTAAAAGCACTTGCGCAATCATTACCAAATGCTGAAATTTCATATCTAGTTGCGGATGTATCTAACAAGGAGGAAGTCCAAGCCGTAATCGATCTAGCAATTGGAAAATATGGTCGTGTAGATGTTCTTTTCAATAATGCTGGAGTCATGCCAACTGCGCCACTGTCGGAATCACGTTTTGATGAATGGCGTCAAATGTTAGACATCAACATCATGGGTGTACTGAATGGCATAGCTGCCGTTCTGCCTGTCATGAAAAAACAACAATCGGGCCATATCATTTCGACGGACTCTATAGCTGGACATGTCGTATATCCGGGTTCTGCTGTATATTGTGGAACTAAATTTGCTGTTCGTGCCATCATGGAAGGGTTACGTCAAGAAGAACGTGAGAATAATCTTCGAAGCACGATTATCTCTCCAGGGGCCGTGGATACCGAATTATATCTAACATCGAAAGATCTTGAAACTCAAGAGTGGTTGAAGAATAATCAAAGCACAGAAGGTTTCGGATTAAAATCGAGCGATATCGCAGATGCTATAGCCTATGCAATTAGCACACCTGAGACTGTGGCAGTTAGCGAAATCATGATTCGTCCAACGAAGCAAATGATCTAATCGGGGTGAGGAGCATGACTTATTCAATTGGCGAATTTGCAGAAATCGTCGGAGTAAACAAGAGCACGCTCCGATACTACGAAATGGAAGGATTACTTACTCCTCATCGAAATGAAAATAATTTACGGGAATATACGGATCATGATATTGGTTGGGTTCAATTCCTACTTCATTTGAAAAATTCCGGTATGACGATGACAGAGTTAAAACAGTATACCCAGTGGCGTGCAATGGGGGACGATACGATTCCTGAAAGGCTGGATCTACTTGAACAGCGTAAGCATCTCGTAGAACAAGAAATTAAGGCATTGCAACAAAACTTGGATATATTAAATCGTAAAATTGTATTCTATCATGATCAGTTAACAGGGAATAAATACGAATTCGTCCTTTACCTAGATTAGCAACATGAAAAAGTGAATTTATAACAAATTAAAGAGACTGACGGAACTTTTTGATCATAAAAAAATTCCGTCAATCTCTTTCTATATATGAGCTATTAGAAAGGTTTTTTTATCTATTTCAAAATCAAGGGGAGATCAAACAAAATGAAGTCAGAAGATATCTTTGAACGTGATAAATCAGGCGAACAAATTTCGCTGGAGGATCCAGGGTATCATAAAATTCGAGATGTAATTAACCAAGCACAAAAAATTACCGCAGAATTGAACAACTCATACCATGAAGCGGAAGAGATCAGAAAATTGTTTTCCAGGTTGACGGGAGTACAAGTCGATGACACGTTTGATCTTCTTCCGCCTTTCTACACGGATTTTGGCAAAAATATCAGAGTAGGTAGAAATGTGTTTATCAATCACGCTTGTACTTTTATGGATAGAGGCGGTATAACGATAGAAGATGATGTACTAATTGGACCGAAAGTGAATTTGATTACAATTAACCACCCTCTGAATCCAGCTAAAAGACGATCTACTATATCTACACCTATCGTAATCAAGAAAAACGCATGGATAGGTGTAGGTGCGATGGTAATGCCTGGTGTTACGATTGGAGAAAATTCGATCGTGTCCGCCGGCGCTGTCGTCACGAAAGATGTTCCGCCCAATACTGTTGTTGCAGGCGTTCCAGCAAAAATAATAAAAACGATTGATTTAAGGTGAAAATTGTAACGATCTAACAAAGAAGAAGGCACAATTTATTTATGATCCCGCCACACTTCCAACTGCGTTTGCACTTCCTTAAGTACCTCGTCGATGCCTGCTTGCTTTAGCTCTTCGTTAAACCGGGGGAGGATCGTGTCTACATCGACTGAGCCAGTCATGAGACTTGGATAGTATTTCTTCCAAATCATCTGGATGTTATCGGTTTGGGCGGTCATCTTGGATAGATCAGGAGTGAAGCCGAGCACGGTGGACTTGATACCTTCAGCGTTGTATTTACGGAATTGATCCCATTTATCGAGGGGTTCCGGATTATCACCGCCCATGGTTTTTAGGATAAACCAGTTCCCTTGTGTGTATTGTACCCCGGTATAGTTCGCTGGTGCATTCGGGATCAAGTCGCCGTTGCTATCTTTACTAGGAATTAAGGCTATTTGTCCTTGTTCATCTAGGTTGTAGTGCACTCCTTCAATACCGTAATTAAATAAGTTTCTTATTTCAGGGTCGGTATTAAGTAGATTCAGAAACTTGATTGATTCAATGGGATGTTTCGTGTTAGCATTAACAGCCATAATTCCTCCACGGACTGATTCCGTAGTGACGACAGTGGGGGTTACGGGAGTCGATACAATCTTGTAGCCGCGATCCTTACTCCAAGAAGTTTCAGGGAGTGGACCACCACCAGAGGACTTCCAGAATACTTTATCCCCACGCTTAAGTCCTCCAGGCTCCCGCAGTGCTGCGTCCAAGTTGATGAAGCCCTCCTTATAATAATGACGTAAAGTGTCTAATACTTGCCGTGCTTCCTTTGTCTCGAAGATATTTACTACCTGAGCGCCCCTGTCCAGTGATTTCACCATCAAGGGAACTTTATTGTTCACAATATATTCGTAGCCATAGAGAGCGAAGAAATTATGCGAATCTCGATCCAATTCCATGGGCAAGTATGAAGGCTCTTCCTGTTGAATCATCCGGAGCAGCGGTTCGAGCGATTCCAGGGTATTGTATTGGGTAATGTCGATATTATACTTTTCCACTATTGATGCAGGGTACATCCAATGATCACGCACGGACAGCTCTTTATTGGTAGGTACACCGTAAATGCTTCCATCGTTCATACGTACCCCTTGCCAAAATGTTGGGTCTACGCTATCGTACAAATCTTTACCCAGACCTGTAAGGTAATCATCAAGTTTAAGCCATGACCCACGCACAGCGGTGCTTGGATAATTGGGTGCAAAAGCAATGTCGAAAGAACTTCCTGCGGATATAAGCGTATTCAGTCGATCTTCATACTCTTGCCATCCAACCTTGATATAGGTAATCGTAACTCCAATCTTACGAGCCATGATTTCATTGATTTTATCATTTACGAGCCGCAGATCTTTATCGGGCTCTCCAATTGTGTAATAAATCAGATTTACAGTGTCACCAACATATGTAACATCATTGTTCTTATTGGACTCTAGGGAACAACCGGTCATACTCGCTGTGATTAACAGTATAAGACTGATTATCATGAAGATATATCTGTGTCTAAGGTGCGTTTTCATCGATATATTCTCCTTTCTGCCGAGTTCGTTGTTAACCTTTTCCCCGCAGGTCAGAGGGGGATTTGCCGAAGAAGCTATGAAAGTGAGTATAGAAATAATTGAGATTGTTATAACCAACGGAATAAGCGATATAAGAAATCTTCTCACCTGTCGATTGAATTCGTTCTTGGGCAAGAAGCATTCGGTAAGCCATTAGGTATTCCGAAAATTTCATTTTGGTTTCTTTAAGAAATAATTGTCCTAGGTAGGTACTGTTCATCTGGAAACGCTCTGCTACTGATTTCAACGTAATATTCTGAGCATATTCCGTTTTGATCATCAGCAGAATGCGGTTGACTAGCTTGGATATGTTGTCATAACTAACATCCAGTACCGGATCCTTCTTCAAACGCTCGCTACTAATGTTACCTACCGTACCACCCAGATCTTCAACAATAATCTTCTCAATAACTTCCTGTAGCTTTGTACGTTCTACAGGTTTAAGTAGATAGTCTTTGACTCCACAGCGAAGAGCTTCCTGGGCATACTTAAATTCACTATAGCCGCTCATAATAACATATTTCGTAGGGATATGGAGCTCATTGAGTTTGCGTATCGCATCATATCCAAGATTCTTGCCAACGCAGACATCAAAAATTGCGACATCTGGCATCAACTCCACAACCTTGGAGATGGCCTCCTCAGTAGATTCACAGGTTTCGATTACACTGAAGCCGTATTGTTCCCAGTCTAGGATGCGCTTCATCCCTTCCAAAATCTGAGGTTCGTCATCCAATATCAGCAGTTTGTACATTCTAAGGTCACCTCTTTTGAAATCCTTACTGAGATCTTGACTCCAGCTTCATTATTATTCTCAATCTTCATAAAGAAACTGTTCCCATAGAAGAATTGAAGTCGCGTGTTGACGTTCCGTAACCCGATACTCTTGGATGAAGTATCATCATTGTTAGAGAGAGTACTTCGAACTGCTTTTAAACGCTCTTCATGAATACCACGCCCATTATCCACAAATTCTAATACATAATGGTCTTCAGCTTCCCAGCCATTTACTATATAGAGGTTAAATTCATTACTAGCGCTAAACCCATGGAGGAAAAAATTCTCTGCCAGAGGCTGCATCCAAAATTTCACGGTAGGGAGCCTAAGTAATGCAGGCTCTACATTGACTTGATAATAAAAACGTTCTGGATACTTAAACTCCATAATCTCTAAGTACTTCTGCAGTAATTCCAGCTCACTTGCAATAGAAATAATATTCTCCTTTTTGACCATTTCACGATAGAGCGATCCTAAAGTAGCAATTGCGTCAGCTGTGTCCCTATCCCGGTTAACAAGGGCAGTGGAGCGGATAACCTCTAATGTATTGTAAAGAAAATGGGGGTTAATTTGGTTCTGAAGAGCTTTCATTTCGGTTTCTTGCTGTTTCAGCTTTAGTAAATATTCGTTACGTATATGCTTCTCTAATTGTTGAATCATATCGTCTAATTCTCTTGCGATCATGCCGTATTCATTTCGACGATAACGAGCAGGGCGATTAAGTGTAAAATTGGCTGTTTTCACGCGACCAATCGATTGAATAATACGATGAAGGAAGAGAGCATCATCACGTAAATTGTACGCAATAAGTAGAAGTACGCTTATCATAGTCGCTAATCCGATCAGAAAGATGGTTTGAAGCATCCTAGCATGCTGACTAATCAACATAGATAAATCAATAATGCTAACGAATTTGAAATTGAACTTGGTGGAGGGGAAGGTAACAAAATATTTTTGCTTAAAAAGACCTCTTGAAATAAAACCATGACTGCGTCCACTTGCCGCAGCTTGGCGGGACAATTCCATCAAGTCTTGGTCCTGATCATTCCCGATTAAATATACGTCACCAGAAGCACTGACTGCAGCAGCCTTACCCAATCGATAATTTTGAATAGACTTGAAGATTTGATCACTACTGACCAAGAAACGTAGCTCACCGAATTCCTGAGAGCCCTGCGCTACATCCGATAGCTTCTTGCGATATACGAATCCCTTTAGAATTGTATCGTGAAAAACTTCATCCGTATTGGGAAGACCGAACATGAAACTTTCAATTCCGTTATCGTTAAATCGTACGACATTTCCATACTGGTTGGTATGTAGACTAATCTGTGTAATTTCACCTTGCGCCCAGCTGTACAAGTAGGTTTTAATATCCTCTGGGAAGGATACCAAAGGCTGTGAGAATTGGCTGTTTTGTAGTCTATTGGTTAAGTAGCCTTCAGCACTGCTGCTTAGAAAGCTACGAGCATCATCCACTAGACTATGATTGGAGTATATACGCTGCATGTATGCCTCAATTCGGTCTGCATCATACTGTAGCTCATTCTCTACACCAGCGAAAGCATTAGTAGCCTCTATACGGGAATCAGCAACCCATTGATTCAGTAGCATTGCAACGGTCAGAATGCCAAGCGTGATTCCAATGATCACGACGAAGATGATATAGGCAATAAACTTTTGACGATAAATTTTGATTTGCAAAAAAGAGCTCATAGGACACCTCAATTACAGTAGGTCGCCTTAAAGTAAGCGTTTACTATACCACTTTAACATGATTAAACATAGCTTCATAGATAGTAAGTAAAAAGCATCCCATATCGAGTGAATCAATAGGGGATGCTCATGAATGTAATCTTACTTGAAGTAATTATTAATTTGCTCTTGAGCAGCTTTCATAATCGTGTCCATACCTGCGGACTTTAATTCAGCTGTAATTTTAGGAACCATTTTCTCCGGATCGGATGCCCCTGTAATGAGTTCATATCTGTATTTATCCCATACTGCTTGGCAATTCGCCACTTCTGTCTGAAGATCGGCAACATCCAATGCGAAACCAAGAATAGAGGAAGATGTCGCTGCATCATTCAGTTTCTTAACCTGTTCCCACTGATCTACAGGAGCACCTTTTGTAACCGCTAGATCAAAGAATGTACCTTGTGTGTAGGCAGCTAGCGGCCAAGTATCAGAAATACGCTCGATTACCTTTTCACCATCAATACTTTGGTAATCTACACCTAACTCACCAAATGCTAGCATATTGCGCAATTTTGGATCTGTGTTGACTAATTCAAGGTACTTAATAGCTTCATTTTTATATTTGGAATTAGCAGAAATCGCATTTAGGGAACCTTGAATTGTACTCGTTGTATAAATAGGTCCATAGTGTTGGAACATAACATACTTATCAACAGCATCATTGATTTGCCAGCTTACTTCTGCACCTGGAAATGCCTGAGCTGCAAAGAATGCTCTGCCTTTGTCGTTCTCCGTTTTAGTCGGAGCATCAGGATTGATGATGCCATCTTGATACCACTGATGCAAGAGTTTGAGGTTGTTAATAACATCAGGCTGCTCGAGAACAGAGACAACCGTACGTGATGCATCGTCAGCTTTTACTCCAATTGGAGCGAAGCCTAGTGTTAAATCGTCATATTCGTTAAAGAAACCATTCAAGCCTTCACCTTGTGTCATTGGCAATGGGTAGAAGTTCTTGCCTTCAGCCTTCATATCATGCAAAGGCTTATCAAGATCTTGCAGTGTTTTGATATTGTTGATATCAATATTGTACTTTTGCACATATTTATCATCGAATACCCAGTACTGTGTTAGGGCTGAATCCTTATAGGTAGGAACGGAATAATACTTGCCGCCAATTTTTGTACCTTCCCATACCTTTTCAGGAATACTTTTGTATAAGTCAGGTGTTTCACTTTGAACTAGATCAGTGATATCGGCGAAAGCACCCATAGCCACTTGCTTACTGTATTTACCACTGTTTGTGAACATAATGTCGAATGGTTCGCCAGTATTCACAATGGTATTTATTTTGGTGTCCCATTCACCCCAGCTGGCTACCTTGATGTCAATTTTCACACCAATTTTCTCGGCCGTGTATTCATTCATGGCTTCAACTGCTTTGCTGAAGTTATTCGGTACTTGACCGCCGATGGTCCACCAGACCAAAGTCGGAATTTCCTTATTGTCTGTTGTGGTTTCCTTTGGTGTGTTGTTTGTCGTCGTAGATCCATCTGTAGTAGATGCATTCTTTGAACCACCACAAGCTGCTAAAGCGGTCAACATTAGTGTCAGTACGCACAGTGTAGAGATGAACTTGAAAGATCTTTTCATTCCATTTCCCCCTTTTAGTAAGTTATGCCACCGTAATAACTCTACGGTGATCTATCATAAACCAAGCAAGCTTGGCTTATTTCGTAGTTATCCTTTGACAGCGCCGATCGTTAGTCCAGAAATAAAATACTTCTGGAAGAAAGGGTAGGCGAAAGCTACAGGCAGAACAATGAGAATGGCTACAGCCATGCGGGCAGATTCCTTCGGCATTGTTGCGACGAGTAATGCGTAGCTAACCCCCATACTTGCGGCATTCTTTGCGAGTGCATCAACATTGCTCATCAAACTATTAAGTAGTGCTTGCAGAGAATATAGGTTCTGGTTGTCGATATAAAGCATCGATTGGAACCAGTCATTCCAGTAACCGAAGCAGAGAAACAGTCCAATTGTAGCAATTACCGGTAAGGAGATAGGTAGTATGATGGAGAAAAAGATTCGTAGCTGGCTCGCACCATCAATTTCAGCAGACTCTATCAGCCCATCGGGAATCGTACTTTTAAAGAAGGTTTTACAGATGATGACGTTGAATGAAGAGACAGCCAGCGGTAGAATAAGTGCCCAGACGCTGTCCTTTAGTCCTAATAGATTTGAATTAATGAAGTAACTGGATACCAGCCCGCCATTGAATACCATGGGGATGAATACCACCCAGGTTAGAAAGCCCTTCAGTTTGTATGTTGGGCGAGAAATTACATATCCCATGGAGGTGGTAAGGAATACACCGAGTATAGTACCCACCACTGTAACAAGTGCGGATACGCCGAACGCTCGTAGAATCATCGATCCTTGTTTAACAATATAGCCGTAAGCCTCTCCTGACAGGACAGTCGGCAATATATGATATCCTGTCTCCCGTATGGAGGCCTCACTGGAAAGTGAAATAGAGAGAACAACAACTACAGGGATGACGCAGATCAGCGCCAAAATGATAAATACCAAATTGAAACAGAGGTTCGTGACATTGCTAGTACGGTTAAATTTGTCAAGACCAGAGTCGTAAGTAGTAGTTTTAATTCTCATCGTCATACCTCCTTACATCATCGCGCTATCTGAATCAATTTTGCGTACGATCCAGTTAGCGGTCAGAATAGTTGCACAACCTAATACGGACTGAACAAAGGCAGCTGCAGATGCCATCCCTACGGTAGCGGTTTTTAATTGTTTATAGACCATGACATCGATGGTGGTAGCCACGTTGAACAGAGAGTTGGAATCTCGTGTAACCTGATAGAACAGACCAAAATCGGTGTAGAATATACGTCCAACTGACAAAATGAACATCATGACGATAACTAGCTTGAGCATGGGCAATGTAATATATCTCGTCTGCTGCCAAATGGAAGCGCCATCAATAATAGCTGCTTCATAATATGTGCTGTCAAGGCTTGTGATGGTTGCTAGATAAATGACCATTCCATAGCCTATTCCTTTCCAGACATTTAAGAAAATCAGAAAGAATGGCCAGTACGATGGTTCCATATACCAGTTAATAGGATCACCGCCCATACTGACGAGCATTGAATTGATAATCCCTTTATCAAAACTTAGGAACGCCCAACCGACTGCAGATACGACAACCCAAGATAAGAAGTAGGGGAGGAACATCATCGTCTGATAAACTTTACTTGCTTTGCGGCTGTGGAGTAGTCCGATCATAATAGCGAACAGAACGGGAAGCACAATGCCTAGTATGATAAAAATAATATTGTAGCCAATGGTGTTTCGAATAATGATCCAAGCGTCATTCGACTTGAATAGGAACTCAAAGTTTTTGAATCCTACCCATGGACTGTTAAACACATTGCTTAAGAATCCGCCGCTAATTCTGAAGTTTTTAAAGGCAATAATAATCCCGAACATTGGCAAGAAACAAAACAGGATGTACCAAATCGTCGTCGGTAATGCCAAGAGGGTTAATTCCGTATCCTGCTTGTGCCAACGGAAAGGTAAGCGCTTACGTTTTTCTTTTTGTTCGGCTTTAGAGCTCATATCTGTCACTCCTTATGGTGTTTTATCGCTTGTAATGTACTTGTTACATTCATTGTATAAGAGGAGCATAAGATGCTTCTAGATAACAAACTTGATACTATAGTCAACAAACGTTAGATTTTTAAGAATTCTGATCCCGCTGGAGGATGGCGACAAGGTTCGTATACGTTAGTAGCTATGCTATGATAGTGACTAATAATATTTTTTATAAAATATTAGGCTCAGTCAAAAAATCTGTGGTTGACATTACGAATACAACAGTGGAGTTTTGGAGGAATGTGAACAAGCGAAGCGTTCACCTTTAAAGGAGGATTTCTACCATATGATATTCAATTTAGGAAATCCTCCTTTAACAGTGATGGTAACATCCTCCAAAACGTAATGCTGCTTCCCTCTACGAGACATCAACCGCTGATTTTGGTTTTGAGCCAAATATATAAAAGTTTTATAGAAGATGAGGGTTCATGTCATGCCAAAAAACGATAATATGTTAGCAATTTTATGGATGCTGAATTCGGGCGTGAAATTGACAGCAAAACAAATATCCGAACAGTTAGAAATAAATATAAGGACAGTTTATCGATATATTGATGCTCTATGTGCCAGTGGTGTGCCTATAATATCCGATGCAGGTCATAATGGCGGCTATAGCTTGCTGAATAATTTTATCAGAGCGCCTTTGCTATTTGATATTGAAGAGAAAAAGGCACTTCTTCATGCTGCTGTGTTTGCAAAAGAAGCCGGATACCCTTTGAGTGAAGCATTAGACAATGCGACATCAAAATTGAAAATGTATTCGAATCAGGAGCAAGAAAGTATACTTAACCGTCATTTAGCAGGATTTGATGTTATAAATCGCATGGGAGACCCCTCTGATCAGCCAGTATTAGCGGAATTGGAGCAGGCAGTAGCAAACGAATTCTCAGTAGAAATTGATTATCGCACGAGCCGTGAAGAACAACCCAAGACTAGGTTGATAGACCCCTATGGCATGGTTTACTGGAACAATAAATGGTATATTGTTGCATTTTGCCACCTAAGAAATGAGATTCGCAGCTTTCGGGTAGATCGGATACTACAAATCACGCTTACCCAGATTAGCTTTAAGCGTTCCGAAGCTTTTTCGGCCCGTGAATTTTTTATGCGAAATCTGTTACCTGATTTAGAGGGCAAGGAAGGATTAATTTCTTTAGTTATCGGAGGCAGGGCAGAGGCATTGGATGACTTATGCCTGCATTGGTTTTTGGGGCATCATCTGAAAGAGCGGACAGCAAATCAAGCCATCTTTTTACTTGAGGAAGAAACCATTCACAACTATGTCCCTTATTTTCTCCTATCCTATGGAAAATCGCTTCAAGTAATCGAACCACAGAGTCTAAAAAAACAACTTGTTGCCGTTGCGTCGGAGTTAATGGAATATTATCAACTTTAGAAACTTCACTGACAGCAGATGTCAGTGAAGTTTTTTTATAATGATGATGATCATTGATTACCTATGGATGAATGGATGGAATCACTTGATGAATTGAAAAATAAGGAGAACTTGCAGATGAATAACAAGGTATATCTATATGTGTTTGACACGATGGCAGATTGGGAAATAGGCTATTTAACTGCCGAACTAAACTCGGGAAGATATTTTAAAAAGGGGCTATCCCCATCAAAAATTGTTACTGTGGGTATTGAAAAGAGCCCTGTAACTACAATGGGCGGGTTGAAAATATTGCCTGACATCATACTAGATGAGTGCAACATTGAAACCAATGATGCATTGATTTTACCGGGTGGAGAGACGTGGACAGAAACCATTCACCAACCCATCTTAAAATTCGCCGAGCGGTGCTTAAAAGAAGATATTTTGGTTGCAGCTATTTGTGGCGCTACAATGGGACTGGCCCAGATAGGATTGCTCAATTCACGCCTGCATACTAGCAATGATCTGGAATACCTTAAAATGGTCTGTCCCACGTACACGGGCGAAAAGTATTACAAAATGGAGTCTGCTGTCACCGATGGAAAAATGATCACGGCGTCTGGTGTAGCTCCGTTAGAATTTTCAGTACACGTCTTGAAAGCTCTAGGTGTGTTATCACCAAAAACATTAGATGCCTGGTATAGTCTTAATAAAACTCATGAATCGAAATATTTCTTCGAGTTAATGGATTCAATTCATTAAGCAATCAGGTGCTAGAAATGAAGATCAAGGCTGTCACTTTGACAGTCTTTTTTATGTTACTAACGGTGCAAGTCGAAACCGATAGCTCAACAAATCCTAGGAGCATACCCATAGCACTTCTCATACACTATCCAAAAAGGAGTTAAAAACCTAATGGTTAGAAGCTACAAACTAAGCAATGTGACACAAGCTTACCTGAATACTTACTATTATATCCTCAACACCATGATTAGAAGGATGACCAGTGTACAGCTTACGCATAGTATCTCAGAAAACTTTATTCAGCAGATGATTCCCCATCATCTAGCAGCGATTGAGATGTCTAAGAATATACTAAAGTACACAACAAATCTTGAAGTACAGAGTATCACTACAAATATTATTTCAGCCCAAACCAAAAGTATCTCTAATATGCAATCTATCCAGTCTAAATGTAGAATGCTGACGAATAAAGATTTCGAACAATCTAATTATATGAGAAGATTCGAGAAGATAGCGCAAACGATGTTTTATGAAATGGGATCAGTTCATGTAACCAATGGTGTAAATGCCAATTTTGTACGCGAAATGATTCCTCACCATGAGGGTGCTGTAAGAATGTCAAATAACGCACTGCAGTTTAATATCTGCCCAGAACTCAAACCTATTCTTTATTCAATCATAACTACCCAATGCGAGGGTATACAACAATTGAAACACCTGCTTAAACATCTCGATAATTGCTAATATAACCGTATCCCTAAAAGCAATGACGGATTATTCAGATCTAAGCTAATCTTATATATGAGCAATTGCTTCCGGAATATCCGGCTCTAAGCTATTGCTCTATTTGAATTGTAAGAGGTTATTACTCCGATTGTGCCCATTATTGGGGAGACTAGTACACATGTGAACTTTAATAAAGATGTTGACTCGACACCAAATGGCGTCCTATGATGAAAGTCACACTAAATTAAAATGATATCGAATTAAGAAATCACACGCGAGGGTGTTATGTCCGCAAAGTCGCATACTTTAAGAACATTGTGAAATTAACGGTTGCCCCTAGGTAATAATATTTAGGAGAGGGCCCAGTTTGAAAAGGTGTTGGAACAATAACCGTATGAGTAAAGGAAGATATCTAATGACCCAAGAATATATTGAAATCCGTGGCGCACGGGAGAATAACCTTAAGAATGTATCTTTACGCATTCCGAAGCGCAAAATCACTATTTTTACTGGCGTATCCGGTTCTGGCAAATCATCGATCGTTTTCGATACCATCGCTGCCGAATCCCAGCGTCTACTGAACGAAAACTTTACCATGTTCGTCCGCACCTTTCTACCGCGTGTACCGCAGCCGGATGCTGACGCGATCGAAAACCTGAGTATGGCCGTGATCGTCGATCAGAAGCGCTTAGGCGGCGGTGCTCATTCGACCATGGGTACGATTACAGATATCTCACCCATTCTCCGTCTTCTCTTCTCCCGCGTGGGTAAGCCACACATTGGACAAGCGAACATGTTCTCCTTTAACGATCCGCAAGGTATGTGTCCCGATTGCAACGGGATCGGTCGCAGTCTAGGCGTAGACATGAGTAAAGCGATAGATATGTCAAAGTCGCTGAATGAAGGGGCAATCATGCTGCCGGACGCTGCGGTGAACAGCATGGATTGGACCATGACTGTGCAGGCCGGTTCCTATGATACCGACAAGAAACTGAGCGATTTTTCCGAAGAGGAGCTAGAAGAACTGCTGTATGGCAAAGCAAAAAAAGTGGGGACGCAGTTCGGCGGGAAGACCATCAATATTACAGTGGAAGGCTTCATCGAAAAGTTTACCAACAAGTTCATCAAGCGTGATGTCAAAACGATGTCGGAGCGCACCCAGAAAAAGGTGGAGCCGTTTATCATCGAAGGACCCTGCCACCTTTGCCACGGTGCTCGCCTCAGCCAAGCGACTCTGAGCTGTAAAATCAACGGTAACAATATTGCTGAGCTCTCTTCCATGGAGGTTGGCCAGTTGATCGGGGTAATAAAGGATATTCAAGATCCAGTAGCAGCGCCTATAGTTAAAGCATTGACGGACAGACTGCAGCACTTGGTTGATATTGGTTTGGATTATCTAAGTCTTGACCGTGAAACTGACACTTTATCCGGTGGAGAATCCCAGCGTGTCAAAATGGTCAAACATCTAAGTGGCAGCCTTGTGGATGTAGTCTACATTTTTGATGAACCGAGCGTTGGTTTGCATCCTCGTGATGTACATCGCCTTAATGAATTACTACAAAAACTACGCGATAAAGGCAATACGGTTATTGTCGTGGAACATGACCCCGATGTGATACAAGTAGCCGATCATATCGTCGATGTCGGTCCTTATGCCGGGAGCCGTGGCGGCACTATTATGTATGAAGGTAGCTTTTCTGGCCTGCTAGAGTCAGATACTCTGACGGGCAATCATATGAAGCAAGCGATGCCGATTAAGGAGCATTTTCGAGCGGCCACGGGTAAACTATCCGTCGTGAACGCTAGTCTGCATAACTTGAACAATGTTAGCGTCGATATTCCAACGGGAGTATTAACTATAGTGACAGGCGTAGCTGGTTCCGGAAAAAGCACATTAATCAACGATGTGTTCTTGCAAAAGCATCCCGATGCGATTGTGATCGACCAGTCTGCTGTCGGTGTCTCGACTCGTTCGAATCCGGCTACCTATACGGGCATCATGGACGATGTGCGCAAGGCCTTTGCATCCGCCAACAAAGTGAACGCCGGCTTGTTCAGCTTTAATTCCAAGGGTGCTTGTGAAAATTGTCAGGGCCTAGGTGCTGTTTATACCGATGTTGCTTTTTTGGATAGTGTAAAAACAACCTGCGAAGTATGCGGCGGCAAACGCTTCAAAGAAGAGGTACTCGCTTACAAGTTGAACGGGAAATCAATAGCCGATGTGCTGGAGATGACCATTGAACAAGCACTCGCTTTCTTTGATATTAAAGAAGTTGTGCGCAAGCTTCAGGCCATGAGTGACGTGGGACTGAATTATTTGACACTCGGTCAGCCGCTCAGCACACTATCAGGCGGTGAGTGCCAACGCATCAAGCTGGCTAGCGAACTGCATAAACAGGGAAGTATTTACGTCATGGACGAACCGACGACCGGACTTCATATGTCGGATATCACTCATTTGCTGGATATCATGAATCGTCTGGTAGATGCCGGAAATACAGTTATCGTGATCGAGCATAACCTGGATGTCATCAGAAACGCCGATTGGATCATAGATATGGGGCCCGAAGGCGGTAAAAATGGTGGTAAAGTCATCTTCGAAGGCACACCCAAACAACTTCTAAGCGCAGAACATTCACTTACAGGCAAGTATTTAAGTAGATGAATGATATCCGTCGCTAATGATGATTCATTCGAAACTATTTCATAGAAGTTGTCGTCATAGTATGACGAGGTGATATTTAATGACGAAAATACGTGCCTTCCTCTTAATGTTAGTTTTAGTGATGGCTACGATTTTTACTGGATGTGCAAAGACAACAACTGAGTCTTTACCTGATTTAGTTGGTTCCATTAAGGTAGTAAATATAGACTCAGATACAACAATAACTTATACTTTTAAAAATCAAAGCGATAAAAAAGTTACTGTTATTGGAGGAGCGAGTTATAAGCTGCTAATGAATGACCAACTCGCGGAAGAAGGCGGAGTTCCAATTAAAGACTACATCGAATTGGAGCCTGGAAAAGAGTACACCGATACAAAAACGTTTTCGAATTTAGAGCCTGGCTCATATACCATATATGTGGATTGGGACAAAACGATAGTATCTGCTAAATTTGATCGAAGTTAAAGAAAATAACCGAGGAAATCAAGTTTAAACCCACTGATCAGAAATGAATCAGTGGGTTTTTGTAACTGTAAGAGAACAAGAACCTATAGAACCTATACCTAATGGAATCCGTGCTAGGGGCAGCTCTCTTATTTGGTGTACTTAGACCAGGTATAGTGGCTACATAATCAGAATTAGTATCCTTCATTTCATATCGCAAATGCTTTCTTCAAATGGGCTTAGATGTTCATCGACATCTTTTATAAAAATGACCTTTTAATTTGAAATTAGTTATAATGATTAGTTATATTATTATTTAGAGAAGATTAATAATGTGCATAATATGTACAATTATGTGGAATTTGTTGTCATCTTGTTGTCATCTTGTTGTCATCTTAGGAGGAGACTTATATTGGCGTTTAATATCATCATTTTGATTGTTCTCATCTTGGTAAATGCTTTTTTTGCTGCATCCGAAATTGCTTTAATTTCAATTAATGAAAATAAGATAAGAATTATGGCGAAGCAGGGTAATCGGAAAGCAATTATCATTGATAAATTAGTGTCCGAACCAAGTGGATTTTTGGCCACTATTCAAATTGGGATCACTTTAGCAGGGTTTTTAGCCAGTGCCTTTGCAGCAGACAGTTTTTCCAACGTGTTGGTGGATTATTTACTCTCACTGGGTGTAACGATTTCTCCTGATCTGTTGGACACCTTGTCCGTAATCGTGATTACACTAATATTGTCTTACTTTACGTTGGTATTTGGCGAGTTGGTGCCCAAACGTCTGGCTATGCAGAAGGCAGAACCAATTGCGATGATCGTAGCCATTCCGCTAAATGTATTATCTATTGCTGTTTCTCCTTTTGTGAAGTTTTTGACTGCATCTACTAATCTAACGGTTCGACTATTCGGTGTTGATCCAAATGCTGAAGAGGAAGAAGCCTCGGAAGAGGAGATCCGTATGATGGTTGATGCTGGCTTGGAGAGAGGTACAATACAGAAAAGTGAACGGATGATCATCCATAATCTTTTTGATTTTGATAATAAAACAGCTTCTGACTTGATGACACACCGTGTAGATATGATTGCGATTCATTCTGGTATTCAGCGAGCTGAAGCCATCAATCTTGTCGCTTCTGAGCAGTACACTAGATTTCCTGTATATGAAAAAGGGATCGATGACATCATTGGGATTCTGCACGCCAAGGATCTGATTAGATATATCGTGTCTAACAAACAAGAAGAATGGGATATCAAATCGGTCATACGGACTCCTTATTTTGTAATTGAATCAAAAAAAGCAGATGAGCTTCTGGAGGAACTTCAACAAAACAGGGTACATATGGCGGTAGTCCTAGATGAATACGGGGGGACTGCTGGTATCGTTACCATGGAAGATTTGATTGAAGAGATCGTTGGACTTATTTTTGATGAACATGATGAAGATGAAGCTGAATATGTGCAGGTGGATGAACGGACCTATGTGTTCTCAGGTACTTTCCACTTAGATGAATTGAAGAATATTTTATTAATTGACTTTCCTGAAGATGACTACGACACTTTAAGTGGTTTTGTCATCGGGACACTTGGCCGTATTCCAACAAAACAGGAACGATCAGAATTCGAGTACAACGGTTATCAGTTTAGAGTGGAGGAAGTAGGTAAACAGCGAATCCGCAAAATACGTGTAACGAAAAATATAAACTGACACAAATAAAAGGAGGCTGCCATTTTATGCAGCTCGATAGTGGAATAGCGGTTGCTTCGGCAACCTTTTTTTGTTTAACTAACTGGCAGTTAACTTCAACAAACAATAGTGAATTTATGGTACATTTATTTTCTAATGGGCAGTGCTTGTTTAATTGAACGGATGATATTTAAAGGGAACGATCGTGGTGGTGGATCGTGAGAAATACCTTTATGAAATGGAGGGACGTATTATGAGTGAAATAGAAGAAGTGCTACCAGGCGGGAATGTTAACAAGGTTGTGCGAGTAGGCGATACCATTCGCCGAAGTGCTACCAACAATTCGTATGTAAATGATCTTTTGCTTCATTTGGAAAAAAGCGGGTTCTGCAACGCCCCGCGTTTTCTCGGCAAGGATGAACAGGGGCGCGAAATGTTTACTTTTATCCCAGGTGAGGTTCCTGGAAATGATTATCCGGATATATCACCTTACATATGGTCGGATGCTTCGCTTATAGAAATAGCGAAATTACAGAGGAAATTCCACGATGCAACACGAGGGTTTGCTTCCGAAGCAATACCAAAAAACGCTTATCCAGATCCAGCAATAAATGAAGTCGTTTGTCATAACGACGCGGCGCCGTATAATATTGTCTTTAAAGACCAGTATCCAATGGCGCTCATCGATTTTGACATGGCAAGTCCCGGCCCTCGTATTTGGGATATCGCGTATACACTTTACACAACCGTTCCGCTTGCCAGTTTCGAGCCAGCTCCACCCGATGCGGCGACTGTGTCCTATAGTCCCGATCTACATGCTGGAAATCGGCGGCGTCGGATTGCTCTGTTTTTCGAAAATTATGGTATGGAAGCCCCGGATAATCTAAAGCAGTGGGTTATTGAGCGCCTTCAAGCTTTGTGTGCAACGCTTTCTCAAGGCGCAGCTAATGGAGAGGAAGCTTTTGTGAAAATGATTGAAGAAGGTCATTTATCTCATTATGAGCAGGAAATTAAGTTTTTGACTTTGAATTTTGACGATTGGACTATATATCAAGATTAATATACAGTGAGCAATTATTAACTAACTGGACACGATAGTTTAATAACAAGAGGGCTACCGAGTGGTAGCCTTTTTTATACTAATGAACGGGCAGGTTCAAGTCTGGTTCGTGGAGATTAAGGGTCGTGCAACCGTTTCTTCTTGTTTGGTATAATACATGGTACAAAGCATGCAAGGAGATGTTCATGATCAAAATACTTGTGGTAGATGATGAGAGCAGCATCCGGGCGGCTGTAGCTTATGCGCTACGTAGGGAAGGGTATGAGGTCGAGATGGCTGCGGACGGCAAGGAAGCGCTGGACAAGGTGGAGACGTTTCAGCCCACAGTGATGGTGCTCGATGTCATGATGCCGCGTCTAAGCGGTTATGACGTATGCCGCAAGCTGGATGGTCGGCCGCGACCAGCGATTCTGTTACTGACTGTCAAAGACGATATTGTCGATAAAGTGTTAGGATTAGAGCTAGGCGCTGACGATTACATGACCAAGCCCTTTGATATGCGGGAGCTGCTGGCCAGAGTCAAGGCACTATCACGCCGGGGAGATTATGTCCAACAAATGAAACAGGAGCAGCAAGATGTGCTGAGACTGGGAGAATTGTCCGCAGAGCTATTCAGCCGCGAGGTTTATATTCAAGGCGAACGGCTGGATTTAACGCCGAAGGAATTTGATCTAATGGTATTGCTGATGCGCAATCCGGGGCGGGTCTATTCACGGGAAGCTCTGCTGGAGAAAGTGTGGGATATGGGTTTTACGGGTGGCACCCGAACGGTGGACATTCATGTGCAGCGGCTGCGCAAAAAGTTGGGTAATCACCACGGACTCATTCAAACTGTTTACGGCATTGGTTATAAAAGTACGGGGTCACCATAGATGGGCGGCAAATTTCGGCTGGGCCTGAAGGGGAAAATGTCGTTGTTACTCGCCCTGCTGCTCGTGTTTATCGTAACCTGCCTGAGCGTGCTTGTACTGAGTGGCATCCGGGAGAACCAGCGGACGATGCTGGAGCAATCTTTTACCCGACAGGCAGAAGCGGCCAATCTGCGCGTGCGGGAGGAATACTTGACCGGAAGTAGAATTCCGTCGGATCAATTTATGATGCAGACGGGTCAACGGCTGGCCGTGGATTTGGGCGCACTGAGCGCTATGGCAGTAACTCTGTATACGGTGGATGGCTCATTTGCCGGCACCTCGCTACCGTTTCAACCTCGTGCCGATGTGCAGGATGCTCTGCAATTTACGGCTCAGGGCCAGTCGGCATACATTACCGAAGGGGATCAGCTGTTGTTCCTTGCTCCCCTGTACAATGCCGAGCAGCGGCTGGGCACGGTCCAGTTTCATGCTTCGCTCGCCGAGCAAAATACTTTTTACGCCCGAATTCGCCAGTTGTTTCTTCTTGCCGGTGCCACCGTGCTGGGTGTCGGTTTCCTTATCGGTTACTTGTATGTCCTCCGGCAGGTCAATGTCATTGACCGGTTGAACAGAGCGGCATTACAAATTGGTCAAGGCGATTATCTATCAGCTCCTTCGGTAGTCAGAAAGGATGAGCTAGGCGAGCTTGCACAAGGAATCTATGAGATGAGCATCAGCATTTCCACGTCTGTCGGTGCTCTGTATGGAGAAAAGCAAAAGCTCCTTGAAACGGTGGAGCGGCTACGAGAATTGGAGCAGCAGCAAAAGCAGTTCATCGGCAATATCAGCCATGAGTTGAAGACACCGTTAACCTCGATTATTGCTTACGCCGACCTGTTGACGATGTACAGCGATGATCCTACCTTGCTGGACGATGCCGGAAGACGCATCCATGCGGAGGCACAGAGACTGTACAGTCTTGTGGAGAAGGCACTACAATTGTCAGCGATGGACGTTTACGAGTTTGAGACACAGGCGGAGGCGGTTTCGCTATATCCCTTACTGGAGGAAGCTGTTGCCCGGCTGCAAGGGAAAGCGGACAGCTGCAGGGTTACGATTCATACTTCGCTTGTTGAAGGTGAAGTGTGGGCCGATCCTGAGAACGTGATGCACATCATGCTCAATTTGCTGGACAATGCGATCAAATATAACCGTCCAGGCGGGCAAGTTCACCTACTGAACTACATCGCGGAGTCAGCAGACGGAGCACTCCGGATGATCATAGAGGTTGCCGATACAGGAATCGGTATCCCGAAGGAAGCCATATCCCGAATTTTCGATCCGTTCTATACGGTCAGTAGAGACCGGTCAAGAGCTAGCGGCGGAACTGGACTTGGGTTAGCCTTAGTTCACAATCTGATCAAGAAGCAAGGCGGAACTGTACAGCTTGTAGAGACAGGACCTGACGGGTCACGTCTCAGGGTGGAGCTACTACTACATGCCTTTAATACGGAATGGACAACATATAAACCAAATGATATAGCCCGGAATGAGTGATCATCCGGGCTTTTCGCCGCGATTAAGACAATGCCGACTTTCTGAGTTGTTTACAAGTTCGTTACAAGCCGGATATGCTTATGCAATATTGTCTCTCTATAATAAAGGCCATGGGAAGCTTTGAACAACCGCGGCCCGGGTCAGAATAATTTTTGTGAGCAGGAGGTCCTGATGAACAAAGGGAAATACATCGCCGGTCTAATTGCCATGGCCTTGCTATCTACTGGTATCTTATTCGGCTGTGATGCAGAACAGGAAGGTAGTAAACAGGTGCGTAGCACGCCGGATACAACTGACCAATCCGGTTCTGAGGCGACAGGAGGAAAACGTGAACTGACAGTAGTCAAAGAGAGAAAACCGCCTGCTGAGCAGGGAATTGCCGTGCAACGCATACACCAGATGAATGGCGCTAATATCGAGAAATGGTTCTCGGACTACGAACTGGAGATCCAAGTCACCACGGTAGAGAAACAGGCCACCGCGACGGAGGAAGCGCAATTTAGCTACCATAGGTTTCTAGTTAATTTGGAAACTGGTGAGCGGCTGAGCACCGAGGAACAGACAGGAGCGGATCAGGGAGAAGTCATCAAATCTTATCTATCGCCGGATGGGAAATACAGCTTCATTCAGACCTGGAAGGACAAATATAAGGCCGTGAACGAGATCAAAAATATGGCTACAGGGGAGCGGCATAAGGTCGTGTTCGACAATTATATGGAAGTAGGTAGCTGGATTAATAATGACTTCTATGTTCTTGCCGCCGGCTCGATGAAGGACCGGGGCGAGATATGGAACATATCTGTGGATGGTACCCGGAAGAAGATTGAGCTTCAGGATCCTGATGTAGAGAACTTCACCGAATTTGCTGCGGGCAACGGGAAGATTTATTACACCGATGCCAAGGGTCGTATGAAGAGCTTCACCCCAACACAATCCCGGCCAACTCTGCTCGCAAAGGATGTCTCCACTTTGAGTCTGTCGCCTAACAGTCAGCGGATTGCCGTCTCCACCTCAAGAAGCGGCGGGCAGGAAGACTCGCGCCTACTCATCTACGATACGGGTGGTCATGTACAAGGTTTGTTGATCGGCAAGGGCGATTTACTGTCCCATCAGTCATGGTCCCCCGACTCCTCCAAGCTGGCCTTCGCGGTTTATACCGAGGATCAGGGTGGCATGAATGGGATCTATATCTTTGATACAATCTCCGGCAAGGTATCACCGCTAGGGTTATCGTACTATCCGGTATACCCGCTGAGCTGGAACCCTTCGGGCACGAGGTTGGGCATTACCGTGGACGATAAAGAAAAGCTAATCGTTACGCATGTTGTGGATTTCAAAAAATGATATGGTTCAAAAAAAGGAGAGATTCGTTGTGAAAAAAACACTATTGACCGCCATCGTATTGGGAATGACTTTATCGGGAGCCGCCGGCGTGTATGCTGGAAGCAAACTGGAGAAGATCAATGCTTATCTGAATCACGGCATTACCTTCATCGTAAATGGTGCGGATCAGTCTTTGACAGACAGTAACGGCAAAAAGCTGGTGCCGATCACCTATCAGAATACGACGTATTTGCCGGTGCGGGTCATTTCTAACCTGGCTGGTATTGATGTAGAGTTCGATGCAGCTAGCCAGCAGATTCGGCTGGAGACGGAACATGATGGCGAAAGCAGTGCAAATGAATGGACGACCATCAATTACAGTGAAGCACAGATCAAGGCCATTAAAGAGGCATACGCCAAGTTTGAATCCTTTGAGACGGCCTATGCTCCACAGCAAATGGCCAAAAATGACAATTACGTTAAAGCAGCAGCTACGGGCGATGGAGTCAATCTGATCTATAAGCATATGACAGTGAATGTGTCGCCACGGGATTATTCCACCGGGTATATATCCAAGGAGGTTAAGCTGTCTAACGGTGTTAGCGCGAAGTGGTATACGCCTTCCGAAACGCCGTTGCTGGGTTTCCAACTGAACGACCGGACGGTGACGATCAGCTCCCCTGACGGTTCCCTAAGCAGCAGTCAAATTGAACAGGTCGCTGTTAGCGTAGCTGAAATGAAGTAAGGAGTAGAGCAATCGAAACAGTATATAGACGACAAGAACATATAAACATTGAAAGTCGCTTAAATAGCGGCTTTTTTTGTTATAAGTAAAATTTTTCGGAACCGCTGAATCTGCTAGAAAAAAGCATATCGGCGGGTATGAACGTACACTACCAGGAACCCAAACATGATTTCAATATAGCATCATGTATAATGAAACATAACTACATCTTTCACGTATATCCCTTTAGTTTCATATTTTATAAGAGAAAACGATAGAGAAACCTATAGACTATCGTAGAGGTCACGTGTATGTCGGTTTTGAAAAAACGAAAGTGGATTTTTTGGTTGTCAGCTTTAGTCCTTATCGTTGCAGTTCCAATAACAATTTTCATGCAAATAATCATTCATTCTAATGTACCAGAACTTGCAGAAGGGAGCATTGAGCAGCGGTATGCACAGCAAGGAAGCTATCAAGTAAAGGTAGAAGAAATTAAGAATACAAGCGGAGAGGCTTTATTTAGAATATACTACCCAGCATTTCAAGGAGACGAATCCTATCCTATTATTTCTTGGGGAAATGGAACAGATGCCACGCCAGATCGTTATGATGAGCTCTTAACTCATCTTACTAGCTGGGGATTCATTGTAATAGATTCCTATAGCAAGACAACAGGAACAGGCAAAGAAATTGTGGAGGCTATTGATTATTTGAGAAATGAAAACCAACTAGCAAACAGCTTATTTTATCAAAAAATACAAATGGAACATATTGGTGTAGCTGGACATTCTCAAGGGTCTACTGGGGTTATTAATGCTCATACCAACTATGTAAGTGGATCGTTGATTAAGACGGTTGTATCCATCGCTCTTCCAAATTTGAAGCATTGTGATCCAGAAGACGTGTACGATACAGCACGTATTACCGTTCCTTTCCTCATTATGGGCGGTACACGAGATTTTCTAATCTCACCGGTATCAACGAATCAATTAGCTTTGCATAGTACTAACGCAAGCACGCCTGTTATGATGGGGATGGCAAAAGGTGCAGCTCATACAGCGATTGAAGGAAATGGCGGCAATCATAGAGGTTACTTGACGGCTTGGTTGAGATATCAGCTGCTTGATGATCGGGAAGCCATGAAGGCATTTTATGGGGATTCTTCGGAAATGATGCATAATCCAAATTGGATGGACGTTATACAAGCAAATATGGATGAAAAGTAATTCGTGCATCAATAACAAAGAAACAGCATGTTTGCCGTTTTTACTGTTAGCATAATCATGTCCTGCGGCCTTTCAGTAGTCGGGACACGATAGTTTAATAACAAAAGGGCTACCGAATGGTCAATGTCATTAAGTTAAAGCATAGGTCCAAAAATTAAGAAA
>NZ_RZNY01000010.1 GCF_003994475.1 Paenibacillus anaericanus | reverse complement strand
GCACAGTTTCAGAAGAAATCTGCTTAATTCCCTTAAGGTAGTGTCCACTTTTTTGACAGAGGTCCAAACATACTCTAATGCGTGAACTTGTGTGTGCCGGTATCACATACTCTAATGCGAGAACTTGTGTGTTTGGCGGTAAACCTTACTCTGATGCGAGAACTTGTGTGTGGCGGTAAACCATACTCTATTGCGAGAACTTGTATGTGGCGGTAAACCATACTCTAATGCGAGGACTTGTGTGTGGCGGTAAACCATACTCTAATGCGAGGACTTGTGTGTAGCGGTAAACCATACTCTAATGCGAGGACTTGTGTGTGTTGGCGGTAAACCATACTCTGATGCGTGGACTTGTGTGTGGCGGTATCACATACTCTGATGCGTGAACTGGTGAGCGGACATTGAGTACGTTATTCCCTGGAAATACCCCTGTTTTGTGATCTATGCGGACACTGGTTCCGCTATTTGCCCAATTATCCCTGATTATGATGTCTATGAGGCGAATAACGGATCTCATGTCCGCATAACTCAAAAATAGGCCTAAAAAAGGTGAATAGGGGATCCTATGTCCGCTCACCTTGAAACTTACCTTTGCGGAGTCCACTTAACGGCATATTTCAGTCTCAAACCTCTAAGTTCTTGGTTACTTGGCTTCTTTGTTAGTTGGGCTCTTGGGCTCTTGGTCCTTGGTTCATCAGTTCATCGGTTTCTTGGTTACCCTTTTTCTCGACCTCTAGTTCCTCCGTTTCTTGATCTTTCAAATTTTTGGTTCACGTCCTATCGCTTTCTCAGTACGGTTCCTCATCTGTTCATCTGTTCATCTTCTAATCTGTCATCCGTTCATCTTCTCATCTCTTTGTACTCCCCTGTGCCGAGCCCCCACAAGAAACCTTCAAGAATTACAAATAAAGAAACACGCCACATTTGGCGTGTTTCTCTATTTGTGTACAGCAAAACCCTACTATTCGTACCAATATCCTTTAATGCCTTTTTCCATCCGCACCAAAGCTTCAAGGTAATAATAATCGCCCCAGATCATGTAATCATCTGGCGCCCGATCTCCTCTAACATGGTAGGAACCATGCTTCAACAAGCCTTCTGCATCTGGGAGGTCTGTGGTCGCGTAATTTTTCACTAAAGATTCCATGCTGTTCTGAAGGGCTGCTTCGAATACATTACGATCTGGATCGTTCTCACCTATCAATTCTAATAATTCTAGAAGGCCACAAGCGGTTATTGCAGAAGCCGAGCTATCCCGTGGTGTCGCACTATCAACGGGTACATCGAAATCCCAATAGGCAACGTGATCTTCCGGTAAATGCTCTATAAAGTAGTGGGCCATTCTTCTAGATGTATCTAAGAAACTAGCATTCTTGGTATACCGATAGGCAAGTGCAAATCCATAGATTCCCCAAGCTTGTCCACGTGTCCATGTTGACCCATCTTGGTATCCTTGATGCGTACCTCCACGTAAAGCATGTCCATTTTCTGGATCAAAATAAAATGTATGATAGGACGAAGCATCTCCACGTACCAAGAACTTTTGACTTTTCAACGCATGCTCATATGCGATCTTGTAGTAACGCTTTTCCCCAGTTTGCTCATAAGCCCAGAACAACAATGGCAAATTCAATAAACAGTCAATGATGATGCGTCCACCGTTTTCGGGATCTCCTTCTTTCCCCCATGCCTGTATGATCCCTGCTTTAGGGCGCCAACGTGCAACTAGCGTATCAGCTGCCGACAGGGCGACAGCACGAGCTTCTTCACTCCCTGTTATCTTCCACTGCGCAACAGCAGACAATGAGTATAAGAACCCAATATCATGATGATCCAATGCTACATGCCGATCCAAACGGTCTTTAAAGTTGGCAAGATATGACTCAGCTGCTTCTTTGTAGAATGGGTCCTGACCATATTCATTAGCAAGCCACATCATCCCAATGTGGAAGCCTTCGATCCAATCGTCATTGTCTCCCCATTCATAGCATTGCCCTTCCGTAATATGCGGTAGTTTACCAGGGTGCTTGATAATATTAGCTTTCACCTTAAGGATTGCATCTTCAATTGCTGCTTGCCACATACGTTTCCAGCTCCTTTGTAATATCTGCAGAATAATATATAATGCTAGACTTCGAATCACGTACCGTGATTCTACCTTCTGGATCACGTTCTACTATGGGTGGGGTCGTCCACTGAGCCACATTTTGTTCACAATAAGTCGCACCGAACACGGCAGAACTCAGCCAATGTTCTCCTGCTAACAAGCGATTACTCAAAGTTGGAATCACTGTACGCGGTTTAAGTAAATTCGTATTGGGATCAGGATAGATCATTTGCGCTTCACCGAAACCTTCGAGGTTTACGATCCCACTGATGCCCCAAGGTAAATGAGCTGATATTCCCTTCTCTACGGAGACGATCATGTCTTCGTCGCTAATTCCAAAATCCTTCGGCGGTTGAATGGCAAACCCGCCTTCTGCTACATCCAAATTGCGTCCATTTCGAATCTGATGGATTCGAACATGCCACATGCCAGCGGGTATAATCCAAGTCCGCACCTCTACATCTTGCCAAGGTAACCAACGAGAGTAAACTACTTGCTCTTCAATGCGGAATTCTTCACAGTAGCGCCGCACTCGATAATGTTCATCACATTCGCTGAGCGCTAGAGTAGAATCATAAGCGCCTTGTACGAGACCGTAATATCCCTTGGGAACACTGAATCCAAACAATGTTGAGTAAGCGAATTTTGAATATTTGGCTGCGGTATGCGCCATTTCAAAGTTAGCCATTTGACCTGATCCATATGCGATAACATGCTTATTCCCTTCGGGGCGACAAATCGTCATCCGTGCATGCGGTTGTGCATATAAAGGCTTCAACTCTGGCAATGCTTCCTCCTCCACTTGCCAGAATGGATGCTCATCTGGTAAGGCAAGAATAAGGAACGCCTTGAAAGACCAGTAAGGAGAACCTGGTGCATTATAGCTCTCTCCCATAATTAAGTTCGGATAAGCATAGCCCACACTAAGTATGCCATCTGACGTAAACATAGGTTGTTCAAACCACCACCGCAAATGACGCATGATGATTCCCTTCATAACCCCAAGTGGGAATGGTTGAACATCTGCATATACAAGTGCACTCCAGAACGATACTTGAGCAAAACGATACGTCATACTCCGACCAAAGGGGATACTACTACCATCCTCGGCGAACCAGTACATAAATTCCTGTGCAAATAGCACGGCACGTTCCTTATAACGTATCGCACGTTCAGGGTCGTCTTCTCCCATTAAATGTGCATAAATGAGCGAGTAGAAATGCATAGCGAAAGGAATATAGTAATCTCGTTGATCTGTATTACCATCCGAATACCATCCATCACTTAAATAATAGGTATCAATCGTATCGAGATACTTATCCATAATTTCTTGATTATAAGGTAACCCGACTTTTTTAAACCCGATATTCACGAGTACAGTAAACATCAGCCAATTGTTTGGATTCGAACGATCTACTAAATTAATCTGGTTAAGCCACTGGTATAAGCGATCTTTCTGCTGATCATCAAGTGGATCCCAAATTTGATGCGGAGCTAGCGCTAACCCTAATCCAAGCACGGACTGTTCAACCATCCGTTGGTCTTTAGTACCGAAATCTCCCCAATATTCTGCATGGTCAGGATCGGTACCATGAATAATCCCTTGTATGTACATCGGCCACAGATCAGATTCACCGCCACCACTTGCATGGGGAATCAATCCCCAGAGCGGACGGGCAAACGCTTCCATAAGTGCGATGGCTTCATTGTAAACCGCACCCGTTGCTCCAAGTTTCAGGCCAGCAAATCCTGCTGTAAATCGACCTTTCAACGGTTTCAATGTCTCTGTAACGGCTTGCTGCAAGTCGGCTTTTGTCATGAACTTTATCCATGTTAACTCATTCTGTAATTGCTCCATCTGCTCATCCCTATCCTGCCCCATGGCATTTTAATTCCAAGTCGAATATTCGCTCGGTCTCATCCCAATTTCTCGTTTGAATAACTTAATGAAATAACTTTTATTGGCATAACCCAAATAATCAGATATGTCTTCAACCGTTTTGTTGGATTGCTGGAGTAATTCCTTAGCTTTTTGCAACTTCATCATATTCACATATTCAATAAAATTATAATTGGTCTCTCGTTTGAATAAACGACTAAAATAGCTTGAGTTCAAATTCAGATAGCTTGCCATCTCTTCTAACGTGATTTTCTCTGTCACATGTTGAATTACATATTGTTGTGCTTTGATGATTTCCGCCCGCTTAGAGTGAACAGCAACCAAACTCATTTTCCGGAAAATTTGTTTGAAGTATTGACTGATCCATTGCTGTAGATGATCTATTCTTTCGATCGAATTGACCACATCGTATAATTTCTCTTCCGATATATCGGGTTGATACTGCAATGTTAACTTGGTTTTCATCTGTAGTTCCATCAACAATTGTAATGTCCATTCTTTCACATCACTCGGACGAAACCGTTCAGTTCTCACCCATTCATCCCAACTAGATAATGTAGCTTGTAACTCCTCAGGTTGATTCAAAGCTAACATATCATTTATAGCAGAATAGTAACTTGAATATTCTGTATACATATCCACTTCAGCGAATGTTGCCTTTTCAAAACGGTGGACCGTTGATTCTTTTAAATAGAAGCGGTGCCCTGGTTCTTTAAGCATCGGCAACAGAATCTTCCGCAGTTCCTCTGGATTATGAGTCTCACGTCCTACGAAACAGGAAACTGATATTTTTAAATACTGTTGTATAGCAGAAATACTTTGCTTAGCGGAATATTTAAGTAATTGCTGCTCCTTATCTGGTTCATCACAGCAGAATAGCACAACTAATTCTTTATTGCTATGCTGAAAAATCTCACAACGGTGATTCAAAGTTAATATTTCTTGAAGTATGTTCTCAACCGCAAAAACAATCGTATAATCGTTCATTTTCCGAGATAGAGTTACATCTAACAGCCGATCTACGGATACGACCATCGGGATATAATACATTGCATCTACAGTAATCCCATGTATCCGGGCTTGTTCAATCCACAACTCTTTTTTACAAGACGTTTGATAAAGTGTGTCCTTCAAGAACTTTTCCTTGAGCGCTGATTTATTAAGTGATTCCTTCCGTTTATACAGCAGCATTTCGGCTGATGTCTTCTTCTCCAAATTTAAGTCAATCGATATCTTATGTAATACTTGTTGCAGATGTCCTACGTCCATACTTTCTTTTAGAATATAATCATTCACCTGTAATTTTAGCGCTTGCTGTGCAAAGTGAAATTCATTATGACAAGACAATACGACAGCCCTGAGGTTTGGATTGACCGAGCGAAGCTTTTCTAGCATCTCTAGGCCATTCATCTTCGGCATCCCAATATCCGTAATCACAATATCCGGTGGGGATATCTGCGTTGCTTCCCAAGCTTCAAGTCCGTTGGAATAACAACCTATAAGCTCAATATCTAAAGCGTCCCAAGTAACCGTCTGCGAAAGATATCGTAAAACTGGATAATCATCATCAACGAGAATTGCTGTCAACATGATATTCGCCTACTCCCTAATCTCTAATGGAAACTCTAATGTGATTTCCGTACCTACGTTATGTTCACTTTGAATATCCACATGTAACTGATCACCGTATATTAAGCGCAATCGTTGAACGACATTTTTTACACCTATACCTGAGAAGCCCTTTTTCTCCAGATCCCCTGATTCCTCATAATCGTCTAGCTTGGCTTGAAGGCCATTTAGTTTGTCCTCTGTCATACCAATACCGTTATCGCGAACGAAAATCTGCAACAACTCGGATCCATTATTTTCTCGAATATTAGCATCTATAAAGATTTCTCCATCAAATTGTTCAAACCCATGAATGATTGCGTTCTCAATTAGAGGTTGAATCATAAACCTGGGAACCCTTGCATCCCCGCATTGTTCAGAAGCGAATTTAACCTCGAATCTTACCTGATTAGCATGGCGGAAATTCATTAATCTTACATAATGAGAGACAGTGTCGACCTCTTCTTCCAGCGGAATAAATTCATTATCTCGATTAAAAGTCATTCGTAATAGAGAAGATAGAGAGCCTATGAGTTCCGCACTTTCCTTATCACCTTGAATCAATATATTCAGCCTAATCGAGTTCAGTAGATTGAACATAAAGTGCGGATTAATTTGAGCCTGAAGCATTTCCAATTCAGCTTTCCGTTTTTTCGTTTGTTCCACCGTAATTTGCTCAATCATCGATTGAATTTGGTCTAGCATATAATCTATCGTCCCCGCAAGATGCGCCACTTCATTTTGTCCGCTTATTCCAGAACGAAGATCTAACTGCCCTCGTCCAATCTTCTTCACAAAGCGAATCAAGTTCGCTATAGGTTTTGTAAACCTAGAAATAAGTAGTGTCAATAATACAAAGAAGACAAGAGAAAATAGAACTTGCACTGCGAAACTAACGAATAATATATGCTTGTTCTTGGCAACGGCCGACGAAAGTGAGATAAGACTGACTATCCGCCAATTGTTACTGTCCAGGTCTTGTGCCACATATATATACTTTGCGCCATCAATTTCGATTGTCTTGGATGATTCATCTTCCTTCCACCAAGACATCTTTTCCCCAATTTTAGTTGAATCAACATGTGATACGACCACACCATCATCATCTAATAAAAAGGTATCTTGATCCGAACTCTGCGTTAAATAAGGATGAATTATCCGTTCATTAACAGTAACAACTACATACCCAATCGGGTTAGCTGCAGTTGTTTTGATAGGTCGTCCGATTGTCACCCAATTGGATGAGTTCAAATCTGACTTATTATAATAAATGTTTTGTTGTCCAAGCCAATACGTAGAAAAGTTTGGTATATTATCTAGCTCGGAGAACCAATTCTGCTCATATAATTGCACGGGATTGTAATCGCTGTAAGAATAACTCGTATATATATAATTATTTTCCCCTAGGATAGTCACATAAAAGTCTTTATTAGGAAGAACAAGATCGTCTAGAAACCGTGATAAACGACTACTACTGATAATGGTATCTGCTCTATTCTCTGCGGACCCAAGTTTGCTCGGATCTACTAATAGCATTTGCCTGATTTCATTGTTCATTAACACAAAGTTCGATATTTCTAGCATTTGGTCAAAAACACGGTTTACATCGGATTTAGAAACTTTTAATGTATCCTCAGCGGTAGAGATCGCTTTATCCAAGATTAGATCCCGTGTCAAATAGTTTGTAACAAGATAAACAACAATCAACGGTATTAACAAACAAATGACTGCCGACCCTACTAACTTATTGCGTAATGAAAGCTGTCTGATTTTCACTGGATGCTGGCCTCTAGTCTGAATTAAAATTAGGGCAGGGATTACCAAAACTTTCCCCTGCCCCTAAATTGTAAATCCTTTTGCCTAATGCATCAACATGAATAACTTAAATGGTTACTATTGATTATTCTTCACAACATCTGAAATTTTCTTATCAATATTAGTGATTGTTGTATCGATATCTTGTTTATTAAGAATGTACAACTCTGCTTCAGGAATAACGCTGTTCTTCGCTTCGTCTGCGTATTTCTCTGGTACTGGAGCATCGCCCGGAACCGTATTAGTCATCGTATATTTCAAAGATTCTACATCAATTTTAGAAGGATCTTTCGAACCGCTTACGATTGTATCAACAAGCTTATTCGTATCTGATTTTGCCCATCCAGAGAATACACGTCCACCAATTTCCAAGCCCTCTGAAGTATACCATCTAACAAATTCATACGCTGCTTGTTTGTTCTTAGACTTTGATGATACACCCATGTAAGTCGGCTGAACTGGTGAGTAGTGGTTACTCTCCCCTTCCAATTTAGGAAGTGGTGCAAATGCAGTTACGAATGTTGCTGGAATGGCATCTGTACCACCGGATTCTGCTACCATCCAGTCACCCATAGGTAGCATTGCAGCTAATTTATTGAAGTATTGATTCCGATAAGCAAGCTTCTGCGAAATGATATCTTCATACATACTCGCGCTCTTATCTTCATACATCATCTTTTTCATCATTTCTAAGTTTGCCTTAAGAATTGGATCCGTTGCATTGGAAGTTCCATCTGTTTTCAAGTAGGTATTATCGGTTGGTTTACTCATTAATTGCAATTGGAAGTAATCAGGCCAGTTGTGCAAATATGCACCATAACGTTTGGTTGCACCTTCACCTTGAGTCAATTTCTGAGCATACTCCATGAACTCATCCCAAGTCCAATTCGTTGGAACAGGTAATCCAGCCTCATCTAGCATTTCTTTATTCAGGAGAACGAACCAACGCTGCATGGAAGAAGGTAAGGCATAGATTTTGCCATTCACTTTGGTATCTACTAGATATTCTTCTTCATACTTATAGCCATCTTTCTCAATATAGCTTTCTAGTGGTTCCAGTAGACCAATATCCGCACGTTGTGAATAGTTCGTATAGGGTAATTCAATGATATCAAGTTGATCATTGGACGCTGCCATTAAGTCTAATTTTTGCATGGAAGCAATCGAATCACCTTTTTCATTCAATAGATCAAGTTCCACTTTAATATTCGGGTGGTTCTTCTCAAACTCTGGAATAATACTGCTCCATTTCGCTTTTGCATCGGTTTGCCAAGTGCTTATTTTTATTGTCACTTGCTCTGTAGCAGCCTCTGTCCCTTTATTCGCTGGGCTAGATTCTGGAGCTGCCGAATTCGAACCCCCATTGTTGCTCCCGCAAGCAGACACGAGCAATGCTAACGACAAGCATACAATCGTTGAAGATAATCTCTTTTTCATGTGGACCCTCCTAAATAGTATCGATCTTTTTTTGTTTGCAACCAAACTGTAAGTGCTTACAAACACATCCTACCACGATGACTTTTTATACGAAGTTCTCAAATTTTACTGAAGACAAACTATTTTGACTTGTTTATCCTTTAACTCCACCAAGTGAAATCCCTTCAATAACTTGCTTCTGACCTATCGCAAAAATAATGAGCAACGGCAAGATTGCCGAGACAGCACCCGCCATCATTAAGGAGTAGACATCACCATATTGGTCGCCGAACAACCGGATTCCAAGCTGAATGGTAAATAGCTCTTTCGATTTCAAGAAAATAAGCGGATATTGATAGTCGTTCCAAGTCCAGATAAAACGTAGGATGGCATAGGTAGCTATCCCCGGACGAATGAGTGGGAGGGCAATTTGAAAGAAGGAACGAAAATGTCCTGCCCCGTCCATTCTACCTGATTCCAAAAACTCGTTACTCACGCCCATAAAAAACTGACGAAGCATGAATGCTCCTATAATACTGAAACTATTAATCAAGATCAGACCCGCATGTGTGTCTATTAAATTCAACCAATTGAACAATAAGAATTGAGGAACTAGTGAAGCTTGCGGCGGAACCATGTACAAAGCAAGTACAAGTACAAACATTGCGTCTCTGCCACGGAAACGTAATTTAGAAAATCCATACGCTGCTAATGCACAGACAAATACATTGATAACGGTTGTAGAAATTGTTATGTAGATGGAGTTTAAATAATATTGTACAAAATCCCCTGTCCATACTTCCTTATAGTTTTCGAGCGCATTCCACTTACTCGGAATCCATTCGATCGGGAATTTAAATACATCCGTTTCAAACTTAAACGATGTCGAAATCATCCAGAAGAACGGTAGTATAAACAATATTCCGAGCAGTGCCATGACGATTGTCCACAATAACTTTGAGAAATTCAATGTTTTCATTCTGTGTTTCTCCCCTTTCCGAAGGAACTTAGTAGTTCACCCATTTTTTTTGTGCTAACATTTGCAGACCGGTGATGATCAGACAGATGAGGAACAGAATGAGCGCCATACTAGATGCATATCCCGTTTTCAGTTGGTTAAAAGCCGTATCATATAACTCATATACAATGACGGACGTTGAATTCGCTGGTCCACCTTGTGTTAAGACCTGAATCAAATCAAAGATTTTGAACGTACCAATGATTCCCGTAACAAGCAAGAAGAAAGTAGTTGGAGAAATACATGGTACCGTAATACTTCGGAATTTCACCCATGTGTTTGCCCCGTCAATATCAGCAGCTTCATATAGATCTTTCGGAATGCTTTGCAAACCCGCTATAAAGATAATGATGTTGTACCCTAACATAATCCAAACCTGAATCATCATTAATGAAGGTAAAGCATAATCAATATCTGCTAGCCATTTCGGTGGATTATCAAAACCGATCGACATCAAGAAATTATTTACAGGCCCAAGTGAAGGGTGAAAGAGAACTTGCCACACCATGGCTAACGCTACGACACTAGAAATATAAGGTAAGAAATAGATAACTTTAAAGGCACCCTTAAAATAGACATGTTTGTCTATTAGAATCGCTAATATAAGCGAAACGACCAGAGTAATGGGTACGGTAATAATGAAGATTAAATTATTCAGTAAACTCTTCATAAATACATCATCATGAAATAATCTAACGAAGTTATTTAGCCCTGCAAATTCAATGGCACCAATTCCAGCTACGAAGTTCCAATTCGTGAAACTAAGTAGTAGAGATGCTACAACAGGAATTAACGTAAGAACAATAAGTCCGATCATTAAAGGAGCAACGAACAAATAGCCTGCAAATTGCTCCCTTGCCCCCATACTTAGATGGGCGAGTTTTTTTCCCCGTTTCATGTTTTTCCTCCTCAAAGGTGTGATTATATTCCCATTGTAGAAAAAACCAACTCAACTCATAAGCAATAGAAATGTGTGATTTGAAACTATTTTTACTTTTCCACTTATCTGTACACGAAAAAAAGCTACCCCAGTATTTAGAAATTTTAGGGAAGCTTCAATTAATAGATTCAATTTTCAAATCTCGTAAAAGGGAACCCGAAAATATGGATTCTCTGGGATAACTTAATTATGTTGTGTTATTTTCTCTCAGCTTATATATTAGTATATGGATGGTGACTTTTTCCAAATTCAAATTTAAAATGACTAATGTCACTTTAGGAGGGTAATATGTTGGGCCCCATGGTTTGGATTGACTTAATCGTATTCTTTCTATTGTTTGCTCTTTTTATCTATGTATTTGCTTCAGTTACAATCACTAACTTACATAAAGTTTATTTAGCATTCCACTTCTCTATGATGTTATGGCCTTTCTGCCAGTTTGTTATAAAAACTACGGATAACGCCCAGTTGCAATTATTCTATGTACAGTTTGCTTTTATTAATATGACTCTGCTCGCCGTTGGATGGCTACTTTTCACCCTTTTTCTAACCGGTCACTCCAAGTTTCTTACGAGAAAAATATCCTTAATGATTTATGTTCCTGTTATATTAGTAACACTCGTCGCGATATTTAATCCAAAATCAATGTTCGTCCAACCTGTAGATGGGGGATATGTTCAGAGAGCTTATGGACCGCTTTTTTGGTGTATTGCTTCTATTTTCATAGGTTATCTAATAGTTTCGCTCTACTTCATGTATCTAGCATTAAAATCAGAAAAAAGTTCTCGGATCAAAAAACCAGTTATTCAAATGCGCAAAGGGATCCTAGTGATGACTGCATTCATATTTTTGGACATATTCCTTAATGTCGTTCCCCCGTTACCCCTACCAGTTATTCCAGGATTGACATCTCTCGGTATACTTCTGTCTGCTTGCTTTTTCGTCATTGCAATCCGTCGCTATAAAGTATTTGATATCGTAACCATAGCTCATCAAGATATTATTGACACACTCATACTAGGAATTCTGGTACTTGATGATAACGAAACCGTCGTAGAGACTAATCAGTCGATGTCTCCCTATATCAATTTACAATTAGGTGATCGTTTCGAAATTGGAACCATCCTCACACAAGAGGATGCTGATAGCGAGGTTCGATTATTCCTTCAATCTTACCGAGAACGACCTCGAGAGAGAGCAGAAATCGAAGTGAAGTTTAATATAATTGATCATCGCCATATCAAAATTCATGTTGCACCGATTATGGTTAGCAATATCATGGTTGGACGAATTCTTACTTTTCAGGATACGAGTGAGCTTCATCGTCTCATTGATGAGACAAATTTCCAGAATGAGATCCTCCAAGTTCGCAATCAATCGTTAATTGGAATTCAGCATGAACTTTTTCAGACCAATCAGAAACTTGAGCAAATGGCTATAACCGATAGTCTGACAGGTTGTTACAATCGCCATTATCTGACACAACGATTAGAGCACGAAGTGATGATGAATATGAAATATCAGCTTCCATTTGCATTATTTTTATTGGATATCGACTTTTTCAAATCAGTTAATGACAATTACGGACATTTGGTCGGTGATGACGTGTTATGTAATACTGTCGAAGCAATTAATCAAACACTGAGGAAAAGTGACATTCTAGCTCGTTATGGTGGAGAAGAATTTATAATCTACTTACCCAATACGGATCAAGCTCAGGCTAATATCATAGCTGAACGGGTTAAATTTGCTGTTGAATCGAATAAAGTTACCATTAAAAACGTAGCCTTTCCACTATCGATTACAGTAAGTATGGGCTTTCTCTCTATTCATGAGTTTTTGAAAGAACCTTCAAACAATCCCAAGACAATCCTAAATGAATTGTTTGAATCCGTAGACAAAGCCTTATATCAAGCGAAAAGTGAAGGTCGAAATCGGATTGTTAGTATAGTTGGGTAAGATAGAGCTAAATTTTTATATCAATCTTATTCAGCACACTTGTCTCTTCTTTATGCTGCAATGCATTGGCATCGTTTTTTTGTTTCTCGATCTCGATTTGGGTTTTCTTGGTCATCAATGCTGTGATCTGCATATCAATCAAAGCTATTTGCTGACTCAAAGCATCCAGCTTATCTTGTGCAGCTTTATCCAGTTTCCCACTGCTCACAACCTCAGAAACTTCCTTAACTAATGCAGTTTTACGTTTCTGCAATTGTTTAATTTGACTGTCGATATCTCTAGTGCCAGCCGCTGAATTAGAAACTTGACCCGATGTTGACGATGAAATATTCATTCCGATTCCTCCTCAATAATTATTATATATAGAATAAGCACTACCTTTAATATCGGTTATTACAAAAAAAATTAAAGTGTGCTGTCTTGTATATCGCTTATACCTAGAGAAAGCCCAAGCAAATTTCTGCTTGGGCTTTCTCTACCTTATCCCTCTAATACATCTCAAAGAACCGTACGAATGACTTCTTGAATCAACTCGTCTACTTGAACGACCAGGATATGTACACGGTGGCACTTGGGTTATCAACACTACGTAGTAGCCTTACATCTCCGATGCACCTCATTATGGCTGGTACAATGATTATGATTATTCCCGCTACAATTATCTTTTTGGTTGGACAAAGATACTTCACCGAAGGCATTGCGACGACGGGAATCAAAGGTTAACCAGATCTATTAATCGATGCTCTACTTAATCCACCAACATAAACAGAAACCACGTCCAGCGGACGTGGTTAGCTTGTTTTTATTGATGAAGCGTGATTGCATCTTTAGCCTCCCTCATTTCCCTCCCCCCATCATCATACAATGGTACAAATCACTTATTTCGGAGGTATCAAAGAAATGGGTAATGTTATAAACCAGGTAGATAAGGAAATTCAACGACTGACGGAAGCGCTTATTGAGCAACAGCAGCAAGATGGGTCCTGGCGTTTTTGTTTTGAGAATGGAACGACCATAGATGCATATGTAATCATTCTCTTTCGCACTTTGAACATAGAGAACGAAGTCCTTATTCAGCAGTTACATGCTCGAATTCTCGCCGAACAACAACCTGATGGATGTTGGAAATTGTTCTCCGATGAAGAAGATGGAAACTTATCAGCTACAGTTGAAGCCTATTATGCCCTTCTCTATTCCGGTTATAGCCAAATAACCGACGAGACGATGCAACGGGCCAAACGTTATATACAATCTAAGGGCGGTCTCGGAAAAGTCAACAGTCTTTTGACCAAGTCGATCCTTGCTGCTACTGGACAAAGTAAATGGCCAACATCTATCTCCTCCATCCCACTAGAACTTCTACTTTTCCCCTCTTCTTTTCCAATCAACTTTTTTGAGTTTTCAGGATACTCAAGAGTCCATCTAACCCCCATGCTAATCATGGCTGATCGAGACTTTTCTATACAAACAACCCAAACACCTGATCTAAGCGAACTTATCAGTCAACGTAATGACGTCGAGGAGCAGAATTCCCGTGAATTTCAGGAGATGCAGGACAACATCCAACAAGGCCTAAGCAGACTCTTTGGAACTCCTCATAAAACTCATAAAGCTGCCACAACAAAAGCTGAACAGTTCATTTTGCAGCGCATTGAATCGGACGGTACCCTCTACAGCTATGCCAGCAGCACAATTCTCATGATTTTCGCTCTACTTGCCCTAGGTTACGATAAACAGCATCAACTAATCACTCATGCCGTGCAAGGCATAACAGCTATGCAATTCCGCTCTAACGGCACAACGACGATTCAAAACTCCCCCTCTACCATATGGGATACCGCTTTACTCTCCTACGCTATGCAGGAATCAGGAATTCCTGATGACCATGTCGTGATTCGTCGCGCTACTGCGTATCTGCTCTCCAACCAGCAGAACAAATTGGCAGATTGGAGTATTCATAATCCTAATCCCATACCCGGAGGATGGGGATTCTCAGAAACCAACACCCTCAACCCAGATGTGGATGATACTTCGGCTGCTTTACGAGCAATCAAAAGTTTATCCCATACGGATTCAACATATTTAGATTCGTGGAATCGTGGACTTCATTGGATTATATCCATGCAAAATAAAGACGGCGGCGGGCCAGCATTTGAAAAAAATACAAATAAAGAAATACTCACATGGCTCGCAATAGACGGTGCCAAGTCTGCTGCCATTGATCCCTCGGAAGCTGACCTTACTGGACGCACCTTGGAGTATCTTGGGAACTCTGCGGGACTAGGGACTAAGCATGACTTCATCAAAAGGGGAACTAACTGGCTCATTCATCATCAGGAGAAGGATGGATCTTGGTATGGAAGATGGGGGATTTGTTACATTTATGGTACTTGGGCTGCGCTGACTGGCTTAAAGGCAACAGGCATATCCTCTGACCATGAAACTATACAAAAAGGAGTGAAATGGCTATTAGGTATACAAAACCAAGATGGTGGATGGGGAGAATCCTGCAGAAGTGATCGCCGCAAGTTCTACATTCCTTTAGGAGAAAGTACACCTTCTCAAACCGCATGGGCGTTAGACGCACTCATCTCTGTTCATTTGCAGCCAACAGCTGCAATAAATAAAGGCATCAATAGACTTATCGCTTCCCTGCAAGAGGATAATTGGACTACCACTTATCCGACAGGTGCTGGTCTTCCGGGTTATATTTATATTCATTATCACAGCTACCGATACATATGGCCGCTCCTTACGCTGAGTCACTATAGAAGGAAGTATGGGACTTAAAGGATTGTTGCGAACGCACAAATAATAGGACATCATTTACCTTATTTTTCGTAAATGATGTCCTATCTTATTGTTGTTTCAATTGAAGTAACTGTTGCAGTAGATCCTCTAATTCTTTTTCTGGTAAAGCTCTTAATAAAACTTCGTTAAAAGTCCCTCGTGCCCTATTGAGTTTGTCCTGACCCAGTTGTGTCAATGAAGTATAGACATTTCTGCGGTCATTTTCGCAAATATGTTTTTGTAATGCTCCGCAGCCTTTTGCTTCAAAACGACTGACTAGTCTGGATACCGCACTCTGGCTTAAGGAAACCATAGACTCCAATTGATGCAATTTAAGCTTTTTCTCAGGTGCTTGAGATAAAAATAAAAGCAAGTAAAATTCTTTTAAAGACAATTGATGTTGTTCTAGCAGATTAGATTCTAGCTCATTGGCCACGTTCATTTGTATATGTGTTAGCGACAACCACGTGCCTATATAGTCATTATTAATTTCATTTCCCATGTCATATATCCTTTCCAGAGCGTAAAGCTAATGTTGAATGAGTTATATATTACTTTTTTCATATTATAACATTAGGTTCATCATATAACGAGCATATGAGCGCCATGGTACTCCATTCATCTTCTCTTATAAAAGACAGAGACCCACTTCACCATCAAGTGGGTCTCCAAGACATCAAACTTAGTTTTAGTTTTTTATTTCGTTATTCTTGGAAAACCAAACTGATATTGTCTAGGGAAGTCTGTCTCTTGGTTAAGTTGAACCGCAGCTTCCAGCGTCCAATGTGGATTTCTTAGCATTCCCCGTCCTACCGCAACAAGGTCAGCTTCTTCATTACCAATTACAGCATTGGCCAGTGCAGGTTCATCCAATTTCCCAACCGCAATAACAGGAACATCTAAGCGCTGCTTGATTTCTCTCGCCAGAGGAACTTGATAACCTGCATGCGTACCCGGTCTACCAGCAGCGGCAATTTCACCTTCCCCACCTGAACTAATGTGGAACATATCCACACCAGCTTCTTTATATGCCTTACTGAATTCCGCACTCTCGTTAATTCCATATCCACCTTCTACATATTCCATAGCAGAGATACGCATAATCAATGGCATATCGTCCGGCATCACACTTTTTGCAGCACGTATAACTTCTGTACCGAATAGAGTTAGATCCTGTCCATACTCATCTGATCTACGGTTAGTTAACGGTGAATGGAATTGGTGCATTAAATATCCATGTGCACCGTGAAGCTCGATCACATCAAATCCTGCTTTAACTGCCCGTTGTACACCCAGACGGAACTTCTCAACCATTTCTTTTACTTCTGATGTCGTGAGTTCTCTTGGCGTTTTATATTTTTCGTTAAAAGCAATAGCCGATGGTGCTACAGGAACGGCTGCATCTTCCGCCTTACGTCCTGTATGACCAATTTGAATCCCCACTTTAGCACCATAGGAATGGCATGCCTCAACGATTCTTGCCAACGCAGGAATATGTTCATCGGACCAAATCCCGAGGTCATAATCAGAAATCCGACCATCTGGCTCCACATCGGTCATTTCAACAATAATTAAACCCGTTCCACCAATTGCCCGGCTTACATAATGCACGTAATGCCAGTCCGTTGCTATTCCATCTTTCGCTGGTACAGAATACTGACACATAGGTGGCATAACCACCCGATTTTTTAATTTCAGACCTTTTAACTCATAAGGTGTAAATAAATGATTCATAATATCTTTCTCTCCTTTTCGCTAATCCCTTAGTTTGGGATATTCTAAGTATGGCAGGAACAGCGCTCTTTAATTTAATGTATGCTCATGCATTGATTATATGGATAAAGTAACTTACTGTCAAGCCAGCTCTCACTGTACTCCACTATTATAAAAAATCCCGAAGTGCCACGCTGGCAGCGTTGCACTTCGGGGTTATCAGGATTAGTATTTCTGGCTGCCGATCCGGCTACCTTCTACTAGATGATTATTCTTTCACCGAGGCACAGCCAAATCGAAACATTCTGCTCATCGTGGTAGGAACAACGGAGGCATGGTTTTCTTCGGGCGCTACATAGGCTCCAACCGTAAGGTGATACTTTTGCAGAATCTCCCTCAGTTTGTCAGCATCCTCAATCATAAAACCCTCATCTTCTCCAACGGTGATCATTATATTATTGTGCTCAGACGGCATCATATTCGCTGCAAACTGCTCTGCATAACGAATTAGTTCATGATTGTTCCACCAGACCGACGGACTGACAGCAAGATAGGTTTGGAACAACTCCGGTCTTGTAAATTTAACCCATAATGAAAAGTAACCACCCAAGGAGTGACCATACAAAGACTGCTTTGAACTATGAATAGGGTAATGCTGTTGGACATACGGCATCAATTCTTGTTCTATAAAAGCAAGAAAGTCCACTGCGCCCCCATGTGGTCCTAGTTCGCTATCTTGTAGGCGGGGAGGGTAGATATAGTCATCAGCAGGTGCTGTAAAGTCATAAAATCTTCTCTTTGTTGTATCCGATTCCTGATGACCTATTCCAATAACAATAGCTTTATCAACATGTGTTCTGGGTGCGTTTCGAGATTGAAGATGCACAACATCACGTGCAATTTGAAAATAGGAGCAACCATCGAGCACATAAAATACGGGATACCCCCCTGTTGGGACTTCTCCCTCAGGAACGTAAACCCGTATATCATAGGTATAACTAGCTTTCTGAGACGGGAACTGAAAATGATCACAATGCGAGAGCACGAGTTTTGTTACTTCCATTGCTTTCTTCCTTCCTTTCTGCAATTACATCGTAGCTGTAGCATATAGGTGTCCCTGTTTCTGGATCTTGCATAATTTTCGCATCAATTTGAAAGACCGCTCTCATAACTTCATTTGTCAAAATGCTTGAAGGACTTCCTTGATTGACAATCGTCCCATCTTTCATGGCAATAAGTTCATGAGAGAAGCGGGCAGCATGATTGATATCATGAAGTACCATAACAATAGTACATTGATGCTCTTCATTTAGCGCTTGGACAATTTGTAATACTTCAAGCTGGTGAGCCATATCTAAATAGGTTGTTGGTTCATCTAGCAAGAGGATACTAGTCTCCTGCGCTAATGCCATGGCTAGCCATACTTTTTGCCGCTGTCCACCTGAGAGCTGCTCAATATCTCGTGCCCTAAAAGCAGTCGTATGTGTAATATCCATCGCCCACTGAATAACTTCTTGATCCTTTGCAGCGAGCCTTCCGACATTTTTACGATGTGGATACCGACCATATGAGATTAGTTCTTCGACTTTTAACCCCGATGGGGCGATTGGATTCTGAGAGAGAATCGCTATTTTTTTGGCAATTTCCTTCGTTGAGAGTAATTGCATATCTTGCTCTTGCAAATAAACCTTACCGCTTTTTTGCTGCAAAATCCGTCCAATTGTTTTCAGCAAGGTAGATTTACCGCAGCCGTTAGGTCCGATAATCGTGGTTATTTTACCAGCTTGAATCGAAGTATTGAGATTTTCAAAGATCGTATTTTTCTCATAACCTGAGCTCAAGTCTTCCATACGTATGACATTCTGCATCTATTGTCTAGCCTCCTTATGCCTTTGATTTGACTAGTAAGTATAAGAAATAGGGAATGCCTATAATAGACACGACAATACCAACTGGCAATTCCGATGGTTCAAACACCGTTTTACTAATATAGTCCGAGATTATTAATAGAAACATTCCCACTCCTGCACTAACGGGCATGATCAATCGATGACGAAGCCCTACAAGACTTCTGGCGATATGTGGCGCCATTAATCCGATAAAACCAATGCTTCCAGAAACAGAAACGCAGGCGCTGATGAGCCCTACACTGCATAAAATCAAAATAATTTTTTCCTTCTCAACGGAAATTCCCAGACTAGTAACAGTTCCTTCTTCAAGCTGAAAATAATCAAGTAAATGTGACTTTCGATATATAATCACGCTTAATATTACGATCCAAGGAAGCATGGACAACACGAATATCCAGTTCGCATTGTATATACTACCTACCATCCAGACCGCAGCCATCTCGAAATCCTGAGGATTCATTTTTAAGGAAATATACATCGATAGCGCCCCAAAGCCACTATTAATGGAAATTCCCGTTAAAATCAAACGTTGCATATCCATTCGACCATTTTTACGTGAAAAAATCAGGATGAGTGCTGCTGCAAGTGCTCCTCCTACAAAACCAAAAAGGGGCATCATCATAGTAGATGTCCAACTACCATCTGTAATGTGCTTAGCTTTCATTTGGAAGAGAAGTAAGAATAGAACAATGGAGGCTCCAGCCCCAGCGTTAATACCTAAAATGCCCGGATCAGCTAGACCGTTTCGTGTTACTCCCTGCATCACTGTCCCGGCAATACCAAGCCCAATTCCGACGAGCATAGCAATAACAATACGTGGAAGTCTAAATTCAAAAATAACGAGATCATGTTTAGGGTTAGGGTCAATGCGCAACAAGGTTTTGATGACATCCCAAATGCTCATATCAAACGAACCATTCGTTATATGGAGATAAAATGCCCCAAATGTTAAAAGAAAGATCACAAATAAGGTCAGTAAAAAGCGATTTGTTCTAAGCACTCTTCTCCCCTCCTTTAGTGCGAATTAGATAGAGAAAGAAGGGTACACCAATGACTGCGGTGACAATTCCAATTGGCGTTTCGAACGGGTAATTGATGAAGCGACTTATAATATCACAGAAGGCAAGAAATATAGATCCGACTACCGCCGAACACGGAATAACATAACGATAATCTACTCCCACTATAAATCTGACAATATGCGGGATCACAAGTCCAACAAAAGCGATTTTCCCTACTAGAGCCACGGACGTTCCCGTCAAGAATACGACAGCTAACATGCTTAGCGCCTTAACCCATTTGGTTCTTTGTCCTAGTCCAACCGCTATATCTTCCCCAAGTGAAGCGACGGTTACCGATTTGGAAGTGAACAATGCCAGTAATAGCCCGATGATACCAAAAGGAATGGCAATCCTTAACATATCAACATCAACAGCATGAATTTTGGCATTGTACCAAATGCTAACCGTTTGCGAAACTTGATTGAACAATGCGATTGCCGAAGCGATACTGCTTAGGAAAGTACCAATAACAGTTCCGATAATCGCCAGCCTAACTGGAGATAGTCCATTTCGAATAACTGATCCAAAGCCAAATACTAAGCCTGCTCCAAGTGCCGAACCGATCATAGATAAAATGATCATTTGGTAATTGGACAAGCCTGGGAAAAAGACTATCGCCAATGTAATGACAAATGCAGATCCGTCATTAACACCCATAATGGAAGGAGAAGCTAAGTAATTTCTTGTAATCCCTTGCATGATCGCCCCTGCCACCGCTAAAAAAGCACCCACCAGTAGAGCAGCGACTACGCGAGGAATGCGAGAACCTACAATAATATTGTGATCAACATTATTGGAATCGAACTCCGTAATCGCTTGCCATGCAGTGAGTGCAGATATATCCTTTGTTCCGTATAGAACTGATATTACGATGGCGAGGAGTATGAAGAATGGGGAGATAGCCAATATCATAATTGGTATCCAATTCGTTTTCTTCGTACTCATATATCGCACCTTATTTCAATAAGTTTTCAATCGCTGCATCGAGGAACTTAACTTTAGACCAAGCTGTTCCACCTTGTGCAAGTGGATCAATAGCGTTTACGAAAACATGATTATTTTTAGCTGCTTCCGTACTTTTGAAGATTGCATTGTCTAACAACTTTTCAAGAGCCTTTGGTGCATCCGTATTCTCAGACGTTTCGAATTGAAGGAAGATATAATCCGGATTCAAGTCGGCCAGTCCTTCTAGCGAAAGCTCAGCTTGCGCCTCTGTTTTTGCTATGACATCTGGAATGGTTACGCCCAAATCATCATATAGAATAGGGTTCAAATACACGCCTGCAGGATATACACAAATGGAACCTTCACGAATTCGAAGTATAACTACTTTCTTATCTTTTAAGGATTCACTAATTTTAAGTTTTGCTTCAGCAGCTTTTGTATCGTAATCTGCAATAATGGTAGATGCTTGAGCTTCTTTACCGGTTAATTGGGCAAGAAGGTTAAGATTATCTTTCCAATTCGTTGAAATATGAGAGTACGGAATCATGGTTTGTATTTTGTTCAGCGCCCCTGCTACCTCGTCGCCAAATTTAGAACTTCCTAATATAACATCCGGATTTAATCCCAAAATAGCTTCATTATTTGGAGCGAATTTATCACCTATAAGAGCCGCGCCCGCAAGTTCTTTTTCTAGATATGTAGGGATAGCATTAGCAATAGACAATACACCCACCGGTTTAACTCCCAAAATCGCAGCATCTTCCATAGATTCCAGACTTGCTGCAACAATATTATTCACTTGTGCTGGCAAAGTATAGTCTTTACCAAGATAAGTTATAGTTTGTTCAGAAGATGTTGTCTCAACAGCTGGTTTATCTACGGCAACTGTTGCTGGTTCCGTCGGGGCAACATTTGCTTCATTCTTATTATCACTACCACATGCTGCAAGGCTCATTGCTAGTAATACAGTTGTTCCTGCGATAAATAGTCTCTTCATTATAAAATTCTCTCCCTAAAATAGTTGATGTTAATTATTATAAGGATAATGATAATCATTATCAACCATTTTTTTTGGAGATTTTGTCACTTTGTTAATCCAGGAAACAAAATAGCTAATCCGCGGATAAAGTACTTAATAAAATAAGGATCATCGTGAACCCCTTCAGGATCAGTCTCGAAGCAGAGTTGCTTGGTCGGTGAATGTAGCTTATCACAAAGAATCTGATAACCTATTTTGTTATTGGCCACCATCTGTCTTTGTATATTTTGTTTGGTTATGCCTTCCTTTTCACCGATGTACATATAAGCCTGCAAAGCAGGATCTAACGGCTCTGACGACATAAATTCTATAATACCTTCATACCAAAGTGAACTAGATAAAAGCATATATTTCTTAAATAGATGATTCTTCTTATACATCGCATATAACGAGATAAGTCCGCCTAATGAAGCTCCTCCTATTGCTCGGTCCAAAGGATCCATCGATATTCGGTACTGACTTTGAATACAAGGAATAATTTCATTTTCTATAGCATCCAAATACGCAACACCCTCCCCGGCGAAAGCGGGGAATTTATCTGCTAAAGCCGGGTGCGGCCACGGTGTATATTCATCATTACGTTCGGTTGAGGATACCCCTGCTAAGACAACAGGGGCTGCAACTCCTTTTCTTACATTCTCTTCGATTTCCATTAGTACATCCTGAAATAATTCAGCACCATCGTGTACCAATAGGATAGGAAACAGTCGATCCGATTGATCATGATATTCCTTAGGGAAGTAGAGGGTTATAGACCGTTCGTTACAGTATATTTCCGTAATTGTTCCTTCTATTTGCGGGTAAATTGACATAGGAATGCCCCTCCTTAATGCGATCTAGCAATTAGGTTTAGAAAAGCCCCCATTTTTTCTTGCAGCTATTCTTTCGGGAAATATCCACAACTTCACTAACCCCCGCTTTAATAAATTTATTGATTAGGGCTTCCTCACTATTCTTCAGCTTATATTCCATTTCCTCAGCATATAGCGGAAATAGATTATAGAAGTGCACCACTTTTTCGTCGGAAATATTTAAGTTAAAGAAACCTACTTTATCTTCTACCTCTGGAAGCCAGAGCAACATCCCCTGAAAAAATGCATCATCACTATACGCCTGTACTGGATTACCATTCGCAACTGTATGTCCTAAATAGAGCCAAGTATTATACTCATGTGGAAACTTTGCTATTACTTTTAGCGCCCGAATTGGCCAATAATTTCTTTCATCCTTAAAAGCCTCATCTGACAATTTCCAGGTAGGAGGAAGGCATATCATAACTTCAGCATGTCTATATTCCTCCGCTCCTTCTGGAACCGTCATAGGTGATGCACTCATACCAGATGTAATTAAAGTATAATAATTGCGTTTAGGTGTAGGATCAACTACTAGTATATCTACTGTGATATGATCAGGTATGATTTCTTTATATACATTATTAATTGTACCAACATGCTTTTCAACATGATTGTAGATCTGTTCAGAATATCCAGTCGAATTATCCAAAATATATACCTCCTAAAATGTAGGTTTTACGATAATTGGAAATTCGACGAATTTGTATAAAATACCTTCTCTTTAATGGTTTTTCTTCCTTATCTCACTCTTCTAATCACAGTTTGAATTAACAAAGTGACAACAACCAGTAATATCGCAGTACCCATAAGCCAATACTTTTCCTCAAAACTACCCTTTGACATAGAAAATAGAAATAGCTTTCCAAGATACTTACTCCCTGCTGCCATGTTAAAGACGTAATAAAAGAGCGACACCATGTAACCGACCGCAATATTATCACTGATTCCACTGAAAAACACCCCAACAGCACCTAAGAAAAAGGCACCGAAAAAAGTGCCTATAGTATACTTTAATACAGGAAAGTTGCTACCATTTAAGCTCATAAAAAGAGCAAAACACAGAATCATTATAAATATAGTAGTAACAGAAGTGATCATTCGAATGAGATAAATTCCACTTTGCGAGGTACATTTCGTTTCAATAAGCTCGCGTATATCCTTTTGCTGTTCTGGCATAAAGATAGGAGTCAGCAGAACGATTCCTAACAATACAACAATCATCTCAAGCGGAACCGCAGATGCTGCAGCGTCCAGATTGCCTATTCCGAAGAGTAAGGGCGTGAGACAAAGAAGTAACAAGGCAGTTAATATGTGAATTAGAAAATTATGCTTTAGATTCGACTTTGCGATGAATGAATATTTTCTTAATACTACCGAGAACATCTAGCTTCCCCCTTCTTTTCAGTTCATAGATCCACACGGATAAGGCAACAAGGGCAATAGCCAGAAGTGTATAACTAATTCGATTGATCACAAGTGTGTTGAAGTTGTCCAAGTAGACATCTGTATTTCCGACCTTATTATGCCGTATGACAAGATCACTTCCGTAACCACCGTCTATGTGCTGTAATCCCATATTGATCCCAATAAACCACCAAATCCCTTGTGCTGCTATTGCAATCGGAGTATCTGTTAATACCGTCAAGCAGACACCCACTGCTGCCGATACCATAATGGAAGGTAGCAGAGATCCACAGGAGTATTTGATAAAAGCAAAGAGATCTATATCAACACCTCTATACTGATTTGCAGTTTGAACTGTCACATAGAGTGCCATCAGCAGAACCGGCAAGAACAAGGCCGCCACCATGGCAAAATAACGAGTAAACATGAATCGGAAGGAAGATATTCTTCTCGTGTACAGAAGTTCCTGTATTTTAGCTCGGCGATCTTTCAACCCTAACGCGACCGCAACAAAAACCGGAAATATAGAAAGAACAATACCTAAATAATCACTGAATACCCGCGCTAAAGCCCCCGTAATTTTATCTTTTTCTACGATAGCCTTGTATTCTACTAGTGCATCTTCATAAGTCATAGGAACACTACCAAAATCCGTAAGATTGCTATACTTAGAGCCTCCGCCAATGAGCTTATCTGCATCCTTCATTAGTTCTCGGAAACGTTCGTAAGTCAGCTTTTGATCAATGGAAATTCTCGAAGGTAGAACCTCTTTCCCTTCCCCTTCTCCCGGAACAGTAAATGTTATTTCACCGCTTTCATTTGTTACCATATCACCTTCACCAAATGTAATCCCTGCCCCATCTGTACCTGCGTCCGCCATCAAATCGTCCTTGGAGATCCCCGTCATTTCGGACAAAATGGCGACCATTTCACCTTGTTTCTTGTCTCCTAACTTCACATTTTTATAAAATCCTATGGGATACGCGATATATGAATTAGCCGAGAATTCGCCATACAAAGATTCAACAGCATTCGGAATGATGATCTCCTTATTCTCTTCATACTTCACGCCATAGCTTTGTAATCCCTTCTGTGGCGCTTCTATTTTTGCTACACTAGTCTCATATTGTGTAACATACATTAACAGTAAAATACCGACAAAGATTAGATAAGTGAGACTCATGATTGTTTTCTTGAATTCTTTCAAGAACATCATAGATTCCCCCCTAGTTGGTGTGCTGCAACGCCACTTTCATGCATACGTAGCATATAAGCGTCCTCGATGTTAGGCTCACAAAGGATTGCGTTTGTGGTTGGTTGTTCATTTGCGAGCAATCGGACATTAACCCGTTCCCCCATGGTTAACATACCTGTCACGATATACTTTTCTTTTAATGCATTTAGTTCTATTCTCGCTATTTCTGCGGTATAGACCTTATTCGTAGCCGTTCTAGTGAGTTCTTTGACCGTACCTTTGTATAACAATTTTCCGTTATCCATAATCGCAATATCTTCACAGGTCGCTTCAATGTCACCAACAATATGTGTGGAAAGAATTACGATTCGTTCCTCGGCAAGTTCACATAGTAGATTGCGAAAACGAATCCGTTCCTCAGGATCCAGACCTGCTGTCGGTTCATCTACGATCAGCACCTTTGGATCATGTAATATAGCTTGAGCGATACCCAGTCTTCTTTTCATCCCGCCCGATAGAGCCTTTACCTTGGTTCGATGATGATCACCTAAATTCACCTTTTCAAGAAGCCCCGGTATTCTACCTTTCCGTGTTTTGCAGTCAAGTCCTGACAGAACCCCAAGGTAATCCATAGCCTCATACACTTTCATACTAGGATACATGGAGAACTCCTGCGGTAGATAGCCCGTAATACGACAGATTTCCTTCGCATTCTGAATCGGAATTCCACAAACCGTAATATCACCGCTTTTTTTGTTCAGTAAAGTAGCGAGAGTTTTCATCAGCGTCGTTTTCCCTGCACCATTTCTACCAAGAAGTCCAAACATACCTTGACCAATCGATAGATTAATATTTTGCAAGGCGTGTTTCTTCCCATAAAACTTGTTTAGATTTGAAATCTCGATTTGCATGTTGTCCATAAAAAAAATACCCTCCTTGTTTGCTCTCAAGGAAAGTATAGTGGTCACTTTTCAATTATTTATCAACTTTTGCAGATCGAATTTCGCCGTCCCCTTGGCTCCCCCAATTTCATTGTTGGATAACAGAAATTCGCCACCATGCTTCTCACAAAGCGTCTTGCATATATATAGTCCCAAACCAAAATGAACACTTTCCTCACTATGAGTCCTGTAAAATGCCTTTGTTCCTTGCTTCAGATCCTCGTGTGAAAAACCACATCCATCATCAGACACCTCAATAATCAGCTCTTTCCCCATAACTTGTAAAGTAATCTCTATATACCCTTTGGCAAATCTAAGGGCGTTTGACAGCAGATTATCTATAACTCGTAGAACAATTTTAGGATCCACATTAATGAATTCATCTTTAATATGATTAACAACGTTTATATTAATGGCGAATTGGTTCCCCAGCATCTGCGCAGTAGAAGTAATCTGTTCGACTAGCTCGCGGGCGTTTGTCTCTCTAGCAGATATCGAAATGTCTTCTAATTTCTGCACATCATTCATTGTCGCAACATAATTTTCAATTCGTTCTGTATGTTTCGATATGGCGAATACAGTTGACAGCAACTTCTCCTCACTTACCTTGTGATGTGGAATATAGTTGCTGAGAAAATCCGAATAACCCCTTAGAACGGTCAGCGGTGTTCTCAAATCATGAGCAAACACAGCATTCAAACGTTTCCGTTCCTCCATCATGCGCCACATTTCACGGTAATTGTTCTCAAGCGAACTACGCATCGTTTCAAGTGAGGCACACAGTCGCCCCATTTCATCCTTCGACTCATAACGTAGCGAAAAATCTAAATCATGCTCAGCAATTTTAGCTGCGGATTGATTAATAAGTTCAATCGGCTTCTTCAGCTTATTTCGATAAAATAAAAAGGCGGCAAGAATAATGCAGCCACCAAAAAAAACAGGAATCGTCAATGTTGAAGAGAGATCAATAAATTTCAGTAACACTTCATCTTTTTGAGAAATCGTTACTTCACTATTTTCTGTCCCCAATGAAAGTCTTACCGATCTTCCAGCAGCATCTGTAAAGTCGCTATATTCAAATGTTACATATTTCTTATTGATAGCGTTCTTCCATTCATCAAGTCCATTAAACGAAAGACTACTTAACACGGTAGCCAGCAACATAAACCCAACGGTATAGACAATGAGTGTCTTTTGAATCGACAGGTTAAACCAAATACGCTTTATCCTATCCATTTATATCCCACTCCCCAAACCGTCTCAATATAACTCATACCGCCCACCATAGAGAGCTTAGCACGAATTCTACGGATATGTTCGGCGACGACAGAGCTATCACCCTTGCCGTCAAAACTCCATATGCACTCGTAGATCCGTTCCTTATCAAACACCTGTCCACTGTTCATTGACAGAAATTCAATAATATCAAATTCTTTTTTGGCAAAAGATAACGGCTCATGTTTATAAGATACCGTACGCTCCCCGTAATCAATGACTAAATCACCGGCAAAGTTTACTTTGGATTTAGTTTGATTTCTCGTCTCACGACGTAAATGGGCGGCGACTCTTGCACCAAGCTCGTCAATTGAAAACGGCTTAACGATATAGTCATCTCCGCCCACACGAAATCCATTGATCTTATCAGCGTCCTCAATCTTTGCAGTCAAGAAAAGAATTGGACATGAAACATGATTTCTGATAATTTTGCAGACCTCAAGTCCGTCCATAGCGGGCATGTTGATATCGAGCAGAATAATATCAGGCTCTTTCCCTGCTTGGTCTAGTGCTTCTGTTCCATTCTTTGCGGTTAGAACGAAATAACCGATAATCTCAAAATAATCTCGAAGTAAGTTAACAATATCGATTTCATCGTCAACAATTAGTATTTTAGTCTGCAATTTTTCACACCTCTACCAAAGAGAGTAAAGCTTAATTATCAACTTTCTATCAACTTTTAGTGCATCTACTAGTTTATATAGTTTAACCTGCACCATGAAATTTATTCCATGCCATTATGAACGTTATCCGGTCTTTCTGCAATTACATTTGAGTTGTTCACATGTTATTTGATGAACCACCTCATTCACTTAGACTATTATTTGAAGGTGTCATCGTCACCTGCTCCACTAGTTTTTCGGGTTTAATAGTATTTTTCGAACGGCAATTCATGATTTCAACCTCTTCACCATTTTCAATGTAGAAGGCAGGTCCTTCATGGTTCTCAATCGTCACATGACTAAATTGAATATCCCTTACATTGCCCAGATAAAAGCCACGATTGTGCATTTTTTCGATGCCCGTTAACATATCTGGATGACCTGGAACTGCATTTTTCGCCATCGATATATCGATATTGGTAAATGTAATCTCCGAAACATATTGCTCCGCAAGCCCATATAAGAAACCCGCAGCAGCATGGACATTACGTGCGGTAATATTGGCAAAATGGATACGTCTAAAACATGGAGTTTCATCCGTAATCGGATAGGGGTTTTTATCCCACACATATTTTTCTTTACCACGAGGTCCGCAGAAATAATACAGATTTAAAGTGAACGGACATATCACGTCTTCCATCACAATATTACTAATCCGAATATCTTCTATCGTCCCCCCACGTCCCCGTCTTGATTTCATCCGAATCCCACGATCAGTTTGTTTAAAGACACAATTGCTAATGGTTACATTACGAATATCGCCGCTCATTTCACTTCCAAGTACAACGCCCCCATGTCCATGAACCATCGTACAGTTGGTGATCGTGATATTCTCACAAGGAATCCGCTCTTTGGTGTCTTCGGTTCCCGCTTTTATCGCAATACAATCATCACCTACATCAATATTACAGTTACTAATATGAACATTAGAGCATGATTCAGGATTAATGCCGTCTGTATTCGGCGAATCGGCTGGATTAAGAATAGATAAGTTATCGATCGTGACATTGTAGCAAGCGATAGGATTGACGGTCCAGCTGGGAGAGTTCACAAGTGTCACATCTTTCAGCGTTACCCGCTGACAGCCCTCAAGGCCGATTAAAGTTGGTCTAGGGTATTGTAACTCCTCGGGATGATTCCGAAATTTATCCCACCAAGGTCCTCCATTCCCATTTAAAGTTCCACTACCTGTGATCGAGATATTGACTAAATCCTTTCCATAGATACAAGGAGCATAAACCAGTCGATTTACGCCTTCCCATCTACATTCCACCACAGGATAATCCGCTGGATTCGTACTAAAAGAAAGGATTGCACCCGGGCTTAAATTCAATTCAATGTTACTTTTCAAAGAGATCGCACCCGTCAGGTATGTACCGGATGGAACATACACCGTTCCTCCCCCTACTTCACTTGCCGCTTCGATGGCACGCGAAATTGCATCTGTCGCTAACGCTTCACTATCCTTGAAGGCCCCAAAATCCACAATGTTATACACTTGCATGATATTATTCTCCTCCCCTATTCTATTGCCTGATCTAACCTCTTAATTGTTCGTACTCAGCGCAGGCCTGCAAGAAAGCTCCGATGCCTTTTTGGTCATTCGTAACTATAGGTTCGCTAATATAATAGGCATAAGTACCATCTCGCCCATCCGCTCCGCCTAAACCAGCTACTTGGCAATTTTTATTTAAATTGACCCATCCTTCTTTGGTTTCAAGTACAAACTCTATGATAAGTCCTAGATATGCTGAGTCTAATGATTCATACCAGGTATCATTTAATACGCCCAACCGAATCCCCTTAGCCATGGTATATACGATCATGCTAGAAGCGGAAGCCTCTAGGTAATTCCCTTTTCTCCCACCCAGATTCACCACTTGGTACCAGACTCCAGTTTCTCTATCCTGGTATTTCTTCAGAGCAGATAAAGTCTCATTCAAAATACGCACCAATTCATCGTAATCTGCATGCTCAGTTGGTAATAATTCCAGTACGTCCACTAATGCCATGACATACCATCCTAGAGAACGTCCCCAAAAGTTAGAGGATAATCCGGTCTCTGAATCACACCAAGGTTGTAGATGTTGCTCATCCCATGCATGATACAGCAGTCCCGTTTCGCTATCTCTCGTATGTTTATCACACAGAATAAATTGTTTCGTCACATCATCAATGCCCTGTCCTTCTTCAAATGTCAGCAAGTATTCCAAATAGAAGGGTGCTCCCATATAGAGACCATCCAACCAAATTTGATAAGGATATTTTTTTTTATGCCAAAAAGCACCTTCCGAGGTTCGTGGATGTGACTTTAACTGCTCTCTTAATAAATCTGCTGCCTTTTTGTATTTCTCCTGCTTGGTTTCCTTGTATAGGCAAAATAATAACTTCCCGTTGTTAATGTGATCAATATTGTATTCATCAAGTTGATATCCTCGAATACTGCCATCCTCTTGAATAAAGTAGTCCATATTATCTTGGATAAATTGAAAATACTTGCGCTCCCCGGTCTGCTTCCAAAGGTATTCAAATCCTTTTAACACCACACCATTGTCATATGCCCATTTACCTTGCTGATCCTTGTCTTCATACAATTTTGGACATCGTTCCATGATAGAATTTGCTGTTTTAATACTCCACCGTGACGTTTTCATCCCCTACCTCCAAAATAAATATAATTATAAAAGGACCCAATCCCCTGATTACCTTCAATCCCAGAGAATCAAGTCCTTTTCTAGTGAAAATATAAGACTTCTAACTATTAAAGATTGAGTAAAGTTTGCATTTCAACACATGCCATAACCAACGCCCCAACTCCATGTAAGTCATTACTTACCTTTGGTCGTGTTACATAACTCTCATAATCTCCTGCTGAAGTACCGATACAGATATCCGGTAAAATCAGCCTCCCCTGTTCATCCCATCGAAGCACGTTGATTAAGCCCTCGTATCCTTTTTTAGCAGCAACCAAAGCATCTTCCCCGGTGATTCCTTGCTTCACTGCTTTGGCAATCGTATAAACGAATAAACATGATCCCGAAGTCTCCAGCCAATTATCACGTTGATCTCCTTTATCGACTACCTGATACCAGAGTCCACTCTCCTTATCCTGATAACGAATAAGTGCGGATACAAAATCACGCAAATTAGAAGCAATCTCCACTCGCCCAGGATCATGAGCAGGCAACAGATCTAGAAATTGCGATAATGCGAGACCATACCAGCCAAGTGATCTGCTCCAGAATTCTGGAGAACATCCACTTTGCGGATTGGCCCAAGGCATACGCCGACTTTCATCCCAAGCATGATACAATAAGCCAGTTGCATCATCCTTCATATACTTACGCATTAACTTCTCCTGATGTAGTACGGTTTCACGTAAGCCTTCATCTCCATAGACATTGGCATACTTCAAAGAGAATACTCCTGCCATATAGAGCCCATCTAACCACATTTGATGCGGATACTTATCCTTGTGCCAGTACCCACCCTCAGAGGTTTTATTTAACGTAAGTAACAAGTTTCGTAACTTATCTGCAGCAATTTTGTACTTAAGCTTGCCTGTCCGTTCATGAAGTTTAAAGAGTAAAAGGCCTGCCTGCACAGCATCCAGTTCATCTCGGGCAAAGTATAAGTTACCGTTATCATCTACCAGATCGTCTACATATTGTTGAATATAATCAATGTAGCGATCTTCATGAACCGATTCCCACAGGGATTCCATTCCACAGAGAAATACCCCTTGATGATAGTGCCAACGGTGTGCAGGAGGAAGTTCACCTGCTGCGTAATTGTCCATTAACGAATCACAGGCCTTCCTAGCCCATTCCATAGGTGTCTGCGGCCGACTCACAGTCATTTCAAAGCTCCTTCCAAAATGAAATTTTCTCTCTTCTACCTCTTGTCTAGCCTTTCATAGATCCTAACATTGCACCCTTAGCAAAGTGTTTCTGCATAAACGGATACACCGATAGAATTGGTATAGTTGCGACAACAATAACAGCCATTTTAATCGTTTGGTCCGGCGGTGGATTCGTGGCATCCAGTGTAGCGCTGTGATCCATACCACTAGCAAGGACTACAATTTGTCTCAGTAGAACCTGAATCGGCCATTTAGCACTATCATCCAGATACAGAATGGCATTCATGTAGTTATTCCAATATGTAACCGCATAGAATAAGGAAATCGTTGCAATCGCCGGCATGGATAGCGGTAATACAATCTTGAACAATATTCCAAAATCAGTACAACCATCAATTTTAGCTGATTCCTCAAGACCTTCAGGTATATTTTGAAAAAAGTTCTTGAGAATGATCATATTAAATGCACTTATCGCAGATGGAAGAATGAGAGCCCAATAAGAATCGATCAGCCCTAATTCCTTCACTACTAGAAATGTAGGAATCATTCCACCATGAAACAACATGGTGAATACAACCAAGAAGTTCACAACATTACGCCCATCCAAATCCCTTCTCGCAAGACCGTATGCCATAAGCGCAGTTAATAGCATGCTTACCATTGTACCTATTAGCGTAACACCGATGGAAACACCCATTGCCTTAAATATCGTATTTGTTGAGAAGATAAACTTGTATGCATCTAGACTCCATACCTTTGGAATCAGCACAAATTTATTAGCCGCTAATTCCGCACTCGTTGTGAATGAGCCAGCTACGACATGGATAAAGGGAAGCACAGTAATCAAAGCGATGATGGCTAACAACGTAAAGTTAAATGCAGCAAAAAGTCTACCGCCTATAGATCTGTCTTCTACCATTTTGATTCCTCCTTCAAAATACTAATAAACACCGTCTTCACCCATTTTTTTGGATAGCTTATTTACGGACATAACCATAATCAAGCCAATAATGGATTTGAAGAATCCGATAGCCGTACTATAACTGAATTTGCCTTGCCTCATTCCCGCGGTATATACATACGTATCAATAATTTCCGCAACTTCTCGATTCATGGAGTTGAGCAACAGATATACATGTTCAAATCCAAGATCCAGAACGGAACCGATTTTCAAAATAAACAAGGTAATAATGACACCTCGAATTGCCGGAAGCGTTATATGCCAAATTTGTCTCATTCGTCCGGCTCCATCCATACGTGCAGCTTCATAAAGTCCAGGATCAATGGCCGCAATGGATGCCAAATAAATAATTGTCCCCCAGCCCGCTTCTCTCCAGATGACCTGAATGATATACATAGGCCTGAACCAACCAGGACTTAGTAAGAAATTCACTTTTTGAAATCCAAAATAGGAGAGCAACTCGTTAATAATTCCTCCGTCCATCGTGACCATAACAAAGGAAATCGAGACAATAATAACCCATGACAAAAAATGTGGTATATAAACTAGGGTTTGAAAAAATCTTTTGAAGAATGTACCTCTGAGTTCATTTAACATCAGCGCAAGTATAATAGGGATCGGGAAATATATAAGAATATTCAGTCCGAATAGAATAAGCGTATTCCCTAAAATATTTAAAAAATCAGGCTCTGTGAACAGTCTTTGGAAATGCTTCAACCCTACCCAATCACTACCTAGTATTCCTTGGTAAGGTTTGTAATCTTGAAACGAGATAATCAATCCATACATGGGGAAATATTTAAATATGATGAAATAAAGTACGCCCGGTGTTAACATGACATACAGCCATTTGTTTCTCCACACACGCTTTTTGAGCTCGCTGTTACTTTTGTATTTCTTGAGCTTCAGTTTTGGAGCTGAACTGGGCTGAGCGGTGACTTCCTGCATGATACTCTCCCTCTCTCCTTCAAAATTCGAATATGTTGCTACCTATGTCGTAATTAAAGGAAAAGGCTATTGAAATCTATCAATAGCCTTTTCACTTTTAGCCATCAGTGTTACTTTAAGCTAAAATCACGATCACTTCGCAGCATTGTATTCCTCTATAATTTGGGCACCGCCCCGACTCATCCAACTTTCAACCTCTTTGTCGAAGCCAGCCTTGTCGATCTGTCCATAGATATATTTGTAAGTTGCATCCGTAATAATCTGTTGGAGCTCAACGCCCTTTTCCACATAGGTTGCCGAATCAAGAGCAGCCGTTGGATCTGCAACACCTACCTTAACATTTTCCAAAACCAATTCCTCGGCATGAATTCTACCTGGTAGTATGTTATAAGGTTGGTACATTCCATTCGTTTCAGCTTCTCCGATAACACTGTCCTTATAACCTTTTACTTCACGTTCGATTAGTTCCTTGTCATCTCCTGGTTTCGCTTTTCCGTCTACAACCGTATAGTGTGTACCTTCGATTCCCCAGAACATCAAGTTGGCTACTTCAGGAGTCATCATTTTGTCAAAGAAACCAAGGATCTTCTTGAGCTCTGCCTCATCCTTCACTGCAGATTTCGGGAATAAAGCGACATTGTTATAGCCCGGAATCATCCATTGAGCAAACTTCCCATCAGGACCCGCAACCATACTATGTGTGTCCAGTACCGCATCAGGATAATTCTTAATTAAATCCTTATTCAGGGTATCAATATCTTGCATAGATCCACCGATATAGAGACCTGCTTTTCCACTAGTAAACATATTTACAGCATCCGTTTTACTAGTTGCCGCGAAATCCTGGTTCATATAACCGCCATCACGTAATTTTTTGAAGAAATCCATCGTGTCAACATACTGCGAGAATGTAAACTCTGGCGCTAATTGACCGTCTTTTTCCCCCCATGTGTTCGGTGTGCCGAACCACGCTGAGATCGTTTTGAAAGCACCATAGTAAAGTTCATTCCGGTCAACCACGCCTATTGTATCTTTCTGACCATTACCGTCAGGATCTTGTTCCGTGAAAGCCTTTGCCATTTCGTATAGTTCATCTAAATTAGCCGGTGCACTAATGCCTAATTTGTCTGCCCAGTCTTTACGATAGATGATCCCTTGACGGGCAAGCGGTCTACCGATATAAAGCGAATACAGCTTACCATCAACTTTGGTGTTATTCAGAATTTCTGGTTTTAATTTGCTCAAATTCGGGAATTCGCTTAAGTAGGGTCCTATTTCCCAAAATTGTCCGTCCTTAATCGACTCCTTCATCTGAACGAATGTCGCCTGATTCTTTAAGTAGGTCACTTGTGGTAATGAGCCGGTAGCAAATGATGTATTTAATTTTTCTTCATACGAATCTGCAGGGAAAAATTGATAGGTAAGTTTCGTGTTAGTCAATTTCTCAAGTTCAATTTTAATCGTGTCTGGTGGCGTGTCTGTCGTATTTAATGGAAGCATGATCTTGATTTCTGTCGGTGCTTCTGGCTCTACAACCACTGCTGTAGTGTCCCCCCCGTTAGTAGTAGGAGCTGGATCATTTTTTTCTTTACTACTGTTGTTACCTCCTGAGCAAGCAGATAGCATTACACTGAAAGTTAATAATGCAGTTAACAAGATGGAGAAAGATTTTTTCTTCATACCGTTTTGACCTCCATTGGACTTGTATTGGTTACAAGTTCCACAGTACATTCACTGCACGATTACGAAAATAATCATTTACTCATAAACGCCTATTCTTAAAGGCATCTGGGCAAATGATTATCGTGATAACTGAACAGCATATAAAAAAGCACCTAGCCGTGTGGCCAGGTGCTTATACACAATGTATAAAGAATAAACTTGAAATTGGGTGGAGTTATATACAAGGAATATCTCCATCTAATATGGTACTTGCTTCCGCCAGTAGGTAACGAACTGGAATTTCTCCAGCTAATTTGACGCTTGAGAAGTATAGTGACGGTGAATCGTTGATTTAACTGGAGTTATTCCAGTTAGATGAGGAATTATGGGTTCTCCCATCAAATTAGCTGGAGTATTTCCCGGTAAATGAAATCGGTAGCAGGTCCTTTGCAACATCCTTGCATATAGCGAACCATCCATCGTCATGCACTAATTATGTGTTAGAGACCAATAAAACCACTGCGCTAATTACGCAGTGGTTCCAAAGAAAGATTTTATTTCATATCGCGTGCGATTGCCTCATTATACTCTTGGATAATCTGGAGCCCACCATTACGCTTCCAGCGCTCTATCTCTTGTTGAAATTCACCTACATTTAAATTGCCGAGAATGTAATTGTACGTAGCATCTACAATAATCGTAGACAATTCCACATTCTTCTCATCATAGGTTGGGGAGCTTAGGTGAACTGTTGGATCATTAACAAGAAACAGTTCATTGTCTTTAATCAACTGATCCGCAAGGGCGGTCAGTTGCTCCTTCTTGCCTACCTCCATAATATTCTTATTACTAACATCAGCAATCATCAAAGAATATAGAGGATTCACTTCATTTACACGTAGTTGCGAGGTTTCCTCTGGAAGAATGACCTTCCCGTCTTGAAGTTCATAATGTCGCCCCTCAAACCCATACATCATTAGATTTGCTACGTCTTTATCCATCATCCGATCAAAAAAGGTAAGCACCTGTTTCAACTCATCCTCTGTCGTAATGGCCTTTTTCGAGAAGAGATACAATCCGTTGTAATTTGGGATAGACCATACCTTATATCCATCAGGCCCCTCGATCCGATTGATCAGTGTCAATTCTACCTTTGGATTCAGAGCCTGAGCTTCAACAGACAATCTCTGCACGTCTGTCATACTTCCAATATATACACCAGCTTGCCCGCGGATAAAGTCATCCCGTTGAACTTCTTTACTAGTAAGAGCAAAGTCCTGATTAATAATTTTCTCATTATACAATTTCTTCATAAAGTTCATAGTGTTCATATACTCCGCTGTCGCGAATTCAGGAATAATTTGATTGTTCTCTATCTTCCAATTATTTGGGGTACCAAAATAAGAACTCAGCGTCTTGAATACACCATAGACAAGATCGTTACGGTCAACTAATCCAATCGTATCCCGTTTACCATTCTGGTCAGGATCATTATAAGTAAACTGCTTCATGACCTCATATAGCTCATCTATTGTTTGGGGATTACTTAATTGAAGATTGTCGAGCCAATCTTTTCGGATAATGATTCCCTGTCTAGACGAGGGGCGTTCGGTATATAAGCCATATATTTTACCATCGATGGCGGCTTGGTTAAGAATAGCTTTATCTAGGTTTTTAAGATTAGAGAATTCCTGAAGGTAAGGTCCAATCTCCCAAAAGGCTTCAGAACGAATCGCATTTTTCACTAGATTATAGTCCGAAAATTTCACAAAGGTAACTTTATCTAGGGAATTCGTTGTCAGTGCCGTGTTCATTTTATCCGTATAGACACCCTCAGGAACCCATCTTATATCGAGGTGTACTTCTGTCAATTTTTCAATTTCATCCATTATTTCCTTTGAAGGCTGCTGGGGAAAGTGAAGCGGTGCCAGAATAGAAATCCTCGGAAGATTCTCACTAGACTTTGTCCCTGCAGACTCATCATTACCACATGCGCTTAACAAGGAAATAGCGAGTATAAAAAACAAACAGCCATAATAGGTTACTCTTCTCCTAACAGATTCTCTAGACATTCTTTGTTTCCCCCTAAAAGTTATGTATGTTGCTTAGCCCGCTATATTCGTCCTATAAATATCACAATACACCAAATCACTTGAAATATTTACCGTTCATACTCATAATTAGGGTAAATGATTATCGGGACACGAGATGATTATTGTCATTATTGACCAGATTACATACACTTAGATCAGTGACTACTTCTACATAAGCAAAGGTGCTGAGTCCAGTGAGACCATTAAGCTTCTTAAGTAAACTAACTATTTTTACCTTTGTCATTAGCACGCTCCCTGTGCTGTTCATCGGTTCATTTTCATATCTGACATCCTCTAAAGAAATCCAAAAAAATGTAAACAAAAGTAAAATGGAACTCATTTTACAAATCAGTTCAAATGTTGAGCATAAGCTCACTACTGTCAATCAAACTTTAAACCAAGTCGTTAGCTCAAGTGTATTAAAAAAAGCACTCGACAACCAATTAAATGAAAACGATTTCATTTTATACAATGATTTAAGAAGTGAAATCCGTAACATGCAATCCTTTGATACAAAATTAGAAGATGTTATCCTTTTGAACCAACGGCAAAATTGGATGATCAAAAATTCCGGGCTCTATCGATTAGATCAATATAAGGACCATGAGCAACTTTCAAATCTACTAAGTACTCCTGATAATACTTCATGGATCCTAACCCCCTCTTCATGGTTCTATAGTGAGGAAAGCATTAATCCTACAGGCTGTAATTATAGTATTAGTCTTATAAAGAAGCTTCCGAACTCAAAGCTACAAAAATACGGACTAGCTCTTGCAAATATTCCAGCCTGCAGTCTTCAAGATGATATCAACACAGACGTGCAACCTTTGGATAGTATTATGATATTAAACGAAGATAACAGAATCCTACTCCACCCTGATTCCTCATTAATCGGCAAACCTGTTGATGAAAGTGGATTTCAAGAACTCTCTTTGATTTCAGATCCGGAGAAAACATCCGGACAGTTTAAAACTCTGATAAACAATAAAAAATATTCAGTTACTTATTTGAGGTCTCAGTTAAATGGGTGGGTATACCTATCCGTTACGTCAATGGAAAGTCTGACGAAGGAATCTAATAAGATTGGTACTATTACTATATATTTATGTATTGTTATGTTGCTATTGTCGATTATATTAGCTTGGATAGGTTCCCGCCAGATGTATACACCAATTGAAAGACTACTCAATCAAATAGGGCAGCGCAAGACTGATCTCAGGTTAAAACATACCAATGAGTTTCAGGTAATTGGGGAGCAAGTACATAATTTATTCCAAACCAAATCCCAGCTTGAAAAAGAACTGGGGCAGCATATCCAGCAGGTTCGCACATTTTTCCTAATCAACGCCTTCCACGGTAACATTAAGAAGCGTAAACTGTTCGAAGAACTGGAACAATTCGACTATCATACTCAGGTTGAGGAATGGAAGACGATGGCTGTCATTACCTTATCCATCGACTTCTCCGAAGATACTAGCTATGAGAAGAAGGATCTCAACTTATTATTATTTGCCGTACACAATATCATCGAAGAGTTGGTCCCTTCAGAGCAAAGACTTGCTCCTGTAATTATGGACCATGCGGTAGTCGTATTATTTGGCAGTCCAGATTGTAATATCGAATCCTATCACCAAACACTTTATTCTTTAACAGAGAAGCTACAGCAGGAAATAAATACTTGTTTAAAACTGCAGGTTAGTATTGGCCTGAGCTTGCCATTCAACTGTATCGACAAACTATCTATTGCCTACAGAGAAGGGCTTGAAGCATTAAAGCACCGTATTAAGCTTGGTAAGGGTGTCATTATCCAGTATGAGAATATTAACTCGGGTAAGCACTACTTGAATTTAAATTATCCTACACATAAAGAAAATGATCTAATGGATGCTATCAAATTGGCTGAAACCGATAAGGCAAAGGAACTGGTTCATGGGCTTTTTAAAACCATCTTTGCTGTAGAGCTTTCACCGCAGGAATATCAAATTCCACTAACCCGTCTGCTTAATAATTTACTCATTATGATGCAGGAATCAGGGATTAGCCTCAATCAAATTTATCATGCAAATGGCTCCATTTTTGAAGAATTGCTTGACCTTCACACCGTAGCGGAAATTGAGGATTGGTTCTGGAGCATGGTCATTCATCCTATGATCAAAATTTTTAACAGCAGACAAAATGCCCAGTACCACAACATCTCAGAGAAGATCATCGATTTGATACAGCATGATTATGATACGGATCTTACATTAGAAGAATGCGCTTCGCGGCTTCATTACAATGCCAACTATATTAGCAGCGTCTTCCGTAAGGAGACTCATTATTATTTCAGTGAATACCTGACGATGTATCGATTCAAGATGGCTAAGAAATGGCTGGGAGAGACCGATATGCCGATCAAGGATATTGCAGCCAAATTAAGATATAACAACTCACAGAACTTCATCAGATCCTTCCGCAAACAGGAAGGGATGACACCAGGACAATATCGTGACACTAATTCAGGTGCCAAATCAAAATCTAAGCTTGATGAATCGATGTAGAGCATTCGCAGCATATTATCGGGCAAGAAAAAACCTCCACTCGGAGGTTTTTTCTTTGACTTTAAGAGACTCAAACATCTTTTCCATGATAACGGAAATGAGTGAAATCAGCGTAGCTACCTTGATATCGTTGCATGTCATGAGCGGCGATCCCAACAAAATTCCCTGTGAATCCACCCGATAGGAAGCTGATATCTTCCACATCAAATAGTGATTCCCAACCCGATTCATTCCCCATGTGATAGTAGAATTGAGCTTTTGTATTTTCCACTTCTACTGCTAAATGAATGGAACAAGCCTCATGAAGTGCAATCGTTTCTGGAACTACTGTGAAGGTATCTGCTACACATCTCATTATCCGCAATACCTTGCCTTGCCCCTCTTCGAGACTGACATATGCATATAGGTAGTTTTCATCATTTAGATAAAGCAACAAGCCAGCCATTTGCAAATAGCTGTTAGGATAATATTCTAGTGCTGTTTCAGCTCGAAATTGCATATCACTTTGCCGAATCGCAAGAATATGGTGTTGAAAAAGACTTTGAATTGACTCTCCAGCCATCAGCCGAAGATAGCCGGGGCGCTCTGTAAGCGAACACCAACTCTCATCTACCATTATTCGTAGTGAATTCCACGTTTTCTCTATCCGCCGACCATCGAAGGTATCCTCAAATATAGCATTCTGCTTCCAAATTTCTAACGAGCTCCCTTTAGGTGCCGGCACTTCTAATTGTGGAGTATTACCACCCGCTGTTAATCGTAACCATCCTTCTTCATTCCAGTACACTTGCTGTAAAGCCGTCTCTCGTCCTAGAATTTCATATTTACCATTAATAGGACGAGTACATAGGTGCGCCATATACCATTCGCCGTTGGGTGTTACTACGAGACTGCCATGTCCTGCACATTGCAATGGCAACTCTGGATTGTCCCGCGAAGTAAGCATAGGATTTTGTGGATCAACTTCATAAGGGCCTAATAATTGTTCAGAACGAGCCACCGTTACCGCATGTCCTGAACCCGTGCCACCTTCTGCAGTAATCAAATAATAGTATCCGTTCTGCTTATAGATATGAGGTGCTTCTGTTTTCTTTAATGGTGTACAATCAAATAGTTTAATTGGTTGGCCTACTAACCGTTGTTGCTTACTATCGTATTCTTGTATAACAATGCCGCTAGATTTATTCCCCTCTACAATACGATAATCCCACAGTGCATTCAGTAACCACTTGCGACCATCATCGTCATGAAATAAAGAAGGATCAAATCCACTACTATTAAGATAGACTGGTTCCGACCAAGGTCCTTCAATCGAAGGAGCCGTGATGAGAAAATTATGAGCGTCCTTAAATGGGCGTTTGGTACTTTTCACATCCGTATATAAGAGATAAAAAAGGTTATCGTGATAACTTAATTGCGGTGCCCAAATGCTACAGTTTTTCGGATTTCCTCTTAAATCAACTTGATTCGTTAAAATATCGGTGCAATGTTCCCAATGTGCCAAGTCCTTGGATTGATACACTCGTACCCCGGGCAACCACTCAAACGAAGACACTACAATATAATAAGTATCTTCAACTCTTAAGATACAGGGATCTGGATTGAAACCCTTTAATATCGGATTTTGTATCACGCTCATTACTTTCCTTCCCGCTTCCAAAAGTCACTTCCGGTAAAAACATGTTCCTTACCCAGAGTTACTTCCTCTTTCTCAAAACACCCCGCCCAAGGTACGCGATGCTTCCGTAATTCATCTGCATTCTGTACACCTTGTTCCTGATAACAAACGGTTTGTTCATTAGCAGCGTCACTCCAATTATCCCAGCCAAGCGGATGAATATGCCCACCTATCTTGCAATCTACGAATACGGTTTTAGCATACTCTCGCCAAGGCCGTCCCAGAAATACCGCAGGAACATTAGAAGCCGCTGTCAGATAGCAATTCCTAAATACGTAACCATGCTTCTGCCCTTTGGGTGTAGAAGCTGCAGTAATATACCCAATAGTATCCGCTCCAGGGTACAAGCTGCGAATTTCACAATCTTCAAAGTAGGCAGTTGCTCCACCAAATATAAAATCCACAGTGCCCTCAATATAACAATTCTGATACAGCTGGCGATATTGGTGATGATGTTCTCTTAAATGGACCCCACCAAACACTAATCTCTCTTTGGGTGCGGGTGGTAGTGGACCTGTAAACAACGTATCTTGATGACCTCTAAGAGTGCAATTTCTAAAAACCGTTTCATCACAATGGGCATATACAGCTACTGCCTGTCCAACGTCTTTACCTTGTCCTGCCGAATTGACAATGACGAGATTCTCTAGGATAAGATGACTCCCCCCCAAGAATATAGTTGGAGTCGCGAAAGTTCCAATCTCTTCTCCTGTCTCACCTAATTCCTTGGCATAACGATTCATGATGATCTCAACATAACCAATACCTATGATGGTAAGATGCGAACGATAAATTCGCACCTCTTCTTCATAGACCCCCGACAAAATATAAAGCGTTTCATGTTTTGTTGAAGATTGCTGCTCTAGTGAATCAATCGCTTCTTGAATGGTATGAAAATCACAAAAAGATTCTTTTCCTACAAGCATGGTCTTGTCCCCGTTCCTTCAGTAGATTAGAAACCTTGATGAAATGCCCCTGCCTCGGTAAATTAATGCCCGCTGTTATAAATGCTGGGCTAAAAACCGTTGCCACTCCATCCGCATTTCCTTTGTCTCCATATGACCGCCACTAGTAATAATGGACTGCCAATGTTCTGGTTTTCCTGCATCCTTGTAAGCTTCAAATAGACCGTTAGCCAAATGTTCGACCCCTTCAATAGGACACAACCGGTCGTTTCTACCTACTAAACTCATTCGTGGACGAGGGACAATCAGCTTTTGGATTTCTAGCGTCGTGAAATGTTTTAACAAACCGGGAACATAGGAATAGAAACCATGATGATCCAGTCCTCTTTTGGCCAATAATGTATGCGCATCTACTTGTCCGCTAATATCGATAGTGACCCCAATCCGCTCATCTAGTGCAGCCATCCACCATGCCATCATTGCGCCCATTGACATACCCAGTGTGGCAATTCGGGTAGCGTCAATGTCCTCACGATTGCACATGTAATCTATTAGCCGCATATTGTCGTAGAGCATCATGCCCCACATCACTTGGCCATTCCACAGCATTTCCTTCACCAGTTCACTCTCTGTTTTGCCACCGCGTTCATTAAAGCCCCACATATCAATGCAACAAGCGACATAGCCCATATCTGTTAGGACTTTAGCGAATGATGGCTGCTGCAAGTAGGGACTGCTCTTAATAAATTCATTACGCCCATGAGCATAATTTCCCCCATGAGAATGATTTACGATGACAAGTGGGAACGGCCCCTCTCCTGTTAGGGGTTTTGCTACATAAGCAGGTACTTGTTCGATTCCATTTAACTCGAGTAGGATTGACTCTAGATGATACCCATCAAATTCGTCTTGAGTCATCATTGTAGCCTTGATAGGCCTATTATTATCAGGGAGATCACCTAATAATTTCTTGAGTTGATCACGAACCATTGCTAGCCCACCTCATTCACTAATATTATGATTAGAAGGTGTAACTGTAACCTGCTCTACTAGTTGTTCGGGTTTGTTAGTATTTTTGGATCGACAATCCATAACTTCAACATCTTCTCCATTTTCGATGTAGAAGGCAGGTCCTTCATGATTCTCAATCGTCACATGTCTAAATTGAACATCTCTTACATTGCCCAAATAGAAACCACGATTGTTCATATCTTCGATACCTGTCATCATAGCTGGACGGCCCGGAATAGCATTTTCCGCCATCGAAATATCAATGTTAGCAAATGTGATTTCTGAAACATATTGTTCTGCAAGCCCATATAAGAATCCTGCTGCAGTGTGAACATTCCTTGCGGTAATATCAGCAAAATGAATGCGTCTAAAACACGGAGTCTCATCTGTAATAGGATACGGATTTTTGTCCCACACATATTTTTCTTTACCACGTGGTCCACAGAAGTAATACAGGTTAAGAATAAATGGACAAATCACATCATCCATTACAATGTTGCTGATGCGTATGTCTTCGATCGTTCCCCCGCGTCCTCGTCTTGATTTCATACGAATGCCTCGATCTGTTTGTTTAAACACACAGTTACTGATCGTTACATTACGGATATCACCACTCATTTCACTTCCTAGCACAACCGCGCCATGTCCATGAATCATGGTACAGTTGGTAATCGTGATATTCTCACAAGGAATTCGTTCCTCCGTGTCTTCAGTTCCTGATTTAATGGCAATGCAATCATCACCAACGTCAATATTACAGTTACTAATCCGAACATTAGAGCATGACTCAGGATTAATACCATCTGTATTTGGTGAATCAGCTGGATTGAGAATGGACACATTGTCAACCGTGATATTTGAACAACAAATTGGATTCACGGTCCAACTAGGAGAATTGGTTAAAGTCAGATCCTTTAAAGTTACACGATGGCAGCGATCAAAACTAATTAACTTTGGTCTAGGATAGATCAATTCCTCTGGCCGCTTAAGTCTCTTCTCCCACCATGGTTGCCCATTACCGTTCAATGTACCGCTTCCTGTAATCGAGATATTCTCCAAGTCATTACCATAGATACATGAAGCATGAACCTGTTGTTTGACTCCTTCCCATCTGGATTCCACAACGGGATAATCCTCAGGATTCGTGCTAAATGATAGGACAGCACCAGGACTTAAATGCAATTCTATGTTGCTTTTCATAAAGATGGCCCCGGTTAGAAACGTACCCGCTGGAACATAAACCGTCCCCCCACCTGCTATACTTGCCGCTTCAATCGCGCTGGCAATAGCCTCTGTAGCTAATTCCTGACTATCCCTTGTTGCTCCGAAATCTATAATATTATAATGTCGCATCTTTTAATCTCTCCCCGTCTATTCTATGATCTTAATGCCTCGTATTCAGTACAAGCCTGCAAGAATGCACCCAAGCCTTTGAAGTCATTTGTAATAATAGGTTCGCTAATATAATACGCATAAGATCCATCACGTCCTTGAGGTCCACCTAACCCAGCAACTTGACAGTTTTTATTCAAATTAACTTGGCCTTCCTTTGTTTCAAGCACAAATTCTGTAATGAGTCCATTAAATGCTCGATCCAACACCTCAGACCAGTTCATGTCTAACACACCTATACGAATTCCTTTAGCAATAGCATATACGATCATGCTCGAAGCAGAAGCCTCTAAGTAATTCCCCTTACTCCCTCCCAGATTCACCACCTGGTACCAGACTCCCGTTTCCGAATCCTGATAATTCTTCATGGCAGTTAAGGCGTCATTCAACATACGCACCAGTTCATGATAATCTGCATGCTCGGTTGGGATTATTTCCAACACATCTACTAATGCCATAACAAACCAACCCATGGAACGTGCCCAAAAGTTAGCAGATAATCCCGTCTCGGAATCACACCATGGTTGAACTCGTTTCTCATCCCAAGCGTGATACAGTAGACTTGTTTGGGAGTCTTTCGTATGCTTCTCACAAATCACAAATTGCTTCGTTACATCATCTATACCTTGTCCATCTTCAAACGTCAGCAAGTATTCTAAATAGAAAGGAGCTCCCATGTAGAGACCATCTAACCATATTTGATAGGGATAAATCTTTTTATGCCAAAAGGCACCTTCCGATGTCCGAGGATGTGTTGTTAATTGCTCTCTTAAAAGGGTTGCCGCCTTTTTGTATTTTTCCCGCTTGGTTTCGTTGTATAGAGAGAAAAGTAATTTTCCATTGTTAACATGATCGATATTATATTCGTCAAGTTGATATCCCCGTATGTTACCTTCTTCATGAATAAAGTAGTCCATATTTTCCTCAATGAATTGAAAATACTTATACTCACCCGTCTGCTTCCACAGCAATTCAAATCCCTTTAACACAACCCCATTTTCATAAGACCATTTACCATGACTACCTTTGTTCTCATGTAGTAATGGTGTGCGTTCCATAATGGAATCTGCTATTTTAATAGCCCATTGTAAGGTCAATTAGTTCCCCTCCAGTTACTATTCCCACTCATAAATCCATGATATATCTCCTCTAAAACACTCATTTAGGGAGAATTTTTTTAAATCCTCTTCGTTTAACTGTGCAGACCAAACCGTACGTTTGCTTACGTTTGCTCCCGGTCCGGCTGAGCCGAACTCTCCATAATACACCGTTGTTTCAACAGATGTTTTATCCCAATCGTTCCAACCTTCTTGATGTATATGCTGGTCCATCCAGCAATCTATAAATACCGTTCTAGCATAATCCCGCCATGGTCTGCCCAAGTAAACGCTGTTCTTAGCCGCATCACTCAACAATTTACACTGATGAAAGACAAACCCTACTTCCTTATCTACCGGAGTTGCAGCAGCGGTAATATATCCGTTGATCTCTTTCCCTTGATCCTTACTAACGATTTGGCACTCTTGAAAATAAGCTGTTGCTGAACCAAAGATAAAATCAATATCACCAACAATTCTGCAATTTTCAAAATAGTTTCGTCCGCTTTTATTATTCAGTTCTTCTTTAGGTCTTCCTAGATACAACGTATCTTGTGCACCTAAAAAAGAACAATTTTTAAAAGCGACTTTGTCAGCATCTACGTATAACGCAACTGCTTGGCCTACCTGATCACTTTCACCTGCCGTATTCTCAAAAGTGATGTTCTCAATTTTGATATTGGCACATGAAATATAGGTACTACTTGAAGCGAAAGTTCCCATAGGCATACCCACTGCATTCTCTCTCTTCGCATAGTCATCATAAACAATTCGTACATGTCCATCTCCGAGTAGGTAGAGATTAGGTTTATTAATCTCAAGTTTCTCTTTGTATACACCCGATTCAATTGTCATCAGGATTGTCTGTGAAGAGTCCTGCGGAATACTGTTTATTGCTGACTGAATCGTTTCAAAATCACCATTTCCCTGTTGGCTTACCCTTATAACACTTTTCATAAGATCACCTTTTGATGGTATTCATTTATTTCCCTCTATTAAAAGGGACCCCACCCGAAGGTGGGATCGAATCAAACTCAATTTTATTTTTTAGTTAACTTATACGCTTCTTCATATTCAGTGATAATAGCTGATCCACCGGATTTCTTCCAAGTTTCCACAGCCTTCTTAAATTCAGCCTCATCACTTTGACCCATGATGTATTTGAAAGTAGCATCGGTAATGATTTTTGCTAATTCAGTACCTTGTTCATTATTTGTAGCTGAATCTAAAGGTACAGTTGGATCAAAAACAGCAAATGCATCATTTTCATTGATCAATTTAGTAGTTAATTCTTTTTCTGGATTTTCACTTTTCAAAGGAAAAAGAGTCGGCATCGGTCTACTGCTTGAGAAAGGCGTTACTTCAGCAGTATATAAATCTTTATTAATAATGTGGGTAACACCTTCAGCGTCATATTCATAGTGAACGCCTTCAATACCACGAGTCATATACATGGATACTTCTTCATCGCAAATATCATTCACAAATTTAAGTATTCTTTTTAATTGGGCTTCTGTCTTAACAACGGTTTTAGGGAATGCCATTAAGCCATTTACTCCGCTTCCCTCGGACCAGATGTGATACTCACCATCTCCATTAGAAATCTTGTTAACAGGTAATAATTTAAAATCCATATTCAATCCTTCAGCTAGGGTTCTCAAACCAGTTATACCAATTATACCGGTAAAAATGCCGGCTTTACCTTGTGCAAATTGTTGCTCTTGGTCTGATTTTGCTGTTACCGCAAAGTCTTGAGCTAAATAACCATTTTCATATAGTTTTCTTGAATAATTCAGCGTATCCATATATTCTTGCGTATCAAATTCTGGTGTAAACTTACCATTCTCATCTACTGCCCATCCATTAGGTGTACCAAAATAAGAACTTAGTGTTTTGAAACTTCCATATCTTAAATCCGATCTGTCTCCAAAACCTATCGTATCATCTTTGCCATTACCATCAGGATCATCCTCTGTAAACGCTCTGGCAATTTCATAAACCTCATCTAATGTTGTTGGTTCTGCAATCCCTAAATTCTCAAGCCAATCTTGGCGGAAAATCAAACCTCCACGTGCTAAGTTATTAAGGAAAGGAACACCATACAACTTGCCCTCAATTGAAGCAGCTTCCCTTGCTGCTTGAGGAATTAACTTCAAGTTTTCATAATCATCTAAGTAGTCAGATACTTCCCAGAACATTCCTGATTTCAACGAATTTCTAACCGATGAATTTGTCAACATAGTTAGTGTAACGATATCCGCTAAGTCACCCGAAGCAAGGGCGGTTGTGATCCGTTCCTCTTTGGAAGCATCTGGCACCCAATTGAAAGTAATTTTAGAATTTGTATATTCCTCAATCTTTTTCACCATCGTATCCGTTGGTGGAGAAGCAGTATGCAATATATTTAACCAGGTCACATCAAGTTTTGAATTCGGATCATAATTTTCACTTGCACTACCCGCCTCTTTCCCCTTGTTATCCTCGCTTCCCTTACTCTCATTCGCACCACACGCTACTAGTAGACTACTAAGTAAAGTAAGTACCAGAGCCATACTGACAAATCTCTTTTTCATTTTTATTCTCCCTTTTAATAGATTTATATTGTACTTATTTAGTACACGCCATCTTCTCCTAATTTCTTCGCTAGCTTATTAGAAGCCATTACTAGAACTAAACCAACTACACCTTTGAACATACCAACTGTGGTACTGTAACTTAATTGACCATTTTTCATTCCTGCTGTGTATATATAGGTATCAAATATTTCAGCGACATCGCGGTTTAATGAATTCAGTAACAAGTACATATGTTCAAAACCAAGATCCAACGTACTACCGATTTTCAAAATCAACAATGTAATAATTACCGGACGAATCGCTGGTAATGTAACATGCCATGTTTTTCTTAACCTTGCTGCACCATCCATCTCTGCCGCTTCATAAAGTTGCGGATCAACTACCGTAATCGCAGCCAGATAAATGATTGTTGACCATCCCAATTCTTTCCATATGATTTGTCCAATATAGATCGTCCGTAGCCACTCCGATGAAGTCAAGAAGCTAATCTTCTTGCCTCCTAAACTCACAATCATCTCATTTATGACTCCACCATCTAAAGTTAAGAACACATAGGTAATAGAAACAATAATTACCCATGACATGAAATGTGGAATATAGATAATGGTTTGAACGAAGTTTTTTAGATACCTATTTCTTACCTCATTAAGCATTAACGCTAAAATAATAGGTAATGGAAAAAAGAATATAATGTTCATCGCAAACAGAATCAATGTGTTACGAAGGAGCATAAAGAAGGTTGGTTCTGTAAATAAACGAATAAAGTGCTTGAATCCGACCCATTGGCTACCTAGTATCCCCTGAAATGGTTGATAATCTTGAAAGGCAATCACCAATCCACCCATAGGCAAATACTTAAAGATAATGAAGTAAAGCAGACCGGGTAAAATCATAAGGTAGAGCAACTTATTTCTTTTTACACTTAGGAGATTCGTTGAAATTCTCTCCCTTTTTATTGTTCTGTTTGTCGCAGTGATGTTTGAAACTTTCACTTCGTATCCTCCTCTTGTCATTGCTGATTACGCTTTCATATTAAATAGTTTGCTATATTCCGTATATAATCATTACATGATAGCGTTAACAAAACCGTGTAGACATCAGCTTTATTCCCCTTTTCATCTCATCTGATGATTATCACCTAAGATTATGATTATACTTTTCCTAGGCTCATCCTCTATCAATTACATGAACATCACATGCCCGGATTATATACGTAATTCTGCTATCTTGATAAAGTTAATATGTAATCGATTATAAGGAGGATAATTCATTGACACACAAATCAGTCAAACCAGCCAAGAAAAAAGAATCTATTGGGAGTCGCATTTTCACCATAGTAAACAGCACTATATTAATCCTGATTGCCCTGATCTGTCTCTTGCCTTTTGTTAATATCATCGCCAGTTCTTTTGCTTCAACTCAAGAAGTGGTGTCCAAGCGATTTATCTTGTTTCCGACCACCTTTTCATTGGATGCTTATCGTTATATTCTATCGACTCCAACTATTTTTAAAGGACTCGGAGTTTCCGTTGGAATTACTGTCGTTGGAACGATAACAAGCATGTTCCTAACAGCCTTAATGGCTTATGGATTATCCAGAAGATATCTTCTCGGTCGAAATGTGATTAACTTTGTAGTTGTATTCTCGATGTTATTTAGCGGTGGAATGATTCCCTCATTCTTAGTAGTAAAAAGTCTCGGAATTATAAATTCTTATTGGTCCTTGATTTTGCCAGTAGCGGTTAATGCCTTCAACTTGATCATCATGCGGAACTTCTTCCAAGCTTTGCCGGATAGTTTAGAAGAATCAGCGAAGATAGATGGTAGTAACGATTTAGGTATCTTCTTTAAAATCATGTTACCGCTCGCGTTGCCATCGATTGCAACCATATCTCTTTTCTACGCAGTAACTTATTGGAATACGTATATGAGTGCTATTCTCTATATCAATGACTCCGTGAAGTGGCCGATCCAAGTCTTGCTTCGTCAAATCGTCATCGTCTCTAGTGGTATGCAGGCTGACGGGGCCGTAGTGGACATACAACCTCCGGCTATAACCATTAAAATGGCAGTTATCGTCGTTGCCACCGTTCCAATACTAGCTGTCTATCCTTTTGTGCAAAAACACTTTACCAAAGGTGCCTTGCTTGGAGCTGTAAAGGGATAATCTCAGGTACTGTTAACCGTTCTGATAAAATCGCTTTATGAGAATTATGTAACAACAAAAGGGCTGCCCCTAAACCATTAAATAATGGTCTTGGGGACAGCCCTTCTCTGTACTTTAATCGGCTAAATTCATCTTTCTATAAGCCCCAGGTGTTACATGTTCTTTCTTACGAAACGAACGAATAAAGTTTTGCGAATTATGGTATTCCAAGCGTTCGGCAATCTCCTTAATGGTCATATCTGTCTCAATCAACCACTTTTTCGCCACTTCCAGTCGATAGTTCATCAGATACTCACTAAAGGTAGTTCCAAATTCCTTCTTAAAGATACTACTTAAATAACTAGGATTGTAATGGAGACGGTCTCCAATTAATTCTAACGACAGCTCTTGATCATACTCGGAACGAACAATAGCGGCAATTTTCTCTGAGAGACACCGAAATTGTTTATTCGTCTTCTCCTTCATCTTTCTCACCATAGGAAGAATCACTTCTTCTAGCAACATTCGTTCAATCTCTTCTGGATTCCGAATATCTAACAGTCGGTGATACAACGCATGATTATCTTGCGTCAATAACACCTCTACCCCTAAGAGCTGCTCTAATTGAATCAAGTTATTCACGAAGCGAACCAATGTAACTTCAAAATTCGCTGAATGGTTATTCTTCTTCATCATATCCGCTAATAAAGGATGTAAAGTACTGGATACTTGTTCTTCATCCCCTAGTCGAATGGCATCAAATAGTCGCGATTCTAATTCAACAGGATAATAAAGCAACACCGGACCTGAAACTACCATTGAAATATCTTCATAGAATATAATCGATTCTTTGCCCAAATTTAATCGTTGGTGTAAGGCTTGCTTACTCATTTCATAAGCTTCCTTACTTTCTAATAAGTTCTCATATGTTTTACTAATACCAATGCTGATCGATAGATTCAAATAATCATTAACATTCTTAATAAGTGCTGCTGCATCATCCAAGACTTTCCTTCTAATTTCTTGTTCACTGAATTCTGTAAATCTCAAAATCGTGGCTTGGGTATCATCATTTAAAATAATTGGAAGCAAACGTTGCTGCTCTGGGATAAATTCTTCTACAATTTTATTAATCGCTAATAATAAAACATCCTTGTCTGAAGCTTCCCTGCCTCCCAAGTTATCTAATTGGATCAACATAGTAACATACATGGGATCCCAAACCTCTTGATAACCAAACCGTGGCATTTTTCTTGATAGTTCCTCCGGTGAGACACGATTTCGAAACAGATTAAGAATGAATTGAGTTTCAAGTTGCGGCATTTCGGCTTTAATTAAACTTTCAAGACTTTCTTTCTCAATTAAAATCGTATCTATCGAATCCATAATAGATTCGAATTCATTCTTGGAAGAAAAGTGCGTATTTTTTGGCAAGCTCTGTTGAATTCGCCGAATCGGTTTTGTGAAGATAATGGAGATCACATAAGCAACCACGACGATTAACAATATTAATACAAGCCCCATCGTGATCAAACCAAATTTAGTAGTCTTCAAAGAATCAGAAATCTCTTGTTGTTCTAATACAGTACAATATATCCAATTGTTATAGCTGGATTTCGCAAAAATGAGTTGTACCGATTTATTATTGATTGTATCCACTGTTACAATTCCGGAGTCATTGAAGGTACTAAGCACCTGTGATATTCCCTCAAGTTGATTTGGAAACAATTGTTCACTACTATCATTTTCATACATCAATTTACCTTGGCCATTCAAAATAAAAACAGGATTGTGCTCGTCCGTATCAATGGCCCGATTCAATGTTTGCAGCGAAATATCCGATAACGCAATGGCTATTTTCCTTTTCGAAAAAACGGGAAGCGTATTTACAAAACGAATACCCTGGTCCGTCTTGATCCAAAATAATCCTTTATCATGATCATCAATATAGTTAATATACAAATTATTAAGATCATCTTCAGTCAGAGTAGATAACTTTCCATTTGAGATCTGCCAATTCTTATCTAGACTAATAAGTGTATATTCAGTTCCTTCCAAGCCCATTGTAGCAATGTAATTGAGTTGTGTGTTAACCGTTCGGTAAGCCTGGAAATCCTTTTCCGTAATTGGATTCTTCACTACCTCGTTAAAGGAGCTTGTGGTGCTATACGTATTGAAAGCATACTCAATCGTCCGAATTTTTTGTTCAAGGTTGTTTTTAATTTGTGTTATGTAACTTTGTTTGCTATTAGAGACCCTTTCAATTACAGAACTTGTAGTACTCAAATAAATATAACTCCCAAAACTAATCACAAGCCCTATTCCCAAAATTAGAATGGGAAAAAATATTTTGTTAAACATTCTGCCTTTGTTCATTACGCTACCCCTTTTAGTTCCATCATCTTTTCTAATTATAGCGCTTTCAAAACGCGAATGACAATGACATTTTTAACGTGTGCATTTAATTTAATGCTTGATTTTGCTGGGAATAAGACTTAAAATGAAATCGTTAACAACATTTTTTTGAGGAGAATTTATGGTTACAATCAAAGACATTGCGCGTGTCGCTGGTGTTTCCCACACTACAGTTTCCAGAGCGCTGAATGGAAACCCACTCATCAAGAAAAATACACGTGATAAGATTGAGAAAATCGCTGCAGAGTTAAATTATGTTCCGAATTACAGCGCAAAAAGCCTAGTAATGAAAAAATCTTATACCATTGGATTGTTCTTATCCAGTATTGATCAAGGAACATCGGCAAGTTTTCTCGTAGATGTGATTAAAGGCATTAACCATGTACTGAATGAGAACTACAACCTTACTGTAACCGGGATTGATAGCATTCAGAACCTGGATTCCATTCTACCACAACGTTTCGATGGTATTCTTGTTATGAGTCAAAGCGACGCGGATAATTCATTTATCTACCATGTTAAAAAAGTAGGTATTCCGTTAGTGGTTCTGAATCGTCAATTGGAAGATCCAAGTATTATGAATGTAGTCGCAAATGATCGTCAGGGTGTAAAAGAAGCTATGGATTATGCCATTTCTCAAGGACATCAAACATGTGCAATCATTGAAGGCAAGTCTGGTTTCAAGTCGTCCATGGAACGTAAACAAGGTTTCCTTGATAGTTTGCTTGCCCATAGTCTTTCACTAAACTCTAATTATTTCGTATCCGGTGATTACAGTATTGAAAGTGGCTATACAGGAATGTGTACCTTATTGGCTCTATCTGAACCACCAACTCTAGTGTTCTGTAGTAATGACGATATGGCGATTGGCGCTATGAATGCTTGCTTCGCCAAGCAAGTAGCTGTACCGACTGGGCTCTCCCTCATTGGATTTGATGATATTATGTTTGCCAAGTATACGAATCCCGCCCTTACAACAGTACATAGACCGATTGCCGACATTAGCGAGCTTGGTACTACAAAACTAATCGAACTAATGAACCAACCACAAACCAAGCCTGAGCAACTGTTTGTCCAAACTTCATTAATGGTTCGTCAAACCGTAGCAAAACTAACTAAAGAAATATGATTTATAGGTCTAGGAAGCTACCTATCAACAAAAGATTTATGATTCCTGATAAAAAAGAGCTTCTCTTTTTTATATAGCAAAATGTTCACGTGTGCATAAAAAAATAAACCCATAAAAGGAGATTGAAATTCATTATGACAACACAACTTTCTAGAGCCACCCACCCCGATTTGCCTAGCTTCCCTGAGCGTATGATCCAATTTGGAGAAGGAAACTTCATGCGTGCTTTCGTAGACTGGCAATTACAGCAAATGAACAACCAAGGACTTTTTAATGGGAGTGCGGTCTTAGTTCAACCTATCGAACAGGGTTTGAGTCATCTTTTAGCACAACAAGATAACCTTTATACCGTTTTTTTAAATGGCATTCTAAATCAGCAAACGGTTAATGACTCAGAGATTATTACCAGCGTTAGTCGGGTCATTAATCCATACTCCCAATATGAAGATTATTTAGCCTTAGCTGAAAATGACGAGTTAGAATTCATTACATCCAATACGACTGAAGCTGGGATTGCTTATAACCCGGATGACCGATTATCAGACGCGCCGCCGAAAAGTTTTCCCGCTAAATTAACAGCCCTTCTACATAAACGTTTCCAATTAGGGAAAAAAGGTTTCGTTATTATCCCTTGTGAATTAATCGACCGGAACGGCGAGAAATTACATCAAATCGTGAAGCAATACGCACAAGAATGGCAGTTGGGCGATGACTTCCTCCAATGGTTGGAAGCAGAGAATACCTTCTGTTGCAGCTTGGTAGACCGCATTGTTCCAGGTTACCCACGTGACAAAGCCAAAGAATTAGAAGCAGAAATAGGATATAAAGACAATGTGATGGTTACGGCAGAACCTTTCCTCTTATGGGTCATTGAAGGTCCTGAATGGATTTCCGAACGGTTGCCTTTCACTAAAGCTGGGCTAAACGTTGTAGTAACAAATGATATGACACCTTACCGCGAACAAAAAGTTCATATTTTGAACGGTCCTCATACAGCTATGGTACCTCTTGCCCTATTGGCAGGTCTTGAAACGGTAGAAGATGTGATGAATGATGACTGTTTCTCCTCTTTCGTTAAGCAGTTAATGGAAGATGAATTGATCCCCATGCTAAATCTACCAAAGGAAGCATTACATACTTACGCTGAGGCAGTACAAGAACGATTCAAAAATCCTTTTATCCGTCATGAGTTAACATCAATCTCACTGAACAGCATATCCAAATTTAAAACTCGCCTGTTGCCGGTTTTACTTCGATATCAACAAGAAAACGCAGAACTTCCAAAACTTATGACCCTCTCATTTGCGGCTTTGTTGCTTAGCTATCGGGGAGATCGTCTGGAGCGTCAAGATAGTCCTGAAGTTCTAGCCATTTTCGATCAAGCATGGAGTAACCCGGCTTCGTTTATCAGCTCTATTCTTAAAGAAGAAAGCTTATGGGGCCAGGATTTATCGAAGGTTCCTCATTTAAGCGAGACCCTAGAGTCCAATCTAGCACAGCTAGAAGAATTAGGTAGCCGTGTAGCTTTACAAAAACTGGTTTAGGAAAGGAGACATTATGCAACAATTAATGAAAATGAACCCTCGCGACACTGTAGCGGTTGCCCTTCGTCCGATTCAAGCAGGTGAAGAACTTCATTTCGACGACCAAATGCTTCTTATACAACAAGACATTCCTCAAGGCCATAAAATTGCCTTAGTAGACTTTGCACCTGAAGCCATTATCACAAAATACGGTTATCCTATTGGGCATGCGACAGAGGCAATCCAAAGGGGCCAATGGGTTCACACACATAACATAAAAACCAATTTAGCGGGTGAGGAAGAATACGAATATCTACCAGATATTCATCCTGTTATCTACCCCAAACGTGAGCTTACTTTTGACGGGTATCGTCGTGAAAATGGCAAAGTCGGCATTCGTAATGACCTGTATATTGTCCCAACGGTTGGTTGTGTAAATGGTATTGCAGAGCAAATGTTATCGACATTCAAAAGCCTTCATCCAGATCTAGGAGCCTTTGATAATATCACCGTTCTCAAACATCCCTACGGCTGCTCTCAATTGGGTGACGATCACCGTATGACCCGCAGTATCTTATTAGATGCTGTAAAGCATCCCAATGCTGGTGGTGTATTGGTCTTTGGCCTTGGTTGTGAGAACAATATCGTAACCGAGTTCCGTAACATGATGGGAGATTATGACGACAGTCGTGTGAAATTCCTAGTGGCACAAGAAGTTGGCGATGAAGTCGAAGCAGGTATGGCCTTATTAGAAGAGCTTTATGTTGCTGCACAAGATGATCATCGTGAGCCTATTCCTGTTAGTGAACTAAATGTAGGTTTGAAATGTGGCGGTTCGGATGGCTTTTCAGGCATTACAGCTAACCCACTCTTAGGTGCCTTCTCTGATTTTCTTATCTCGCAAGGCGGAACTTCGGTATTAACTGAAGTCCCTGAAATGTTTGGTGCGGAGAAAATGCTCATGGCACGTGCAGAAAATCGCGAAGTTTTTGAACAAACGGTCTCTTTAATCAATAATTTCAAACAATATTTCCTTTCTTACGGAGAACCCGTATACGAGAATCCTTCTCCCGGAAACAAGGCGGGCGGTATTAGTACGTTAGAAGACAAATCATTAGGCTGTACCCAAAAAGCCGGAACATCTCCTGTTGTTGACGTATTGCAATATGGTGAGAAGCTCCGCAAAAAAGGACTTAGCCTATTGCAGGCACCAGGTAATGATCTTGTTGCCTCCTCTGCATTAGCTGCGTCAGATTGCCATCTCGTCTTATTTACTACAGGCCGTGGCACACCATTTGGTAGTTTCGTACCAACAGTAAAAATCGCTACGAATAATGATATTTTCGCCAACAAAAAGCATTGGATGGATTTTAACGCAGGTTCCCTCCTGGAGTCATCCATGGCTGAAGTGTTGGAACAATTTATTACTTACGTGGTTTCAGTTGCAAGTGGCCAGAAAACACGGAATGAACAAAATGATGTGCGCGAACTAGCTATTTTTAAAACAGGAGTTACTTTATAGCCTAACCTCATACCTTCATACCACAAACCAAAGGAGCAAAAGAAATGTTTTTAAATGATAATTTCTTGTTAACCACAGATATGGCCCAACAACTATTCCATGAACACGCCAAACATATGCCGATCATCGACTACCATTGTCACCTAGATCCTAAAGAAATCTATGAAAATAAGCCGTTCCAGAATTTAACCGCAGCATGGCTGTATGGTGATCACTACAAATGGCGGTTGATGCGGGCCAATGGCATTCCAGAATCCCACATTACAGGTGACGCTTCTGACTACGACAAATTTGTATCCTGGGCGAAAACCGTCCCGAAAATCATCGGTAACCCTTTATACAGTTGGACCCATCTGGAGCTTCGTCGTTTCTTTGGGATCAATGAACTGTTAAATGAAGAATCTGCACCAAGAATTTGGGAAGAAGTAAATCAGAAGTTAGCTACTGATCCATTTAAACGCCGCAATATTATCAAAAGTGCCAACGTTAAAATCATATGCACCACGGATGACCCTGCGGATGATTTGAGCTATCATCAAGCATTAAAGAAAGAAGAACAAGATTTCAAAGTACTGCCGACATTCCGTCCCGATAAAGCATTGAACATTGATGCCACAGGTTTCAAGGAATGGATTCAGAAACTAGAACAAGTTGTTGGCACTACTATCACTTCTTATAGTGAATTGGTGATGGCATTGAAGGCGCGGGTAGACTTCTTCCACGACAATGGTTGTCGCTTGTCTGACCATGCCCTAGATGTCTTGCGTTACCAACCAAGTAATCTTCAATTGGTTGAGCGGGTTTTTGCTAAGAGGCTTGCTGGAGAGGACTTATCACAAGATGAAATTACGATGTATCGGACTGAACTTCTGTCTTCATTGATTGGGTTCTATTATGAGAAAGATTGGACCATGCAATTGCACTTGCATGCCTATCGAAACAACAATACGCCGATGTTCGAGAAATTAGGGCCTGATACGGGTTACGATGGTATCAATGATTTGTCGATCACAGAAGCGCTCTCCAAATTGTTAGACCAAGCTGAATGTCGGCAAGGCTTACCTAAGACCATCTTATATTCTTTGAATCCAAAGGATTATCCAGCGCTATTAGCGTTAATGGGCTGCTACCAGAAAGACACCCCCGGTAAAATTCAATTGGGATCCGGTTGGTGGTATAACGACACCCGTAGTGGAATGCGTCAGCAATTAACCATGTTTGCCGATAATAGCGTACTGAGTAATTTTGTCGGCATGTTAACGGACTCTCGCAGTTTTCTATCCTATACACGCCATGAGTATTTCCGCCGGGTTCTATGTGAATTGGTTGGTGAATGGGTAGAGCGTGGCGAAGCTCCGAATGACATCACCCTACTTGGGCAAATGGTGGATGACATTTCATATAATAACGCTTCAGAATACTTCGGGTTTAATTTATGTTAGAGATTTGTCCTAACAATGAGCGGATCGCACAGGAGGTTTCCCCCAAGGGAACCTCTTCCCTCTTTCTATATCCAGTTGCAACGCATGAAGCTCGCCCATTTATACTCGTATTACCTGGTGGTGGCTACCATCACCTAGCTTATCATGAAGGTGAACCTGTTGCTAAGTGGTTGAATAGTCTAGGAATTCATGCCGGTGTACTTAAATACCAAGTTGGAGATTTCGATGCCTCCTCCCAATTAACAGATGTAGAAGATGCCTTGAAATGGATTCGTCAAGCGCCCAAAGATTGGTGCGTAATCTCGCAACAAGTAGGTTTGGTGGGTTTTTCCGCAGGGGGACACTTGGCAGCCACTGTTGCCACTAAGGGAAATGAGAAACCGGACCTCCTCCTATTAAGTTATCCTGTGATTTCATTTCAAGATCCTTATGCCCATGAAGGAAGTCGGTGGCATTTTCTCGGAGAAGCTCCATCAGCAGATGCGACACACGCATTCTCGGCACATGAGCAAGTGACATCTCAGACACCTCCTACCCTTATGTGGACAACGGCAGATGACGCTAGTGTTCCCGTAGAAAATAGTCTACTGTTCGCTTCTGCACTATCAGCGAAGAAAATCCCCTTCGAACTTCATGTCTTTGAAGCGGGACGTCATGGTCTAGGACTCGCTGATGAAAACCCTCATTGCCAGCAATGGGTTAGACTCGCGACAAATTGGCTTAAGAAACATCACTATGTTAAAGAGGAATGCAAAATGACACCTACACTGTTTATCGCTGGGGATTCCACTGCGGCTATAAAAGGTGCTGCCGAAAAACCTATGTCAGGTTGGGGAGAATACTTCCAAGCTTTTTTCGGGTCTTCCGTTCACGTGGATAATCGTGCTATCAACGGACGAAGTACCAAATCCTTTCTCGCGGAAGGTCGCTTAGCTAACATTGAGCAAGATTTCCAAGCTGGTGACTACCTGTTTATTCAATTTGGACACAATGACGAAAAGATAGAAGATCCCACTCGATATACCGATCCTGATCAAGACTATCGTCATAACTTAATTCGATTTATAGAATCCGCACGCATACGTGGTGGGATTCCAGTGTTATTAACATCCGTAAGTCGTCGCCGCTTTACTGCAGATGGGAATCTCGATCCTCTTGCTGTGGGGCCCTACCCTGCAGCTATGAGACAAGTCGCCGCCGAGACGGAAACACCGTTAATCGATATATTCGAAGCTTCACAACAGCTCTACCATACTTTAGGGGAACAAGAGTCTATGAAACTATTCATGCATTTACCTGAAAAAGTACATCCGAATTTTCCAAATGGCGTTGCCGATGACACACATTTTTCTGATATAGGAGCTCGGCAAATTGCTGGCCTAGTGGCTGAATCCATTAATCAATCTACTGCTTCTACTTTGTCGACTTTAAAACAACTTTTAAAAGGAGTTCGTGAACATGGCGCTAATTAAAGAGGTAATTATAGAATATTACCGCATCCCATTACCTGAAATTATGGAAGATGCAAAACATGGACTACATACTCATTTTGAAGTTCCCATTGTAAAAATCAAAACGGATGACGGCCGTGAAGGCGTAGGTTACACATATACAGGCGGATTCGGTGGCAAAGCCATCTGCTCACTGATCGCTAATGAGTTAACAGATATATTAATCGGTAAAGATGCCAGTTGTGTTGAAAGCATTTGGGATAAAATGAATTGGGGAATTCATTATGTGGCGCGTGGGGGTTTGGCAAGCTTTGCAATTGCAGCTTGTGATATCGCTCTCTGGGATTTACGGGCCAAGAAAGCTGGAGAACCACTCTATAAATTGCTTGGTGGCGCAAGCAATCGGGTCAAATGTTACGGCGGAGCGATTGATTTGAATTTCTCACTAGAGAAGTTGTTGAACAACAATCAAAAGTACCTAGACATGGGCCTAAAAGCCGTCAAAATTAAGCTAGGACAAAAAACATTAGCCGAAGATGTGAAACGAGTCGCTGCAGTACGCCAATTAATTGGTCCAGATGTGACGTTTATGGTCGACGCCAATATGAGTTGGAGTGTAGAAAAAGCAATTAAAGCAGGTCGTGAATTCCTGAAATACGATATTCTTTTCTTAGAAGAACCTACAATTCCAGAAGATTATGCTGGCTATGCTCGAATTGCAGAAGAATCTGGCATGGCTGTCGCAGGCGGAGAAAACTTACGGACATTGACTGAATTTCAACACATGTTGCAATACGGTCATGTAGATTTCCCACAACCAGATGCATCTAACGTGGGCGGAATCACGGGGTGGTTAAAAGTCGCTCACCTAACCCAGGCTTATAACGTTTCTGTATCCACTCATGGTATGCAAGAATTGCACGTTAGCTTACTTGCTGCTATGCCAAATGCAGGTTATCTGGAAATGCACAGCTTCCCCATTGATCAATACACCACACGACCGTTGGTTATAGACAAGGAAACAGGAATGGCTATTGCACCAGAAGTACCAGGCATTGGGGTTACTTTTGATTGGGATAAGCTAGCGCCTCACAAACAAGATTTTTAAAGAGGAGACATCGAACATGGCCCCCCCCTTTAATTTAGGAATCCGAGCCCATGATTTTGGGCAAATTCCATTGAACGATCTCATTGGGAAGTTACAACATTACAAACTTGCGAATATTCAATTTGCGGTAAAGAAATCTTTTCCCGAAAATGTACCCAGCCTGTCGGCATTAAGTCCGGGGACTGCTAGTTATTTCGGTAATGCATTTCGACAAGCAGGTATCCAAATTGCGGTTTTGGGTTGTTACGTCAACATTGTGGATCCCGATCCTATTAAACGAGCGCAAGCATTATCTGATTTCGGTACCCATCTTCGCTTAGCTAGAGACTTTGGCGCTAGTCTGGTTGGAACGGAGACAGGTACCAAGGGGCAAGGCTACACGCTGGACAACTTTACCGAAGACGCCTTTAAAGATGTCGTCACATCGCTCAAAGGTATGGTAGCTGAAGCCGAGCGATTTGGCGTGACAGTAGGGATTGAAGCAGGAAAGAATCATCCCCTTCACACGGTTTCATTGACACGTCGATTACTGGATGCCATTCCATCCAACAATCTTCAAGTCATCTTAGATTGCGCGAATCTCATGTCACCTGCAAATTATTTGCAGCAAGAGGATATCATTACGGAAGCGTTCGAACTCTTAGGGGACCGAATTGCCGTAATTCACTTAAAAGACTTTAAGGTTACGGATGGGAAAATTAAATTTGTCCCAGTTGGCCAAGGATATCTTCATTTTGAGCCAATTCTACGTTATATGAAATATCAGCGCCCTCATCTACAAGGGCTTCTGGAAAGTACAACTGAAGAGCATCTAGAAGCGAGTATCGCTTATTTAGAGTCAATCTACGATAACTTATAATTAATCAATGTTCAGCTTAATCCCCAGAAAAACTGCTAAGCACTTAGCAATCTATATGTTTAGCAGTTTTTTCGTTATAAAACCCCTTCTCTCATCTCTGGTAATTCTCATGAACCGCATGATTATTTCATTTTCAAATAGAGAAAAAACAGCATTTTAAAATTGAAATGAATTTATTGTGGACATATACAAATTTTGTATGTTAAATTAGTGGTGAGAGAATAACAATCTCTCATCTACATTTGAGGGTATAAGTAACTTGGTTGATTCAGTGGGCGACATGCACCTCTTGCATCTTCTAAATTACTTTTTATATTACCTGAAAGTTTAAGCGCTTATACTTTAGTTTAAGTGTGTCTCTTAGTTAAAGCGCTTTAACCCAAATGTAGTTATAAAACACTGAAAGGAGGCAGTGATAGCGTCTAAGGTTGTTAGAAAAAAATAAAAGGAGGAGTTATAATGTACATTTTAAAATCAAACAAACGTATGTTGAAATTGATTGGCCATGTTCTTCTCTGTCTAACAATGCTTGTGACACTACTGGGTGCTCTTACTCCATTTCAATCGAAAGCTCACGCTGCCGGCGAACTTAAACCATTTCCTCAACAAGTTACCTATCCAGGTATAATTAAACCTAATCACGTAACCCAGGCATCTATGAATAGCGCAGTTTCAAGTTATTATGACTATTGGAAAGGGAAATACTTGAAAAACGACTTAGTTTCCTTGCCTGGCGGATATTATGTAAAAGGTGAAATTACTGGTGATCCTGAAGATTACCCTCCTCTCGGAACTTCAGAAGGCCAAGGTTATGGAATGGTCATCACCGCCCTTATGGCAGGCTACGATTCGAATGCAAAAACAATCTATGACGGCCTATTCAAAACAGCAAGAGCCTTCAAAAGTTCGATTAATCCCAATCTAATGGGCTGGATTGTTGCGGATAACAGTGGTGCCCAAGGGCATTACGACTCAGCTACCGACGGTGATATAGACATCGCTTATTCCTTGATTCTCGCAGATCGTCAATGGGGATCGACAGGTACAATTAATTATTTACAAGAAGCCAAAAAAATGATCACCAACGGAATCAAAGTTAGCAATGTAACAACGAATAACAGGCTAAACCTGGGAGATTGGGATGGGAAAAGCACATACGATACTCGTCCTTCCGATTGGATGCTCTCCCATTTTAGAGCTTTCCACGAAGTTACAGGAGATCAAGTATGGTTAGATGTCATCAATAACTTGTACACCGTTTATGGTCAATTCTCAACCTCTTACTCATCTAGCACAGGTCTAATCTCTGACTTTGTTATTAACAATCCCCCTCAACCTGCTCCATCCGGTTTTTTGGAGGGTGATTATGATAACGAATATAACTACAATGCAAGCCGGGTTCCATTAAGAATTGTAATGGACTACGCTTTTTACGGAGACACTAGAGGCCGGGATATTGCTAACAAAATGGCAGTATGGATTAAAGGTAAGACAAGTGGCGTTCCAGGAAATATTAAAGACGGATATAAATTAAATGGTACGGCAAGAGGGTCATATGCTACAGCCGTTTTCGTATCACCGTTTATTTCAGCAGCAACAACAAACAGCGCACATCAAGCATGGGTGAATGCTGGTTGGGACTGGATGAAGAATAAGAAAGAGGGATATTTCAGCGATTCCTACAACTTGCTTAACATGCTCTTCATTTCAGGAAATTGGTGGATACCTACTGCTGGCGGCGGAACACCAACACCAGATACACAAGCCCCTACAGCTCCCACAAACTTGACTACAGCTGTAGTATCAAACAGCTCAATCAATTTAAGCTGGATAGCTTCAACAGATAATGTCGGGGTAACTGGATATCAAATTTCTCGCAATGGTGCTCCAGTTGGTACATCAACGGGTACTACTTTCAGTGACAATGGATTGACGGCATCCACCGCTTATAGTTATACAGTTAAAGCAGTTGATGCGGCTGGTAACTTTTCAGCAAATAGTAATACAGCGACCGCAACAACAAATGCAAACCCACCAACAAGCGTTAATCTTGCTCTTGGCAAAACGGCTGTAGCAAGCTCCATAGAAGGAACTGGATTTGAAGCTTCCAAAGCGACTGACGGCGTGTTGACGACGAGATGGGCTAGTAATGAAGGTAGCAATAACGAGTGGATTTATGTAGACCTGAGTGCCACCCAAAGCGTCTATCGCGTAAAATTAAACTGGGAAGATGCTTACGCTAAGGGCTATAAAATCCAAGTTTCCAATGATAAAACCACTTGGACAGATGCTTATACCACAACAACTGGCGATGGCGGAATTGACGATATTACGTTTACAGCCAAGAGCGGTAGATATGTAAGAGTACTTGGTATAACAAGAGGGACAACATATGGATATTCACTCTATGAATTTGAAGTATATGGTTCTTAATTGATAGCAAAAGAACGGAGAAGCGTGATTCACGCCTCTCCGTTCTTTTTGTGACGTCTGTAATGAAAGAGTCCCCTCTCTACTCTACCATCGAAGTTCGTTGCACTAAGTCCGACGCATATATGCACGTACAGTGATTGGAGCAAAGATTGCAACAATCACAGCCGCACCGATAAGGGAGATGACGAGATCCCAGCCCACGGTTCCATTGTTGGCCAGTTCCCGGACAGCAGTGACTAAGTGCGAGATCGGATTGATTTTAACGAACCATTGAAGCCAGTTGGGCATAGTATCGACCGGGACAAATGCGTTGGAAAGAAACGTGAGCGGAAACAGCACTATCATCGATATCCCCTGTACGCTTGACGCCGTGCGAGCAATAACCCCAAAGAAGGCAAAGATCCAACTAATAGCCCATGAGCAGAAAATTACTAGAATCGCGGCAATGGCGACGTTAGCTAGGCCACCCTCGGGACGATACCCCATAATATATCCCATGCTAAAAGTGAGAACTGTCGCTATCGTATACCGAACGGTATCTGCTAGCAAAGCCCCAGCGAGCGGTGCTATACGAGCGATAGGTAGCGACTTGAATCGATCAAACACACCTTTATCCATATCTTCGCGCAGTTGGATACCTGTAACGATTGAGGTCGTAATCACGGTCTGTACCAGAATGCCTGGAATGATGACGGGTAAGTAACTCGCGATGTCACCGGAGATGGCTCCACCAAAGATGTAGGTAAACATAAGGGTAAAGATGATGGGTTGAAGTGTAACATCGAACAATTGCTCAGGGGTACGCCGAATCTTCAATAGACCTCGATAGGCCATCGTCAAAGAGTGGCGGATCGCCTGACCGAAGCTCGTGTGATTTTTCAGTTGGCGATTAGCGCTCTGCTTCAAAGAACTGCTATTCATACTCTTGCCACCTCCACTTTACTTGATGGGTCGGATGTGAGTGGTGCATCTGCTTTCACCCCATGGCCCGTGATAGTTAGAAACACCTCATCCAGGGTCGGCTTCTGCACACTCATCTCAGACAAATGAATTCCTTCCGTTCGGAGGGCGATCAATAGGTCTGTGACCAAATCAGCGTTCGCCATCGGTGCCGTAATCTTTCCAGCTTCCAACGACACATTAGACTGTACCTTCAGCACCTGTTCAACGGTCCGACGGGCATCCTCGATTTGCTGCGGATTTTGAACACTCAAATGTAACGATGAGGTGCCTACGGATGATTTCAGTTCATCCGCTGTACCCTCGGCGACGACTCGACCGTAATCGATGACTGCAATCCGATCTGCTAGTTGATCTGCTTCTTCAAGGTATTGCGTTGTGAGCAGGACGGTTGATCCCGTATTCACCAGCCTGCGAATCGTATCCCACATCTGTGAACGCGTACGCGGATCTAGCCCCGTAGTCGGCTCATCCAGGAAAATAAGCGGTGGTTGAGCAATAAGGCTTGCCGCCAAATCCAATCTGCGGCGCATACCACCAGAGAAATTTTTAAGTGGACGTTTTGCGGCCTCCGTCAGTCCAAATTCCTCGAGTAAATCCGCTGCCTTTTTCCGTGCCTCCGCGCGCCCCAACCCGAGTAATCGAGAGAAGATGATCAGATTCTCAGTAGCACTAAGTGACTCGTCTACCGAAGCATACTGGCCGGTCACCCCGATCAATTGACGGACGATTTGCGACTCCTTCAGCACATCATGCCCGAATATTCGCGCCGAGCCTGCATCTGGTCGAAGCAAGGTCGCCAGCATTCGAATGGTGGTGGTCTTGCCTGCCCCATTCGGTCCAAGCACACCATAGATCGTTCCCGCACGCACATTCAAATTAACACCATCCACCGCACGGTTGTCACCAAATGTTTTGACGAGTCCGTATGCTTCCACAGCCAAATCACCATAGTTTGGCTCCATTCCTTTTCTGTTTATATAAGCCATTTCAATCCCTCCAATCAACCTTATTGATTATATTGAGATCGTAACAGGCATTTTTAAACTGAATGTAAATGGGACTGGGAGTTGATACAACACAACATTAATGTTGTAGACGGGAACCTCGCGCGTTATAATAAAAATAATCAGGTCGTGAAGTACACGCCGCTTCGATACTTTTGTATCGGGCGGCTTTTTTCTGTTTCCATACTATTAGAGGAGTGAGAGCTCGTGTCAAGCTTTGAGCAAAAATATGAGGAATGGATGCAAAACAATATAACAACAGCTAATTTTCGTAGGCGTGAATTGCTTGAGAAGGGTTTAGGTCATGGAAGTGTGGAATTTCTGCGGACCATTTGGTTTCCCACTGTTAAAAATTTCGATAATCTCTATCCTGAATGGGAGGTGCGTGATTTTCACAATGGATTTCGTTATGTAGACCTGGCCTATATGCCTGGAGGTATGAAAGGCGGAATAGAAATCCAAGGCTTTGGTCCCCATGCAAGAGATCTTGATGTAAAGCGCTTTAAGGATTTATGCTGGCGGCAGTGTTTACTGGCACTGGACGATTGGCTTCTCCTACCGATCGCCTATCTTTCCATCAAAGATGAACCTCAGCAATGTCAGCAGCTGATTCTTTCGTTTATCGGTAGATTCATCTCATCCGATTTACCTTGCCAAATGACCGCTCTTGAAGCTGAAACCCTTCGTTTTTCCAGGCGACTACTGCACCCCTTTACGCCACTGGAACTAGCAGAACATCTAAGAATCACAGAACGTTATGCCCGGCAACTTCTGCATAAGCTGGTTGATTTGGACCTTATAGAAGTAACTAACGGTAAAATCAGATATCGTGTCTATCGCTTACGGAACTAGCAGACCTTATTTCTTGAAAACTTGCCATAATTATTATGTAACGGAACTGAGCGATGCTATTTGCCGAAAACAAGCAGATTAATGCACCTAAGTTCCTCAATAACGTCGTACAGTTCCGTTAGAATAATAACATGCCTATTTACAGCCTATTAACGGCGCTCAGTTCCGTTAGAAGCAGCGTTATTTCTCAGAGTGTGCAGAGTTCTCAGCATGAGCCTCAAATTCGTTATCATATTTATTCACACAAATCGCTGGTCCTCCACGAAACGGCATCCCTGCCGTTTCTTATGGATGGATTGTCATGGTTCAAACCCCTGATCGATTTCCGCAAGCCATACCCCACCTTGAGAATGCGTTCCTTCATTAATTACTTTGAAAAAAAGTTCATTCAGAATAGAACTTCTCATGACCTTAATCACATACATAAAATTTCATTTGCATAAAAAAATTAGATTTGGTAGTATAACTGACGAACGTTCGTCAATATCGAGGTGAGTTTATTGAAAAGTAAAGAAATTAAAGACATCGCTTTGACGTGTTTTACAACTCATGGGTATGAGGGGGCATCTCTATCTCAAATTGCCGAGAAGGTCGGTATGAGAAAGCAGTCTCTTTATGCTCATTTCAAAGGAAAAGATGATCTTTTTCTACAAGTTTTACAAGATGCCAAAGAGACAGAAATCACATCGAAACTAAAGTATTTAAGTAAAGTGGATACCCAAAGTCCCAAAGCAGATTTATTAGGATATCTGCAATTGGTAATTGATTTGTTTCAAAAGAACGAGCAGTTAAAGTTTTGGTTGCGTATTTCTTTTTTTCCACCACCCCATCTAGCTGCAGCGATTGATGAGGAAGTAATCGATACGGAGAATAAGATTCAAACCGTGCTAGAACGCAAATTTCAAGATTGGATCGATGCCAAAGTCATCAAGGAAGATGTAGCCTCCATCCCTACTCTTGCCTTCTCAGGTGTAGTTGATTCGATCATGCTAGAGCTTGTTTATGGGAATAATGAAATACGTCTAAATGAGAAACTAAATGCCTCATGGACCGTATTTTGGAGAGGTATTTCACAGCTATGACTATACAAAGAGAGGTATTCATTCATGAAGAAACCAATAAAAGAACAAAAAACAGTCTTACTCATTTTATTAAGTAATATCTTCATCGTTTTTCTAGGAGTCGGACTTATCGTCCCTGTAATGCCATCCTTTATGAATATGATGCATTTATCGGGCCAATCAATGGGCTATCTTATGGCGGCCTTTGCCTTCGCACAATTTCTCATGTCTCCCCTAGCAGGACGATGGATTGACACTTATGGCAGAAAGAAAATGATTATCATCGGCTTATTCATCTTCAGTGTATCAGAAGTGATCTTTGGTTTAGGTACACATGTATCCGTTCTTTATTTATCCAGAATATTAGGAGGCATTAGTGGTGCATTTATTATGCCAGCCGTTACTGCCTATGTTGCAGATATTACCTCAGTAGAGGAAAGGCCAAAAGCCATGGGCTATATTTCTGCCGCCATTAGTATCGGTTTTATTATTGGCCCAGGTATCGGAGGTTTTATTGCTGAGCTAGGTGTGCGTGCCCCATTCTACTTTGCTGGTGGTTTCGCATTAATAACATGTATTTCATCCCTATTTATTTTAAAAGAGCCACTATCCAAACAGCAGCTTTTGGAAATTAGTAAGCTAAAAAAAGATACCAACTTTATAAGTGATCTTAAGCGATCGCTTCATCCACTATATATTATTGCCTTTATTATAGTGTTTGTTCTGGCCTTCGGTTTATCAGCTTATGAAACTGTATTTAGTCTGTTCTCTGATCATAAATTTGGCTTCACTCCAAGAGATATTGCAACCATTATTACAATAAGTTCCATCTTCGGGGTTGTTGTTCAGGTCTTTTTGTTTGGTAAAATGGTCGGTAAGCTTGGTGAAAAGAAACTCATCCAGATATGCTTAATTACTGGCATCGTGTTAGCAGTAGCATCCACCATGATCTCCAGCTATTTAGCCGTTTTGCTAGTAACAAGCTTCATCTTTCTCGCATTTGACTTGCTACGACCAGCATTAACGACTTTTTTATCAAAAACTGCAGAAAAAGAACAAGGATTTGTCGCTGGAATGAACTCAACATATACAAGCTTAGGCAATATCGCCGGGCCCGCATTAGCCGGTATATTATTTGATGTCAACATCAACTATCCGTATCTCTTTGCTGCAGTCATTATGTTTATTGGTCTTGTAATTACAATGATGTGGAAAGAAAAACAAGCAGTTAGTGGCTTGGTCAAATAATTTGAGGAAATGCTTAGGCTGTCGAGAAGATCTCGGCAGCTTTTTTTATGCCTTAAGGATAAATATTTACATAGCAAAAAAACGGCATCTCTGCCGTTTTCTTAAGGATGGATTGTCAGGGGCTCGAACCCTGGACCACATGATTAAGAGTCAAGTGCTCTACCAACTGAGCTAACAATCCATAAATATAAAGTTTTGGTGGAGCCTAGGGGGATCGAACCCCTGACCTCATCGCTGCCAGCGATGCGCTCTCCCAGCTGAGCTAAGGCCCCGCGAGCGACTATTATATCTTATAAAAAATCACGGCACATGTCAATCATTATTTCAAAAAGTTAAATAGATCACAAAATCAAAATGGATATACCTATATAATCACTAAGGTTGGATGTTTAATTTTAACACAACACATCATATTATCTTCAGGAGGTACTTTGAAACGATGAACAATATAAAATATAAATTCCTTGAGCTTGAGAAACCCGTTACCTATGAATTGGAGGCGCTAGAAGTTGGGGTAACCTCCAATTGTAATTTCCGTTGTGACTATTGCTGTGCTTATAACAGAAACGATGGGGAATCTATAGATGGCAAAGAAGTTATTCGTATCCTCGAAGAGATTCCAACCATCAAAAGAGTTCGACTTTCCGGTGGCGAGGTCACTTTGAAATTTCAAGATTGTGTCGAGATTGTAGCTTACTGCAGATCCAGAGGTATTGAAACCCAGTTGAATTCCAACGGTAGCTTGTTAAATCCTGAACGAATTCAGCAATTGGCTGATGCCGGATTAACTACCATCCACTTCTCATTTAATTTTACAACTGCTGAGAGTCATTCTAACTACTACAACGTACATCCAAGTATCTTCGATAAAATATGTAGTAACATTTCCATGTGCGCAACCACTAGCATTGATATAGTTCTCGAGACTCTTCTATTCGCTGAGACTGAGCATAATATGCAGGAAATAAGCAATAAAGTTTACCAATTAGGTGTAAGAACTCACGAAATTCAGAACAGCATCATCATGGACCATACGGGTTGGAAGTCAATCGCTGCACGGGATGCGTTGAAACAGGCTGTAAATGATCTAATTCAACACAAGAAGGATGATACTGTTCTCTACTTTACTTGTATGGATCGATTTGCGGAAGCACTTGGATTTGAAGAACAACCTGGAGTGTACTTCCCACATTGCATTGAAGGAATGAAACAACTTCACTTGCATGGCAATGGCGATATACTTATCTCTGAGCTGTGCCATCCCGTAATCATCGGTAATATTTATAAGGGCACTTCATTAAAAGACATATATTCTAATATGCCTGCCCCACTTGAACAATATTTAGAGAAGCGCCCTTGCCCTGCTCTTGATGCACTTTTCCCGCAAGGAGTTTAATTCATCACATATTTCTCACATCATGGTGATTTCCTCATGTATATCCCCCATTTATCCTGATCATCCTATTTAATATAGGAGGGGGGTGAAATAACTATGGCAAAGGATGTACTATGTGAAGTAAACAATTGTAATTATTGGGCTCCCGGGAATAAATGCGCCGCATCCTCTATCTATGTAGTAAGTCATCAGGGAAAGCAAGCCAGAAATTCAGCAGAAACCGACTGTCGTACTTTCGAACCCAAAATTTAATCTACACTTGAAAGAGCTCCGCTTGAATCCAAACTAGCGGGGCTTTTTCCTTTCGTTATATACTGGTAATATGGAATAAATATCAGCCAATACAGTTTTTATGTATTTCCAATATTGTGGGGTGATCAGTTCATTGCCCGCTTTGAACCGGAGGAAGAGCATCATAACGATACATCTGTTGTTAAGAACTTCTCAACTTACTTAAATAAGGGATATCGAAATTAAAAGCTACTAATATAAACAGAAATACCTACAGGCCCAGCAAATCAATATACTGGACCTGTAGTTCACTCAGGATTGTTACATTAGAATAAGCATGCTCTTGATACGATTACAAGAAGAATGAACAAAACCAATATAACCCCTGTAGAAGTCCCTAATCCAGCTCCACCAACAATTCCATCATTACAACATCCCGACATTTGTTTTCCCTCCCTTTTCAGAAGTATAGATCATCATATTAGGATTTGGTCTCTTCAGACACGGCACTTGCCTTGTATTGAATAAATAAAATCTTGCACATCGATAATCCTATGTAATATGAAAATCGCCTGCTCCAGTTAGTAATTCATTGCATATGATGAAACTAATACAATTCAGGTGTAGGTGATATCCTTGCCAAAAAGAAACATTATTTTAGAGGAAGAAGAAGAAGCTAATAATGAACTTTCAGCCGACGACCTTGCTATCATCGCAGCTGGGCTTACGGTACTTGGGGATTTATTCTCATTTTACTCATTAATTAAAGAACGCGAAGAAACTGAGAAGAAACTGAATAAGAACAAATCCTAAATAAGGCGCTTAGAGCTAAAATGCTCGTGCATCTTGTTTATTTTTGATTACTGAAGACAGAGATCAGAATCCCTCGTCATTATTGGCACAACAGTACTAGGCACCTCCCTATAGACTACCGCATACGATACGGCAGAAGGAAAAAAAGACTTAGTGGAGGTAATAAATTTATGTCTTTACAAGGGCAGAGTCAAAATCAAGTTATTTATAGAGCCGATGAAAACTCGATTCGAGCCATGAGAGGAATCAAGAATCAGGTTCACCAGCTCGGGAATCAATATGCTAATCATCCTATACGCGTACAGACAGTAGATGGAATAACATATGAAGGCCGATTGTCTCATATGGATGGTGACCACATGTTCCTAATCATTCCTGGGACTCCTATGCATGGACACAATGGATGGAATGGAGGACATCAAGGTTGGAACCCAGGAGGGCATCAAGGATGGCACCAGGGATGGCATCAAGGTGGTCACCACGATGGACATCACGACGGACATCATAACGGACATCATGACGGACATCATGGCGGTCATCATGGCGGTCATCAGTATCCCGGTCTAGGACAGCAAGGTCATCATCCACAATCTCGTGCTTTCTTCGGTGGACCTGGAGCTGGTTTTAATGACGTTATTCTGCCTCTAGTTCTCTATAATTTGCTCGTTATCTCCTTACTGTAGACCCAGGGAATCAAATAAACCCGGTCCGCTTAACAGCGTCCGGGTTTATTATTCTGTAGCCATGAATTAACCAAATCTTCCGGAAATATAATCAGAAGTTCGTTTCTCCGATGGATTTGTGAAAATCTTACTTGTATCATCATATTCGACAAGATCGCCCATCAAGAAGAAGGCCGTTTTATCGGATACTCGCGCAGCTTGTTGCATGTTATGTGTCACGATAATGATACAATACTCCTGCTTCAAATCGGCAATAAGCTCCTCAATTTTGGCACTAGAGATAGGGTCGAGCGCCGAAGCAGGTTCATCCATTAAGATGATGTTAGGACTGACGGCAATAGATCTGGCAATACATAGACGTTGTTGCTGTCCTCCAGATAATGAAAGTGCTGACTTATTTAAACGATCTTTCGTCTCGTTCCAAATCGCTGCTTTTGTTAACGATTCCTCAACGATTTGATCCAGTTTCCGTTTATCTCTTATCCCGTGGTAACGAGGCCCAAAGGCTATATTCTCGTAAATAGATTTATGAAAAGGATTCGGACGCTGCCACACCATTCCGATCTTCTGCCTAACTAGCACAACATCCGTTTTAGGGTCGTTAATATTCTCGTCCCCCAACCAGATTTCCCCCGTAATCTTTGCTCCATCAATCAAATCATTCATCCGATTTAGACTCCGCAAGAATGTAGATTTCCCACATCCTGAAGGACCAATCAAAGCTGTTACTTGTTTAGCAGCAAAGTCGAGTGAAATATCCTTGACCGCATGCTTCTCTCCATAGAATACGTTCAAATCTTTAGTCGATAATTCGATATTATGCATATAAAAGCCCTCCTATTTCGTGGCCGTGAATTTCTTGTGCATTAAACGCCCGATGTAGCGAGCAAGGAGATTGAAAATCAACACAGTAAGAATCAGCACAGCTGAAGCTCCTGCAGCAATTTCTGGTGCGTCCGGAGCTAAGCCCTCGGAGTTGATCTTCCAAATGTGAACAGCAAGCGTTTCTGCAGGACGAAAAGGATTTAACGGCGACGTTGGACTTAGTGGATTCCAGTTACCGAAGTCAAGTCTTGGACTACTCATACCTGCAGTGAACAGCAGTGCCGCAGCCTCTCCGAACACGCGGCCAGCAGACAATATCGTACCTGTTAGAATGACCGGGAACGCAATAGGTAGCATGATCGATTTGATCGTTTTCCATTTAGACAAGCCCAAAGCTAGACTGGCTTCCTTCTGCGCTTGAGGGACACTAGCCATAGCCTGCTCAGTGATCCGCACCATCAGCGGTAGATTAAATACCGTCAGAGCTAACGCACCTGAGAACAAGGAGAACCCAAAGCCAAACATATTAACGATAACAAGCAAGCCGAACAAACCAACTACGATGGAAGGGAACGAAGACAATACTTCCACAATCAATCGAATAAAATCAGTAATCTTCCCCGGTTTAGCGTATTGGCTCATATAGATGCCCGCACCTAGACCTAAAGGGATCGTAATAATCATAGTTAATATCAACAGGTATAAGGAGTTAAATAACTGTGGCCCAATTCCTCCCCCAGCTTTAATCGTCTGAGGAGCAGAAGTCAGAAAGTCAAAACTAATATGTCCGACCCCACGATAAAGAATGAATCCCAGTAGCCCCGCCATAATAAGAACGATAAAACCCGCAAGTGTAATGATTACCGCTGTTGCTATTTTATCTGCAGTTTTTGCACTCATCGTTTCGCTCTCCTCTCAAGCCATCGAACTGTAAATACGAAGATGAACGTCATCGCCATAAGAATAAATGCTAAAGTCCACAGTACATTGTTCTGAACTGAACCCATGACCGTATTCCCCATACTTAATGTAATGACACTTGTTAATGTCGATGTTGATTCAAAGAGGGAAGTCGGAATATGCGGTGCATTACCAATAACCATTTGAACTGCAAGAGCTTCACCGAAAGCACGGGCCATACCGAGTACAACCCCCGTCATTAATGCAGGCATCGTTGTAGGAATAACTGTCCGATACAACGTCTGCCATCTTGTTGCACCCAATGCGTAAGAACCTTCCTTAAGTCCGGAAGGAAGAGCAGAAAGCGCATCTGTAGCAATTGAAGTAATCGTTGGCAAGATCATGATAGATAGAACCGTAGCTCCTGCCACTATCCCTAGTCCTTGCCCTGGAAACAGATCTCTATAAAATGGTACAACAACACTCAAACCCACAAAACCGTAGACTACGGAAGGAATACCAGCCAAGAGTTCAATTACAGGCTGCAAATACTTTTTTCCGTACTTTGGCATAATCTCAACCATAAACAATGCTGCACAAATACCAAGAGGAGCTGCAATGAGTGCGGCTAATATCGAAGTACTAAAGGAACCTATAATAAATGGTAACGCTCCGAACAATGGCGGTTCTCCGTCAGGTTTCCAGACTGTACTACCAAAAATCTCTTTAAAACTAACCCCGTTTACAAAAAACGAACTTAATCCTTTAGCTGCAACAAAGTAAACCATTGAAAATATAGTTACAATCAAAAAAGTAATACATAATGAAGTGTATATCTTACCGGTCCATTCCTCTATGATATGCGGTTGTACCCTTTTTTTCCCGCCGGACTGAGCCATGAAACCTCTCCCTTTACACAGCACAGAAAGAGGCAGATAGTTCCGCCTCTTTTCTTGCTGATATGATGTTGTGATATGTTTATTTCGTGATATTTCCTTCTACATCGCGTGTAACTTGCATTTTGCTAACTGGAATGTAACCCAGTTCAACTACATCCGCATTTTGTACTTCATCAGATTTGATGAAATCTAGGAATGCTGTTACAACTTCATTAGCCTCACCTTTAGTGTACATATGTTCATATGCCCATACAGGATAAGAACCATTCGCTACATTGTCTACATTCGCTTCCACACCATCGTATTTCACTGTTTTTATGGAATCATCAAGGTATGAAAGAGCAAGATAACCAATAGCTCCAGGTGTTTCTTTAACAAGTTTCTTTACTGTACCGGAGGAGTCTTCTTGAATCGCTCCTTTAAGGTCTGCTGTTTTTGTTCCAAGAGCATATTTCTCAAACGTAGCCCGCGTACCGGAACTGGATGGTCTATTAATGATTTGAATCGCTTGATCAGGACCCCCAACTTCATTCCAGTTAGTCACTGCACCAGTGAAAATTTGGACCAGTTGATCTTTAGTTAGATTATCGATATTCAGGTCTGGGTTTACAACAGCCGCCATAGCTACAACAGCAACTTGATGGTCAACCAATTCTGCAGCTGGAGTTGCCTCTAACTTCTCTTCAGCGAACACATCAGAGTTACCAATGTCCGCTTGTCCTCCAGAGACTTGAGTCAAGCCAGTTCCACTGCCTCCGCCTTGTACTTGGATAGACACCTTCGGGTTTAAATCCATGAATTTTTGAGAAGCTTGATCAACCAAAGGCTGAAGTGCAGAAGATCCAACAGCTAGAATCGATCCGGAAAGTTCTCCTCCATTTGTATTCCCAGAGGCCGTTCCACCATTTGATTCTGTAGTGTTCTTTGCATCGTTGTTTTGACCGCACGCGGCCAATGTGAAAGTAAGGATTAGTGTCAAAACCAACATCAAACTCTTTTTCATCTCTTAGGTATCCCCCTTGTTTGTTTGTACAATACCAATTATATAAACCGAGTATCAATTCTCTGTATTAGTTTTGTAAACTCTGTGTAAAAAAATACACCCGCGAAATTAATCGCAGATGTAAAAGGCTTGTCCTATTTTATTTATCGACTCCCGTATTCTTTGACAAAAGAATCTTGAGTTCCTTCATAAACATATTAATGTCTTTGAAACGGCGATATACAGATGCAAACCGGACAAAGGCAACTTCATCGACCGGATATAATTGCTCCATAACTAATTCACCGATTTCTCTGCTCTCAACCTCTGTATTAGCTGAATGCCGTAGTGAACGTTCTGCTTCAGAGACAATAGATTCAAGTTGTTCGACAGAAACGGGACGTTTCTCACAGGCGCGAATCAATCCTCGTAACATCTTTTCCCTGCTGAATTCCTCACGGCTTCCATCCTTCTTAATGACGATGAGTGGCATTTCTTCAACCATTTCGAAAGTAGTAAACCTACGACTACATTTCTCACACTCGCGTCTGCGCCTTATGGACCGATTCTCATTCGCCGGCCTAGAGTCCAGCACTTTAGTACCTAAATAATCGCAATAGGGGCATTTCAAGTCTTTGGACCTCCCTTCTATAAATATCTTATTGATTTGCAATAATACCAAAAAATAACTTATTAAATACGTAATGAAGATCGCGATCCCTGTACATAATACTCTTACCAACCCAAGGAGGTGAACAGCATGAGCCAAAACAACTCTTCGAATAACCTAGTTGTAAAACAATCTTCCGGGGCTTTAGAACAAATGAAATACGAAGTTGCTCAAGAACTTGGCATTTCTTTCCCGAAAGATGGATACGCAGGTAACCTGACTTCTTACGAAAACGGTTCGATCGGTGGTTACATCACAAAACGATTAGTGACCTTAGCAGAACAACACCTTGCAGGCCAATTCAAATAACCGATCTAGAAAGCATTGGAAGCTAAACGCTTCCAGTGCTTTCTTTCCTTATTATATATACCCTAACCTGCCCTTTAGGGGAAGTTTTTTCGTAAATTAAAATTCATCGTAAATATCGGAGTACTGCTTGTAATAGTGAGATACCCGTTGTACATAATGTCTTGTCTCACCAAAAGGAATGTCCTTTGACGATTTTAGCTGACCATCCCATCTCCCGCTTTTGATCCAGTTCTTCACATTCGTTGGACCCGCGTTATATGCAGCAATCATCGCAGTTTCGTTCCCCTCAAATTGATCGAACAAATACTTCAAATACCATGTTCCAATTTCGATATTCGTTTCCGGTTCCTCTTTGACCCTATCTAACGATACATTCTTAAACTTCGCTTTGGTTATGACCCACTCGGCGGTATCTGGCATGATTTGCATGACACCCAAGGCACCCTTCTTAGATACGGCTCCGGTCTTATAATTGGTTTCAACCCGAATAATTGCAGCCACCATCAAGGGATTTAACCCATTTTTCTCCGCATGATGACGAATTTCATCCTTATATTGAATCGGGTAAAATAACGAAATCCAACTGGAATTAAAAAAAACAATAACCGTAAAACTGATAAATAACAGTAACAATACCCTTTTTTTTCGAAGCCACCTCATAACAATCCCTTGTCCCGCCAAAAAATGTCGATCTGGCGTTCCGTTTCGTCGATTCCGAGGCTGTTGTCAATCAGTATATCCGCCATCTCCCTCTTCACTTCAATATCCATTTGTGCATTCAATCTATCCTCTGCCTCTTGCTGGTTAAGATTGTCTCTTAACATGAGTCGATTCAGTTGAATTTGCCTAGGTACATATACGACCATAATTTCATCGTATAAATCCTCAAGCTTGGATTCATATAACAAGGGAATATCGGCGACGACCAAACGTTGTGGATCATCCGCTTCGAACTTAGCCATACGCCGCTGCATCTCTTCTCGAATCGCAGGGTGCGTAATAGCCTCCAAGACTTTACGCTCCTGCGGATTAGAGAATATAATGCCCCCCAATTTCTTGCGATTTAGTGTGCCATCTGGGTTCAGAATAGAGGGACCATAAGTATGCACAACGGCGGCGAGCACCGGATGACCAGGCATCATCATTTCTCTCGAAATGACATCTGCATCGATTAATACTGCACCACGTTTAACTAAATATTGAGAAACCGTACTTTTTCCCGAGGCGATTCCACCGGTCAAACCAATATTCATTCCCTCACCTCTTTACTCTTGTTGGATCGATTCGAGAGGGTTCTCTTTATTGGTGCTTTGTTAATCAGCTCTTTCGGTCTTTGACAGTTCGGGCAGAAGTGAGTGCCACGTCCTCCTACGACTGTTTTCTCCACAGCATGTCCGCATTTAACGCAAGGCTCGTCCTTCCGACCGTAAATTTGAAATGAGTGTTGGAACATCCCCATCTCCCCTTGACCGTTCACAAAGGATTTAATGGAAGACCCTCCTGCCTCTACAGCTTCTCTTAGTGTCGTAAGAATTGCAGCATACAGTAAGTCAAGCTGATCCGTACTCAGCTCATTTGCCGGAACTTCCGGGTGGATTCCTGCTCTAAATAACGCTTCATCCACATAAATATTCCCGAGTCCGACTACATATTCCTGATTGAGCAAAGCAGGTTTGATCTTCGTCGATCGCTTAGAGATCGCTTCACGAAAAGCGTCGGCAGTAAAAGAGCTATCTAGTGGTTCCAATCCCAGTTTAGCCAATGGATTACTCTTAAATTCTTCACCTGCTGGGAACAAATGCATAGTTCCAAATTGGCGAACATCTTTATATCTTAATTCGGTACCATCGCTGAAATGGAAGATGACATGCGTATGCTTCTCAACAGGATCGCTTTTGTCATACAGTCCATATCTGCCTTCCATACGTAAATGGGATACCAACACGAGACCATCCATAACAATCCGTAGAAATTTCCCCCGGCGTCCGATCTCTAAAATACGGTGACCAATCAATTCCATTTCGAATCGTTTGATGTCATCCGGTCGCTGAATTATTCTGGGGAGTGACACGGTCGCGGATTCGATTGTCTTCCCGACGATTAATTCGGTCAATGTTCTTCTGACCGTCTCTACTTCCGGCAATTCCGGCATTTTGTCCCTCACCTCATCCAGTTATTATAGGATTTACTTCGCTTCGTACCAATTTAGGCCACTGCTAACTTCTGCTTTCAACGGAACTGATAATGGAAGGGCTCTTCCCATGGTCACCGGCACGAGTTTACTCATGATATCCATCTCATCCGGTGGAACCTCGAATACCAATTCATCGTGTACTTGAAGTAACATCCGACTCTTTAGCCCATGATTCTTCAATGCTTCATCCATTAACACCATGGCAAGTTTGATGATGTCTGCTGCCGTTCCTTGAATCGGTGTATTCATAGCTGTACGTTCTGCAAAGGAACGAATATTGAAATTAGATGCGTTAATCTCCGGTAAATAACGTCGACGTTCTAATAGTGTCTTTACATAACCGTCGCGCTTTGCTTCAAGGACAATATCGTCCATATACCGACGAACACCACGGAAAGCTTGGAAATATCTCTCGATAAATTGCGAAGCTTCTTTACGCGTAATATTTAGGTTCTGAGATAATCCATAATCACTAATTCCATATACAATTCCGAAGTTGACCGCTTTAGCTGATCGACGCATATTTGAGTCAACTTCCTCCGCAGATACTCCAAATACATCCATCGCTGTTTTCGTATGAATGTCCAGATCATGTAGGAATGCTTCTTGCAACCCTTCATCTTCCGAAATATGAGCCAATACACGTAGTTCGATCTGAGAGTAATCCGCAGCGAGAATAAACCAGCCTTCCTCCGACGGAACAAATACCTTACGTATCTTTCTACCCTCTTCCATCCGGATCGGAATGTTCTGTAAATTGGGGAATTGGCTACTTAATCTACCCGTTGCTGCAATGGTTTGGCGGTAATACGTATGAACCTTCCCAGTTACTGGAGAGATCTCCTTAAGTAATCCTTCAACATAGGTTGATTGTAGTTTGGCCAACTGACGGTAGTCCAGAATGTACTGAACAATTTCATGATAAGGGGCCAACTTTTCCAAAACTTCTGCATCTGTTGAATAACCAGTCTTGGTCTTCTTCATCACAGGTAAACCCAATTTATCAAATAGAATCTCACCTAATTGTTTTGGTGAATTCAAATTAAATTCTGTACCCGCAATTTCGTATACCCGGGTAACCAGTTTCGTAATTTGCGACTCAAACTCTTTGCCAAGCTGGGTTAAGTCTGCTCGATTTACGGCTATCCCCTGCTTCTCCATGTCAGCTAGAATACGTGATAAAGGCATTTCCAATTCATAGAACAACCTATTCATCTCATTCTTCTCTAGCTCACTCCGTTGAAGCGCAATGATATGTAACAGCACTTCTGCCTTTCGAGCAAGATGCTTACTAAGTGTCTCCTGATCCGGCACTTTGAACTTCGCACCTTTACCATATACCTCTTCATCTGGAGTTAAATAGGCCAAGCCGTATTTAGCAGCTAAGTCGCTAGGTGTTTGGTTGTTATCCGTTGGATCAAGTATATAGGCAGCAAGTTGGACATCGTGCTCTTCCCCAGCCAAAGAAACGCCTTGCCAATGCAGCGCTAAATCTGCTCGGTGCAGATCATATCCACGTTTTGGAACAGATGCATCCCCAAGCCAAGAGACAATAACCCCTGCCTCCTTGCTCTTTAGAAATTCGAAGGGAACGAAGAAGTGCCGCTCTGGAGTCGACAATACCATGCCCATAACGATAGCATGATGTGGGTTCTCTCCATACGATTCAACATACATCACTTCAATTTGTGGAAGAAGTGCTGTAAGTTCAGGCAATGTGCTCGAATTTACAATGGTCACATCAACTTCAGATACAACCCGAGAATCACCCGAAACTGATGCATCTCCAGCAGGACTAGCAGTAAAAGCCATGCGCTCGATTAGCGACTTAAATTCCAGTTTGCGCAACATTGGGGCTGCCTTATCCTCCTGGATTCCAGCAAAGACCATATCTTCCCACGAGCGTTCAATCGGTACCTCTTGGAAAATAGTAGCTAACTTCTTGCTCATGCACGCATCCTCAGCATGATTTACTAAGTTTTCTTTCATTTTACCCTTCAATTCATCACTATGAGCCAACACTTCCTCAACCGAACCATATTGATGCAATAGCTTCAATGCTGTTTTCTCACCAATACCCGGAACGCCTGGAATATTATCAGAAGCGTCACCCATTAACCCTTTTAGATCAATGATCTGTTCAGGACGAAGACCATACTTCTCTTCAATTTCCTTCGGTCCATACGGCTCCACCTCACTGATACCTTTACGAGTGAGTGCTACTTTTACATTCTCAGAAACGACCTGAAGCATATCCTTGTCACCTGTGACAACAAGTACTTGAAGGCCGGACTCTTCCCCTTGTTTACTGAGTGTGCCAATAATGTCATCTGCCTCATAACCAGCCAATTCAAACCAAGAAATTCCGAAGCTTTCTAGTAATTCACGCATCAGTGGGAATTGTTCCGAAAGCTCATGTGGTGTCTTTTCACGACCACCTTTATATTCTTTGTAACCTTCGTGACGGAATGTTTCTTTGCCCGCATCAAATGCCACTAGAATATGACTTGGTTTCTCTTCTTGAATCAGACGTAATAACATATTTGTGAATCCATACACAGCGTTTGTATGCAATCCTCTAGAATTAGTTAGTGGTGGCATAGCGAAGAATGCCCGGTAAATAATACTATTTCCATCAATCAGAATCAACTTTTCCATATAGCACCTACTCCTTCAGCTATCTCCTACCTTTATTCTAACACAAGCCTCGCCTTTATAAAAAAACAAAAGCGACCGAATTACAAGTAGATCAATCTACTTTGTAATTCGGTCGCTTATTTAATGAAAAAGTAACTATTGGTTCAAATCTGGGCGATGTCCCGTAACCAAGTAAACGGCACTCTCACCTATATTTGTGGCATGATCGGCAATTCTTTCTATGTAACGTCCGACCAAAGTTAACAGCATCGCCTGTTGCAAGGAGCTAGGGTTCTCAATCATGAACGAATACAATTCAGTAATCATTTGACTGTATAGATGATCTACTTCATCATCATCCTTGGCCATCTTGTACGCCAAATCGGTATTCTCATCCAAATAGGATTGTAAAGATTCACTTATCATGAGAATGACCAATTCAACCATCCGCGGAATGTCAATCAGTGGCTTGATTAAAGTTTGGCCTTCCAAACGCAAGGTTACCTTAGCGATATCAACCGCTAAATCCCCCATCCGCTCCAAATCACTGGAAATTTTAAATGCAACGATAATCCGACGAAGGTCCTTAGCTACGGGTTGTTGGGTCACAATTAATCGTGAGCCGATCTCCATGATCTGTTCTTCCATCGCATTAAGCTTAATATCCTGTTCAATTACTTCTTTAGCTTTGCTTGATTCAAAAGTTTGTAACGCTACAATAGACTCCTGCAATGCATGTTCCACATGCTTTCCCATTTGTCCCAGTAACTGGCGAAGCTCTTCTAGATTTCGATCAAATTCTCTTCTTTGAATCATAGATCATCTGCTCCCTTCTCTTAACCGAAACGTCCGGAAATGTAATCTTCAGTACGTGAATCCTGCGGGGTTGAAAACAGCTTCTGAGTATCACCGACCTCCACAATTTCACCATTCAGGAAGAAAACAGTCCTACCTGAAATTCTAGCTGCTTGATGCATGTTATGTGTAACCATAACAATTGTATACCTATCTTGTAGCTGCTGAACTAATTCTTCAATTTTTAATGTTGAAATAGGGTCCAGAGCTGAGGTAGCTTCATCCATAAGTAAGATGTCTGGCTTAACAGCTATCGCACGCGCGATACATAAACGTTGCTGTTGCCCACCTGACAAACTAAGTGCTGATCTCTTAAGGAAGTCCTTAACCTCGTCCCAAAGGACTGCTTGCCGCAAACTTTGCTCAACAATTTCATCGAGTTCAGCTTTCCCCTTTACTCCATGTAAACGAGGACCATAAGCGACATTATCATAAATTGACTTAGGAAATGGGTTAGGTTGTTGGAATACCATTCCCACCTGTTTGCGAAGTGATTCAACTTGCACATCATCGCCATATATTTCTGTACCCGCTATTTGTACTGAACCTTCTATACGGGTACCGACAACCATGTCATTCATCCGATTCAGGGTCCGAAGCAGCGTTGACTTACCACAGCCAGACGGGCCAATAAATGCGGTGATCGCTTTCTCAGGAATATCCATCGATACATCCTTTAGCGCATGAAATTGATCGTAATACAAATTCAAATCTTTAATGCGAATGATTGGTTCCATGTCACTACTCCTTCTCTAAATAAACATCTCTACCCAACATACAAAGCACGAGTTCACAACTTATCAAAATGCGTAACAGCGCTTCAGGTACAAGATGAGGATCAACACTTATGCCATCGTATCCAGTTTCTCTGATTCAGGCAATTTCTACTCAGACATACCACAATTTTACCTAATGTATGTAAACAATAATAGGCTTGATTGTAAACGCAGTGTAAAATTTAGCCCGCTATTTATCCAAAAATTAAAAAGCTATCCTAGAAGCAAAAAATACTTCTAGAATAGCTCACTTAATTACACATCGTAGTTTACAACATAATTTTGCAGTTCTGTATTGTAATAACCCACACTGAATTCAATTACATTTCCCTGTACGTCGTAAGAATAACGAGACCTCTTCAGCACTGGGGTCCCCTTGCTAATCCGTAATATGTCTCCCACTTGCTCCGATGGGACTGCAACCGTAAATTCATCCCGAAGCTTATCCAAGGAAATCTCCTGTTCTTCTAACAATTCATAGAGGGACTGGGCATTCAAATCACTCAGATTCAAATCCTCCATAGCTATTGTTACGTAATGCGTGTAGTGAATATACGGCGCATCATTCAGGTTGTAAACTCGTTCCAAGCTTAGACAACGTTCCCCAAATAACCGGTAAGGTTCAGTCCCCACTTCGTTACGAATCACTTCCGCTCGCAACCATTGTTTTTGGATTTGATAACCCTCTTCTACCAAAATCTCTGTGAATCGTTTCCATTTGGATAACTTAGAAGCGGACGTATTCCGGATTACCTTCGTTCCTTTGCCACTGCCTTTTTCGAGATATCCTTCTAGAGCCAACTCCTGAATGGCATTGCGGACAGTAATCTTACTGACTGCAAACTCTTTTTCCAATTGTGGTTCTGATGGGATATTGGTTCCTATAGGATAGACACCATACAGTATCCGATCTTTGAGGATATTTTTGATCTGCAAATATAACGGTTTATCTTTGCGTGACAAGCTCACGGTTGTTTCCACTACCTTTCTACATCTCCTACGGATTGCGTCATAGTCCGAAGTATATCCTCTGCAGAAGCCATGGGAGTATCACCTACCACCGTATGTGCCAACATACCTGCTGTCGCTGCATATTGGGCGGTTTTCTCCACCGGGTATCCTTCTAGCTCGCCATGAATGACTCCGCTGGCAAAGGCATCTCCTGCCCCTATTCTATCATAGACGGCAAAAGTCAGCGTTTTTGAATAAGTGAAGGTTCGATCCTTAAAGATAAAACCACGCAAGGAATGTGAATTGTCACTGTGTATAGAGCGATGGGTCCCTGCAATGGTATGGATACCATATTGCTGCGCAACAGCTGGAATAAGTTCCTCAAGTTGCTCTTCACGTTCTACCTTATCCGTGCTCATACCCAAGGTTAACATGGCATCTTTTTCGTTCATCATCACGATATCCGCTAGTTGCAGCATTTCTTCGTAATGGGGTTTCGCCTTCTCATAACCATTCTCTCCCCAGTGGGATGGACGGTAATTACAATCAAAGATGACAGTACCTCCACGTTGCTTAACCGCTCTTGCGAGAGACTTCATATGCTGCCGGACAACTTCGTTCATCGCTAAAGTAATTCCGCAGAAATGAACCGCGTCTATCTGCTCTGCAATTGCTTCGTAATCATACGTTCCTTCAGGGGAAGTATTGAAACTGCTTTCCAAGCGATTCGAATAGGTTACGCGGCTAGACCGGACACCAAATCCGTTCTCTAAGAAATACATACCTATGTAACTTCCACCCCGACTCATTAGTGTAGATGTAATACCCAGCTTCCGCAGATACGCTGCAGCAGCATCACCAAGGGGATTAGCAGGCAATCTAGTAATGAGGTGGCCGTTATGTCCAAAACGAGCCAAGGCTGAGATCACATTCACTCCGGTTCCAGAGAACGAGTAGTTCAATGTATTTCCTTGCGAAAGCAACTCATAACCAGGCACTTGCAAGCGCATCATGACCTCTCCAAAGGCTGCAATGTTCTTAGGCATAAAGATCCGCCAACTTCTTCATGATTACTAGCAAATCGCGCACGTCTTGAACATTAGTTTTTCCTGTTTCTTTATCAATAATCGAAGAATATACATGAGGGATAACTTGCTGAACTCCAGCTTCTAGCGCTATACGTAAGATGGCTTCAAAATTATCCATGTCGATTCCACCCGTTGGCTCCAAAGCGAATCCAGTCTCGGCACAAGCCTCAGCAACAGCACGGAACTCATCTTCACGGCTTAACCCTTGCATTGGGAAATACTTAAGTGCATTTCCTCCCATATCCTTCACTAGTGCAATTGCAGATCTAATAGGAACAATCGCAGGCTCATCCTGCGTGGAACTTATCGCACCTGTTGAGATATTCACATATCCGACGCGTCCGGTAGGAGCTATCATGCTGTTAATCCAGCTATCCTTCTCCCCAAGATTGGCACGTGTCGCGCCAACAGCAGGAAATGCTTGGTTAATATGACTACCAGGATAATATTTTGCAATTTCCGCTACAACAGCCGCTTGACGGCTATCACCAGCTCCAAGGCCAATGGATACGGCTTCTTCAATTTCCTGACCATATTGTTTCATTGCTGTTACTGCTTCTTCTACCGTCTTATAATCCTTGGACAAAACACCCACTACTACATAGCCTTCTGCCGCTTCAAAAATCTCTTTGGCATTCTCAATGTCCTTGGCTAGTACATTTAATGCGACCCGTCCTTTATAAAAACGCTTTGATATATTTGACATATTAAAGTCCCCCAACTAATTCACGTATTTTTGATTCAATAACCATCATATCATCCCCAAGTAGCGGGCGTGGGTCGATATCGAAGTATCCTTGACGCACACCATAATCTCTCGTATAGATTGCAATTTCGCCACTCTGAAGACCTTCAGCAACTTCTTTAGCGGTAACTCCAGCTTGTTTCGAATCAATATGAATACGCCCACGGTATATTGCGCGACCTGCTTCATCCTGTACAATCGAAACACGGATTCCTGCAACCTCGTTTAGTGGCATAAGCACCTGTAGTGCTTCTTTTTCTTGCTCACTTTTATCTTGTTTGACGGTATATTCTTCTAACGCTTGAAGTAGTCCAAATGTCGTTTCTTTGCCTACTTTCATGCTTCGTCCAATTCCGTGCAATTGCACCTTTAACCACTCAATATAAGTCCGTTTCCCTGCAACGATGCCAGAGGTTGGCCCTTCAATAGCTTTAGAGCCACTATAAATAGCAAGATCAGAATACTTCACGTACTTTTGAATATCTTCTTCCGCAGCTGCATCCACAATTAACGGAATATTCTTACGACGAGCAACCTCCCATGCTTCTTCAACGGAAATCATATTCTTCTGAACGGCGTGATGTGATTTCACATAAAGTATGGCGGCTGTTTTTTCGGATATCGCATCCTCAATATGCTCTGCCTTACCTTCATTGGCATAACCAACTTCGATAAGCTTACCACCGCCCAAAAATACCATCGTTTCAACGGGAGCTCCATATTGCACGTTATGTCCCTTTAGGATGATAATCTCATTCTTAGGAATTTCCTCTTGATGCAGACGCTCACTGCGGCGCCGATTGCCTTGTGTCACTATTGCTGCTACAGAGAGAGCAATACCGCTAGATGCCGAGTTCACAACAACAGCTGCCTCTGAGCCTACAACGTTGGCTACGAAGTCCCCAGCTTTGTCAACTAGATCAGTGATCTCAACATAGCTTTGTCCGCCTTGCTTCATTGCCTCCATAACCGTATCGGTCGGAGCCGAGACCCCTAGAATACTCATTCGGCCACTTGCATTAATTACACGTTTGAGTCCGTATTTAGCATTTAATGTACTCGCCACTAACAACCACTCCTTTAGCTTCGATTAATCTATTAGCTACTCTCTGCTCCCCTTCAGAATCCATAAGTTCCGTTGGTTCATTTCGGATATTAAATAACGTCAAGTTTGCAACATCCCCTACTTGAATTCGCCCAAGTTCAGGTTTGCCGAGCCACGCTGCTGCATGATTGGTGACAGCCGCAACCGTCTCTTCAAGCGAATAACCTAGGTAGAGGAATTTGGAGAGAACATTCGCCATACTGTATACCGGACCGTTGAGGCGATTTCCGCGATAAATGTCGGTGCTAATGGTATGAAGTCCAATACCATGTTGCTTCGCCGATTCAGCCACTTTAAAGGAGAAGCTTGCTGTCCCATGACCTACATCCAGATGAACGCCTCGTTCAATCGCATCTAGTAATACTTGTAGAGGTTTGCCTTCTACATCAAAAAGATTGTTTTTCTTTCCGTTGAGATAGTGAGTAATAATATCTTTACGTTCCAGAAGTGAGATAACATCCTCAATTTCAGGCGGCCCTGAGCCAATATGTACCATTAACGGCAGCGCTGTTTCATTGGATAGCTCCCTGGCAATGCGTAATGGCTCTATTCCACTGTCACCCACTACACTCTTACTAATTCGCGCCTTCAATCCGACAATAACATTCCGATAGGCTTCAACCGATTGTCTTACCTTTTCCCGATCGATCCATTCTAGGTTTGTTAATTCATCGACTCTTTGTAATCCAATCTTTGAAATATTCAAAAAGGCGAACACTTTCGTCTTAGCCTGCTCGCTATTCGCAACCAAGTCAGCAATCCGATCTGCTCCACAGCTACCAGCATCGACAATAGTTGTTACACCTTGCTTAACTCCGATCTCATCCATATCATCACCATAGGGATCAAAATCAGGAAAGGCATGTACATGCATATCAATCCAACCACTCGACACATAAGCGCCCGAGCCATCCCAAACTTGCGCACCGCATCCCTCTCCGGCTGCAGTGATCTCGACGATATTACCGGACTCCATTACGATATCGATCTCTTCTTCATTCACCCTTTTTACATTACGAAGTACGAATCTTTCACTCACAGTTCTCACCTCTTTTTATGTAAACATTATAATGTTTAAGGTAACATGAATTTACCATAAAGTAAATATAACGTTATAATGTTTATACATAAAAAAACATCCATCATTTTATATTAATGATGGACGTTTTTTCTTATTAACAACTAACTTGTAACCAACCCCGCGAATCGAATCAATATGTACTGATTCGGGGTCAAGTTCCAGTTTCTTACGTAGTGAACTGACATGCACATCTACAGTACGCTGGCCTCCAATGTAATCAAAGCCCCAAACCGCGTTCATTAGATCATCGCGCGTCATAACTACACCCGGCTTACGTGCCAAATACAATAGTACTTCAAATTCCTTTGGCCGTAACGTAATCGGTTCACCGCTAAGCGTCACTTCGTATTTCTCAGGATAGATAACAAGTGCGCCATGTGAAATATGTGCTTCATCCCGCTCCGGCAACTTCTCCCGTTCTTCAACACCTGTCGATCTCCTTAGCACAGCGGCAACCCTGGCCAATAGTTCAGCCACTCCAAAAGGCTTCGTTATATAGTCGTCTGCGCCAGACTTTAAGCCTTCAACCACTTCTTCTTCTGCATTCTTAGCCGTCAGAATGATCACCGGTGTCTTCACGCCTTCATTCCGAAGCTTGGTCATAATTTCGAATCCATTCATTCCAGGAAGCATCAAATCCAACAGAATTAAATCAAACTCATTCTTCAAAGCCGTATCATAACCAGTTTGTCCATGGTCTTCCACGGTTACCGCATATCCTTCGCTCGTAAGATTGTAAGATAAAAGTCTGGAAAGCGTCGGCTCATCTTCAATTACTAATAGTCGCTGCGTCATATAAACCCCCATATTTTCTACAACCAGGATGGATGTTGACGAATCTTGACTCATGTATACATGCTCAGCATATCACCACTTTGTTAACGCGGTGTAAAATCCAAAAAACAGCTTACACAAATAAATAAGATCATTCCAAATTATGCATAAATGGAAGCTCAAGAATAAAGGACGACCCTTCTCCAACTTTGCTCTCTACAGTAATCTTACCACGATGCAACTCCACAAGATGTTTGACAATGGAGAGGCCAAGTCCCGTTCCCCCTGAATTCCTTGATCTCGCTTTATCCACCCGATAGAAGCGTTCAAATATTCGCGGAAGGTCCTTCTTAGGAATCCCGATTCCAGTATCACTCACTACAATTCGGAGTTTCTCATCATCACTGCCCTCATTCTCAATTCGGATGTCTACCTTAACTTTACCCCCTTCAGGCGTATAATTGATTGCATTAGACAATAGATTCATAAAAATCTGTCTGAGCCTATCTTCATCCCCTTCAATAAACATATGCTCAGGAATGTCATGAAGCATTACGATAGACTTTTTGTCCGCTGCAGATTGCAATACTTCAAATATACTATCGAATAATTCCTTCAGTGGAATCGGAGCATATTCTAGCGGAGCTTGCTTCGATTCGATCTTTGATAATTCCAGGATGTCCCCAATTAGACGATTCAAACGATCTCCCTCATCGTAAATGATCTGCAGAAAAGATCTAACGGTTTCTTCGTCTTTTACTCCTCCAGCCAGGAGTGTTTCCGCAAAACCTTTTACAGCTGCAATTGGCGTCTTCAATTCATGGGACACATTCGCTACAAATTCACTACGCATCACTTCCAGGCGACGGATACTTGTAACATCATGAAGGAGGAAGAGCATACCACGGTAGCTACCATCGTTCTCGAACATCGGCACGCCGTCAAAATGTAAAATCTTACTCTCTGGATCATACACATTCCGTTCTTCGTGAATACGTTCTTTGAGCTCCATGCCTTCTTCCATAAACTTAGTAAATTCAAAGTTTCTCTTGAGTACATGGTAGGGTTTGCCTAGTAATAAATGCTCTTTCATGCGCAAAATACGTTCAGCTTCTCGATTGATGAGTGCGACTCGACCCTGCGCATCAACCATTACAATACCACCTGTAATATTGGATAATACGCTCTGCGTTAAACCTTCGTTATCACGGATTCGTTTCAATTGCTGCTGCAAGCTATCAGCCATTCCGTTAATGGCTTGCCCAAGCTGCCCGATTTCATCATTACGACTAAATTGCACTCTCGCATCGTAATCGAACTTGGAAATCTTATTTGCAACCTTAGTAATGTGCTCCAAGGGTCTAGTTAGCCCCTTAGCGATTCGATAACTAATGAATGTAGCAGCTAGAAATAAAATTAATAATCCCACGAACATGAGTAACCAACCTTTATTCAGCCCCTCACTAGCTATAGCAAGACTCATAGACAATCGAATATAACCGTCAAATCCCAAATCAGAAGTGACATGTCTCGCAACGTAGAGCATATCCTCATCCAAAGTATCACTATAACGTATAGCACTGCCTACTTTATCACCTGTAGCAGAAATAATTTCCTCTCGATCAGAGTGATTGTCCATCTCCAAGACAGAAATCTCGGAGTCACCAATAACCTCCCCGTCGTTACCAATAAAGGTAACCCGAGATCCAATCAAGTTCTCCAGTTCTTTCGCTTTGGCCGAATAATAGTCTGTGACGCCTGGATTTCCTTCGAGAGGTTCAAATGGAAAGGTGTTCTCAAGCAAGTTAATCTCACGCGCCATATTCTCCTCTAAGGCGTCAATATGTGAATCTTTGAACACCAACGCCATGGATATCCCTGCAGCAAGCATGGATACCCCCACCAACCCCATCATAATAACCGTAAGTCTATGTCGAAATGTCTTCATAAGTTATTGAAACACCTTTTCTTTTAAGGATGCTAGCTTCTCGGCTGAGGCTTTCTCCACACCTTCATGCAAACTATTCCCATGCGAGTCCATCGTTACGATCGCGGCAAAACCGTCAACCTCTAGATGCCACATCGCTTCAGGAATTCCAAACTCCATAAAATCAACACCATTCACTTGCTTGATGCACTCTGCATAATATTGTGCTGCTCCACCAATCGCATTTAAATAAACGCCACCATGTTCTTGTAGTGCAGCAAGGGTTTTGGAGCCCATACCACCTTTACCAATTACAGCGCGAATACCAAACTTTTTAATAATATCACCTTGGTAAGGTTCCTCTCGTATGCTAGTGGTCGGTCCCGCTGCCTTAACATGCCAGCCTGCTTCATCCTTAAGCATCACTGGGCCGCAGTGATATATTACAGCTCCATTCAGATCTACTGGAGAGTCATGATCCATCAAATACTTATGAAGAGCATCACGACCTGTATGCATTTCACCTTTGATTACAACGACATCACCTACACGAAGATTACGAATGTCTTCTTCACTCACTGGAGTTTGTAGTACGATTTCGCGACTAGTCGGTTCATCAGTTGTATCATTCGTGTTTCCAGCATCATTCTTGCCTTGCTGCTCCATCGCCACATCGGATCCACTTTCGTACAGCCATTTCATGATTTCTCCACTTGTTGCATTAATCTCGGCCCCTTGACGGCGGAACGCCCAGCAGTTATAGGCCACAGACACAAAGAAGCTTGCTGGAAGTCGATTTGCAGCACCGATCTTACAACCAAGCAACGTCACTTCTCCACCAAATCCCATAGTACCAATCCCAAGCTTGTTAGCATGCTCCATCGTATATTGCTCCAGCTGATTCAATTCAGCAATGGGATTCACATCGTCCACTGTACGAAACAGCTGTTGCTTAGCAAGTTCGTATCCTGTCGTACGATCTCCGCCTATACCAACTCCGATAAATCCAGCGCTACATCCCTGACCCTGTGCCTGATATACCGCATGCAAAATACATTTACGAATTCCATCCAAATCACGTCCTGCACGGCCTAACCCTTCTAGTTCAGTTGGAAGACTGTATTGGATATTCTTATTCTCGCAGCCTCCACCTTTCAGTATAAGTCGCACATCTATATAGTCGCTCTCCCACTGCTCAAAATGAATAACGGGTGTCCCAGGCCCCAAATTGTCGCCACTATTCTCCCCTGTAAGTGAATCCACTGAATTGGGACGTAGTTTTCCTTCCTTGGTTGCTCTCTGGATCGCTGAGTGGATATTTCGTTTCATTTTTATCTGATTCACACCAACTGGTGTATGTACAATAAAAGTTAGCATCCCTGTATCCTGACAAATCGGTGAAATTTGCTCCTCGGCCATACCTATATTGCGAGAGATCGTAGATAGTGCGAGACCCGCACGTGTGGCTTGATTCTCAATAACCATCCCCCGATTCAACGCCCGACGCACATCCCCTGGCAAATTTGTCGAAGTTTCCACAATCAATTGATATACACTCTCTTCAAACTTGTGCAACATCCTAGGATCCCCTCTCTTGTCGATACTGTTTATTAGATTTATAATAACATAATACAATTTAACAGGCTGACAATTTCTATACAAAATTTAACCAATATAAAGCGAGGTTTATCACTGATGAGCTATCACTTTTCCGCTTATATGTACCGGCTTCGCTCCATTAAACGTTGGAGCCTCATGCGTAACACAAAGACCGAGAATGTCGCTGAGCATTCCTATCACGTTGCTTTACTAACTCATCTACTCTGCGAAATTGGAAATAGTATATTCAGTCGCCAATTAAATTCAGAACGCGCAGCAACTCTTGCCCTATTCCATGATGCGACTGAAGTGTTTACTGGCGATATTCCTACACCCGTGAAGCATCATAATCCTCGTCTATTATCTAATTTCAGAGAAATGGAAGATATCGCTGCAGAACGATTACTTTCGATGGTTCCTTCAGAATTGAAGTCTACGTATGACCACTTATTGTCTCCTGGTAAAGACAACGGTGAAATCAGCGACAAAGAACTCATGATCTATGTCAAAGCTGCCGATAGCCTTGATGCTTACCTCAAATGTGCCTGGGAACTAACTGCCGGCAATCGAGAGTTTGCTGTGGCCAAGGATCAAATACAAGAGAAACTTAAGCAGCTTGCGTTGCCGGAAGTTCATTATTTCCTAGAGCATTTTGCACCCAGTTTCGAAATGACATTAGATGAGTTATCGTAACGAAAATAGATGCTTACTTATTCTTATGTAGCAAACACCCTATCTCCGATTTTACTGGGATAGGGTGTTTGTTATTGTATCCGACGCCAATGAAATTAGATTTAGCCGTTAGCCATTTACAATTTCACCACCATTAACGTGGATAACTTGCCCGCTAATATATGAAGAATCGTCAGAACCGAGGAATACATAGGCAGGTGCCACTTCCTCAGGCTGACCCGGGCGCTGCATCGGGGTATCTCCACCAAATGTCGCAACCTGCTGCTCATCGAATGTAGAAGGAATAAGCGGCGTCCAAATTGGTCCTGGAGCTACGGCATTCACACGGATGCCTTTTTTACCGACGATATTCATAGACAATGCGCGAGTAAAGCTAACAATCGCTCCTTTGGTAGATGAATAATCAATCAGCGTAGGATTTCCTTTATAAGCGGTAACTGAGGCCGTATTAATGATGGAACTTCCCTTTTTCAGATGCGGCATAGCTGCTTGGGTCAGATAGAACATTGAAAAAATGTTAGTTCGAAACGTTTTCTCTAATTGTTGGGCCGTGATATCTGTAATATCCTGCTGCGGATGTTGTTCTGCGGCATTGTTAATCAGAATATCCAAGCCTCCGAGCTTCTCAACCGTTTGACTCACGGCTTGTCCTGCGAAGGCTTCATCACCGATATCTCCAGGGATCAAAAGACACTTACGTCCCTCCTGTTCAACCTCTTGTTTCGTTATCTTCGCATCCTCATGTTCATTAAGATATACGATGGAAACATCTGCACCTTCCTTCGCATAAGCAACTGCCACTGCTCTCCCTATACCACTATCTCCACCCGTAATAAGCGCTACTTTGTTCTGCAACCTTCCCCCAGCGTGATGAGAACGCTCGTATTCTGGTTTAGGGCTCATCTCCTCCTCAATTCCTGGTTGTTGATTTTGATGCTGTGGTGGCATTGTTTGTTTATTACTTGGTTGATTTCCAGACATCCCACATGCTCCTTTCTCATCTTGAAGTAATTGTGTATTGGTTAGTTGATGCAACTTGCTTATCCAATATAGAATTACCCACTTAGCGGAGCTTATGCCACATGATTTGTCTACATTATGTTATAGCCGGTCAAAAAAAAGAAATCGCTCTCTGGGCAGCCTACTGAAAATACCAGTAACGGTCCCATTGAGCGATTTCTCGATGCTACAACTAGCTTTGAAGAATAACAATCCCCTAGCTGATTTAGATAATTGAGCTATAAACCATGAGGAAAACAATCAACAGAACACCAAGTGAAAGAGCAGTGCTTAACGTGGTAAGCTTACCAGCATATGCAGTAATGCTCTTCTTCTGACGAATTCCTTCAAGAGCAAGTCGAAGTGGTTTGCCCATAATTCCACCCAGTGCAGCAATCGCCAAAAATAGAACCACAACGACGATCATCCAAGCAACTGAATATTCCCCTTTACTGATCATATATCCACCCGTAAGAAGTTGGATCACCAATCCATATTGAGCATAACGATTCAGCGATTTAACCGCCGATACAGTTCCTTCTTGTGCCGCAAGAGATAACTTACTAACTGTGCCAAGCACAAAAGGTAGCACCAAATAAAATCCAAGTGCTAACGTTCCAACGATATGCAGAAACAACATAACCTTATACATAAATTCCCTCGCTCCTTAATGTCAATTAGATATATCATACTCTATTATAACTATTAACCGAAATAAAGAAAAGAAAACCTCCCAAAATGGGAGGTTTAAATTTAGCAATGCTCTTATAGCAAATAAGTGAAAGTACTATCTAACTTCTTAGCCCTTCACCACAGAGATAACCTGACGTACAGAATCCGCTGACTTATCAAGTGCACTCTTCTCCTCGACCGTCAGTTCCAACTCAAAGATCTTCTCGATTCCATCACCACCAAGAATGACTGGAACTCCAAGGAACAAACCATCAAAACCATACTCGCCTTCCAATAAGGCAATGACAGGAATGATTCGCTTCTTATCCTTGAGAATGGTTTCTGTCATTTGCACTAGTGAAGCCGCTGGAGCATAGTAGGCACTGCCATTACCAAGTAAGTTAACAATCTCACCGCCGCCAACGCGTGTGCGTTGAACAATCGCTTCAATTCGTTCTGCAGAGATAAGCGTATCAATCGGGATACCGCCAACACTTGAATACCGAACGAGCGGTACCATGTCATCTCCATGTCCACCAAGCACAAACCCACGTACATCTTCCACAGAAACATTAAGTTCCTGTGCGATAAATGTACAGTAACGAGCCGTGTCTAGCACACCGGATTGACCGATAACACGATTTTTCGGAAAACCCAAGCTCTTAAAGGCAGCAAACGTCATAGCGTCTACCGGGTTACTCAAAATGATAACTATAGAATTCGGACAATATTTCTTCACGTTCTCACAAACGGAAGTAATAATCCCCGCATTCGTATGGACGAGATCATCACGACTCATCCCTGGCTTCCGAGCAATTCCTGCTGTAATAATGACAATATCGGAATCCGCAGCATCCTCGTAAGAAGAAGAACCTACTATCTTACTGTCAAAGCCCTGAACTGGGCTCGCTTCCAGCATATCAAGCGCTTTACCCTTTGTAGGATTCTCCAATTGCGGAATATCAAGTAACACAATGTCACCGAGTTCTTTTTGTGCAAGCATCAGAGCCGTTGTTGCTCCCGTAAATCCTGCACCGACAACCGTTATTTTCTTACGAGAAATTGCCATTTTGGTCAGGACCCCTTACATATTATTGATGACTTGGTCTGCAAACTCAGAACATTTAACTTCAGTAGCACCATCCATCAGTCGGGCAAAATCATACGTAACCGTCTTGTTATTGATTGACGTTTCCAAACCTTTATAAATAAGGTCTGCAGCTTCCTGCCAACCGAGATGTTCAAACATCATTACGCCGGACAGAATGACAGACCCCGGATTTACCACATCGAGATCAGCATATTTCGGCGCCGTACCGTGAGTTGCTTCAAATATAGCATGACCAGTGACATAGTTAATGTTTGCTCCTGGAGCAATACCGATTCCACCAACCTGAGCTGCCAAAGCATCGGAGAGGTAATCTCCGTTCAAGTTCAACGTTGCAATCACGTCGAAGTCAGTCGGACGGGTTAATACTTGTTGCAATGCAATGTCAGCAATCGCATCCTTAATCAGAATTTTACCTTCATCAAGCGCCGCTTTTTGTGCCGCATTTGCAGCATCAACTCCGGATTCTTCCTTGATCAGATCATATTGCGCCCAAGTGAACACTTTATCGCCAAATTCCGCTTCAGCTACTTCATAACCCCAGTTCTTAAAGGCACCTTCCGTGAACTTCATGATGTTTCCTTTATGGACAAGCGTCACAGTCTTCCGTTCATGATCAATTGCATATTGTACCGCTGCCCGAACGAGGCGTTTGGAACCTTCTTCTGATACCGGTTTGATACCGATACCCGACGTTTCTGGGAAGCGGATATTTTTCACGCCCATTTCATTCTGTAAGAATGCGAGCACTTTTTTGACTTCATCGGAACCTTCTTTATATTCGATCCCCGCATAAATGTCTTCTGTATTTTCGCGGAAAATTACCATATCTACAAGTTCCGGACGTTTCACTGGAGAAGGTACCCCATCGAAATAACGCACAGGACGAAGACATACATACAAATCAAGTTCTTGACGCAATGCTACGTTCAGTGAACGAATTCCACCACCAATTGGTGTTGTAAGTGGTCCTTTAATGCCTACGATAAACTCACGGATTGCTGTCAGCGTATCGCCTGGTAGCCACTCTCCGTATGTATTGTAAGCTTTCTCTCCAGCAAAAACTTCATACCAAGCTATCTTTTTCTCGCCGTTATAAGCTTTCTCTACAGCAGCATCCAGCACACGCTTAGATGCTTTCCAAATATCGCGCCCTGTACCATCACCTTCGATAAAAGGGATAACCGGGTTATTTGGTACCAACAACTTGCCGTCCTGTATTTGAATCTTTTCACCCTCGGTAGGAAGGTTAAACTTTTCTAATTTCAACATTGATATATTTTCCTCCTTGTATAGTTAGTTAAAACACGTACGATCTTCATTCTAACATAGAATACGTTCCTGTTTCCGCTCGAACTCTCTATCTCAATTCAATTGGAATGTAATGTTGGTTGTTAAGTCCCGTATAGTCAGCGCGTGGACGAATAATCCGATTGTCATCTAGCTGCTCCAGAATATGTGCTGTCCACCCGGATAGACGGCTGATTGCAAAGATCGGCGTGAACAAATCCCGCGGAATCCCCAGTTGTGTATAGACAGATGCAGAATAGAAATCTACATTCGGCTTAAGTCCCTTTTGTCCGGTAACAATCTCTTCCACTTTGATCGAAATATCATACAAAGTCGAGTTGCCCTTTAACAAACTAAGCTCATAGGACATCTTCTGTAAATGTTTAGCACGTGGATCCCCATTCTTATAGACACGGTGACCAAAACCCATAATTTTTTCCTTATTATTAAGCTTAGCTTGAATATATGACTCCGTTTGGTCCAATGTGCCAATTTCACTCAACATTTGGCTGACAGCTTCGTTAGCTCCCCCATGTAATGGACCCTTCAATGTGCCAATAGCAGAAGTAACACCAGAATAAATATCCGAAAGAGTAGCGATCGTGACACGTGCCGAGAATGTAGAAGCATTAAGTTCATGGTCGGCATGTAGCACCAACGCCTGATCCAGAGCGCTAACCGCGACTTCATCAGGTTCTTCTCCCGATAACATGTAGAGGAAATTATGAGCAATAGATACACCTTTTAGTGGAGCTATTGGTTCTTTACCCTCCCTGATACGGGCATACGCTGCAATAAGCGTCGGAATTTGAGATTGTAACTTGATCGATTTCTTCTGGTTGCTTTCCCGTGAATTATCATTTACCGAATCATCATACAAAGCAAGAGCCGAAACAGTCGTCCGCAGTACAGACATCGTGTTTGCATCTTTAGGGTACAACTTCATTTGGTCTAAAAGTGGCTGAGGTACCGCAGCATATTCGCTGAGTTGATCCTGTAGGGTCAACAATTGAGATTTCGTAGGCAATTTGCCATACCAAAGCAAATAAGCGGTTTCCTCATAACTAGCATTCTCCGCCAATTCGTCGATATTAATTCCGCGGTAAGCAAGTACGCCATCGTTAATGGAACTAATCGAGGAAGTCGCTGCCACAATGCCTTCGAGGCCTTTAGTAGCTGTCATAGTACATCTCTCCTTTATAAAGCGAATTTGAGCAATAGGCTCATGTAAACATTTCCAATTTGAAAGTTTAAAATTTTCGTAGTTAGATAAAAACCATCTGAATAGCGCGAATCTAAGCCATTTACATCCTTCTAAATCATCATACTGGATTTCAAGAGGCAAGGGAACATCCTAGAGTCCCACTCCATATATCAAATTGTTTTATCGCAATCATAAATTAATTTTGTAAACGATTTCAGAAGCACAATGATTTTTGTCACAACGAGTCGTTAATTGTGTGATGATACGCCGACAGTTGTATATTGTGTGTCGATCTATCAATTCTAGCGATTCTCGGAATACTAATCTAAGACGAATAATATGGTATTAGAGAAGAGAGGCATGTACCACGAAGGAGAATAACGTATGGATAACGTAATTGCCAAACGAGTGCTACGAGGTACTTGGGTATGCATAGTCCTAATAGCAATATTTTTTTCTATATATTGGTTAACCCCACTGGTGTACCCCTTCCTCATCGCCTGGTTAATCGCATATGCCATGAATCCGTTTGTCCACTGGTTGCGTACTGCATTCAAGCTACCCAAGTGGCTCTCTGTCCTTATTGGACTCATGATCTATTGGGGAGCTGCAGCAATCGTTCTCACGGCAGCAATCACTCGGCTTCTTCAAGAGTTGATTCACTTAGCGGAGACGTTGGATGTACATCTTGCGGAATGGAGAAAATGGTTTATAGATTGGAGCCAGAGTGACGGAATACAAAAGATCATTCGCGAAATCAACACCTTCGTGGCCAACAATCCCGGATACAGCACCACAATCACCAAAAATATCGATAATACCGCCGCCACGATAGGTTCTGCCGTATCACGAATAGTGACCGTTTTGTTAAGTGGCATCATAAATCTGATCGCTTCATTACCAGGTCTCGGGGTTATTGTTAGTGTGATTCTTCTTGCTACATTTTTTATTAGCAACAATTGGGATAAGAACATGACCATTTTGAGGGGCATTATTCCAGCACCCTTTCGTCAAACTTCCGGGGAAGTGTGGAGGGATTTACAAAAAGCCTTTTTTGGCTATCTCCGTGCACAATTTATATTGATTTCTATAACTGCCAGTATCGTATTCATCGGGCTGTTAATCCTACACGTCGACTCCCCCTTCACTTACGCCATACTTATCGGGGCGGTCGACTTACTACCTTACCTAGGTGTCGGTACAATTATGGCCCCCTGGCTACTTTATGCCTTTATGACAGGGGACATACAACTCGGAATAGGGTTGTCGATTCTGTATGGTATCATTTTGGTTGCAAGGCAATTAATTGAACCTAAAATCTTAGCAAGCAACGTCGGGATCGAGCCACTACCCACACTCATCTCGATGTTCGTTGGAATGAAATTATTTGGAGTCCTCGGTCTTATTATTGGCCCGGTATCCTTAGTCGTCTTTGGCGCGATTTCCCGCGCAGGAGTACTTCACGATCTAAGAAATTACATACTCAGCGGTAGACTGAGATGAACATTATTTTTTAGCGTCGGAAATACGTAATAGATCCATCCTTCATTTTCTTACTAATCCACTTCATCAATGGTAAGCGATATAACGGACGCGTCAACGGAAACACCATCGTGAATCCAATGATATCTGTAAAGAAACCTGGCAAGAGCAATAGTAGCCCTCCAGCAAAAACACAAATCCCATCCAGCATTGTTCTACCTGGAATTTGTCCACCATTCATTTGAGCCTTGGCATCAACTAACACTTTGCGCCCCTCGAATTGCATCATTAATCCCCCAATGACCGAGGTGGCCAAAGTAAGAAATATCGTCTTTCCAATACCCAACCTTTCTGCAACCTCTACATAAGCCCAGAATTCAACAGTGGGAACCAGAATAATTAATAAGATCATCCATTTACGCATAATTCAACTCCTTTATAAGTAATGCTTCCTACTCATAGAAGTATTTTAACGCTTCGCCCTGGTTTAATCAAAATTTACTCGCCTCTTCGAAGGCAGCATACCATTCTGGGAATACTTTTTTGAACTGTACGGGCTTGAAATCTTCTTTCCTCACGACATAGTGAGAAGAAGTTCCCTCCACACGCACTATACCGTTCCCATCCACAACTTCATACCCATAAACCGTCTTGACACCACCATTTTCCCTTATCCATGTCCTGAGAAGCACACGATCCCCATAGGTTATCCCACGCTTATATTCCACCTTCATCTCATGAACGGGTGAAATATACCCTGCTTGCTCCATATCAAAATATTCAAACCCAAGATCCTGGCACAATTTAGTCCGCCCCATTTCAAACCATCCGAGATAATTGGCATGATAAATGATCCCCATCATATCAAATTCAGAATATTTAGGTAGAATGGTTAGTTCGCTAACAAACATAATACTTGCAACTCCTCCCAATTGAGATCCCTATTTTATTTTGCAAAAAAAGCAATGGATTCCGTTGCCGGCTCCCCATTGCTCCTTCTGAATTGTCGTTTCCGACTATTATTTATTTCAACAATGAATTATTTGACTGAATTACTATTTGCGAACTTGACCAATTTTGATCAGGTTAGTCGAACCAGAACGTCCAAGTGGAATTCCTGCTGTGATTACAACAAGATCGCCTTCTTTAACGATACCGGAATCAAGACCGCCCTTCATCGCTTTATCGAACATTTCATCCGTAGAGGAAGCAACATTACCCTTAACAGGTGTAACGCCCCAGTTCAATGCAAGACGACGCATAGTTTGATCTTCTGTTGTTACAGCAATAATCGGAGCTTTAGGACGGTATTTAGATACCATACGAGCTGTATAACCTGTTTCTGTGGAAGTAATGATTGCCTTAGCATTCAACTCCAAAGCAGAATTGGCTACCGATTGGCTGATCGCTTCAGTAACAGTTGTTTGTTGTGCATTACTTTGTTTAATGAAGATTTCACGATATTCCAAAGCAGATTCTGCTTTCTCAGCGATACGAGACATAGTCAGAACTGATTCAACTGGATATTTACCTGCAGCTGTTTCCCCAGACAACATAATTGCGTCTGTACCGTCGAAAATGGCATTAGCCACGTCACTCGCTTCAGCGCGTGTAGGTCTAGGATTACGTTGCATGGAATCCAACATTTGTGTAGCTGTAATAACCGGTTTACCTACAAGATTACATTTAGCAATCATTTGTTTTTGCGCCAATGGCACATCTTCAGCAGGAATTTCTACACCAAGGTCACCACGTGCTACCATCAATCCATCGGATACTTCCAAAATTTCATCCAAATTGTCAACACCTTGTTGGTTTTCAATTTTGGAGATGATTTGGATATTTGCTGCATTGTGGCGCTCTAGCAATTGACGAATTTCAAGAACGTCACTAGCTTTGCGTACGAAGGATGCGGCAATGAAATCGACGCCTTGCTCGACCCCAAAGACGATATCGTTAGCATCTTTCTCTGTGATACCCGGAAGGGAGATATCCACACCTGGAACGTTAACGCCCTTCTTACTCTTGATCGTACCACCATTGACAATACGGCATTTGATCTCCGTACCTTGAATATCAACAACAGTAAGACCAATTAATCCGTCGTCAATAAGAATAGTCGAGCCGACTTCTACATCTCCTGGAAGATCTGTGTACGTAATGGAGATGCGATCTTTGTCGCCGAGAATTTCCTCGGTCGTCAGAGTGATAAACTCATCCTGCACTAGCTCAATCGGCTCTTCTTTAAGTTTGCCTGTGCGGATTTCAGGACCTTTCGTGTCCAACAGTATGGCGATTGATTTCCCCAGTTCTGCACTCGCTTCACGGATTGTTTTGATACGAGCACCATGCTCCTCAAAGTCACCATGTGAGAAATTTAGACGAGCGACATTCATTCCGGCCATAATAAGCTTCTTGATGTTTTCTAACGACTCGCTAGAAGGACCGATTGTACATACGATTTTTGTTTTGCGCATTTGGGTTTCCTCCGTTTTATTAGTTCTCTCTATTATCACCTTTACCAACAACTAAATTTACTATAGTTCGTTCGATTTGTATAGGATATTCGTCATATTCTTCTCAAATAATGCAATCTTACTATTCATTACCCACTAAAGGCGATTCTATAATAGTTACTTCTTCTTTTTCTTCCTTTTTGTGGTGGTTTATTTTGCCGCCTTCGGAAAATTGTCCAATCTTACGGAATTTCCGATAACGATCTTCGACAAGCTCGTCCGGACCAAGAAGTGCTAGTTCTTCAAAATGATGAAGCAGAGCATTCTTGATTGCCGAAGCAGTAGCTTCATAATCTCGATGGGCTCCTCCACGTGGTTCAGGAATAATACCTTCAATAACTTCCATTTCAAGAAGATCTTGAGCGGTAATCTTCATCGCTTCTGCAGCTTGATCTGCTTTGGAAGCATCCTTCCACAAAATGGAGGCAGCACCGTTAGGTGAAATTACAGAGTAAATGGCATTTTCTAGCATCAGAACGCGGTTGCCCACGCCTAGCGCAAGAGCTCCACCACTCCCCCCTTCACCAATGACAACACAAATGACAGGCACACGAAGTTTCGCCATACCAATTAAATTGCGGGCAATCGCTTCCGAGATCCCTCTCTCTTCAGCGGTAATACCCGGATAGGCTCCCTTTGTATCGATAAACGTCACAATCGGACGACCAAACTTTTCAGCTTGCTGCATGAGTCGCATCGACTTGCGGAAACCCTCGGGATGTGCGCTTCCAAAGAAACGTACAATATTATCTTTGGTGTCTTTGCCACGTTGCTGTCCCAATACCGTAACTGGTATATCGTTCAGCTTGGCTATTCCACCAACGATAGCCTTATCATCCCCGAACAAACGGTCACCATGCAATTCGACGAAATCATTAAATATTAGTTGAATCAGATCTAGCGAAGTAGGGCGTTGATGAAGTCTGGCCACATGCATCTTCTGTGAGGGCGAAATATTGGTGTATATCTCTTCCTCAAGTTGACGGTAGCGTTCTTCCAACCGCGCAATTTCATCGCCGAAATCGATTTCCTTCTCGCTACCAAACTGCTCAAGTTCTTGAATCTTCTCACGCAGCTTAACTAGTGGGCTCTCAAAAGGTAATTCCCCAGCCACTTAGACTCCTCCCTTCCCACCGTGCAAATCAAGCAGTTTGGAAAGCATTGCTCTCATCTCTTTACGGTGGACGACCAGATCAAGCTGGCCATGCTCTAGATTGAATTCCGCTGTCTGGAAGTCGTCAGGAAGCTTCTGGCGAATGGTTTGCTCAATAACAATTCTTCCGGCAAAACCGAATACCGCTCCAGGCTCAGCTATAATAATGTCTCCAAGCATAGCAAAGCTGGCCGATACGCCTCCTGTTGTTGGATCCGTAATGACCGAAATATATAGCCCACCTGCTTCATGGAGTCGTGACAGTGCCGCACTAGTCTTAGCCATCTGCATTAGACTGAGAATACTCTCCTGCATCCGTGCACCACCAGAGGTGGAGAAGATAATTAACGGAAGAGACTTCTCAATTGCAGCTTCGATGGCTCGTGTAATTTTCTCACCCACAACTGAACCCATGCTACCTGTGAAGAAATCAAAGCTCATAATGGCAACAACTGCTTCAAATCCACCGATGCTTCCTTGCCCAGTAATAACGGCTTCACGTAGACCCGATTTCAGAGTCTGCTGTTCCAGCTTGCTGGCATATCCAGGAAATGTAAGCGGGTCCACCGAGACCAAATCTTCATCATATTCGACAAAGGTGCCCTCATCCACAGTGAACTTAATTCTGTCCATGGCGTTTAACCGCATATGATATCCACATGAAGGACAGACCTTTAAATTTTTCTCCAGTTCTTTACTATATTGAATGCTGCCGCAGTTGCCGCACTTATTCATCAAACCTTCTGGAACTTCACGCTTTGGACGATCTTGCGATTGCGAACTATCATTGCTTCCTAGGCGCTCTGAAGGAATGGTCGCGTATTTCCTCTTCTTCTGAAACAAATCTTTAAACACAACTACACCTCTTCAGCCGTAAATTTATTGGCTACATCTACAGTCAAGGATCTATTGTTCGATGATTTGCCTACTCCTTCCTCAGGGATGAAGGATTAAATTTAATACTTCTTGAACTTCCTCAAGTTCTCCTGAAGGAACTAAAATCTCAAACTGCTGTTTTGATAAATTGACGGGACGTGTTTGGACAAGAAAGCCTTCTTCTGTGAGTCTCATTTTAATCATATCTGTAATTTTCGCGGTAGGCGCAATATAAATGACTGTCCACATGTCCTTTCCTAAGCCCCCTTACCTTTACTTCTGAGCCCGTTTACCCGTTTAATAGAATAATGATAACATAATTTTCAAATTTCCCGCAACAAATACCAAAGGCCGGATTTCCCGGCCTTCATCCGATGACCAGCCCGTGCTTCAAACTTGCTTTGGGGATTGATAATCGTTAGCCTTCGGACTCTTGTGAGCGATCCGTGCCGAGGCAGCGGCGGCAAGACCCGCCACCAAATCATCTAGAAACACATGAATTTGCTCTCCCATATCATTCAACCTACCAATAATTTCAGGCTTAACCTTGTCCAAGTAGCCGAAGCTAGTTAGCCCGATCATGCCGAATACACTTGTGATTCCGAGCGCCATCGTCTCATCTACTCCATAAAGTGGTTCGTCTGCCTCCATAATGGCCTGCAATGGCTCAGGAAGCAACTTCTTCTCTGCTAATTCATCTAGAGCAATTCCCGTAAATAAAGTGTACTGCACCTCACGCTTGTGCAACACGGCCTTAACACTGTCCAGACATTCTTCCAACGTTAGTTCCGAATTATATACAATTTGTAGTGAATGTACTATTTCCGCAATATCTCCAAGTTTAACACCTCTACGAAGCAACTGGGCTTCCGCAATTTCAAATGACATGATTATCCCTCCGCATTCTCGTCAGAATTCTGCAATAGTCCATTTTCAACTTCCACCAGAATAATGATTTCGGACTTTGTCCTATCGTGTTCCTAAGTGTATGCGCGAGGTTCCCAAAATGTTCATTAAAAAGTCCGAACTCCGATTAATTATCGAAGAACGGACCTAATTTTTTCTCTATTTTACTTTTACGGTATCTGGACCCAGCATGTCCTCCATATGACTGAACAATTCAGGTGACGGCTTAATGCTATAACGCTCATTCAAAGCGAGCAGCTTGCCGGTGCTTTCGTAGAAGAGCACGGTCCCCATAGGACCCTGATGGAGCGCAAGTAGCGCCTTCAGCTTCTCAAGCAGGGCCGCATTCTCCTTCGCGGCCGCAATCTTAATGAAGACGCGCTGTGCCTGCGTCTTCCGCTCGTGCCTGCCCTGCTGCTGCGTAGACGGCGGTACGCTCACCGCGTCTCCCCCACCGGTCCCTTCGGTCGCGGGGGACGGCTCATTGCCTGCTATTGCAGGGGGCAGCGCTGTGTCCTCGCCCTTGCGCGCCTTCGTTGCAGCAGACGTTGGCGGCTTGCCAGCACCGTTGCCCCCTCGCGCTGGCCCCCGCGCAGGGCCACGAGCAGCAGCAGCGCGCTGCAATTGCGTGAGATTCTGCGCGTCCAGTGCCACCACCTCATCAGCCAGCAGCTTGAAGCCCTCGTCTTGCTGCTGGACCGTGGCACGAAGTGCGAGCAACGCCCCTTTGCCAATCAACGCTGAGCAGCGCCGCCATACTTCAGGGAATAGCACGACTTCGCAGCGTTCAATCTGGTCTTCAAGCTCCATAAAGGCCATGGCTTTTCCTTGCTTGGTCATAATAGTCTTTACCGTAACGACCATACCAGCGACGATTTTACGGCTCTCATCCGGCGCTTCTGCAAGCTCCATTAATCGATCAATTCCTTCTTGATCAAGCAAATCATCATAATCATCGAGCGGGTGGCCCGACAGGTACAACCCCAAGAGCTCACGTTCCAGATCCAATTGCTGACCTACAGAGAAACTTGGAATATTCGGATATTGGATGTCCCAGTTAGGTGTTTCCACAAAATCAAATAATTGGATCTGTAAATCATCCCTTTCCTTACGCCATTTCAGAGCCGCATCAACACTTTCATCGAGCATTGCGAGCAATTGTGCACGGTGTCCTGGCAAAGAATCGAATGCACCAGCTTGAATGAGTGATTCAATCACTCGCTTATTACATGCGCGTAAATCGACACGGCGGCAGAAATCAAGCAGACTATCAAAAGGTCTTTCAAGACGCTCATGCAGAATACTTTCCATTGCCTGTGTCCCCACATTTTTGATTGCTGCAAGACCGAAGCGAATCACTCCGAGGGTAGTTCCAGTTGAAGAAACACCTACCGTAGCGGGCTCTTCATCCGGTTCTTCCATCCCATTCTTACCCTTAATTTCAACATCTGCGCTCGCTACGTTATCATTCATATGCTGCACCTGAGGTGTAAATAACACGCCACTTTCATTAACATCTGGTGGCATTACCGTTATCCCCATTCGACGGCATTCGAGAATATATTCTGCAACTTTGCGATGATTGCCCATTACAGCCGTAAGCATCGAGGCCATAAAATGTACGGGGTAATGTGCCTTTAAATAAGCAGTCTGAAACGCAAGAACACCATAAGCGGCGGCATGAGCACGTGGAAATCCATAATTGGCAAATTTGACAATCATATCGTACACTACATTCGCCTCGTCCTCGGTATAACCCTGAACCTTACTTCCGGCTACAAAATGACTACGTTGTTCGTCCAACACTTCCCGCTTCTTCTTCGATACCGCACGTCTTAGCAGGTCGGCTTCGCCGAGCGAGAAGCCAGCCATCCTAGATGCAATTTGCATGATTTGCTCTTGATACACGATAATACCGTGTGTGTCTTTGAGAATCGGTTGCAGATCCGGATGAGGATAATCCACAGTAATCTCTCCATGTTTACCCGCAATATATTTCGGAATAAATTCCATTGGACCCGGACGATATAATGCTAGAACAGAGATAATATCTTCGAACTCTGATGGTTTCAAATCACGCAATACACGCCGCATCCCCGCAGACTCCAATTGGAATACTCCGGTCGTCTCCCCGCGTCCTAGCATAGCGTAAGTTAGCTCATCATCATCTGGGATTAACTTAAAGTCAGGTACACTTCCTAGTTCCTCTCCGATCCAAGACATACACCGTTCTATGATAGATAGGGTACGTAGACCAAGAAAGTCCATCTTAAGTAGACCTATTGCTTCTAGGTTCTCCATGGAGTATTGCGTAAGCGCCGTTCCTTCGCTCCCCGTTTGTAGAGGTACGACATCAGTCAATGGATCACGTGAAATCACGACACCTGCAGCATGTGTAGACGCATGTCGTGGCATGCCCTCCACCTTCATAGCCATATCAAGTAATACTTTGATCCGTGCCTGACCATCATACAGAGCCTTCAGGTCTGTACTCTCTTTCAATGCACGTTGTATCGTCATCCCTAGATTACCCGGGATAAGCTTCGCTACCTTGTCCACTTCACCGAACGGAACATTAAGTGCTCGTCCAACATCACGAACCGCAGCCCGAGCTGCCATCGTACCAAACGTAATTATTTGTGCTACATGTTCTGATCCGTATTTTTCCGATACATAAGCGATGACTTCATCTCGTCGTTCATCACTAAAGTCGATATCAATATCGGGCATCGTAATCCGTTCTGGGTTCAAGAAACGTTCAAACAACAGCGCATACTTCATTGGATCAACATCCGTTATCTTCAGGACATAAGCGACTATGCTCCCCGCTGAAGACCCCCGCCCAGGTCCTGTAGCTATGCCACCACGATGCGCAAAGGCAATGAAATCCCACACGATTAGAAAATAATCAGAGAACCCCATATTGCGGATGACTTCCAATTCATAATTCAAACGCTGCCGAAGCTTGCTCTGTTCCTCATCATCCTTCCATGCTTCGAGATGACTATATCGATCTGAAAGTCCCTTCTCACAAAGTGCGGCCAAATAAGACTCCGCGTTCATCTCATCAGGGATCGGAGAATAAGCAGGGAGAATGTGACGACCAAATTCTAGCTCTAAATTACATTTATCTGCGATGAGTCCACTATTCACAATGGCTTCGGGAATATGAGGAAACAAAGCCGCCATCTCGGCTCCTGTTTTAAAATACAATTGGTTCGTCGTCATCTTGAACCGGTCCTCATCGTCCACCGTTTTGCCTGTTCCGATGCAAATAAGTACATCTTGAACCTCGGCATCTTCTCTGCCGAGATAATGAACATCATTTGTAGCAACAAGGGAAATTCCTGTTTCCAGGGACAATTTCACGAGTTCAGGGTTCACTCGTTTCTGTTCCGGGATACTGTGATCCTGTAACTCCAAATAGAAATCATCACCAAAAACTGCTTGATAGCGCAAGGCCGCTTTCTTTGCTTCCTCATATCGGCCATGCAACAAATGCTGCGGGACTTCTCCGCCAAGACAGGCGCTCAGACAAATAAGCCCTTCACTATGACGCTCCAGTGCATCCCAGTCAATCCGAGGTTTGTAATGGAATCCTTCCAAATGCCCAATCGAACAGAGTCTCATGAGATTACGGTAACCGGTTTCGTCCTTGGCAAGTAGAATCAAATGATGAATTGGCTGATCCTTACGGCTGCCTCGTTCCTTACGAGACCCCGAGGTAAAATACACTTCGCATCCAATAATCGGCTTAATGCCGTTGGCTTTACATAATTTATAAAAAGGAACCGCCCCGTACATCACCCCGTGATCCGTCAACGCTAGCGCCTTCATGCCAGAGTCAACAGCTTTCTTCACGAGATCTTCAAGCCGGGCGGCGCCATCCAGCAGGCTATATTCGCTGTGCACGTGCAGATGAACAAAGCCGTCCATAAGTTCCATTCCTTTCGGGAAAATAAATCTATATTATCTATAAAATATTTTATCATACATAGCTCAAATGCGCCCATAGAATAGGTAGTAGGACCGGACAAGCGAAACTTGGCCCGGCGACGATCATTCGCTGAAAGGGGAATTAGCAAAGATGAGTACGTTCTTAACCAAAGCAGTCATGGACTTTTTTATCGCTTTTGGCATCGTACTGGGAGGGGCAATGGTTGGTGGAATCGGAGCTGTAGTATCCCTACAACCACCAACTCAGACCATGTTAGATGTTGCCGATCGCATCAAAATATGGGCGCTAGCTGCCGCGGTTGGGGGAACCATTGACCCCATGCGAGTTATCGAAAGCAATTTCTTTGATGGAAACTTATCTCCAGCGATCAAGCAGATTCTGTATCTGCTTTTTGCCTTTATGGGTGCCCACATGGGCTCGGAACTTGTGAGATGGATGTGTGGAGGAAGTCGGGGATGAATGGAACCAACCGACCGACACTAAAAGGGTTCCGGAGGTTCATGCAGGTTGTTGCCATATTCGTATTAGGAATGGTTGTAGGAAGTGTTGCTTACAATGTTATTTATCAGACAAGCTACAACACTTTATGGATACAGAACAAGGATCTACAAATTCAGCTCCATCAGGCTGAAGAAGACAATAAAACACTGAAGAAATATAGCAAACGATCAACGGTGATCAAAGAAATCAAAGTGACCGTAGAAGAACGTGATCCTCCGCTTGATTCACTCGCCGTCAAAGAAGTCATGCAACAACTTCATGAGGAACTTGAAGTACTTCGTGGTAGAAGCATTTTTGAAATCGATTCCGATGCCAAAATGACCCGAACGTTATTAAACAAGAAAATTTACGCCGTTCGCGATAAGGAATACAGTATTCAAATCAAGACGATGCTGGTTAGTGAAGGCGTACTGCAAGTCTGGGTAGATATGAAGCCTTATGTCCGGAGCTGATTTTTCATGCTACAATAATTAATAATAGAAATACAGCTCAAAACTTAAACTATTTCTTGAAAAAACAGTAGAGTGAATAGCTGTTTTCACAAGCTCTAATTATGGTTTTGAGCTGGAAAGATAGATTATATAAAAAGGAGCCTCTAATCTCATGACACAGATCATTCAATACGTGTTGTACGCTGGACTAATCATTTCTTGTATCAGTTCACTAGTTTTCAGTTTCCGGTCCCGCAGATCGCTCGACGGAGCACTTCGTGGACTTTACGCCGCCAAAATGAACATTAGTATGGGATCCATGCTCATCGTCCTAGCTCTGATTCAAATGTTTGTGTTCAGCGGTTCATCACTTCGCGTTGTGATTGGAGCTCTGTTTATGGTGCTTGGTGCGTTTAACATCTTCGCAGGGATTCGCAATCATAGCATGTTCTCGCGTCGTAAGGCGGAATAGAGTAGAGTAACCTCTATAATATAAACTTCATCTTGTTATGCGTGGTCGATTGATTGCAGCGTCATTATGGTCTTCGAGACCAAATGATCTTGATGGGTCATGACAATCTCCAGCTTACACGCCCGGCGGCTCATTTCTAGTACAAACGGCGTAATCACAATCGGATTCTCGATTTGAACAGGTCGGACGAAGTAATTGGTTAGATTATCTACTACGTAATCCCCTCCACTCATATCCTTAGCAGCTCTGAGCCCTGCCTGTGTCATCAACGACGTTAATACCCCATGTGAAATGGTGCCCAGATCGCTTGACATTTGTGGTGTAACCATTCCGTGGAAAAATAGCTTACCTACTTCATCCCGTTCCTCAGCAAACCCATTCCACATCAGATGCTCAAACGTTTCTCCGAGCTGCGGTTGATTCCTAGCATCACGCATCGCCTGTAACACTTCCCTACGTGTCACTGATGAGACTAGCTTCCGATTGCGATCAACTACAGGTAAGAAGTCGATCCCTTCCCATACCATGATTTGTGCAGCTGAAGCTAGTGAAGTTTGCATACCTACCGTAATCGGATGCCGCGTCAAACACTTCTCAATACTATGATCTCCACTCAGTTCTTCCACGTCTTTACGGCTAATAATGCCGATCACTCGATTCCATTCATCCACCACAGGAAAATGCTGCTGTCCCGTTTCCAATGACAACTGGTCATAATCAGAAATGTTACTTGTAACTTTGAGCATATTCACACGTGGCTTCGTGGAAACAATGTCTTCAACTAACATGATTTTTTTCTTGATCAATCTATCAAACAGCGCTCGATTGATCATGGAGGCGACAGTAAATGTATCATGTCGCGTAGAAAAAATAGGCAGTGACAGCCGATCCGCTAATGCTTTTACTTCTCTACTTGTTCCGAAACCACCGGTTATTAATACGCCTGCACCTTGCTCTAAGGCAAGGGAGTGGGTATTCTCACGGTTTCCCACAATGAGCAAACTGCCTGCGTCAATATATCGAGCCATGGCATCGATCTTCATCGCGCCAATAACATATTTATGCAGTGTTTTGTTCAAACCTTCTCCGCCACCCAGCACATTCCCTTCAACGATTTCAACCACGTCATGGAATGATAACTGGTCGGATATATTTCGTGGCTTCTTCTCCACGCGCACCGTACCGATCCGCTCTTTCGTAATCACAAGGCCAAGGTTCTCAGCTTCCTTGACGGCACGATATGCCGTCCCTTCACTAACAGCCAAGCTTTTAGCCAATTTCCGCACTGATATCTTCGTCCCAACCTTAAGCCCTTCGATGTGCTGAAGCAACTGCTCGTGTTTGGTGACACTTTCTTCATGCCCTTCCAACTGTTATACCTCCCGTTCAAATCTGTACTATTCTGTATCTATTATACACATTATAGGACTCTAAAAAAAGGAGCTCGCTCTCACGTCATTTGAACTATTTTAGCAAACAAAAAAAGACCTCCGAGGTGAACCCCACAGGCCAAAAAACTCTTAGTTTATTATCCGTAAGTGACCCAAACACTCATTAATACAATAATGGAATAAACAATCTCCATGATTCCGGATTGTTTCACGCTAATCTTCGTTCGGGGTAACCAAACTGCTCGTATTAACAGTATAGAAGCTGGCACGACCATCAACCAAGGAAGGAGCCATGCAGATAGTAATACTGAGATAGCGTGATATCCTATCGAAAAATAATAGAATGATTTATTTTTCTTCTCGCGGATAATCGTCTTAACATAAAATGCAGTACCGACAAAATAAAGAACACTAATGAAGAATAATTCCATCGCAACGGAGTAATTATTGCCTCCTCCGATATTAAAAGAGATGAACACCATCAAACTAAACTGCACGATAGCAGCGATATCGTTGAATAATGCACGCTCATTTTTTGTCTTAGCATAATAGGCGTTAACGATAAATAAAGGAATAAACATGAGTGCTATAAGAATAAGATCAGGACGAAGAATTACGAGCCATATGGCTACTGGTATCAGTAGCACTCCATAGAATAGGATCGGATTTCGATACAAGTTCGTCTTTCTAGTACGGATCCACTGGAGCAGCGGGAACATCAACAAATAAATAAGCAACCAACATGCAAACAGCAAAATATGCAGAGGGCTTGGTGTTGAAGCAATCACCCCAAACATAAACGGTACGATTAACATCGCCCAAGCCCCATGCTGATTTGGAATATAATATTTCAACTTATTCCCCCCTCAATCCGAGTTAATGTCCATTATAAATATTATATTAATTGTAACTGGAATTAGTATAGTGACTGACATCACTTCATAATTGACAGCTTCTCGAAGTAACAGGATAAGATTTGGATGAGTTTATCAATAGGTGATTCATATCACTATTAAGCCTTGTTAGATTGATATAATGATCGCAAGTACTTTGAATTTCTAATAACAGGAGGATTTATCCATGAGTCAATTTAAATCAATCGTCAATGCCCCTGAATTTCCACCACATTTGAAGCATCAAACTATTTTCGCGGCTTACAATGCTCTTCAACCTGGAGAAGCTATGCTTCTAGTGAATGATCATGATCCGTTACCTTTACGATTTCAATTTGAAGCGATGCACACAGGACAATTCACATGGGAGTATATCGAACAAGGGCCGATAAATTTCCAAGTTAAAATCGGCAAAGTTTAACGCCGGAATTTATAAACATCTCAGTGTCTGGCTGCTCCCAAATTTCCTCCTCTATGACTAGAGTCACTCTCACTTCATTTTTAATCAGTTTATAATAGTCAAAATAATGAGCAGGGGGACAAAAGTATGAGTACACTTCAAAGTAAAAGTCAGACAACAAACCTGAGTGTAAGCCGCAGTACAGACCTAACATCCGCGCAGACAACGATTACGGGTGCAGAGTTACTCATCCAATGTTTGCTGGCAGAGAAGGTGGATACCATATTTGGATATCCAGGTGGAGCGGTCATTCCGATTTATGATGCACTATATGATTGTAAAGAAATTCAACATATCTTGACCCGCCATGAGCAAGCTGCTGTTCATGCAGCAGACGGTTACGCTAGAGTAAGCGGACGACCAGGGGTTACATTAGTAACTTCTGGACCAGGGGCGACGAATGCAATTACCGGAATCGCCAATGCGTTCATGGATTCCGTACCACTTATCATTTTGACCGGCCAAGTATCCACCGACCTGATCGGACGGGACAGCTTCCAAGAAGTGAACATCTTTGGTATGACGATGGATATAACGAAGCATAACTATGTTGTTATGGATCTCAAAGACCTACCCAGGATTATTAAAGAGGCGTTTCATATTGCGTCTACAGGGAGACCCGGTCCCGTGTTGATCGATCTACCTAAGAACATCATGAACGCCAAGTCGAGTCTTGCTCCTGAAAGTGAAGTATCCATTAGAGGGTATTCTGAAGTTCTAAAGATTTCGGATGAAATCATTCAGAGTATCAAGGAATCAATAATCTCTGCTGAACGTCCAGTTATCATTGCCGGTGGTGGTATCGCCCTATCGGGTGCAGCAGAAGAACTACTTACTTTGGCAGAAAGCGCGCAAATTCCGGTCGTCAGCACTTTGATGGGTATCGGGGCATTTCCAACCAACCACCCCCTATATCTCGGAATGTTAGGCATGCATGGCACCTATGCAGCAAATCGTGCTGTTCATCACGCAGATCTTTTATTATGCCTTGGCGCAAGGTTTAATGATCGTCTATCTGGTAAGGTTAAATCCTTCTCACCTGGCTCCTGGAAGATTCATATCGATATCGACAATGCAGAGTTGAATAAAAATATCCCCGTTGATCTCGCCATCCAAGGAGATATCGGAGATATACTACATAGGCTGAATCCCCTATCAGTCCAGTCTTCCACAACTCCATGGTCCGTTGAAACTGCAAAATGGCAGAAGAAGGTCCCACATTACACCGCCGAGCCTGGAATCCTGAACCCTCAAGAGGTCATCCAATTGCTGAACAAATATACTGCGGGCGATGCTATCGTAGCGACAGATGTAGGTCAGCACCAGATCTGGACGGCCCATCATTATCGATTCTCCCGCCCACGTTCCTTTCTGACTTCAGGAGGACTCGGCACAATGGGATATGGCTTTCCGGCTGCAATTGGCGCGGCTGTGGCTGATGGCTCTAGGCCTATCATCTGTGTTACTGGTGACGGTAGTTTTCAGATGAATTTGCAGGAAATGATGACTGCGGTTGACTACGGTCTACCTATCAAAATTGCTATTCTGAATAACGGATATCTTGGGATGGTAAGGCAGTGGCAACAGTTGTTCTACGAACGTCGTTATTCTTCTGTTCAGATATCTTCTCCGGATTTTGTGACCTTTGCTAAGGCTTATGGAGTAGCTGGATTGCGAGCACAAACCTTGTCGGAAGCCGAATCTATCATAAAGAAAGCCTTGGAAATTCCAGGTCCGGTCCTGATGGAATTTATAGTGAAGGAAGAACAAAATGTTTATCCTATAGTCCCTCCTGGTGAGAGCAACGATAAGATGATCATCGACGAACAGAAGTAGTCAGCCCGAAAGATATCTTGCTCTTCGAGTGGACGCTCCGCGAACGGACCGTTGAAGAGAAATTATGGAAGACGGCCGGGGAATGTAATCTACCCATTAAACGCAATAGACCGTAAACACCAAAGAGCAGGTCAAGGATACCTTGACCTGCTCTTTGGTGTAGCGTTCTCTTTTTTTACAATAGTGAGTGTCTTCTTCAATAGTTTGAACTATTCTTTCGACAACTCCATTCCGTTCTCATAAACTTTGACCCCGTTTGCCTTCCTTCAGCCACTTCTCTTGCCACTCTTTATACTTCTCAAGGCGAATCGCGTCTAGCGCCCGTTGTTTATCCTCATTCACTCCCAATATGAAATGCAGATGAGCACCGATCACCAGAAAGGCAAAACCAGCCCAAACCGCGCCAAATAGAGATATCCAACCCGCTCCGGGCTGGAATGAGATAAGAGGTAGCGCATACACCAGCATAGCCAAAGCCAGAATCAAGTACAATGCATGTTTAAATTTACTTTTCTTCTTCAACGTGTTCATAAGTCGCAGCTCCTTTGTTTCTTGAATCTATATCTCTATTCTATGAAGACAATCAGAAGAATATGAGACAAGTTACAAGAAATCGAGCTACGGCATATACAAACTACTGTTCCAACTGGGAATCCGAACCGTACAGGTGTACTAGACTATCCGTAATAATCTTATTCACGTCCTGAATAATTACGCTTAAGCGACGTTCAGCATCAAACAGACGGCGAATACTTAAGTTCTGACTTAAAACTTCAAACAATTTTTCCATCTTCTCCATCTCTTCAGGAGAAGGCATCTCACCCGTCATCATCCGCTGTTGTACCTCGTTCTGCTTAATGCGGAAGTCATCGAGCATCTTTCTGCTCTCAGGCTCCATATCGATTAATTTCATAGCTGCATTAATTTCAGCTACCTCTGGGCTGTCTTTCAAAGATTGTGCTAGTTCATGCGCTTTATCATAAATGTTCATCTTTTCTTCCTCCTTAATATTTAAATACAAAAATAGGTTAATCACCAAGGATTATACGTCCTCATATGATGCATTACATGCACTTACGCAGAGTATCCAGTTGGCCGCCAAAACATCAAGCCTAAGCTTGGAAGGAGATCCGCTTCATGTCCTCCAAAAAAATAACGGTACAGATCATGAGTCCGGGATTGCTGGAAGACGACTGTCTCGTGCTCGGGGAGAATCTCATCAAACAGTGGAAAATCCCCATTCATCATCCACTGCAAATATCATTTGGCTCATTTCGGCACAAAATCAAAGTGATTCCAATATCAAAAGTTGATGCAGTTCGTATCAGCCAAGGAATTGCACGAAAAATGGGCATCCTGCCGCGATCGTCGCTAAGGCTAATTTACCGTCCACATTCATCCACAATCCAATTTGGGCCACTGATTGGTGTACTCATTAGCAAGGATTATCCGGACACACCGGAAAGACCATTTGGTCAAATCACCATGTTCTGCAAGGAGCTTGTAAATGCATGTCAGCGGCAAGGCGCTTTTGTTTACTTCTTCACTACTGGGCAAATCAATACAAACTCCAGTATCGTGTCAGGCTGGGTTTATGGCGACGGCTGGAAGCAGACTACAATGCCGGCTGCAGATGTATTCTACAATCGTCTTACTTCTCGCAAGTTAGAGAACAAACCTAGCGTACAGCATTTTATTAAAGAAGTAAAATCTCGCTATGGGAGCCATATTTTCAACGAAAAATTTCTAGACAAGACAGAAGTATTTGACGCGCTTGATCATGATCCTTCACTAGCAAGGTACATGCCCGAATCCCATTTATTCCGTAATTATGCCATGTTGAAAGCGATGTGCGCCAAGCACCCCATCATCTTCCTTAAGCCGATTAGAGGTAGTCTCGGAAAAGGAATCATTCGAATTTCTAGACTGGAAGGCGGAGGCTACCAGACATTAACTGCACAAGTAGGAGGGACACGGCGTCAAACCTATCCTAGTCTCACCAAGCTCTTCTCCTCCTTAGCTGAGAAAATGAAAACAACCCGTTATCAGATTCAACAAGGCCTCCTTCTGATCGATACAGAACGTCGTCCCGTCGACTTCCGCGCACTCGTCCAGAAGAACCTAGCTGGGAAATGGGACATCACCTCCATTGTCGCCCGAACTGCTGGAAGTCAGCACTTTGTGTCCAATTTGGCTAGGGGTGGATCGCTAAGTACCGTTAAGGATGCGATCGCTCACAGTTCTCTACCGGGGGGCATTAAGACTAAGATCGGCACGCGCCTGCGAAAAGCTGCGCTCGATATTGCAATCGGCGTTGATGCACAGATTCCAGCCCATTTTGGTGAACTCGGAATCGATTTGGCTGTAGATACGACAGGAAGAATCTGGCTACTAGAGGTCAATTCCAAGCCATCCAAGAACGATAACACCCCCATGGGTGGGAGTAAAATTCGTCCTTCGGTTAAACAAGTAATTGATTACTCTCGTTATTTGTCCGGCTTTTATGGAGGAACCAAGCGATGAACAGTCTAATCCAAGGCACGATCGGTATTTTGGTCGCTGAGAGTCATGGTTCTCTCCCCTTCACTGAACCAGATTTTTGTCGCAAGCTTTGTATTATCGGCAGAAGACAAAACATGACTATCTATGTCTTCTGTCCAACGTGGGTCCATGCAGGAAGAATAGGGTTACCAGGTTATACCTACGAAAAAGGGGAATGGACCAAAAAGTGGTTCCCTTCTCCAGATATTATTTATGACCGCTTCTTCTCACGAGACAGTAGACAACAACGACGCAAGCAACGATGTTTATTCCTATTATCTGAGAAACGACCATTTGTCTATTTAACTCGGGGACTGGCTGGAAAGTGGGCTGTACATCAGGCACTATCCAAATCAAATGATATCGCCCCCTATTTACCTGAAACTGCAAAGTATGAAGGGGCAACCCAATTGTCTGATTGGCTTTCTTCCCATGGAGGAGAAGCATTCCTAAAGCCTCAAAATGGAACACACGGCAAACGGACACTGCATGTCAAAGTCTCAAGTGCGGGGGAAGGACTCTTAATTAGAGGGCGAAGCGGTACTAACACTGTATTCCGTAGAATTTTCCCCTGTAGAGCAGATGGTTATGAATGGATTGATAAGTTCACCCAGAATAAAAATTTTCTACTCCAGCAGTATCTGAAACTGAATAGTTCACAGGAAGAACCCTTTGATATCAGAGTATTAATGCAAAAAAATCAAAAGGGAGTATGGAGTTTAACAGGAATGGCAGTTCGGGCAGGACGGAGGAATTCTTTGACTTCCAATCTCCATGGTGGAGGTACTGCCCATGAAGCACTACCTTTTCTTATACGAGAGCAAGGGAAATCCGTAAGTAATGAACTAATTATACTACTCACTAAGTTGTCACAATGGATCCCTGGTTACCTTGAATCCCACTTCGGTCGCCTTGCAGAACTCGGTATTGATTTCGGTGTCGACAGAGAAGGAAAAGTCTGGATTTTGGAAGTTAACTCCAAACCCGGACGGTCCTCTTTCTTACAGATTGGTGATATGAAAAGTGCAAGAAAGTCGATCGAGAATCCGATTCATTACGCCCGCTATTTGCTGCTAAGTAAACCTAGGGAGTAGCAAAATTATAGGAGGAAAAATTCATGAGTTTGACTTTTTGCAACGTCCATCTCACTGGGCAGCCCCAAAGGGTCGTCTACGTGTCTGGGGCCTTAATGAAAGACCTGAAACTGTCGGGGAAAAAGTCGGTTCGTCTCAGATTGGGCGGTGAACTCTTTCCCGCCACCCTCAAACCCATTAAGAAAACGGGAAATCATCTATATCTTACCTCCGGCGTGCATAAGAAAATGAAAATTCCTAATGCAGGCGGTATACATCTCCGTAGTCAAGATGGTGAAGTCCAAATTGGCCCACTCATTGGTATTTTATCGGACGGTCCAATTACTTCTGCGACGAATCCGTTTGGTTCAAGAACTGGATTTATCAAACAACTTCTGAGATACGGCAGTAAAAAGTCCTATATTTTCGCTTTCACTCCAAAAAATATCCATTGGGAAAATGAAACGGTTCATGGATATTTCTTGAATGAGGCTGGGCGTTTCATCCGGAAGACTGTACCACTTCCAGATGTTGTATACAATCGACTGCCCAGTCGTCGTGCGGAGACTACCACTCCTATCAATCAACTCCGTGAACGATTCATTCGTCGGAAAATACCATTTTTCAACTGGAGTTTCTTCAATAAAGCAGATATTTACCGTTTGCTTGACAGAGACCCGGTAGCAAGTCGGCATGTACCTGAATCCATAATGAACCCCACTCCAGAACAAATCAAAGAATTACTACACAGCCACTCTCTCATTTACTACAAGCCAAATAATGGTAGTCTTGGCCATGGTATATACCGTTTATCCTATATAGCCAAAAGCGGGTACTATGCTCGTTACCGTAAAGGCAGCAAAAATGCATTACTCAGATTCAGTTCCTTCGGTAGTCTGATGCGCACGCTGCAAGCACGACACGGAAGTGCTCTCCGAGGATATGTCGCTCAGCAAGGAATTAGACTTATTGAAATCGACGGCTGTCCGATTGACTTCCGATTCCATATGCATAAGAACGGTAAAAACCAGTGGGTTGTCGTCGGTATTGGAGCCAAAAAGTCAGGTAAAGGTAGTGTGACTACTCACCTTAAAAATGGGGGCTCGTTATTAACACCAGAACAAGCACTCAGTCGGGCATTTGGCGCACGTGGAGAAGAAGTTCTACGGCATGCCAAATCTGCTGCCATCTCATTGGCTGAGGCTATTGAATCTCAGCAACAGCATCTAATCGGGGAGCTTGGCTTCGATATCGGGATCGATAAGGAAGAGAAAATCTGGATGTTCGAAGCTAACGCTAAACCTGGGCGTTCCATCTTCAAGCACCCTTCCCTACGTTCGGAAGGAAAAGCGTCCGTAGAACATATTCTGGAACATTGCCTATATCTAAGTAAATTTCGGAGGAGGGAAGGTTCGTGAGCCATCCTTTAGACGATAGAAAGCCAGTCCTTGCCGTGCTGACAGTTGAAGATGAGTGGAAGCAGTTTAAAGGAAATCGCGCTAACTTCCGGGATATTATGAAAACAGGACGGGATCTTAATTTTCCCGTCTACGTTGTAACTACCAAGGATTTAAAGCTTTCTGCCTCACGAATTCAAGGATATTTGTTCAGCCCAGAGGAAAAAGCATGGCACAAAGAATGGTGCCCTCTCCCTGACGTTATATATAACCGGATACCACTTCGTGAAGACGAGCGAAAAAAGGCGGCACTACAAAAAATTGATGAATGTCTCCATCATAGCTCGATTCATATCTATAATCCTTTCTTCTTCAATAAATGGCGGCTGTTTGACTGGCTTAAAAAGGGAAACTCGACAAAAGCGTTAGTTCCCGACACCAAAAGAATGCTTGCTTCCAAGTCACTATCCACCATGCTAAGAACATATCAAAGTCTTTATCTGAAACCTGAAAGCGGTAAGGCGGGTAAAGGAATCATGCTACTTCAGTTCGACGCTAGCAGTCCTATGCCTTACCGACTAACTATTCAAGGGCAAAGAAAGAAAAATATCGTTTATAAGACTGCCGTGCTCTCCTCTCTATGGAAACGGATTAGAAAAGAAACCGGAAAGACACCCTACATCATGCAGGAAGGAATCTCGCTAGCAACGTTTCGCAACCGCCACTTCGATCTACGTGTACTAGTGCAAAAAACAGGTAAAGGTGTATGGATGGTAACTGGGGTAGGAGCACGTCTCGCAGGACTCAAGCGAATTACTACACATGTACCGCAAGGGGGAAGTGTAGAGGATCCGGAGAAGTTATTAATCCCTGTGTTTGGTCAGGAAATGACGACGATTCTACTAAATCGACTCAAGTCGAACTCCCTGCTCATAGCCAAACAGCTTGAAAAAGGAGCGGGTTACAATCTAGGCGAGATGTCCATGGATCTAGGCATAGACACCAACGGAAAAATGTGGTTCTTCGAGGCTAATGCCAAACCCATGAAATTTGATGAACCTCATATTCGCAAAAAATCGCTGGAACGCATTTTTCACTATAGCCATTATCTATCCCAGCAATCTAAAGATTAGGATAACAATGGAGGAGCAAAATCATGGAAATCAGATCCTTGATGGCCAATAAAGAAGGCTCTTGGGAGCGGCAGCATAGTGAGTTTTTAGCCTTCATCACCAGATTTGGTAATAAAGTCGTTAGTGAGGAGGCCTCTCGCTATCTCCGGAAATTATCACCCAAAGATTTGACAACACCGGGAACCTCACTTCTGCTGGCGGTTATCACATCCGAGGATGGCGAAAGAATTGCTGGAGCATCCTGTATGACTTCTTACGGTTGCGGGATTAACCTAGTTATCGTCCACCCCCTGTATCGCGGAACAGGAATAGGTTCGAAGCTTCTGATGAACCAAATTTCTGCCCTTGGACGACTGTCATGCCTGGTTTCCTTGAATAATATATCCAGTCTCCAAATGTGTTTTCGCGCAGGACTAAGTGCACGGGGGCTGATCAAGGGCCAGGGCGGCAGGCCCCTACTGCTATTAGAAGATATATCCGACCTTTCCCCTATACAAAAGGTCGTGTCGCCAACAACGTTCAAAGAAGGTGATCCTGTTGTCACAACCCGTCCTGGGCATATTGACTCTATATCTAAATGATAAGAAACAACTTGAAGAACGGCATATTTATTCACGAATGATTATAGAAGGTCAAAAAATAGGTTTAGACATTTTTGTATTCACACCAATGGATGTTAACGATAGCAAACGGTTGATTCACGCACTTATCTATGATCCAAAGTCTAAAACTTGGTCACGTAAGTGGCGAAGTTTCCCTGACCTCATCTTTGATCGCTGCCGAATCCAGCGGAGTAAGCGATTCGAACAATTGAAGAGATTCCGTGCCCGATATAGACACATGACCTTCCTCAATCGTCCTCTACGAGACAAGTGGACCGTTCATCAAACACTCCATCGGAAACCGAAATTCCGCACATATTTACCAGATACAACTCTATTTTCAAGTTTCAACAATGTGACCTCTACCCTGAAGAATCATTCCTCTGTCTACATCAAACCCATTAATGGAACTGGTGGAAGAGGTATTCTTCGAGTCGATAGACTTGGGAAAGACAGTTATTTAGTTCAAGGTAGGAAACAAACCCGGCAAATCATTACAGCTCAAAAGTTCAATACATCGCGTCTAAGTTCGTATTTACTTAGCTGGCGGGGAAGTAAAAATTTCCTTGTCCAGCAAGGTATTCAGATTAAACTTCCGGGTGGTAGGGTTCATGACTATCGTATGCTTGTGCAGAAGAACGGAAGCGGCAAATGGGAGGTTACTGGCTGTGCGGGCCGAGTAGGTCCCGCTCGCAGCGTCACTTCTAATTTACATGGTGGCGGTCATGCAGTAACAATGAATACGCTACTCAAACAGTGGACACCAAATGAGGAAAAACGCCTCGAAATTCGTCGGACAGCCGAAAGACTCAGCCTCGATATTGCGGCTTATCTTGAGGAATCATATGGAGCACTCTGTGAACTCGCTTTGGATCTAGCCATCGACAAAACCGGTCGAGTGTACTTGTTAGAGGTTAACCCCAAACCGGCACGCGAAGTATTCCTAAGGTCTGGCGATACGGAGGCATATCGACAAGCGATTATTAAACCACTTGAATATGCGATGTGGATGTATAAACAAACCGCCACCCCTTAAGGGTGGCGGTCACAATAATACCCTACATTAAAGGAGAACTATACATGAAAGGAATTATTCTAGCAGGTGGTACAGGTTCAAGACTTTATCCGTTAACGAAAGTGACCAATAAGCATCTTTTGCCAGTAGGTAAATATCCAATGATTCTGCACGCTGTTCATAAACTAAAACAAGCCAATATTATAGAAATACTTATTATTACGGGTAAGGATCATATGGGGGATGTAGTCAACCTTCTTGGTAGCGGTCTAGAAATGGGCGTTACCTTCACCTATAAAGTCCAAGATGATGCCGGGGGTATTGCACAGGCTCTTGGATTAGCTGAGCAATTTGTAGGGGATGACCAGATGGTCGTTATTTTAGGGGATAATGTATTTACCGATAGTATCGTTACTTATACTGCACATTTCAAAGCGCAACAAAAAGGAGCGAAAATTTTAATTCAAGCCGTACCCGATCCACAGAGATACGGTGTTCCAGAGCTTGAAGATACAAAAATCATCTCTATAGAAGAGAAACCCTTACAACCTAAATCTAATTACGCTGTAACAGGAATCTATATGTACGATAATAAAGTTTTTAATATCATTAAAACGTTAAATCCATCAAGAAGGGGAGAACTTGAGATTACAGATGTTAACAATGCGTACATTCAAAGAAATGAATTAACTTTTGATATCTTACAAGGATGGTGGACTGATGCAGGAACTCATTCTTCATTGTACAGAGCGAACGAATTAGCACAGCAACTCCAATATGGTGAAGAATTCGGAAAACTTAAATACTAAAATAAAAGTTAATTGCAATAGCCATTATTTATTTAGTCTAAGATTAGGTGAAGTTTGGATAAATGGCATGCTAGTTCTAATTTTTTCTTTACTAAGTTTTCTTGTTCTAAGTGGTTGAAGGACTGGGATAAAGTTTTCAGGCATGTGCGTACTAAACTCCATTAAATGATCATCTTTCTCTACCGAAATATTCTTAACTGGTTGCACAAACTCATCAACCCCAGTTACACGATGCTTATTGATACCTTGCCCTGTAGTGTTGAGCATTTCACTAGATTCCTGTAGCAACTGAGCTACTATCCGATGTATATACGAGGATAATCGCGTGCATGCCATTTCCAGTTCCTCAATACTCTGAATGGTCTCTACTACTGAATTTTGAAGCCCCAGACTCTTCGGTTTTTGGAATGGATTCCATTTCTCATAAGTCTCCATGTCCTTCCCCCTCATCAAGAATACGTTTGCTGACTTCAACCAATCTCATAAGAAGTTTTTGTTTCTCTACTAGTGCTTCCAAAACACGGGCAATCGAATTTTGAAAATCATTAATATTTTGGTTCGTAGGCATCGTCGGGAAATCTCCGGCAACCCCGGTAAACGCTTTGATCTTATATGCCTCAGCTTGAATCAGATAGGATATAGAAACTTGCTCCATAGCGACAGAAGCAAGAATATCATGAAAGACGTCTCTTCCTGTACGTTTGTTATCCGAAACTATCTTGTCAGCTAGAAATTCAAAATGAAACGGTTGTTCTTGATCGTTAGGCATATTCTCTCTTTTTTCCTCATTGGATATTTCCAGTTCTTCTTGTGCTATCGCTTTAAGAATATCTTCGTCGCTAGACTCAAATGAATCATCACTCTGTTTTGACGTAACAGAGAACCTTGGTCCCCGTTTAATCATGAATCTCAACTCCCTATCAAGTACTGTGTACTTGTTTTTTTATCTGGATGTGAACCTTCTGATCGACATCCAACATAGCCCTGAGATCGGTCAAGTTGATAACATGGTCCCCTTTCAAACGATTGGTCAATTTTTCAAAATTAAAATCAAATCCCATAAGTCTCTTTAGTGCTTCCAACGGGGGTTTAAAGGAATTATTCATAGCTAGCGACTCAATGTATGACTCCGTAGCTTCCTCGATATTTCCCATCTTCTCTAGAGATAAACCCTTGTAATAAGCCGCTTGGTAACTGCCCACTCCTTTACGCACTAGGTAGCTTCCTACGGCTTTCTCACCGAGTTCCATACACCGTTCGAAATAATGAAGTCCCTCTGCGTACAATTTTTTTCTGAAATGAATTACTCCAGAATAGAACTGGAAATCTACATAATCAGGATGCATTCTTAATGCTAACTGTAAGCCACGATCAACCTCTTCAGTGCTTACCTCATCCAAAACAACTGAATATTTCAATTTATAAATAATTGATGGAGGAAGCTCCTTCGCATCAAGATAATGCTTGATCACGTTATTTAGATATTTAAATCCGGGACGGTATACTTGAAGACGATAATACTCGCATGCCAAATGATAGGCATACCAATGATTATTCTCCTCCGTTTGCCCAATCTGCCGCCCCAACTGATCCAATTCACGGAGAGCATTTGATTTATTCTTTGTATGAACTGACTTTTGTCTATAATCATGAATTTTCAGAGGATAGATGCCTACTCGCTCTTCCTCCCCCGGTTCAGACGTAAGTTCCGAATAATTCAGCATCTCTTGGAATTTACTGAAGATTTGAAATTTGATTCCATTCCGAAATAACCTTGGGCAGGCTATATCAAAAATCCGTAAGCGCCCATGGTTAGTTGTTCCATATTGCAGTACATGTAAAAATATAAGATCATATTGTTCCATGTATAGGAGGTCCCGCAGCCTAGTTCGATCAGAATGATCTAGTTGCTCATCTCCATGCATCCACAGAATCCAATCCCCTGTAGCTTGCTCCAAAGCATAATTTCCAGCATCGGAATAACTTCCGCTTTTATAGAAATCAAACACTTTTGCGCCAAATGATGCACCTATTTTTCGAGCGCGTTCAGTAGGCTCCATGTTCACGATAATAATCTCGTCAACCAATGTATGTGCACTACTAAGACAGCGTTCGAGCTTCTTGTCTTCACCTGTAGTTACGATGCATAGCGATAATCGCTTCATCACGCTCACTCCTCAATGGGAACCCAAAGTACACAATACAATTTGTATCATGCATATGCTAAATTCATACTTGGCATTCCCATAACTCCGAAAGTACTCACAAATATCTAGTCATACATTAAACTTATTTCTCGATATAAAGGAAGGTAAATCTTCAAATTTATAAAAAATAGACTATCGAATACAATCTCAATAGTCTGTAATCTGCGAATCCCTCTTACCAAACCTCTATGTCGTTATACAACTCCACCATCGGCTATCCTTACTATCGATAAATGGCCTGCTGTATTAGCGGCGTAAGCACTTTGCAAACCCCGCTGCGAATCTGAACGGTTAGATAGGCTAATCGTATCTCCAACCAGCAGTAACCCAATTCGACTTGAGGTCATTACCCCGGAATTCTCATATAGCGCTATACCACTGTATGGGGAATTATTAATAAGCAGTGAGAATAAGGACGGAACCATTTGACATGGAGACAATGTGACGACCCAGTCGATATAATACAGTCCAGCCCTCGTAATAGTAACCATGTCAATTCCATTAAATGAAACACCCGATATATCGTTCGCTAGCGCTTGATGAAGCTTTACTATTCCTAGAGATGGGACACATTGTGTATCAATGACAAGATTACAATAGTTTTGTCCACCTCCACCCCCCGATCCAGTTGGACCTTGTGGACCGGTTGGTCCTTGTGCCCCAGTGGGACCCGGAGTTCCACCACTTGCTCCTGTCGGTCCTACTGGTCCTTGTGGCCCCATTGGTCCCGAGGGTCCAGTCGCTCCCGTTGCTCCGCCCCCTATTCCCGTTGGACCGGCTGGTCCTTGTGGACCCGTTGGTCCTGGAAGCCCGCCACTTGGTCCGGTTGGTCCAGCGGGTCCTGTTGCTCCAGCAGGTCCCGTGCCACCAGTAACTCCATTATAGGAATGCGTAAACGATTTTAACGAATCCATCTTATTCTGAAGAATAAACTCTGTCTTCATTACCTCACTAAGCGTTTCCCTCACATTACAGTTAAGTGCGGTAATTTCCTCAATCGTGGGTGGAGGTGTAAGTCCCCCCCCAGGTAACGTTCCTAGCGCATACTGAATTTTCTCCGCTTCCGCATTAATAATGTGACTTAATCCCAGCTCTTGCATAGCGATGGAAGATAATATTAAATTGACGACTTCATCACGTGTTAACGAAATAGCAGGAGTAATATTAGGTATATTGGCTTGCGACATACAACACTTCCCCTCACTTTTATTCACATTTTCTTGGATGTAAGTATGAAACTGATAAAAGTTTCTATTGTAGTGTATGTAAACTTTCGGGAAGTGCAATGGCTTACTGCACCCTTTCATCTTGCGCTACGCAAAAAAATAGATGAGAGTAATAAGACATGCCTTACCAACTATATACTTAGATATCGATAGGTAAAGCACGTGATGAATTATTTCTTCGGATAAAACGAACAGAAAGGCGGGATTGTCCTGTCGCAGCCATCTATTCCCAATATAACTCCACTCATTACAGTAACCAAAAAAGAAACTATATCTCTCCTTCTCAGTTCTATCGCCATGAATGAATTAGCTATGTCACATATCTTAAATGCAGAAGCGGAAAAAATGCAGGCTTTTGTGAAATACGCCGAACGGTCTCTTTGCGTCAAAACTAAAGAGTTCATTCAATTCAATAATGCAGTTTCTAAATTTATGGAAGAGGTAACTATGGAACAATGGTTAGGTCTGAACAAATTAGATCGGGTCATTCAGCTCATTGACGAGCATTACGATGATACTGAGTCAGAAGAGTGTATAAATGAGGATTACGACAATTTAGAAGAATATTGCGATGAATAGCCATTCGTTATTTGGGGGGTGATGCCTCTTGATTGTATAAGGATGATTAAAGATTCACTATCAAATTTGGTTAAATACACAAACGTTCACTTTAAATTAATACCCACAACACAAAAATATTACTTAGTAAAAAGGGAGCGAGTAGCTAATGTCATTACCCAATGTTCCAAACATAACACCCACGATCACAGTCACAACAGCTGATGCGATTAACTTACTTTTGATATCCATTGCGTTAGAAGAAATTGGCCTGAGTCATATCATTAATGCAGAAGCAGAGAAGATTCAATATGTAGTGGGGACGCTTCCAGGTCTGACACCACACAGCTCGATCGAAGATATACTGAGAGTTGATAAAGATGTACGTGCCACTTTGAGTGAAGTTATTCGTAAAGAGATGCTGCTACAAATGAAGCTAGAAACCATTCTAAATTCCAGAATTCCTCCAATTACAAATCATCCATGTCCTCCAGAGGGACCTACACCCACTACGTACGCCCCATACCGTTAATACTTAGAATATCTTAAAATACACGCCCCCCTTAAGCCCGGCTTCATTTTATTACATCAATAAACATAACAACAAGAACATAACCAGATGACATTGGAGGTCACTGGCAATGTTCTTGTTGCGTTGTGAGAATCATTCATTTTACATAAGTTAATTACTTATTCTCCTCTTGCACTCTTGTAGTAAATTCAGCAACTCCCATACCCCGTAATGCTTCCTGCGCGTCGAGATGATTAGGTGATAGCTCCAGTGTCATTCGATAAGCCTCCTCTGCCCGTACTAAATCTCCTAATTCTTGATAGCAGTATCCGATATAATACCAAGCATAGAAACTACCTGCACCAACCATTGTTAAGTGGGATATGTTAACTTCTTTTATCCTTAGACATTGATTAAGAGCCTCAAGAGCCTTATCATATTGTCTCAAACGCACCAAGATGATCCCCTTATATAAATGCAGATCCACATAATCGGGATATAACTGAATAGCCAAATCAATTCCCGGCCACGCTCCCTCGAAGCTACCGAGACCTATTAAAATCGTATATTTCAAATTATAAAGTAGAGATGGTGGTTTCTTACCTGTCTCAATAAACCGGCGAATCGATAGATTTACATTTTCGAACGAATCGGCAAGTTTACCCCCGCGATACAATTCGCTCGCAAGATGATAATCCACCCACGGATCATAGTCTTTGCGCCCCCTCTCCTTCTCCAGAAGACGCAAATTACGATCCATCTTCCCCTTATCCTGAACTGTTTCATCTAAATAACCGAAATGGTGTACGATAACTGGAAGCACCGTAACCGAATCTGCAGTTATTTTTAATCCCTCGATATTTAACTGCTCGTGAATAGCGCCTCGAAAACGGAGATGCTGATCATTGCGAAACACCCTATACTGTGCCATAAGATGAGATCGGTTGTAATCATGAGGAGTCGAGCCATAGTAATTGACAATTTGTACTCTGCCTAAGTAACACTCATTTGTTAGTAATACATTTCGAAGATAGTCCTTTCCTGCTTCATCCACTTCTTCATCCGCATCGAGCCACAACACCCAATCCCCCGAGACCCGCTCCAAACCATAATTTCGAGCGTCAGCGAAATGATCGTTCCATTCGTAATCATAGAGCATAGCTCCCATACTTAGGGCGATCTCCCTTGTTTGATCGCTTGAGCCTGTATCGACAATAATGATCTCGTCTACAACATCCTTAACACTTTCAAGGCACCGCGCGAGCCATTTTTCTTCATTCTTTACAATCATGCAAAGCGACAATTTTTGTGACTTCATGCGTATTCACTGTCCTTTCTTCATCAAAGGCTTAGTTAAACTAATCCTTTGATGTACCTTATTAAAATCATAGTCCTGTAACTCTTTAACTATGTTATAAATATAGAAAATACAGTGAAAGGCAAGCTGTATGGGAATTCCCGACGACAGCTTGCCTTTATTTTTTTTCTAATCATTCAATTTATTATCGCTAAATTAAGACCCTGATTCAGAAGTGATCGGAGGTGTACCTTCCCCTCTGACAAAACGGTCTCCCAGGACATCTCGGAAGTATCTACGATTATATATCATGCTAGGATGATCGTGATGAAAGGCCAGCGCCTTCTCGTTATGTTCATTGGCTAATTCGTGCATTTTAAGTTTATCGTAGCATAGACAAATTTGCAGATGTGGATACCATGTATTTAAGATAGGATTGACCATACCTAGGTTATTCGTTTCTTTATCACTAAGATACGCTTGCTTATACCAGTAAATAGCCTCAGCATAGCGTTCCTTCTCCATGAAGAAGCCCCCAATATCGCAGCTGGGTTGAGCGCGGGGAGTATCGTATAATAGTGTTCGACATAAAGCTGCAAATTGAGCGTTAGGATCGCCTAATTCCTTTAAACATTGGGCCATCTTTACACAGGCCTGTATATTGTCCTCTACCCACCCTTGCTCAGTCGCCAGAAAGCGGGTGTAATAATTTACTGCCTCTTTGTATCTAGCGTGATCCCGCAGTTCATTGCCGAAATAATAAAGATCACGGGGTGTAAACTCCTCCCCACTTTGTTCACGAGCAAGGTAAATCTTTAAATTACGATCCGTATACGGTTTATTCTTCATATGTTTGATGGCGACCTCACCATCCAATACCGGCCCCCACACTGCGAGGTATTCATGGACTGGTCCAATCCATTGGAAATTACAAGATCTACGCACAATTCGATTTCTACGTAAAGTGGATTTCACATTTCCTGCATCATCAAACACGAGGTGATAAGGTAATGTAACCCGATCAATCCCTGCGGGAAAATTATTCTTCAATTCGATAAACTGATTTCTGCTCTTCTCATCAATGATATCATCTGAGTCCAACCAGAGAATGAACTCCTTCGTTGCTTTACTAAATGAATAATTCCGGGCTGCAGCGAAATTGTCGATCCATGTAAAGTCAAAGATCTGGTCCGTAAATTTAGAGGCTATTTCCTTAGTACGGTCCGTGGATCCAGTATCCACAATAATGATCTCGTCTGCTATTCCCTCTATCGAAGATAAGCATCGCCCAATTACCTCTTCTTCATTGCGTACGATCATACACAAGCTAATCGTGATCATTACTGCTCCCCCTATTCCTCTGTTGTATTACTTTCTGTACTAGGGCTTAGAAACTGAAATCCAGCCTCCTTACTCATCAGGTAGCGTAAATCAGCCTCCTTCTTGCCCTGCCCATCGTTAAATTGCAGAGGAATAAGAGATGGGTAACCTTCAACAGATATCTTCACTCCACGTAATATTTTGATCTCTTCCGAAGTTAAGACTTCTCCTTGGTTTAACCAAAGTACATACTGGCTTGTGCAGTGTTGGAGTGCATATTGTGCAGCCTCTGCCATGTTATCATAGTTGCCCAAACTGTATATTTGTGAAGTGAATGACTTTGCAATATCAATAGTTCTGTCAGTAGAACCTAAATCTACTATGATCACTTCATTTAAATCGGCGGTAAGTGAATTTAATGACTGAAGAATTGTAGATTCCGCATTGTGGAGTAGCATGCAAAGAGCTACTGAAACCGGAGGATTATAGATCAACTGATGGATGTTCTTCCCCCACTTCACTGCCGCAATCTGCGAATTTCTCTGAAGTAACGTGGATAAAGTATCATCAGGAAGCTGATTAATCGTCGCGTGTCCTACGTGATGAATGAATGAATCATGGACTACTTTTAATACATATCCACGCCGTATCAAACGAAGAGACATATCATCATCCTCATAGTTTCCAAGACCAAAATGCTCGTCGAATCCTCCAACTTCATCTAGGATCGACCTTTTAGTCAGCATACAGAAACCTACTAAACGGCGAACTTCTACCGTAATTCCATCCTGACTAGCACAATGCTCTTTCGCATAAGCATCTAGTTCGCTAAGGTCCGAATAAAAAACAGGAATCTGTTGGTGTCCGCTGGAATAGTTCGTCACAGGGCCCACCATCCCGATTCTGTTATCCGCATTCAGAGCCCTTAACAAATTGGTTAACCAATTCTCAGTTACAACCGTATCGTTATTGAGAAACATAATATAGTCACCCGAAGCGTATTGGACTCCCTGATTACAACCTTTAGCAAAACCTGCATTACTCCCGTTCTCATGAACGATCAAATCCGGTTGACTTCGCAGGTAGGATATCGTTTCGTCCGTTGAGCCATTATCAATGATGATTAGCTCATAGTTCTCCCGGGTATGCTTCCGAATGCTCTCCAAGCACATCCTCGTCAGAGGTAACTGATTGCGAGTCAGAATTACAATACTGGTAAGAATAAGATCACCTCATATCTATCAAAATGTTCCAACTCATATTTCACTTTCGGAGTACATCTTTATTTGCCTATTACATTCATCAACAATTACTGCTCCCGCTTCATAAGCCCGAAACCACTCTACAGTCAGCTCCAACGCTTGATTTACGTTCCATCTGGGTTTCCAGCCTAATTGAGATTGTGCCTTAGAGCTATCCAATCTCAGAATTGCAGCTTCATGAGGATGAGGGCCTTCATCACTATCAAAATCCGCCTCTTGCCCCCACTTTTCAATAATAGATTCCACTAACCACTTCACATTTCGGGTACTGTCGTCACTTGGGCCAAAGTTCCACCCCCCAGCTACATCAACCCCACGCTCTACCATAGCCTGCGCTAGTAGCAGATACCCATGTAGAGGTTCAAGAACATGCTGCCATGGACGTATGGCTTCTGGATTGCGTATACGAAGTCGCTTCTTAGCGAGCAAAGTTCGCATAATATCGGGAACAATCCGATCTGGCGACCAATCGCCTCCTCCGATCACATTACCAGCTCTAGCTGTTGCCAAACTGAGCTGATGAGTATCGTATCTCTCCGGGGGATAATAACTACTGCGATATGCCGCCACAGCAAGTTCGGCACAGGCCTTGCTATTCGAATACGGATCATGACCACCCAATCGGTCAATCTCTCTATATCCCCATGCCCACTCACGATTCTCATAACATTTGTCTGTAGTGATGATTAGTAGCGCACGAACACTCGAACCCGCCAATCTAACGGCTTCCATCACATTAATCGTCCCAATAACGTTCACTTCATAGGTTAAAACTGGATGCTCATAACCGTACCTCACCAATGGTTGTGCGGCCATGTGAATAATGATTTCGGGATTATTCTCACGGACTGTACGTTCTAAAAGTACGTAGTCACGAATGTCACCTATGACAGAATTCATTTTCGTATCTAATCCACATAAACTAAATAAGTTCGAATCACCTACTGGGGGTAGTGCATACCCTGTTACCTCAGCTCCCAGAGACTGAAGCCATAGACAGAGCCAGCTCCCCTTAAATCCGGTGTGACCTGTGACTAACACTTTTTTTCCTTTCCAGAAATCAGGTGCGAACACCATCATTCCTCCCCTTTCTTCTTCCACGGAGCCCTCCCTGATTTCCATAAATCCTCCAGGTAATTCCGATCACGGAGTGTATCCATCGGATGCCAAAATCCATTATGATGATAAGCCATAAGCTGACCCGAGGCAGCCAAACGAGACATCGGTTCCTTCTCCCATAAGGTCATATCAGCATCAATCAGATCAAAAACTTCAGGTTGTAGGATGAAGAAGCCACCACTCACCCATCCTCCATCGCCATTCGGCTTCTCTTCGAATCCTTGTACCTCTCCTCTGGGTGTTAGTTGTAATACTCCAAATCTGCCCATCGGCTGCACTGCTGTCACTGTTGCTAGTTTCCCATGTGCTTTATGGAATTCCACTAGCTTTTCAATATTAATGTCAGAAAGTCCATCCCCATATGTGAGCATGAACGGTTCATCCCCCACATACTTGCGAATACGGCGGATTCTTCCCCCTGTCATTGTCTCTTTACCTGTATCCACCAGTGTCACTTTCCATGAATCGTGATAATGGTTGTGTACCGTAATTTCATTCTTGGAGTTTCCAAAATCAAACGTAACATCTGATCCAAACAAGTGATAATGTGCGAAGTATTCCTTAATCACATTTCCCTTGTATCCTAAACAAACAATAAATTCCCTATATCCATGTTGGGCATATACATTCATCACATGCCATAAGATGGGCTGGTCTCCAATCTCAATCATTGGTTTGGGTCTGAGTTGTGTTTCCTCGCTGATCCGAGTTCCGTATCCTCCTGCCAGAATAACAGCCTTCACACCGTTCCCTCCCTTCTCAATAAATGGTGAAGAACATCCACAGTGTAATTCAGCATTTCTTCGGTAATCCCTGGATAAATCCCGACCCAGAAAGTGTTATTCATGATTCGATCCGCATTGTCCAATGATCCAACAATCCGGCAGTTAATTCCCTTGTAGGCTGGCTGACGAAGTATGTTACCTGCAAATAAAAGCCGTGTACCTATCATATTCTCTTCCAATGCCTGCACTAACTCATTTCGCGTCAGTGCAGCCTCATCCCGCAAAGTAATCGGAAACCCAAACCAGCTTGGGTCACTACCTTCCGTAGCCTCCGGTAAAATCAGTACATCATCCAATGGCTTAAGTGCTTCATGTAGATATTTAAAATTGGATTTCCTGCGAGTAATAAAATCTGGTAACTTTTGTAGTTGAGCTACTCCAATTGCTGCCTGCATATCGGTTACCTTTAGGTTGTATCCGATATGGCTATATGTGTATTTATGATCGTACCCTTGTGGGAGATCCCCGTGTTTTACCCCAAAGCGTTTGCCACATGTATTGTCTTTGCCTGGACCACACCAGCAGTCCCGGCCCCAATCTCGAAATGACTCCACTATTTTCTTGAGTTTCGGTGAGGAAGTAAGAACTGCACCTCCTTCTCCCATCGTGATGTGATGCGCTGGATAGAAACTGACGGTGGCCAAATCGCCGAAGGTTCCTACCATTTGCCCACCCATGGTACTGCCTACGGCATCACAAGCATCCTCAATTAACCAAAGCTTATATTTATCTGCGATACGCTTAATCTCATCAACACGATATGGATTACCTAGGGTATGCGCGATAATGATAGCCTTTGTCTTATCACTAACTGCAGCTTCCACCATCGCTGGATCCACATTATAGGTAGGTATCTCAACATCCACAAATACCGGAATCAGTCCATTCTGGATAATGGGATTCACCGTCGTAGGAAATCCTGCGGCAACTGTAATGACTTCATCCCCTGGCATCAAACGCCGATCACCTAACTGTGGGGAAGTCAGTGCAGAAATCGCCAAAAGGTTTGCACTCGATCCTGAATTTGTTAGTATGCAACAACGTCTATCCATGAATTGAGCGAATTCCTTCTCAAATTGTTGAGCATATCGATCTGTAGTCAAACAGAAGTCTAGAGAGGCATTCAATAAGTGGATTAACTCTGAACTGTCGAATACCTTGCCACTAACCGGAACGTAATCAACACCGGGCGCAAAAGCTTTAAGTGGCCATTTCTCCGCATAAAAAAGTTCAGCCAGTTCTTGTATCTGTTTCCTTTTTTCCGCTTCGAATACTGTCATCAGCTAAGAAACCCCCTATTGTCAAACTACTGCTATATTATGCGGGTTTCAAATGATGGTTACTGCGTGTTCACTACAGACATCATAGAAATGAACACCCTACTCTGCTTATCTGCATACACTGCGTAATGATATAAATTGATTCCAACTTCTGCATGGTTGACAAACGAAAGAAGAAAGAGTGAAGTCTATGAGCACACACATTTCTCCGGATCTTATTGCAAAACTCCATCGATTCGGTAACAACAACTCTATCCATAACGGAGGAGAGTTCCATTTTCCTGAACGAATAGCCATTGATAATAGCATATACATGAGTGCTCCCTACACCTTGTACGCAGGTTCTCCATACCTAGATGAAGAGAAAAATCCGGTTATTGTTATTCGTGACGGCTGTCATATCAACATGGGCTTACAGATAATGGCCAAGCATTTGGTTCAATTGGAACGGAATGTTCTCATCGCTCCAAACGTCATTATCAGCGATTGGATCAATGTACCTGTGGCAGCTGCTCAAGAGAAATCCGTCCATTTTTCTTCGAAAGGAATCATCATTGGTGAGGGCTCCTGGATCGGAACTAATGCCAAAATCCTAGGACAAGTCAAGATCGGAACGGGGAGTGTCGTTAAACCTAATAGTATCGTTTATGATAATGTACCTGACTACTGCGTGGTTGCAGGATGCCCTGCATCAATCGTCCAGTTGTATGACTCGACTTCCAATCAATGGTTAGATATTGCGACCAAAGAGGAAGCAGATAAAATTCTCACATCCAGAAAGCTACAGCCCTTGTTATCTATCTGTATCCCTACCTACAATCGAGCTAATTGTCTGGATGCCTGCCTAAACTCCATTTTCTCTCAAGTACCTAACAATGATCTTATTGAAGTCATCGTATCCGATAACGCTTCTACAGACTCCACTGCTAAAGTAGCCAAACGTTATTGTGAGCTGTATCCGAATCTCAAATACGTCCGGAATACCGAGAACATCGGTGGTGACCGCAACATTCTTGCAGCGATGCAATTGGGATCCGGCAAGTTTATCAAGCTTCAAGGTGATGACGATTTCTTCGTGGATAACACGATCCAACCTTTATTGCATGTCTTATATCAGCAGCAGGACTGTGGCATTATTTTCGTGAATGTTCTAAGCGGAGACGGCGCCATCGTTATTGGTGAGGGCATGAATAGTTACCTAGCTGCAACGTCATTCTATGCGACCTTTATTACTTCTCTTGTCTTTCGGAGAGAGGAACTCCAGCAAATCGCAGATCCCCAGAAATTTATTTCTTCCTCTTATAATCAGCTATATCTGCAATATGGAATTCTTGAGCTTAATCCTCGGCTCTGTATTATGAACTGCTCGATGTTCACTTACGCAGGCATGGCTTCAGAGGTATACAATTACGGAGGGGCTATTATTAGGGGCTACCTTACCATTCTAGAGCATTATGTTGGAAAAGGATTAAGTGAAGATGCCTTCAATAGTGAGAAAAAGTTCAGCCTATTTAATTATGTACTACCCGGTTTTCGAGCGATTGTTGCTGGCACAACGTTATCAGATCTTACTTCGTTTGAAGAGACTTATGTAGAGTTTTATCAGAACGAATCCTACTTCGAAGAAGGACTATCTATAATTAACTCCATTCGACCTTGGTCGCCAAGACAGCAATAATAAAGCTATTGAGAGGAGTGAAGAAATGTCAGTTTCGCTAGAGCCGGAGCAATCTTGTTTATTCAACCACTTCGGTGCTGGAACATTTCTAGCTACGGACGGTAAGTATAACCATCCCGAGGAAATATCCATTGGCAGCAGTGTTTTCATTGATCATAAATATTGGATAAATATTATTGCCAAGGGTATAGGTCATACACCCAAAATCATTATCGGAGAGCTCTGTCGATGTGAAGAGGGTCTTATTATTTCCGTCATTAATAAGATTGAACTCGAACGAAATGTGAGAATAGGCAAGTATGTATGTATCTCTGACACTGATCATGCCTACAAAGACATCGGAAAACCCATTCTAACTCAGGGACTTACTGGAGTAGAAGGTCAGGTATGGATTGGGGAAGGTGCCGTTATTGAACAGGGTGTTGTGATCGCGGGAAATATTCGTATTGGCCGTGGTAGTATAATTCGCACTAATAGCTTAGTGGAACATGATATTCCTGCCCATTGTATCGCTGAAGGTGTTCCAGCTAGAATCGTCTCATCTTAATAATGTATTCGGCCTGTGATCTGCACTTCCCCCTAGGAAATGTACAGAATCACAGGCCGATTTCTATTTCAATATGCAACTACAATAATTGACGCTACATACAACTCGACTTTATTTCCAACATCTGTTTATAAATATCCGGGAAATAAGGCTCATTCTGATAAGCCTCAATAAAAATGGGTTCAAATTTGTCCGGTTGAAGTTGCTCTAATTTGTTAGATAACATATGTCCATACCACCAGAACAAGAAGGTATATACAATTTTGCTTTTTTCTGCCGCAATCGCTGAAGGATCAAGCCCTTTATCACCGAAATAATTTAAAACTTCTAGGTAATTTTTTATAAAAACCTCTGCAAAATTGTAGCCTCCGCTCATATTACCATTGCTGCCAAACAATTTTTGATGGTACACGCAAAAGTTCGGGTCCATTGCCAATATTGAGAATTGAAGGTAAACCTGATTGATGTAAAGTTTAATAAATCGTGTTGATGAATCAATTTTAACTAAACTTTCTCTTCGTAAAATCAGTCCGGATATAAATGTACTATAAATAGATACCTTATTTAAGTAATCGTTCATTCCGAAACCCCGTTCTACAACACCTGTTGAATGCAGCACATCGAGAAAGATAACTCCACAATCCTCATTTCCTTTGACCAGATCGAATAGTGAACGCAGCGTGCCTGGAAGAAAGAAGTCATCATCTCCATGCGGCATGACATACTTACCACTAGCCAACGTCATAACATGGTGAATGTTAGCATCAGCACCGATATTTTCAGAATTCTGAGAGAATCTAAAGTTAGTATACTTAGCATTGTATTTGCCCAAAACCAGCAGCGTACTATCTGTCGAGCAATTATCTGACACAATAATCTCAAACGACGAATCATTACCAATCTGATTAAAGATACTCTCTAGGCAATACTCCAAATCCTTCTCTCGATTATACGTAGGAATACAGATACTAATTAACGGAGTCTCAGTCAACTGCTTAGTCAACTCGTTCTGTTCATGCTGCTCCTTAATGTTCTTCACCCAAGTTCCGGTCTGCTTATTGTATTGTTTGACAATTTGAGCCGGAGCACCTGCCACGACACAATAGTCTGGAATTTGCGTACCCGAGACCACAACTGAATTCGCCGCAATTACACACCCTTTGCCGATCGAAACATTTCCCACGATGACAGCATTGATTCCGATCCAACTACCATCTCCGATACTAACCCTATCACTCCATGAGGTAATCCCTTGATGCATGATGGGAATATCGATGTTGTGGTACTCATGATTATGATCTGTGATGTGAACATTTGGCGCTGTAATCACATTACGTCCGATAGAGATAAAATTCACTGCAGATATATTGCATCTTCTCCCAATATCACATCCGTCTCCAATACGAATTCGAGGCTCACCGTCATAATTATTATAGGGTAGCATAACCCAGCAATCTTTCTGCAGTTTGACTCCATCTCCGATAGAAACCCCCTCTGTAGCGTAAAAGTCACAAGTGGGATCCATACGGCAAAATTTACCGAGCCTATGAAAAGTATGACCATTGAAGTTACCCCCAAGACCATATTCTTGCCTGAAAAGTTGCTGATTCTCGGCGAAACCATTAGATATGTTCACTAGCCCGCAATCGTGAGTGCACCAAGGTACAGCTTGTTTAGGTATACCTACTTCGTATCCTTTCTTGATAAATTCGAAGCACTGCGATGCATCATAGAAATGCCACCCTTCAAAAAGATCTTCTCGCCAGGGTACATCGTATTGCGTAACTAGCAGGAGTCCATCCAGTGCTTCCACTCTCTCGTACGCTCCAAGCGGTTCCTGAAAGTTTAAGAGATTCATCACACCGGTGTGACTCTCTAATACTTTTCCAAACTTGGATTTAGCCTCCCACCATATCCCGGATATAGGTAATTCTTTGGCACCGATGACACCAAGCATGCCAAGGTTTGGCGTCGAGGTAAACAGCTTAAGTATATCTACTATGAAATTATCATTCATAATATATAAATCTTGATGAAGATACACTTTATATTTGGCTTCAGACTGTTGCATGGCGGTATTGTAGCCTGAAGTAATACTGGTCGCTTTATGAATCTGCACAATTTCTACTTTCATCCCATCCGGCACATGGAGAGCACGGATTCTTTCCTCTACTTTGGAAAATTGCTCTTGATCGTTCACACAAGTAATAAAACATACCTCATGGTCATTCATTTAGATCCCTCCTTTTGAGTTTCCGAATAATATATGACAATGATTATTTGTCCGTGTCAAACCTGCTTGTATTTTAATAGATTGGAGAAATACGTTTGAAAGGGCGTGATTTCTGTTGTCACAATCGAATATTCCAAATATTACGCCAACCATTTCGGTGACAAGGGAAGATTCCATTAATTTGCTCCTTTCGTCCATAGCACTTGAGGAGATGGGCCTGAGCCATATTCTCAATGCCGAGGGTGAGAAAATCCAATATGCTCTTGGAACTTTGCCTGGTGTAATCTCTCCCAATACATCAATTAGTGAAATTTTAGAAGTTAATAAAAGCGTTAGGGCCACCCTTGGGGATATCACTAAGACTGAGTGGCTCCTGCAGAACAAGTTGGACTCCGTGCTGAAAACGCCAATAACTATCGGACCTACTGGGCCTACGGGTGTAACGGGGAATCCAGGAACCACTGGTGAAATTGGTGTTACCGGCAATACGGGTAATACAGGATCTACCGGTGTTACTGGCGCTACTGGCATTACGGGTTCTACTGGAGCCACTGGTGAATCTGGCACTCATGGGGATACAGGTGCTACAGGACCAACTGGCGCTACTGGGCCAACTGGTTCTTTTGCTACTGGAGATTTTTTATTCCAAGTCATAGGTGATTCTGGCTCAGCACCAATGGGTCAAGGAGATAATCTCATATTTACATCTAATACATTATCGATTGAGGTTACTCCTGGGTCTGCTATCGTAAGAATTGAATCTGATGTGACTACTGGGGCCACAGGGGCGACAGGTAGTACTGGTGCAAATGGGGTTACCGGCGCTACAGGGATCGCGGGTGACACGGGCACTCCAGGCGCTACAGGTTCTACCGGGGCTACTGGAGCTACAGGTGAATCTGGCGTTCCTGGCGATACAGGTTCCACGGGGGCGACAGGACTGTCTGCCTATGATGTGTATCTTGCTGATGGTGGTACAGGTACTACTTCCGACTTCATCGATAGCTTGAAGGGGGACACTGGCGCCACAGGGGTTACTGGCGCTGTTGGACTTACCGGTTCTACTGGAGCGACTGGGCTTTCGGCTTACGATGTGTACATTGCTAATGGAGGAACGGGCACTACCTCAGATTTCATCGAAAGCTTGAAGGGCGACACCGGGGCAACTGGAACTGGAACTACTGGCGCCACGGGGGTTACTGGCGCTGCTGGACTTACCGGTTCCACTGGGGCCACTGGACTTTCGGCTTATGAGGTATACCTTGCTAATGGAGGTACAGGCACTACTTCAGATTTCATCGAGAGCTTGAAGGGCGATACTGGGGCTACAGGAGTTATGGGAGTCACTGGGACTACTGGAATTACAGGCGCCACGGGGGTTACTGGCGATGCTGGTCTTACCGGTTCTACTGGAGCGACTGGGCTTTCGGCTTATGATGTGTACCTTGCTAATGGAGGTACTGGTTCTACTTCCGATTTCATCGAGAGTTTGAAGGGCGATACTGGGGCTACAGGGGTTACTGGCGCAGTTGGACTTACCGGTTCCACCGGAGCGACTGGGCTTTCGGCTTATGATGTGTACCTTGCCAATGGAGGTACAGGCACTACTTCCGATTTCATCGAGAGTTTGAAGGGTGCTACTGGGGCTACAGGCGCCACGGGGGGTACTGGCGATGCTGGATTTACCGGTTCCACTGGAGCGACTGGGCTTTCGGCTTATGATGTGTACCTTGCTAATGGAGGTACGGGCTCTACTTCAGATTTCATCGAGAGTTTGAAGGGCGACACCGGGGCTACAGGAACTACAGGTGCCACGGGGGTTACTGGCGATGCTGGATTTAACGGTTCCACTGGAGCGACTGGGCTTTCGGCTTATGATGTGTACCTTGCTAATGGAGGTACGGGTTCTACTTCCGATTTCATCGAGAGTTTGAAGGGCGACACTGGGGCTACAGGAGTTATGGGAGTCACTGGGACTACTGGAATTACAGGCGCCACGGGGGTTACTGGCGATGCTGGTCATACCGGTTCTACTGGAGCGACTGGGCTTTCTGCCTACGAAGTATACCTGGCTAATGGAGGTACTGGGACCACTTCTGACTTCATTAACAGCTTGAAAGGTGACACTGGTGCTACAGGCGACATCGGAGCTACTGGTGACACTGGAACCACAGGCGTCACTGGAGCCACAGGCGTCACTGGAGCCACAGGCGTCACTGGAGCCACAGGCGTCACTGGAGCCACAGGCGTCACCGGACCTACGGGTGACACTGGCGCTACGGGCGACACTGGATCTACCGGAGACACTGGAGCCACGGGCGAAACCGGAGCTACTGGTGACACCGGCGCTACGGGCGACACTGGCGCTACGGGCGACACTGGATCTACCGGAGACACGGGCGCTACGGGCGACACTGGCGCTACCGGCGACACCGGAGCCACGGGCGACACCGGAGCTACTGGTGACACCGGAGCTACGGGCGACACTGGATCTACCGGAGACACTGGCGCTACGGGCGACACTGGCGCTACGGGCGACACTGGCGCTACGGGCGACACTGGCGCTACGGGCGACACTGGCGCTACGGGCGACACTGGCGCTACGGGCGACACTGGCGCTACCGGAGACACTGGAGCCACGGGCGACACGGGCGACACGGGCGACACTGGCGCTACGGGCGACACTGGCGCTACGGGCGCTACGGGCGACACCGGAGCTACGGGCGACACTGGCGCTACGGGCGACACCGGCGCTACCGGCGACACTGGAGCCACGGGCGACACTGGCGCGACGGGCGACACTGGCGCTACGGGCGCTACGGGCGACACCGGAGCCACGGGCGTCACCGGAGCCACGGGCGTCACTGGCGCTACGGGCGACACTGGCGCTACGGGCGACACTGGTGCCACGGGCGACACTGGACCTACTGGCGTCACTGGACCTACTGGCGTCACTGGACCTACTGGCGAAACCGGACCTACTGGCGACACCGGAGCTACGGGCGACACTGGTGCTACGGGTGATACCGGAGCTACTGGCGACACTGGTGCCACGGGCGATACTGGACCTACAGGTGATACTGGACCTACAGGTGATACTGGACCTACAGGTGATACTGGACCTACAGGTGATACCGGAGCTACGGGTAATACTGGAGCGACTGGCAACACCGGACCTACGGGTGACACTGGTGCTACGGGCAACATCGGCACCACGGGCGACACCGGAGCTACTGGCGACACCGGAGCTACTGGCAACACCGGAGCTACTGGCAACACCGGACCTACTGGCGACACCGGACCTACTGGCGTCACTGGTGCTACGGGTGATACCGGAGCTGCAGGCAACACCGGAGCTACAGGCAACACCGGACCTACTGGCGACACCGGACCTACTGGCGACACTGGTGCCACGGGCGATACTGGACCTACAGGTGATACTGGACCTACAGGTGATACCGGAGCTACAGGCAACACCGGACCTACTGGCGTCACTGGTGCTACGGGTGATACCGGAGCTACGGGCGACACTGGTGCCACGGGCGACACTGGTGCCACGGGCGATACTGGACCTACAGGTGATACCGGAGCTACGGGCAACATCGGCGCCACTGGCGACACCGGAGCTACAGGCAACACCGGACCTACTGGCGATACCGGAGCTACGGGTGACGCTGGCGCTACGGGCGACACCGGACCTACTGGCGTCACTGGACCTACTGGCGACACTGGTGCCACGGGCGACACTGGACCTACTGGCGACACCGGACCTACTGGCGTCACCGGTGCTACGGGCGACACTGGAGCCACGGGCGACATCGGAGCAACAGGCGACACCGGACCTACTGGCGATACCGGAGCCACGGGCGTCACTGGTGCAATAGGCGTCACCGGTGCTACTGGAGCTACTGGAGCTACTGGCATCACTGGTCCTACTGGCATCACTGGACCTACTGGCATCACTGGACCTACTGGCATCACTGGACCTACCGGCGTCACTGGTGCCACGGGCATCACTGGACCTACTGGCGACACTGGTGCCACAGGCATCACTGGACCTACCGGCGTCACTGGTGCCACGGGCATCACTGGACCTACTGGCATCACTGGTGCCACGGGCATCACTGGACCTACTGGCATCACTGGTGCCACGGGCATCACTGGACCTACTGGCATCACTGGTGCCACGGGCATCACTGGACCTACTGGCATCACTGGTGCCACGGGCATCACTGGACCTACTGGCATCACTGGTGCCACGGGCATCACTGGACCTACTGGCATCACTGGTGCCACGGGCATCACTGGACCTACTGGCATCACTGGTGCCACGGGCATCACTGGACCTACTGGCATCACTGGTGCCACGGGCATCACTGGACCTACTGGCATCACTGGTGCCACGGGCATCACTGGACCTACTGGCATCACTGGTGCCACGGGCATCACTGGACCTACTGGCATCACTGGTGCCACGGGCATCACTGGACCTACTGGCATCACTGGTGCCACGGGCATCACTGGACCTACTGGCATCACTGGTGCCACGGGCATCACTGGACCTACTGGCATCACTGGTGCCACGGGCATCACTGGACCTACTGGCATCACTGGACCTACTGGCATCACTGGACAAACGGGTGTCACTGGTTCGAAGGGCGAAATTGGAGCCACCGGTATTACTGGACCTACTGGCGCAACAGGTATTACTGGAGCCACCGGCATCACTGGTCCTATGGGCATCACTGGACATACGGGTGTCACTGGCGCAAAAGGTGAAATTGGAGTTACTGGCATCACTGGGGCTACGGGGGCTACGGGAGCCACGGGCGTCACCGGAGCCGCGGGCATTACTGGACCTACCGGACCTAACTTTGCAATAAACGGATTTTCAGCTCAACAAACTGCCTTTTCTACCAGCGTATCTACACAGCTGGGTAATTGGACAACTACAAGTCCTTATTACAACGGAACTGGTTTTAACGCCACAACAGGTAATTATACGGTCCCAGTTACTGGAAGATATTCTTTAAAAGCAGTAATTAGTTATTCAACGACTGCAGCAATCTCTGTTGCTCTAGGAGGAGGAATAAATCCTTCATTTGCCATTCAAAGAACTTCAGCACTCCCAACAGTTCTGGTATCAGGACTATTTCCTGTCTTAAATGTTAGTATTGCATTAATATTAACTTTAAGAACAATACTGGGAAATGGTACGGTCACATTGACCGCTGACGTATCATTAAACGCAGGAGATGTTATCGGCCTATTCTATGTTTCGGATGGATTAACTGTTGGTCTCCAGCTCGGAGGGCCATCAACAGCCGGAACCGTATGGTCAGTGTATGAACTAACCTAAAATCTAGATTTTTCTCTTATAACGTTGTGCCCTAAAGCGCAATTATACCTTAGCTTAAACAGTGTAGATCGAGTACATTCGATCATATACCTTACACTGTTTAGCTAAGGTTTTTTATAGCCAAACATATGTAAGATTTTATTCTCAAACTATCATTTCATCAAATTAAATGGTAATAGTTTGATAGGATTCAAAAGCTATTTCCATCATAAATTATTGTCCACCGGGCCAGGGAATAGGCATACTCTCCTTGTACTAAATATGTACTTCGATTCTGTCACTTTCCTACCACTTCCCTCATAAACTACTGTAATCCACATGATAAGGAGGGATTTTATTGTCACAAGCCAATATTCCTAATATTACTCCTACCATTACTTTAACTAGAGATGATGCAATTAATCTAATCTTGGCATCTATCGCAATGGAGGAATTGGGACTCAGTCATATAATTAATGCCGAAGGTGAAAAGCTTCAATATGTATTAGGTACTTTGCCAGGCGTCACCCCTCCTTCAGCTACACTCGACGATATCCTAAGGGTAAATTCAAGTGTTCGAGATACTCTGCGAACCGTTGCAAAGAAGGAGTTTATTCTTGTCGATAAATTAGATACTGTAGTTCGAGCTATTAAGAAGTAATTCTAGAAGTATGCATAATTAACATAACTATCAAAATAAAAAGCAGTAAGTAACCAATAATCTGGAAACTTGCTGCTTTTTATTTGTTGTGATTTTTTTAAGAGATAGCCTCATCATACAATTGAATCAACTCATCAAATGAAGAGATCAAAGCATCAGCTCCGACTAATTCCGTATCCGCACCGAAACCCGCATATGCACAACCAATAACGCTCTGACCATTCTGCTTCCCTGCCTCCACATCAGATGAGCGGTCTCCGACCATCCATGCGTTGTTCACTCCATGGTTATTTAGCAACAACTTGACCAAGTCAACTTTAGTACTTGTTTTATGTTCTCCTGCGCTATAGACACCTTCAAAAAAAGATATTATTTCATGAGTTTCGGCAACATCTTTCACATATAGCTCCAGCCCATTACTAGCAACAAATAAACGTACCCCCCGCTCTCTTAATTGAGCTAGCGTATCCTCTACCTTCGGATATAACTCCGTAACATACTCTTTCAATCCCTCGTGCTCAAGTTGAAGTAATAGTTCGTCCGCACGGCGGTGAACGATTTCATCATGATTTGGAAGTACCTTTTTCCAGATTTGATCCAGCAACATACCCAGACAGCTTAAAATGATCTCCTCTGGTGGCGTTTCCCCTGAATATAAACCTTCTGCTCGTAACTGATCAAAAACCCGATGATAGACGGGAATAAGCAGCGTTTCAGTTTTAAATAATGTGCCATCCATATCAAAAATGATAGCTTCAGGTTTCTTTAGTTTCCTTTTCTCCATCTCGGCATCCCTTCTAAAGCTGTATTTATAGCCCCATAATATGCTAAAAAATATAGCTTGTATACCCCTGGATATGGGATACAAAATCTATAAATATATTAACAAGAAATATATATGTACCAGCCAACGTACAATCAAACTCTCTTTTCTAGGAATAAGATATTCCTGTACCACAGTCTTATGCAAAGAAAGGAGCCGTTCAATGTCACAAGCTAATATCCCTAACATCACACCAGATATTACAATTACAAGAGAAGATGCCATCAATCTGATACTATCTTCAGTTGCTCTCGAGGAATTAGGTTTAAGTCATGTGATTAATGCAGAAGGAGAAAAATTGCAATATGTATTAGGAACGCTTCCTGGCTTAACTGGTCCTCCAGCAACGATTGACGATCTGTTGGCCGTTAATGAGAGTGTACGGTCTACCCTTGACTCTACAGCGAGAACTCAGTTCCTTCTTCAATCAAAAATGGAATCAGCACTTAACGCAACAGTGCTGTCTGGTCCGACTGGACCTACGGGCCCCACTGGAACATCAGGGGGAGTAACTGGGCCGACCGGGCCGACTGGGCCCACTGGAGCAACTGGAGCAACTGGACCAACAGGTACTTTGGCACCCGGGGAATTTTTATTTAATGTTATAGGTGATTCTGGATCAGCACCTATGAATCAAGGAGATAACCTCATCTTTACATCTGAAACTTTATCAATAGTGGTCACCCCCGGTTCTGCTATTGTACAAATTGAATCAGAAGTGACTACTGGACCTACGGGGGCTACTGGCGCGAACGGCGCTACCGGGGCGACTGGATCCAGTGGTGCTACGGGCGCGACTGGTCTCTCAGCTTATGAAGTTTACCTTGCCAATGGAGGCACTGGTACTACTTCTGATTTCCTCAATGGTTTGATTGGCGCTACGGGCGCGACTGGTAACACCGGGACGACTGGATCCAGTGGTGCTACGGGCGCGACTGGTCTCTCAGCTTATGAAGTTTACCTTGCTAACGGAGGTACTGGTACCACTTCTGATTTCCTCAATGGTTTGAAAGGTGCTACGGGCAACACTGGTGATACCGGGGTAACTGGACCTACTGGTGACACTGGCGCTATGGGCGACACTGGACCTACTGGTGATATTGGGGCAACTGGATCTACTGGTGATATTGGGGCAACTGGATCTACTGGTGCGACTGGTCTCTCAGCTTATGAAGTTTACCTTGCTAATGGAGGAACCGGTACCACTTCCGATTTCCTCGATGGTTTGATTGGAGCTACGGGTAACACTGGGGCGACTGGCGACACTGGTCCTACGGGCGACACTGGTCCTACGGGTGACACTGGCGCTACGGGCGACACTGGTGTTACTGGTGATACTGGTGCTACCGGCGACACTGGACCTACTGGCGACACTGGCGACACTGGTGCTACTGGCGACACTGGTGCTACTGGCGTCACTGGTGCTACTGGCGACACTGGACCTACCGGCGACACTGGTGCTACTGGCGACACTGGACCTACTGGCGACACTGGACCTACGGGCGACACTGGTGCTACTGGTGATACTGGCGCTACGGGCGACACTGGCGCTACGGGTGACACTGGCGCTACTGGCGACACTGGCGCTACGGGCGACACTGGTGCTACGGGCGACGCTGGACCTACTGGCGACACTGGCGCTACGGGCGACGCTGGACCTACTGGCGACACTGGCGCTACGGGCGACACTGGCGCTACGGGCGACACTGGACCTACTGGCGACACTGGTGCTACAGGCGACACTGGACCTACTGGTGATACTGGACCTACTGGCGACACTGGTGCTACAGGCGACACCGGCGCCACGGGTGACACTGGACCTACGGGTGACACTGGACCTACGGGTGACACTGGACCTACGGGCGTCACTGGAGCTACTGGTGACACTGGTGCCACGGGTATTACTGGTGTCACTGGGGCTACTGGCGACACTGGACCTACTGGTGATACTGGACCTACTGGTGATACTGGACCTACTGGTGATACTGGACCTACTGGCGACACTGGTGTTACAGGCGACACTGGACCTACTGGCGACACTGGTGCTACTGGCGACACTGGACCTACTGGCGACACTGGTGCTACTGGCGACACTGGTGCTACGGGCGACACTGGTGCTACTGGTGCTACTGGTGACACTGGCGACACTGGTGCTACGGGCGACACTGGACCTACTGGCGACACTGGACCTACTGGCGACACTGGACCTACGGGTGACACTGGACCTACGGGCGTCACTGGAGCTACTGGTGACACTGGTGCCACGGGTATTACTGGTGTCACGGGTGTGACCGGTGCTACTGGTGACACTGGTACCACGGGTGTTACTGGTGCTATAGGTGATACTGGTGCCACGGGTGTTACTGGCGCTACGGGTGACACTGGTGCCACGGGTGTTAATGGCGCTACGGGTGACACTGGTGCCACGGGTGTTACTGGCGCTACGGGTGACACTGGAGCTACTGGAGCCACTGGAGCTACTGGAGCCACTGGAGCCACTGGAGCTACTGGAGTTACTGGAGTTACTGGAGTTACTGGAGTTACCGGGGTTACAGGATCCGGTGCAATTATTCCATTCGCATCTGGATTACCTGTCTCTGTAGTTTCCCTTGTTGGAAACGTCGCAAGTACCGGAGGTATCGTGGGATTCGGTAACTCAGCCACCGGTGTCTCACTTGCTGGAGGAACGATTGATTTGACAGGCGGCGCAACTGTGCTCCTGAATATGGCATTTACAGTTCCACGGGACGGAACGATCACATCGATTGCTGCATTTTTCAGTGTCGCTGCAGCAGTTACCCTACTAAGCCCAGGCATAGTATCAGCCGAGTTATATAGCTCCACAACACCTAATAATACGTTCACCGCAATTCCGGCGAGCAAACTAAACTTACCTGCACTTCCAGGAGCCCTCCTATCACTTGGAACTTCGGTTAATGCTATTGCAACCGGACTTTCAATACCTGTAACCGCACAAACTAGACTCATATTGGCATTCTCGATATCTTCTTCTTTAGTTGCTACTGTAGTCGGCTACGCAAGTGGTGGAATCACCATCAGCTAAACGGTAAAAAAACAAGCAGAGCCCCAATGGGACATTCTGCTTGTTTTTTCTTTGTCATTATCGTATAACCTTCTAATCCTAAGCTTTGTCAGCACCGTTCAAACGGTACCCACCATGGAAAACAGGTCCAACATATTCATTAAATTGATATCCTGCACGGATTGCTTCTGTTACAAAATCTTTGGCTTTAGCCACAGCTTCGCGCACGCTTAGTCCATTCGCTAAACCACCAGTTATAGCGGCAGCAAAGGTACAACCTGCACCATGGTTATGTGCTGGCTCAATTTTTGTAGTTTCATAAATAATAAACTCAGTACCATCATAAAACAGATCGATAGCCTTTTCTCCATCTAAGGCTTTTCCGCCTTTAATGACTACGTTCGCTGCGCCTAGTTCATGGATTTTCTTCGCAGCTTGTTTCATGTCTTCAATAGAAGAGAGCTTACCTAGACCTGATAATACACCCGCTTCAAAAAGATTAGGTGTCGTTACAGTAGCAAGAGGTAGTAATAAATCACGAAGCGCATCCGCACTATCGGGATTCAAAACTTCGTCTTCCCCTTTACAAACCATAACAGGGTCAATGACAACATTTTTTTGTTGATTAGCTAAAATCGTTGACTCCACCACTTTTATGATGTCTACGCTGCCTAACATCCCAGTTTTCATAGCGTCCACTGGACCGCCAGCTAAAATCGTCTTCAATTGTTCAGCTACAAGCGTTGCATCCATAGGATAGACCTTATGGTGCCAACCATTATCCGGATCCATAGTTACAATTGTTGTAAGGGCACTGAATCCATAAGTTCCATATTCCTGAAAGGTTTTCAAATCAGCTTGAATACCTGCTCCACCACTAGAATCACTACCCGCAACGGTTAACGTTTTTCGTACACTCATCAAAATAATTCTCCTTATATTTTGAATTCAATTCCTAAAAACACTTGCCTTATTATATCAGAAAGTTGAATTATATTGGCAATAAATAATAATTTATATTCCATTTGCCCGTAAATACAAGGATAATTTACCAGCCTATAGAGTATGTCAGGTGGAATTGATAACTTGTGGGGATTTAATAAGTTAGTTGATGACCCATGAAGTTTCATTATTCATTCTGAAGTTCCTTTGATCTCATTGGAAGAGTCTACTGCTGCGCCTTCGCCCTGAATTCACCAGGAGAGATGCCCTCTAGCTCTCTAAAAACACGAGCGAACTGCTTGCTGTTCTCGAATCCAACCGTCTCCGAAACCTCAGCAAGCTTGTAGTGGGTTGTAGTCAGTAACTCTTTGGCGTGACGAATTCGCACTTTTTTTAAATATAAGACAAAGCTTTCACCAATATTGGCCTTAAATGCCTCACTGAAATAGGAATAACTCAGTGACACATGATTGCTAACCATTGCCATATTAATAGGTCGTTGATAATTGGCTTCAATATAAGCTAGCGCTTCCTTCATATCTGCATGTTCGGTGTGAGCCGAACGTACCGCTATAATATAATCGTTCACAGAGATGAGCAAATGCTCCAGTGCACGGTAATAATCATGAAAATGGCGGAAATTATACATACTACCTACTTGACGGTACAGCTTCAACACTTCTACAGATGATTCTCCATGAACACGGAATACCTCATCTAATACCCTTTCGTTGATGCCTCGGCCCACTACTTCTAGATATGATAGATCCAGGAGTTTCAAATGCTCTATCTGAAAAATAACAGCTAGCAGGTTCTTCATTTCCTTTTCCCGTTCTGTACCCAACATATTTAGCAACTTGCGAATTTCCTCATCTGGAGATGGGAAGCAAAGACGTCCCTGTTTCAAATCATCATAATCTATAAGATTAGCACGAGAATACAGAATACTATACTGTAATGCCCTGCAGGCTTCCTTATAGCAGCCACGGATATCATTCATTGTGTTGCCTTCGCTACTGATCCCTATGAGTAAACCAGTTAATTCCTTAAATTCAGCACGATGTGCTAACTCAGTGAAACATTGCTTATTTCTACCAAACAACACCAACTTCCCATCCCAGTCCGTAATAACTTCTGTAAATTTCTTCTCTAGTGGTCCCACAAGTCGTTCGGCAATTACCCTTAACTCACCCGATTTCATTCGCTTTCCATCGTTGTAATGATAATTCAGCACACCTATAGTAAAAGGTACGACGAAACCCTTCAACTCATCCTCATGCTCGGACTCCAGTTGTACTTCTTCCTGTATTAACAGGCTCTGTATCCGGCTAGAGCGAAGTTTCTGGAGAAAAGCTTCCATTTCCTGCTCTGTCTTGCGGATACTAGAGTCTCGTTCCATCATTTCCTGATTAATTTGCTCCAAAATCTTGAACAGTTCGTCCCGGCGAATGGGCTTGAGTAGATACTCTTTAACACGGTAACGAATTGCGCTTTTTGCATATTGGAAATCATCATAGCCACTTAGTATCACAATTTCAGGTCTATTTTCAACACTCGTATCCAAAGATAACTGCTCTAAAAGCTCCATTCCATCCATTACTGGCATACGGATATCAGTAATAATAATATCAGCTGGTTCACTCCGGAATAGCTTCAGCGCTTCTGCTCCGTTGCCAGCGAGTACGATGTTATATGTCGAAGGATAATTCCGCTCGATCATTACTTTGAGACCATTACGAATATTTTTCTCATCATCTACGATTAGCAGTTTCATCATGATTGTTTGTCTCCCGTTAATAGTACTTTCGGCAAAATCATGGACACTGTTGTCCCTATCCCAATCTCACTTTCTAGCTTGAGACCATATTCATCTCCGTAAAATAACTGCAATCGCTGACATACATTCCGCAATCCAATTCCTCCTGCTCGAACGACACCACCCCGCGGTCCATTTAATTCGGAGCTAAGCCGAATCTTGGAATAAATAGCTTCGCCTAGAGCAGACAATGTCTGTGGTTCAATACCCATCCCATTGTCACAGATCGAAACGTAGATATCACCTTCGGTTTCCGAAATATCAATTTGGATGATTCGGTCCTCTAGTTCCTCCTCCACCCCCGTCCAAGCATGCTTGACGCTATTCTCCACAATAGGTTGTAGTGACATCTTAAGCACCTCCAGTTCCAAGTAACACATCTCAACATGAATCACTAGTTTAATAGGATGCTCGAACCGAATATTCATCACTTCAATGTAGTTCTCTATATGGCGGATTTCATCGCGAAGCTTCACATACTCACTGGACCATTTGAAATTATATCGCATCATCCCTCCGAGCGAAGTCAATGCATCCGAAATCGCTTGCTGATTCTCGATTTCAGCGAGCATTTTAATATTTTCCAAAGTATTATATAGAAAATGAGTGTCGATTTGATTATGTAACGTACGAAGTTCGGCTTCTTTTGACAGAACTTGCTTCTGCACAGCTTGAGCTACGAGTGTATTTATCGTGTTCATCAATTTAGAGAAATGATGAGCTAGCTCACCGACTTCCCCTCCACCTCGTATCGTAATTCCGTTATATGCTTCACCCCTGCGTACCTTCTTCATAGCTTCTGTCAACCGACGTAAATTTTTTAGGATAAATGCATTTAATACATAGGCAATCACGGTAACTAGGAAAATAAACCCGACATTAGCCCCGATAATTAAGTTGCGTGTACGGGAGATTTCCTTTATTACACCGTCCATCGATACTACATTCACTAGAAAAGCATCAACTCGATCTATCGGTGTATTAATAAGAAGAAAGGACTTGCCATTCTCCGAATATTGAATATCCCATTCCCCGCTCTTGCGATATAACTGTAAACGTTCCGCAATAGCATGTGCCATGTCTCTATTATCCTGCAGAAATGAATCATTTGAACGCGTAAACAGCTGCATCTCCGCATCGACAAGAAACATTTGAGATTGACTATTCTGTAAATTAGAGTACGTCTTGGGTGTAAAACGTTCCAGCAGCATATCGACCTGAATCATCCCAATATGATTATTCGTCGGTCTACTCATTTCGAGCAGTAGAGAAACTTTCGGAGCAAGCTTCGGGGTCTGCTCAACATATCGCATCATAGGATCAGGGTCATTTCTCATAAAAGACCACGATTCTTCTCCTTTTATCTCCTTCGCCTTCTGGTACCATGGCTCTGAGGATACACGATTCTCACGGAAAAAAATCGGCCAAATCTCATGGATATTGCTTTTCGAATACAATCGTAAATGTTCAATGTTAGGATTGATGTACTGGATGCGCGTCATATTTATAAAGACCTCAGTATTAAACTTAACCAACTCCCCAAGGTCCGGCTCTGTAGTATTTGCGAGATAATCCCGTACTTCCGGGTCGTTATAAGCCACTTGAGCTGCCGCAGCCATTGATTCAACCTGAGTATTAATGTACAACTTTTCCATTTGCAACAAATTGTTATTCTTATCGACTGCGTTCCGAATGTACGTATTATTAATAGCCCTGTACGAAAAAACGGACACCATTAAGCAGGGCCCCAGAATAATGAAAATATAAGCGGCGATTAGACGGCTCTGAAGTGAGCGGCGCCCCCACCAATAAGTGAACGAATCCCATATAGCAGCTGTACGCTTACCCGGTTTCACGCTGTATTGTCCACCTCGCTGAACATCATTTTGACAATAGCCCAAAAGCCCGCGGGTAGCGGGCTTTTGGGAAATCTATTTATTCCATACCAAGCTTCTTCTTATTTTTCTCGTATTGAACTTGTTGGTACGAGAAGAACTTGTCGATACCCAATTCATTTTGTTTGTTGATATACTCAGTCCAAATTTTATCGAACTCCGCATCGGAAGAAGCCATTAGCAGCTTCGGAAAGCTTTTGCCGCGTAACTCTTTAACTTTAGCGCCTATGATACCTTCAGGAGAGTTGCCTAAAGGGTCTATTTGGTCGAACTCCGAGTTACTGTACGCTTTTCCTTTCGTCCAATCTTCGAGTTGTTTGTATGGTTCTACCGCTTTAGGAGCCCATTGATTGGTGATATTTGTATTCTGTAGCATCCAGAAGGTAAAAGAGGAGCCGTATTGCTTATCGAATGCCGAGCGGTCTTTATTCATCAAATCAAATACTTCTGGCTTGAATTGGTCCTTGCCATCAATAGTATCATAGCTGACACCTTTTTCGCCCAGGAATAGGTCTTTATTCCCCTCTTCGCTGTTCAGGTAACTAAGGAACTTGATAGCACGCGCTTTATCTTTCACCGCTTTGGAGATCAGGGTTACTGTCCAACCAGAAATACCAGGGCCGTTCAGGCGCGGTGCGTCTAAGTTCGTATTGGCTGGTCCATCTACAGCAATATAAACTTTATTCGGATCTTTCTGATGCAATGTGCCGAGCTGTGCTGCAAAGTCAGTCCGTTGATACAGCATAGCGAAATACCGGCCTTGTGTAATCTTTTCTTCCATTTGTGGACGTTTGTCAATAAAAATATCTTTGGCAAGCAGTCCATCCTGATTAGCCTGCCGGAGCGTCTTCATCCAGCGAATATATTCTGGATCTGTCTCACGGTTATACAGCTTGCCGTCTTTCTCACGTGGGATCGCTAGGTAGTTCTGAATATAACCTTCCAACGAATCGTTACCGGTTGCAGTAAATTCATGCAGCCCCAGTGGAATGATCGGTTGACCATCGATCTCTGGGAATTTCTCCTTCGCTGCCTTCAGTGCGTTTAGGAATCCTTCTGGAGTACGCATATCCGGACTACCGATAGCTTCATAAATATCCTTACGAACAACGAAGGTTTGGTTCGATACATATTCATCTCCATATGTCTTGTAGTCAGCTGGAGAAGATGAGGAGTTAGGATAGCCATAAACATTACCATCATCTTGAGTATACCATCCCAGCTTGTCAGCATCGGATACTTTGAAGAAGTATGGATCATATTCTTCAGCTAACTTGTTTAGCGGAAGCACGAGGTCTCCCTCGATCATTTTCTTGACATTGTCTTCCCAAAAGCCCAACGTGATGAAATCAGGCAACTTGCCGGAAGCGATCATGGTGTTCAATTTCTCATTCTCATTACCCGCAGGAACGATGAAGTTAATATCAACACCCGTTTTTTTAGTAATATATTGGGAAGTCGGGTCAACACCCCATTTATTAGGGAACCATGCGAAATTTAGATACCAGTCAAATGTGATCGGCGAGATATCAGCTTTCCAGCCTGGCTCATCTGCCGATGGTGCAGCAGCCGTTGGTTCCGTCGTTGCGGTATTTGCTGTCTTTCCATCGTTCCCCTTTCCTTCGCTTGCCTTGTTATTACCACCCGCACATCCTACTATCGACAGTGTCATAATGACTGCCAATAGCATCAACAGCGTTTTCTTCGGTTTACGGCTTATACCCATACTTCATTACCCCTTTTCTAAGAATATTAAATTTATAAAGTCATAACTCCAGATCCGCTTTATACGGCTGGATGAGTTACCTTGGTCTTCAGAACAACATGTGTTCTAACTCAACCCTTGATTGAACCAATCATCATTCCTTTGACAAAATAACGCTGCAGGAACGGATATACAAATACGATTGGGAGCGTGGTGACCACCATCGTGGCCAGCTTAATCGACTGTGACGTTACCGTTTTGTTAATAGCGCTGCCCTGTACGGCAACCATCATCTGACTCGAACTGGACTGTGCCACAACACGGAACAGATAGGTCTGGATCGGCTGGAGACTCTCATTATTGAAGTAAATCATTCCTGTAAAATAATCATTCCATTGATACACACCATGGAACAGTGCAATGGTTGCTAATACAGGTAAGGATACAGGCAACACAACACGAAGAAAGATGGACCAGTCATGGGCACCGTCAATCCGAGCCGCCTCTTCAAGCCCTTCAGGAATCTCTCTGAAGAAGGTCATGAAGATAATCAGATCGAAAAAGCTGAACAATACTGGGATAATATAGACCATGAAATTCTCCAACAGATGAAGATCACGGATTAGCATGTAAAGTGGAATAAGTCCTCCCCCGAAGAAGAGCGTCACTGTACCTAACAGAATGTAAATTTTGCCGCCGATGAGGCCTTTTCGGGAAAACGCATAAGCAACCATCGCTGTAAAAAATACATGCGTTACCACACCAATGAGCGTTTTGGCAACGGTAATCAACATCGCCCGCATAATACCGGGACTAGCAAAAACAGCTTCGAAGTTTTCCAAAGTGAACATCCGCGGCCACCAGTAAATATTGCCCAGCATGGCGTCTGTGCCATCATTAAATGCGTTTATCAATATGTACCAGATAGGGTACAGGGTCGCGAAACAGACACATAACATCAAAAGATTGTTGGCTAGATCGAAGAGGGCTTCACCCTTCGTTTTGCGGTTTAAAGCAAACATGTGTAGGTCCTCCTTGGTCTAAAACAACGATGTGTCGTTGAGTTTTTTGGTTGCGAAGTTGGCTATCAGCAGCAAGATCAGAGCGATAACTGATTTGAACAGCCCAATTGCGGCGGAATAAGAGAAGCGGCCCGTAGAAAGACCTGTATAGTACACATAGTAATCAATTACGTTGCTGGCACTGTCATTCAGCGAGTTGCGCAGAACCAAGATCTGGTCAAAGTTGGAGTTCAGTACTCCGCTGACGGCAAGAATAAACAGGATACTTATCGTCGCTTTAATTGCCGGCAAGGTAACATACCACATCTTCTGGAACCTTCCGGCTCCATCAATGGTTGCGGCCTCATACATATCAGGAGATACACCCGCAATCGCTGCCAGATAGATAATGGCTGACCACCCAAGCTCCTTCCAGATATCCGAGGTGATGATGATCGTCCAGAAATACTTGGGCTCGGCCAAATATGAAATCGGTTGATCAACCAAATGAAGCGCCATTAAAATATGGTTGATAATCCCTACATCTGATAGCCATGTCGCTAGAATCCCGCCAAGCACTACCCAAGAGAGAAAATGTGGCAGATACGAAATGGTCTGAATCGTTTTTTTGAATCTAACCGAGCGGATCTCGTTCAGAAATAGTGCAAAAATGATCGGCAACGGAAATCCGATGAACAGCTTAATCAAGCTTATACCTAGTGTGTTTTTCATAACATTTACGAAGTTATCATCATTAAGGAATTCTTTGAAATGTTTAAGTCCAACCCACGGAGCCTCCGCAATCGACTTAACGATGTTGAACTCCTTGAAGGCAATGATAATGCTGTACATTGGAATGTAATTGAAAATAATCATCCAAACTACACCGAGTAGCGCCATGACTTGTAAATGTCGCTGGGCAGCAAACCTTCTCCAAAGAGAAGTGCGGGGTGAGGAATTTACATTCCTAGGTAGCATTGGTGATAAACTTGTCCCCACTTCGGGGCTTCTTTTGTTCTCCATCGTATGGACCCTCCAAGCTCTTTCTGTCTCTTATTAAAGCGCATACATTATCTATACTTTTATTGTATGGGCTTTCAAGCATGACCGTAAGGCATCATATTTCATATGATAGGTGCCGTTTTTCGGATTTCTCCTCTAGACTCGAAACCGGTTTCGAGTTTGTGGGAAAATTGGATCTAATCCCCGTCTAGTATACACTGAATTGATAGGTTTCTCTCTTCGTAATCTACTCAAATCTGGCCCTTTTTTGGTGGCATAACCCCCCCCACCGATCAACAGTGAAAAAGAGTTCATTTATCATGAACTCTTTTTCACTGTCGATCATATGGGGATAATAAAAAAATTATAAATACTCCACTTATATTTTCCTGCTCCTAAACGCGTTTAAAAGGAAGAGATCGCCATTTTCCGATAACCCCCTGATTCCAACGAAGCGCATCGATTGGTAAAATATGGGATATCCCTCGTAATTCGATCAAGATCTTTTTTCGAATACTGACTTTTTAAATCTTAATTTTTGTTAAGAAAATGATAAGTTTCTCTTCACTTATATAATCTTCTTTATTAATAATTGTCCTTTTAAATATAGGTATACCTGATTTGAAAGGAAGAGTTGTTATCATGACTACGATCAAAAAAGAAAGAGTTCCGGAGCTTAATATTATCAGAGCAATTTGCATTCTTGGGGTAATTACCGTCCATGCTACCTCGTATGCAACTGTGCAGTTAACTGATTCCAGTTATTTTGTTCTTTATAATTTTTTTAATATTTTCATGAAATTCGGGACGCCAACTTTTATCGCGATGAGCGCATTTGTGCTCTTCTACAACTACAGTGACCGTCCGGTAAATAGAGAGTTACTTACAGGATTTTACAAAAAAAGATTGATGTACATTCTGCTCCCCTACTTCTTAATCTCGTTGTTTTACTTTTCGATAACTCAGGTGATAGCTGGTGCTACGCTAAATGTTGAGTTGATCACTAGCTTCATAAATAAGCTGCTCACAGGAAAATCATATACGCATCTCTATTTTGTCTTCATCAATGTGCAATTTTATTTGCTGTTTCCTTTACTGCTCCTGTTGTTCAAACGATATCCTGGCACAAGAAAATGGGCAATTGTATCAGGAATCGCCATCCAATGGCTATTTATACTGGGCAATAAATATCATTTCCACGTTACAAGTAGAGGTAGCTGGTGCTTCACTTATTTTTCTTATTACATGTTAGGCGCATGGTTAGGCATGAACTACTCAAAGATCAAGGCTAAAATCATGGACATCACTTTAAAAAATAGCGCGGGGCATAAAGAAAGTGGAATACTAATGCGTGGATTATGGGCAATATGGCTCTGCTCAGGCATTTCTCATTCTATAGTTTGGTACCAAAGTCGACTCTACGGTAGTTCTGTTAACTCCTTGACATATGATCTACTGTACAGTATTTTCGCTTTCACAAGTCTTCCCGTCCTAATGCATGCTGCAGGTATGTTACTCCGTACACAGAAGTTTTCGTTTCTATGCCAGCAACTAAATCGGCTTGGCTCTCTCTCGTTTGGTGTATATCTGATTCATCCGTTTTTTCTACTGCTATACCGGCAGTTATCCCCGGCGATAAGCACAGCTAGTTTGCTTCACCTATGGTACATTGGTGGATTTATTGTGTCATTATATTGCTCGTGGATTGTAGTTGGATTAGCTGCACGTTACTTACCTTATGCGTGGATGATTTTCGGAAATTTACCGAAACTAAAAAAGGAATCCAATGAGCACCGCAGTAATCGTAAGAACATTTCGATATCGTAACCTGATCGCAATATACGAAGGGGCTGGTCATACCAAAATGAAGGTCTGACCAGCCCCGACTTGTGGAATGCTCCAAACCTCAAACGTACGCTAATTGAATTTCTTCATCGGCATAGGCTCAAACAACAGCGCAAAGGGAAGATTGCTACCCGCGGTGGGGCTAATCCAAATGTCGACACTTTCTTCAAGGTCACCGGTCCGATAAAGAACACTTGCGGTACTAGATATATCTTCTTTGCCGGAATGGCCGAAGACTACTACCTTATCGTTCACCAGTGCAGACCCAACAAAAAGTCCACCACGCGGATTAAACAAAATAAGCGTATTTGGAGCGACGCGATTTAATTTCAGCTTATACAACAAGCCATAGTTACCTGAATTCATGGCGTTGCTTCCCTTAATCCCATCCGAGCCCAACTGAAAAGGGTCTTCCCTGTTGTCGGTTAATGAAAGTTTAACCGAACGGGTACCCAGCAGCTCGTTATATTCGAACACGCGCGTGGAATCGGCAAAGGTTCCTCGGACAATGGATTCATTCGGGTCCAAGTAAGGAAGCTTCTGTAGGTCGGTAATCGGATCACGATTGGCTGAAACAAGCAAGGAAGTATAGCGAATCGGTGCATTACTACTTAGGTCACCTGTAAAGGTAATAATTTCTTGGGGCTTCATAGCATGTTTACTGATATCGCTCCATATGACTCTCTTCTCTCCAGGCTGCAATACCAATTTCCGGTTACTCTCACCGGTCAATTTCCCTTCGAAATATCGGCTAAGCGAAACTCTTCCTGCCCATTCGGCATAAGACGTTGGACCAGCCATTCCTTCATTCTTAAACGTTATAATAGCTGGAGTAGTACCCTGATTCTCGGCAAGAATGTAGAGCCTGGCTAGCAGTCCGGTCTTGTTCTTGTGGTGAAGCAGAAATCTGGCGGCTCCCTCAATTGTATCCTGATAAAGAATCCCTTCTGAATTGATCGATTCGGGCCCACTACTACGGAATAGGGTGACAGGTTCCGTCCGGTAGCTATAGGGGATCGCCTCCATTGTTTTGACAGAAAATCCGTCTACAGCCATTTTATTGCCTATCGGCGTAAAGAGCTTGTAGTATTCCTCACTGGTATACAATGTTTCTTCAGTAATCGTAATTTCCTTGCTGAGTACCCCCACAGCCCCATGCTGGTCCGTAACCTCAAGACTCACCATAACTTTGCCGGGCGTGAAAAAAACCTCCTCCTTATTCGACCATATCTTGTTCGTTATAGCATTCTCATCGTCATAGCTTTGGTCCGTGTATATAATCGGTTCACCCATCCGATACATATCCTTATCCGTAAAAAAGCTGGCAATCGGAGGATCGTTAGGTTTAACTGCTTCCAGATTCAGTGTAAAAGGATTACTCCAGACTCCTTCCGAATCCTGTACAGAGTAACTGACGGAATATACACCCGGCTGATCGAATAGCTCTTCCTTCCCCTCCCACCGTTCATCGACAATATCCAGCCCTAGCGGAGAATGAGATTTCGTCTCATAGGTTACGACTGTCTCACCTGCAATAATTTCACCCATTTGCACATTAAATGAAGCAATCGGCTTGGTGGAGTGCTCCAGCGTAATGCTCTTGTTCCCCACGGTATAAGGAATTTTCAATCCCTGAGTGAGCGAGATCAAAGGCACCAGCAGGACATTGTGGTCTGTATAAGAGGCCGTCTTCATCTGGTAAGTCGTTCCGTTCAGACTATAGCTTTTGCTGTTGTTTATGTATCTCAACTCCGAACCATCAAGCTGAATGATGGTCTCCTTGGTCTTGGAATTACTCGTCACTATCGCCCCTAGACGCTCCGCAATAAATCGGAGTCCTACATAGGTTGTCCCGTTCTTGACGATCGCAGGACGCGGCGATTGATACATCTTACCATCCTGTTCCACCTTGTTACTGTTCATATAAAAAATAATCCGACTCCCATTCGACTTTTCCAACGAATCTTTACTTTCTTGCATTGCTGATGCTACAGCAGCCTCAGCAGCAGGAATAACCCCAGCCAATTGACTAATGATTAACATCGCAGCCAATCCTGTCGTTATTTTCCCCATATCTTTCAAATCCTCCACATCTCCTCATGTAACTCAGATAGGTTATAACTATTAATGATTAATCACGATACCCTTAATCTAAATTCTCCTTTCCGCCGTCTGTAGCGAGTGATCGGCAGTTGCTTGTCTTCCCCTATACTCAAGTTGCTCCTGCTCAAGCAGGGCTATCTTTTGCGTTAATACAATGAACCGTGCGGTCATCGAAGATAAAGCAATAGTTAAATGAAGCAGAATGAACAGAACACTGACCAGTCCCAGTAGATAGAGTAGGGAAGGTGCATAAGAGACACCGATTACCTTTGCTGTGCGGTCAATAAGAGATGGGAACAAGGACAGCATCATCATAATACCTGTGAGTATAATCCAGAGAATAGCATATTGCTCCCGTAATTTTCCGGTGCGAATCAAGTATAGTATGGTGCTCAGAAACAGCAAACTAACTAGAAAGCTGAAGATGAAAATATCAACTTTCATAGCCAACATCCCATTTCTTTTTCTTCTTGGTTCTTGTAATCAGAACAGCCAGAATGACCTTGATCATGTAATAGACAGACCCTAGGGGACGGATGCTTGAGCAACCCGTTACCCGCTCACGCATGATCACGGGAACTTCCCCGAAGGTGCAACCGTTATTGTCAAGCTGAACTAGTGCCTCTACTTCCGGATAATCGACCGGATACTCCTGTGCGAACAGCGCTATAGCTCGCTGTCCGCAGATACGATAGCCGGAGGTAGGATCAGTCACTTTTCGGTGAAGCAACCAGGTCAGCAGTCCTGCCAGCAAATCAATGCCGATTCTGCGGAGAAAGTCGATTGAAAACCCTCCTTTTTCATGAAGCGGGAGCCAACAATCATATCTGTACTTCCGCTTCGCAATTCTTCCAGCATCCGGTCGAAGTCACACGGATTATGCTGCCCGTCTCCATCCAACTGGGCGGCATACCGATATCCATGTTTATGTGCATATTGATAGCCGGTCTGAACCGCACCTCCAATGCCCAAATTACAGCTCAGGTTGACGACAAGCACTCCTTCCTTGGCTGCTTCATCCCCAGTTGAATCGTTCGATCCATCATTGATGACCAGAATATCCGCGTAGGGAATCTGCACACGAACATTGTCAATAACATGGCGGATACCTTCTACTTCGTTGTAGGCTGGAATGATAATAAGTACTTCTTGTCTCATATTAGAACTCCTTTCCAACAAATGATTGACCTTTGGTTGCTCGTCGTCGGGCCATATAATCTACGGCAGTGGCGGCGAGCAGGCTACCGAGGATTATAAACAGCGGCATAGCCGTAAAGTTGTAACGGTATTCGGGCACAAAGGCTAGTCTGGTGATGCTGATGACAACAAGCAGGACAACAAGCAGAACGGAAGGACGTCGCCATCTGCGTAGCAAGGCGATGGCTACGAGCAATCCCGCACCAATAATTCCCCTATGATACATCGTTCCGTACGGGATAACAGCATAGTACGGCGAATGCCCTGACCCGAAGAACATTCGCGAATAGATATATCGGGTCTTGCCAACCGTATACCATTTGACAAAGGTCCAAGTATGTTCTGTAAACCCAACTTCCAAGCGTTCTTTAGCCACTTCCATCTGGGTCTTGCCTCTCCGGTCGACCATACCGTCTTCATAATTTTTATCCGGATAGGTGCCGGCTACGAACGGATTAACCTGTGTAGAAGCCAACACGAATTCGTGCAAGGTGACGATGTTCCGTATAATCCAGGGAGAGAGCACTATGAAAGCCCCAAGCATGGACAACAACAGCAACTTCAGCACCCGAACCGCTTTACCTCGCCATAGCCAGAAGAACGCATAGGAGGCCAAGATTAAGATAAGAAATTCCGGACGAGTAAGCACCAGAATTCCAAATACCGCTCCCGCTAACAGAGCAGACAACGCCGTCTTTTTCTCAAAAACTATGAGCTGCAGATACACGTACAGCATAAATAACATGGCGGCCAGCGGCTCGGTTAGTATAGCTCCGTTTGCCCATATGAAGGGCGGATACACAGCCATGACCCCTGTTGCAAAGATTCCTGCCCAATGCCCGCCCAGCTTCCGTCCTGTCAAGTAAACCAACCATAGGGTAACCATGCTGAACAACACTTGAAGGTATCTAATGAAGGGAAACGGATCATGGTTTTTATAATCGGCCAGTATATATACCCCTGCCATTAGCAGCGGATACCCTGGTGTTACCTGTGCATTCGGCTCTTCACTTTTGTAGGCGTACACGCCCTTTTCCAGTAGTTGTCTGACCATAATGTCATAATTAACGCTGTCATGGGGCATGTGATGCGTTACCGATTTCACAAAATCAATACGGATATAAAAAGCAACTACAGAGATGAAAATACATAATACAATTTTCGGGTTAGTCAAGCGTCTTAACCATTGGCTATGATCAGTAAACATGGATGCTCTCCGAACTCCTCTCTATATTCCAGCCTGTGTTTAACGACTTATTAAGCATATAAAAGAGTTCTTACTGGTGAATAAAGGAAACCTTAACAACCGTCTACCAAAAGCCTTATTATTCTCTTAAAATAAAAATGAACAAGTAAAAAAAAGATTCCTATCGCCCACAATAACTGTGAGAATAAGAATCTGAAAAAGGTGTGCAATATCTGTACCCTTAGAAATCACTTAATCGTATAGGGAGACAGGCTTCAAACATGGTCTGTGTGCGGTCGCTTTTAGCCGAAATACTTCCTTTATGCACTTCCATGATGCTCTTGACAATCGCAAGTCCTAGCCCAGTTCCGCCCGACGATCTGGAGCGGTCCCCCCGATAGAAACGTTCAAATATAAACTGAAGATCGTTTTGAGGTATGGGTTCGCCATAATTGATTATCCTTATGGTCGCCTCTCCATTAGAACAACTAATATCAATATCAACGTATTCTCCATCGTGGCCGTAACGGATTGCATTAGAGATCAGGTTCTCAAATCCGCGGGCAAGCAGATCCCCGTCTCCTTTAATGATTAGCGACTCCACCTTTGTGGAAATACGACAGATCATTCCAACCTTCTCCAGACTGGGGACAAACTCCTCAGCCAACTGTTGAAGAAATGCTACCAAATTCAGTTCCTCCATACGTAGAGGCATGCCGTTATTGATGCGAGTATACTCGAACAAGTCGTCTACCAACTTTTTGCGAGTTATGGATTTCTCATAGGCAATACTGATATAATGCCGCAGTTCTACCTCGTCTTGGTATCGATCATTCTCAATGACCTCCAGGAAACCGAGGATGGAAGTAAGCGGCGTTCGAAGATCATGGGAAACACCAGTGATTAGATCGTTTTTGGTCTTCTCAGCATTGCGCTCCTCCTGGATCGAACGGTCGAGCTGCTTCGCCATACGGTTAATGCTATCCGCTACCACGCTCCATTCACTTAACGGATTATCCTCCAGTTGAATACGGTGCTCAAATTGACCGCTAGCGACCTTCCCTACTCCAGATGAGATTTCGTCTAAATAAGTGCGCAACTGCGAGGTCATCTCGTTCACACTTCGGGTGACCAGTCCTATCTCATCGCGCGATGATGACGAAATTTCCTGATCCAAGTTACCTGTTATAATCTGTTGTAGACTGTTATTAACTCTCTCTAACCGCTGAATTGTTCTTCGCGTTAAGAGGTAATAAAGGAAGAGGAACATAATGGGACCAACTACATATAATGCGACCGAAGAGCCGTAATTGTTAACGATATAACGCAGGATATTTTTAAACAGAGGAAGCCTGATAAGGAGAAAACCAAGCTGATATAAGGCATATAGCAGAGCTGTCGTTATCCCTAAGCTGGCCAAAACAGATATCAGGAATTTCCACCGCACTGTATTGATCCATTTTAATTCCATGATGATGTTTCCCCCCTGAATATTTAAAGCCGATCTATCTTATAACCAATTCCCCAGACGGTTTTGATGTATCTGGGATTCTGATTGTCCTTCTCAATCTTCTCGCGAATTTTGCGAATATGGACCATCACCGTATTTTTCGACTCCATAAATGGTTCGTTCCAAACCTCTTGATAAATCCTTTCCATACTTAGCACAATTCCCCTGTTAATAGCTAGCAGCTTGAGAATGGCAAACTCTCGAGGTGTCAGTTGTACCTCTTGTCCTTCCACGGTAACGGTATGCGTGGAAATGTTGATCACAAGCTCCTCTATTACAATTTCATTCTCATCCTGCCTCTGCGGACCGCTTAATTGCTGGTAACGTCTAAGCTGCGATTTAACGCGGGCTACCAACTCGAGCGGATTAAACGGCTTCGTAACATAGTCGTCTGCCCCAATGCTAAGTCCCGCAATTTTGTCCATATCCTGGCCTTTTGCCGAAAGCATGATTATGGGCATATTTTTACTCTCACGGATCTTCATACAAGCTTCGATCCCATCCATGCGGGGCATCATAACATCCAAAATAATTAAATCGACCTGATGTCGGCCCAGCAGTTCAAGCGCCTCCAGACCATCAGCCGCTTTCAGCAGCTTATATCCTTCATTTTTAAGATATATATCCATCAATTGAATAATCTCTTTCTCGTCATCAACGAGCAGTATAGTACCTCTTGCAGACATGAATATCCTCCTGGCTTAGTTAAATACATACTACATAGGATTCCCTTAAAAAAACTATACCATTTCCATTCAGACTTATGTCTTAAGAATCACTTAATTTCCTCATGAACATTTTATTTCGAAGGAGGAGTATTTTTCTATGATCTCCCATGTTGACGAACGGAATTCATAGCACTACTCTCAGCAATCGTAATCTTCTACCTATACAAAAAAAGGCCAACCCATGATGGTTGGCCTTTTCATACATAAGTACTCCCCTATTTTACGCTAACAGAGATGGTAACGGTTTTGGTTCCGAATTTAGCCTTGATACTAGCTGTCCCTTTGCTAACTGCCACAATTTTACCGTTAGTCACGGTAGCCACAACTGGCTTCGAACTGGTCCACACCACTTGATCTGTAACGGATATAGTTTTGCCCGTATCATAAGTCGCTGTCAGATTCACCGTCCCGTTCCCTCCTGGAGTGAGTTTCAATTTCTTCTCACTAGGGGTTACTTTAACTAATAACGGAACTACGTTGACTTGTACCGTCACCGTTTGGCCTTGATATGAGCCAGTCAGTGTAGTAGACCCCTCGGCAAGAGCAATTACCTTGGATCCCGTAACTTTTGCAATACTACTATTCGAAGACTCCCATTTTATATTACTGCTCAGATTAACCTTTTTCCCATTTGAATAGGTACCGGAAACTTGTAGAGTTTTCCCCTTTTTAATATTTAATTGAAGGGATTTAGAACTGGATTCTATTTTTACAAGTTCCTCGTTTATAGCAATTGGAATCGTAATAGACTTATTTAAATATACCCCACTTAACGTAGCTCGTCCTGGCGCCAATCCTTTAATTTTACCGTTACTCATTTCGGCATTTGGACTACTTAGCGTCCATTTAATCAGCGTTGTCACGTCCTGTTCAGTTCCATTCTCAAAGAACGCTTTTACCGTGGGAAGTGCGCCCTCTGCTCCCTTATTAAGACGATACGAGGTATTTGATGATTTCAGACTCTTTACTTTCGCATCAACCGTGATCAAAGCTTCAATTAGGAAATCTCCATATTTGGCAGTGATTACCGCTTCACCAAATGTCTTCGCTGTCACCTTTCCATTCTTTATGGTAGCTACCTTCGCATTACTTGTGCTCCATACCGATTCACTAGTAAGCTCAACAAATTTGTTACTCTGATTCTCGTACTTAGCGATCACACGAAGCTGCTTACTCTCGGATACGTTAAGCTTGATCGATGTGGAATTCTCCCAGGCTATACCTGTTATCTTCTCGGTATTTTCTTCTGCCAACACGCTGGCTGGAAAAGCTGTAATCAGTAAAAGTACCATTGCTAGTAACAAGTGAATTGTTTTTTTATTTCGTATCATATATAGCTCTCCCCTCTCTATATATTTATTTCGGAAAACAGCCGCCAAAATATAATAAGGTTTTGAAATGGAGCAGGATTCGGACATAAATATCTCACAATAAAAGGCCTAAAGTATCCGCTCATCTAGAACGGCCTTTAGGCCTCTTTAATTACATTTGTTAATTATATAAGCATTAAAAAAGTGATAGAGCGTAGAGAGCGAAATGATTCTGAAGAAGTGCAGCGTTCGCCTTTGTCCCCCAATTTTAACCTTTATACAATTCAATCTAAAAATTGGTGGACAACAGCGATCGTAAGAACATTTCGCTCTCGTAGCTTACAAACACATTTTTAGTTCAGCTTATATATTCTATAAATAATTACAGCCATTTCTGCCCGAGTTGCCGTTCCCTTTGGATGGATGAAACTACCATCACCAAGCACAATTCCCTCTTTGATGAGGGTAGCTATGGCCTCCGCTGCATAATCAGCCACTTTGGAACCATCTTTAAATTTGTTAAGCTCAGAGGCGGTTCCCGTTTCACTTAATTTCCCTAACTTCTTTAAGGCATTAGTTATCAGTACCATCATATCCTGCCTAGAGATTTCGGCTTCCGGATTAAACTTCTTACCGTCTATTCCGTTCGTAATCCCTAATTGTTTAGCTATGCCAATAGCCTCGTAATATTCACTGTTCTGATCAACATCCTCAAAGTTACCATCCGAGCTCGCCTTTAGACCAAGGGCTTTTACCAATCCTAGTATAAATTCACCCCTGGTCACCTTATGACCTGGATCAAAGGTAGTTTTGGATGTTCCCTGAATAATTCCTAGAGCTGTCAATTGTTCAATTGCTTCCTTTGCCCAAGAATATTGGCTACCAATATCGCTAAAGTTTGATGGAGTTATTTGCGGCGTTGTTGGTTGCACCACTTCAGGCACTGGAGTTGGAGTTGGTGTAGGTGTTGGAGTTGGAACTGTACTACCACCATTTCCACTTCCGCTACCTCCGTCACTACCGCCATTTGAAGCTGCTAGTGTGGATACAATTCGCACATTACTTATTTTCGAAGTATTACCAGCCGCGTCATATGCAACTACATAATACTTATAAGAAGTGCTTGAACTGAGTCCACTGTCTCTGAAATTTGTTGATGTTGTTACTTTTATTTCCTTATCATTTCTGAACACCTTGTATCCCGCTACCCCAACATTATCTTTGGAAGGTGTCCACTTCAAATCAATTGTTGAGCTGGAAATAGCCTCTGCTTTATCGATCGTTGGTTCCATAGGTGCTTCGGTATCAACAATAGTTGGTGTCCACCAGTTTCCTGATACCACAATCATACTGAGCAAGCGAAGGTTGTTTCCAAAATATAAATCGTCTTCGGTTGAACCTGCAGCATTATAATCCCACAATTTATTCAACCATTCCTGATTTGATGAATCGATCATAGCACTAACCATCATAGGTGCAGAGAATGTAATATCCGTATAATCGTTTAACGCTTCCGATCCGTCCAACTTGTATCCCGCAAGGATTTCTGCCGGATCGTTGTTTGTTTTGGTACGGATCCACTCGTTCAAAGCCCCTAGTTGAGCTTTGGCCCGGTCATCTCCAGTTAAGAGATAGTCTGTGCCGATGCGCCAAGGAATACGGGAAGAGTTATAGTTATAGTCTCCATCCTGTTCTGACTCCAGAAAAATTCCGTCTGGCTCCCAATTATGCTCACTTACTGGTTTATACTTTCCATCTGTTTTATCCTTGAATACGAAATCTGGAAGAAGTCCCGCCTGTGGGCTGTAATCTTTATACAGGTTTTGAATCACGTTATACGTTTTATCGATAACACGATCCCAATTACTGTCACCCGACACATTTCGGAAATCTTTCAGATGCTGCAGCATAAAATCGGACGGACGTGTTGCGTTGCCATACTTCGGATCATCATCCGTAACCCAATCCGCCATTTTTAATGTCCATTCGGTATGATTGACATCACTTTCCATGATGGCATTTATAACTTTTTTAGCCTCAGCCAAATAGTTAATGTCACCACTACTACCCCATTGACTATTTGCTAACAGAAGGGAATAAGCAATATCCATATCGCCATCCGTAGCCGAGTCAACACCATTAATATCTTTAATTTCTGTGCCTGTATCTGCTTGTTGCCAAGCCATAAGATCAGGATTGATTTCGCTTGGATGTGCTCTGAAATAACGATACATCCCATCAAAATATTTCTTGGCATCAGGATCATGGCCCGCCATCATAGAAGTGATGAGCATGCCGTATCCATGAGCTTCAGAGACCGTAATTTCATTCTCTTCGAACCAATCTCCATCGGCGTACCATACATAGTATTGATCATTGTTATATGGATTTTGCTTCAGGTATTTACTTTTCCACTCGTTATACAATCTAGCCACCGTGGCATCCATTTCAGCCTGTGTTAAGTGATTTGGCTTAATCGTGCCTGCTGCATAAGCAGTGTGCTGCGGAAATGCCTTATGAATACCTTCTCCAGTAGGTGAGGACTTCGTCGTCACACTTACCGAGTTACTAGCCAGAGATTCGATTTCTGCCGCATTGTAAGCCTTAATTACATAGGTATATGCCGTATTCGAATCTAATCCGATATCATTGTAAGATAGTGTCGTCGTTGTTCCAATCTTGCTACCGTTGCGGTACACATTGTAGCCTTGCGGGCCCTTAGTGCCTGCGGAAGCTGTCCACGTCAGATTGATTTGGAACGGTGAAACGGCATTACCCTTTAAATTAGTCGGGGCCGAAGGCGGCTCAGACTCAGCAGGTCCTCCTGTTGCACTCACTTCGACTGGATTAGAATTCATTCTTGTGCCAACAGCTTTGATGATAAAATCATAATTTTTAGCTGGATTGATATTGTCTACTGTGTACGTATATTCACTTTGTCCTTCCACTACGGGTACATACAGACTCCAGTGTGTATTTACCTTATCGTTCTTCTCGTAAATTCGGAATCCTCTTACCGGTTCTTTACTTGCGGAAGGAGTTTTCCATGATAGAACTACTTGGTTATCGCTAACCGCAGCCTTCACGGCCTCCACCGCATCTGGCTTAGTATCTGTTCTCTGGATACCATAATTATCATAAGCCATTAAGCCATTACCAACAGTACCGTCTTTCCCTTCATCTTCTACGGCCGCTGTATAGGCGATAAATGAAAGTACCTTGTCGGTGATGGATACATCCGTGAACATTTTCTTCTCTGGTTGCTCATCAATCTCAGCGAAGTAGTCATCATATGGAATAGGGTCCCCATTCTCATCTAGAATTTCGTGTGGTTCCCATTCCTCATCTAGATAATATTGATTATTCTTATAATAGAATTTATTACCGAATGCATTAGACATAAGATACACAGTACCTTTAGGATTGATCGCATTTCCGTCATCATCAAATTTTAGTTGATCCTTTGGAATGACCTCATCATTGTACATTTGGAAGGATCTCATATACATATGATCATGCGCCTCAAACACCATATCGATACCCATCTCGTCAAAAGCAGGAATTAGATTCTTTTTGTAAAACTCGATGCGTCCGCCTTCCCACTGCGCGGAGTTATCACCTGCAGCATAAGGACTCTTATGGAATGTAACGAATTTCCACTTCTTATCGCTCTTAGCGACAGTGTTCTTCATCCAGGCCACTTGATCCCAAAATTGCTGATCAGAGAACTCCACATCTTCTCCATTCTCTGTAAGCTCTCCTGCGTACTGCGAATTAAAGACGAGATAGAGCGCGTCGCCATATTCGAAAGAATAAACAGAGCCTTTATGCGTATCGGCTACAAGCTGTTCAGGTAGGTTAAAATGATTGTAGAAGTTATCATTCGGCGTGGTTTCATCACCGTCATAATCCATAACCTCATGACCACCAAGCACAGGTACGTATGGTACCTGAAGCAATTCATCTTGGGCAACACCAAGCATCCATTGCCACTGCTCCTCTAAATCGCCGTTATCCACTAAATCTCCGGCACTGATCAAGAATTTTGGAGCACCCATATGATTAATTGCTTTACGGAATGTATCTCCCCAAGGCTCGAAATCAGCTTTACTGGATGCTTGCGAATCTGAACCTGCGATAAAATGGTAGGGTTGGTTCTCTGCCGCATCGGTCGTAAATGAACCGATAGAACTCCAATCTTCCGCTTTACCATTACCAACGCGGAACTTATAAGCAGTCCCAGGGTTAAGCTGATCGGCGATAACTTTATGACTTATAAATTCCGTATGATGATCAGTTTCTCTGTCACCCTTTTTCACATAAGTCTCAATCGCCTCTGCATTGCCATGATAATTTAAGCTTCCGTCTTCAGGAAATGAAGTCCCTGTAACCTTAGAAGCTTCTACAACCTGTACTACGGTATCCGTCATTACATCTGTATACCAGGCTAAAGCAATACTTGTTTTTGGATCTCCATTAAACGTCATGTTGATGGATTTGGGAGCAAGGGGGGAATCCTGAACTCTAAAACTCCAGGAAATATCCCGAGCTTGCGGTACACCATCTTCACCTTTGATGAGTTCCTTGGGAACTGATACCGTGTAGGATGTACCAAAAGTCAATGGAGCATGGTTAATCTGTAACGTATCAATGTTCGAAACTTGAAGACTAATCCCGCTTACTGACTGATTATTCTCATCTACAAACTGGACAGAATGGCTTTCGTCCAGTGCAATCGCCTTGTTGAATTTGAGCTCAACAGGCACATCGGCAGGCACATTTTCAGATCTATTTATTGGCTGTTCCAACAGATCAACTGTAGGAATAACTGGAGGTATCCCCTCAATAGGATCGCCAGTAACTATAATATTTCTGATTCTGCTTGAACCGCCTGAGCCTATTCCTTCTTCTTCACCCTTCGTATTCTCATTAGAGCTTACGATCCAACGAATATATAACAATTCTTGATTATCATCGCTCTTAAGAAGGGGAGTTTCCACCAATTTAGCGGTATCCTCGAAACTATTCGCTGCCATTTTCAAATCTGTGTTTGGTACATTGGTCCATGTATTTCCATCATGACTACTCTCTACATGGAAATCACGAGGACCTGACCCGGAAGAGCTTTGTTCGGATGATAAGGTAATATTCTCGAAACCAGATGTTGATATGGTGGCAAGCCAGTACTTCTTCCCGTCCCCATCATCCCAGCCCTGATAGCCAATGTATTTATCATCGTCATTGAACTCCTCGAACACACCACCCACATTACGAAGGGTAGATGCCGTCTTATAGGTGCCATTTGTTGCTAAATATACGACTTCACTCTTGGGTGCATCATCAAAGGCCCATTCCGCGATCGTCGCCGCACTAGACAATGCTTCTGAACCGGGGGGGTCTTGTGCAGCTGCAGCTCCAACAACATAGAACGGCAACATCGTAAGTACAAGTAAACAAGAAACGATTCGGCGTAGTCTTTTTTTCAAATTGCTTTTCATCTGCACTCTCATTCCCCTTTTCGCCAAAGATAGTTTAAGCGCTTTAACTTTAGTGTAAAATTAATCCCTTGATCTTTCCGATGCTCCCCTCCTTCTTAATCTTTCTATTAATAAATATAGCGTAAAACTGTCAGCGTATTCTCTACATATTTTGTGATCATTTTTATTTTTCTACTTTTGTCACTATCGAATTCCCCTAATTAAGTACCCTGATCATCAATCGAGTTTTCCTTTGCGGAACTTCAAAGGGGACGTACCTATTAGAGCTTTAAATATTCTCCCAAAATGAGTTAAATTATCAAACCCAACCCGTTCAGCCACCCCCGAAATAGATAAGTCTGAGTTCTTCAGAAGTGAACAAGCTTCTTTTACCCGAATGTTATTGACATATTCAACAAAAGTAAACCCCGTTGTTTCTTTGAAGGTTCTACTTAAATGAGATGGACTTATAGAGAATTTTCGGGACATGTATTCTAAAGATAATTGTTCAGAAAAGTTTTCATTTATGTATGGTAAAATTTTAGAGATCTTCTTATGGGGCCGGTTCGATTCCACCAGTTGGTTACTTTGATCTAGCGGTATTTTACGTTGTAGATAAATTAGTAGTTCCATCAATAGAACCTTCTGATAGTAACTGCTTCCTGGCTGTTTCTCGTTCTCCTCATGAATCATTTTACTAAAGATATTCTCGACAAAGATTTGCTCGAAAGCACTTAATTTGATCACATTTGATTTGGAATTAAAGCAAGAGAGGGGATTAAAGTCTTCAGTCTCTGTGAAAAAAGCACTAAGAAAGTCACTTTTAAATAACAAAGTAACTCTCTCGTAAGTATTTCCGTTTATATTAACTAGTCTGTGAATATCATTGATGTTAATTAGTAATAGAACCCCGCTGACGACATGATAGGTTCTACCTTCTATAAAATAGTACAGCTCCCCGGATACTAAATAGAGAATTTCATAAGCATCGTGATAATGATTTGAAGGCATACTTGAGATGCTTTTTCTCTCGCGGCTAATGTCAAAAGGGTCAGACTTATAGAAATTAAGCTTCATGGCGTCAACTCGTTTCAAATGAAAGTGAATTGCCTTAATAGATTTCATAATTCGAAGCTTTGCATACTACTCATCGTCACCATGCTTTCGCTTGATACTCCTTCTCTTTGCAGGAATCAGTATCTGAACGGAAGTGCCGATTCCAATACGGCTAAAAATTGTGACGCCATACTCGGATCCATATTGTAGCTTGATGCGTTGATCAACATTTCGGACGCCGTAACCTGTATTCACATGATCCTTGGGATCGAAAATCTGATCAATACGTTCCTGTTTCATGCCGATACCATCGTCAATAATACGGAACAGAATACGATCTGCTTCCATGCGGCCAACAATCCGTAGATGAATGCGATCACCACACCATGCATGCTTCAGCACGTTCTCGATAAATGGTTGTAAAATCAGCTTGATAGTCTCATAGGGCCAGATATCTGGATCGATATCATACATAACCTCCATGCGGTCGCCATATTTAATTTTCTGAATTTCCAAATATGCATTTGCCTGCTCAATCTCGGATGGAACCGGAATCATCGTTCGACCTTCATTAAGTGTTAGGCGATAAAATTTAGCTAATTCCAGCACCATCTGCTGTAGCTTCTCGTTCTGCCCAAACTTGGCTAAGCGATTAATAGATGACAATGTATTGTATAGGAAATGAGGGTTGATTTGCGATTGAAGCGTTTCAAGCTCTGCTTCCTTCTTCTGTAGCTGTGTCAAATATACCTCTTTAATTAACGATTCGATATTCTCTCCCATATCGTTGAGAGCGGTAGCAATCTGAGAGAATTCGTCCTTGCCTCGATAAGACATGCGCTTATGTAGATCACCTTCACGATAGGCATTAAGCACGTATACGAACTTATTAATCCGAATCGAAAAATATCGGGATATAAAAATGCCGACGAAGCTAAATACAACAAAGCATATCAGACACATCAAAATAATAAATAAACGTACCTTAGCTGCATCCTGTTCAAGCATTGTTATCGGAACAAGCGCTACTAATTGCCATGATTGATTACCGATTGATTCGCTAATCGTCAGGTAATCTTTATTAAGTTCGGCTTCACTAGCATAACTCCTCGGTAATTCTCCCGATTGATACATTGTTCGGCCAAACTCATTCTTGATATAGAGAATACTTCCTTTTCCAATCTTCGTATAGTTGACACTGTCGAACAGATCCGGAATTCCTACATTAATCCGCAGGAACCCAATCTCCAATGGTTCAAGAGGATTGTATGTATCAATAAACCTCCGGAGCAATGAGATGCGATTATTCTCTACATCGCGCTCAATCTGCCACCATTTCATAGTTTCAGCATATTTTTCTGTTGGAAACTCTGTATACCAAGATTTATCCGTGATCCGTTTCATATGGTAAATATGATAGAAACTACTATTATCTAAATAGCCCTCAAGCCCAGGTGTATTCGAATAGATCTCAGGAATTGATTCATTCTTTAAAAATAGCGACATCCCAATCCTCATGCCTGTAGATTGAATAGCTACGTCCAGCTTCGGAAGTACCTTCTTAGACATCCGATCGTAATTCTCCCAGCCCTCTTCATAACTCCGAAGATTCCGATAGAAATCAAAATCACTATATAATTGAGTGGATATGCGAGTAACTTCATCCATTTTATAATCAATATTGTCACGAATCTGTAATAACGTTCCTTTAACATTCGTACTTGTATGTTCGCGTAATGAATCATTGTACATGGAGTGAGAGACTAAACCGATCACGGACACAGGGATGATAATAAAAAACATATACGTCAGCATTAATTTATACCCAATCGGCACATACTTATGTCTTCTTCTTGGTAGTTTCATGGAATATCATCCCCCATCACTTGTCCCGCTTACGATACTCCATAGGTGTCATACCATATGCCTCTTTAAACTGTCTGCTGAAGTAAGGAAGATAACGATAGCCTACCTTGCTCGCGATTTCATAGATTTTGCTCGTCGGATCTTTCAAGAGCTTGGCTGCCTGTTCCATTCGAAGTTGATTAAGTACTTCGCTGAACGTTTTCCCAGTTTCCTCTTTGAATAGATATCCCAAATAGTTAGGAGAGAAGGAGAATTGCTGTGCAATATCCTTAAGCGTAAAGTTCTCGCTCATCTTGTCCTTCATCATTTGAATAATTTCTCTAATCAGTTTATTGTTCACTGACTCTGATTTGCTGCGTAGGTACTCGGATATCTCAAACGTTTTGAGCACAAGCCAAGAGCGAATATCACTAATCGTATCGAATTGAAGCAATATATCTAAACTATGTAACTCCATGCCTAATATTTCAAATAAGTCCTCACTAACATCCTTCAACTGCTGGTCCAGCTTCCATATAATATACATTGCTAGATTATGTATAGTAAATTTGGATCTTAAACTACTTACAGAACGAAACAACTTATCAATCTCATCATAAATAAGGACTAACTCATATTCTTTCATCGCTTTAAACAGCGTATCCATGCGAGTATCTAACATCCGAGCATCGATCATTCCAGGTTCGCTGCTAACGGTCTCGTACATAATAAGATTGCCTTTGCCAATGAACATCTTTCCGTCAACCGCTTCCATAGCTTGTCGATATGATGTGTGAACTTGTTCCGTAGCAAATGTCGGCTTCCCTATACCTACGGTCATTGTGACAGGAAACTTTGCGCGAATCGAAACGTAAATATCTTCAATGAAATTGTCCATTCCCTGTTCGTTAATCAACAAAGCGATCCGATATGACGATACCTTGTAGCAATGTGGCATGCCGTGCTTCTGACCGATTTTATTCACTTCATAAAGAAAGTCCTTGGACATTTGATGTTTAGAGAGATTATCCTGATCTTGAAACCAATTGAAATAGTCTAGCTCTAAGACTGCTACTCGAACAGGCCATTCCAGCTTATCCAGACCATATGACTTTACAAGCGTCAACATTCCAGTCTGGTCGTCCCCCTCCCATTCCCCTTCAAACAAGCGTATCAATAGATCATTTTTGGCCATAGGAATCATATGTTGATACGCTTCTTCGACGTCACGTCGTTTACTTTCATCGTCCAAATCCTGCCTTACTTTCTGAAGTGCAGCAATAAGTTCATTATCATCCATTGGCTTAAGAACATAGCTATAGGCCTTCAAGGACAATGCTTGCTTTACATAGCTGAAGTCTTGGTAACCGCTTACAAATATCACACGAATATCCGGTTTCTTCTCTAAGGCAATCCGGGCTAGCTCCAGCCCCGACATGTTCGGCATATTCACATCGCTAACTATAATATCTATATCATGTTGTTCCAAAATATCACACGCGGTAAACGCGTTATTCGCTGCCTCTACGACTTCCATACCCAGCTCGTTCCAAGGAATAAATTGTCTCATGCCTTCTAGATCAAGCATCTCATCGTCTACTAATAATACGTTATACATCAACGTAGTCCCCCTTTGAAATGCGGTGAAATTATCCCTATTAATTCTACTATCGAGTCTATTCCAGTATACCATTCATTGTCTTACCTAACAGCCATAAAACTAAGATTAACAGTAATGTAAACGTAAAAACGAAGGTTTGCCTAGTAGCAAACCTTCGTATTACTTAAATTATTATTTGCCTAAAGCTTTCTTGTTTTCTGTCCATACATTTGTAACATAAGCAAGGAATTTCTCATATCCAACCTTCATGGAATCGTCATGTGCTTTGTCAAGAATTGCTAATGCTTCTTCATCTGTCTTAGCATACATTGACTTCGCTCTAGCTGTTAGCCAGATATCTCTAACACTTTGTCTAATAATACCTTCTTCACTATCTGGAGCCGGATCCCAATTTAGGAACTCTGTAAAGTCACCTTGAGAATCCCATGTTACTTCCATTTGCCAACGGTTACTAAAGTCAATTTGGTCAGCTGGAAGAGTTGATAAGAACTTTTTCTTCGTGCTATCCAAGAATACCGTGTTACCTACCCAAACCAAGTCACCGGCTTTACCGCTAATTTCGGATAGAGGTTCTGGATCATTTAGATATTTATCTTTATTAAATTTAGGCGTAACTCCATCTGCTTCAAATCCATCCCAATAACCATCTGGTCCTGATGGGCCCCAGTTAAGAACCATATTACCTTCTGGACCTGTCATCCAGTCAAGCATAGCAAACACAGCTTCTGGATTTTTAGCATTTTTAGATATTGTTGCTACGTTCCACCCCAACTGATTATACGTTCCTGGAGTGATCTTACTTTGGTCTAGACCTGCTTTGTAAATTGGTTTAATAAACATATAACCAGCTTCTGGATCTGCCTTCTTCATCTCTTCGTCAGCAGTTGCGAGTAACTTCATTGGATCGAATGTCGCAATAACAGCAAACTTGCCATTCAGCGCTTTCTCTCTAATTTGGTCTTCTGTTTGGGTATTCGCATCCTGCGTCATTAGTTTCTCACGCATTAATTTAGCACCAAATACTACGGATTCACGGAATCCAGCGTCTTTATAAATCGAAGCCATTTTGTCGCCTTCAGGAACGGCAAAGATTCTAGTATACGAAAGGTTATTCTCTTTGAAAGAGGAGAACAACTGGTCAATACCGTTACCATCTTTGGCCAAACCAGTCTCGAACGGAATTACATCAGGGAACTTCGCTTTAACAGCATTTAAATATGCATATAAATCATCAGTAGTCTCTAGTTTTGGAGAACCGAGTTCTTTGTAAATCTTCTTATTGATCGCATAACCGGCATTTCCGTTCGGTTGCGTTGTATAATAATTCGGTAGCTGATAAATTTTGCCATCAGGAGAACGAAGCAATTCCAAATGTCCTGGTGTTAAAGAAGCTTTAAAGTTAGGATATTTGTCAATATATTCATCCAATGGAACTAGCATATCCGCTTGACGAAGACGTTCTACGTCAGCACCCTTTTCAGTCCACACAATATCTGGTAGCTCATTACCAACGATCATCGTCTGTAGCTTTTGGGCATTATTACCGCCAGAGCTAATTCCGGTGACATTAATCTTCAAATTATCTAAGATCCATTTCGAAGCAGCATCATTACCCCACTTCGGCATTTGATACCAGCCGTAGTTACCATAGAATGATACTTCAAGCGGTTCCTTCCCTAACTCATACAAATCAGCCGCTGGAGCTTCAGTTGCAGTGTTTACCGCGTTTCCTCCTTGATTCTCTGGTTCAGCAGTTGCAGCTGGAGCACTTGAATTATTGCCACCGCAGCCCGCCAACAAAGTTAGCACCATCAAGATAGACAACATACTGAGAAGCATCTTTCTCTTGTTTTTCAATGTGTTTTCCCCTTTCAAATTGTTAATCTATGTTCAAAGCAAAATGCTCTAAACCCAAAACTCGTTCTATCATACTACTCTTTTAGTGATCCAACCAAAACACCTTTAACAAAAAACCGCTGAAGGAATGGATACACACATACGATCGGAATTGTTGCAACCATTATTGTGGCCATAGTCAAAGACTTCGACGTTATCTTCTTGGCCGCGTTAATATGTGCAATGGAGCTTGCATCTACATTAGACAGCTGCTCTGAAGCAATGTTAGAGAACAATATCTGTCTTAAGATGGTCTGAATCGGCATTAACTCCTCTTTCGTAATGTAAATACTCGCTACGAACCATTCATTCCAGTGATTTACCGCTGTGAACAAAGATAATGTTGCGATTACAGGACCGGACAGAGGCAATACTATACGGAAAAAAGTTCCCCAGTTACCGCAACCGTCAATCTTCGCCGACTCTTCCAAGCCTTGTGGAAGACCTTGAAAGAAGGTGCGGAATATGATCATATTCCATACGCTGACAAGTGCTGGAATAATAAACACCCAAAATGAGTTAAAGAGACCTAGATTTCTAATGAGCATGTATGACGGAATGAGTCCCCCTCCGAAATACATCGTAATGATACACATAACCATGTAGTATTTGCGGCCCATCAGTTCACGCTTCGACATCCCATAAGCAAATATCGATGTTGCCAATATCGCTGATATTGTACCAATCACCGTTCTCAAGACGGCAATGACGAATCCACCCATTAAACGAGAATCTTCAAACACAATCTTATAATTCTCAAGCGTGAACTCACGAACCCAGAATGTAACTCCTCCTTTGGAGGTATCCATCCCTTCATTAAAGGAAATGACTAGTGAATTCCAAAATGGATATAAGGCCGAGAATGCCAGTAAAGTTAAGAATACATATATAAACCCGATGAATAAGCGGTCCCCTATATTGCTACGTGTCATAGTCCAGTCCTCCTATATTGAGTAATTCATTACCACAAGCTGTTACCTGCTTTTCTGGCAACGAAGTTTGCAAAAGTAAGTAATGTCACACTGATAACGGCCTTAAACAATCCGATAGCAGTCGCATAGGAGTACCTGAAGTTGTCTATACCGACACGTACAACATATACATCAACTGAATCTGATACTTCTCTTAGAGCTGGATTGGAAGCAAGGATCAATATATCTTCGAATCCTGCATTCACAAGATTACCGATTGCCAGAATCATGAAGATGATTACAACTGGTATAATTGAAGGCAACGTAATCAAATAAATTTGTTTAAAGCGACTTGCACCATCCATCGAAGCTGCTTCGTATAAGTGCGGGTCAATACCAGCAATGGCAGCTAAGTAAACAATCGAGGCAAACCCGATTTCTTTCCATACATTGGCCGTAATTAAAATGCCCCAGAAATATTCTGACATGGACAGGAAGTTTACCGGTTCGTTAATTAAATGTAATTTCTCAAGCAACATATTTATACTGCCATTATCTACGGATAGCATCGAGGTCACCATCGAGCCGATAACAACCCAAGATAAGAAGTGAGGCAAGTATGTAACCGTCTGAATAACCCGTTTAAAGAACATCTTACGAACTTCATTCAGCATTAACGCCAAAATAATCGGTGCAGGAAATCCAAAACAGAATTTCAATAAGCTAATAATAATTGTATTTTTCATAACTACTGCAAACTCAGGAGCATTAAAGAAGTAAATAAAATGCTTCAATCCAACCCATTCACTACCTATAAAGCTTGCACCTAACTTGTAATCTTGGAATGCGATAAGAATCCCGTACATGGGGATATAAGCAAAAATAAAAATTAGAACGAGTGCTGGAATTACCATAAGCTGTAGATCTATTTGCTTAAAAAAGCGTCTTATCCCGCTAGTTCGTTGCTTATCGAGATTTAGTCCCGATCTCTTGTCTGGTGCGACGCTTGCGTTCGCCATATGTGAATCCTCCTAAACCTAGATTCTTGTAGAAAAAACATGCTTACTCTGTTGTGATAATTTCTAAGACAAGTACAGATCATTCATGGCCTTCTCTCTTATATGTAGGCCTGGTTCTCCTTCTCTCCCTCCGTTGAATTGCAGCATTTATACCTTAACTTGTCGAATCACCGCTGTCATATTGCCTTCGTTACCTTGACTTCTTATAAATCAATCTTAATATCAAAGCGCTTTCAAAGGTATATGACAAAACAACGATTATTGATACTTTGACACTCTCTTGTATCTAGCTTGTCCTATCTTGCTATATTGCTTATGAACTAGACTCTTTACATTCGATTTATTGCAATTCACAGCAAAAAAGCAGATCCCAATCATTCCTTGGAAATCTGCCCTCTTGCTAAAAAATCTCAACATCTAACTATTCTTGATTAGTAACAATCCCTTGTTCCAATGCATATCTGGTCAACTGTACTCTATTTTGAACTTGCAGCTTATGTAAAATATTCTTCAAATGATTCTTGACTGTATGCTCAGATATATTCAATTTTCCCCCGATTTCCCTATTGGTCAGACCACTAGCTACATTTGACAATATCTCCCGTTCTCTAGGAGTTAAGGTCTCTACTGTTTCCTTTTTAGTTGTCAGGGAAACGTCCTTCAATATTTGAAAGGCTAACTCTCGGCTTAAAGGCGCCTCCTCACTAACAATGGAGCGTAAATACTCGATCCAAGTTGAAGGTGCTAAATTTTTTAACAGATAACCTTGGGCGCCTCTTTTTAAGGCTTCAAGCAAATGAAACATATCATCCGACACCGTAATCATCACAATTTTCACATAAGGAAACCTTAGCTTAATTCGCTGGGTTGTCTCTAAACCATCCATGTCAGGCATCTGAATATCCATCAAAATGAGGTCCGGCATCCATTGCTCGGTAAACTCAATGGCTTCCCGACCATTTGTCACTACGCCTATGATCTCAAATTTCTCATCCATGGAGATAATATCACAAATAGCCTCCCTTGCATGAGCATGATCATCAACTACAAGAACCCGTGTTTTCATCTCATTTCTCCTACCTTTTCTCCTACCTTATGTAATTCTACCAAAGTGTAATTATTCTCTGTTGCGACTCGTAAATCCCAACTCATTTCTTTTGCTCTTTCATACATGATATTCAGACCATAACTATCATTATAATTAAAAGGGTCCCCTAATAATCCGATTCCATTATCCTTAATTGTCACTTTCCACTCTTCTTTATTTCCCTTTCCTTCAATCCATCCTTTTGTTGCATGAGCATGCTTCTGAATATTTATTACTGCTTCACGAATACAGGCAAGTAGTTCTACCTTTTCTTTGGGATTTAAAGATTCATCAGAGATATTCCAATCTACATCCATCGAGATAAGAACCTCTTCAGCAATTTGTTTAACCTTTTCATTTAATGATTCTCTTTGAGGAGCATCTTCTGCTAATGTCGTTGAATAACTCAAATGTGAAATGGCTTGTCGAACGTATCGATTCACTTCATGAACCGTTTTACGAATCTTATATATTTCATGATTATATTTCTCCTGATCAGTAATGAATTCTAAGCGGTCCACTTTTACAGATAAAAGGAATAAGGATTGTGCAACCCCATCATGCAATTCCTTTGCCAGTTGCTCTCTAGCCTCAAGCGCTACTTTATTCGCTCGTTCAGATTCAAGCTCTCGTTGGATTTTTTCCAGCATAGAGAATAAACGACTAAGCAACGTCACACTTACAATATAAACCAATAATGGTGTTATCCAGTTGCCGATATCCATAGAGATATATGATAAAAGGAACTGATGACGAACATACTCCCAGACACCTATAGTTAGGGTTGGAATGAACAAAATCATCCATTTAATTTGTTTATATGTCACTGGAATTCCCCCATCTAGCCTTTCAGCGTTTTTTTAAACCTTGCTGGTCATAACTTGAGTATACTTGAAAAAGATGATCCAAGTTAATCTTGATCATCTTTTTCCGCATTTATATATGATTGGAGTTGTGAGTCGCTATTTATTTCACCTAACAACAATCGAGAAATTTTTCCCTGTTTATCAATTATAAATGTGGCAGGCAAACCAACAACTCCATATAATCCAGACACTTTTCCCGTAACATCAATGATGACTGGGAAATAAAAATGATTTGTCGCCAAGAAATTGTTCACTGTGCCCTTAGATTCTCCCACATTTATGAATATTGTTGCCACGTCAGATCTATTGGACTGGAAGACATCATTTATGAGCGGCATCTCCTTCACACAAGACTCACACCAAGAAGCCCAAAAGTTGAGGATCACCACTTTTCCCCGATAGTCAGAGAGCTCCATTTTTTGCCCAGTTGTATTCGTTAGTTCGAAATCAGGAGCAATACTACCAATGGTTAATTTAGCTGCCTCCTGCTGACTATTATCATGTCTAGACGAAACTACAATCCATGCAATAGCCCCGAGTGCTATCAAACCAATCACAATAGTAACGATAACTCGCACATTAGAATTTTGATTGTTCATTCGATTCACCTTGAGCTTATTCCTAAACTATGTTGAAAAGCGGCTTGTAAAGGTAGCTCTCCATACTTTTGACGAAAATATGCTACGCTACCTTCTCCACAATTCCGTCCCTTATTCAAAAATACAACATCATCTGCGACCTGTTCCGCAATGTCAAGCTGATGAGTAGAAAATAGAACGGTATGGCCTTCAAGCTGAATCTCCCTTAATAGTTTGACGAACTCATTCATCCAAAAAGGATCTAATCCATTCGTTGGTTCGTCCATAATTAATAAAGGAGGATTGGCCAGAATAGCTTGGGCAAATAAAATACGCTGCCGCATTCCTTTAGAGAAAGAATTCACCTGCTTATGTCTTTTATCCTCTAATCCCACCAGAGCGAGCACTTCGTTCACTCTGTTCTGCGAAACTCGGCGTAATGCAGCCCAAAAGGATAATACCTCTTCTGCCGTCAGCCCTTGCGTAAATTGATAATCATCCGGCATGTACCCTATTTGTTGAGAGAATATCTTCCTATTTCTTTTCCATTGCAATTTATTTACCGAAATTTCGCCCGAGCTTGGTTGGAGAATCCCAGCGATCATTCGCAAAATCGTACTTTTTCCCGCACCATTTCCACCACACAGCCCAACTATACTTCCGGATTTAATATTCAGATTGATATCTACGATGATCTGTTGTTCTTTAATCTTCTTATTTACACCAACGAGTTGGACAAAGGGATCAGCCACGAGAACGCCCCCTCTCCCAGATCCAGTACACAATGGTAAGTGACAGACCAATCCAAACTAAGCATAGTCCAATAAATACTAAACTTCCGCTTGGCTGATGAATCCAATTTACCCATTTATAATATTCAGGACCTAATACAGATCCGCCTCCAAGCTTAATGACAACAAACAAACGAACTAACTCGGCAGGATTTAAAAAGGTGAAGAATACCAATACTGGTTTGATCCATAAATACGGAAGTAAGCCTAAGACAGCTATTAAAATACTGGACCAGCCAATCACTGCAAAGAACCAGATCATGACCGAAATCGTTAAAGCCTGCCAACGATTTTTGGATAGAGAACCTACAAATAAGGCTATCGACAGAAATAGTAGTACTAGGCCAATTGAAAAGGCAAGGAAGAGAAGAAATGTTGTCGCTGCAAAGGTTTTACCAATAATTATCGTAATCAAGCCCATCAAACCATAACCAAAGGAGACAATCGTCAATAATACTACAGATAATCCGGCATATTTGCCTATCAAAAAAGACATCGTTCCAAGGGGATACGTAGATAATAGCTGCCAACTACCCTCTTCCTTTTCCGCAGTAAGTGAGAAGGATCCTAAAAACAAAGTCATCAGCGGAAGTACATAGAGTATAAGACTTAACATAGATCCGGTTACTCCTGAGTAACCACTAACCTCATTCTGAGAGTTAACTAGCAACAAGCTTAGGCTAAAAACAGAAAATAGAATTAGAAAGGAATAAGCCCACGGATTGCGGAATCCCATTTTAATCTCTCTACTTGCAACTTGCAGCATATCTGCCATGTTCATATCTCCATCTTCTGTATTTAGTTAGTGCCATTGTGATCCATATTCATGTCTTCATGCATATCCCCATCCATTCCTTCTTCCATGTGCATATCCATCATATCCTTGCTTTGTTGCCAAGTATGGTTAGATAGTTCATCAGCGCTTAATATTTGCCCAGTACCCTGCTCATGAACAAAGTCCTCTGCGGATTTTTTTACCTTAAAACTAATAATTCCATACGCCATCGGTGTGCGGAACGAGCTGTCATACACATAGGTAGCTTTACTAAACTGTATCCATTCTTTATCGTTATAGTCGCGAACATAATCCATGCCTATATGATCCACACCGTTTTTCTGCTTCCATTCATTCATACAACCAATGTCATCGAATTTTAAATTTTTGCCGTCTTTGGTCACTATCTGTGTTGCAAAGGCATCATCCTTCACCTGCATGTTACATATGACGCAAACATCTACATCTTCGTTTATTGCCTGCGGTGTGTACTTCTTCTGACCACAACCTACTAACAAGAAAATTCCCAACATAAGCGCAAAAGCCATTGACCATTTTTTCATGATTTGGATACCCCCGAATAAAATATAATAGCTACTGACGTAATCAGAAGTGTTGACGTGATAAGGAGCATAAACGTCGTCTCAGAAATATTTCCTTTTTCAGTTGAAGATGGCGGTGGTTTTGAGATCGAATCTATACTCATTTTCATTAATGGTGAAGAATCTTTAGTCCAGCTTTCCTGGTTGTTGGTATACATTGAACTTAAAAACGTCATACCTGTTGATTGAAAAAACAATTGAAAGGCTGGAGTTTTAGAAATCAACTCTTGGTAAAATGGATTGATAGCGTAAGGGATTTCACTTATTCCATCTTTATTTAAGTCTAAGCCTTGTGCGGAATCCCAATAATTCTGTTCAATTTCATTGGCGTCACTATCTGTGGCCTCTGCTTCAATCACGTTGGAAACAAAGTCATTATCATGAATCTTGTTGCTTTCTGCATGAACAAATTGAATCCCAATAAAGTTTCTAAGAATTGAGTTTTCTCTTATTTGATTCTCTTGCGATGACTCGATGTATATTCCTACCCTGTTTCCTTCTACGATATTCTGTTCGATCACCGAATTCTGAACGCTATATAGAAGTATTCCTTGAGCGTTAACATTTTTACTCTGTTTTAGAAATGAATTATTAGAAACAAGAACATCCCGAACCCCCATAATCATGGCGCCTGTTATGTTATATTCACCTAGATTGCCAATAATCTCGGAGCCATCTATATACATGCAATGAATACCGTACCGTGAACCCATAAGCTGATTATTTAGGATTTTCAATTGACGACTGTTCTCCAAATAAATGCCATCTCTCATATTCTGAATCTTATTTTGTTCAATAGTGTTGTTATGAGAATTGTAGAGATCGATCCCATTCCCCTTTTCCCCAGTCTTGATGTTCTTAGTTCTCAACCATGAGATCGAGTTATGAAGGACAGTCCCTCTGTCCGCATCCCGTAGCAGTATTCCATATCCCTTCGTTTGGATGTTCAAATCCTTCAAACCTACTTCATCCGCTGTAACAACGATGGCTGCTGATTCATTAACATAATTTTGTCTAATATTGAACCCTTCCACAACCACCCCTTCTGCTTGAATCATAATAGCTGCCTCAGGGGAATCGTTTGTCAGCAATACTTGATTAGAACCTTGAATATGTAACACTTTATTGATGACTACAGGTCCCAGATAGTTTCCTTCAGCCAACACAAGCGTGTCTCCCGGCTGTGCCTCATCGACAATTTGTTGAAGATCAAAAATTTGCTTACTTGATACCTCCTCCTCAGTCGCAGAAAAAGCAACTACAGTAAATAACAAACTAACGAGAATGAAATGGATCAAAACTACAAAAATAAGAACATTCATGCGATGTTTGCTTCTCATTAACTTACTCCCTACTTTTCGTTTCATAGATCAGTACATCACCAATTCTTCTAATCAAAATAATAGGCTATAACTTTTTTCACTAACATAGCCCTAAAGAGTCCTTTTATAAGAAGATTGTGTGTAATTATGGCGTTTTCATGAAGATTTATATTAAACCTAACAAAAAGACACATGCAGACTATTCTCTGCATGTGTCTTAGTTATCTATTAAAGACGATTCAACATTTCCTCACTAATGTTCTCAGTGATTACTCTTTGGAGTGCCGTAGTTATCTGCTTTCTTTATGCTGTATAAATGTTACTATTGGCACAGAATGAGAAAAGATAAGTATGCTATAGTTTTTTCTAATAGCGGGCAAGAGGAGGAATACTTCAGATCAGGTTATGCGGGTAGCAAGCAGTACTCTTTGTCCTGAAGCTATGATAATTAAGGAGGAGTTATTATGGTGCACCTCGTTTATTGTGACGACAAGGAAAAAGTTTTGGAGAAGATACTAAGCGGAATGAAAACCATGGTAGTTAGAGGTGCTGCAGGAAGAAAGATTCCACACAGCAGAGTATTTGAGGATGAAACGCTATACTTTATGAAAAAAGGAACAGGTAAAATTTCTGCGATGGCTACGGTTACTCACGTTCAGAACTACATAAAACTAGCAGAAGAAGAGATTACCCAAACACTTCAAGACAATCAAGAAAAACTCCATTTGACGGACAAGCAAATGATTAGATGGCAAAAAAAATGTCTCTGTTTAGTCGAATTTTCTAATGTAAAAGAAATTGGACCTTTAGAGTTTGACCATCAGAGTAATATGGATGACTGGCTAATTATTGAGAAAATTGAAGATGTAGTAGTAGGAACTAGCATACCGTACAATTATGACAAATCTAAATTCCAATAAGTCAGACTAGAAGAGTTAATATCAATACAGAATATGGGATTTCGCATATTTGGTATATCAGATCTGAAGTGGTGAGAATATGAAAGTATCCATTGAAGAAATTAGCAGGGACCATGAAGAGGAAATTATCATCAGATGCCACGAGTTGAATGATGATATTCTAAAATTGCTAAGCAAATTAGAAATAAAAAACACTATGATACTTGGATATGACGATGACAATATCCACAGGATTAGAATAGCAGACGTATATTACTTTGAAGCAGTGGACAATAGAGTGTTTATCTACTGTAAAGACAAGGTATTAGAGTCAAAGCATAAGCTTTATGAGCTGGAAGAAATATGTGAGGGAATGAAATTTTTCCGGGCATCTAAATCTAGCATTTTAAACATAAAAAAGATATTGTCTGTAAGGCCTTCCATAAGCGGCAGGTTTGAGGCAAAGCTGGATAACGGAGAAATTGTAGTTATCTCAAGACAGTATGTACCTGTATTAAAAAAGATGTTGGATTTATAGGAGAAAACGGAAAATGAAATTAAAAGAATATCTTAAAGAGTTGATCCGAGATTTTTTAATCATATTTGCAATTGTCGTCATATTTATAACTGTATTGCGGCAGATATTTTCACCCAATGAGCATTTTGAATTGACAGATATTTTTATCTATATGATATGTGCATTGGCTGGAGATTTACCAAGCTTAATCTTCTACTCGTCAAAGGAGATATCCGAAAAGGAAATGCGGCTCCGGATAATCATTCATTTCGTGGTACTGGAAGTTGTTATATTGACCTTGGCCAATGTAATGGCCTGGATAAGCGGTCCCCTAGATACGCTTTTATTAGCAATTCAGATTGCGGTAATCTATGTACTAGTCCGCTTCTTGACATGGAGGGATGATAGAAAATCAGCGCATAGAATCAATGAAAAACTAAAGGCTATGAAAGAAGAATCAATGCACGTTTCGGAATAAGAATAAGAAGTGAATGACAGCTTACCCCTCCTTTTGTACAGCTTACCTGTCTTTATTTACAGCATACCGTTAACGCCAATACATCCGGCTGGGTGTATTGTATGCTGAATCTAGAAGGAAAACTGTAACAAACAAAAGGAGACAACAAAGTGGGAACAATTGTATTTATTCTCGCAGCATTGATCGAGATCACGTTAGCCGTATACTGTATTGCAACAAAGTCCAATCAGAAGAGAACCAGAAGTTGGATCCGTATCGGTACATTCGCCACATTCTTCTTCTTTACTCTGATATCGGTCATTGAGTGGAGCTTTCAATGGAAATTGCTTGCTGCGACACTGCTTATTTGGGCAATAATCGGTGTCGTGTCGCTGATACGTAAGAAAGAGGAGAAGAAAGAACCTAAGCGTGTAGGTATCATATTCAAGGCACTCGCCATGTTACTGATTCTGATTATAGCGATGGCACCCGCTTTGATGTTCCCACAGTATGAGCCTCCCCAGATGACAGGTAGTTATGAGGTGGCTACAGCCGTTTATACATACACAGATGATAGCCGTATTGAGACATTCAACAATTCAGGCCAGAATAGGAAGGTTACTGCCCAATTCTGGTATCCTGCGGATAAGGATGGAACATATCCGTTAGTGGTATTTTCCCATGGTGCGTTTGGAATAAAAGATAGCAACACTTCCACCTATATGGAATTAGCAAGTCATGGTTATGTCGTAGCCTCTCTAGACCATCCCCATCACTCCATGTATACCGTTGATACGGAAGGCAAATTCACAATGGTAGATACGTCATTCATACAGGAAGTAATCGATGTTAATAAGGGCATTTACGATGAGGAGACCGTGTTTGAGCTCACTCACAAGTGGCTGGAAGTTCGTACCCAAGATATGAATTTCGTACTCGACACGATTATTGAGAACACAAAGAATACCGATTCCGACGAGGTTTATCAGCTTATTGACACCAACAAAATCGGTTTGATGGGTCACTCTCTTGGCGGAGCGGCAAGTGCACAAGTTGGTAGAGATCGTGATGACGTACGTGCAGTTATTAATCTCGATGGCGATTTGCTCGGTGAGAATGTAGACTTTAGGGGCGGTAAATACGTTATTAACGATAAAATTTATCCACTTCCGATACTCAATATATACACTGACGATATGATGAAGTTGTTTGCCGCTGCTCATGACGCAGGTTATATTGATGCCAACACACTGATATTAGACACTGCTCCCAAGGCGTTCATGGTCAATATCAAGGGCACGAATCATATGAGTCTTACTGATCTACCTCTTTTCTCACCGATGCTCGTATCTATGATTAGCAATTCAGTGAGTATGGGTGGCGGGGTTGAGGCAGACAAATATTATATTATCGAGACAATGAATACCCTCGTGCTTGAGTTCTTTGATTGCTATCTTAAGGGCGAAGGTGACTTCGACTCTGAAGGGACATATTAATGGCAAAAAGGTTATGAGCATTTACTACGCTTAATCACTCTACAATGGAACACATACCTAAATATTAGGGGCTGTCTCATAAGTAGGTTTACTCACTTAATGAATGGTTCACCTGACAAAAAAAAGCGTCAAATTTATAAATAGCGGTGCTAGGGAGGCTATCCCTTGCACCGCTATTTTGAATTTTCGGTCTACTGCTTTTAAGCTATCCGCCTAAACTACTATTTTTTTGAGTCTCCATATCTTACATCATGGTTGCATTCACTTGAAAGTGTTTTAATTTTTCTCACGCTAGGAGGTCAGTCCCATACTCTCATGTGGCTTTTTAGCTATTTTTTTAGTTCTTTTACTACAGAAAATACAATACTAATTACAAGTCCTATTCCTAAAACAATATACGCAATAGTTCTACTTTGAAATATCGCAGCTATCATAAGAAAAATATTTGTAAAAATCAAGGTAATTATTCTCTCTCTTGTTCCAACTTCCATTATATATTTCATTTCAATCCAAAAGCCCACATTAATAAATAAAAAAAGTAATATTAAAAGCATAAAAGACACCCTTCCAGCCATACTTATTTTAATTTATCGAGGGACAACAACATTTCTTTTAAATCATTTATCTTACTAGAACCCTTTTTTGTTTTTGTTATATCTAAGTACCAAATTTTTTGTGAAAAAAAATCAAATTCATAATCTATATCTCCACTCTTCACCAAACTCTTTAATATTGGTAAGGCTAATAAGTATTTTGATAGTAGTAACTCCTCAGAGTTTGATCTCATCTCTCGGTCTAACAAACTATCTATAAGAACATCATAATCATAATTAGAATCAGCTAATATTTCACCTCCTTTTGACAATGTTGCGGCTTTAGAAAGCCTACCTCCAATTTTTTTAGCTAATTTCGCCAATCTACCCGCCTTAGTATAGTCACCTAATATACCTGCAAGCTCTGTGGAATCTCCTAAAGTTCCAACATACCCAATCATTTTTTTTGATTTTTTGAATGCTGATTTAGAAAAATATTCCGTTTTGTATTCCTCGTAACCTGCAAATACTTTAGCTGCATTAAAAACACCAGATTTTAATAAGTCGCCCGCAAACGGAACTGGTATAAAGCCACCCAAAAAGTCACCTGTGTCTTCAGCTCTGCTAGAAGGTTCATAATAATAGACCCCATTATTCAAGGATACATAGGTATATTTCCACTCGTATCAATATACTTCAAAGGATTATTCTCCACATACGTATATAAATTCAACGTCAGCGGATTTGTAATGCTTCCTTCATACGTATCTAGTTTATAAAGCGACTCCTACTAATAAGAAATGGACGGTGACTGTTCCCAATCTCCGTCTATCAGATTATATCATCCAGCCTGTTTAATGGATACTTCTGGAATTATGTATACGGCTTTAGTCTTCAACAGATAATAGATGACATTGACCAGTTTCCTCATAATGCAAACAATAGCTTGTTGCTTCGTCTTTCCTGCTACTAATCTCTGTTCATAGTAACTATAGAAGTAAGGATTACGTGGCTCTCGCTTCCCACGAGTAACGGCTATCTGACGAACAGCAAGACTCTTCCTCATGATAACATAAGTTTTTTTTGAGTGTCTACTTGAAGGGGATAATACCACACTCGCATATGGTGGTCACATGAAACTACGGGTTTTAACTAAATCTTCTGTGTATGACAAATCAATCAGACCACTAATTGGGCTTGAGTCTGCTCTTTTATCAGGCCTGTTGAATAGCCAATCTATTAATCATTAAAATAGAACAAACGAAAAAAATGATATGCCGACACATGACCTTCCCATTGTGAACAGTTCAGGTAAACCTGATTGAGTACGTACAACCGAGCGGGTATTACATAGGTTAAGTATGTTATTGGTTGAATGATGGATTCATTCGGCACTGGGTATAGGTAAAAAGAAAGACCTTGAGGGCAAATTCCCCACAAGGTCGCTGCTCTTTTATTCTGTTATTAGGTAGCAGATGTTAAATAATATATTCTTTAGATTTATTTGATTTATAAAATCACGAATAGATAAATTGCCCTGAATTAATTCACAATCCCCCCCCTGATATCTCGCCAAAAACATAATTGTTTTTGATGGAGACTGTTCTACAAAAAAACTTAATATCTTTTCGAAGTCCATCTTAAATTCCGGTCTAATAATCAAAGGAGTCAGGTTATATATTACATCTTCATTTTCAATCCAAAAAGGGACGGGTATATGTTGTGCATCTCTTTCAAAATCTGAGTCACACAGTAGAAAAGCATTTTTAATTCCTTCGTCATCTTTGACTAACGAATACCAAATCCCTTTTGTCTGACTCATGAATTTCCAAGTAGTGCTAAATCTCCTGATATCCTGATTGTCCCTTTCATTCATTACTTCAATTGAAGATTTAAAAGGTATTTGTACAGGATCTTCTTGGTTTACTATTACGACTTCCAAATCGAATGACATATATCTCTCCTTTTTATCACGGGAGGAATGTGTTAATGTTCCAGTTAGTATCAAATGATGTTTTTCCATCCCTAGACATAATTCTAATTGTCCCGTCAGAACTCAAATGAATATCAGGATTATTACCCACTTTTTTCATTGAATCCTTATATGGGGAGTTTTTATTAGTCAAATCTTTAATAATATCTTGCTTCACTCCATGAAATTGCCCCTTCTTCAGGGCGAATTTCCTTTCTATTTCTTTAGCAGAAAAATTTTTGAAATCTACTTTACCAAAGTTTTTTCCATTAGATCCAGAAATTGAACCAGACGACATACCCCCTAAGGTTGCAGCTATTGCTATCGTTTTATCATTTGCTCCATAGGAAAAATAATCATCTAATTCGGACAGCGCCCATTTCGCAACACCATAATTTTCATAACCAGTTGTTAATGCTAGTTTATACAAATACTCAAATTGGTTTCTAGTCATTCCGCCAGAATTATCGCCAAAAAAACCATATTTATATTCTTTAATCAGATTTTTCAAAAGCTTAGCACGTACTTCTGCATTTGCTGATCTTGCTAGAATAATCTTATCGGTTGCCGGAGTGTACGAAAGATTATATAAAGGATCTCCACCAGATGCACCACCAGAATCAGCCATGTGCCCACTTGGATCTGTATAAATCAACGGATTATTCTCCACATAAGTATACAAATTCAAACTCAATGGATTTGTAAAACTTCCTTCATACGTATCCTCATTAATAAACCTACCTACACTTGGATCATACCATCTGGCACGTAGGTATTGAAGCTCAACTGAGTCGTCCCAATATTCTCCCGAATACCGGAACAGATTGTCTACGGTTTCTGTAGCAGTTATTGCATTTCCCCAAATGTCATAGGTATATTGATTAAGTATGTTCCCTGAGCTATCTCTCATTTCTACAACATCACCATGACCGTTGGTAAGATAATAACCTTTTTGACCATTGGCATCTTCTCGCATCACAAGCGCATTTCCGTACAAATAGTTTGCTTTTACATTAGTTGATCCATCCCTCTGAACAGTTCCTTCTGCAATGATAACTTGACCATCATAATAGTATCGTGTTGTTATGTTGCCTTCTTTGCGTTCAACGAGCAAATTATCTCCATTATATTTGTATTCCACCGAGGTACCATCAGATTGTATAACTTTCCTTAATCGATTCCATTCATCATAACTATATGATACATCCTCCGATATGGCACTGCTCACCTGTTCAGTTTGTAAAGTGTTCCTATTACCTCGGCTATCGTAAGTATACAGTTCATTGAATTGATTAGACTTCGTTATCCGGTCCATATTATCGTAACTGAACAGTTTTGTTTCCAGGCTGTTCTCCTTGACTTCTACTATGTTCTTGTTGATATCATGACTGTAATTATATTTATTCAAGGTTGTATTGTTATACTTATGATACAGGCTACTTAGATTGCCATCCATATAGGTGTTTTCTGAACTTGTTCCATTTGCCTGCCGCAAATTAAGCAATTGCCCATTTGCATTGTAATTATATGAGCTTTGAACAACGCCATTCCAAGTCACACTAGTTAAATTATTAGTAGAATTATAATCATATGAAACTTCATTAGCGAATGGTGTCGTCATTTTCACTCGATTACCAATCTGATCATAATCGTACGAAATCGTTTTTCCGTCAGGATAACTTATACTCATAAGCTGCCCTGTAAACGGTGTATATTCATATAAAGTGGTCTGACTTCCGTTATCAGTCATTGTCTTTCGAGTTCCATCATCATTATACGAATATAAAATCTGTTCGGTTGGACCTTGTTTACTGAGCAAAAAGTTACGATTACTATAAATATAATTGAATTCTTGTCCATTTCTATCTGTGTTTCTGATCATATTTCCGTTAGCATCATATTTATAGATATCACTTTTTTGTAAAGGATCTATGACTTTAATTAATTGCCCCAGTTCATCATAGTTTTTCGATAATACACTCTGATCAGGGTATAATATTTGAGTCAATAGCCCTCTATTATTATACGAATACTTATAAGTGTACTGATCAGGCGTAACTAATGATAGTAGGTTACCGAGTACATCATATGAGTAGGTTGTTACATTGTTTTTCCCATCCTGTTCAGAAAGAAGATGACCCCCTGCATCATATGTTCCTGTCCAAATCGTTTGATAACTTCCGTTTAAGTTTTGCTCTTTTTTTATTACTTGTCCAATTAAATCAAAGTTTTGTCGTATGTTATTTCCGACTGCATCCGTAATCACACTCGTTTTGAAAATATCATCATAAATGATCTGCATTTTACTCTGATCAGGTAGTATCGTCGAGACAGTTCTACCCCATTTATCGTAATTGGTGACTGTCCGATTACTCTTTGCATCTTCTGACCATACCAAACGACTATACTGATCATATCCGTACTTAGATTTAGCTTTGTTTACACCATTCTCTACAATACCACTTTCAATTGTCAAACCTAAGGGATCCCACTGGCTGTAAGTGCTATTCATTACTTCATCAGTTAATACAACTTTATTCAAAGTATCGTTTATACTCAAGGTTGCTTTTGTACCATCCTGATTGACAGTTTGAATTAACCTACCAAGGATATCGTAAGAATAACTAGTCGTCCCTCCATCACCATCCATATATGTTTTTAGTGCCCCTGTGGCCATATTATATGTAGCGTTCACGGTTTGTGTATATGCTTGGCCTGAAGCATCTTTATATGGTCGGCTGATTTCAGTTGGAAACCCAGAACTATACTCATTACCATATTTAATCTGAATATCAACATTTGAATTATCAATTTCTTTGGTTCTAATCAACGTGATATTTCCATAAGCATCATACGTATAATAGGAGTCTTGTAAAACCTTTCCTGAAACATTTGAATCTAACACTCTTTCTTGCAGAATATCACCTTGAGCATTTCTTGAAGCAATTTGTTTGAATACATTCTTTGACAAGCTTACAGGTTCTAACGCAGTTGTTAATAAATGTGTTCCAGAATCATACGCATATGATGAAGTCAACTTTAACGGACTAGTATAACTAGTGACATTTTGATATGCGTCATATGTCCAAGCTGATGTTACAGGTACAGATGTAGCTAGTGTTGTCCTATTGCGATAGTATGAACTAGAAGTAATCGGGACATTTCGATGATTTGCTTCATCATAAGTCTGCTCGGTAATATATTCCGTCGTACCATCATTAGATATTGTTTTTACTGCAAAATAATCAGAACCATAGTTGCTATTCACATACTTTTTCTTAAATGTATTTTGGGTTTCTAGTAGTCCGTCAAACACAGTAGTTGTTAAAGTTAGATTACCTGTGAATGAACTCCCAATATCCCCCGAATATATAAATTTCGAAAGATTGAAATCCTTCGTGGTCATGTCCGTGTAATTTATTACATCTTTTCTTTCAGCTAGTCGAAAAGCTTGATTCACTTGTTCGTTTCCAACATAACGTGTAACAGGATTTACTTCATATTGATAGTCTGTTTTTGCCCCTGTCGGATGAACAATGTTAGTAAGAAGTGCATACGGATTATCAGCGCTCGGTGATGATCCGAGTAGATTAAACTTTGCTTGCTTGACTGCGTAACTATATGTCGTCTTTCTCCCCATTGAATCTATGACTTGAGTAAGTAGTTCTTTATTATTCTGTGTCGTTTTTTTGTAGATTACTGTCTGATCTCCCAGCGTGAGTTTTACTTCCCCCGATGTATACTGAATGTCAATGGAATTTCCTAGAGCGTCCTGAATTGATGTAAGAATAACTCCATAAGGAGAAACATTACCATAACTAAATCCGATATAGTTTCCGTAAGCATCTTTTATTTGTAGTATATTTCCATCTGAATCAAAATATTGAGAGGTTCCATAAACCGATTTTAAAACATACGCTGATTTTCTATTGGCATATGTTACAGAAGTATCTGACTCAAAGGATAAGTCAGACCATGGATAATTTTTTAATTGTTTTCCGTTAATTTCATAAACACTACCCTCAGACAACCCTACGTAAGTTCTACCACTATCAAACTTCAAATATGGTATATTCCAGCGCCATCCCTTTCCTAATGGAAACCGTTTGTCTAATGGATTATCTTTTACCTTGTTGTATGCATTGTAGTCTGTAAGTACTTCCCTAATATCTCCGCTACTATAATAAAGTTCCTCGTAATCAAAGTATCCCTCAGAATAGCTTCCGGCTGATCCAGTTGCATTATAACTTCCATTGTTTATTTCCCTCTGAAAAGCAACTGCTTCTTGATATAGCGAAAAAGGACCTGCTGTATCTGAATATCCATCTTGGATATACCAGTTTGATTTATTCGTTGTTGTTGTATTATAGGCAAATCTATACTCTTTGTAATAAATTCGATCTTTTTCATATCCACATGGATGAACTACTTCACGACTTAAACTAGGCGGATTATTTTTTGCAACATCCAATGTATACATGCTGGAGAAGGTTCCACCATTCCTTTTTGCATTTGATCCCATACCAGCGCTATACAACGGTGTTGATGTATCTGAACAAGCATATTTTACGAGAGTTTCACTATAGACGCGTTCCAAATTGTAATATTCGTCTCTGAACTTAAGCTCTTTATTAAAATCAAATACGTATCCATATTCCATACTGTATCCAACATCTGGTTCATAATATTGTGCATCACTGCTGTCATATGTGCGGCTTAGTGAAAATGACAAACCGTTTCTTCCAGGCAAAGTAAAAATTGACAATGATCCGGACAGTAACGAGACATCCTCACCATGTAAATTAACCTTATAAGGCGCCTCTGATATCTTAGCAATGGGCTTTAGAATTTCAGGTGTCGGATTCGTCGTTTTCTGAGCATATACTGCACCTGTTACATCATGAATTTCTGTAGGATCAATATTAGGTTGTTCCCCATCTATACCCTCTTTATCAAAGATTATTGGGTTTTCGTTAAATGTTGATGGAAATTCTAAGGGCTCTGGGTTAGTGATTGTTTCAAATATACTAAATGGCATTAGTTCTTTATTTTCAACATAAGAAGTTATGACACTTTCCGTTGAATCAGATAAATTAATGGGAACTTTCCGATCTAACGTTGGAGACATACTTCGTAGTGTTGCTGAATTGGATTGAGTCCATAATGTTGTAAAAAGCTCTTGGAGGGTAAATCCCTTATCTAATTCATTTTGTATCCAGTCTTCAGTAACTGAAAAGAGTTGAATTAAATCCTCCCTTGTTAGTTTGGCCTGATTTTGCTCGATCTGATCTTGCTCGACATTTAGTTGTCTTTCTAGCTCTATGCGATTACGTTCAACTTCCAGTTTTAAACTACCCAATTCTTCGACACTCTCGGCTGTTTGCATATTTAAGAGTGATGATTCCAAAGTTGGCTTTGGAGTTTCTACAGGATTATCGTTTAAAGTGTCTGGTAGGTCTGTCTGTTCTTCTTGATTCACAGGATTCATGACAAATTGAGCATCGTTTGACATGCACTTTATACATGCTATATGGTCTTCAATATAAATAATAGATATTTAAGATGACTTAGAAAACATAGGAATTGAACCCTGAAATCATTAAGATGATTGAATATTTGTAGAAATTGACGATTTAGACCACCAAAGACATCCTGAAAAATCTTTTTTCTGTTACCTAAACCACAAAAAAAAGGCGTTCGCTAATGAACGCCTTTCGACTTAAATTTTTATTTTGAAAATAAAAATCTCTAAAACACCTTCTTCTGCCCACGATCATCCTTCAAAATCTCCACCGCTTCACGGAACCGTAGCGAGTGGATAATTTCCCGTTCACGCAGGAATTTCAAACTATCCTGCAAATCAACGTCGTCAGTCATGTCGATGAGCCAC
>NZ_RZNY01000001.1:177713-442937 GCF_003994475.1 Paenibacillus anaericanus | reverse complement strand
TGGCGATCGTGGCGAAGTGGTTAACGCACCGGATTGTGGTTCCGGCATTCGAGGGTTCGAGACCCTTCGGTCGCCCCATTTAATTTCAAATATTCATTGGTGAGTGCCTTTTGGAAAGATCTTAAGGTTATTTTTTTTCTTGTGTGGCGATCGTGGCGAAGTGGTTAACGCACCGGATTGTGGTTCCGGCATTCGTGGGTTCGAGACCCATCGGTCGCCCTTTATTTCATCTAAAAAAGTGTTGGGGATTAGCCAAGCGGTAAGGCAACGGACTTTGACTCCGTCACCCATAGGTTCGAATCCTATATCCCCAGCCATTATATGCGGACGTGGCTCAGCGGTAGAGCATCGCCTTGCCAAGGCGAGGGTCGCGGGTTCGATTCCCGTCGTCCGCTCCATTAGTTTTATAATTCGGCGCCATAGCCAAGTGGTAAGGCACAGCTCTGCAAAAGCTCTATCCCCAGTTCAAATCTGGGTGGCGCCTCCATAATTTTTACGCGGGAGTGGCGGAATCGGCAGACGCACAGGACTTAAAATCCTGCGGTAGGTGACTATCGTACCAGTTCAAGTCTGGTCTTCCGCACCATTTTTATCTCTTATATGAGATGAAATTTATGAAGTAAGAGGAAACAAAAGATTTTTGAATTATGCCGGCGTGGCGGAATGGCAGACGCGCTCGACTCAAAATCGAGAGGGAAACCGTGGAGGTTCGAGTCCTCTCGCCGGTACCAAACCTTTAAACTGCAACCCCAACATTCAAATGAATGTTGGGGTTTTTGATATGTGGATAAAGTACGAAAAGGGGCGTAAGGCCAGCCCGATGGGATCTTTCTGTATGGAGTAATCACTGTGCAGAAACAATATATAAAAAGAACGAGCAGCCGTTCAAACTGGCTACTCGTTCTTATAGTATTACAAACGATTTATTCTTTAAGTGTAATCGTACTATCACGATCATAATCCTTGACGAGGGCCTTTAAGCGTGTGGCCTCCCACAGATCACTCTTACATAGTAGTGTTCCGCTTTTGCCATTATGAGGTGGCTCAAGTAATTGTGATTGCCGATTTAGACGAATCAACAGCGCTTCCTGGATTTCGTAACAATAGAGACTAGTAATCGTAAAGGTACGACTGTACCTAAAGTTGCTTAGCGATATTTTCACTGTTTCGAAGGCCAGAATATAAGCGATAACAGAGTATAAGGCTTGCTCAAAACCGAAGTGAAATCCTGCCAAAGAGAGTATGCTACAATTCAAGATCAGGACCAGCCAGTCAGCAGATAAGGGCAATTTAAAATTAATCCATTCCGCTGTGTTCTGGGCCGTATCCAATGAGCCTCCGAAGCGTACGGCGAGTCCTATGCCAAATCCTAGAGACAATCCACCACCAATAGCTGCTGGAATGGGACTTGCTGTAAGCGCCGGATATGGGTGTAACAGGATAGCCGATATAGAGAATACAAGTAGTCCCAATACGGTCAACAAGCTGAATGAAGCGCTAATGTTTTTCCTCTGCAACAGAACAAGCGGTAGATTGAGTAAGAATAGGAACAGTCCTAATCTCATCTCCGTGTAGAACGCCATAATAGCAGATAACCCCGTCATACCTCCAACGACAATACCATGTGGCATTAGAAATAGTTCTAAACCTACGGAAGCAAGCAAAGCTCCGACAATAACTCCTAAGATGTTGATGAGTATGGGATTGATTCGCCAATGTAAACGGCGACGATCAACAGGGGAGAATGCCGTGAGTTTGTTTCTCATGCTCACTCCTCCTTTCCAAACCGTGATCAACCCGGCCAGGGGAAGTATTTCATATTTTTAATTGATTAAATAGTGTTCCACCTAATTTTGTAGGATCGATTGTGAGTCCGAAACTGAAGGAGAAGAAGCCCAATAAAACCGATGAGTAGAGCACCGATCGCTTCAGCTACGTGAATCGATTCAGAGAATCCGGCAATTAGGAATAGAATTGAGGATAAACAATTCATTGGAACGAATATTTAATGCGCGGTTGAGGAATGCCGAAGTGTTGCGGAAATTAACCCGGCGAGCGCAATTAGAGCGATCGCCAGACCAATCTCAAAGATGACATGATCCAAATTAAGCAGTTCCATTTTGTAAGATTTGCTTAATTTGTTGTTGGTGAAGGCGTTCTCCTAAGACAACGACCAGCGCATCGGCAGTCAAGAGTAAATCTGCTCCAGGATTAATGTGTTTAGCATGATTTTTTTCAACGACAGCAATAATTGTGGCACCAGAACGCTGACGAACACGGAGTTCACCAATTGTTTTGCCAATGGATTTATAATTTGATTCAAGTTTATACCATTCAATGACCAGACCACCTAGAGCAACCTCGATGTTTTCTAGTGCAGTTGGTTTATAAGTAACACCGCCAATAATAGCAGATACATATCTAGCTTCATCGTCATCAAGTGTTACCATCGAGATGCTATCGTCCGGGTTATCATTTTCATAGTGATACAATTCCCGTCTGCCGTCATCATGGATAATAATAGCAATTTTTTCACCACTACGAGTTTTAGCTACAATTTTTTTGCCAATCCCCGGTAAATCAGTTTCTTTGAGATTCATTAGTTTCAAGCCTCCAGTTAAGATATTAGAGAACATTTTTTTGGATGTTGGGTAAGAATGAATAGATCAATTAGGCTGATACGCCACAAACTTGCTGGTAAATTTTATGGGTAAGAGAAGAAGCCGTTTCATAAATAAGGAATAGGACGGTCGGAAATGTACCCACGGTGCAGAAAGTAAAAAGATTGCCGAAATGGGTATCGTTACAAGTGGAAATGGGGATCTGTCAATAATTAAATATTTGAGATGTGGTGATATGAGGCGCATGATTACTCTGGGACTCCGGTTGGAAAGATCACTTTCTAACGTTTCAGTCTCTGCAGTCTCAGATATTGCTGAGGTGAGAGAAATTCCAGGTAGAGATAAGACCATGAATAAGGCCAAAAAGGTGACAAAAAGTAATAGGCCTGTTGTTCCTTTTTTTAGTTTCATCATAGTCTGATCTCTCCCTTCAGCAATAATTTCATACTTTAAGGATATCACAGTAAATAGGGTATCTCAAAAAAAAAGATGATTTTATTATTAAATAATTGGCAATTAAGCTATAAGTGCATTTAAAAATAACGAAGAAGTATATAAATACTTGAGATCACAATGGACAAGAGCATTAACGGAAATCCAAATTTGATAAAACGCATAAACGTGATGGGTTCGCCTTCTTTCGCAGACATCCCGGCTGCAATCAGATTAGCACTAGCTCCAATTAGGGAACCGTTTCCTCCCAGGCAGGCACCCAGCGCCAAGCTCCACCAGAGGGGTTCAAGATTAGAGATCCCCATGCTCCCCATATCCTGAATCATCGGAATCATAGTGGCGACAAATGGAATATTATCAAGGAAACTGGAGGCTAGAGCACTAAGCCACAAGATAAGCATTGAGGACAGTAGTGTATCCCCGCCTGTTAATTCAATGGCATGTTCCGCTAACTGTTTGATGAGTCCCGTTTCTACCAAACCACCAACTAATACAAATAATCCTACAAAGAAAAAGATCGTTAGCCATTCCACAGAACGGAAGGCTCGTTCCATAACATGCTCGCCGGTAAACAATAAGAGTATGAATGCCCCTGCTAATGCGACTGTAGCGGATTCCAGATGCAAGGTCTGATGAAGGAAGAAACCGATCAACGTTACTCCAAGTATAACCAGACATTTTATTAGAAGCTTCTTATCCGTAATCAATCCATTTAATGGGATGTCCATGATGGTTTGAAGGTTTTCGTCAGTTGTTCTTAGCCCTTTTCTAAAAACTACTACTAATAGGGGGAGAATTACTCCTAAAATGATAAAGACAATAGGTGTTAAGTTTTGCAAAAAGGCGACAAATGTTAATTCTGGGACTGCGCTACCGATCATAATGTTTGGTGGATCTCCGATTAAGGTTGCAGTACCGCCGATATTAGATGCAACAACTAATGAGAAAATGTACGGAAATGTTGGAACCTTTAACTGACGCGTTATGCTAAAGGCTACAGGGACTATCAATATAATAGTAGTTACATTGTCCAAGAGAGCTGAACCTAATGCCGTAATCAAGGCTAGCAGCCACAAGATCCTTACAGGGTTACCTTTGGCTTTTTTTGCTGTCCACATTCCTATGTAACTGAATAAACCAGTCTCTGCGGTAGTATTTACAATGATCATCATTCCAACTAAGAGTCCTAAGGTATTGAAATCGATATGATGAATTGCTGTTTCTTGATCCATGATTCCGAATACGACCATTAGAATACCACCAATCATGGCAAGTAATGTCCGATGAATCTTCTCAGAAATAATGAGTCCGTAGGTGAGTAAGAAAATGCCGATTGCAAGTATTGCTTGTTGTTCCATGGTAATCCTCCTTAGATGTGCAAAGCATGGAGTTAAGTATTAGATTGCCATGCTGGGGTTGAATTATTCCGGATATACCTGAAAAAAGACAAAAAGAGCCCGCAACATGGCAGGCTCCTCCAATAACTTCATTTTCTGTTGTTTAAAAGTGCATTCATCATTATAGTACTAGCTTTTAGAAAAGTAAAGGTTAAACTAAGGGCTAATATTAAGGAGGCGGGATTGAACTGGATACCTTAGGACTGACGAGCACCTCGACTAAGGTCTAGTATAAAAAACCGCCTGCGGTCCGTTTTGAAAAGATGCGTTTACACCTAGAATAAAGACATAAGGTTGATGCAAAGGAAAGGCGGTGATAAATCAATGAAAACAAATCGGCCCAATGGATTCGCAGTTGTACTTATTGCACTTGGAGTATTGGTACTGTTAGGTAAGCTAACCCCGTTACTGGGAAGTCTCTTCGGACTCCTGTTTACCATACTGGTGATCGCTTTAGGATATTACGGAATTCGCCGGGGGAACGCATTTTTTGGATGGATCGTCCTTATCTTCGGGATCATTTCTCTGATCTCAAAGCTAGCCTGGCTAATCGTACCGGTGCTTGGTATCGGATTGATCGTATATGGTATCTCGTCCCTTAAAGGACGTCGGGGTTACTAATTGCATATAGTTGGAGATATTAACTTGAATGAATGACCGAGAGGTTAGGAGGGATGATATGTCATGAGTGTATTTCGTCGAGTACGGGATATTACAGTAGCGAATTTAAATGAACGGTTAGAGCAGTCACAGGATCCGGTTCGATTAATCGATCAGTTTCTGATTGAGACTCGCCAGGAAATCGCCGAGGCAGAGAAACTCCATCATCATTATGCAGGACACACCAAGCAGTTAAAGCAACAGGTGGATCAAGCTAAGGTAATGAAGGATAAGCGAGAAGAGCAAGCACTGCTTGCACTTAAAGCTGGTGAGGAACATCTTGCCAAGATGGCACTACAAGAAAAGATTCTATATGAAGAGAAGATCGAGCAGTATTCTGGGCTATATACCCAGAGCTTGGAGTCACTTCAGGAACTTGAAAATCAATTACATGAATTAAAGACAGAATATCAAGTGGTGTATAGCAAGCGACAGTATTATTACGCAAGAATGGAGACACTTCGTTTGCAACAACGTATGAACCAACGGATGAGCGGTTACGGTACGCAAGATGTGCCGAAAATGTTCAATCGTTTGGAAGATCGAGTGTCCGATATGGAATGGGAAGCCCGTAGCCTCCGTGATTTACGGAAGGTCGGTGAGGATTTCGTTAACCAAGCGGGATCCGCAATTCAATCCACATTGGAGCAAGAACTCTCCCGCTTGAAGCAAAAGCTGAACAACAATGGGGAGGGGCAAGGAAAATGAGAAGCATATACCGTTCCAGACGGAACAGATGGATAAGCGGTCTGATTGGTGGGCTTGCAGAAAACCTAGGCATTAGTTCCTTTGCACTGCGGCTGTTAGCGCTAATTAGTATTCCTTTCACGGGTGGAACGACTATATTCATCTACTTTATCGCTGCCCTTGTGATTCCGAAGGAGCCTTTCAGTCCACATGATCCTTATTTTAACGGTGGATGGAATAATGGAGGTTACAACAATAACGCCTACGGGCCAGGGAATCATGGGGACCCACGGTACAGACAACGACCTCCGGTCGGTGGACACCCATTTGAAGGCCAGACCCAATACGGTGGTAGACCCATGGGGAACAACGGATTTGAAGCAGCAGATGCATCAAACCTGGATTCCATGATGAAAGATATTGAGAAAAAAGCCATGAAAAAAGAATTGGAAGAGCTTCGTAAAAAGCTTTCTAACTATGAGAAGGGAGAAGTGTAAAAAATGGGAGTATTCAAACGAATTAAAGATATCACTAAAGCGTCGGTAAATGATTTGCTCGATAAGGTGGAGGAACCAATTGTTATGCTCAATCAGTACCTACGTGATATGGAGGCCGAGATTCGGGATGCCGAAGTAACAGTAGCTAAACAAATGGCTAATGAACGTAGAATGAAACAACGCTTAGATGAGGCGGTACGCATCTCTATGCAGCGTGAGAGTCAAGCTGAGGTTGCTCTAAATAATGGTCAAGAGGAATTGGCACGTAAGTTACTGGAAGAAAAAATTCATTACGATCAAAAGCAAGCTGAATATGTTGACTTGCATGTTCAATCTGAAGCCCAAGCTTCTGAATTGAAACAACAATTGCACGAAATGAAGGATGAATTCTACAAGCTTCGCAACAAACGCAATGATTTGGTTAACCGTGCGCAAATGGCGAAGGCTAGAAAGCAAATGTCACAAGTTAGCAGCCTGCATACGATCGAGAGTGGTAATGCTTCACTAGGATTCCATCGTATGGAAGAGAAGATTATGCAGTTGGAAGCAGAGGCAGAAGTTTCAGGTATTACATACCGTGGAACCTCTACGGGAGCTTACTCCAGCCCAGCCGATGCGGAGAAACAATTAAAGGTTGACGCACAACTCGAGGCGCTTAAGTCCAAATTGAACTCTTCTACAAAGCGTGAGGCAAGCAAAGAATAACGTGTTCACGTCGAATAAACAATGTGGTATGCTATAAAATGGTGAAGCCATGCGGTAAGAAACTACCGTTATGGCTTTTCCGATCTTATGAACCGACAGGGAGGTGCGACATGGATACGCGGAAAAGATTCTTGGCTATCGGTCTGATCGGAATTGGCGTTATGATGATTTTCGGCAAATGGCTAGGATTTTTCACTATCGTCGCCCTCATTATTATAGGTTATGGTGTGTACAAAGTTCGTCAAGGTGAAGAGGTAAAGACTGGTTATATCTTACTTGCAGTGGGCGGAGTTATGATCCTGCTGGATCACTTTATGCTGGTGATTGCGATACTGATGATTTCACTAGGATTCTATTACGCCAAGATTAGAAAGACGCAGCCGGAAGGAAACCATGTGCAGAAACAGAACGTCACTTCTAACATCCATTGGGATCGGGATCCTTGGACTCTACGTAATACAAGTATGTGGCATGTGATAGGGGAACTTGATATTGACTTGTCTCTCGCGATTGAGGAAAGCGAGTCCAATATTCTGATGTTCCATGGTATCGTGGGTGATATTAATTTGATTGTTCCTGAAAATTATGGGGTAGACATCGAGGCCTTCGTATTGTTTGGTCAAATTGATTTTGATCAGGAAAAGGAGACTGGGATGTTGAATCGCTTATATTGGAAATCTCCAAACTACCATACGAGTGAATTTAAAGTGAAAATTATCATTTCCTATCTTGTTGGAGATGTAGATATACGATTAACTTGAGATTGGAGGAGAGCCCTGCATGAAGAAGAGGAAGTCTGTAAATATGTTATCTCGAAGCATGCGGGAAGGGATTCTCCTGTCATTTATTATATTGATTGCAGTTCTTTACGTTCTATATACATATGATTATTTTAACCCGTCAGGTTCATGGAAGACGGGGATAAAAGCCGGTCTTTCATTATTGTCACTATTGATTAGTATTGGTGCTATCTATGGTTTCTTACAAGGTTATCGTCCAAAGCGAAAAATTGATTTGCTGAGGGATTCTCTCTTACAATGGGAGAAGGGAAATCAAACTGGGGTAGTCCCAAAGCTTGGTGAAGATGAGATGGGGCGGCTAGGTGAGCAACTAGAGAGAATAGGTAAGCGCTGGGAAGAGCAGGTCACTTCACTTCAGCGGCTTTCTACACATAATGCTCAGTTGGCTGAGCAAGCTAGGGTTTCAGCGATTGTAGAGGAAAGACAGCGACTCGCCCGTGAGCTTCATGATGCGGTATCGCAACAGCTATTTGCAATATCCATGACCGCCACAGCGGTGGGAAGAACGCTAGATAAGGACTTCGATAGAGCTAAGCTCCAAGTTGAATTGATCGAAGAGATGGCTTCTGTTGCTCAATCTGAAATGAGAGCGCTTCTGCTTCATCTACGTCCGGTATACCTCGAGGGTAAGGAATTATCACAAGGGTTATTGGAACTCGTAAAAGAGCTCAAAACAAAAGTACCGATGGAGCTAATACTTGAGATGGATGAGGAATTGAAACTGGGCAAAGGAATTGAGAACCACCTGTTCCGTATCATTCAGGAAGCAATGTCGAATACCCTTCGTCATGCTAAAGCGGATAAGATGGAAATTCGCATTCATCAGAAGGGAGATGTTGTGAAGGTCGCGCTTAGGGATAACGGTATCGGCTTTGAATTGGATGAGAAGAAGCAGATATCTTACGGGTTGTCGACGATGCAAGAGCGTGTGCGTGAGGTTGGTGGATCGATTCAATTCATTACAGCTCTGGGCAAGGGGACGCGTATTGAGATCACAATACCTTTGATGAATGAGGAAAGTGGGGAGATTCTTAGTCATGGAGATGGACAAGGAGATTAAAGTACTGCTCGTGGATGATCATGAGATGGTAAGGATAGGGTTGGCAGCAGTGTTAGGCACTGAGGACGGTATAGAGGTTGTTGGTGAGGCAAGTAGTGGAGAAGAAGGCATTCGGCTCGCAACAGAATATAGACCCGATGTTGTTCTGATGGACCTAGTGATGGAAGGTATGGATGGAATCGAAACAACAAGACAACTGCTAGCACTGTATCCTGATTGTAAAGTGATTGTATTGACCAGCTATCTGGATGATGAAAAGATGTATCCGGTTATCGAAGCAGGAGCATTTAGCTACTTGTTGAAAACCTCCCGTGCATCCGAAATTGCTGAAGCCATCCGAGCCGCTGCACGAGGACAGTCCGTATTGGAATCGCAAGTCGCTTCCAAAATGATGAATCGCTTGCGTCAGCCTAAACCAGAAACACCAGCTTATGAGGAACTAACCGAACGTGAGATGGATGTACTAAGGTTGTTGGCTCAAGGAAAGTCTAACCAAGATATTGCAGATGATCTGATCATCGGAATCAAAACAGTTAAATTCCATGTGACTAATATTTTAGCCAAATTAGATGTGGATGACCGTACACAAGCAGCTATTTATGCTTATAAGAATGGCTTAGCTGAATAATTTGGAATAGTATAGTTCAAGAAGCAAAGAGACTTCACTTCGATGTCTCTTTTTTTGTTATATTTTATTAATTTATCGCGGTTTAAGTATAACTTCATAGTTCATGGGACATCCTATTTCATAGATTGATAGATTTGGTGAGGGTGGGAGAATGATCTTATGAAGAAACTAGGAAGCTATGCACTTATTATTATATTAGTTGCAGTTGTAATGGTCGGATTTGAGAAGGGAAGGCATGCAGATGCCGCAGTGAATCATCCGGTAGATGATGCTAGTGTGCAATTAGCCCAGTTGATGAGTATAGGAAAAGAGGTTATACAAGATAAAGTCCGGGTTACGATAAAATGGCAAGGGGAGTGGAATACACTACTTGCGTCGGAGGAAGCGGCAGATGTACTTTCTTCTCGTCTAGGATTATCTGGGCTCGTCTATGATAAAGTTCAGGATCATACTCAGTATTATGCTCTGGGGGATTTGAACGGTGTACAATCCAAGCTTTCAGTTACTGTTCGGGAGAAAGGAAGACTCTATGTAGTATTACGACTGGAGACTGAGACCCTCGAAGGTATGAATGCTCTGGGCACCTTGCAGTATAATTATGGGAGCTCGCTTGCGGATGAAGGAGTAAACGTGAAGTGGAATGCAGCAATACAAGGAATGACAAATGAACAGACCGGAGACATGGGCGGGGTTCAATCGTTAACTCATGGAGAGAAGTTGAAGAATATAGAGCAGCAGGTAGAGAACACAATACAACCGCTAAAAATGGTAGACAGCTATGAAGATGGTAACACAATCAGTCGATCTTATGAGGTGGATGGATTACCAATTTCTGTTTATAGTGGGGATCACCAAATTTCATTGCAAGTGGCTCTGCACCGAAATTTAGACACGGGTCGTCAAGAGATTTCTATAGGCTCACCATTACTGACGATTGAATATTAGATGAATATTAGGTAAAGATTAGATGAAATTTCATTAAATACATCAATTTTTGATATTTATTTGATGGCATCCTTGCAGAGGATATGCTAAAATTACATGACATCTTATGATGACTAAGTAAAGTCATCAAAATGATGGGTTATGAATAAATATACACTATATTACATATAGAAAGAATGAGGAGCCATGGCTGAAATTCAAAATCTAGAATCACTGCAGACACCAGGAGCGGTATTTTTTATTTTCGGGGCAACCGGAGATTTGGCACGTCGTAAGTTGTATCCTGCAATATACTCTTTGTATACTGAAGGAAAGCTTGCGGAAGATTTTGCGGTTATCGGCGTGGCGCGGCGTCCGCGTTCACATGAGGAGTTCCGCGAAGACATCTATCGTTCCATCAAGGAATTTTGTCGTTATAAGGTGGAAGACACCGCAAAGTGGACTCAGTTCGCAGAGCATTTTTCATATAAATCACTAGACATTAATAATATTGACGGATACCGTGAACTTCGTGAATTAACAGAAACAGTAGAAGCGCGCTTTGATATACCGGGAAATCGAATGTTCTATCTGGCACTCGCTCCAGAATTGTTCGGTAGTGTGTCCTTCAACTTACAGAAGGGTGGCATGCTCAGCAGTGCTGGTTGGCACCGTCTTGTTATTGAGAAGCCATTTGGTTATGATCTGTTGTCAGCTCAGAAACTGAATGAAGAACTGAATCAAGTATTCAAAGAAGAAGAGATTTATCGGATCGATCACTATCTAGGCAAAGAAATGGTGCAGAATATCGAGGTTATTCGTTTTGCGAATGCTTTCTTTGAGCCTTTGTGGAACAATAAACACATTGCTAATATCCAAATCACACTCAGTGAAACGGTGGGTGTTGAGGAGCGTGGAGGGTATTACGATCATTCGGGAGCGTTGCGTGATATGGGCCAGAACCATATGCTGCAGATGCTAACGATGATAGCAATGGAAGCACCAAGCCGATTGTTCCCTGAAGATATTCGGGACGAGAAGGTAAAAGTGTTGCGCTCATTGCGCCCTTATTCATCCCCACTTGAAGTGGCGGAGAATGTTGTGCGTGGTCAATATACACAGGGCGAGAGCAAAGGCAAATCACTACCAGGGTATCGTCAGGAAGATAAAGTTGCTCCTGATTCCAATACGGAAACTTATTTTGCAGCTAAAGTACTCGTTGATAATTTCCGCTGGGCTGGCGTTCCATTCTATATTCGGACTGGTAAACGACTACCTGTCAAAACGACAGAAGTTGTTGTTGAATTCAAACAAATGCCAACGAACGTTTACTTGGGTCAGAAGCATACACTAGAACCAAACCTGTTGGTTATTCGTGTGAATCCGATGGAAGGCATCTATATTAAGATTAATGCCAAGAAGCCAGGTTCCGAATCCCAAATTCAGCCTTTAGCAATGGAATTCTGCCAAAGCTGTCAAGTGGGTATTAATTCTCCTGAAGCGTATGAGCGCCTTATCCATGATGCAGCGAATGGTGACTCCACTTATTTCACTCGCTGGGATGAAGTGGCTACAGCTTGGGCGTTCGTGGATCGTATCGCAGCAGCTTGGGGACAGACTCCAAGCGATATTAGCTCTTATCCTGCTGGTTCATGGGGACCTAAGGAAGCTGATGAATTACTCGCTAAGGATGGATTCCATTGGTGGCCAGTAAATGGACAAGAGGAAGACGACGTTGTTTGGACAAAGTCCTGATACTATCATCATAATACAGGCTAGAATCCAGAATATAAGCCGTCTTTCAAGCATAACGCTTGAAAGCGGCTTTTTTGCGTATGGAGAGTCAAAATATGTTACAATGTAAGACGTGACTTTGTGGAATGAAAGGAAAGTGAGAATGAGCAAAGCATTGGAACAAGAATTGCAACATGAGGTGGATAAACGCAGAACATTTGCGATTATTTCCCACCCGGATGCCGGGAAAACGACATTAACGGAGAAGCTGCTACTATTTGGTGGAGCAATCCGTCTAGCGGGCTCAGTTAAAGCTCGTAAAGCCAGCAAACATGCAACAAGCGACTGGATGGAGATTGAGAAGCAACGGGGGATTTCCGTTACCTCCTCTGTCATGCAGTTTGATTATAACGGTCATCGCGTTAATATTTTGGATACACCGGGTCACCAGGACTTTAGTGAGGACACTTATCGTACATTAACGGCTGCGGATAGCGCTGTGATGTTGATCGACGTTGCTAAAGGGGTCGAGGCTCAGACCATCAAACTATTTCAGGTCTGCGCTCAACGGGGAATTCCGATCTTTACGTTTATTAACAAGTTGGACCGTGAAGGTCGCAGTCCATTCGAACTGATGGAACAAATTGAACAAGTGCTTGGCATCCGTTCAGTGCCGATGAACTGGCCTATTGGTTCAGGACGCGAGTTGTGCGGGGTATACGATCGAATGAATAATCAAGTTGAATTATTCCAAGGCGACGATCATTCCAACATTCAAGTGAAGAAGGTCGAGGATTATCTGGACCCTGAGATTCGTAAAATGGCGGGAGATTACTTGCACGATCAGCTTTGTCAGGATCTAGAGCTACTCGATGTAGCTGGTGATCCATTCGATTTGGAGAAAGTGAAACGAGGAGAGCTGACCCCTGTCTTCTTCGGCAGTGCGGTTAACAATTTTGGTGTACAGACTTTCCTAGATAACTTCCTCAAGCTTGCTCCTAAACCGGAACCTCGTCGTAGCACGACCGGGACTGTAGAACCGACGAATGAGAAGTTTACGGGATATGTATTTAAAATTCAAGCTAATATGAATCCTGCGCACCGTGACCGTATTGCGTTTCTACGTATCGTTTCAGGTAAGTTTGAACGCGGAATGTCAGTGAAACATGTACGTATGGGTAAAGAGATTAAGTTGTCACAACCACAGCAATTTCTAGCTCAAGATCGTGATATCGTCAGTGAGGCTTACCCAGGTGATATTATCGGGTTGTTTGATCCAGGTATTTTCCGGATTGGAGATTCGTTAAGCCAAGGTAGTGAAGTTGTATTCGATGAACTTCCTACGTTCTCTCCTGAGATATTTGCCAAGGTAACGGCGAAGAACGCACTGAAGCATAAGCAATATCAAAAAGGGATCGAGCAGCTAACAGAAGAGGGAACGATTCAGGTGTTCACTACTGTTGGCTTTGAAGATACTATGCTGGGTGTGGTTGGGCAACTTCAATTTGAAGTTTTCGAATACCGAATGAAAGGCGAATATGGCGTTGATGTACAGTTGCAACGGATGCCGTATCAGTTTGCCAGATGGATTGTTGGAGACAAGATCGATCCTTCTAAATTCCGGATTAACTCCACACTTGTGAAAGATAAGAAGGGCAATTATGTCGTGCTGTTTGAGAATGAATACGCGATGCGTACGGCCATGGATAAGAATCCAGATGCTAAATTTCTTGAGGTTGCGCCATAAGTGTTGTCGTTGTCCTTACTAATTCGAAAATAAACAAACAACAAGCCTTTTCCCGGCCCATACCGAGCCAAGAGAAGGCTTGTTGTTTGTTGTAAAGGGCAATCTTCTTATTTCAGTGGGCCCAGATCAGTTGCTTCGATTTTGCTGTGAAGCATGGAGATTAAAGCGTTCTGTTTGGTCTGGTCGATATTCTTCCACATCATCTCAAAAATAACGCCGAGTCCCGGAAGCGCAGCTTCCTGAGCATCGATGGAACCTTCAATCATGCTTCGAAGATCACCTTCGCTTTTACCATGTATCTTGTGCATGATAGCTTGTCGCAAATCCATTGTGATCGCCACGGGAATCCCTCCTAGAAATGTTACTTGCCCGGTTGTTAATCTTCCCTATGACACGGCTGAAAATACAAGTTTTAGGATAGGTGTGATATACTAAAGCAAATTAATTCTGTCTTGGGTAGGTGAAGTTATGGCGTCAGCGAAAAAACAGTTTGCTGTCATTGGGATGGGACGCTTCGGCTTTAGTGTAGCTAAAGCTTTAAGTGAAATGGGTTTTGACGTTCTTGCTATCGATTCCGATGAACATAGCACGCAAGCTGTATCCAATATTGTTACACATGCTGTATCGGCAGATTCCACGGATGAAGAAGCACTTCGTGCACTGGGTGTTCGAAATTTCGACGTTGTGGTCGTGGCGATTGGTGAAGATATACAAGCCAGCATTCTGACTACGCTCATCTTGAAAGATCTTGGCGGACCCATCATCATTGTTAAAGCGCAAAATGAATTGCATGGGAAGGTACTTCAGAAGATAGGGGCCGATAAAGTCATCTTTCCTGAAAGGGATATGGGACTTCGTGTAGCTCACCATCTCACTTCTCCGAACATTCTGGACTATATCGAGTTGTCAGATGAATACAGCATTGTTGAACTACGCGTTACCAAAGGTATGATTGGCAAAAATCTGAAGGAGCTTAATATTCGGGCGCTCTTCGGATGCAATGTGATGGCGATCAAACGAGGAACAAAGATGAACATCTCTCCTGCAGCAAGTGACCGGCTTACCGTTGAGGATGTCCTAGTCATCGTCGGTGAGAAGAATGATCTTACTAAGTTAGAGTTGGCTTACTCAGAATCTTAAATATAAGGATGAACAGACTGATGCAAATATTGTCTCCGCAGAATGCCCGTGTTAAGGAATGGGCGGGGCTGTTAGAGAAGAAATATAGGGATAAGCATAATAAGTATTTGATTGAAGGTATCCATTTAGTACAAGAAGCGTTGAAAGCTAACGCCGATATTGAATGTATTTGTTATGAGATCGAGTCCGGAATTCCGAGTGAATTAAATGGAGTCGCATCCTCAAGTTTGGATGTGGAGTGGATTGGCGTGTCTGGGGCCGTGATTGCTAAATGCAGTGATGCGAAGACACCGCAACCTGTCTTTGCGATCCTTCGTAAGGTAGGGGGCTCTTTGTTGCCTTTACTTCAGAAGGAGAACAGCCTTGTTGTTGTATTAGATGGTATACAGGACCCAGGAAATGTGGGGACGATCATTCGCAGTGCAGACGCTGTTGGGGCGGATGGTGTTATCGTGGGTGCAGGTTGCGCCGATATTTATGGACCTAAGGTACTTCGTTCTACAATGGGCTCGCTGTTTCATTTGCCTGTCATTCACGGAAACCTGAGTGAAATTCTACCACAGGCCAAGGAACATGGTATTTCTCTTGCAGGCACGAGTCTGCAGGCGGCGCAGAGCTGCTACGCTTACGATTTTAAAGGGCCGGTATGGTTGTTGCTTGGCAGTGAGGCCAAGGGTCTGAGTAGTGAGGTTCGGGAGCTTATGGATGATGGGCTAATTATACCGATGCGTGGTCAGGCAGAATCACTCAATGTAGCGATGGCTGCTTCCATCTTGTTGTTCGAAGCGCAGCGGCAGCGTTATTTTAACTAAACAAACATTAAATCTGATAAAGTAATGCTATATTAGTCCCGATGTGTCAGAAGTCCTTGATACAGCGGGGCTTTTTTGAGTACTATGGAGTCAAATGTTTCCTCAACAAATGATTGCGCGGTATTTGAAGTTCAGGTACGATGGCAGTAAGAACCAGTGCGAATATATTTGTGATTATTTTCACAAAATCGTTCAGATCACTATATAAACTTTCACTTAGCACTATGAAGGAGTAATGCACAATGAAAATTGGTAAATTCTCTAAAAAACATAATATTACGCAGGACACCATTCGCCATTATATTGATATGGGGCTACTAGTTGCTGAAAAAGAGGGGTGTCAGTATAAGTTCAGTGAGGAAGATAGTCGTGATATCGAAAAAATATTTGCGCTAAAGCAAATAGATTTTTCTCTAACCGAAATTCAGGAAATACTATGTTTTAATCGATTGGAAGGTGATAAGTCAGATGCCTACAGACAATTTTACTTATCCTTATTGGAGAGAAAACAAGATCAAATCTTAAAGGAACAGCAAAAATTCAATGAGATCAACCTCCAGTTAAAAGATAGAATTAAATGCTTGAAAATGGATGGCATAAGTCAAAAGAAAAGCTTAGGATTTCCACTAGCCGCTTTAGGTCTCTTACAGTGTCCTGATTGCGAAAAAACATTGGACATTAGTGGTGGAACTGTAGAGAAAAATATGATACTAGAAGCCATTATTCAATGTGAATGCGGTTACATTGCAATTATAGAAAATGGGATTTACATAGATGAGAAAGCTGTGAGAAAAAAGATAATGCCTACGAAGAAAGACTTCTTCGAGTCAGCTTCACCTAACTATATCAATTTCTTATATAATGGAACCACTACCTTAATCGACTACATACAAACACATGGAAATGATCCTAAATATATGATGGAACTTGATAATTGTACAGGTAGATTTTTAATGCATTATATTGATAATTTACCTAAAAGTTGTACCTATATTCTCATTTGTCATGACAAGGAAAGACTAGCAAAGATGAAGAAAAATTTAGAGTTACAATATGAGCATAGTAACTTTATTTTTTTCTGCTGTGAAATAGATAAATTACCGATTACAAATTCCTCTATTGATATCATCATCGATCATGGGTTGAGCAAAAGGTATACAAAATCAGCAAATAAAGTTTTATTGGATGTAGTATCGCCCTTCATAAAACCTGAGGGTCTACTGACTGGAGTATATCCTCATATCGGTACTAAAAGTAAGGATTTTATAAACATCCCTTTAGAATTAAGAGACTATTTCAATATAAATAATATACTTGAGAAATTAGAGAGTTTAGAATTATCTCAGTTAGATGCTATAGACATTGGTCCGATCATCGAAAACAACCCATATATTGATATCAGGAATAAGGAACTATACCAGACTCTTTATGTTGGGAAGAAGAAGAGAAATTTCGAGGTTATTTCCTCAAGAGTTGAGCACGAGATGAAACACAAACAGAACATGATTTCCTAAATATAGATATAGCTTCCCCCATCTTCCCTGATTCATATAAAATCAATCCATTTAATTCATATCTTTGGATCCTATTGAAAACCTTGGGTTAACCCCATGGTTTTTGTTTTTCTACGCCTTTTTCACGTGCAATTTTTCACAAAGAATCCTTGACGTGGTGATAACCCGACAGTATAAGCTTAATTTATAAATAAGTTATATTCATCAAGGGGGAAAAGAAATGAAAATGAATTTGAAAAGGGTAGGATTTGTGCTATTAGGACTTGTATTGATTTTAAGCGTAGTTGGTTGTTCAAAATCCGCCTCAGATACGAACTCAAAACCTGATGCAACTGAGACTTCTGGTAAGTATAAAGCTGGAACTTACACAGCAACGGCTGCTGGAAACAATGGTGATGTAACCGTTGAAGTCGTGTTTGACGAAAATTCGATTGTTTCAGTGACTGTGAAGGGAAACAACGAAACTGAAGGTCTTAGTGATACACCATTCGAACGTATACCTCAGCAAATTGTTGAAGGACAGACGTTGGCTGTTGATGTTGTATCAGGTGCAACCAATTCATCGAAGGCGATCCTTGCTGCAGTTGAGGATTGTGTCAAGCAAGCAGGTGGAGATGTAGATGCCCTTAAGGTTGCTGCTACCACCGATGATAAGTCACAAGAAGCAACGGAACTTACAACTGATGTGGTTATCATTGGCGGCGGAGGAACAGGTCTTGCAGCTGCTGGATCAGCATTTGAAAATGGCGCTAAAGTTATTGTGCTAGAAAAGTTGGCAACGCTTGGTGGTTCTACGGGTCTATCTGGTGGCGGTATTTCTGCGACAGGTACTCGCTTCCAAAAGGAGTTGGGATTTGAGGATTCACCGGAGTCATGGATGGAGTTGTGGAAAGAACGTCAAAATACAAGTAATCCGGATAGTAAATATCCAGATTATGATCGCGTATTAACCTTTATGGATGATGCAGTAGATACAACACATTGGTTAGTTGATAATATGAATCATAAATATAAAAGTGTAGAAGGATATGGTGTGGATCCTGTAGCCCGCCTTCATTTTCCTGAAGCTGGTGGAGCTTCATTAATCGCAAATATGGAAAAAAGTCTTAAAGACAGAGGGATAGACATTCTTACAGAGACAAAAGCAACGGAATTAATCACGGATGATAAAGGTGATGTGATTGGTGTTGTGGCTGAGAATGCTGAAGGAAAACTGATAGTTCATGCCAAAAAAGTCATTATAGCTTCCGGAGGTTTTGCTCAGAGTAAGGAACTGATGGAGCGTTTCTTACCGCAATTCGTTGAGGATATAGGCATCAGTGCAGCTGCAGCAGGCAGTACAGGTGATGGGATTGTCATGGCAGAGAAATTAGGTGCAGCGTTATATGAAGATCCATGGGTTATTGGTTTAGGTATGGGAAGTCTTATTCCTGAATTACGTGGTATTGAATGGGATACAACTAAAGTATTAGTGAATGAAAAAGGCGAACGCTTTATGAATGAAAATAGTCACTATGCGATTGTAACTAATAAAGTTGTTCTTAACGAACAAGTGTGGATGGTTATAGATTCAAGCGAAGCAAATGCGAAATTGATTAGCTCTATTGAAGGACAACTTCCAAATGCTGAAATCGCTGTGGGAAATACAATTGAAGAGTTAGCTACTGCTATGCAAGTACCACAAGATGTACTTGTAAAAACAATGGATACTTTCAATGCGGGAGTAGCCTCAGGGAAAGATGTGTTTGAGAAAGAAGCAAAAACGCTTGTATCCGTAGACAAAGGACCGTTCTATGCCTTTAAGTACTATCCTAAGACAATGGGTACCTTTGGTGGAGTGAAGGTTGACGAAGATTATCGCGTTGTAAAAGAAGACGGATCCATTATTAACAATCTTTACGCAGGTGGAGAAGCAGCAAATCGTTATCTTTACAACCAAGTCTATATGTCAGGTAGCGCTGTTCAATATGCATTAACTAGCGGTCGCCTGAGTGGAGAACACGCTGCAAAAGCAGTTGCAGAAGGCAAATAATTAATTTTCTTGACGATAGTAATCATTAAACAATAGAGAAAAGACAAAGAACATTCATTTAGCACATGGCTAATTGGATGTTTTTTGTCTTTTTTATATGCATATGGGACAAATATTTCCCAATTAAGCTGATCTTCTTAGTAATAATGTCTACCATGATATAAAATAGAGAATGCGGCTATTTTTTTATTAACGAATAACTAAAATTACTAGGGATGAAATAGAGAGGGCATGGCGGTATGAAGACAGCAGAAAATTATTTTGTCCGAAAGAAGCAGGAAATCGGTGTTGATCTGAATGAAATTCAACAGCGTGCGGTTTTGCAGACAGAAGGGCCAGTGCTTCTCTTGGCATCACCAGGTTCAGGGAAGACGACAACGATCATTATGCGGATTGGTTACCTTATGGAAGAGAAGGGAGTCAACGCTTCACGTATTAAGGCGGTTACTTTCAGTCGGGCATCAGCAAATGATATGAAAGAAAGATTTAAACATTTCTTTCCTGATCTTCCACCTGTTGATTTCTCAACGATTCACAGCCTTGCGTTCGAAGTAGTTAGAGAGCATTTCTGGAAAACGCGGACTCCTTATCAAATTATTGATGGGAATGTAGAAATAGATGAGCAGGAAATGGATATTGAAGATCATAATCTGCCCTTGCATAAGAAGATTATTTTACGGGACTTGTTCAAAAGCATCAAAGGTGAAAATATTACGGACGATCAGATGGATGAGCTAACGACTTATATTAGTTTTATTAAGAATAAAATGGTTCCTGAAGATCAGTGGTCGTTGGTTACATGTGATGTGCCAGAGGCTGCTCGGATTCTAAGAGAGTATGAGACATTCAAGAAATCTGGTCATAGTAAGTTGTTACTAGATTTCGACGATATGCTGACAATAGGCAATGATGTGTTGGGACGGGACCGCGAACTCCTGCGGAAATATCAGCAGAGATACGATTATGTAATGACTGATGAAAGCCAAGATACATCCATGGTACAACATGAAATGATCGAAAAACTGGCCCAAGGTCATGGGAACCTGTGCGTAGTAGCAGATGATGACCAATCGATTTACAGTTGGAGAGGGGCAGAGCCATCCTATCTGCTGAATTTCAAGCAGGTATACCCGAACGGGGTTATTTTGTTCATGGAGCAAAATTATCGTTCTACTAAGAATATCGTCGATGTGTCCAATCAGTTTATTAAGAAAAATAAGAATCGTTATATGAAGAACATGTTTACTCAGAATGCTGAATATAAACCTGTTTCGATCGTTAAATTTGATCATTATGAGACGCAGAGTAAGTATTTAGTGGAGGAGATCAGGAAGCTCGAAGATTTAAGTGAGGTAGCAGTCCTATTTAGAAATAATTCTTCTTCTATTAACCTAATGAATCAATTTGATCGAGCTGGAATTCCTTTTTACATGCGGGACTCGGACAATCGCTTCTTCTCACATTGGGTAGTTGAAGATATTCTGAACTTTATGCGGATGACATTTACGGATAAACGAACTGATATTTTGGAGAAAATCCATACAAAGCTTAACGGATATATTACCAAAGTTCAGATGTCAATTTTGAAGGATATCGATAACAATGAATCTGTGTTTGATAATTTGTTGAACTACGTCCCGCTGCAGGATTATCAGATCAAACAGATTGAGCAATGCAAAGAGACATTTCAGCAGTTGCAAGGAACACCACCACTTGTGGTCATTCGAACCATCCGGACGAAGCTTGGTTATGAAAAGGCACTCGAGAAAATGTGTGAACGTCTCGGTTTTCGTAAGGAATACTTGATAGGTATTCTGAACACATTAGAGGAAATCGCAGATACCTTGGAATCAATGGAGGAATTCGCCAAGCGGTTGCAGCATTTGGAGCGAGCTCTGAAAAACTCTAAAGCAAAGAAGGGACAGAATGCAGTAACTTTCTCAACCTTTCACAGCGCCAAAGGATTGGAGTTCAAGCGAGTATATATGATCGATTTGATCAACGGCATCATCCCATCTTCTGAGGATCTGAAACGTGGGAGTCGTGATCGAAATACCGAACTTATGGAAGAAGCCGCGCGGTTATTCTATGTCGGAATGACACGGGCCAAGAGTGAATTGGAGTTGCTTCTGTACGGTGCAAGGGATGGAGAGAAGGTGACGGAATCAACATTTGTATCCGAGGTTAGGGCTATTCTAGATCCTCCTAAGCTTGTTCAGAAGAGTACTGTTACTCCTCAGCAAGGAAGTAGCAGTAGTTCGATTCACTCACCCGTTCGCTCATATAATCCGAGAGCAATCAGGTCAAGGTCGCAATTAGCACAAGGCTTGCAAGTGAAACACCAGGTATTTGGAGCAGGAAGAGTGATGGATATGGGGAGCGATATTATAGAAATCCAATTTACATCTGTAACAAAACGGCTATCGTTGCAGGCCTGTCTGGATGTGGGATTACTAGAACCCATACCTCTCGAAGAACTGTCTCTATAAATACGTGACCCAAATATAACTTTTTGAACAACCTCTTTATGTTGTATTTCTGTATGTCCTTCTTTTTCCCACCTGTCCCGCATAACTTGTATAGAAGTTTGACCGCTGCCGTCGGGGGGGTTGAAATATGCGGATAAGACGTGGGTGGCATAGTCGAAGAAGAAGAAAGCCAAGAAGTAGGCGGAAAATTTGGATTGTCTTTGCGATCATCACTATGTTCGTATTCGTACAGTTCTTCCTGTATATTGAACGGAATATGAAAGCACCGATTATGCACTTGGCTCAAATTAGGGTTAAGCAAATTGCTACGGAGTCCATAAACGAGGCGATTACGGCTCAAGTAGCGAATAAGGCAGGGATTGATGATCTGATTGATTGGAGGACAGATCAGGCCGGCAAAATCACCGGGTTTATGCTAAATTATTCAGCACATATGCAGATAACTTCAGATACGATTAAGACGGTTCGATCGACTTTGGACCAAGTGTCGAGATTATCAGAGCATATTCCGCTGGGGCAAGCATTAGGGAGTCCTATTATAGCCTCTTTCGGCCCGAGTATTCCAATCAAGATCGAACCTAAAGGGGAAGTCAAGGTAGATCTGGATACAAGGAGACAGGACGTAGGTATTAATAATGTTCTAGTAGAGGTATTCTTACGCGTAAAGACGGAGCTGTCAGTCGTTGTACCGTTCGATATGGGGCCACAATCGGTAGAGACGGAAATCCCTATATCTTATTTACTAGTTGTTGGGGACGTTCCAACGTATTACTACGATAACAAAGGAAATCCAGTAGGAGATAATGGGGCTAATGCCCCCACGATCTCACTACCAGCCCAAGAGACGGAAGCACATTAGAAATAGTTCAAACATGACAACAAAAAAGGGCAACTCCAATTAAACTGTACCCTATCGAGAGACTTTTTTAAGTGTTTACTCGATAGGGTACAGTTTAGTCAGGAGGTTGCCTTTTTTGTGTTATTCCGTTCAAGATTTTCCCATCTTTTCAGAAGAGGATAAGGATCAAATGCCCATTCGGTCACACCGGTATCCTGATAGATCCCATAGTGTAGATGAGGGGGGAATTTACCTTGAGTTCCTGGAGGACCATATCCACTGCTTCCCACCCAGCCGATGGTTTGACCAGGTTGTACGACATCTCCGATCTCGATCTTCTTCTCGTAACCGTGTAAGTGAGCGAAATAATGGTATCGATTATTTAAATCTCGTATGCCTATCCTCCAACCTCCGTAAGGGTTCCACCCTTTTGTCTCCACAATACCATAGCAGACACTCCGGACAGGCACTCCACTAGGAGCAAATAAGTCAGTGCCTTCATGGATTCTGAGGCCTCCCCAGCCACGGCGAGCCCCCCAAGTGTCACGGTAGGTATAGATACTATTAACGGGTAGCGGAAAGGCACTACCTGATAAATCAACTTTGTTGTATGTCTTGTATATTTTGGTGAATTGGCGAATCCGTACTACAGCAGAGTCGTTCTGGTAATAACGCCATAACGCGATTCGAAGATCCTCATCCTTTAGACCCAATCGGAGCAAATGCGTGGCCATGCTATATAAGGAGTCCCGGTCATTTGCAGGGTCAGCGGTTCCGTCTCCTGTAGCGTCTTTGCCAATTCCACCGAACATCGCAATCGTTGCAGGATTTGTGTCTTCCAGATTGGGATTGAAGGGACCAGCCCAAAAGGTTTCTTTGAAACGGAGGCTGACTAATCCACTGTTATCTTTTTTGATTCCTTTCCGCGAAGTGATGGAACGCTCATATTGATCGATCGCAGCGAGCCAATACCAAGGAATATCTGTCAGTAACTCAATTTCCTCATATAAACTACGCCTTTGATCATAGACGCTCTGTCCAGTCGACGAGTGTGGCTTGTCCGGTGCTTCGGCGACAACAGTTCCAAAGCCTGGTGCACTCCAGAATGAGGTCAGAATGATTATACAGAATAGGCTGATGGTGATTCTGCGACTGCCAGATAATACTTGTGACTGCAAGGCGAATCCTCCTTTGGATACAGATCGGCGCTCGCTCGCGGGAGCAAACAACGTCTCTTTAGAGTTAGACAAAGTATGTGTTTTTATTCCAATATGACAAGGAGGTTTTTCCAGGGCATTCGTGGTATAATAAATTTCGCTACAGCCTATTCCATTAGAAGGAAGGTTTCTGCTCTGTCCAAATCTGTTAAAGAACCCAAACCGGATTGGATTCGAATCAAATTAACTACTGGAGAAAATTACGAAGATATCAAAAATATGATGCGTTCCAAAACACTTCATACGGTGTGTGAAGAAGCTCGTTGTCCTAACATTTATGAATGTTGGGCCAATCGGACAGCTACGTTCATGATTTTGGGAGATATTTGCACCCGGGCTTGCCGCTTTTGTGCAGTAAATACGGGCATGCCAACCGAACTCGACCTTGGAGAACCGGAACGAGTAGCAGAAGCCACTGAAAATATGAATTTACGTCACTGTGTCGTAACTAGCGTAGCCCGCGATGATTTGAAGGATGGCGGTGCTACCATTTTTGCGGAAACGATAAAGGCTATTCGGGCCAGAACTCCTCTATGTAGTGTTGAAGTGCTGATCCCAGATTTCCTAGGAGATGCTGATTCACTGCAAATTGTGATGGATGCGAAACCTGATATTTTGAACCACAATATCGAAACGGTGGAAAGAATGTCAGATCGTGTACGTGCTAAGGCTAAATATCGTCGTTCCTTGGAACTGTTGCAACGTGCGAAGTCTATGCAACCTGAGATTCCAACTAAATCTAGCATTATGCTTGGTGTGGGCGAGGAATGGGATGAAATTTTGCAGGCGATGGACGACTTACGTGCGGTAAATTGCGATATTTTAACAATCGGCCAATATTTGCAGCCATCTCCAAGTCATCTACGTGTAGAGAAATATTATCCACCTGAACTGTTCGCTGAGTTGAAAGTGGAAGGGATGAAACGAGGTTTTAGCCACGTTGAATCTGGACCACTCGTTCGCAGTTCTTATCATGCGCATGATCAGGTCAAGTCAGCAAAGGGTAATAAAGAAGGCGTTCAAACGTTATCTTAAACGGTAAAGGAGGAGTAAGACTTGATACAGATCAATGGAAGAACTTATGAGCTTATACAGAATTACAAGGAAGCATGGGATCAAGAGGCATTTATGCAGAGATACAGTGAAGTGCTGGATCGATATGATTACATCATCGGAGATTGGGGTTACGAGAAGTTACGGCTCAAAGGTTTTCTGCGTGACAATCACCCTAAGGTGAACCGGGACACGGCCTTCTCGGGGATCACGGATTATATTAATGAATATTGCAACTTTGGCTGTGCCTATTTTGTTCTTCAGAAATCCAAGGAGAACATTAAAGAAACTCCCACTCCGGAGTCTCAAGAAGAAGAAAAAACGGTTTCCGTATAATAAAATGCATCTCATAGAATAGACATTGGAAAAACCCTTGGGTAAATTCGATGTAATTCTAGGAGGTGCTTTTTTTTATACCGGCAAAGAATGATTAGAAGTTTAAGTATTATCTGAGTCTATTAAAATAGATGGGGAATAATAAACCTTCAGGTGTACTTCAAAAAGTGTGCTTGGAGGTTTGTTGTGGTTTTCCATATTTAACTAGAAAACTTATATTAGTAGGTTCATTACGGATTAAAAGTCAGAAATATACCAATCTATTAGTAGATTAACACAGATAAGATGTTATTGAGAGATTCCATAGGATATATTAATCCAAATGAAAGGGAGCAGATGGATTTCAACAGAGATTTAAATTTTCAAGTTTCAATGCCAATGCAATGAAAAGGTACGCAAGCAGTACAAAATACTAATAAGAGAGAAGGAAACAAACATGTGTGATCATCATAAGAAATATAGAAAAGCTAAAAGGGAAATCGTAAACTTAAACAAGAAATAAAAGTTTTAAATAAACTCATTAGTAAAATTGATGTCCATGTCAATGTCTTTAATAAAGCAGACGCCAAAGGCGGCGGCGGCGGTAATAATTAGGGATAGCGCTCTTTATGGTAGAGTTCTTAGCTAACTAACTTCATATTGTCAAACAAAAAGGCATTCAGTTCATCTGACTGCCTTTTTGTGATATAGCAATTGATAGGAAGACGTCAGATAGTCTTGCAATTTGTTATCGAGTATATCCAGTATGAATTAACATAACGTAACTGAATTCTTTTAATTAGATTAGGAATGAATACTTGCCACGGTTGGACGAATGGATATTACATATGACTATTTTTGGCATAGAATAGTGCAACGGTGAGAAAGGAGTGAGGACTAATGAGCCGAAGCACAATAAAGGAAATAAATAAAAGATTAATTCGCAGGCAGTGGCGTAAGATGCCTGTTGCGGATTCATTCAAGCCTTTTTATAAAGCTAAAGTAACGTTAAATCATCGAAAGATGGAGTGTTTAAAGGACTCTTACAAAAGTAGTATATGGAAGTTAGAAATCAAAGCAAATGAAAAAAGTGTTCCTATCATACTAAAAATTTCTAAGCAGTTAAGTAAAAAACGGCCAGAAAGCGAAATTGAAAAAAATATATATCGGAAAGCCCCAAAAGTGCTGCAACCGTTTATGCCGGAAATTTATGTAACAAAAAGAAATGTTAATGGTCATGATTTATGGGCTTTTATGGAATATATTAAACCGGTAAAAGGACAGGTGAAATATACCCCGGATCACTTTTCAAACATTATTCCTACGTTGGCGAAGCTTCATGCTTCAACCATGGGTAGACAATTTACTCAGCATGAGCACATATTCGCAGGTTGGTTGCCTCGATTTGATTCCAAAGAAATGATCCAAGAAAGAATCCAAATAAATAAACAAACGATTGTTTATCTCGATCAAGCGATGACAGTTCCTACGCTCAAGGTATTGTTGAAACCGTATTACTCTCTCCTACAGAAGTTGTTGAATCAAGGTCCGGAATATTTCCCAGAGGTGAGTAAAGCAGGTATGAGTATCATTCACGGAGACCTGCACACAGCAAACATGGCTTGCCATAATGTGATGGAGAAAGAGTGGAAACTCAAATTTATCGACTGGGAAGGTGCGAAGTTTGCTCCATGTTGGTTTGATCTCGTAAATTTGATCGGTGTTTTTTTGGCGTACCGGAGAGAGTGGAAAGACGAAGAAGAGGAAATCACCCGCCGATCTGCTCGATTGTATGCCAATGAGATGAGAAAGAACGGTGTTGTCTTTAAAACGGATCCAATGAAATTATATCAGATGGCGTATCTGAAACGTATATTGGAAAAAAGCTTATATTTACAATTGAATTGGGCTGTAACTGGCAAAAAAGAAGCGAAACTGCTGCCGGTACTTTTAGAGAAAATTAAAGTTATGGGGAAGCAATTGGGATTGTATTAGTCATCAGTTTGCCTGCATTCGTGAAAAGTTTCTTGTTCGGTATGTCACGAATGCAGGTTCCTTCATAAGATACAGAGAGTATCTGGAATGGGGGATAACGAATATGAATAGATCAAAAGATTCTGGCGGTTATGACAAAGGACGTTTGGATGGATTCAACAGGGGAAAACAGGATGGTTACAACAAAGGGCGTGAGGATGCGCGGGGAACAATGACTAGTCCTCTTAATCCGCAAAACTCACAAACTCCACAAACTCCACAAACTTCACAAGCACCACAAACTCCACAAACTTCACAAGCACCGGAAGATCCGCAAAATACACCTCTTAACGAGGTTAGTTTGAAATGGCGGGAGTTCCATTGTGCCGACAAGATTTCGGGACATTTTGGTCATCCCGTTACGTTAAATGATGGTGCCATGGAGTGTTTGAAAGATACCGTAAAAAGCACGATTTGGAGACTTGAAATTACAGCAAACCAACAATCTTACCCGATGATTCTGAAGATTTTCAAAGCTCCGGTTGCCAATCAAGATTTGATTGAGTTAAATATGTACCGAAAAGCAAGCGGGATTCTACCTGACCTCATGCCACTCATCTATTCGATTGAAGAGGGAATAAGTGGCGGGGATATCTGGGTGTTTATGGAATTCGTTCAGCAATTAAAAGGCCAAGTCAACTTTACACCTGATCATTTCGACAAGATTATACCAGCCCTAGCTAAACTACATGCACAAACACATAATGAGCGCTTCCTTCAGCACTGGGATGTATTCGCCGACTGGTTGCCTCGTTATCATTCTGAATCTTCAACAGCTGAACGTCAAAAGAACATTAAGGAAACACTTCAATATTTGGATAAAGCAATGGACCGTCCTGATTTGAAGATCAGACTGGATTCCAGCTACTACAGACTGCAAATTATTTTACACAAAGGACCGGACTTTTTTCCTGAGCTTCTCCAAGCAGGAAAAAGTATTATTCATAACGATCTGCAGTCACCGAATATCGGCTGCAATAATGTCGTGGACGCAAATTGGAATATAAAATTTATCGATTGGGAAGGCGCTCGGTTCGCTCCTTGCTGGTTTGATATGTTTAATTTGTTGGGCGTGTTTTTCGCTTATCGAAAAGACTGGAGAAGTGAAGAGGATGCAGTGATTCACCGCTGTGCCCATCTGTATGCCGCAGAGATGGTTAAATACGGTATTAACTTTCAAGAAGATCCTGTCAAGTTGTACAAAATGGCTTACTTACAACGCGTATTGGAGCGGAGCTTATATCTGCAACTTCAATGGGCAACGGAGGGGCAGAAGCAGGCTTTCTTATTGGAAGGTTATTTAGAAAAAATCGAGGTATGGGGCAAGGAACTAGGTCTATATTAAGTCACCTTGAAAGGATGGGTAAAATGAGCACCATTCTAACCTATCTTGATTCGGTTGATGGGCTCCTCGGTTCACTTCTGACAAGAGAACGAATTATGAGGAGTAAGAAGCTTCCTATCCATCGAACCTTCAAGGTCAGAGTCGACAGAACGATGCCCTTTGAATTCATCGGAAACCTGACACCTCCTTTTTGCGGTTTATGGGGAGCAGAGGTAGGGTTCGATTATTCTGATTATGATGTGGCGTTATCTCATCTTGGCGGAGATCTTCAGGCAGATATTCAAATCATCTGGTTAGATTGGCGTATATACCATAAATCGATAACGCCTCAGGAAGCTGCAAATTGGCTGATGGGGCGTATTGAGCAATTACGCGAGGGGATGGACACAACAATTTGGGTGAATAATTGGCCCGAACCTCAGGATGAAGAGAACATTATATTCAGTTTACGTGCATCCGATCGTGGGTGGACACGTAGGCTAAATGTTTGCCTTGCTGATCTTATCGAGAACACAACAGGGTGTGAATTAATCGATTTAGCAGGACTTGCTCATGAACGGACAGGTTTCTTTTTTGATGACAGAAATGAGCAAATAAGTAATTATCCTTTTTCCGATCAGGCGACATTAAAGATTGCCCGCCATCTGGGGGTTCATTTGTTTCCAGCAGTTTTTATGCCTCGGTTAAAAGCAATTGCCCTAGATCTTGACGATACGCTCTACAGCGGGGTTCTTGGGGAAGAAGGTAGTTATGGAGTGAAGTTATCGGAAGGTCATTGTGCTTTGCAAAAACTGCTGTTAAGGCTTAAGCACTCCGGAATCCTATTAACGATATGCAGCCGGAATGAAGAAGAGGATGTAAAGGCGCTATTTGAAAGTAGAGCTGATTTTCCGATAAAATGGGCTGATTTCGCAGCGATTTGTGCAAATTGGCAACCAAAAGCTGAAAATATAAATCATTTGGCACAGCAACTGAACATCGATCCTTCGGCCTTTTTGTTTATCGATGATAATTCGGCAGAATTGCTTAAGATGGCATCTGCACAACCTAATGTTCAATTGCTTCGCGCAGATCAGAACGGTAGAGAGACGATGAGCAAAATAAGTTACTATCCAGGGCTCTATCAACTTCATCCAGACGGTGAAGCTTCTTCAAGAACGTACGATATACAGGCCAATCAAAAACGTGAAAAACTTAAAATTTCAGCCTCCAGCTTCAATAGCTATTTGGATAGCTTAGGGATGGTTATATCCATTTACGAGAACGAGCCTTCACATGCTGGGAGACTATACGGTTTAAGCCACAAAACAAATCAATTTAATTTGGCTCTTCGGCGTATGACGGAAATCGAGATTAAGGAAATTATGATTACTGCAAAGGCCAATTATTTGACAATCACGATATCGTTATCGGATCTCTTATCCGAAAGTGGAATCATTGGAGCTTTTGTATGTCATATAGAAGGGCGAAATGCACGATTAATCGAAACACTTGTCAGCTGCAGGGCGCTGGGACGCGAAGTTGAGACGGTTTCGTTTGCTTACCTATTGGAAAAATTAATCAGTCTAGAGGTAGATAATCTAAGCATTGATGTGACAGAGGGACCTAGAAACAATCCCGCATTTGACTGGTTGAAACGCTTTGTGCCGGGTAATCTTGACAATCTATGCCTCACCAAACTACTACTCGATGTCAAAGGAGCATGTTTGAATCATCCTGCAAGGGTGGAGGTGATCAAATGAATGATGAACTTCGTAAGCATATCGCCTCAATTTTATCCGAGGTTTTGAACATCGGAATTTCCCCGACTGATAATTTATGGAGAAGCCAAATAGCTAATTGGGATTCCTTGAATCACTTGGAACTAATTTTCCTGTTGGAAGAAGAATTTAAAATCCGTTTTACTATCAAGGAAGTAGCAGAAATCCAAAATGTAGATGATCTTGTTAAGATCATAGGAGTGAAAATGTGAAACATAACATTACCGTTGAACGTTTCGGGATTCGATTGAGACCGATTACGATGGACGATGCAGATTTCATATATCAAATCAGAAGAAACAAGGAGTTATCCCAATATATCGGGGAAATCGATTCCCAATTTTCGGTTCATCTGACTTGGTTGGAACAGTATTTTCAACGTGAAGGTGATTATTACTTTTGTATTGAACTGCTTTCGGGGAAACCTGTCGGAACAATTGCAGTTTATGATATTGCGAATCAAGCTGGGAATTGGGGACGGTGGATTATTTCTCCGTCGATTCCGGCCGCACCTGCCAGCGCATGGCTTATTTTTCATGTTGCATTTGATATTTTAGGCTTATCCCAAGTCTATTCCAATACGGTTATTGATAATGCAAGTGTCGTCTCCTTTCACGATAACTGCGGAATATCACGAACTAGAATGGAGCCGAATGGTCTGCGCATCAAAGGAGTGTCCTATGATCTGATCATTCATACCGCACCGAAGGAGAACTGGCCTTCTATTCAAAAGAAGCTCGAGAGGTCAGCAGCATTGGCAGAACGACTGCTACAGGAAGACGGGGAATGAACACCAAGAGGATGTTAAGTTGCATTCTTATGATCAACCTAATTTATTGTAATTGATAAAACCGCCGTTTCTCCACAAAGTTAGGACTCATATACTATTCAGACATTGAAATTATAGAAATGCTGAGTATGTGGAAAAAGGAGGGGATATGATTGGTTTCCATCATATGTTGTACGATGAGGGACTCATTTATGGATAAAATATTTCAAAATTATGTGCGTCAAAATATCGAAAAAAAAGAAATGATTATTGTATTAAATCGAGATCATATGGAGATTGAAAAGTGGAATAAAAAGGCTTCAGAATATAAAAATGTATCGGTATATCAACTATCAGAGAAATATACTCTAGGCAAGTGTTTGAATTATGGAATGACCAAGACGAAATATAATATAGTCGCAAAGTTTGATGATGATGATTATTACGCAGCTAATTATCTAAAAGAGTCGCTTGATGCTCTTAAAGATACTGAAGCCTCCATTATTGGAAAAGAGACCTCTTTCCTTTATTTCGAAGAAAAAGAAGTGCTTATGTTATATCGGGAAGGCGGTGAAAACAATTATAGTAGAAAGGTAAAGGGAGGCACGTTAGTATTCTTTAAGTCAGTCTGGGAAAAAGTGAAATTTAATGAAACAAAGGTAAACGGAAGTGATAACCACTTTCTAAACAAATGTAGGAGAAATGGTTATAAAATATACTCCGTTTCAAGGAACAATTATGTGTGTGTAAGAAGAGAAGATATAAGTACACATACCCAAAAAAGAACCACAGCGGAATTCATGGATAGATGTAAACTCATCTGTTATACAAACAACTATATCCCCCTCATTACTAAAGATTAGTGGGAGGCGAATAAATTGAAGATTACCGTAATAGGCACAGGGTATGTCGGGATCACGACTGCTACCTCCCTGGGGGAAATTGGCCATCAGATTATGGGTGTAGATATTGATGAGTTAAAAATAGAGCAATTAAATAACGGGGTATTACCTATTTATGAACCAGGTGTTGAACCGGTAATTCAGAACTTATTGAAACAGGGGAAGCTTCATTTTACAACAAGTCTTAAAGAAGCAATGGAAGGAACTGAAATCATATTCATTGCTGTTGGCACCCCCCAACTTAGTGATGGACGGCCAGACTTGAAATATGTAGAAGAAGTCGCTAGAGAAATTGGTAGACATATGACGGAGTATATCGTTATTGTTGACAAAAGCACGGTACCAGTAGGTACAGCAGAATATGTTCAGTCTATAATTAAGGAGCAATTAAAGCTTCGCGGATTGTCAGTCGCCTTTGATGTTGTCTCGAATCCAGAATTTTTGCAGGAAGGGAAGGCACTTCAAAACTCTAGAAAACCTGATCGTATCGTGTTAGGATGTTCATCACAAGTAGCAGAGGATGTAATGCTTAAATTGTATGAAAACATTGATGCACTTAAACACCTTACAAGCCCGCGCAATGCTGAAATGATAAAGTATGCTTCCAATAGCTTCTTAGCAACAAAAATTACATTTATTAATGAAATGGCTAGGTTATGCGACCTTTTAGCGGTAGATGTTGTAGAAGTAGCGAAAGGCATGGGAATGGACAAAAGAATCGGCCCCTATTTCTTACAAGCCGGTATTGGTTATGGGGGCTCCTGTTTCCCGAAAGATGTTTCTGCTCTTGCGATGATGGGGCGCGAGGTTAATATGGAGATGACCATTCTAAAGAGCATTCAGGAGATAAACCAAAAACAAACGGATTGGTTCCTTGAAAGAGTTAAAGAATGTATGGGAGCACTTGATGGAAAACGGATTACGTTGCTCGGGCTATCGTTTAAACCCGATACAGATGATATTAGGGAAGCTCCTTCTTTAAAACTTATCCAGAAACTGCTGGCTGAAGGAGCCTTCATTACCGGTTTTGATCCGGTTGCGAGTAACAAGATCAAGAATATTTTTCCAAATATAAAGATTGGTGAGGACGCCTATTCTGCGGTTAAAGATGCAGAGGCAGTTGTCATTTGTACGGAATGGAAAGAGATTATTGACCTTGACTGGCGAACTATAAAGTCCTTGATGCATGGGGATTTTATATTTGATGGTCGAAATGCTTTAGATCGGGAAATGTTACAGCTAGAGGGATTTCAGTACTGGGGTGTTGGAAGAAACTTAAATAAGATCGTTTAATGCTAGGCTATAACTAAAAAATGGTGGTGTAGGGGTTGCTCCTGCACCACCATTTTTTAGTTATAGTCATTCGTTACGTCTTAACAATTTAGGGTTCGTACATGGATAGAAAAAGTAAAGAGGCTACCCATAAGGTTACTTATGAGAAAGCCTCATTTAGTAATCGCGGATACGTAAATACATTAGCTCTTCTCTCTGCTTAGCTGTAACATTCCGTCCTTTACATCAATAATAATTTTATGTTTATTTTGTTTTTTTAATAGGGTTTTACATAAGTTTACCGCGTTAAAATCAGTAGACACCAGAACAACATCGTATCTCAATTTAGTAAGTTTATTTGCTAACTCGGTACCGCTCGTTTTTTCCGATATGGCAAGGGATTCCACAATGTTGATGTTTCGCTTCTTGCATAAAGGTTTGATTTTTCTGGTGAAACCAGGTGCCCATTTTGACAAGAGCACAACTTTTTTACCACTCATTAATTTCCAAAAGCTCTCGTTTCTAAGCAATGAAAGTTCTTCATCTGCTTTTATACTTGCTAATGAGGTGAGGCACAAAGAGGATTTATTGCTGATCGCTTTTTTGATTAGTCTTTCCATTCTATTGGCCTCAATAGAATTAATTTTTAAAGTTTTTTTCTCACCGAAAGAAACGGTGGGGCTTAATCTTCTTACTTTTTTCCAACCATCGTGTGTCACGCAGAAGACAGGCTTGTAATCATCTCCCCATCTTTTTAAAGCTTTGCGAACCGACCATTCGGCTATCTCATGCAGTTGTTTTCTCTGATGAGTTAAATTAGTGCGATGGACTCGCTGGTTATACAGAGGTTTATCGATCCAATGGAATCGGTAGTGCTCAATTAGTTGATAGAGGATCAGCATATCCTCCCTGTATCGACCGTTATACGGATCATTCGTAGGCCACCCACCCACCTTTTTCAAAGCGGCTGTCCGGTAGAAGCGAGGAACGATATTCGTATTTGCAAATAAAAATTCGTACCGATCGGAGAAAGAGCGGCCTATTTTCAGCTTCGTTCTCCTGACATTTCCCTCCAAGTCCTCCCATACGACATTCAGATTTCCGCTAATAACTGCGACCTTTTCGGGTAGTTTTTTCGCTTCTTTAACGAGAAGTTCCAGTGTATTCGGGAAGTACCAATCATCGCTATCTAATTGGACCATGTAGGGGGTATTCACGATGGATAGGGCCTTATTTAAGCTTTTGGATTGACCGAGATTCTCTGGATTGCGAATTAATTGCACTCTATGGTCTTCAAGGTAATTCTGAATGCTGGGCCCATAGTCATCCGTTGATCCGTCATCCACGAGCACCAACTTCCAATCTGTATAGGTCTGACCAAAAACACTGTCTATTGCCTTTGGGAGGAGATCTTTACGATTTAAAAAAGGGATGACTACGGTTACCTCTGCCATTATGATTTACCTCCTTTCTTTACCGGTACGAGATTGATTCGCAGCCAATGGGAAGGAACGGAGTAATCGGCGCGATAAGAATTACCCCATCTTTTCAGAGCCTGGTCCGTAAAATGTTTAACCAGCTCGTTATATAACCCAGCATTTTTACTGTGGCTCAAATTTTTGCCATGATAACGAAAGTTGTAGAGATTGCTATCAACATGTGTAAAAGTGTGTTCATCCAGCAAGCGTAATAACATTCGTCTGTCCTCTAATAATTTACCGTTCGTCAGATCATCCATCTCCCAGCCGCCAACCTTCTTCACGCATTCGGTACGGTAGAATCGCGGGAAGACCATGCCGGGAGTGGTAACAAACTCATAACGATTCTTAAAATCTTTGGGCTTTACGATTTTATGAAAATGGTCCTTTTTGTTTTTATAGTACCAGTGAACACAGTTGGCGTAAGCAAGTGCGGTGGTTGGAGGCTCCGCTTCCATGCGCTTGACAAGTACTTCAAGGGTCTCGGGGGATATCCAATCATCTCCGTCTACTTGAATGAAATATTTGCTATTGATGTGTTTCAAAGCATCGTTTAAAACGTGACATATCCCTTCGTTTTTCTTTCTCTGAATGATTTTCATCTTTTTTGGATCGAGATTTTTCTTAACGACATTAACGGTATCGTCTGTAGAAAGATCATCTACAACAATTAATTCCCAGTCCTTATAGGTTTGATTACGGATGGATTGTATGGTTTGTGCAATGAACGGGGCTTTGTTGTACGCTGGGACAATAATCGTAACCATCTTAGGCTTCATGTTATCCGAACCTCCCCATGTAATGAATGGTCTCTTTTAGGCCTGCTTGTAGAGAATAGGAGGGCTGCCATCCAAGCAGTCGTTTCGCCTTAGATGCGTCCAACCTGCTGAAGCTTATGTCTCCGGCACGTTTAGGCGAGTATTCAGGTGCTTTTGTGTAATGGGTTAAGTAACTTATATTTTGAAATAAGGCATTCATACTTGTTTTTGTGTCGGTTCCGATGTTAATAATTTGATTGTCTCCAGAGGTGAGTGCCAGAACATTTGCGTTGGCAACGTCTTTTACATATACAAAATCACGGGTTTGCTGACCATCTCCGAAGATATGAACGATATCTCTGGCTATCATTTTCCTCGCGAAGAGGGAGATAACTCCGCTTTCTCCTTTGGATGTTTGTCTCGGCCCGTATACATTTGCATATCTGAAAATCGAATAGGACAGTCCGTAAAGATCACAATATAAGCGAATGTAAACTTCTGGAGTGAATTTGGATAGTCCGTAAAAGGAAATCGGATGTATTGCAAAATCTTCCGTTATGCTACAGTCCTTCGTTTCTCCATATACAGCACAAGACGAGGCGTATATGAATTTTCTTACCTGGTGTTGTTGACAAAGCGCAAGCAAACGTAAAGTTCCCAAAATGTTATTCCTTGCATCTTGTTCGGGGTCTTGCAAAGATAGTGAAACATCAATCTGTGCTGCATGATGAATGACGCAGTCCGGTTTTTCCTGAGCAAAAATCTGTTCTGCTTCCAAAGAAAGAATATCTGTTCTATAAAGTTTTACTTGATTTGGGATATTGTCTTTGTTTCCTGTACTCAAGTTGTCGATCACGATAGTCTTATGGCCCTCTTTGACAAGCTGATCCACGATATGAGAGCCAATAAATCCAGCTCCTCCAGTGACTAAGATCTTCACTCCGATAACACTTCCTTTGCCTATGGATATCAATAATTCATAGTTACCATATTTTTGGGCTCGGATGGACGTTAAACTTCCTTCAATTCGAGTTAGTGTATCATATTAGTGGCCCTATAAAAGGGTATAGTACAAATGTATAGATTAGGTATAAATAGGTGCCTTATTTTTCATAAACGGTGTACTCGTCGTCTCAAGTGAGGACTTGAACCCAGAACCATCCGTGAAGAATGTCAATACAATAATCGCGAGAGGTACATGCAACATAAACAAGAGGGGGGGTTCAGACTATGAAAAAGATTTGCTTTGCCATCCTCGTCCATAACTATAAAGAAGCTCTGAAAGATATGGTTGATAATATCCGCCATTTTTGTCCTCATAGTTCCATTGTTTTATATAACGGGGGAGATGACCCCGAGCTATGCAAGGGTCTTGGTCTTCCAATTTGTCCTACCAGCAAAAAGTTAGTTTATCCAACATCGATTTCAACTTATATGTCGGAAGTGATGAAGTGGCTAATCGATAGCAAATATGAATTCGACTATTTAATCAATTTAGACTCGGATTGTTTGTTTGCTAAACAGGGATTTGAACAATTCGTAGATAAGGAAATGAATAACAGTGATTATATGGGGGTTAGGGTTCGAGTACCTACAGACAACTGGATTCCCTATCAAAATTTCCAAAAGGAATGGGTCCTATGGAAGTCGGTATTTAAACAAGACGAGCTTCTTTGCTGTTTCAATGTAGGGCAGATCTTTAGTAAACAATTGGTAGGGAATATAGTTAAAATCAGTGAGACCTATCAGATTAAGCAGAAGCTACTTCAAACCCGTTCAAAAGGGATTGTAGAAATTGTTTATGTGTCTCTAGCTCATAAACTAGGAGCCCGGATCAAGCCTTACCCGATAGAAACGGCCAGTTCGATTCGATTTAGACCGCACTTCACAGCTGAAGAGATTAAGAAATGCCTCCAGAACAATCCGTACGAGTATCTCTTTCATCCCGTATACAGAGATATGCATAATGAGACAAGAACGTGGATAAGAACTCTGATTTAAGAAAAGAAAGTTAGGAGGCAATTTGCATGAAAGGACTGATCCTATGTGCAGGTAAAGGCACAAGGCTCCAACCTTTTTCCTATACACAACCTAAATCCATGATACCTGTAGTAAATAAGCCTGTTTTGGAATATTGTATCGAAAGCCTCACTAAGCAAGGAATTAATGAGATTGGCATTGCGATTAATCAGTCCCAGCAAGTTATTATTGACCAAGTCGGAAATGGACAAAAATATGGAGCGAATGTGAAGTACATTTATCAAACGGAACAGAAAGGAATTGCTCATGCTGTTAAACAAGCTGAACAATTTTTGGATGGAGAACCTTTTATCTTACTATTAGGCGATAATCTCATAGCGGAGGATTTGAAAGTATTAATTGATACCTACAACATCAATAATAGTCATGGCAGTATGATGCTGGCTTCCGTCCCAAATCCTCAGGACTATGGTGTCGTGGAGATACAAAAGGAACAAATCATCAGTCTCGTGGAGAAGCCTAAAAACCCCAAAAGCAATTTGGCTATTATTGGAGTGTATCTTCTAGATTCCTCGATTTTTGAAGCAATTAATAACATTCAAATGTCTCCTAGAGGTGAGTACGAAATAACGGATGCGATCCAATGGCTAATAGATCAAGGCAAATCGATATCATATACGATTACTAATAGTTTATTCTCTGATGTAGGAACAGTGGATCGATGGCTAGAGGCCAACGAATGGATGATGAATCAGAAGTGGAATAACCAAATAAAGGTTGGTAAACCGACCATACTAGAAAATTGTATTATTAAGGGACCGGTAATCATTGGGGATAATTGTACAATAATCAATGCTGAAATTGGCCCCTATGTGTGTATCGGTAATGACTGTAGGATAGAGAATTGTGAGATGGATAACAGTATTCTATTGGAAAAAGTCATAATAAAGAATCTGAAATATCCTGTTTCCAAAAGTGTATTTGGCAGAGAGGTTTATATCAATGGCGATGATCAGAATATGATTACAAATCTCAATTTCGTCTTAGGTGATAAATCCAAAATTAATAGTGGGAATTAAAACAAATGGTGGTGCAGAGGTCAGTCCTGCATCACCATTTTCAATTTGGTCCACTAAGCTATTTTTCAGCTACTACTATATTTAAAATTACCATAATCGATGACAATAATCCGATTGTGGCGGGTCGAAAAGGCCAAATTTTTATTTCTGAGACCTCGCGGCTGAACTCCTTCTCTGGTAAATCTTTTTCTCAACCGAGATAGTTTCTTCTCATCGTCTTCCGTTAGCGAAACTATGGGCTGCATTTTTTTCATTATAATCCATCCATTACCGAATTCTATGACAGGACAGAGGTATTTACGTAGTTTACGAGAGCATTGATTATAAAGCTGATATTCGGTTAGATTGCTAGCCAATCCCTTTTTGGAAAGGGCAACTTTGACTACGTGGCCATTGTCAAGATCAAATACAACCCTAGTATTACCTGCACCAAGCACTTGATAATTTAGATGCAAAGTGCTTATTGCTTTATCTTTCTTTCTAGTCGATGACCTTAAATGTTTCATCTTTGAAATCCATTGATAAATAGATTGTATGTCATGATCGGATAACATTTTACTTTGGTTCATTGGTGGGTTAACCTGATTCACTGCATATCACCTCTCCTTCAGTACAGCTTATACAATATATGAGGTGAAATAAGAGTCTGCAATAGACGATGGAACAACCCCTAAGGAATATTAGCCCTTAGGTACGAATGCCGTTGCAGTTAAACAATCGCTACATAAAATGGGGGTAATAGTCTTCTATAATTATTTATTCAGGAGGAGCGATAGATGATTAAACGTAAAAGCAATCGGATTGCATCGTCTAACTTGAAAGGAAAGACGACAAGAGGAAGAAAGACGGTAAGAAAAAATGGAGCCTATAAAACAATTAAAAAAGTGACAAGAAGAGGAAAGGAAATCAAGGGAAAAGTTCTTAGAAGAACTACTAGAGGATCCTACAATAAAGCTTATGATACTGGTTTCGATGAAACTTACAACGAAGGATTTAATGTCGGTTATGCCGAGGGAATAAACGCAGGCCATCAGGAGGCATAAAGGAAGGAGGATACATGGTGACTCTAAGAAAAAAACAAAGGTCTAGGAAAGTTAGGAAGCACCGTATTGTTTATCTAAGTGCCAATAAGCAGGGGCGTCTCGACGGCTTTCAAAGGGGAAAAGCGGACGGTTTTGCACAAGGGCGTGCAAACGCTATAAAAGTACCAAAAAATAATGTGGCTGTTGCCGAGCCTGAACATTCACCTGCTTTTGTACAATGGCGTGCGGACGCTATAAAAATGCCGGAAAATACCGTGGCCGTCGCCGAACCTGAACATCCTGCTGTAGATGTTCTTGTCATCACGGCAAGTATCATTCCATCGCTTGAGATTTGTGTCCTTCAACCCTTTAGTGCCCTGAAAGAACGTGAAAATTTGCAGTACATTGTGAAGTTAGAACATGAGGTTAGCAAAGAGATGATTGCAGCAGCGAATACAATTGTGTTTGTACGTAATGTCGAACCGACAGCTTATAAACTACTCGAGTGGGCACATGAGCTTCAGAAGAGAACCGTATATGTAATCGATGATAATTTTTTAGAGATTAAGCATACCACGGCAGTCGGTCTATATTATTCCGATCCAGTACTACGGGAGACGTTTATCAAGTTTTTGAGAAATGCACAGATTATTAAAGTGGATGCCCCGGATTTCGCTGACTATATTCGTGATAGATATAATAAAAATGTAATTTATTTTCCAGCTAGCGTGGATTTTGGCTGGCTTGACCAACAGAAAAGACGTGACAGGGACCACGAGCAAATTGTAATCGGGTATGAAGGAGGCGAAAAAGAGGAGGATTTTGCTCCAGTAATTCCGGCTCTGATTAAGATTCTCGATTACTATGGTGGTTTTGTTAGACTAGAATTTTTAGGTTATGTCCCAGCTGCATTAGCCGATCATCCAAGCGTTAAACATGAAGCGGGTGGAATTGAGTATAAATCCTTCATTCACAAACTGAATCAAAGCAATTGGGATATCGGGATTGCTCCTCTTGATAACAATCCATTCAATATGTGTAAAACCAATAACAAGCTTCGTGAATACGGGGCATGCCGAATTCCTGGGATATATTCTGATTCCTCAGTGTATACCTCTTGGGTCACTCAGGGGGAAACAGGATATCTTGTACCGCACACAGAGGAAGGTTGGTATGAGGGAATTAAGGAAATGATTGAGAATCCATCGATGCGATATCGCATCAAGGGTAATGCGGAAGCTGCGGCAAGACAAAACTTTTCGCTGGACACATGTTTGGATAACTGGAAGAGATTCATATTTAATACGTAGGCTGGAGGGGAGAGCGGTCAATGGGTAGAAGAGGTGATATTAACGTACTTATCATCGGCACAGATAAAATCGCATCTTATAAAATCGGCATAGAGCAACCATTGCGTCATCTGGAGAAAGCTGGTGTATGTCGCTTTGACGTCAGATCCGATGAAGATGTGCCCTTATCAAAGCTTGCTGCAGCGGATATCGTTATCTTTTTCCGCACGGTGGATCCCGAAGCGTATAAATGTCTGGAGATGGCTCGTGAGATGGGCAAAAAGACGGTCTATGTCATCGACGATCACTTTTTAGCCTTGTCACCTGCTTCTGATTTGGGAAAGTACTATCAAGATTCGACGAAAAGAACAACGTATGTCAAGTTTCTGAAAAACGTACACATTGTCAAAGTTGCTTCCGGATTTTTTGCCAATCATCTCAAAACGCATTTTAATCCTAGTAAAGTAGTATATTTCCCGGGTAGTGTAGATTTTTCTATATTTTCCGGATTGGAAAAGAAAAAAGAGAATGCGGATAAGATTGTAATTGGTTATGAGGGCGGAAAGAAGCAAGTAGCCTTTGAACCGGTTAGTAAGGCTCTCATGAGAGTCATTAGAAAATATGGAGACAAAATTAGGATTGAATTTTTCGGAAATGCCCCAGAAGAACTAAAAGGGAAACCTCAAGTCTTTTTTGATCAGCGCAATGAGGAGTATAAATCATTTTTAAAACGTCTTTACCAATCAAAGTGGGATATCGGTTTAGCTCCACTGGAGCGATCACTGATGCATGATTGTAAAAGCAATAATAAGTTTCGCGAATATGCTGCCTGCAGAATACCAGGTATCTATTCCTCATCTCCACCTTACAGGGACTGGGTGAAGAACAAAGAAACCGGTCTTCTTGTCTCTGGGACGGTAGATGGCTGGTATTCGGCGATGGTTGAGTTAATTGAACAACCTGAACTGCGGCAAAAAATCGCAAAGAACGCGGAAAGAAAGGCAAGGGAGAATTTTGCAGTGGACGTTTGTGCTGAACGCTGGCGCACACAAATCTTTATGTCTTAACAATATGGGGCAATGAAAGGAGAAGTTCACTTGGAGCATAAATTGATACCTGTTTTGCAACCGTGTATTGGCCAAGAGGAAATCGATGCGGTAACAGAAGTCTTGCGATCAGGCTGGCTTGGCCTTGGACCCAAGACAGAGCAGTTTGAACAACAATTTGCCGGATATACAGGCAGTCGATTTTCTGTTGCACTTAATTCCGGAACAGCCGCTCTGCATTTGGCGTTGGAAATACTGGGGATAGGACCAGGTGACGAGGTAATTGTGCCTTCGATGACTTTTATATCTACCGTCCACGCTGTTAGTTATGTTGGTGCTACACCGGTATTTGCCGACATTGAAGAAGATTCGATGAATATATCTGTAGCAGACATAGAAAGTAAAATTACGGATAAAACGAAAGCGATTATTGTTGTTCATATGGGTGGTCATCCGTGTGATATGGATGCTGTGCATGAACTTGCACTATCAAAAGGAATCAAGGTAGTAGAAGATGCTGCGCATGCTAGTGGCGCCGAATACAAAGGTAGACGAATCGGATCGATTAGTGAAATGACTTGTTTCAGTTTTCATGCGGTCAAAAACCTAACTAGCGGCGAAGGCGGAGCGATCACATGTAATGCAGAGTGGATGAACCGGAGGCTACGCGAGAAACGGTGGGTCGGTATATCCCGCGATACTTGGATTCGTGCGTCTCACGAAAAGGTTTACGCGTGGCAGTATTTCGTTGATCAAGTTGGTTACAAATACCACATGAATGATTTACAGGCGGCGATTGGCCTCGTTCAGTTGAAGAAGTTAGACCAATTGAACGGAAGACGCAGGGAAATCGCTGAACGGTACCAAGCGGAGTTGAAGGACTTACAATGGATGGAGTTGCCAGAAGAAAAACCTTATGCAAAGAGCTCATGGCACTTATTTCAAATTAAGTTTATCGAAGAAAACTTGAGAGACCGCATGATTACTCATTTGCAAGAGCATAACATCGCAACAGGCGTTCATTACTATCCATGTCATCTTCATCCTTGCTACATTCATTTAAAAGCGATCGTTCCACGCTCCTCAGAAATCTGGAAAAGAATTCTTACCCTTCCTATTCACCCTAATATAACGGATGAGGACCTTGACCGAATCATTTATCGTATAAGAGAGTTCAAGCCATGAGAAAGCTGATGATTTTGGGTGCTGGAATCTCTCAAGTCCCATTAATCAAAACAGCAAAAGAGATGGGCTTGTATGTCGTTCTATTAAGTCGTCAGGGTAATTACCCAGGTTTTTCTTTGGCTGACAAGGTCTATTATGAAGATACGACGAATGTGGATAAAATAGTAGAAATTGCCCGGATCGAACAAATTGATGGAATATGTACGACAGGTACTGATGTAGCAGTTAAGTCGATTGGTAAAGTAGTAGATGTACTTGGGCTAAGTGGACTAAGTTACGAGTCTAGTCAGCTATCAACGAATAAGTGGGAAATGAAAAAGGCTTTTATGGAACATGGCGTAAGAACGTCAAAATTTTTAAAGGTAGAAAGTAAGGAGGAGGCGTATCGTGCCTTTGAAGTATTATCTCCCCCTCTCATCTTTAAAGCGTTAGATAGCGGAGCCAGCAGGGGAATTGTGAAAGTGGTGGATGTTTCACAAGCAGATTATGCATTTGAAGAAGTCAGGAAAGTTACAAAACTGGATTATTTTATTGCCGAGGAATTTATCGAAGGAACAGAGTTTGGTGCGCAAGCCTTCGTGTACGATAATGAAATTCAATTTATAATGCCACATGGTGACACGATGTTCTATGGAGATGCCGGGGTACCAATTGGACATTATGTACCATATTATTTATCGAATGAAGTGGTAGAAGATATTCATAACCAGATAGAGCAGAGCATCCGGGCGTTATGTTTAAATAACTGTGCGATAAATGCGGATTTCATCTTAAAAGATCAAAAGGTATATGTTCTTGAAATCGGAGGTAGAGCGGGGGCAACATGTCTGCCTGAACTCGTATCCACCTTTTACGGATTCAATTATTATGAACAAATGATTAAGGCTGCTATTCATATGGACCCTGTATTCCATAAGCAAACTTCTCAACCTTGCGCATGCGAACTACTTATTGCTGAGAAGAGTGGTGAGATTGTAAAACTGGAGAATGGGAACGAGAGTCATGAAGATATCATACAAATATCGTTTGATTATGAAATAGGTGAAACCATTTCAAAATTTAAGGTTGGTACGGACCGGATCGGGCAGGTCATCATCAAGGGGGCCCATTTGGAAGAAGTACTGAAGCGGTTAGAAAAAGTCATGGAGAATATAAAAGTTACTGTAAGTTAGGAGATGATGTGCACTCCTTAACTTATTGAGAATGTATCATGCTATAGATAGATTACATCGAAAATAGAGCATAACGTAAACTAAACAAGCTGATTCCTATTGTGTACAGGAACCAGCTTGTTTCCTAGTTCTTTGTTCATTTATTTGGCTGCGATGTTCAAGACACCTTGTTGATAATCCCACTTTATTGTCGGGAATTTCTTCTGGAAGTCGTGTAGTTCAACATAGGTTTCATTATTAACGGTTTTGACACTGGAAGCAGCTTTGGTAAATCCCGCCTTAACTCCGTTAATGTCAGTCACTGTGAGTTTTTGATTCTCTTTACTCCAGTTGACATTGCCACGTACCAGCGAAGTTAGCAATCGAGATGGGGCATACACTTTACTGCCATTTTGAATAACATCAATATATCCGCTGAAAGATACACCGTTAATACTTAAGGATGAACGGCTACCGCTGACTTCTATTTGCCTGAGTCCTGCTTTATATAAACCAGTAATGAGTTGGGCTGCTTCGTTATTGTTAACTTCAATGTCTGGTTTCAACCCAATATGGTTAAAGTCCTCCTTTTTCGGAGTTAAATAGTGTTCGACGGTTAATTTTAAGGAACTCCCATTTGATAATGAAAAAACATTTTGGATGCGGGCCTTACCGTAGGTTTGTGCTCCAATGACTGTAGCGACACCATTATCACGAAGTGCTCCGGTTAATATTTCAGAAGCGCTGGCAGTTAACTCATTGGTCAGTATGACAACAGGCATTCCAATATCCTCACCATCTTTAATTAGGACAGGCTCTAATTGATTGCTTTGATCTGCGGTGTACATTAAGATACCGTCTTTGATGAAATGCTTGGCAATTTTCGCGGCCGAATCGACATACCCGCCAAGATTGTCACGTAAATCGAGAACCAGTGACCTCATCCCTGCTGTACGCAAACTATTCAGAGCAGTCACAAATTCCTTATCCGCTGATTCAGAGAATGAAGCAATTGCGATATAGCCAATCTTGCTGGAGTCGATAAAGTGGCTAGTGACCGAAGGGAGAACAAAACTTGCTCTCGTGATAGGAAAGGTCAACGCTTTACCACTGCGAATGACGGTAATAACGACTTCGGTATTTTCTTCACCCTGTATTAGTAAAATGTCTTCACCTGAAGTGACAGGTTGACTTCCAACCCTCACGATGACATCGCCTTGACGTAGACCCGCGTTTTGAGCCGGAGACCCTGCGAGTACATCCGTGATATATAACTTTTCATCAGTAAAACGTAGCGTTACACCGATACCCACGTATTGTTGATTCATTCCGTTCATGAAATCTTGAAGTTCTTCTTTGGTGTAATAATCGCTGTAAGGGTCATCGAGTGCGTAGACCATGCCTCTTATAGCATTCTCAATAAACGCTTCTCTTTCAACTCCTTCGATGTTGTAAGCATTTAAATAATTCAATACTTCCTGAATAATTGCTAGATCAGAAGACTCATTCGTCTCTGTAGTATCAGAAGAAATAGAATTGGTAACAGTGGTTACTGATGCTGCACCTGCTGTATGTGGTAGCCCAATCAGAGAAATTGCTAAAAGTGAGATAAGAGCACCATGCCGTAATTTTTTGATAATCATTTGATGACCATCCTTTCTATGAATAAGATTTACTAGATACATGAATGAGAAAATCACAGAGGAAGGCGGATGACTCCTTCGGAGATCATCCGCCTTTAAGATGGGAATAGAGATGAACAATATCTCTTTACCCCAAAAATGCGTTCCGCACACGAGTCCAGAAAGGGAAAGGTCGGTAGCGGACGAAGCTAACTTTCTGTTTGGCAACTTGGCAACGAACCGAAATCAAATCGTTGACAGGCATACTGACATGATCAATGGTAAGCATCAGGTTCTGTTCTTTGCGAGAGTAGATATCGCAATGATGATGGGCTGGTAGCACTAGAGAAGAACCCATTGTACGGAATACCCGATTATTAATCGATGCAATTTCTGATATTTGTAGAGCTTCGATGGAAGGGTGAATGATGGCACCACCAAGACTTTTGTTATATGCCGTACTACCCGATGGAGTAGAGACACAAATTCCGTCACCCCGAAACATCTCGAACATTTGGTCATTAATATCGATCTCTGCCATGACCGTTCCATCTACACTTTTCAAAGTGAACTCATTCAAGCAAATGATAGAGGATGTTCCTGATCTCTTAACGATTTCTAGTTCGATCAGTGGGTATTGTACAATCCTTGGTTGTAAATTCCCTAGCCCGCCTTGATTGCCCATAAGACGAACTAACTCCGGGATCTCATCACTTTTCCAATCGGCGTAGAAACCTAGATGTCCAGTATGTACACCAACAAATGCGATGGAAGGAATGCGATCGATAAACGTATGAAAAGCGTGAAGCATCGTGCCATCTCCTCCGATGGAAATCACGATGTCGGGTGTTTCTGCATCAAGTTGCAAACCATACTCCGGTGCCAATCTATGGAACGTCTCGCATAAATCAACGGACAGTTGATCTCCACGATCAAGAACGTAATATCTCAAGATGACAAGCTCCTTTAATTTTCCTTTTGTAAAGATCATAAACAATTCTCAAACAGAACACAACGGTTCATTTTCGGTAACCACCCTTGGTTTTTGTTGATATAAGATTCTTGCGAATGATTACTGTTAGAACAGACAAAATAAGAAGTGTGGATATGATTTTAAGAAATAGCAGGAAAGCACTGGGGAAACCGCCCCATCCTATAGGTCCTACGACTCCCTCGATTGAGAATAGTGGAGATAGTACCGGAAGAGTACCCATGACAGGTTGCCAGAGTAGTAACACGAAGATGGCGGCCAAAATGGCATGGAGTAGGCGAGCTATTAAAAAAGGAAGGTAACGGAGATCGGCTCCGTTCAAAATGCTGGCTACCTGGGCATGAACAGACAGACCTCCCCACGATAGAATAAAGGCCGCAGCCGAAGCTTTAAATATGAGAGGCACAGAGGCTGGAGCTGCGGCTGCCTTGGCTCCAAGTGTAACTTCAAATAGTCCACCGAGTAAGGGCTCCGCTAATGCAGGTGGAAGACCCGCGAAAGGGAGTAGAAATCTCAAACCTGAGTACAATGTGGTCATTACCCCGGAGGCGGTTAATACTTCGAGAACAACAGAGAAGAATACCACGAGACCGCCGACTACAGCCATGAGTTGTAAGGAGGAAGTCACGGCTTGTTGTAGTAATTCGCCTAGGCCCCGTCCGTCTTTCATGCGGGCTTCGTGCATAGCACGAAGCGCCCCCCGTATACTAAATCGGTGCCTATGATTTGCCGCGGAGACGATGGGGGAATGTTCCTTATTGTTACTTTTTGTACCATAAAATCTCATCATTAACCCGAGTAGTATTGCACTTCCGTAATGTGCAAGGGCTAGTATTCCAGCTAATTTCGGATTACCGAAAAAACCAACGGATACTGCGCCGATCAGAAAAATGGGATCGGATGAGGTTGTAAATGCGACAAGTCGTTCTCCCTCAACTTGGGTAATAAGTTTCTGTAGGCGCAATTGGGTAGCTAGCTTAGCGCTAACCGGATATCCTGATGCAAAGCCCATAGCGGCTACAAAGCCACCACTGCCTGGTATGCGGAACAAGGGTTTCATAAGTGGATCAAGCAATTTGCCTAAGAAATGGACGATACCAAACCCAAGCATGACCTCGGAAATCACGAAGAAGGGGAACAGGGATGGAAACAACACGTCCCACCAAATAGCCAGACCCCGTACCCCCGCTTCCCAAGAGGCAACGGGATAAGACAACATAAGCACCCCCAGAGCCAGAACAGCAATGAGTAGGAGCAAGGTAGCCCAGCGCTTAATCTTCATGTTAATCCCTCCACTTTGAAGTCAATAATGAAGTGTATGTATGGAGTGGGACAAACAGCACAAAAAAAATAAAGAAAGCGGTTTCAAAAAAACTGATTTCTTGAACCTTTTATGATAGAATATGACTAAAGGATCATTGACTTCGAAAAAATAATGAATTGTGGATGGAGTGATTTGTTATGAGTTTTGTTGCAGGTGTTCTTGTATGCGTCTTTGTATACGTCATTCGTGCATCTCTCGTCCATTCAGGTGAAGAGGATTGGCGCAGTTATTAGTCATAAATATCTATACGTAAAAGCTCCTTTAGGAGCTTTTATTTTTTTGGGTATGGTATAATATGAGATAAGAATGCACAAATATTTTGGAAGTTGTAAATACATCACAGTAGCACAACATCGACGTGCCCATTTGTGGCATATGGAAAGGAAACGACTAATGGAACTAGAAAAAAAGGAACTAGAAAAAAAGGAACTAGAGCCTCTTTATAAGATTAAAGTAACATGTATATATTGCGAGAATGAATTTTTAACTTCCAGAGTTCGTCCTAGTTTCAAACGTGCGATTCGCAACGACTCTGACTTTTGTAGCTACTATAAGCGGGAGAATCCTGACTTTTATGTCGTACGAATCTGCCCTGCTTGTGGATTTGCTTCTACGGAAAACTCAATGGATCGGTTATCTGATGTTCAGCGTAAGAAGTTTCAGGATGCCATTGCAAGTCGTTTTGTGAAGAAGGATTATGGAGGACAACGTGATTGGGAAGCGGCACTAGAATCATATAAGTTTGGATTGCTATGCGCTCAAACCATTGGTGAGAAAGAGCGGATGATTGCATCTCTACTGCATCATATTGCTTGGTTGTATCGCTATAAGGAAAACAACGAACAAGAACAGCGGTTCCTGAAATATTCTATGGAGTCTTACATACGGGTTTATGAAAATGAAGGAGTCAGTGGTTCAGATGCCAGGCTTATGTATTTGATTGGTGAATTGAACCGTCGCATTGGTAATTATAATGATGCGGTTAAATGGTTCTCGCGGGTCATTAATGACAAGAAAATTGTAGATGCGGCTATGATACGAGCGTCACGGGAACAATGGAAGCTCCTACGTGAAGAAATGATGAACGGTGGGCACGAACTGCCGGAGGAAATGCAGAATTAATGTTTCGCTTCATCAACCATGCCAGGGTATGACAATGAGACCGTTCTCTGATGAGAACGGTCCCTTTGTAGCCACTTTGGCATAACTATCTACGGATTATCGTGTTGGTTAATAAATAATCATTGTCACTGTCTAGAATAATAAGCTTATTTCTGCAGCACGGAAATACGAGTAACTTCTTCTTGCCTTCTTGGACGCTCTTTACTTCACTGGGTTTCATAGGGAGTAGTACATTATCAATGCTACAAAAGGGGCACTTTTGCGCAAATACGTCGCCCAGGATGATGTCGTAAGGCAGTGACTTATTGAAAGGAATCATGACGAGTGATCCGGATCAGTGGACGAGGGAGAAGCGGCTTCCTCTTTGGCTAATTCTGCGATTTTTTGCAGCAGAATATGCTGTGGCATATGCATGAGTTGTTCAAGCGGCACATTTAATTTGGCAGCTAACTTAACAGCGGTATCCGCTGATATTTGCAGTGGTTTCATATGATGAAGATCCCTCCTATTCAATTTGGTAACTACAACCTCTTATAGTTATACACTTATTGGTCGGTGCACATCAATACTAAAAGATAAGAAAGGATGATTTAGCTTGACACATCTATCTCTACCAATTAACCCCACATGGGAATTAGACTCTATTTTCCCTGGAGGTTCGGCATCTAAAGAATTGCATACTTTTCTAGAAAAACTGGAAGAGGATATTGCCGTTCTACATAATCATATTAACGATAAGAATACTCCGCAATCCGCTGAAGAAACAACTTCATACGATGTTATTATTGAGGGTTTACAGAGTGCCCTTTCGAGAATATCTGAAGTCAGCAGCTTTACATCTTGTTTGACTGCACAGAATCAGAAGGACAAAAAAGCGGTACAACTCACTGGTAAAGTTACTGCGCTGTACGCTCGGTTAGAGAATGTAATGACTTTGTTTCAGAACGTTCTGCGGAACACAGAGAATGAAGTATGGGAAGCTTGGATTGCACGAGATGAGATATCACCTATTTCATTTGTGCTTAGCGAGAAACGTAGTGAAGCACAGGAGAAACTATCCCCTGAACTTGAAAGCCTTGCTTCCGATTTAGCTGTTGATGGTTATCATGGATGGGGACAACATTATGATACGATTGTTGCAAAAGTAGGTATTCCTCATTCTGATGAGAATGGTGAGATTATGATGCTCTCCGTAGGTCAGGCGGCGAACAAACTAGACGATCCAGATCGAACAGTTCGGGAAGAAACATTCGTCAATTGGGAGAAAGCCTGGGGCGAAGCTGCCGATTATTGTGCGGACACGCTGAATCGTCTTGCCGGATTCCGACTTAAGCTGTATGAGAGACGTGGATGGGATGATGTTCTGAAGGAACCGCTTGCCATCAATCGGATGTCCCGGGAAACCCTAGATTCAATGTGGAAAGTCATTGAAGAGAGCAAACCCGTATTTGTGGCTTATCTGGAACGTAAAGCAAAGCTTCTTGGTTTAGAACGTTTGAATTGGTGTGATGTGGATGCTCCCCTCGGTGATTCCGTTGGGAAAATCACCTACGATCAAGCGGCACAGGACATTGTAGAACAATTCAGGAACTTTAGTCCTAAATTAGCAGACTTTTCAGTTGAAGCATTTAATAATCGCTGGATCGAAGCTGAGGATCGTCCTGGGAAACGTCCAGGCGGATTCTGTACCTCGTTGCCAGCAAGCAAACAGACACGTGTATTTATGACCTTTGGAGGTACCGTCTCCAATCTTTCAACCTTGGCCCATGAACTTGGTCATGCATATCATCAACATTTAATGGAGGATTTACCGCAATTCAATCAGGGCTATGCGATGAATGTAGCGGAGACAGCCTCTACTTTTGCTGAAATGATCTTAGCTGATGCGCTCGTTAAGAATGCGGCCACTAAGGAAGAAAAAATAGGTCTCTTGGCTGATAAAGCTCAACGGAGTATCGCCTTTTTCATGAATATTCATGCCCGGTTCTTGTTTGAAACTTCCTTCTATGAGAAACGCAAGCAAGGTACTTTAGATGCGATTGAGCTATCTGCTTTGATGGAGCAAGCTCAGAAGGAAGCATTTCATGGAGCACTCGGTAGCTATCACCCAAATTTCTGGGCATCGAAGTTACATTTTTATATTACAGATGTCCCATTTTACAATTTCCCTTATACCTTTGGTTATATGTTCAGTACCGGCATTTACGCTCAGGCGCAGCGTGAAGGTGCAACATTTGCAGAGAAGTATGATGCACTGCTGAGGGACACTGGTGTAATGACAGTTGAAGAACTTGCTACTAAACACCTAGGTGTTGATTTGACAAAACCAGATTTCTGGCGCGAAGCGATGTCTTTAGCGATTGCAGATGTAGAAGCGTTCCTTGAATTGACGAACTAACGAGCTAATATAGAGCAGATCCCTTAAATGAGGGATCTGCTTTCTTTTTTTCTGTGCATAAAGCATTAAAAAAGCATGTCGCAATTTCAGGGAAATTGACGAATGGTAAGGGATAATGAATTCAATATATTAAATTTATAGGAATATATAACCAATTTTGTTGTTTGTTGTTGAAGGGTACAAAATATTGGAATATAATGAGACATAAGCCCTATAAATAGGCAATCATATTATAATATGGAAGGAGGGTGGATATTCTGCAAACCGATCAACTTTCACTCGCCAGACAACTTGACATGGTGTTTAGAGAACTAGATACGGAACTCTCCGGAATGACCTCAGGAATTGTTTTCATACAAATTCGCAATAACGCTATTGGGAAATTTGGCATCCGCCATAATCCGATTGCTGGCCGAAATGGTCGTCTGACAGAAGAGAATAAAGGATTGACAGTAGTTCAACTACAGTCATTCCGAGCTATGGCGATTGAAGCATTGAAATTCAAACGGTACTGGACTCATGGGGAAATTAGCTATGAATTTGCACTACGTCAAGAGATGATAGTCGTCGATGCCATAATGGAGTCTAACTACAATATGGCTAATTTGATGATACATCGCTACGCCAGAAAAGAATCTTCCACTACATACCAAGACTATAACGCAGATATGACTTCATAAGTGAAAATAATAACATAGTAAATTTACAGAGAAACAAAAACAGGCGATCTGCATACGCAGACCGCCTGTTGTCCTATTGGTTGAGAAAGAGAATACTATTGACGACCCGACAATTGCTGTTCTGCCAATTGAACCAGACGTTTAGTAATGTAACCCCCTAGGGAGCCAGTTTCGCGAGAAGTGTAGTTCCCGTAGTAACCGTCTGCTGGAATTTGAACGCCCAATTCTTGAGCTGCTTCAATTTTTAGCTGTTGTAGTGCAGCAGTCGCTTGAGGTACAACAAGATTGTTAGAGCGGTTTTGACCTGCCATGTATCTCACCTCCTTCGGCCTTTATGAATGTTAGTATGGTTTTCAAACTCTAAAATATGCAGATGAACTCTCAAATATAGTAGTGGTAATTGTTGTATTTTCTAATGGGTCAAATGAGTCAAAAAAAGAGCCGCCCCACTAAAAGTGAGAAGCTCTTCTTCGAAGATCATATTTAAGTAGCGGATGGATGAATTAAGTCAAGATTGACGTTTAGTTCAATGGTTTGGCCAGGTTGAATTTCAATTAGGCCAGTTGTTTCATTAGGCAAATTACAATTTGGTGCATTAGGCAGCCACGTGTAAGGTTCTATGCACAGAAATTGATCTGCTTCGCCTTTAGTATATAGAACCCAATGCTTGAAGTATGTTGGGTCAGCTGTGTAACGTAGACCATAACCGTCATCACGGGTTAAGAGAGCTTCGACAGGAAGATCACCAATCTGAAGGAGCGTATCGAAATTTGTTCCTTTCAAATTTAGTCCTTCGTTCAATTGCTCTAATTCTCCGAGAGGGGAGATCCCTCCAGTTGGTAGTAACTCATCGTCTAATTGATAAATCCCAGAACAAGGAAGCTGTAACTTCCACTTCTCAGGTTCACCATTGATAAGGAACCAGGTGTGAAGTCCTAATCCGAATGGAGCAGCATTTTGTCCTAACGAAGTAATCTTAAATGTTTGTTTTAGAGAAGCTCCCTGCAAGCGTAACGTCATTTCTAACTTGAGTGGGACAGGATATTGCCTTATCCAATTCGGATCGCTCGAAGTTATAAATTCTGTCGTCACGGCACAACCTTCTTCATCTTCTTCAATGTCGCTAACACACCATGCTTGCGTACGGTGCAACCCATGAATATGGTTGTCATTTGCCGTGTTACGGTCAAATTGGTATTCCTGACCGTCATGAATGAAATGACCTTTGCTTATTCGTCCCGGAGGAATCAGTAGTGGAATTCCAAAATGGTAAGGCTTCTGTAGGTAGAAATCAAGATCGCTCTCTTCCGGGCGGCGCAGCACATCTCGCTGCTGAACATGATCCCACAAGCTAATTACACTATTGCCGAGGCGGGGTAGCAGCGTGACATCAAGTTCGCGGCTATGTAAGATGTACGTGTCGTAACCGTTCCATTGCCCTTTGGTCACTTTTTTCATATCGGTACTCCTTTTCCCACATAATAATCTAATCAATTAGTTAAGCTAAGACCTATCATAACACTTTTTCTCTTGGACGAAAAACAGATTTGACATTGTACACAAATCACACTTATGATAAGACCTATAAATCATTATAACTGAACGCGATGATGGGGATAAGTAGGCAATGTGGATTTTCTTCAGAAATCCGGTGGATGATGCGAACCGGAGAAACCACTATGTTGAATGGACCTCAGAGTGCTGAGCAGAAATGAAGGTATCCTTCAAAATATGCCTGCCGGGAGTTCCCCGTTATGGAACAATTAAGGCCTTATGATCTTGATTTTTTGTTTTCCTGATCTCTGGCGAATAAGGGTGGCACCACGGTCTCACGTCCCTTGCGGACTGTGGGCTTTTTTGTGTTTTGATTTAGATATACATGAAGATGGATTAATCTTTGAGGAGGACGAATAATATGAAAAAAGTACTCTCCGGCATCCAGCCCAGCGGGAAATTAACACTTGGAAATTATATTGGGGCTATGAAAAATTTTGTGGATTTACAGCATGAATATGCTTGTAATTTTATGGTGGTTGATCTTCACGCCATTACTGTACCTCAGGAGCCAGCTGCCCTGAGAGAACAATCTGAAATGGTAGCTGCGCTTTACGTTGCAGCTGGAATTGATCCGAATAAAGCTAACATTTTCATGCAATCGCATGTTCCACAGCACGCACAACTCGGATGGTTGCTGACGACGTTGGTCTCCATGGGAGAATTGGAGCGAATGACCCAGTTCAAAGATAAATCTGAGGGTAAAGAATCAGTTGGGGCTGGTTTGTTTGTATATCCGGCTCTTATGGTGGCAGATATTCTACTTTATAATGCGGATCTTGTTCCTGTTGGTGAAGACCAGAAGCAGCATTTAGAACTTACTCGCGATATTGCGGGCCGGTTTAACAGCCGCTTTGGTGAGTATTTCACTATTCCTGATCCGTATATTCCGGAAGTAGGAGCACGTATTATGTCACTGGATGACGCCTCTAAGAAAATGAGTAAAAGTAATCCAAATGCAGGCAGTCTCATTGCGCTACTAGATGCACCGGATGTTATCCGCAAGAAAATTAGCCGGGCAACAACCGATTCGGGTAGTGAAGTGAAGTACGATCCGGCGAATAAGCCTGAAGTGAGTAATTTAATTACTATATATAGTCAATGTACAGGGATATCGATCCCTGAAGTAGAGGCGCGCTACGAAGGACTAATGTATGGGCCTTTCAAGAAGGATTTAGCAGAAGCGGTTGTAGGATTGCTTGAACCGATGCAACAGCGCTATCGCGATGTAAGGGAGTCTGGTGAACTCCGTAGCATTTTGTCTCAAGGCGCAGAAAGAGCATCAGAAACAGCCGAGAAGACTTTAAAAGAAGTACAGCGTTTAATGGGATTTTTGGAAAAATAGATTTTGTCCTTCTTTAACTGGAGGGGGAATATAAAGTAACCCGGGTAAAGTTTACCTGGGTTTTTATATTGTTGTCACGGAATTGTCATAATAACCCGGGCGTTATTGGAGGAATTTTAAACACTTCGAGTGTTTGATATGATAAAGTTCATAGTAAGAGATTTATTTATGTTTTTCTCAAATTTTATATAACGAATTGTTAGGAGGAATACTGAACGCATGGCTAAACACATAAGTTATCATGCTCCTGCGGATTCCGCTACCTTATCCGTGAGACCAACTCCTCCAGGAGAATCGGTGACTTGGAAGGATTTTATTGTCTTAACGAAGCCTGGAATTCTGCGTTCCAATATGATCGCGGTGTTTGCTGGATTCTGGTTAGCATCTCATTGGGATCTACAATATGGAAAACTTATTATGACACTGCTTGGGACGATGCTGGTTATGGCTTCTTCCTGTGTATTCAATAATTACTTCGATCGTGAGTTAGACACTAAGATGGAACGGACTAAGAATCGAGCTCTTCCTACAGGTAAAATGTCACCCAAAACAGTACTTTGGTATGCAGTTATTTTAGGAATCGCTGGATTGGCTGTCTTGTTTGGTTTTTCCGGCATTCTAGCAGGCTTGTTTGGAATAGTTGGCATGTTTGTATACGTAGTTGTGTACACTCTTTGGCTGAAACGGTCGTCGACTTGGAGTACTTCAGTTGGCGCAATATCAGGGGCTATGCCACCAGTAATCGGTTATGTTGCGGTGACAGGTAGCGTTGATTTGGGAGCTATCCTATTGTTTGCCATGTTGTTCCTGTGGCAGCCACCTCACTTTTGGGCATTAGGAATTCGGCGTGTAGAAGAATATCGTGCAGCAGGTTATCCGCTCTTGCCCGTAGTAAAGGGGATTCCAAGAACTAAGCTCCAAATGCTTCCTTATCTCGTATTGCTGATCCCAATTCCAATCTTAATGTATCTCTACGATTATACAGGAATGTGGTTCCTAGTTATTGGTGAGGTTCTCTCATTAGCATGGCTCTTTATGGCGCTCAAAGGAATTCGTTCCCAGGACAGTGATGCTTGGGCTAAGAAGGTATTTTTGTTCTCTATTAATTATTTGACGATCAATTTAATTGTGATCATTCTGGATACAGTACGGTTCTAGTTTAACACCAGTTTCATACCCATAAAACCTCCCTTCTTAGGGACGACATCATGAGATGCACTTTGCACATACTTAATATTTTATGGAGAGTGCTTTTGCATAAGCAATGCCCATTAGGGATGAGTTGATGCCGAGAATAACGGAGGTCCGGGTATGATTTTACTTAAAAAGTACAAATGGACATGGATTCTATTAGCGCTATGTGTCATCATGGCTGGATATTTGTTATGGGGTGCATGGTCTAAGCCCAAATTGCCAGTAATTCGGCCAGTGGAGAGTTTCTCCTTGGAGAATGTAGATGGGAAGAATGTTACACTAGAGGATACGAACGGAAGGGTAAGACTGTTCTATTTCTTTTTCTCGAAATGCAATGATGTCTGTCCTCTAACTACATTCAGGCTGAGTCAGGTGCAGGATGAATTGAAGAAGAAAGGTTTGTTTGCTAAGGATGCGACGATTGTCTCGATTTCGTTCGATCCGGAGCGTGACACCCGTGAGGAGATCAAGTCATTCGGGGACAAATTTGGAGCGGATTACTCCGGTTGGTATTTTCTCCGGGGAGATCAGCAGAAGGTTATGGATCTGGCGATGAACTCTTTTAAAATACTAATCAATCAAGATCAGACTGGGAATTTTGTTCATATGGATCTCATTGGACTGGTCGATCGGGATGGTCAACTTCGTGAGATATACAGACCCGAAGTCACGGCTACAGAAATTGCTCAAGGTGTCGCGGATTTATCCAAGGAATAACAACATACACATGGATGGACTATATTAGGTCGGGTGGAGGATACAGAATGTATGCCTCCAAACCGGCTTTTTCTAATTGTGCAATGATGTACTCATCGGGCGTCCCTTCGACACCGGCATATCCTTTTCGTGTATACATATGGATTGCATCAGGGAAGACCTCTCTTAAGATGCCGCGAATTCTTCTGCCAGAAGTATCGTTATCTAGAAATAGGAGTACTTCATCTTCTCCCACCTGTTCCTGAAGGGTTTCGAATTTAGTGGCATTAAGGGTTCCAAAGGTACAAAGAATATTCACTTCATCCTCTTGGAGTAGGTGACTTAGTTTGATGCGGTCATTTTTACCTTCGACAATGATATAGATGGGCAATGGTGATCACCTCTGTAGGGAGTTAACGTACCCTACTAGTGTATACTCCTTACCAATACTCATGCAAAATTCAATGAGACCAGGACAAGCGGTCTACCACTGAAGGCAGACCGCATTTGATGCGCGTATCGCGTAGGCATAGGATGAAATTACAGTAGTAGAGGAGCACGAAGAACGATCACTAATAAAATATACAATACAAGGATCGTACCTGTTGTGGTCCAGATATTACAAGCTGAAACAACTGGAGCGATCTGACCAGGTCCACAATTTTCAAGATGGCTCATTTACGTTCACCCCTCTTTCTCATCGGGTAAGTGATTACAAGATATATTATGTAGGTCTTAGACGGGGTGCCCTGTACAATAGCCTAAAAATCCCTGAAATAACAGATTGTCTTTTGAGATGTGAGTTTAATTTCACTGAAAGCTAAGTCATACTTGTTGGCGCGCTGATTGGAGTAGTAGGAACAAGCGGTTTACGCACGGAAGGAACAAGGAGTAGTACAGACATAAGTAACAGGAATCCGACAAAGTAAGGTGAATAACTTTCCCGAATCATCCCTGCAACAATCGGACCGATAAAGGATCCAATGGACATTGCAATCGACTGTAAAGAGAATACCGTGCCAAGTCGCTGTCCCCCACTCAAATCGATAAAGAGAGAAGCGATCGCAGGGAAGACAACACCTTTGGCCATTCCGAGAGCGAATAAGGATACCTCTAGTGGAATGGATGGCAATGCAGCTAGGGAGAAGAAAGATAAGGCGATCCCTAGAATGCCGTAATGTGCCCTTTTGTAAGGTGAAAGGCGATTCAGAAATAGCATAGAGAGAGTGACAAGAGCTCCCAAACTGATGATGGAGAAATAGAGTCCCGTGTGCATAATTCCAGCCTTTCCTCCTGCTCGCATGGGTAGTTCAAAGAATAGGATTCCCTGTGAACATGCTACAGCTAAGGGAAGTAAATAAACTCGTAGCGGGATGATGTTTAGTTTCATGGGAACTTTCTGCTTTGGTGTGACTCCCGTTTCGGTAAGGGAAGGCTTCGGTTTTCGGGATTCTTTGATTGTAAAGATAGCAATAATGCCAGTCGCGATTAACAACCAGCCTAGGGATTGAAAGGTTAGCTTGAATCCGACTTGGGCGACTAGGAAGGCTCCGGCAGCTGGAGATACCACGGAAGCTAAAGTGTGCATAACTCCATGCCCAGCCATTAGTTTACCTTGCTGTGTCTGGTTTGTGGATAATGAAGCAAGGAGAGCCAAGCAGGCGGGTGATAGAAAGGCGAGTACAAAACCGCTGATTGAACGTAATGTAAGCAGTTGCCAAGGCTCCGTCACATGGGCTTGCAGCAGTAGGATACACCCAGCGGTAATCATACTAAAGATCATATAACCGCGGCTCCCGTGCCGGTCCACGCCTTGACCAGCGATCAAATTCCCTGGGAGATGAGTTAGTGCATAAATACCCATCATCCATCCGATGAACGTCGGTGCAGCACCTAGCGATAGAGCGAAAGGCGTTAGTATCGGATATTGGGCGTGGAGATCGAAGAAAGCCAGAAACATAAAAAAGTAAAGCCAAAAAGCCATTTTCATATCTTGCCCTCCTCACATAAGTCACTAATCTACTTGTACGTTTCTTGGGACGGACTTATACCCCTAAAATCTTATGGAGGTTGTCCTTAATTTAGGGCTTTCTGCAAGAAATAGGGGTTAAGCTGACACACACTCGGGCCATCATGTATAATAAGAGAGGTTATTTATAAAGTCAGCTTTTGATCAAGAAAGATATACTAACCTGTTCTAATAAAATGATGTTTAGGAGTTGGATATGATGGATGTTCAAGTATGGATTGAGTTTCTAAAAGAGAACTGGTTGGTCATTGTTGTTGCATTGGTTGTCCTTTTCTTGATCTTGAATTTCGTGAAGACGGTCGTAAAATGGGCGCTTGTACTTGTCATTGCGGCGTTTATTATCATTTACAGTGGGCTTTCGTTGAAAGATCTGAGTAGTGCTGTATCGGTCGTGACGGAGCAGGCAACAAGCATTGGTAAAGACCAAGTGTTGAATGTCATGAAGAGTAGAGCCAAGGATGCCAAGTTTACCCAGAATAGCGACGGTACATTTATAATAACTATCTCGAACCCAGACGTAGAAGTAACCGGAACTATTGGTGGAGATAAAGTGAAAGTAGTGTCTCACGGGATTTCATTGGGAGAATGGACGGTAGACGATACTGTAGAAGCCTTCATTCAAGAGGCAACAAGGAATTCTAAATAGTTCAGGGCAGTTAGTCTTAACCTAAGTCATCTAGATAGGAGGCAGACATGACGGAAGCTTGGATTGCGAGTCTGCGTGAGTATAACCTGATTACTATATTGTTGATTATTATCTTATTGGGTTCTGCCCTTCAAGGCTTAATGCGAGGTGCTTCCCGATCTGCCGGAAGATTGTTTACACTCCTAAGTGGTGGGGTTCTGACCCTCCTTGGAATAGGGGTATCTATTCCATTCACTTTGTGGATCTCACCTACTGTACAAAGCTTACTATCTAATAATCTGACGCTGCCCGAGCGGGACTTAGCTAAATGGGAGCAGGTATACTATACATTGGCAACAGCGGTAAGAGATTTTCCGTTGATGCGTTTTGCTGTACTGTTTATTCTCAGTTATGTATTGTTCCGGTTCTTACTTGGGATGATCTTAGGATTTATTATTGGAGGAGGTTCGCTGTTTGGGAGGCGTTCTTTCAACGAGGAACGCCCTGCTTCCTTACTGGGGAGACTAGTTGGAGTGGGGATTGGTGCGATCATTGGCGTAGCTAGAAGCCTGGTTATCATTGCTATTTTGTTCATTGCGGTGACACTTTTCCCTACCAGTAACTTCAGTCGTTATGTAGAGGCGTCACCCGTATATCAACAAGGAGCACGTAATGTAATTGAGCCACTTTCGGGTAATCTAATAAAAGAGAAACTTCCGGTATTTACCCGCAGTGTGGAAGTAGAACTAAATGGGATTTTGCAACGGAAATATGAAGTGATTGATGCCAATGTCCCTCAGAATATTGAACAAGCTGCTGCGAAAATCATTGAAGGGGCAGCGAGTGAAGAGGAGAAAGCCCGTCTTCTGTATGATTGGGTTGGATCACGCATTGTGTATGATAATGATAAAGTTAAGGATTATGAAGAAAAAGGAATTTGGCATGAGCAGACACCGCAAATGACCTTCGATACGAAGCGTGGAGTGTGTATTGATTACTCTCGTCTGTATGCGATCATGGCTAGATCTCAAGGGTTAGAGGTAAAAGTAGTAACCGGACTTGGGTACGATGGCCAGGGTGGTTACGGTCCGCATGCTTGGAATGAAGTGTACATTCCAGAGAAAGAGAAGTGGATTCCACTGGATTCCACTTGGGCTGGCAGTGGTGATTGGTTTGATTCTCCCGGTTTCAGCGAGACTCACGTCGCGGACAAGATCGTATAAAAGTCCAAAAAGAGTGTAACTTCGCAAGACGTTAGTACGTTATGCTAATATGAATAGTGTGACTTAGTAGGAATGAAAGTGGGAGAAATAAAATGAAAAATGTCTATTCTGACGATCAACGCGAACAAGAAATTGCGATGCAGCGTCATTTTAATATTCGTCTAAATATGTTTTTCTTTAGTGCATTTGCCATATTTACGGTCATTATCGTAAGACTTGCAATTTTACAATTTGTTGAAGGGCCAAGCCTTTCACAACAAGAGACCAGTATGAGGGTAAAGGATGTACCACTTCCTCCGACAAGAGGTTCTATTATCGCTGACGGGGGCGAGAAACTGGCATATTCCACGCCTGTACAATCGTTGTATATTACGCTGCAGAAGGACTATAGTAAAGCGGAGAATCGACCAGAGGCTACGGCTCTTGCCGAGAAATTGAAGAAGGTTTTTGATGAAAATGGAGATCCAGATGCAACACCTCTTACCTTGGACAAAATTATCGAAGCAATGGATATTGATTATAGACAGAATGGTGGATTTTCACCTCGTAGAATTAAGCTTGATTTATCAGATGCAGAAGTGGCGTATTTCTTGGAACGGAAAGATCAATTTCCGGGCATAGAGGTCGTAGAAGAAAGTGTTCGGCATTATGATAAAGATACGGTGGCTGTACAAACCGTAGGTTATATAAAAAAGTACAAAAATGCTTCAACAAGTTTAGAATATTATAAGAATTTACGCGCACAAGAACAAACAGACCCTGCTCTACAGTACACAGAAGCTGAAGATGTTGGGTACGACGGCCTGGAACTTTACTATCAGGATGTCCTTCGTGGCAAGAATGGATATAAGAGCGTCGCGATTGATCCACGAAATATGGCTACCGGGATTCCGGAAGTAACGCCTCCTGAAAAGGGCTATGACATTCACACATCAATTAATAAAACGGTACAAATTGCTGCGGAAGAAGCGATAACGTACCAGCTTGATTGGGTTCATAAGAATCCTGTGTCTGGTAAGACACATCCTAAAGCACTAACCGGTTATGCGGTAGCGATGGAAGTGGATACCGGGAAAGTGGTTGCGATGGCGAGTATGCCTGATTATGATACAAATATTTGGCAGACGGGGAGCGTATCGAGCGAGGACTATAAGAAAATCGAAACCAACTATCAAAATGGGACGATCACACCGTTTAGCTCGGGGCGTTCGGGACATAATTTTGAATCGACCATTTTGCTCGGGTCTACGATCAAACCATTATCGGTTCTTATCGGCTTGAACGAGGGGTTATTTACAACTTCAACCATCTATAATGACCGAGGGATTGCGTATTTCGGAAAGAACGACTCTGCTAGTGTTCGAAACTCAGGTAGTCATGTATACGGTGGTCTTGATCCAGCAAAGGCCATTCTTCATTCCTCCAATGCCTTTATGGTGGATATGGTAGGTGAAAAGCTGTGGAACAAATATGGATCCAAGGGTATTGATAAATGGGATGAATATATGAAGGCTTTTGGACTGGGTGTATCCACTGGAGTAGACCTTCCGAATGAATATCTAGGTAAACTGGAATATACGAATGAGAAAGAAACTGCGCTTTCCCGATTGGCATATGCATCGTTCGGTCAACAAGGGAAATATACGACCTTGCAGCTTGCTCAATATACAGCGACAATTGCAAGTCATGGGAAGAGAATGCAACCGCAACTAGTTAAGAAAATTACCGATGCGGATGGAAATGTTATCGAGGAAATTGAACCCAAAATGCTGGATGAAATTAAATTTGATGAATCCTATTGGAAGGAAGTCATCAGTGGAATGTCAACTAGTGTAAACAATGCTTTTAGTGGTTTCCCATACGACTTTGCTCGTAAAACGGGAACTTCAGAGCAATGGGGGGATGGTGCGAACAGAGATAACGGGGTGTTTATCGCATTTGCTCCACGTGATAATCCGAAACTCGCTGTCGCCGTTGTTATTCCAGAGGGTGGATTTGGTGCTTACAGCGCTGCGCCGGTAGCCCGTAAAATCTTTGATGCATATGATCAAGAATACGGTCTAGATGGAGTACCAAAGAAAACTTTGCAACAGAAAGATACCACAGTCGTAGGTGAATAAAATAAAGGGAAATCCGATACGACGGAGTAATATATTTGCTATAAATTGAATAATTATTATTTTAAGCAGGAGGGTAAGTAACCTCTTGCTTTTTTTGTGTGTAGACATAAACCACGAAAAACATTATATAAATTTCCAGAAGAGTGTAACTTTACAAAAGTGTATTACGTTGTGCTCATATAAGGTTGTGATGAGTAGGAATGAGGTGTACTGGATATGAAAAATATATTTTCTGAAGAAGATCAGGGTGAACAAGAGCGTGCGATGCAGCGCCATTTTAATATTCGACTGAATATATTTTTCTTTAGTATATTTGTTATTTTTACCGTCATTATTGTACGACTAGCAGTTCTACAATTTGTTGAGGGGCCAAGTCTTTCACAGCAGGAAACCAGTATGAGGTTAAAAGAAGTGCCACTTCCTCCTTCAAGAGGCTCAATTATTGCTGACGGAGGTGAGAAATTAGCTTATTCTACTCCGATCCAATCACTATATATAACTTTACAGAAGGACTACAGTAAGGTGGAGGATCGAGCAGAGGCCACAGCTCTTGCTGAGAAATTGAAGAAGGTTTTTGATGAGAAAGGTGATCCGAATGGAGTAGCATTAACCTTGAAAGAAATCATTGACGCTATGGATATTGATTATAGACAGAATGGTGGATTTTCACCTCGTCGGATAAAACTCGATTTATCCAAAGAAGAGATGGCTTATTTCTTGGAGCGGAAGGATCAATTTCCTGGTATAGACGTCGTAGAAGAGAGTATTCGACATTATGATAAAGATACTGTGGCCGTACAGACCGTTGGCTATATAAGAAAATATGAAAATGCTTCAACCAGCCTACCTTATTATAAAGAGATCCGAGCACAAAAGGAAACGGTTCCATCCCTGCATTATACAGAAACCGAAACGGTTGGATACGATGGACTGGAATTGTATTATCAGGACATCCTTCGTGGCAAAAATGGATATAAGAGCGTCGAGATTGATCCACGAAATATGGTAATTGGAATTCCCGAAGTAACTCCTCCAGAAAAGGGCTATGACATACATATAACACTCAACAAAAAGGTGCAACTTGCTGCAGAAGCAGCAATTATGTATCAACTTGACTGGCTCCAGGGCAACCCAGTATCGGGTAAGGCCCATCCTGATGCCAAAACTGGATATGCAGTAGCGATGGAAGTGGATACGGGGAAAGTGATTGCTATGGCGAGTATGCCTGATTATGACACAAATATATGGCAAACGGGGAGCGTTTCGAACGAGGAGTATAAGAAAATTGAAACCAACTACCAGAACGGGACGATTACACCGTTTAGCTCGGGAAGGTCTGGACATAATTTTGAATCGACCGTCTTGTTAGGCTCAACGATTAAACCATTATCAGTGCTTGTTGGGTTGAATGAGGGGTTGTTTACAACTACAACTACCTATAATGACCGAGGAATCGCTTATTTTGGGAAAAACGACTCTGCTAGTGTACGTAACTCAGGTAGCCATCCATACGGCTCACTTAGACCGATTGATGCCATTCGTAAATCATCAAACACCTTTATGGTGGATATGGTTGGAGAGAAGTTATATAAGAGAGATGGCGCCAAAGGTATAGACTTATGGCATAAATACATGAAGGAATTTGGGTTAGGTGTAGTTACAGGGGTAGATTTACCAAATGAGTTTAGAGGTAAATTGGAATATTTCACTGAATCCGAGACCGCACTTACTCGCTTAGCCCTTGCGTCGTTCGGACAACAAGGCAAGTATACTGCGATGCAGCTTGCTCAGTATACGGCGACCTTAGCAAGTAGAGGTAAACGGATGGAACCGCATCTGGTTAGTAAAATTACAGATGAACAGGGAAATATTATAGAAGAAATAGAGCCGAAAGTTCTAAATGAAATCTACTTTAGTGATACTTATTGGGATACAGTTATTGGTGGAATGGAAACTAAGATAAACCAAACTTTTGATGGTTTTCCATACGATTATGCCCGCAAGACAGGAACATCGGAGCAGACCTTCAAAGGAAAAAATATAGATAATGGTGTATTTATCGCATTTGCTCCACGTGATAAACCTAAATTGGCTGTCGCAGTTGTCATTCCCGAGGGTGGGTTTGGTGCTTCCAGTGCCGCGCCAGTAGCCCGCAAAATTTTTGATGCGTATGATTGGGAGTACGGTCTGAATGGAGTGCCGAAGAAGAATTTACTACCGAAAGATAACACAGACGTAGATGTAGATAATAAAGGTAAGTCCGATACGACGGAATGATGGAATTGGGATGAGTCGATTAAAATCATTTTTAGGCAAGAGGGTAAATTCCTCTTGCCTTTTTGTATCCTCTTGAGTTAAGATTTGCACTAGGGAAACATTTTTAAGTATATACAACATATGATACCTAGGGAAACAATTGTTCGTACGTACAACAAAAACCAACATCAAATGGGAGGGGAAGTAAAATGGGAAAGCAGTTGGAAGTTAAGAAGAGCCCGTTACAAAGAGCGAAGATGACAATAGGTGTTCTAGTGTTAATTATTATATCAGCATGTTCAAGAGTTGATGGAGAGATGAATCGGGTTGAAAGGGCTAGTGGTGGTTCACCTATCCAAGTGGTTACAACGATAGGAATGATCTCCGACATCGTTCAAGAAGTCGGTGGAACAGAAGTAGTCGTAACTGGATTGATGGGACCAGGAGTAGACCCTCATTTATATAAAGCGTCACAAGGAGATATGAAGAGACTTGAAGACGCGGAGGTTATTTTCTACGGCGGATTACATTTAGAAGGTAAGATGACAGAAATTTTAGAAAAAATGGAAAATAAAAAATTAACTGTCGCTGTTTCAAAGGATATAGATCGTGCTGTTCTGAGATCTGGAAAGGATGCGGGCGGGTCTCAATATGATCCTCACATTTGGTTTGACGTTAAGCACTGGATTTCGGCTACTGAAACGATTTATGATGCGTTGGTGCAATATGATCCAACAAATGCTGAACAATATAAGAAAAATGCAGAGACTTACATTAACAAATTAACGGAACTAGATGCTGAGGTTAAAGATAGAATTCTGGAAATTCCAGAAAATGATCGAATATTAGTAACTGCTCATGACGCGTTTGGATATTTCGGCGAAGCTTATGGAATGAAAGTAATGGGTCTACAGGGGATAAGTACCGCATCTGAATATGGATCAAAAGATGTAAGTAAGTTACGTGATTTTCTTGTAGAGAATAAAATTAAAGCGGTATTCGTGGAGTCCAGTATTCCAACGAAGTCAATGGAAGCAGTCATCGCAGGGGCGAAGGAGAAAGGACATTCGGTTAACATTGGGGGAGAATTATATTCGGACTCAATGGGAGAGCCTGGATCAGATGCGGATACCTACATCGAAATGGTACGACATAACGTAAACACGATCGTAGATGCACTGAAATAAAGGATAGGTAGTTTTTTCTACAGGAGAGGAGAATTAAAATGCTGAACTCAAATCCGCTACAAGTTAACAATTTAACAGTTGCTTATCAGAAAAAGCCTGTACTGAACGCTGTTTCTTTTGTAATTCCGTCAGGGAAACTCATAGGTATCCTCGGCCCAAATGGAGCTGGAAAGTCTACTCTTCTGAAGGCTGTACTTGGATTAATTCCAATAGTAGACGGCGAAGTGAAAATATATGGTGGTTCTTATCGAGAGCAACGGAAAAATGTTGGATATGTACCACAGCGTGAATCCGTGGATTGGGACTTCCCTACCAATGCTTTGGATGTTGTGATGATGGGGAGGTATGGACATTTGGGATGGTTCAGACGTCCAGGGGCATCCGAGCGAAAGCTCGCAACAGAATGTTTGGATAAGGTAGGTATGAAGGATTATGCAGGACGACAAATCAGTCAACTATCAGGCGGTCAGCAGCAACGTGTATTCTTGGCAAGAGCACTTGCACAAAATGCGAACCTCTATTTCATGGATGAACCATTTGCTGGAGTGGATGCTACGACAGAGAAGGCGATCATTCAGCTTCTGCATGATTTGAAGAATCAAGGTAAGACAGTGCTGGTTGTTCACCATGATCTCTCTACGGTACGTGAGTATTTTGATCATGTCATATTGTTAAACGGAGATTTGGTTGCTGAGGGCCCAACCGAAGTGACATTTACACCGGAAAATCTGCAGAAAACGTATGGGGGGCGATTAGCTTTACTTCAAGATTTTGTTACCGTACCGGTAGGGACGGTGCAGTGATATGATACCGACATTGATAAGTTGGTTCACCGATCCCAATATGAGATGGATATTAATGGGCTCTCTTCTATTAGGACTGGGGAGCGGCGTAATTGGTTCGTTTACTGTATTGCGCAAACAGAGTTTGCTTGGGGATACGTTGGCGCATGCTGCCTTACCAGGCATTTGCATCGCCTTCATGCTTAGTGGGGTCAAATCAATGGGTTTATTTATGATAGGTGCTATTATCTCCGGTATGATTGCAACATTAGGGATTCATATCATCACTTCTTTCTCGCGGATAAAACAAGATGCTGCTTTAGGAATTACACTTTCCGTATTCTTCGGAGTCGGAGTTGTTCTTATGACTAAAATTCAGCACAGCGGAAACGGAAACCAAAGTGGACTTGATAAATATATGTTCGGTCAGGCTGCCTCGATGATGCTGTCAGATGTTTATCTTATGGGCACTGTCTCGTTGCTACTGATTTTAATTTGTGCGTTACTGTTTAAAGAGTTCAAATTGGTAAGCTTCGATCCTGGATTTGCTAGGGGAATGGGGCTGAAGGTGGCAGTCCTAGAGCAACTTCTGCTATTAATGACTGTTGTAGCCGTGGTCGTCGGTATACAGGCAGTCGGAGTTGTCTTGGTAGCTGCGCTGTTAATTACTCCCGCTGTTGCTGCTCGCTATTGGAGCGATGCACTAGGGGTTATGGTTATATTAGCCGGGTTATTTGGGGCACTGTCAGGCGTAATTGGTACGCTAATTAGTTCAACTCTATCCAATTTGCCGACAGGACCTGTGACCGTTTTGTCATCTACGTCTATCTTTTTTGTCTCGGCAGTATGTGCTCCAGGGAGAGGGCTGATTGCTAAATGGATTCAGCGTGTTCGTAATCGGAGAGTAATCCAGCCTAATATTGAATCCGTTGGAACCCATGCAGTCCTTCAGAGAACAGCGGCAGTAGAAAGGAGCACGGAGTAATGGGTGATTTCTGGATCATACTTACTGGTTCGTTAGTAGCAGCTAGTTGTGGGATACTAGGTTGTTTTCTTATTTTACGAAAAATGGCACTGATCGGAGATGCAATAAGCCATTCAGTGCTCCCAGGGATTGCGATTGCCTTTCTAATAAGTGGTTCTCGTGATTCTTTCTTGATGCTGTTAGGGGCTTCGGTATTTGGATTAATCACGGTGTTTCTCATCCAACTTCTTCAACGTGGAGGACTTCAAGGAGACGCTTCAATTGGGATTGTCTTCACAGCGTTATTTGCAATAGGCGTTATTCTAATCAGCAGAAATGCATCCAACATTGACCTGGATCTGGACTGTGTTCTATTCGGGGAAATTGCCTACGTACAATGGGATACATTAATTTTGAATGGATACGATATGGGACCTGCTGCTGTGTGGATGTTGGGCGGAACCCTGCTTGTGGTTCTTGCTGCGGTTGGTTTGTTCTATAAACAATTCAAACTGTGTGCCTTCGATCCAGCGCTGGCTGCGGCTGTTGGTATTCCTGTGGCTCTATTTCATTATTTATTGATGGGACTTGTATCATTATCTACAGTGGCATCTTTCGAGAGCGTAGGCGCTATCCTTGTTGTAGGTATGCTCATTGTGCCCGCTTCTACTGCGTACTTACTTACCGACCGGCTTAGTACAATGCTCGTGTATAGTGTGATCCTTGGTGTGCTTTGTTCAGCAGGAGGATATTATGCTGCTAAGTGGATAGATACTTCAATTGCAGGCTCTATGATTACTGTTGCAGGTATCTTGTTTCTCCTAGCGTTTATTTTCTCGCCTTTGCATGGACTTGTAGCTAGATTCGCCAAGCGTCGTCGTTTGAAGAGGGTTCCTATGCCACTTAACTAATCATCAATCAGCTTCTGTATGGAAACAATAAATAACCAATTTAAGTTATTAGAATATAGGACTGCAGGAATGGAAATTCCCCAGCAGTCTTTTTCATTTTGATTGATGTTATAAGTCTGTCTTTGTTGGTGCTACGGTAATATGATAAAATGACGTTGTGTTGTTTAAAAGAATGAATTAGAGAAGAGATTAGAACAAAGGATAAGAGTGAAATGGAGGAAGACAATTGAAATATAAATTACTGGCACTAGATATGGACGGAACCTTGCTGACCGATGATCATCAAATTTCACCAGAGACGGAGAAGTGGATTCGCAAAGCCATGGCGGCGGGAGTTCATGTATGTCTATCTACAGGTAGAGGATTTGATGAAGCTATTTCTTTTGGTGATCAATTAGGACTTAAAACACCGATGGTAACCGCAAATGGAAGTGAAGTATGGAAAACACCACATGAGTTGTACCATCGCGAATTGTTTGAGAAAAGCATTATCGAAACCATGTACAATATTGCTCAGGAGAAAAAGGTTTGGTTCTGGGCCTATGCTGTAGAAGGAGTCTACAATGAGAAAAATTGGGATAATTCCTTGCTGGACCGCAACCAATGGATCAAATTCGGCTACCATATTGAGGATGACGAGGTTCGCCACGACGTTCTGATGCAATTACAGGATATGGGGGGGCTTGAGATCACGAATTCATCCCCTGTTAACTTGGAGATCAATCCTAAGGGAATTAATAAAGCGAGTGGTATACGTATGGTATGCGAGGAGTTACTTGGAATCGATATGTCTGAAGTAATTGCAGTCGGTGATAGCTTGAACGATCTGGCTGTCATTCAAGCAGCTGGATTGGGCGTAGCAATGGGTAATGCTCAGGATACACTCAAGGAGAATGCAGATGTTGTTACAGCATCCAACAATGAGGATGGTATTGCGTTGATTATTCGCGATTATATTTTGATGGAGGAGTGAGCTTTTCATGGTAGTACTCGGCTGGTTTCTTGTTATCGCTTTGTTTGCCATCGGCATGGCGGGAACGGTTTACCCCATACTTCCTGGGGTGCTGGCCGTGTATTTTGCCTTCTTCGTGTACGGATGGTTCTTCTCATTTGAATCTTTTGGTGTGTTTTTCTGGATTATTCAAACACTGATCGTAGTCGTTCTGTTAGTTGCAGATTACGCGGTTGGTGCATGGGGTGTCAAAAAATTCGGGGGCAGTAAGTTATCGATGTGGCTGAGTACCATAGGAATTATAATCGGCCCGTTCGTTATTCCTGCCTTCGGTTTAATTTTGGGACCACTCATTGGGGCAATGATTGGGGAACTGCTTCGGGGTGAGTCGTTGACTAAAGCTTTCAATGTAGGGATTGGCTCATTAGTAGGCCTATTTACTAGTATCGTGGTCAAAGTGGCATTGCAGCTCACAATGATTGTGGTCTTTATTATCTGGATCGTTGCTTTCTAGATTGGTTAGATTGTGCTTATTCCATCATTATTACTTTTGGAGTAGTAGTGGGGTAACATAGGAAAGAAGGAATTTTCTTTGTCATCTAATAAAGAGTCTTTTGTTAAAGGTACTTTAATCCTCGCGGGAGCCGCGCTGCTTGCTAGATTGCTAGGATTGTTTCAACGTGTTCCCTTAGAACATATCCTTGGAGATATCGGTAATGCGGCGTATGCCCAAGCCAATGCGGCTTATTTTATGTTGCTAACATTAGCAACGGCCGGTATTCCGAGTACATTAAGTAAGATGGTGTCTGAACGACATGCGTTAGAGCGACCAGGTGAGGCCCGTCGTGTGTATCACGCAGCTTTAATCTTCGCGCTATTTGCGGGTGCAATTATGTTTGGACTGCTCTATATCATGGCGCCATATTATGCAGCGGCCACAGGTGTACCGGAATCTGCTGTAGCGATGCGGGCGTTGTCACCAGCACTTCTTCTGTTTCCTGTGATTGCAATTATTCGTGGTTATTTACAAGGTCGAAACATTATGATCGCCGGTGGTATATCACAAGTGATTGAGCAAATTATTCGCGTAGGTACGGGGATTGCTCTAGCATTTATGTTCTATAATATGGGCTATTCCGGTGAACGAGTGGCAGCAGGTGCTACCTTTGGTGCAGTCTTAGGTGGTGTTGCGGCTTTGATCGTCATGTTCACTTATAATTACAAAGTACGTCAGAAGGATCTTCGTGCAAATCAACTACAAGTTTCGTTAGACAAAAATAGCATGTCGATGCCTAAAATTTACGGTGAGATCTTCAAATTATCGATTCCTATCGTTCTTACCGCTTTGGCAGTACCTGCAGTCAATTTTATTGATAATTCTATAATAGAGCCGTTGCTTAGCGGACAAATTGGATCGAAAGAAGCGACTTATATTTTGGGGATTCTCGGTAATCGTGCTCAGATGATTGCGGGTATTCCACCTATTCTTGCTATTGCACTCAGCCAATCGTTAGTACCTGTTATTTCGGCTGCATTTGCTCGTGGTGACAAAGAACATTTAAATCGACAGGTAACACTAGCGATGCGGGTGGCTGTATTGACGGGAATGCCGATCATTCTCGCACTAGGAACGGCCGCTTACTCTGTAAATGGGCTGTTGTTCAGTACACGGGACGGAAGCAGTATTATTGCGCTGCTTACATTTGCGACTATTTTCCAAATTACGATGATGACTAGTAATTCGATTCTACTAGGGATTAATAAAGCAAACTTATCTATGGTTCATGTTGCCATTGGCATTATGATTAAACTGGGCGCAAGTTATGTCTTGGCTCAGTTCTGGGGTATTTACGGTATCATCACTGCAACGGGGCTATGTTTCCTCGTTATTACGATCTTAAATGTACGAGCGATGAAAAAGATTGTGCCATTCTCCATCATGGGAAATCGCTGGACTGGCTTCTTGTTAACTGTTATTGGTCTTTCTGGTGTGGGTTATGGTTTAAATCAGGCAGGGATTCAAATGGTATCTCTTCTCCCTGATCGTCTTGCCTTCTTCATCACTTGCTGCATCGTTGGGATTATCGTTGTGGCGCTTTATCCAGTTCTATTGGTCTTGCTGCGAGTTGTCCGCAAGGATGAGTTAAGCAGCTTCCCTGGACCGTTACGAAAGGTGCTGTCTCCGATCATGCGACTGCAAAGAACTCCGAGTTCCGTGGACCGCAGCTAAATTGCGTACGTAAACATGGATGAGCAGGGCGTGTGCGCTAGATTAGCTATCCGCTAATGAATCATGCGCCAGCGCAGTCTTAAGAATGCCGAGCCTATGCTCACGGCTTATGTCGCAGAGATAGGGCGGCTTGGGCGCGCTGATGCCGTCCAGCGCGCTGGTGTCCTTGAGCCAATCCTCCCTGGGGATTGGCTCATAAGGCATGTCGCCCCAAGCGTCCAGCAACTTGGGGCTATAGAGACGCTTGCCCGCTGGCAGCGTCTCCGCTTCTAGAAGCTCTGACCCCTGTACAGGGAAGGTCAGAGCTTCTTCCCGTTTGGCCGTGAATATATCCGGCCAATAATCAGCGCGCGAGCCGCTATGCGGCACGGCTGCGGCGAAGTTCTGCGCGCCGCTGCGCACGCCGCGCAAACCCATCAGCATCGCGTATAGGCCTTTGCCTAGCGCGATGCGGGCGGGGAGGCTGCCGAAGTCGGAGACCACGCGCCCAGCGAGGCGCGTGACCATTCTCTCGGCTGTGCCATTCCCCGCTTCTATGGCTCCGTCATTATCAGACTTCGCCGCGGGCCCGTCTTCCAGCAACGGGAAGACGATATGGTTCAAACCTGAAAGACTGAACAAGTGGAAACGTGCCTTGTCGGTAACATATTTCTGATAATAGGGATGCTTGATGACGCGCTTTTCAATGTAATGCTGCTCATTGATTATGAGGCCTACTGCAAGCAATGCACTACCCCGGTCGATCCAGAATCTTTCCCAGAAAGGGAGCATGAAACGGGAAACATGGAAATAAGGCAGTAGATGAAAGTGGCTGGAGCCTAACTCTCGACTTTTCATATAGAGTAGGAGTTGGGGGTAGGCGTCTTGAAAGATTAGCGCGTTACTCCGTTCGATAAAACGATAAGCGGATCTCTTCCCCTCTTCGTCCATCGTATCAGCGATCCGGCTTCCCTGAAGGTCTGTCATATTCCATCCTGCATTTCGAGATACCATATGGGCAAGAAAAGCCCAGTGCAACTCAGGATAGGCCTGATAACAAGCTAGATAAGCTTCGGTTCTAGTAATATTACTGATTCCTGCACGATCGGTTGCTATGGCAATCTCCTCGGCAAGCGCGATATCAGCATCACTCCACGTTTCCATATTAGGGCGAACGGCGACCCCTCGGCGTACAAGGTCCTCAATTTCATTGGAAACGGTCCGAGCGGAGGCTTCGTTCCAACCTAGAGAAATTCGGTCTTCCCGAAGTTCTGAAGAATCTGAAAATCCTGCAGCTTTTCCTCTAACCATCTCGCCTAAAACAGCGGGCAAGCGGTGTAGTAACTCCTTAAAACCAGGAAAAGATACATGATTTGTGGGATCATCACCTGGCTTCTGTTTCATGGGTATTCCTCACTTTCCTCTAAACTAACATAGGGGGATAAAGGGCTTATCCTGTAAGCGGAGGTGGATAGAGAGCCTGCATCTCGCCTCAGAACTAACTTGATAAGTTCACTATAAGTATGGCCCAAAAATTTGACTTCCACTCTCCATTTTGGTTGACTAATAGGTAGATCGATAGAGAAAGGGTGAAGAAGACCATGAAACAGGTAACTAGTGCGGAAGACTTTAACGTAAGCATTCAATCCAGTGGTTTAGTAGTGGCAGTCTTTAAAGCAGACTGGTGCGTAGACTGTAAATTTATTGATCCGTTCATGCCGGAGCTCGAATTAAAATATGGTGATCGTTTAACACTTATGGAAGTGGATGTAGATAAAGTTGGCGATGTTAGTCAGGAGCAGAACATCCTAGGTATCCCTAGCTTTGTTGCATACACAGATGGACGCGAACTTGTAAGGTTTGTTAATAAATTGCGTAAATCTCGGGAAGAAATCGAGGATTTCTTGGACAAGGCTTTAGCCGTATACAGTACACTGCATGATTCTGCAGAAAGAAAAGAAGAATAATCCAAGGACATTCCATATTAAAAGTCACATCGCTATTCCGAATTCAGGGGTAGCGATGTTTTATTTTTGAACATTTTACTAGGAATCACTATGATTGCGTTCTCTTTATCGGTTATAATGAACTATAATTTGTTAATGTTTTCTATTTTTTATATAGTAGGCGGGTGGAAAGCCTTTGAGAACCAAACAATTAAAATGGCTTAGTTATCTTTCCTCTTTGGTTATGTTTCTGGCGACTTTGGGTGGTAGTGTTGTAACGAAGACAGAGTCTGGACTCGGTTGTGGGAATCAATGGCCACTGTGCAATGGGAAATTTATTCCGGCGCATACCGTAGCCTCGATGATTGAATATTCGCATCGTGCGATCAGCGGGGCGGCGGGACTATTGGCTTTAGGGACTTTTGTTGCCTTTTGGCTGTATCGTAAAAATCGGCGTGATTTGCAATTATATTCGCTACTTGCGTTGATTTTTGTTATGGTGCAGGCCTTTATGGGGGCAATGGCGGTTGTCTATCCGACTAATTCGGCTGTCATGGCACTTCATTTCGGTTTCTCTTTGATCGCATTTGCTAGCTCTATTATGCTCGTGTTTGGTATCCGCGAGGATGAAGTAAGACAGACAAAGAATGTAGTGTTACCCATTGCTAGTGTTTCTAAAGGATTCCGTAACTTAACGTGGTTTGCTACGGTTTATACTTATATTGTTGTATACATAGGGGCCTATGTAAGCCATACTGATTCGGCTGGAGGTTGTAGTGGTTGGCCGCTATGTAACGGCCGGATTATTCCTGAATTATCCGGGGGCGTTGGAATTGCATTCGCCCACCGCGTTGCGGCAGGTATGCTATTCCTTGTCATTGCAGTCCTGGGTCATTTCGCTTATCGAAAACATCCAAATAACAGGGAAATTCGGCTCTTGGGCGTTGCAGCGACGGTTCTTGTCATTGTACAGGTATTCACAGGCGCTGGTATTGTGTTCACTTTGTATAATTATCACGTATATTTATTTACATCGCTTGCACACATGGTTGTTGTGGCAGCATTGTTCGGAGTACTATGTTATATGAGTGTCAGAACTTGGCAGTTAAGTAGACCTCCTAGTAGACGGCAGGATAGTGATCTGAAGTAGCAAGCATGTTACAATATGTATAGATACTTTAAGTAAAGTCCACGATCTCATCGTGGGCTTTTTCTTGAGAACTAGGTCTACACTGGGGTATCTGTTTTATGGAATGTACTGCGTTTATTGTTCAGCCATCTGAGGCTGATAGGGCTATCCCTAATACATATTTCTTAAGGCTAAATTAGCTCTCATTGGGGGAGGAATAAATATGAATTACACTAATTTGCGTCAATGGATTGATGCTCTGCAGAGAGACAATGATCTTGCTATTATAGATGTGCCTGTTGACCCCTATTTGGAATTGGCTGAAATTCATCGGCGTGTTATTGATGATGGTGGGCCTGCTTTATTATTTACAAACGTGAAAGGGTCACCATTTCCGGTGGCTACAAATCTATTCGGTACGAGTCGCCGGGTGGAAAAGGCATTTGGACCACGCCCCGAACAGCTTGCAAATCGACTTCTAGGAGCTTTGAACAAATTACAGCCTCCAACACCGAAGGCGATTTGGAATGAACGGGGACTCATTCGGGAAGTGCTAAAAGTAGGAATGAAAACAGTAGCAATAGGTGATGCACCCATTCTTCAAGTATGCCAGACTGAATCGCCATTGCGTGTTCTGCCGAGAGTAACGAGCTGGCAAGGGGATGCAGGGCCATCTCTTAACTTACCACTGGTATACACAGAGAACCCATTAGACTCCAAGGATAACCATCTCGGTATGTGCCCTATGCAATTGTATGATGATCAAACAACTGGAATGCATTGGGGAATTCAAGATGGGGGTGCATTCCATTATCACGAGAGCGAGAAACGTAATGAACCGTTACCAGTGTCCGTCTTTCTCGGCGGTCCTCCGGCAATGATTGCAGCGGGTATCTCTCCTGTACCGGAGATGGTATCAGAGCTATTGGTGGCCTCTTTTATTCTAGGAGAGAAACTTCCTATGGCTGAGAATCCTCTGGGGGGACACCGGATTCCAGCGGAATTGGAATTTGCTATTTCAGGATTTGTGCCTCCACATGAACGACGTCTTGAGGGACCCTTCGGTAATCATTTAGGTTATAACTCCATACAACATAAATTCCCGGTGTTTCATGTGAATCATATGTGGCATCGGAAGAATGCGATTTATCCAGCAACCATTGTAGGGAAACCATTTCAGGAAGATTATTATTTGGGAGACTTTTTGCAAAAGCTACTCTCACCGATCATTTCAGTTGTCATACCAAAGGTTCGTTCGCTCTGGAGCTATGCAGAATGTGGGTTTCAAGCATTAACCTCAGCGGTTGTGCGGGAGAGCTATTCCCGTGAAGCACTTGTATCAGGGTTTCGCCTTCTCGGTGAAGGGCAATTGTCACTGACGAAATTTCTGATGCTAACGGACAAGCTGATTGATCTCTCCGATTTTAAATTGTTACTGGCAACGATTTTGGAACGTTTTGATCCACGAACCGATTTATTTATTTTTATTAATACTTCTTATTACACACAGGACTTTACTGGTCACGAGTTGAATCACGGTAGTAAGGCTATTCTAATCGGAGTAGGAGAACGGGTTAGAGAACTACCTAAGTCATATACAGAGGGAAATATTGCAGAAATAGCTCATATTAACGTATTCCACGACGGTTGTCTTGTAGTCTCAGGTGCATCGTATGAGAAGGAGCCTATGCTCCCGCAGCGTCTACTTACCCGGTTGAGAGCACGTGGGACAGCTTGGCCGCTTGTCGTACTTGTGGACCAAGCTGAGATAGTGGCACAAGATCAGATAGCCTTCTTGTGGACCGTATTTACTCGGTTTAATCCGGCTGAGGATATTTACTCGGTGACAGAGGTTAATAAGCATCACTTAGCATACAGCCTGCCGATTATCATTGACGCACGTATGAAGCCGGGCTATCCGGAGGAATTATTTCCGCGTGAGGATATTGTATCTCTGGTGGAGCAACGGTGGAAAACGTATTTTGTATAATTGGGAAATGAGGGATAACCATGTTAAGAAGCTTGCTTGGCGAACCACCGAGGCAGAATGAAGGACTACTGGCGGATACAATGAATATCATGGGGAATAGCATCCAGTTACTACATAAACAAATGGAACTTTACCTCGACCCTTCACATGATTATCGAAAGTTGGAAGTATGGACACATGGTTTGATTTCTTCGCTGGATGAACTGGAACAGTGCCTGTTTGCAGCTACCTTTTTTCGTAAGAAGGTTGTGACAGACTTTGTAGATGACATGGATGCGGCTGAGAAAGATAATTATGCTCGGTACGTTTTTTTCTACAAGGATGGCTTCATTCGATTGTTTTCTATTCTCGATAAGCTAGGAACAGTGCTGAATGAACTATATAATCTGAATACCTCTAAAGAAAAACCACATTATTCTTATTTTACAGTGCTGCGTCAATTCCACTATTTGAAGGTGCATATAGATTTGGGGAATACGTTGTTCACGATCAAGGAAAACTACAAAGAAGCGCTGAATGTGTTACGGCGGCGGCGGAATACAGAGATTCATTACATGAACTCGGAGCTACAAGATGATCTGTGGCAACGGCATCAAGCATTGTACGGAAAGATTGAACTGGAGGATCTTGATGGGCATTTACGCGATTTGGAGCAAGGATATCGTATGGTATGTGAAACATTGCTTGCTTCTTATGACTATATCATCCAAGAATGGAAAAAGAACAACAAAAAATGATCTTTGGTAAGGATTCTCTTTGACAAAACAGCCAAAAGAATCTATACTCTAAAATAATAGTTTCAGAAATATTACATTTAATGATTTTCATATAATTTCATATTTTCTTATCGAGAGTGGCGGAGGGAAAGGCCCGATGAAGCCCAGCAACCAATTTGTTACTAATGCGGTCTATGATGTACTGTGTTATTGGACGAATGAATGGTGCTAATTCCTTCAAAATCACGCAGTTTGTGTGCGAATGATTTTGGCAGATGAGAAGGCATTGTCTTTACGTAAAGAGAGCCCTTGAATCTGCAAAGGGGCTCTTTTGTTTTTTTATCATTTTATTTTTAGAAAATAGGGGGTCTATCCGTTTGATCGAACTCAAACAGCTCACCAAAACATATGGAAGCAAACAAAAAGTAACGACCGCTTTGTCCGGAGTCAATTTAACCGTAGCAAAGGGCGAAATTTTCGGGGTTATCGGGCATTCCGGTGCCGGGAAAAGCACATTGATTCGCTGCATCAATTTACTCGAACAACCCACAGAAGGTGAAGTTTGGGTAGGCGGTGTAGAACTCACTAAGCTTGGAAAACGTGAGCTTCAGCGGCAGCGCAGTAAGATCGGAATGATCTTTCAGCATTTTAATCTACTGTCATCAGCGACTGTGTACAACAACATTGCTTTTCCACTTACGCTGATCGGTACACCGAGGGCGGAGATTTCGAGGAAAGTAAATGAACTTATAGCTCTGGTTGGTCTGGAGGAGCACCGGAATAAATATCCGGCGCAACTATCTGGGGGACAAAAGCAGCGGGTTGGTATAGCCAGAGCACTTGCAAGTGATCCTGATGTACTGCTCTGTGACGAAGCTACTTCTGCGCTTGATCCACAGACAACGGACTCGATCTTAAAGCTGTTGCTGGATATTAATAAAAGATTTAATCTAACGATTTTGCTCATCACCCATGAAATGAATGTGATCCAGACCATTTGTGATCGAGTAGCTGTTATTCATCAGGGTGGTATTGTGGAACAAGGCCCGGTTAGTGAAGTGTTTCTTAAGCCGAAGCATCAAGTTACGCGGGAATTTATCAATCATGATGCATTTGCTGAGGAAGGTTTAAAGTTAGCAACCTCGGCTCTACATGCAAAGTGGGCTAGAATTGTTAGAATTACATTCCTTGGGGCTAAGACATATGAGTCTGTTATGTCTCAAGTGGTAAAGCAGACCGGAGTTAACTTTGCTATTCTGCAGGGGACAATTTCTACAATAAAAGATGTACCTTATGGACAGCTCACCGTTTCTTTTGAAGGTGACGAAGGTGATGTTGATCGGACGCTGACGCTATTGCGGGAACGCGATCTTGATGTGGAGGTGATCGGATAATGAAAGGGTTGGATTTCTCAATAATAAATTGGGCAGAGATCGGTGAGGCTTCGATCGATACGTTGTTCATGATGGGATACGCTACTTTTTTCACGTTTCTGATTGGCTTGCCACTTGGCATCCTGTTATACAGCCTGTCCAAATCCAATATCTGGGTTTTAGGATGGATTTACAGAATCTTATCGTTTATTGTCAATATCGTTCGTTCTGTACCATTTATCATTCTAATAGTCGCTTTAATTCCCTTTACCAGATTTGTGGTTGGGGTATCCATGGGGGTTCAAGGTACGATCCCACCACTGGTTATAGGTGCCGCTCCATTCTTTGCACGGCTTGTTGAGACAGCGCTCCGCGAGGTAGACCGTGGGGTTATCGAAGCATCTCAGGCAATGGGAGCTTCTACACTTCAGGTTATTCGTAAGGTGCTACTCCCAGAATCATTGCCAGGTCTTGTGGCCGCGATGACAATTACAGCTGTAACACTTGTATCCTATACAGCTATGTCAGGTATGGTCGGGGGCGGTGGATTGGGAAGCTTGGCGATCCAATACGGTTATTACCGTTATCAAACGGAAGTCATGATTGTTGCCGTAGTCCTGATGGTCGTCTTGGTACAGGCATTGCAAATGTTGGGAGATCGGTTAGTGATTTATTTTTCACGGAAATAAGGAATTACTAAATATATAGAGCTCAGATCCTTATTCAAAAAAATTAGGAGGTCATACTGTTATGAAAAAATGGACTTTATCTTTTTTGACGCTAGCCTTGGTTCTGGTGCTCGCAGCTTGTGGAAATAACAACGCGAAGAACAATGCAGCAAACAACTCGCAATCATCTGAGGGTAATGCAGCACAGACTGAAGTAGAAACACCAGCTGAACCAGTGAAATTGGTTGTAGGTGCCACTGTGCCACATGCTGATATTTTGAAATTCATCGCTCCAAAGTTGAAAGAAGAAGGCGTTGAATTGGAAGTTGTAGAATTTACAGATTATGTACAACCAAACGTTCAAGTGTTTGAGAAACAATTGGATGCGAACTACTTCCAACACCAACCTTATCTTGATGACCAAAACAAACAAAATAATTTTGACCTTGTGTCTGTTGTAGGTGTTCATGTTGAGCCATTTGGCGCTTACTCCAAAAAATACAAATCCGTTGATGAAATTGTTGACGGTGCAAAAGTAGCTATCCCGAATGACGCTACCAATGGCGGACGTGCATTGTTGCTACTTGAGAAACAAGGCTTGATTAAATTGAAAGACGGCGCTGGAATTTCAGCTACTAAAGCTGACATCGTCGAAAATCCAAAAAACTTGAAGATCATTGAAAGTGAAGCAGCAATGCTGCCACGTCAATTAGAAGAAGTGGATTTCGCATTGATTAACACTAACTATGCGATTGAAGCTGGTCTAAATCCTACAAAGGATGCGCTCTTCATCGAGGATAAAGATTCACCTTACACTAACATTTTGGTTGCTCGTCCTGACAATAAGGATTCCGATGCAATTCAAAAATTGGCGAAGGCTCTTACTTCAGAAGATGTAAGAACATTCATCAATGATACCTATGCAGGTGCTTTGGTTCCAGTATTCTAAGTAAGGAACACTATGTTTGATCCTTTGAATCCCGTTTGCCTTATGGCGAGCGGGATTTTTTTGTGAGCTTAGATTGCAGATGCGTAGCGAAGGGGACGGAATTGTTCTGAAGAAGCTAAAAGCTTTCTTCAGAAAGCTACCTCGGAAGCATAAGCCGCGTTCGCCTTTGTCCTCGGATTTCTACCGCTAAGTGCGGTATATAATCAGGAAATCTGAGGACAACAACGATCGTAAGAATAATCCGTCGTCGTAGCGGACATCTATTGTTTGTCGGAATCCCTCAAATCTTCTATACTTGAAATGAAGGCATTGAGGAGGAGGAGAGGACAATGAAGGGAAAAGTCGCTCTCATTACCGGGAGCGCCAAAGGGCTTGGCAAGAAGACAGCACTAACCCTTGCTGAGCATGGGTGTCATATTGCAATCAATTATGTGCATAGCGAGTCCGAGGCGCTGGCCCTCCGTTCTGAAATACAGCAGAAGGGCGTACGCTGCATCACTGTACAAGCAGATATTTCCCGGCATGAGGAGAACGAGAGGATGGTCGAGCGGATAACCGAAGAGCTCGGGACAGTTGACATATTAGTCAATAATGCTGGGCCATTTATTCGTGAACGTCGGCTGTTTGCCGATTATAGCCAATCACAAATCTTGGCGATGATCGAAGGTAACTTTGTTGGAACGCTGCTACTGGATCATCTTGTGCTTCAGGGTATGAGGGAGAAACGGTGGGGACGGATTATACATTTCGGCTTCGGTCACGCTGCTGAATCACGGGCTTGGCCTCACCGTGCTGTGTATGCGGCTGCTAAGACAGGCCTAGTGTCTTTCACCAAGACATTGGCAGTGGAGGAAGCACCCTACGGTATAACGGTTAATATGGTATGTCCTGGAGATATTCGAGGAGCCAATAAGGAGATGTCCATTGCTGATGCCCGGGAAATCCAAGATGGTGAAACTCCATTAGGTCGCCCAGGTAGTGGTGAGGATATTGCGCGCGTTATTGCGTTTCTATGTCATTCCAATTCAGATTTTATTACGGGTAATATTATGGATATTTCCGGTGGTTTGGATCCTATTCGTCCGTGGATTAAGCCGTCTTAGCATCTTTGATAATAACGGAGGAATTCCAATTGGAATTAAAAAATAAACTCAGCCTTTCCAGTCATACCGGAGGGCTGAGTTTATTTGGTGGCTTTCTCCATTTGAATGGTCGAAGGCCGGATCGTTCATCATACTATTTTATTAAAATACTTGTACGACCTCTTGTACACCTTCTACTTCTTCAAACAGCGCGCGCTCGATACCTGCTTTGAGAGTAATGGTGGAACTAGGGCAACTGCCGCAAGCACCCATCAATTTCAACTTAACGATACCGTCTTCAACATCGACTAGATCAACATCGCCACCGTCACGTTGTAGGAATGGACGAAGTTTATCCAGAACTTCTAGAACTTCATCATATAATTTATCTTGTACGTTTTCGCTCATTGTTATTTTCAACTCCTTTCTTATTACATCATTATTATAGTACAAAAAATCTAAAATTTAAATGGCATACATAAACGGAGGTAGCTGGTTGAGACCTATTATTGAATTTTGTGCTAACAATGCCCATTTCGGCACGGATGAAGTGATGGAGAAGTTGAAAGAGAATCCTGACTTTGATGTGATTGAATATGGTTGCCTGACCGGATGTGGGATGTGTTATATGACACCTTATGCGCTGGTCAATGGAGAGACTGTAGAGGCAGAGACTGCTAGTGCGTTGTATCAGGTGATTTTAGATAAGATAAGAGAGTTTTCTTAACCAATATGGTGCTTGGACATCCATAGTACTCCACTTTTTAGGATACGTGGGACCCGGCCGGTTACTTGAGTCATACCCATAAGGCCAAATCCCGCCTTTTTTCCAAGGGATCCAAGCGTACCTTTTAATTTAATGCTAGATAATTTTGGAGTTTCTCCGCGCCATAATGCGCTTGTAATCTGAGCAATCTGGTAACCTTGCCCTTCAGCAGCTTGTGCACTTGGCGCAAACGGTAAGCTTGCACAATCTCCACAGACAAATATTTCGGGATAATTAGGAATTTGGTGATACTCATTTAATAGGATGCGGCCTTGCGGATCTTTTCTGACATCCATCTGTTGCACCAGAGGTGCAGGCTGAATCCCAGCAGTCCAAACTGTGACATCCGTAGGAATGGTATCAGCCCCATAGTAGATGAGATCAGGTTCAAGGGAAGTTATTGAAACATAAGGTAGAGTCCTCACCTCATGTTCGTTGAACCATTTGGTGACATATCCAGATACTTTGGGTGGAAAGGCAGATAACACCCGGGAGCCACGGTCTATAATCGTTATGTTCAGATCAGGCCGGCTCTCCCTGAGCTCGGCAGCAAGTTCTACTCCGCTCAGGCCTCCGCCGATGATGTTAATATTACTATAAGGCTTGCTGTTGTTTAATTTCATATAGGTGTTTCGAACAGCTGCAAAGGATTGAATGCTACAGGAATTTTGCTGGGCTCCTTGAATGTTATGATACTTATCGGTGCATCCCAAGGCGATCACAAGTTGGTCATATGGAAGAGGATCCCCTTCTGTGAAGTGAATTAAGCGGTTATTCAAATCAAGTGTACTTATTTCTCCGTATTTGATTTGTAATTCCGCATAGTGCGGAAAAGGGACACGCAGCTCATGATCAGAGGCGGTACCAGCTGCAAGTGCATAGTACTCGGTCTTCAAACTTTGAAAGGGCATGCGATCAACTAAAGTGATCTGCACATCCGAAGGGATATGTCCTTTGAATAACTCATGAATGACAGTTGTTCCCCCGTATCCTCCACCCAGAATGACGAATTGTATCATCAACCCACGTCCCTTCTGTATCACTTTCTCAATTCAAGTGTCCGAAACTTTATTCGAAAATTTCTATTTCGTTATAGAAGGTGTCGCGTTCAACCGGAATCCGTCCGGCGCCTTGAATAAGCCAAATCAATTCTTTGCGTGTTATGCCTTCAGGAGTTAAGGCACCAGCTGCGTGACTGATCCGTTCCTTAAGAATTGTACCGTGCACATCGGATGCTCCGAAGGAGAGAGCAACCTGAGTGAGTTGAACCCCAATGTTGATGAAATAAGCTTTGATGTGCTGAATATTATCCAACATCAAACGGCTGATGGCGATAGTTTTCAGATCCTCATAGGCCGAGTTACGGCGCATAATTCCCGCATTCTTATTACGTGGCTGCATGGACAGAGGAATGAATACCATAAAACCACCAGTCTCATCCTGCAGTTCGCGAATTTGAATCATATGGCGAATTCGATCTTCATGAGATTCGATTGAACCATATAGCATTGTTGTATGAGTCTTCATACCAAGTTGGTGAGCAGTCCGATGAACATCGAGATATTGATCAACGTTAGCTTTGTCGACTTTCATTTTCTCGCGATATTGATCTGATAAAATCTCAGCCCCACCGCCAGTTAATGACTGGAGCCCTGCCTTACGTAACTCTGTTAGCACTTCTGCCGTGCTGAGTCCACTAATCCGAGTGAAAAATTCAATTTCAGCAGCTGTGTATGCCTTAATTGTGACGTCGGGGAAACGTTCATTTAATGCTTTGAGTGAATCCACATAGTATTGGAAAGGCACATGATTATTGTGACCACCAACGATATGGAACTCCCGGATTCCAGGGTGAATATGTTGCTCTACATAGGCGATCATCTCTTCACCGGATAACGTATAAGACCCCTCTTCATCTTGGTCCTTACGGAAGTTACAGAATGCACAGTATGATTCACAAACGTTAGTGAAATACAGGCTCATATTTTCGATGAAATACACCTTTTTGCCGTTTTTTCTAAGATTAACCTCATTGGCTAATTGTCCAATGGTCAATAAATCATCACTCTTATATAAATATACTCCGTCTTCAAGGGTAAGGCGTTCGCCCTTCGAGACCTTTTCTACAATTTCTGCCATTCTCTTGTCTGTACTTGGGGTGACAGTTGTAAACATACAATAATACCTCCATTTCCATGAAGACAGTCCAACAAGGAAGAATATTGATACCTATGCATAGGGATCCGTCAAAATAGATAGTAATAGTTAAATACCTATCTATTATAAACCTCGATTTATCAGGGGGCAATAAGTTAGATCGATTAGTGGGAATAGTTGCAGCAATAAAAATCACATCACTTGAGGGGATTTCGGTTGTGGAGTATAATTTATGTGTACGGAAAAGGAGGATGGAAGATGATTAATATATCGGATAGTGCTATGAACCGAATTAAAGACATGTTAGATCAAGAGGAAACACCTAATATGTTTTTGCGTCTTGGGGTGAACCCGGGCGGATGTAGCGGTTTCTCATATGGTATGGGTTTGGATGATGAGGAAAGTGAAGAAGATGTTCACTTGGATGTTAATGGATTAAAGGTAGTTGTAGATAAAGAGAGTGTGCGCTTTCTGAACGGCCTAGAGATTGATTTTCAAGAGTCTGGAATGAGTGGTGGATTTACTATAAATAATCCTAACGCTGTCGCTTCTTGTGGCTGTGGACAATCGTTTCGTATGAAGAATGAAGAGGGTAAGCCAGAGGTTTGTGATTGATTGTGCTTAAAATAAGTAAATAAATAAGCCGCAACCTAGTAATCATCCAGGGGGCGGCTTATTTTGCTATGTCGTGGGCTTACTATTATCTTGTGCTGTGGTGGCTTCACCTTCGGTTATTTCAACTGGATCAGGTACTGCATCTTCATATAGATGCGAGCGTCCTTCGAACCATTGGAACAAATGAGAAAAGATAACCTTTAGTACGGCATAACCTGGTACGGCAAGGATGATACCTAATATACCGAATAAATTTCCAGCAGTTAGGATCACAAAGATGATCGTGATAGGGTGAATCCGTAGTGTTTTGCCCATAATTTGCGGTGAAATAAACTTACCTTCAATTAGTTGTACGATTGTCCATACTGCAATAAGTTTAAGTAACATCAAAGGTGACGTTACGATTGCAATAATCAGTGCTGGAGTAATAGCAATCGCTGGTCCGAGGTAAGGGACAATACTCGTGAACGAAGCTATGATGGCCAGTACAAGCGAGTAATCAAGCCCTATGATTAGGAACCCGAAATATAAGAGGATCCCAATACAGAAGCTGACAATAATCTGCCCACGAATGTAGGAACTGATCTTAACATTCATATCGGTCATCACACTATGAGTTTGTTTACGGAATTGGACAGGGACAAATCGTAAGATGAAAGTGGGAAGCTTCTTCCCATCCTTAAGCAAATAGAACAGAATAAACGGCACCGTAACTAATGTCAATACGATATCTTTAATCGCACCGAGGAACCCGCCAATACCGGACCAAGTGCTATCAAGTATCGAAGTGGCTTGCTCGGCAATGGTTTGACCCAAGGTTGATGGATTAAATCCAGTGGATTGTTGGATCTGGGAGAAAAAATCGCTGCCGATTAGACTTTCGAACTGAAGTTGCACTTCATAGCTGTATTTAGGAAAATTTTCTATTAGTTGTGTTACCTGTTCCTGAACTAAAGGAATGACTGAGATGATCACAATAGTAATGATTCCCGCCATCAGTAGATAAAGGGTTACAATCGTGTACACCCTCGGAATTCTTTTTCTCTCCAATAAGTCCACTAGCGGATTGAGCAAGTAATAGATCGCTCCCGTTAGTAGAACGGGGAACAATACCGTTTTGAGTAATACGGTCAGAGGTGTGAATATAAATGAGATTTTTCCGAACACAAAGATATTTAATCCAATTAGCAATAGAATCAGCAAAAAGAGAACGAACCGGTTATTTAAAAATAATCTTTTGAAGCGTTCACTCCAACTGTGCGTACCTTCCATTAAGACAAAATCCCTCCTACATATCTAGCTGTGTGTATTTCTACTAATAAGTAATACGTATGAAATGATTTTGGTTTCAGAAGAATTGCTTATTAACCATAAGTATGATCATCGAGGTGGAGACTAGCGAGAATAGAATACAACCTAAACCGAGACCTTTGCGGGAATCCTTAATAAACTTGAAGCCTATGACGCATAAAGCGACTGTTATGGCAGCAAGCACAAGTGACATGGCAATCATCGCGAACCAATATAAAATTTCGAATAATGTTGGTATAAAAGAACTTGTCTCCTCCAAAGTGACCCCCCTTATATATGAGCAATTTGCGTTTGAGAATACTATACGTAAAAAAGGGATATTTTGCAAAGAGGGAGCAAGTCCCCAGAAAAGAGGCGCAGGCTTCGGACAATCATCCAAGAAAACTAGCCCCGCTCTGAGTATGTATAGCATATAACGCCAGAAAGGGGATGGAGTCGTGGCAGGAAGACAACTGGCTAACAAATGGTTAAAGACTGAAGCGTTATTAAGTAATGGAAGCGTAGCGCCCCACATACCGCAGACCAGAATGTATGATGCAGAACAATTGAAGCGAATGATACATCAGTTTGGTATGGTCGTCATCAAGCCAATTCATGGCGGGGGAGGTTATGGTGTAATTAAAGTGTCTTATGATCGGGGTGTTTATTCGTTTACGTATATGTCTAGACGCAGAGCATTTGGAAACTTCGAAACGATGTTTAAAGCATTAGGTCGTGCGAAGGTAGGGCGAAAGTACATTATTCAGCAAGGAATTCATTTGGCTCGTATCGGAGGACGCCCGATTGATTACAGGGTCAAGGTTGCAAAGCAACAGGATGGAAGCTGGATGTATCGAGCAATGGTGGGACGATTAGCCCGGCCGGGGCTGTTCGTTACGAATTTATGCAAAGGGGGAACTTTATTAAGTGCACGTGAAGGCTTAAGTAGATCCTTACGGAGTAAAGTTGCACGTACTAAACGTCGTGAAATGCGTAATTTGACGAATACATGTATCGGAATACTAGAGTCATCCTTTCCGGGGATTGGCGAACTAGGATTCGACTATGGAATCGACAACGGTGGTAAGATATGGATATTTGAAGTCAACACAAGACCACAATAATCCAAAATATGCATAATATTAGAAATATTTTTTTGAGATAAAAGAAACGGGAATATCCTGTGAATAACTTTTGTCCACATTATACCACCATAATTAACAGCCACTTGGATAGGTTACTAACATTCTATTCACAGGATTTCCACAACCTCATGTGGATAACAGAACGCTTGTTCTACTGGAAATTTCTTGATATGATAAGGAAAATAATTGAAGGGGTGTGTTACCAATGGCGATGTTAACAGATGAAATGCTGCTTGAATCCTACCAGATGGCTACTAAATTGCAGTTGGATAGAGAATTCATTGCACTACTGTTGGCAGAGATCCATAAACGTGATCTAAACAAAAATGTAGGTTCTTTTCTTCATTAAAATGGACGAGCCTAATACGCTATTTTTCAAGAAAAATTTAATTCATACGAACTTAAGGCGTCTGTACGGCGTTGACACGATAGATGTAAGCTTCATGGCAGTGCGGACATTGAGCGACATGCTCACATCCCATAGCAGCATGCTTATAGATTACTGAAGTGAATTGATCAATAGAACCATAGGGACTGTAAGGGCCAGCGTAGTCTTCCTTCTTCCCCATATTTTCTAGAACCGTACCGCAATCAGGACAGGATGAATTTAAATTAGCCAATCCGTTACATAACGGGCATATATATGACAAAGGGTATCTCTCCTTTACGGTAAAATGATCGTAAAGTTAAGATACCCTTTTTTGTCAATTCTCATGTAGCATTATAATTTGAGATTGCTGCTATGCCCTGGTGATAGCTTTGCATCAGGATCGATATATACTTTGGCGTTATTGACAGCTGTTGGAGCTTCGCCAAAACCAACGGCTATTAGGTCTAACTTACCAGGATAAGTCGTGATATCACCAGCGGCGAATATCCCGGGAATGGAGCTCTCCATACGTGAGTCTACAACGATGGAATTTGACTCAATTTCCAGTCCCCAATCTGCAATTGGACCGAGTGAGGATACGAATCCGAAATTGACGATTACATCATCAACTTCAATTTCTTGTGTTTCACCCGACTTAACATGAGCGATGGTAACTCGTTCGATGTTATCCTCACCATGAAGTGCAGTGATTTCTGTGGGAGTGATGACTTGAACCTTGGAAGCCATCAAATTTTCTACACTGTGCTCATGGGCACGGAATTTATCTCGGCGGTGAATGAGGGTCACTTGTTCAGCGATAGGTTCAAGCATAAGTGCCCAGTCTACTGCAGAGTCACCGCCACCGCTGATGAGGACCTTCCGTCCACGGAATTTTTCTAAATCACTTATAAAATAATGCAGATTTGTCTTTTCGAACTGAGCGGCGTTCTCAAGGTCTAGACGACGCGGTTCGAATGCTCCGACCCCTGCTGTAATAATTAAAGCATGAGCGTGATGAACATCCTGATCGGTTGTTACGATAAAATGGCGTTCATCTCTCTTCTCGATGTGTATGACTTTTTCCTCGAGGCGAATATCTGAGTTGAACAGTTTCAACTGATCACTTAAATTGTTGATCAGTTCTTGGCCCGTGATCTTAGAGAAACCAGCAATATCGTAAATATATTTCTCAGGGTAAAGGGCAGCAACTTGACCACCCAACTGAGGCATACTTTCGATTAGTTTGACGGATGCTTTTCTCATACCGCCGTAAAATGCGGCAAACATGCCTGCAGGGCCGCCTCCGATGATAAGCAAATCGGAAAAATTGGCGTTAGGACTAAGGGATGACACAGGCAAAACACCTCCAGAAAATTTGTGTAGCTTAATAATGTCAATTCTACTTTATTATAAACATCTAGTCTTGACTTGCAAAGGCAAGATGAATATACAAGCTGATGTAGCTCAAATGATATGGAAAACCCCGGGAATCGGCATGAAATAAGACTTGATCTTTTAAGTAAAAGTCGATATCATTCAATTGTGTGTACAAAAAAGTGTGACAAAAAAAGCACAGTTTCGAGATGGTGTGTGAAATTTGATATAGCAACAATTACCGTTTAGAATGACTATTACATAAAGTCTCGAAATTTTCGAAATTCGGAATAGAATTTCATCTAAATTTATGTGTTAATTTTCACATTGAAGGTTGATGTTTAAAGAATATAGAGTGTTTAAAATTGGAAGGAGAACAATCCAGATGAGTACCATACCTAAGATAGTAATTCTTGGAGCGGGATATGGCGGGATTCTAACCGCACAGAGACTGCAAAAAGAATTGAATTACAATGAGGCCGATGTAACTTTAGTAAATCGGCACGATTACCATTATTTCACTACTCATTTGCATATGCCTGCAGCAGGAACGGACTCCATCGAACATACACGTGTGCAAATTTCTAAACTGATCGATGAATTCAAGATTGATTTGGTTAAATCCAATGTTCAAGAGATCCGACTGGCTGATAAAAAGGTGGTTCTCCAAGACGGGACCCTGTCTTATGATTACCTAATTATAGCCCTTGGTGGCGAACCGGAATCATTTGGCATTCCAGGGCTAGCGGAATACGCTATGACGATCCGCAGCATCAACTCGGTACGCTTAATTCGTCAGCATATTGAATATCAATTTGCGTTGTACAAGACGGATGAAAGCCGTAAGGACCGTCTTAACTTCGTAGTTGGCGGCGCTGGATTTAGTGGAATTGAATTTGTTGCTGAATTAGCTGACCGAATTCCACAGCTCTGCAAAGATTACGATGTAGATCCTAATCTTGTTAACATTTATAATGTAGAAGCAGCTCCAACCGCACTTCCAGGATTTGATCCTGCGCTAGTTGAGTACGCTATGAATGTCCTACGTAAGAAAAACGTACAATTTAAAATTGGTGTCGCCATTAAAGAATGTACACCGGATGGCGTTCTACTGGCTACAGGTGAAGAGATCAAATCGGCTACAGTGGTTTGGACGGGTGGTATCCGTGGGAATAGACTTATTGAAGCAGCTGGGTTTGAAACGGCTCGTGGTCGCGTGAAGATCGATGATTATTTGCATGCACCAGCCCATGATAATGTCTTCATCATTGGGGATAACTCCTTAATGTTTAATGCTGAAGGACGTCCGTATCCTCCAACAGCTCAAATTGCTATGCAACAAGGTGTGGTCTGCGCTCAGAATGTAGTTGCGTCCATTCGCGGCAAAGAGCTTAAGAAGTTTATATTTAGTAACAAAGGTACAGTTGCATCACTTGGTAAAGGTGAAGCCGTTGCTTCGGCATTTGGCAAGACCTATACTGGCTGGGTTGCTGCTCAACTGAAGAAAGTTGTAGATATTCGCTACTTATTCACGATTGGCGGCATTCCGTTAGTTCTGAAAAAAGGCAGATTCCTATAGGATGCGCCATTGCAGCGTTCAAGTCCGGGGCTTACTTACGCGGGAAGAGCTAGACCGATATAACGCATTGATGGAAGTGGGTTCTTATTTAGAGTCACAGCAGCAATATGACTTCGCTTATACCGTCCAGAAAGAAGTGGATATCCTTATTCTTCCGGCAATCGAAAGGTTAAAGGAGAAGAGCAGGGACCGCGATAGGGCGACTGCATTATTTCTAGAGTCGCTTCGGGAAGAAGCGGAAGACGAATAGATGAAAAAGGCTGTTCCCAATGTTCATAGGGAGCAGCCTTTTATTTGTTTGCTCTCTGGGGAGCGGATTATACTTTCAGTAAGTCCTCGAACAACTGCTCATTGAGCAAATTACCAACATAGAAGGAACCGAATTCTCCAAAACGTGCACTCACTTCGTCAAACCGCATTTCGTATACGAGTTTCTTAAAGTGAATCGGATCATCAGAGAAGAGTGTGACTCCCCATTCCCAATCATCTAGACCAACAGAACCGGTAATGATTTGCTTCACTTTGCCGGCGTATCCACGACCGATCATACCGTGGCTACGCATCATAGTGCGCCGCTCATCCATGGTTAGCATATACCAGTTGTCATTCAAATCGCGTTTCTTGTTCATCGGGTAGAAGCAGATGTGTTTCGATTTTGGGAGAATGGGCTGAAGTCTAGCTAGAATTTCAGGATTACTCTTCGGATCACCATCTCCTGATGCAAGATAGTTGCTTAGTTCCACGATACTCACATAAGAGTAAGATTTAATCGTGTACTCAGCAAATGTTGTTTTATTAAATTCGGTCTCCACAGCGTTTAGTTCCTCTAATGTTTCCCGAAGATGCATGAATACAAAGTCAGCCTTCTGTCCTACGATGGAGTAAACGGCTGTGCTACCGCTCTTGTCTTGCTCCATATTGCCCCACTGCTGGAGGAAGGTGTGAAGCTCTTCAAGTGCTCCTGCTCGCTCCTCGTCATCTGCTGCTTTCCAAGCTGTCCAATCGATGGAGCGGAAATCATGCAGAGCGTACCATCCTTCCAAAGTTGAAGCTACGTCACTCATTTATTATCACTCCTAAATTTCTTATGGATTACATACGATATGTACTTACTCTATTGTATCCTAACGATGGTAGAGGGGCAAACCGAATTGTGATTTTATTTCAAGAAAGTTCGTTGCTTCGTAACATTTTTTCTAGTAAACTTATCACTAGTTCTAGTCAATGTGATTTAACTTATAGTATGGAGGAGAAGGGTGGGGAAACGATGGGTTGGCTCATCGTATTGGTGCTGATGGTTCTGTTCTTCGTTATGATGTTCGGCATCGGATTTATTCTCAATATGCTTATGAAAACAACATGGTTTCCAGCATACATATTTGTTCTTGTCATTGTACCGATTGTTGTATATACGTTATGGAATCATGATAAGAGTTTTGGATCCTACCTCGCTTCGTTCCGTTTGGTTGATTATTTGACTGCGATTGCTGGATTTGGTGGCGCAATATTAAGTGGATGGACCATTGAAAAGCTGCGTAAAGGCGGATATAGGATGTTTTAAACATTCTAAGGACATAACTAATGCTTGAAACAGTAGGTTCGCACAACCGCTACGATGACGGATTATCCTTACGATCACTGTTGCCTCCGAAATTTTTTGAATATATCGCTATAGCGGTGAAATTTCTGAGGCAAAGGTGAACGCTATCGCTTCTTCTGGATAATTCCGTCCTCTCCGCTAACTTCTGCTCCTCCATGATCAAGTATTGATTATAGTTATGAATCCTCTTTATGTTTAAAAGTGGAATTGAAATAAAACAAACAGCGGTGGTATCCCTGATAGCCAGGGGTGCCACCGCTGTTTGTTTTATTCGCGTGTGTGAGGTTGCTTATTGACTACTGGAAGCCTGCTGAGATGAAGCGACAGTTGTCTGACTTGGGACCTTTCGTAGCTCATGTGCCCCGATCCAAGTAACGAGCAGCAGTCCTAAACCTGAAATGATAGGGATATAGAAACTTGGAATCCAGTCTAGCGTAAGGCCGAATAATACCATACCTAGAGGTGCGATTGCACTGGCCATCGTATCAAGAATGCCGAATACGCGTCCGCGATATTCCTCTTCTATAGTCTTTTGCAGTGTAACCTGGATGGGAATATTGATGTAAATAATGATTATGCCAACAATTAACATGAGTATCATATAAAATACAAATGAGCCAAGAGAAGTGAAGGTAATAAGCAAGGGTAATGACATAGAAATAATTAGAATGGAGAGAGTAGTTGTACCCTGTAGTAATGACTTTATGGGATCTCCTAGTTGTTTGCGAATCGAGAGAAGAGCTGACATGAGTAACATACCTGCAGCTAACATTGCGTCGATAGTACCATACTGCTTGGAGCTAAGTTTCAAGGACTCGACAATAATATAGGGGAGAAACACGTTAAGAGCACTGATGAAAAAGTTGATCCAGAAGGCCAGTTTGATCATTCCCCAGATCAGATGGTTCCGTTTAGCATAATGGAAACCTTCAATAAAACTGCGTTGGAATGATGTAAGGAATCCTTTAGACGAACCATCTCCTGTATTCATATCATAGTCAGGGGATGATGAAGCCGAAGGTTTGAATTTCAATGACCATCCCATCAGTGTTGATATCAGAAAGGCAAGGCCATTAAATAACATAAACATTTCTAATGATACATAAGCGTAAAGAATTCCACCAAGTATTGGTCCTAAAATGTTGCCGATTGAACTGGAGATTTGACCCAAGGAACTCGCTCGCTGCACATTATCCTCTTCAACAAGCATCATAACGGAAGAAGATAGGGAGACGCTATAGAAGGTAGAACATACTGAGAGTAGGATGAGTGAAGCGTAGACAGTTATTAGGGAAAGTCCTGCAAATGATACGGTGGAAAAGGCTAGAAGCATGACGATTGTACTTGCAGCATCTGATCCTATAAGGAGCTTTCGGCGGCTCATACGGTCAGCGATCACTCCGGCAAATGGAGACAACAGTATTCGAGGTAACATCCCGCAAATAATCGTTAGAGCGAAGTTTCCACCTGAACCGGTCAATTTCAAAATATACAGTCCAATAATAAAAGTGTACATGCTTGAGCCTAACATCGTAATTAATTTGCCGGTAAAAAAAAGAAAGATGTTTCGATTATCGTTGCGTTTGTTTGGAACATCAATATCCATGTGATTTCCCACTTCCAATTAAAGTTAAATTAAATTAAACTTATAATAGCGTATGTAGCAACGATTCGCAATATAAGTTTATTTTAATTTAACAAATGATCAATTCGTATGCTTTTCTGTAGCTTCTAGTTAAGTTATACTGGATAAAATGAATTTAATGAGGTTGAATACATGTCAACAACAATCGGAGAAAAAATTCGAAAGCTGCGTAAAGCAAAGGGTATAACACAATCGCAGTTAGCAGGTGAACATATAACGAAGAGTATGCTCAGTCAAATTGAGAACGGTAAAGCTCAGCCCTCGATGGGAAGCTTACAATACTTGGCTCGGCAATTGGGGCTAGAAGTCAGTCAGTTGTTGGAAGAGGATGGCTCTGCGGAAATAAGTAGGCTGCTGAGGGAAGTAGAGGATCATATCAAGCGGAAAGAATATTCATCAGTCATATCAAAGGTTGAACCTTTACTGGAGACGAAGCTTCCTTTAATTCTTGACGCTGCAAGACTTATGGAGAATTACGCAGAAGCTTGCTTCCATACATTGAATGTGAACGGCGGAAGAGCAGTAGATAAGGCAGTAGAGATTTATGATCATTTTAGTTTATATGTTGAGGCAGCTAAGGCTAGATATATCATGTATGCTTTGTATTTTACGAAATTGCAATATGGGGCTTCGCTAGACTTAATCCGTGATGTTTGGCGGCAATATAAGGACAAGCAATCAAGTAGGGATATCTTGTTTGAACTAGACCTTCATTATGCTGAGGCGGCATCCTTGTCTGCTATTGGATATTATGAAGAAAGTAGAAATGTTCTTCTGGCGGCTATTACCTTGTCTCATGATGAGAAGGTCTTTTATCTAACGGACCATTTTTATAGATTGTTGGCGGGAAATAGTCAAATCATTGAGGACGATGAACAAGTTCAACATTATTTGTCCAAAGCAAGGCAGTTCGCTCAATTTACGGAAGACCTCGATTCGTTGGAATTAATAGAATTGGTCGAAGTAACAAATTTGAATTGGAAGGGCAAATTCACTGAGGCATTGGATTTGATCTTGAAGTACTCTGATATGGAGCATGAGGATAAGCGGGGATATTGGCTTTTGCAGAGGGGAATCTCCTATTATGGGTTAGATCGATATGCGGAGGCTCTTGAAGCGTTGTCGCAAGTCACCATGCCGGAATGGGGGCACCACCCGTTTAATAAGGCTTCTATTCATACTGCCGGAGCTTATATAGCAAAAATTTATGCTGAGCAGGGAGAACATGATCGTGCCCGCACTCTTATTGAGCAAGTATATGAAACGATGAAGGTATTCCCTCCATCGCCTTATCTTTCATTTGTTAAGAAAACTTACCACGAGCTTTGCGGCGGCTAAGAAATGCCATGATTTTACGACTAAGCTCAGCCGGATTTGTGATAGAATAGAGGAAGTCTACCTGTAAGTGATATGAAGGAGTGATTTCATAGGTGCGCATGAACAATTTACATCATTTTACCGAGAATCATCATTATTGTGTGTATCGTGACTTCAGCCTTAGTGGTGTAGACGGGAAAATGCTAAATTTAATCTATCAACCTATGGTTGGGGCTTTTGCAATAGGAGTCTATAAGTTGCTCGCCCAGCAAGTGCCGTTGGAACAAGTAGGATATTCCGCCGTTGAGCAGCAACGGGGGTTATTTTTGACGTTGGGGTTGGAGCCTAGTGAAAAGGGACGTAAATTTCTCGTTGAGCAGACCTCCAAACTAGAAGCAGTTGGTCTGTTACAAACTAGCCGTTTATATATGCCTGATAGTGACGATTATATGTATGAATATGAGCTACAAGCGCCATTGTCGCCGTCAGAGTTTTTTAGAACCCAGCATCTGACGTTACTACTACGTGATAAGATTGGCAAATTTGCCGTTCTGGAGTTGCGGGAGAAGCTATTCAATAAAGAACCGGATGAGTGGTCCGTTCTAACTTATAATAAAGAAAATATATCCATACCATTTTATGATATTTTTGAACTGAACACGCATGCTATTGATTATGAACTTGAACAGGCGATTGCTGAAACATCGGTTGCGAGGGGGAAAGGTCAAATAGCAGTGGCGAGTGAGGAAGATTCACTCAATTATGCGGACATTATCCTCCATTTCCCGCGTGGATCTGCTAACCGTCCTTTTGTGGAAGGGCTACGATTTAATCCCGAAGGGATGGGAGTTGCGAATTATGTGGCTCGTAAATACGATTTGAGTGTTCAAGATTTGTGTCGCCTTCTGGATGAAGATGGTGTGTTTGATCCTGATGGTGGGCTTTTGTTGGATAAATTACAGCACATAGCAAATCTTCAGTTCCGCCAAGGCAAGCGACGCAAGGAAGAGCGGGAAGTTGTATACGGTAAAGTGGCCGCCCTTCGCGCTGAAGTTAAAGAACCTGCCCAGATGCATGAGGAAGAAATTGCAGTTCAAATGGAATTTTATGTGGAAGTACCACCACAATTTATAAGCAAGTGCGATATTCATCAGTACAACATGATGTTGCGTAACGAGCCATACACTAGACTTCTTAAGACGTTCTTTCCGGGAGCGGTTCCTGATAATTTACTTGATATCTTTGAAAAAATCGATTTGAATTATAAACTACCAGGTGAAGTTATCAATGTTTTGATCCATTATTTGATGAGCCTCTTAACCTCGGGTGGAGAACAACGGATTAATCGTAATTTTGTGGATGCTATCGCATCAAATATGTTGCTGAAACAAGTCAATTCCTATGAGAAGGCTGTTCAGTATATACGTGAACAGTCGAAGGTGAAGGATAAAGTTGCAGCCGCCTCTACAGGTGGTGCGGCCGGCGCGGGACGTGGACGTACGTATAATAATCGTGGAGTGAAGCCGAAGCCTGAGATCCCTATCGTTGAACGTTCGAGTGGGGAGCAGAGTGTCTCTGATGAGGATTTTGCTGAAATGCTTAAGTTGGCTGAGCAGACACAAGCAAGCAAGAATAGAGGCAGTTAAACGGAGCGGAATTGTATATATATATAGAATGAAGGATGGTGAACATAACGCATGGAATCACTTGGGCAACTGTTGTCGCAAATGAAGAACCCACAACTCCGTCGGAGGTCAGAAGAACTTTCCGCTGAGCTACTAAATTCACCTTTGGTACTGTCACTTCGCGCGGCTCATCCAGAGCTGACAGATGAACAGTTGCATCTTAATATGGCTAAGCTGTATCAATATGTGAATACGAATCGCCATTGTAGTAATTGTCCGGGACTTGATGATTGTCCTAATGATTTTCCAGGACATTATACGAAGTTGACAGTCGAAAATACGGGTGGACGTACCCAATTGATAGATCGGCAGGTTCCTTGCGATAAGCAGAATCAGAGGCAGACGGAACTAGCGGTGAAGAAGCGGATACATAGCTTCTACGTGGATGAACGTGCCCTAGAAGAAGGCTACAATGAAGTAGAGATCATGATGAAAGATCGTGAGCGAGCACCAGCCGTGGCTCAGGTTATTAAATATATCAATGAGACAAGAGAGGATGGACTTCAGACTCAAGGGCTCTATCTCGAGGGTCATTTCGGTACCGGAAAGACCTTTCTAATGTGTTACTTACTTCATGAACTGGCGAAATCGGGATATTCCGGAGTGATCGTCTACATGCCTGAGTTTGTGGAAGATTTAAAGTCGATGATGCTGGATAATCAGAAGCTGAAGGAATCGGTAGAGGTTATGAAGCAGGCGGACTTGCTCATCTTTGATGACATCGGGGCTGAAAATTTAAATCCTTGGGTTCGCGACCATGTGATGGGAGCTATTCTTAATTATAGAATGAACCGTAAGCCGACCTTTTACACTTCGAATCATTCGCTTAGTGCTTTGGAGAAGCATCTAAGCTTTACGAATAAAGATGGGGAAGAACAACATAAGGGTCAACGTTTGATGGATCGGATTGCCCCATTTGTGGACGTAGTACAAGTTCATGGGAGTAACAAGCGTGGGCGAAATCAATAAATAAAATACAAATACAAAAAAAGGCCGGATTCTCTTGGAGGAGAAGATCCAGCCTTTTTGCCGTCCAGCTTCTTAACCGGCTATAAATTTTACGATGACCATTCCGAAGAAAATAACGGCCATGAGCGTAAACATACCGAAGAAACCGTTCATCAAATCAAATAAATCGTTGCGTGGCTCTTCGTTGATATGCGCTCTTGGGTCGTTTGCATGTGGGTTAGCGTCCATATTGGCGTAGCCTCCTCGGTCAAGTTGGAAACATCAATGATATATGTTATAGACAAAACGATTTTGGGTTATTAATAGTATAACCATTTCTACTTTATTTTGTAAAGAAGGCGCTTTAACCGCGCGTGTAACGGTGATTACCCATTCTCAAAAAAAATGTGGTATAATTGGCAAGACGCCATTTTAGGATGGATTCATCATTATGAACTGAATGAAATTGTGTTTGTTCTGAGAATACTGTGCAAACATGATAAAACAAACATATAGGAGGAGATTTATTATGGCAATTGTTAATGTATCCGATCAATCCTTCAATAATGAAGTAGAAGGTCAAGGTATGGTCCTTGTTGATTTCTGGGCTCCTTGGTGTGGTCCCTGCAAAATGATCGCTCCAATTCTAGAGGAATTGGCTTCAGATGTAGGAGATTCGGTCAAAATAGCAAAAGTGAATGTGGACGAAAACCCGGAATCAGCGTCCCGTTTTGGTGTGATGAGTATTCCAACATTGATCCTTTTCAAAGACGGGCAACCCGTTGATAAGGTTGTTGGATTGAATTCCAAAGAAGCACTGAAAAACCTGATCGCTAAACACTAATAAGCTTTATTGCTTCTTTTTGGTTGCAAGGGTATGTTTTCCCCACGCCTCCGGCATGTCCGGGGGCGTTTTCTGTATATTATTCGAAGTGAACAATTCCATAGGGGAGGAAGTCACGGGCATGGATTTGATTCATGATTCACAAGAACAAGAGAATGAACAAGAGCAAGAGAATGAACAAGAGCAAGAGAAGGCTATGGAGGCTATCCGTCACAAGTTGGCTTTATTACCTGATCTTCCGGGCTGCTACTTGATGAAGAATAAAGAAGGTACCATTATTTACGTTGGTAAGGCAAAGGTCTTGAAGAACCGGGTCCGTTCTTATTTCACAGGCAGCCACGATGGTAAAACGCAGCGACTTGTCTTGGATATCCGAGATTTCGAGTATATTGTTACTGGAAGTAACATGGAAGCACTCATTCTGGAGTGCAACCTGATCAAGACTCATCATCCACGCTATAACGTGCTATTAAAGGATGATAAGACCTTTCCTTATATTAAAATTACAAACGAAGAACACCCTAGGCTTGAAGTCACTCGGCGAGTGTTGAAAGATAAAGGGAAATATTTCGGACCTTATCCGAATAGTTACGCAGCTCAACAAACAAAAAAGCTATTGGATCGGATGTATCCACTGCGCAAATGTAATGTCATGCCCAAAGATGTTTGTCTCTATTATCATATGGGGCAGTGCCTTGCGCCATGTGTAAAAGAAGTGCCTCAGGAAACATATGAGAAAATGACGCAGGAAATCAATTCTTTTCTCAGTGGTGGTCATGAGGAAATCAAGAAAGAACTACAGCGTAAAATGCATGAAGCCGCAGAGGAATTGTATTTTGAACGTGCTAAGGAATTACGAGATCAGATCATCAACATCGATGCGCTAATGGAGAAACAGAAGATCACGATGGCGGATGCCAAAGACCGCGACGTGTTCGGTTTTGCTGTCGATAAAGGCTGGATGTGTGTCCAGATATTATACATGCGACAGGGTAAAATGATTGAACGTCATGCTTCGGTCTTTCCGTTCTATGGGGAAGCCTATGGTGATTTTCTATCCTATGTAACGCAGTATTACAGTGATAATCCGGCGGTGCCACAAGAAATTCTTCTACCTGATTTGAAGGGGTTTGCTGGGGATGAGGAAAGTGTTGATTCAGCGGAAACGGTGATAGATGCCACAGGAGTGACTGTGAGTGCTGCTGGTGGCGAAACATTGGATCCGGTGAGCGGAGCTGCAGCGCTACAGCAGTGGCTCGGTGTGAAGGTTCTCGTGCCTCAGCGGGGGCTTAAGAAGCAGATGGTGACGATGGCTGAGGATAATGCCCGCGTCTCGATTGACGAGAAGTTCAAGCTGATTGAACGAGATGAAGAGCGGACTTCAAAGGCTGCGGAGAATCTGGGCCGGAGTATTGGTCTCGAATCAGTTTCAAGAATCGAAGCTTTTGATAACTCCAATATTCAGGGAACGAATCCTGTGTCGGCTATGATCGTCTTCATTGATGGGAAGCCAGCTAAGAAGGAGTATCGTAAATATAAAGTTCGGACCGTTCAGGGACCAGACGATTATGAGACGATGCGTGAAGTCATTCGTCGTCGGTACGAACGAGTGTTGAAGGACAATCTGCAAATGCCTGACCTGATCGTTGTAGATGGAGGGAAGGGGCAAATCTCGGCAGCGGTCGATGTACTACAGAATGAGCTGGGGTTGTATATCCCTGTGTGTGGTCTCGTTAAGGATGCCAAGCATAAGACGGCTCAATTGATGGTAGGTGACCCACCAGAGCCAGTTCACTTGCCACGTGACAGTCAGGAGTTCTACTTGTTGCAACGGATTCAGGACGAGGTACACCGGTTTGCTATTTCATTTCACCGTGAGCAACGTGCCAAGTCGATGGTTACCTCACGTCTGGATGCTATTCCTGGCATTGGTGAGAAGCGTCGCAAACTTTTGCTGAAGCATTTTGGCTCACTTAAAAAAATAAAAGAGGCCTCAGTCGAAGACTTTCGGCCCCTGTCGATCGGCGAGAAGCTCGCCAATCAAATTATTAATGCCCTTCAGGATGAGGAGTCGTAATCAACGGCTCCTCTCTTTTTTGTATCAAAGGAGTTCTTCGTTCCTTTCCCGGTGGGTTGAATAGATAAATCACATAAGCAACGATAGCAGGAAGAATAATATAGAACAATCCTGCCACCAAGTTAATCGATCCTCCCATAAAGATGAGGCTAAGTGCCATTAAGATACTATCAAATATTACGTGTGAGAAGACAGCCGCGATGAAGCCATAACGCAGGAAGATGAAGCTGAATAATAATCCGATAATTCCTAATTCAATAGGACGTGTTATGACAGGATAGATTGGATATAATGTATGTCCGAAAGCCCAGATCATGGTTGTAATGAGACTGGCAACGAATGTGTTACGAACGATCTTTTTGAGCATGGGAATTCCAAACAGACGATATACAGCTTCTTCACCAATACCGGCAACCCAAGCGAGTAAAGGAAACAATAACGGATATAACAGATTATAAGGTGATTGTGTAGCGTCTGACGTTGACCAGAAATGAATGGTTTTATCCAAGATAACGAATATGATGGACTGTAGACCAAGTAGAATAAAGGCCCAAGCGTAACCATCAGCCATAGAGGTCAGGACATGACGTCCATATCCGGGTTCCTTAGAACGTGCCCACAGATTAAGGCCATTCTTCTTTAATAGACCATCCCCTCCAACAAGTGAGAAGTAGACGGAGGCAGCCATAGTCAAGGTCAATATACCTTGTACAAGGAATCCGATGATTAGGAATATCGGGTCCACGCCTTCTTTTTGCAGATAGGGAAGCATATTTATTGCACCTATTATAGAGAGTATAAAGTAAAGACTGGATAGAAATATCCCACGCTTAAAAGAAGAATGGGGCCGAGTCTTGGCGCTGAATACGATGGCTAGAATACCAAGTACTAAAGTAAATAAAGCATACCCTCCAAACGTGAGCCAGTATGCTAATCTCGTCTGAGCATCCACGTAGTCGATGTGAGACTCAGGAGTGCTGAAATAGGTCTCCATTGAAGAGACTGCTCCAAACTCGAAGCGGATATCGATGAATCCTTTGGATTTCCCTATTTCGTTGTCTTGAAGTTGATATTGAATCCCGATCTCCTCTTCCCCAGAGGCTAGGATCAATTTATCTCTAGCGAATCCAAATGATTTCAGGTAAGGGGTCGCCAGTGCATCTTTTTCTTCCAGGCTTAAATTACCTTCTCTAGCTTTGGCCATTAAGGTAGTTGTTGATGATTCGGAGCTTAGTTCAAGCATCAAATCTTTAGTTGAATTGCTAGCGGAAGCAATTTTCTCGAAACCAACGACTTGCCCTGTTGTCATATGCACATCTACTGTTACCGCAGAGTGGATTTCATCAGGATTTTCAAAACGAACGCGGAACAATTCCAATGGGAACTGTTTATCATAAGTTTTCAGATACGATTCCATTAATTTTTCCTTGGATAAATAACCATAGACCTCTGAATAGGTCTCATATGTAACTAAGGTTTCATTTAAGTTTCCTGAAATACCGAGAGTTGACTCCATAAAGTTTGCAGCAGATTGCTTTGCTTCGTCTTTCGAAATGATATTTTTCGTTTGCTCAACTTGAAGTGACTCGGAGACAGTGGTAGGGAGAACTTGTAAGAATACAAAAATAACGAGTCCTAGTGAGGCCAATATCCAAAGTGTACTCGTTTTTAGTTTGCGTCCGAAAGGTTTAACAGCAGCATTCATTATAAAACCCCTTTAAAATGAAATTTTATTCAAATTCAGATCAATTCGCTTCATATTCGTCTCAGTAAAGATAACACAGGGTGAAAACATTCGCCATAAGTGAGAACGAAATGTTGAAAAGCCGCAATAACATCGGTAAGGCTTAGCAAAGCTGGGAGAAGGGATGACGTGGAACAGCGTTTCGCCTCTTTTAGGTTTTTTTCAATGTTTTTCATGGAAATGAAGCTTTGTGATAGGGAAGAATAAAGATTATAATCCATTTGACTGAAATGAATGTAAATAAATGAAAATAATATTTGGCCAAATTTCCATGTGAAAATGGGGGAACCAATCTTTAGGGGTGAATTTTACTTCGAATCTTGGATTGAATTATTTCCAGTGATGAAGTGAATAGGGCAACTGTGCATGCCCGAATCCGTCAGCTAACCTCGTAGGCCTTTGCAGCAGGAGCCCAACCACCGCAAGGCATTGGATTTCCAGTGTCTTTTTTTATTGTTCTTTTTTATTAACGTGATGAGGTGAACATGTGTTGTCAAAATGGTTTAAACTTTCCCCGCCGCGGATATTGGTGTTCGGATTTGCCGCGATAATTATGGTCGGAGCGCTATTATTGATGCTCCCTATTGCAAGTACAACGGGTGAAACACTCCCCTTTGTCGATGCTCTCTTTACGGCAACTTCGGCTACATGTGTAACGGGATTGATCGTGGTTGATACGGGAACCCATTTCACTACCTTTGGCCAGGTCGTAATTATGCTTCTGATTCAGGTCGGGGGCTTAGGTTTTATGACTATGGCAACCTTATTCACTTTTGCACTCAAGCGAAAAATTTCATTGAAAGATCGATTGGTACTCCAGGAAGCGATGAATCAAAACTCAATGGAGGGTATTGTTCGTCTAATCCGTAAAGTATTGATGTATTCGCTAGTGATTGAGTCTTGTGCAGCGTTAGTCTATTCGATTCGTTGGGCTTTCGATATGCCTTTGGGTCGTGCCATTTACTTTGGTATTTTTCATTCGGTTGCGATGTTTAATAATGCTGGCTTTGATCTATTTGGAGGGTACCGGAGCTTAACGATGTATGTAGGGGATCCCATCGTCAATTTCGTCACGATGTTCTTAATCGTCGCTGGTGGTATTGGCTTTATCGTGATGTCCGATTTAATCGACTTCCGCCGCCGCCGCAGATTAACGCTTCATTCTAAGGTGGTATTAACGATGACAACCGCACTTATCCTGATTGGTGCGCTTGTGATCTTTGTATTTGAATTTACTAACCCCAAGACGCTTGAACCCCTGAACTGGGGCGCAAAGATATGGAGCGCATTCTTCCAGTCCGTCACACCGCGTACGGCGGGAGCAAATACACTGGACATTGCTGCGCTGCGACAGGCAACACAGTTCTTTATGATTATTCTGATGTTCATCGGGGCGTCACCTGGTTCCACAGGGGGCGGGATAAAGACAACTACGTTCACTATACTTGTTAGTGCAGTCTTTTCTATGATTCGTGGACGGGAAGATCTGGTGCTGTTCAAGTACCGTTTGGCACAAGAACGTATTTTCAAGGCTGTGACGATAACGATGCTGTCGTTATTCCTCGTCATTGTAGTTTCCATGATATTGTCCACTACAGAGGATGTTAGTTTCTTGAGTATTTTATTCGAGGCAACATCCGCATTTGGTACGGTAGGGTTAACGATGGGGATTACGGGTAAACTGACGCTCATTGGTAAAATTATAATTAGCTTCACGATGTTTGCTGGAAGGCTTGGGCCTCTAACGTTAGCTTATGCACTGGGACCGAAAAAGGGTAAAGAACTTTATCGCTATCCAGAAGGTAAAATGATTATAGGATAAGGGGAATGACGAAAATAATGAAAAAGCAGCAGTTTGTAGTGATCGGACTTGGACGGTTTGGTTCTAGCCTCGCATTGGAATTGATGGATCTCGGGTACGAGGTTCTCGGTATTGATCATAACGAAGAAATAGTGAATGAACTCAGCAATCGTCTCACGCATGCCGTAGTGGCAGATACCACGGAAGAAGAAGTACTTAAGTCGTTAGGGGTTCGCAATTTTGATTGTGGCATCGTGGCCATGGGCAGTGATATTCAGCGGAGTATCCTAACTGCGATCTTATTGAAGGATTTAGGAATCAAGACTGTAGTTGCTAAGGCCATCTCTGTGTTACACGGACGGGCACTTGAGCGACTCGGAGTGGATCGTGTGATTTTTCCAGAACGTGATATGGGGATTCGGGTTGCTCACCAGCTTGTGAATCCGAATTTACTGGATTTTATCGAATTATCCAAAGAATACAGTATCGTCGAAATGATAGTTCCAGCTTGTCTTGAAAGTAAAAATATTGGCGAGCTTAATCCACGCGTTCGGTTTGGATGCAGTATCGTAGCTATTCATAAAAAGAGCGGAATTATCGTAGCTCCGACCGCTATGGACCAATTGATTACGGGCGACATTATGGTAATTATAGGATCTAATAAAAATATTGAGGACTTTAAAGCTGTCATTAATGAAGATTAGTTATGATCCTATGGTTGGAGTGTGACTGAAATGGAATCGGCTGTAGGTAAAATAATTTCGGATGATATTATGCTGCTGCTATTTGTTATTTGCGTTGGGATGTTTGCAGGAAAGCTGGCTTCCTGGCTGAAGCTACCGGATGTTGCAGTATTTATTGCTGTGGGCATGCTACTTGGTCCAGGATTGAAATTAATCCACGAGCCGAGTGGCTCCCTGGTTAATCAGATGATTCTAACGGTTGGTTCGGTGTTTATATTGTTTGACGGAGGCCGCAGTTTGAAACTCAGTGGGCTGCGAAAAGTATGGATTACACTATCACTGCTTAGCGTGCCGGGTGTATTGATTACCATGGTGGTGGTTGGTACGGGAGTTCATTATTTGTTTGGTGTGGACTGGGTCTTTGCATTCCTGGCAGCAGCGGTTATTGCCTCTACAGATCCCGCCTCGATTATTCCTGTTTTTAAACAGGTCAAAATTAAGGAAAGAGTTCGTGAGACGGTTGAGAGTGAATCGGCATTTAACGACGCTACGGGGTCCATCTTAACATTCTCTTTGCTTGCAGTGGTTGTTGGAGGCGGGGCATTAAATTTTGGCGCGATGTCCTGGGATTTTATAAAAACGGCTTTTGGTGGTATTTTAATAGGTATCGTCGTTTCTGCACTATTTACATATTTAAGCGGGCATGTGCGTCACGGTATTCTGCAGGAGTACGCGCCGATAGTAATGATCATTTGCGCTTTATCTTCATATTGGCTTGGGGATTTACTGCATGTTAGCGGATTTATGGCTGCGTTTGTTGCTGGTATCATTTGGGGAAATGCAGAGACGTTCCATTTATCATTAAAGCCCAAAGAGCTCGAGATCAATTCCTTTGCGGAGAATATTACGGTTATGATGCGTATGTTGATCTTCGTGCTACTTGGCAGTCAGGTGAATTTTGTGATTCTAGGACAATACTTCTGGCAAAGTCTTGCCGCTGTGTTAATACTAATGTTCATAGCTCGTCCGATTACCGTATTGTTATGTGCATTGCCTGATAGAGTAGTGAAATGGACTTGGCGAGAGTTGTTGTTCATGTGCTGGGTTCGAGAGACAGGTGTAATTCCGGCGGCGTTATCGGGGATAATACTTGCAATGGGGATTGCTCATGCTGAGATAATCTCGGCGGTGACGTTTATGGCTATTGTGCTAACGATTGTGATTCAGGCCAGTACGACCGGTTGGGTCGCCCGCAAGCTTGGATTAGAAGTAAAGGAAGCTAGCGGGTGACTTTATAAGGTAGTATCAAATTGTATCTCAATTACTATATTCTATTTAAAATTTTTCTGTAAAAAATCTATTATTACTGTTGACACTTCAGTATCTTTGGTTGGATTATCGAAATTCTCTTCGTCAAAAATAAAATGGTAATCACCTTCACGCACAAAGGTCTCGGTTGTATCCGGGGCCTTTTCTTTAATTCGTTCAAAACTTGCATAAGGGACTTGCGAATCTTCCGTTGAATGGAGCAGAAGCGCAGGTCTGTCATTCAACTTTTGAATTTCATTCACCGGATTAATCTTCATTTTATCAAACCCAAATTCCAATCCTAGATACATCCATACAAAAGGTCTTTCTATCTTTGCAAACCAGGAGGGTGCTCCCATATTTATCATATTATCAATAAAAACGTCGGTCCCAGATGAAAAGGCGGAGAAACTAATCAAACCATCGATTTCTGGAATTTCTCCGATTGCATTTATAGCAGTTGTCCCTCCCATCGAAGTACCCCACACGATAATTGGCGTATCTTTATACTTTTCCTGAGATTTAATATATTCTACTCCTGCCTCTACATCCAAATACTCTGTAGTTCCTAGATATATCTTATCTCCCTCACTGGCTCCATGAGAACGTAATTCGATCAGAAGAGAATCATAACCGTTTTCCTCCAGCATTTTAGAGTATCCAAAAAAGGCAGTAACGGAGGGGTTGTGAATACCTGATAAGAGGATTACGATCCCCTTTGGTTGCTCTTGTTCTTGCTCAACTTTCCATGCAGCAATAGAGAAATGATCTTCTGTTTCCAAGGTAAGAGGATCTGCCTTCACGCCATAATCTTCAGCTGCATATACTTCGAAATCTACATGCAAATTAATCATGTCTTTCATAACTAATGGAGGGATAGCTGAAAACATGATGAGTGTGAGGAGTGCGATTACTGAAACAATAATTAGAAGGACTTTTTTCTTGGATACTTTTTTTCGCTTTTTAGGGCTCAACGTTACTTCCATCTGAATATCTCCTTTGCATTCTACATGGTCAAATCATTGCCAATCTAATATCTACTCTTGTGGCCGAATGATCTCTTCTTATTTAATGGGTACGTATAGCAGCTCGGCGGCACAATAACCAACCGATGCTCGCGGCAATGATGGTTATAATCAAGGGGATAAGAATTAGGGTCGGGCTGGTATTGGCAGTTATGGAGTTGAAATATGAATCAAAGCTTGGTTTTTCGGTTATCCAGTACAGTAGCATGATATATACAGCAATAACAAAGATTCCAGCGAGAGTGCCGAATCGATAAAATACGATGCCCATCACGAAGAATAGAAAGGAAATGGCTAGGTAGATCCAAAACTGCATATACCACAAAGTGAAGAAGGGAATGAGGCTAGACTGAAGTTGGGAATCAAACAAATGAATAATTGCGCTACCGGCATGCACGACGATACTTTGCATTAGGGCCATACCAGCGCAGTAAATTACAGAAATGATTTGAACATTAATAAAGAATTGCTTTCGAGTGAATCCGAAACTCATCATCAAAGGGAAGGTTTGGGTTGCGGTTATAAGCCCAGCAACCAGTGTGAAAATAGCAATGACACTGTAATTAGCAGCGAATACCTGATCAATAGGTGAATCGATTATACCCGGCCAGAAATGTTGAATCACTATTTGTGTAGAATTAACAAGTATTAGAACTAACCAGAATATATATATGGCTTTACGAAAATCTATCCAGTGAAACTTCATCTGTTTACGAAATGATCTCATATGACATCCTCCGATTGTGATGATTTAAGTCTTTTTCGAGTTAGATAAACGAACAGCTTTTGTAATGGAACTGGTTGAATATCGATACCTTGGTGAATAAGTTGTTCCCTATTATCCAAGTCCCCCCACCAGACTAGACGTGTAGTCCCCGCAAGTGATTCTTGATGCAGTACATGTGGATCTTCGGACAGGCGTTCCAATAAAGAAGAGTTCCCTTGTAGATAATGCGCCTGCTCCATAAATTGCTCAGTCTCTAGATGAGTAGTGATTGTTCCTTGCTCGATTAGAGTTATATATTGAAATAGTTTAGCTGATTCATCGATCAAATGTGTAGATAGGATAATCGTCCTGGGATTCTCACTGAAATCTCGAATGAGTAAATCATAGAACGTCTCTCTCATATCGGCATCAAGCCCCAATGTAGGCTCGTCGAATAAAGTTACTTGGCAGCGACTAGCAAGCCCTCTGACAATACCAACAAGTGATTGCATGCCTCGTGATAGATTTTTGTATCGTCTACCGAGTGGTAGACGGAATGTCCGTAATAATTCATTGGCAAACTCCTCGTCCCAGTGAGGATATAGAAGGGAACAGAAATTCATTAAATGCTTCACTTTATAGTCCATCCAAGAGCGTTCCTCGGATTTAACGAAACAAATGTTAGCTACGGCTTGAGGGTTCTCATGAACAGGGTAACCTTCGTATAGGATATCGCCCTGAGTCTGGAAAATTTGACCTGATAGTAGATGGAGTAGTGTTGTTTTGCCGGCACCGTTAGCGCCAAGTAATCCGTGGATGGCATCACGCTCGAAGGAGGCGGTGGCTTCTTTCACCGCAATGGTGCCACTAAACTGCTTGCTGACATGCCGACATTCCAATAATGGTGTGGTGTCGATGGTATCTCTCATGATTCATTCGACTCCATTCTTGATATCATTTCGGATAGCTGCCGGGTTGTAATTCCCAGCTTGGCAGCCTCGTTGATCATGGTAACTACATATTGCTCGTAAAACTGTTCTTTCCTTTTCTCGATCAGCACTACACGTGCGCCCTCCGCTACAAACATGCCAATCCCCCGTTTCTTATACAAAATTTCTTGATCAACTAGCATATTAACGCCCTTTGCTGCCGTTGCAGGGTTGATTTGATAGAAAGCTGCAAATTGATTCGTGGATGGAACTTGCGATTCTTCGGGTAATCTTCCTTCTATGATGTCATCTTCAATCTTCTCCGCAATTTGCAGGAAAATCGGACGTCCGTCATCTCTTAACAGACCCATTTTCTCACCACCACATTGGTTAGTTACTTATGTAACTAACCATATAACCGTTGGTTATTTTTGTCAACATAATTTTGCTTTTATGAAGTGATGGATGTGAGTTTGAGTTTTTAAGAACAACAAAAAACAGCCGTCGAATGGGCTGGTTAAGGGTTGGCTTATTATGGGAAAAAGTTTTAAAGATCTAATTCATGAAATAGACTCCCTTTAATTTTGGTAATCCAATCCATCGTTTCGTTAGTCAACTCTGATTTGTCACTATAGATCAAGCAGGTCTCTCTCCTAGTCTGCTCCAATTCCTTCATAGGTACGGTAACGAGACCGTTGTCACGAAGTAACTGGCTACGTAGATATGATTTAGGTAACAGTGCCGCGGACTTACAAATCGGTAATAAGCGTACAATCGCTTCGAATGAGTCGATTTCCATCCTTACGTCGGGAATGACTCCATAGCGACCGAACAAATCATCGATTAATTTGCGGTACCAAGTGCCCTTAGAGAAAATAATCATGGAACGGGCGTTCAAGTCTTCCATCGCGGCGCCCTCCGCTAGTTCATGCCCCTTAGGAACTATGAGTTCCAGGTGATCCTGAAATAAAGGGATACAGCGCAACCCTGTTTCATTGATTGAGGAGGCTACGAGTCCGATATCTACTTTTTTGTCTCTGAGATAAGAAACAATTTCATGGGTTTTTCCAGTGGAAAGCTTGAGTTCAATGTCAGGGAATTTACTCATCATGGCTGTGATAAAAAGTGGTAGTGTCGTTTGAATGGTAGTGAGGCTCGCCCCGAGGTTCACGATTGCCCGTTCTGCTGTTTTGAAGCGTGACACGGATTGCAGGAAATTCTGGTGTCGTTGCCGCTGTTCCAGTGCATAGATGTAAGCCTCATGGCCGACTCTTGTTAGTTCAAGTCGTTTACCTTTGCGGCGAAATAGGGAGACACCCCATTCCTGCTCTAGTTTGGCCACTTTACGAGATAATGCTGGTTGTGACAAATTAAGCAGTTTGGATGCTTTGTTTAAACTAGATTGTTCGACGACAGTGGTGAATACAAGTAGTTCTTCAAGCATGAATGTACCCCCTCTTTATTTCTGAGTCGTGTTTCGATGCCAACGTTGCTTATGTCGATTTGTTATAACGTTTAATAATTATATTGCAATTCCATTATAAGATGAAAAGGAGTAACATGGGAAGTGACACAAGTTGTTCACATGTTACTTTTATATCCATGTTAAAGTAGCACTTGTTTGTGGAAATTGTCATATACGTTTTCTTAGGAAGTTTTTTATTACAAGCATGGATTGATAGAGAAACGATGGAAATGGGAAGGGGTATATGAACATATGAAAGGGTTTTATTCCAGAAAACTGCACTCTCTGTTGGGTGTCATGCCACTTGGATTTTTCATTCTGGAACACGTGATTACTAATTTTGCTGCCGTGGAAGGCGGAAGTCAGGGATTTAAGGACAGTGTGGCTCTACTAAATAGTTTGCCACTTGTACTAGCATTGGAGATTTTTGGGATTTGGTTACCTCTATTGTATCACGGAGTATATGGAATATTTATCGCTTTTCAGGCAAAACCGAACAACACGCGGTTTCCGAATGAACGGAATCTACGATATTTGCTGCAGCGGGTGACCGGGGTGGCGGTATTTGCTTTTGTTATCTGGCATGTATACGAGACTCGCGTACAAGTAGCTTTAGGTAACATTACTCACGAAGAGCTAGGCGGAGTGATGCATGATATTGTAATGAATCCGATCTTTTTCATTTTGTATTTAATTGGCGTTCTATCGGCAGCTTTTCACTTCACGAATGGCCTGTGGTCCTTCATGATTAGTTGGGGTATAACTGTTGGACCAAGAGCTCAACGGGTGTCCTCCGTGATCTGTATGGGCCTGTGCGTTATCGTTTCTGTGATGTTAATCTGGTCACTGTTTGCGTTCCGCGGAGTAGAGTTTCAAGCGGACGGTACGGCATGGTTAACAGGGATAAAATCGCTAATAGGTTAGTTGACTAGTAGAAGATGCTATACAAAACTAAGCAAATGCTTACGAGGTAAGTTTTGTACGAAGATGATTCGAAGTAGAAGATGCTATACAAAACTAGGCAAATGCTTACGAGGTAAGTTTTGTACGAAGACGATTCATAGTAGAAGATGCTATACAAAACTTTTAGGAGTTGACGATAGATGGCTAAACAAAGCGTAATTGTCGTAGGCGGCGGTCTGGCTGGGTTGATGGCCACGATCAAAGCAGCAGAGGCAGGGGTTCAGGTTCATCTGTTCTCACTCGTTCCGGTGAAGAGATCACACTCTGTCTGTGCACAAGGTGGAATTAATGGTGCTGTAAATACAAAAGGTGAAGGTGACTCTCCATGGGAGCATTTTGACGATACGGTTTATGGTGGAGATTTTCTGGCAAACCAACCACCGGTTAAGGCGATGTGTGAGGCGGCGCCGGGCATTATTCATTTGATGGACCGGATGGGTGTTATGTTTAATCGTACACCGGAAGGACTGCTTGATTTCCGGCGTTTCGGGGGGACGAAGCGTCACCGGACAGCGTTCGCAGGGGCAACGACCGGACAGCAATTATTATATGCTCTTGATGAGCAGGTACGCCGCTTTGAAGCTGGTGGACTAGTGACCAAATATGAACACTGGGAGTTCCTATCGGCTGTTATCGATGATGAAGGTATATGCCGCGGAATTTGCGCGCAGGATCTTCGTTCGATGGAGGTAGTGACTTTTGCATCGGATGCGGTCATTTTGGCGACAGGTGGCCCAGGCATTATTTTCGGCAAAACGACGAACTCGGTTATTAATACAGGGACGGCAGCGAGTGCGGTTTATCAACAGGGTGTGCACTATGCTAATGGTGAATTCATTCAAATTCATCCGACGGCTATTCCCGGTGACGATAAGCTACGACTGATGTCGGAGTCAGCACGTGGTGAAGGTGGACGGATCTGGACGTACAAAGATGGTAAGCCATGGTATTTCCTTGAGGAGAAATATCCGTCTTACGGTAACTTGGTACCCCGTGATATCGCAACACGAGAAATATTCCACGTGTGTGTGGATATGAAGCTCGGTGTTAATCAGGAGAACATGGTTTATCTTGATTTATCACACAAAGACCCCAAAGAGTTAGACGTTAAACTAGGAGGAATTATTGAAATTTATGAGAAATTTATGGGTGATGACCCCCGTAAAATTCCGATGAAAATATTCCCTGCGGTCCATTATTCGATGGGTGGTATGTGGGTTGATTACAATCAGATGACAAATGTACCAGGACTATTTGCAGCGGGTGAATGCGAATATCAATATCACGGTGCGAATCGTCTAGGTGCGAATTCACTTGTATCTGCTATCTATGGCGGGATGGTGGCTGGTCCTAAGTCTGTGGAATATATTCGCGGCTTAAAGAAATCGGCGGAGGATGTCGACCCTTCTGTCTATGAGAATACACGCAAGGCACAAGAAGCTAAATATGAAGGTCTTCTGGCGATGAACGGCACTGAGAATCCCTATGTCATTCATAAGGAGCTTGGCGAATGGATGACGGACAACATGACGGTTGTTCGTTACAATGCAAAGCTTGAGGCAACGATTGGCAAGATTAAAGAGCTGAAACAGCGTTACAAAAATATTAATATGAACGATACATCACGATGGAATAATGCAGGTGCTGCGTTTACACGCCAATTGTGGAATATGCTTGAGTTGTCCGAAGCCATGACGCTCGGAGGATTATTGCGGAACGAAAGCCGCGGAGCACACTACAAACCGGATTTCCCGGAACGTAATGATGAAGAGTTTTTGAAAACGACTAAGGCAAGTTGGACTGCAGATGGACCGCGTATTTCCTACGATGAAGTGGACGTTTCTTTGATCCCACCACGTGTTCGCGACTATTCAAAAGATTAATAGGAGGGGAAGGCTATGGCTATGGCGGAACCGAAAGCTGCTGCCAAAAAGGTAAAGTTCATTATTACACGTCAAGATGAGCCGGAAGCGGCGTCCTATACGGAAGAATTCGAGCTGGACTACCGTCCGGGTATGAATGTCATCAGTGCTTTGATGGAAATTCAACGAAACCCAGTAAACTTGAATGGGCAAGATACAGCTCCGGTATGCTGGGAGTCCAATTGCCTAGAGGAAGTGTGCGGCGCCTGCTCGATGGTCATCAATGGCAAGCCTCGTCAAGCGTGTGCGGCATTAGTTGATAACCTGGAGCAACCGGTGCGACTTGAACCGATGAAGACTTTTCCGATCGTACGTGATCTGGTTATTGATCGTAGCAGAATGTTCACCTCACTGAAGCGAGTGAAAGCCTGGATTCCAATTGATGGAACCTACGACCTCGGCCCAGGTCCCCGCATGCCGGAGAAGAAGCGTCAGTGGGCGTATGAGTTGTCCAAGTGTATGACCTGTGGTGTTTGTCTTGAAGCTTGCCCTAATGTCAATGAGAAGACCAATTTCATGGGTCCTGCACCTATTTCACAAGTAAGGTTGTTTAACGCACATCCTACGGGCGAAATGAATGCTGAGGAACGAATAGAAGCTCTTATGGAAGACGGCGGCATCGAAGGTTGTGGAAACTCGCAGAACTGTGTTCGCGCCTGTCCGAAGGGCATCCCGTTGACAACCTCAATCGCTGAAATGAACAAAGCCACGACAAAGCACATGTTTAAGAATTGGCTTGGTTTGTAAATAATTTGATCAAAAGAAGACCGGATTAGTATCCGGTCTTCTTTTGATATTACGATATCAGTGAAAAAAATCCCTCACCTCTAAAGCCGTAGCCTTAAGGTGAGGGGATTTGGTCGTACTTAGAATAACTTTATGTTACATAGTCATTTCAATCGATTAGTTTAGCACTACGTAACAATTGATGGAGAGCAGCGGCTACAGTTTCACGAGTTGTGGCTATATCTGGGCGGAAATATGAACCACCGTCAACCGTCTCCCCTGAAATGAGGCCTGCAGCAGATAGAGTGTTAACACTTTCCTTAGCGTATCCAGCGATTTTTGCCTCGTCGGCATAAGCAGTAAAGGATGGAATAGAAGCTTTGAGTTGTACACCTGTCAATTTAAGAGCTCTAGCTAGAATAACAGTCAATTCTTGACGGGTGACCTTGGCATTCGGTGAAAATTTATTGTTACCCGTACCTTGAATCAATCCAGTTTCATAGGCTGCTGCTACGTCGCTAGCAAACCAGTCTGATGCTTTGATATCTGTAAACTGAGTATTAGCAGTTCCTTGTAGACCAAGTGATCTTACCAGTAGTGAGGTGAACTCAGCTCGTGTTAAGTTTGCTTGAGGCGAGAATGTGGTTGCTGAAGTGCCCTCAATTATAAATTTCTTCGCGAGAGCCGTGATATCGGAAGCAGCCCAAGAAGAAGCGATGTCATTGAAATTGATAGTACGACTCGCAGCTGTGTATACGGAAAACCCTGGACGGTTAACAACTACGAGGGTTGTTCCATCTGTTTGTGTCTTGAAGAGTGAGGATACGGGTCTTACCATGCCATTTTCTTCGTACAATACACCAGCCGTATTAGGTTCAATATTACCAGGCACGGAGAAAGATCTCTTAATGAAGGTATGGTTAGGTACTTCGATAGGTTGACTACCTGATGTGGATACCCAATTAGCCTCAAAAGAAACAGGCTCCCCAATGAGTGTTCCACCAAGGGTTTTATCATCAAAGTGTGACTTAAGATCTTTAGACTTTGAAATGACAATTTCGAGATTGTTACTCGCCGGGGCCTTAGTCAATAGAGAGACAGGGAAGGAAACGGCAGAACCAGCAAAACTAAATACGATCGTACTTTGTGGATCAAAGGTCTGGAGCAGTTTGATTTGCTCAGCGGTTAAAGAGAGTTTTGAAGTCTCAACGTTGCTATTGGATGGTAAGCCTATAATGATTGCTGCCGGTGAACTTGTAGCTGAGGTTAATGCTGCCTTCAGATCATTATCGGAAATAGTGGCAATGGTAACGCCGCTTACTGAACTAGTCTTTGCAACAATAGGAAGCTGTTTGAAGCCTTGTTCTATGATTGCGTTTGTTGCAGCGTTGACGGTTGTTGCTGGAGAAGAAGTAGGAGTAGGAGTTGTTATACTACTGCCACCGCCGCTATTACCGCCACCACTATTGCCACCACTGCTGACGGAGTTATTAATTCGATATGATGTATAGGCCTCATATTGAATTGGGCGAGCTCCATCTTTGACTATCTGACCCGAATTATTCAATTGTGCTGCAAAAATATTGATTTTATAAGTGCCATCCTTGAGATGTGCAATTGTTGGTTCATCTAACTCAGAATAGGGCTGATAACTACCGCTAATTCCATTCAAAGCATATACACCAGGTTCGAAACGACCATTAAAGTCATCTGTAGTCGCAATATAGAAGAAGCCTATGACTTCATCGTTCAAATCGACAACATTAATTTCAATATAGTTTGTGTCTTCAGCCGTCAGTTTGAAGGTAAGATTTGTGGTATTCTGCACATTACGATTTGGATAAACGATAGAATTCGTTAATTGAACTTCTTGAATGCCGAAACCATTGCTTGGTTGTTCGCTACCCACATAAATTACAAAAGGTAAATGCAAAGTCGGTAGTCCAGGGCTCTCCAAATTGATTTGACCCTCGTAGAAGTTTTCGTTAGCGTCCGTTGTTACATCGAGGTTTAAATGGAAGGATGTCGCTTGGTCGCCAGTGGCAGATATCGTGCTGTTATCTAAGGTAGCTTCAATCCCTTCATGATCTTGATGCCACTCAATTTCCGCTGTATAAGCTACATCGTTACTTGAAGTGTTCTTCAATAGTAATTCCTTTTCTTGTTTTCCTGAACCTGGAGCAACAATTCCAAAGTTGGCTGATGAATTGTAATTGATAACATTTATTGAATTATAGTTTTTATCAAGAATAGTAATAGGTTCAACACTTTGAAGTAATGCAGGAGTCAAAATGGCTTCTCCTACATCGACTCGTCCAGCTCCTTGTTGATAAACATCATATAAGTAATCATTTGGGTCGGTCAGTACGTCAGCTGTGTTTGCCAGAGCTGCCCGAATATCAAATGGTGTCCAATCAGGGTGTTGTTGTAACAACAATAGAGCTAGCCCAGCTACATGCGGAGCTGCCATACTAGTTCCGCTGAGACGTTGATAAGCTTGCTCATATGAGTTCGAACCAAATCCGGGAAAGGTTGAAAGGATATTCACGCCCGGTGCTGTAAAATCAGGTTTTATACTCATATTCAGATCCGCGTTAGGTCCCCAAGAAGAGAAGTCAGCCAAAGTATCACCGGGAACGATTTCGGATGGATAGGAGGTAGGAAAAGTGAATTGCAGTGTTTGATCAGGATTTTCCCTTAATGCCCTCGCCAAAGAACGTCCCTCGATACCTTTTAAATCAAAGGTAGGAAGATAATCGAAGCTATTACTGAGGTCAACATTAATATGACCGTCGAGGTTCGCGATTGATCCGCTCAAATCAGCGGCAGAACCATCTGCTCTACCGTTAAAGATAACGATTGCTTTGGCGCCATGATCTTTGGCGATTGAGATTTTATCAACGAATGCGAGTTTCCCACGTGATACTAAGACTACTTTTCCTGTAACATCTTTACCCGTGTAGTCAGTTGTATCTCCAAGACCTACATAAACTACATCCAAGGGGGTTGTGCCCAGTATATTTACAAAATCAGTTTGTGAAGTTTCCCAACCCATTAGGTTGAAATCACCGTAGCTGTCATAAGTAACTGTAGTTACAGATGTATTATTCACTAGATTAGGAAGTAATTTTCCGGAGTAGTGTGTACTCTCGCTGGTTACTGCCCCAACTGCAATAGCTAGCTGAGCACCGGCTGGGGAGCCCATAGTGGAATAGTCTGGCCCAGCATTTCCGTTGGCAACGACGGCAACGACACCGGATAGAACGGCGTTGTTGATAGCTATAGAATCTGGAGAATTGACGTTCTTCTCGGAGTCGGAGCCAAGTGAGAGGTTAATGACGTCCATACCGTCTTTGACGGCACGCTCAATCCCATCGATGACTTGTGCTGACGTTCCTGTGGAGGTATCTGGTCTCTCTACGTCCCGACCAAGCACTTTATAAGCATAGAGTTTAGCATCAGGGGCCACGCCCTTTTGTACGATATCACTTTCTGTATTAGAGGCTCTACCGATAATCGTACCCGCAACGTGGGTTCCATGATAAGTTCCCTCAAACCCTACTTTATATTTAATATCCTCTTCAATTGTTAACGGAGGTTCTTCAGAAGGATCATTATCCTGATAAAATGAATCGTATCCACCTACATATGCGTCTTTAATATCTGGATGATTATAATCGATGCCTGTATCAATAACGCCAACTTTCAGGCCTTCACCGGTGAGGCCTCTAGCCCATGCTTGATCGGCTCCGATCTGTTTCAGTGGATTAATCTCATAATTTTCATCCGCGGAAGGCTCAATCGGAAGTGCATACCATGTACTGTTCTTCTGAATCGATTTCACGCCTGGAATTGCAGCGAGATCGGTAATTTCATTGGCAGGAATGGTAACCTCAAACCCATTTAGCACGGTGTTGTAAGTATAGTTAACTTGTAGATCGATTTTTTGATCCTTAACTTCATTAAGAAATTCATTTTGTTCATTTTGAACCGCTGTTTCAGAAAAGGCCGAGGCGGAACGCATACCCATCCTTGAGGCATATTTACCTACTGCTGTTGGTTGGCCGTCTAGCTGAACAATGACCCTGATTTTCTTTGTAGAATTGGTGTCTATCTTTGGTGAAATAATAGGTTCAAAAGATAGTTCAGTAGCAAGTGATGTCGACCTTTGCAGATTAGGGAGTTTGAACTGCGGATGACTTGATGCCGCTGTAACTCCAGGTATGACCCCTACGGTCAAACCCAATGCCAGTGTGATTACTGACAATTTCCGAAATAGTAGGTTCCTTTTCAAATAATTTCCCTCCATCAGCTCAATTTGGGTATAAAATCGTTCTCTCAATGCGTCTTCTAGGTCAGGGAAAGATATAATCTCCTTTCTAGTAATTTGTTTCCCTATTATTCGCCTAGTAATAGTAAGTGAAAAAACAATAAGGAGATTTTACCATTTGTGGAATGCGATATCTACGCTGAATAGGGAACTCATAGGAAAATATTTATCGTCAAATTTCTCGGTATAGTCAATTTTTAGGGAAATAAGTCGTTATTTATATATGTATGGTATTTTCATATGAATTATATGTAGAAAGGAGTAGTAGGAAGTGTAATGAGCATGGAGGGTTAGTACAAATTAGAAGAGAGAAGGCGAATTTATATGACAAATAAGAAGATTCACTTGAAAGGGATCATGTTGCTGGGTATTTCTGTTTTAATAGGTTTGATCATTCCATTATTCAACTCTGTACCTATAGCGGCGAGTGGCACTACTATGCACACAACGCCACCTCCTATCACGTTTAGCCCCTATTCTATATTTAATAGCTCATTTGTTTCCCTTGAGAGCGGAGTTGGAAGTGTTAGTAAAAAAAGCTCAGGTAAGGTACTGATTTCTGGAGAAACAAATGCTAAGCAAACTGTGAATACAATAGGTGTGAAGGTAGTCTTACAAAGATGGACTGGATCCGATTGGGTTAATTACTATACAGGTAGCGACTCTACTAAATCTAATGCAAGCTTCATTACTACAAGTCAGGAAACAACGGCTACTACGGGATATTATTATCGGACTAAAACAACTCACTGGACAGTTAAGAACGGGTTAAGGGAAGAAGGAACGCTTACTTCGGATAGTGTAGCAATCGACTAAGTCTTACATAAATCAACAAAGGCAGAGGATTATTGATCCTCTGCCTTTGTTGTGGAGTTAGCCATCTTGATTAGTTCTTCTTCGGTCAAATTCCCCGATATTTGTAGCAAGATGGATCCATCAGGAGAAAGCCATTCTATACGCCCACCACCTTGGGTATATAGAATGATAAATCCCTCTCCCTGATGAATCTGTACACTCTTGACAGTGCCAACAGATTCATTGACGCTGGTCTGCTTTGAGGATTCATTAATTGATCTCTGCATATAGGAGATTAACTCAGAAGTACTGTTGCGGTATTCCATTCTTACGATACTATTATTTCCTTGTAAGTCGGGATAAACCTCAACTGTGTCAAGATGGTATCCATCAGGAAACCAATCGGGACTTAATACTGCAAATTCTGCAATTTCGGCCACTTCTTCTATTGATACTTGCTTGGGGACGGATATGACAGGCTCAGAAGTTTGTTGAGACGCGTCGAATGGCTCTCCTTCAATATCAGGCGGCGGCGGGGTTAACATACGATTACTCGGGCTCTCTTTCTCCCCACCAAATAAGATATGAATGATACCTTCTTGGGTATCCTTAACAATTCTAACCATTTGCTTAAAAGCATAGGCTGGATTCGGGTTTGTTGAGAATAGACCAATTACGACAGAAATGCAGGCTATAGCAACTCCTAATTGTGAGACTCTTATCCATTTTGAACGTTGTTTGCGTTTTCGAAGTTGGACATGCATCTTCTTCCAAGCTTCATCCGGATCGGGGATGTCAATTTGAGCATGGATGGCTTGAACAGCTGATTTTGCAAATTGTTCTAACTGTTCTTCGGTCAATTCCTTGTTGTTTGGGTTCAACTTTCATCCCCCCATTCGTTCAAGAATAATTCGGCTAGTTTTGCCTTAGCACGTTTCAGACGCTTACTCATTAAAGGCTCCTTAATACCGAGTAAGTGAGCTATTTCTTTACTTGGCATCTCCTCGATATATTTCAGGTATAACACTATACGGTATTCCCATTTAAGCTGTTCTAAACACGCTATAAGTGATGCACTTCGACTCATATCTTCAACAATTTTCTCGATAGGTTCAACCGTTGAGATTGTTAACAAGGTACTGTCTTCATTATCTATAACGGATTCAATATCCAATACTTGCCGATATTTTTTATTTTTTCTCAACATATCAAAAGCAGTATTCCTTGCTACTTGTTTCAACCAGGCTTTAATATTGGAATCTTCTCTGGTCTTTGGACCATGATGCATAGCTTTAATAAAGACCTCATTAATAGCGTCTTCTACTAAAGTATGGTCATTAAGCAAGAAGAATAGATTAGAATACACAAGTTGATGTAAGGCATAGTACAAATTACGCTGCGTAAGATCATCTAAATTACGAACATTACTTCGAAACACGCTAAACAAATCATCAGACAACGTGCATATCCCCCTCAATCTATAATCAACCATTACCTAAAAATATGTTTTAATTGAACATTTTACCTCTATGTACTGCCTTAATTATATGGATAGGGCAAGAAGGATTCAATCATCATTCGTATAATATATTTGAAAAGCTAGAAACTTAGCGAAATTAAAGATAAGGTATAGGCGAATATTTCCGAGGAAATAGGAGGGATTTGTTGGGATGTGACGAATGATTGTAAGAAAAACATCTGGGGGAGTTTAAGAATTCCATGTTAAAATTTTCTAAATCCGCTTTAGTGCCAAATATATTCTTCATTGTTTCTATCCTTTTAGTGCAGATTTTACCGTGGTACTTGGCTTGTTTCCTGATTTTAAGTAATCTCATGATACTTTGGAAAACTCATTCAAAAACAAGGAATATATACATACTATCTATTACCTATGTGGTTGGATACTTAATATCAGAGCCAATTAGAGGTATGATAACTTCTTCATTTCCAACTGAATATAGTGAGTGGGGAATCGTTGTCTCTAGATTTAGTTTACTCCTATTCGTTTTACCTTTTTATATTATGAGTAGATTTCAGTCATCAGATATATCGTATATATCCGTAGGCTCATTTAGAAATAATATTTATTTTCCGTTTATTTGGAAGGGGAAGAAGGATCCTGTTTGGCGCTTTCTATTAATTGGAGCAGGTATTATTATAATCTCTTTTAGCTTTATGATTGATTTCAAAGCAGTGAACTTTCAATTACTAGTTATGTATGCCGTATGTTTTGCACTTATTAATTCAATATTAGAAGAGATATTGTGGAGAGGATACATACTTGGTCGATTGGTAGGTGTCTTGGGGGAGCAAGTGGGACTCGTGATTTCAAGTTTAGGATTTGGACTCTACCATTATAGTCTAGGGTTTCCTTGGTCTGTGTGTGTTCTATTTTCATTATTCGGCATGTTAATGGGCGGGGTGACAATTAAATCTAAGGGGCTATTACCTGTGATTTTATTGCACTTTTTAATGAATATTATGTTTGCTTTAAGCGGCATTATTTTTTAGAATTGCACGAAATGATGTGGGGATGAGCAGGAAATAACAGGGTTTACTTATGACAAGTCTGGAGAAATTATGAGAATTAGCATTGTATAATTATGTCGAATGTCTTAATATGGGATCCTAGTAAAAACAACCCAAAGGAGAGTGTTCCATGAGAAAGATATTGATTTCGACAATTATGATCATAGCCCTATTAATAGGAGCCTTACCAGCCAGTGCAGCAGTTAAGGAAAATAAGGTAGTATGGTTGGGGGATTACGCGGATAAAGCATCGAGAGGTGTCAATCTATCTATTGTTGATGGAAAAACAAATATAACCAATCGGATATATCAAGAAGATGCTTTTTCTCCAATTTTAGTTGGTGATTGGGTTTATTTCTTGAAGCAGAATCCGGATTCAGACGTGATAATGGGACAAATTGTTAAAGCTAAAGTTGATGGTTCTGAATTGACTGAAGTGACAAAAGAAAGTACATATTCAAGTTTTACAGTTGAAGGACAGGTTATATATTTTGGTGGATATGATAAGGACTATAAGAATCAAATTGGTAGCATGAATCTCGATGGAACAGGCGAAAAAGTACTTTTTTCTGGTCTTTCCTTTTGGTCTTATACCGTCGGTAAAGGATATGTATTCTATGTAGATACTGAGAACGGCTCTATTCTGTATCGAATGAAACTAGATGGTACGGGTAAAACTGCTATATCTAAAAAATCTGTGGCGCCTCGCGATGGTGGGTATGCATTATTTGGTAGTACATTGTTTTTCTCCGAAGAAACATATGATGTTACTCCACAGAAATGGTATCTTCAAGAAGCCGATGGTAAAAACTTGAAGACTTTTACTTCAAAAGGGACTGTTACTCCAATTGCTTTTCAGAACAAAGTGTTCTTCTTTGAGGAAACAATCGTTAATAAATCAAAGAAATCAGTTACCACTCTAACAAAAATTAACCGTGAAGGTACTGGGAAGAAAACAGTAGCAACCATTGCTGAAGGTGATAAGTTTATAGGCGTAGTGGGAACCACTTTTGTATATAAGACAGCCGCAGGTAAAATATATCAAATTGGGCAAGACGGTAAGGTTACAAAACTTGCGAAGTAAGTCGTGACCTTTCATTTAAGTTCATTTAACGGCGACCTTAGTAGTTGTTAGCAAAAATACGATTGCTAATTTAGTATAGAAAGAAGCCCGTGAGGCTTCTTTTTTTATTGAATTAAAACCTATTTATCATGCTAATATAATATTATCAAGAATTATACAGTATTTAGATGGAATGGATGGGATAAATAATATGCATCACATTTTATTAATAGAAGATGATATTTCTATCGTAGAGATGGTAGAGAAGGTGCTTAGTAAGGAAGGCTTTCTTGTTACTGCAGCCTACAATGGCGAGGAGGGTATATATGCTTTTGTAAAGGGGACGTTTGATCTCGTCCTGGTGGATCTAATGATGCCTAAGATGGATGGAATGGAAGTGATCCGCAGTATTCGCTCTCGCAGCGCTATTCCAATTCTGATTATGTCGGCTAAAGATAGTGATGTGGACAAAGCGCTTGGACTCGGCTTCGGTGCCGATGATTATATCGCTAAGCCATTCTCTATGATTGAACTCTCTGCCCGCATTAAATCGGCGATCCGCAGAGCAACTACATATACTCAGGTAGAACAGCAAACGGAGAAGATCACTACTGTAGGTGATTTGAAGATGGATTTTGATAATTATTCGGTCAACAAACAAGGGGAAGAACTTAAGCTTACCGCCAAGGAATTTGAGATTTTGAAATTGTTTGCTAGTAATCCCAATCGTGTGTTTACGAAATCTCAATTGTACGGATTTATCTGGAATGATGATTACATGGGGGATGAGAACGTAATCAACGTACATATTCGCCGCCTTCGTGAGAAGATCGAGAATGATCCATCCAACCCGGTTTACATTAAGACATTATGGGGAATCGGCTACAAGTGGGAAGGTGTTTGACATGATTACGCTTGCTTTTTGTATCATCGTAATCCTGGTTATCATCATTGTTCTACAATATAGGATGCAGACAGTAAGAACCGCTCAAATGAAAAAGGTTGCGGAACGACTTGAAGCTATTATGACGGACAGAACAGCTGAGAAATTACTGTTCGTTACGAGCGATCCAGCGCTGCAGGTGTTAATGACAAAGATCAATGCACTGCTTGATATGAACCTTAAGTCGAGTGCAGATAATACCATATCACAAATCATGATGCGTAAAATGTTATCTAACATCTCACATGATTTGAAAACGCCATTAACGGTTGTATTTGGCTATGTGGAGGCATTGTCTCTACATCAGGATATGGATACAGAAGAACGCCAAGAATTGCTCTCTAAGGTTCATCAGAAGACAGCTCAAACCATCCAGTTGATCGATACATTTTTTAACTTAGCTAAGTTAGAATCGGGCGATACAGAGTTTCCGATTACTCGTGTAGATATGAGTGAGCTGAGTAGAATAAATATTCTACAGTTCTACGACATGTTATCCGCCGAAGGCTTAGAAGTACATATTGATATTCCTGATTCTCCGATATATGCGCTTGGTAACGAGGATGCGATAAACCGTATTTTAAACAATTTAATCTCGAATGCGCTTCGGTATGGAGCAGACGGAAAAACAGTAGGACTGAGGCTCCGCGAGGAACATGATATGGTTTGTGTAGAAGTATGGGATCGTGGAAAGGGTGTCCAAGATAGCCATAAGAATCTCGTGTTTGAACGGATGTACACCTTAGATGATTCCCGTAACAAATCGGTGCAGGGAAGTGGCTTAGGTTTAACGATTGCTAAGAGACTTGTGGAGACCATGGGGGGAAGTATTCATCTTTCAAGTAAGCCATATGAGAGAACAGTATTCTCTTTTTATTTAAGAAAAATGAACTATTAGTATAATCATCCACCCTACTTAAGAAACACGTAAGAATTCAGTAAGAAAAATAAACCATTTCGTTTATTACAATGAATTCATGAGAGATAAGCGAAGGGAGATATAAACATGGCTTACGTACTACGAACTCATCAATTGACAAAAGTATTTGATGAGAAGGACATTGTAACCAATGTCAGTATGAATATTAAACAAGGTGAAATTTATGGTTTTCTTGGGCCGAACGGTGCGGGTAAAACTACGATTATGAAAATGATCACGAATTTGGTGAAGCCAACATCTGGCGAAATTGAGTTGTTTGGTCAAAAATTAACGCCAACATCCTACAATGTACTCGGGAGAATGGGGACAATCATTGAATACCCGATATTTTACGATAAGTTAACAGCACGTGAAAATTTGGAACTGCATTGTGAATACATGGGCTACTATAACAAAAAGGCAATAGATGATGCGCTCGAGCTTGTGAAATTACAAAATATTACTAACAAGTCTGTTAAGGACTTCTCACTCGGTATGAAACAGCGACTCGGGATTGCCCGGGCAATTACGACAAAACCAGAATTACTCATACTGGATGAACCGATTAATGGACTTGATCCAATCGGGATCAAAGACATCCGTGAGTTGTTCAAACTCTTGAGTAAAGAGTATGGCATTACGATGCTAGTCTCAAGCCACATTCTGGGGGAAATCGAGTTGGTGGCTGACACGATAGGAGTAATTAATCATGGGGTATTGTTGGAAGAGGTCTCCATGGAGCAGATTCGGGAGAAGAACACCGATTATATTGAGTTCAATACAAATGACTGTAATAAGGCAACGTATGTTTTATCCCAGCAACTAGGAATTGAGAATATTCGTGTCATCGATCAACGGTATATTCGAATTTATGACAATAGTATTCCAATGAAACAAATTACGAAGACCCTGATTATGAACGATATTGATGTGGATTCTATTCATCAGAAGAACAGTTCACTTGAGGAATATTTCATGAACTTATTAGGTGGAGGTGTGGTAAATGCTTAAGCTGATCCAGTTGGAAATGAAAAAATACCGCTTTGCTGGAATCATTAGGGCGGCGTTTATCGCTAACCTTTGCATGTTTGTTTTAATTGCTGCTATTAATATAAGCTCGATAGGAGCTGAAATACCTGAGCTTGCTACTTTTGAGGATATACTTGTAATTATTGATACATTGGTGAGAGCAACGTTTATTATATTTGCCGGGGTACTGTTATCTAAGTTGATTATCGACGAATTTAAAAGCCAGTCGATCACGGTACTGTTTATGTATCCAATTAACCGTAAGAAACTAATCATTGCGAAATTGCTTATTGTGATTACCTTTACTTTTATGGCTATTATTTTGTCCGTGCTCTTCCTCACTTGCGCTATATTCTTACTTGATCAATTTATAGACGCCGTACCTGGCACATTGACACTCGAAATGGTCATAAAGCATGGAACCTCCTTCGTTACGGGTGGACTTGCAGCTAGTTTTATGAGTTTGATACCACTCTATTTTGGGCTGCGAAAGCAATCAACAGTATCAACACTTGTTGCTTCCATAATCATAGTTCTATTGGTTTGTTCCAACAATGGTGGCTTCTCACTCAATGAAATCATCATCGTTCCGATCATCTTGGCTTGTATTGGTGCGTTAGTCGCTTACTTGGCGATTCGCAATATTGAACATGTGGATCTGATATCGAAATCCGGGTCGTAAGTAACGTGACAAATCATATTGAGGGTTTTCAAATTCAGGAATAACATGCTTTCAACAGGGGGCATGGCTATGAATAATGTTGTTGTAAATTATTACGATAATTATAGTGAAGAAGATCGTTTGGAAGAGATAATGTTAGAAGGTTAGAGTTTATTACCACTACGACAATATTGAATAAATACATCGTTGGGGAGGAAAATATCCTGATTAATCAATTGTCAGATGAGAAATATAACCAGTGGGTTGAGGCGCATCTGAGAACTTGCAGCGAACCGTCGATACTGGGTAACAGTAATCACGGAATGTTAGTTTGTCGAAAAATGTAACATGGATTATTTATGTGAATATAAAATGGGGGTTATCACTCAGCTATGTTAAATATAACTGAGTGATAACCCCCCTCTTTTTTTATTAAAAAGATTCAGTCGCAGTTTGTTGATGAGGTTTGCGGAACATGAAGTAATAGAGGGCTGCTGCGGTGACATATAAACCACCTGTTATACTAAAGGTGATTGCATAACCCCAATAATGACCGTACGTAGTGACTAAGTAAGATTGAATAGATCCCATGAAAGCCCAGCCCAGCATAAACGCAGTCTGAGTGATGGAATTGGCTATTCCGCGACTCTTATCAGATACACGCTCAATGAGAACCGTCGATTGAATAGGGTTGGCTGCATTCATCAATGCTTGTCGGAATAGGAAACCCACCGCAGCGATCGCGAACATATTTGTGAATCCAGTTAATAAAAGGAAGGGAAGTGAGAGTATTTGAAAACATACTACAGCCTTTACAGGGCCAACCTTTGCTGCTAAAGAAGGACCGATTAACATAGATATGATGGTCATGATTTGTCCAAGTGAAATGAGTATACCCACCGCACTAAGGGATACAGAGAAACGGTTGGTGAAATATAGATTTAAGTAGGGAACAACTAACCCGGATCCGATTCCGATAATCAATTGAATGATTGCGAACTGCGCAATCATTTTATAATCAGATTTCAAGCTGATTGTAGCAGATTGAGCAGGTTGAACTATAGGGTTAGGAGTTTGCTCTTCCTCCTCAGATTGAACTACATGCGGTTTTTCAACAATGAAGAGTAATGGAATGAATGCTGCTAAAGTAGCGATCCCACCAATGGCTAGAACGATTTGCAAACTCGAAACACGATTTATACTGAATGTTTGCAAGAGATCGGCCAACATGCCGCCGCCCATACTCCCTAATACCTGTGACGCAAGAACAAGAGAAGAAAAATAACTGAATATCCGTAGTCTCTGTTTGACAGGGATACTTTCAGCAAGAAATGGAATAGCCAATACTTGAAATATGGAAGCAAATAAACCAGAGCAGACGGCTAGCGTCAAAAGGCTGGGCTCTGAAATCAAAAAAGATCGACCGATAAAGGCTAAACCGCTAAAGAGTGCACCAATAATTAGTAATCGCTTACGACTAGTCCGATCTCCAAGAAGGCCGACAGGAATGAACATGAGCGCTGTGGCAAAGGATTGAATACCTACGACTCTACCATTCATGGTATCTCCGTAACCTAGGTCTTGAATGTAGAGATTATATAAGACAGAGAACATTCCGCCTCCGATTTGAAATAAAACATTTGCTAAAAAGAATAATTTAATATTTGGGGATAAATTATTCCATCCCTTTTTCACTTGATGTATATACCGCATGATGTATTCAAAATCCCCCTAAAAATTTTGTTTGCAAAACTGACCAATGTTACTATTCTAGCAGTTTTAGAGAGCACAAGGGAGTGATCTTTTATAATTCTGTATGAATGCTAGCGGTGTAGGCGAAAAAACTTGAAGGTTAGGGGATATTCAAATAGTATGGGGAAATACAACATTTGAACTTAATATAAAGTTAAGGTGGTTCAGGTATGGTTAATGAGTATTGGGATCAGAGATTCAAAGCGGAGGGCATGATCTGGGGTAAAGAGCCAAGTCCAACTGCATATCATGCAATTGATAAATTCAAAAAGCATGGTGTTCAAAGCGTGCTCATCCCAGGGGGAGGTTATGGGCGGAACTCCAAAGCGTTCTCTCCTCACTTTCAAGTTGAGGCAGTAGAACTGTCGCCAGATGCTATTGCGATGGCTAGAGAGTGGGACCCGGATTGTCATTATATTGAAGGATCAGCCTTGGACATAAAGATAGACAAAACCTATGACGGTATTTATTGTTATGATCTGCTGCATTTATTTCTGATGTCTGATCGCCATCGATTAATACAGTGCTGTGACGAGCATTTGCGAAAGGGAGGCGTGATGTACTTTACAAGCTTTTCTGATGGAGATCCTAATAACGGGATAGGTAGGCGGTTAGAATCAGGAACCTATGAATATAAAGAGGGGAAATATGCTCATTTTTTCTCCGAGGAAGATTTAAGGGAGCATTTCAGCGGTTATCGAATAGTAGAAACAGGAACGGTAGAGGAAGTATTAAGAAATCAAAGTAATGATTCGCATTCATATTTGTTAAGATATATATTGGTGCAGAATAAATAGATAGAAATGAGTGATTAGATTATGAAGTTAGAAAAAGGGATGAAAATTTATTTAGTTGGATCCGTATTATTTCTGATTTATGCCATTGGTTTTGCAATTTATTTCAAGAGTCAATCCGCCGAAGTTCCCATGTGGTTCTTAGGATCTTTGCTGTTGGCTCCTTTAGTGGTATTCTCCAGGGGAGTTTGGTCATTTATCAAGGAGTGGAAAAAACCGCGCCTATAAGCGAGGGAAGATTTGGTTGTATTCGTGTGATTAACAATAGCATGAGCGCATTTGATTTGGTGAATACTTCATAGAATAATATGAGTGATTTGGAGGCAAATGCATGAAATATACATTACGGATGTGCTGCGTAATTATACTTAGTATTGGACTGGTGGTCGGGTGTTCCTCGCAGAACAATCAGGCTAGTGTTCCGGAAGCTACCCCCTCGAGTAATCAAGACTCGCAAGGTGGGGAGGTGAGCGAACCAACGCCCACTCCCACGGAATCAGTTGATCCCATCAGGGATCAGTTAGAAGGTCTTAGCACTACTGAGAAAGTGGGGCAACTGGTCTTAGTTGGTATGGAAGGAACGGAGCCGGATTCATCTGCTTTAGATTTGATCAAGACTTATCGGGTTGGGGGCTTTATCTTTTACAAGGATAATATTAAAGACAGTGCCTCGGCGCTCACGTTGTTCAATGAGTTAAAGGCGGCTAATGCCACTAATTCGGTTCCTTTATTTATGAGTGTGGATGAAGAAGGCGGGCGGGTCACCAGAATGCCAGAAGAATTTACGAAGGTGCCAACGGCCGGGAGAATTGGTGAAACTGGAAGTACAGAGCTGGCGAGTGGGATGGGTGAGGCAATTGGAACTCAACTGTCGGGCTTTGGCCTGAATATGGATTTTGCCCCTGTACTTGACGTGAATAGTAATCCAGATAACCCGGTGATCGGTGATCGGTCGTATGGGAATACGGCTGAGATCGTAAGCAAATTAGGCATAGCCGCTATGAAAGGAATTGAGAAGCAGGGTGTTATTCCAGTCGTTAAGCATTTCCCTGGGCACGGAGATACTTCGGTGGATTCTCATCTTGGGTTGCCTGTTGTAGACCATGATTTAACACGATTGCGGAGTTTAGAATTGATCCCGTTTGAGAATGCCATCTCCGAAGGGGCAGATGTAGTTATGATAGCTCACTTACTGATGCCTAAATTGGACCCCGACCATCCAGCTTCTTTCTCTAAGATCATCATCAACGATTTGCTTAGAGAAGAACTTGGTTATCAAGGCGTGATCATTACCGATGATATGACAATGGGAGCCATTGCAGAGCATTATGAGATCGGAGATGCGGCGGTTCAATTTATACAGGCTGGTGGTAACATTGTTCTGATTGGTCACGACTACAAGAAGGAAAAGGCGGTTATTGAAGCTTTGACTGAGGCCGTGGACAAGGGAAATATTACGGAAGAGATGTTAGATGAACGAGTATACGGGATTTTGGAACTAAAACAAAAATATAATTTAAATGATGATCCGGCAAAGGGACCAAATGTCAAAGAAGTAAACGCTGATATTAGCAGTCTTTTGAAAAGGTACAAAGTGAAGTAAAAGCTATATTCTACTCTTCCTGAAAGTAAGGTTCCGGGTGAAATTGAAATTTCTCAAGTATGACTCGTCTGCCATCAAGTACTTCAACACCTTCTGACTCTAAGAACATTCTTTGCATGAAGGCGGACTCATCGTCTTGAATCGCAATTTCACCAGCTTTATTTAGAACTCTATGCCATGGAAGAGCGTATTTACTGCTCATGGAGTGCAGAATCCGTACCACTTGCCTAGCGGCACGGGGACTTCCTGCGGCAGCAGCTACGCCACCATATGTCATGACTTTTCCTTTAGGTATAGCAGAAATAACCTCAATGACTTTTGCGGTAAAAGGTGTCATTTTCAGAGCTCCGATCTATATTGTGAAATAAAAAGAGGGGGGACTATGGATACTATTTTATACTCAAATTGTCTGGTATTGAAAGCTCTTAATGAGTTCATTAGTGATGATGTTCTAAACAAGGATAGTAACTATCCCCTTCATCCAAACGTATATAAGCAAATTGGTTTGTATACAACTTTGATAAGATCTTGATGTGGGGGAGGATGTACGATTGAATAAACTGAAGGAACTCGGATATCCCGTTAAATTATATTTGTATATTGTCTTATTTATAGCCACGGTGATAGGCATGAAATTTGTAGTAGAGATTCAGCTTCCTAGTGGGGGGAGATCCCCTTATCTATTTCTGATCTGGAATACGTTTCTGGCTTGGATTCCGGTAGGACTTGTCATTATACTTGATTTGGTTAGCTTGTTAAAGAATAAACTCTCGCGAAGACTGTTATTTCTAGTGGTTGGCTTATTATGGTTATTCTTTTATCCAAATGCGGCTTATATGATCACAGATATGCTACATCCGTTTGCAAGGTATCCGGTAAGTGGTTATCGATTCTGGCAGGAGATTTCATTCTGGGATCATCTGTTTACATTATTCTTTGTTGCGTTGCTTGGTCTAGCGTTGGGTAATGCATCATTGGCTTCGGTTCACCGTTTAGTTCGCAAGAGTTATGGAAGCGTGGTTGGTTGGATCTTTGCCATTGCCATTCTGGGTTTGAGTAGCTTCGGAGTATATCTTGGTCGCTTTAACCGTTGGAATAGCTGGGATATTATCAAGAGACCGTTTCATGTTCTAGAAGAAATGGTTATATATTTTTCTGATATGGAGCATCTGAGACATACGCTGGCTTTTTGTAAATGGATATTTATAATTACTTTGTTTAGCTATGTAATGCTAAATCTATTTGGTGCGATGAAGAACTCGAAGGGAACCGAGGTAAGGGAATGACTAACATCAGGCAGCAGCTATTGAGCCAGTTTCCTATTCTGGAAAGCCATCGTTTAATTATGCGAAAGATAGTGCCAAATGATACAACAGAGATGTTTCGTTATATTACTGATCCGCAGGTTCAGCGTCATACATCTTTTCAGCCAGGGGCCTTGCGCTTTCCAGCACGAATGTTCCGTTATTTCGAAGAATCCTATTGGATTCTCCGTGACCTCCACTTTGCAGTTGATTTGAAGCAGGATCAAGGGCGCAGTAGTCGGTTAGTAGGCCTATGTTCTCTACAGTATTGGGACCAAACTACGGGTAAGGCAAGGCTAGGATATTTATTCGCTCCTCATAGTTGGAATCAGGGGTTAGCTACAGAGGCAGTAAAGTCTCTACTCTCATTTGGTTTCGATACAATGGGACTAACTGTAATCGAAGCTAGATGTGGACAAGATAATCCGGCTTCAGAACGCGTATTGCAGAAATGTGGAATGTCTTGCCTCGAAGGGCTTACTGAACATAATCTTCTAAAACTCTATTCGATAAGTTCAAATGAGGACAAGTAACAATAGGAAATTCATTTGTTACACAAATGAAATATAGCTGTGATCCAACCCTAACAGTAAGGGGGTAAACTTACCTTATGACCCCCTTTTGAATATATTGTTAGGAACCCGGCGTAGGAACGCGCGGGTTCCCTTTTTTTTTGCAGAAAAAAAGTGAGGCATGTGCCCCACATCATTTAATACCTTTTATAGCGGAACGACTACCTTTGCTTTGTTCTTGTAATATACCCATTCGGTGAACCCGATTTCTCGCAATCTGCTTGCTACATCATCTAAATCCTCAGCTACACGCCCCGGAATATGTGCGTCCGAACCAAAGGTCACATTTACACCATAATGCAGCGCACGTTCCAAGATCGCATCGTTAGGATACCATCCACCGCTGAGCTTTGTCTTGCCGGAAGTATTAATTTCAATTGCAACATCACACTCGGCGATGACCTGTAGTGTTTCGTCAATGGCAGTAGCGGCTGGAATATCTGAGAAAGGTGGGTAGTTCCCCTTCATCGCATCAATATGACCTAGAACTTGAAACATACCACTACGAGCTGAATCACGGATCAAGGCATAGTAAGCTTCCTTAACTGCGATATGTTCTTCTTCACTAAGTCTTTTCCAGCGATTTTTGTTAAAGATACTAACATTTCCTACGCTGTGCACAGAACCGATTACATAGTCGAACGGATACTGGGCCAAGACGTTAGCATAAACTTTCGCATGTTCGGGGAAAAAATCACTCTCGATACCGAGTAATACGTCGATAGTTCCTTCATATTCTTGTTTCAGATGCAGAACTTCCTCAACGTAATTTGAAAATTCTTTCTTTGCCATAGCAATCAGGGGAAAAGGTTGTTCTTCCTGACTCCCAAAGTAAGGAGTATGATCGCTGATACCGATGACAGACAACCCCGCAGCGATTCCGGCTTCAATGTAATCACGGATATTTCCGTCTGCATGTCCACAGCGAAAATGATGAGTGTGAAGATCAAATTTCATGAGGATACTCCCTTCTGGTTAGCTTACTCTGAGCCTATAAAATTAGTTTCGGGCATTCCCTTTAAGTCACCAAGAAACTGCTGCATGGCCGAGTTAATGTATCTGCTCGATTTGTAGATCACGCCCACAGGATGGGTGACCTCCAGTTCGGGAATAGGAACAACTTTTAATGAACCCTGACGAAGTTCACGTAGAATGGACTGTCTGGAAATAATAGCAGCTCCCAAATTAATCTCGACCATCCGTTTCACTTCTTCACTGCTGGATAATTCCATGACAATGTTGGGCTCCATTTGATGTTTTTTGAACACCTCATCGACGAACCTACGACCGACTGTGTCGGGGGAGAGCATGATAAGCGGAACGTCTCGCAATGAATCCAAGCTGGGTGTCCTTTTGTCAGCTAGTGGATGCTGAGGCGATACTACAAGTTCAAAGATGTCGTAATACAACACAGAAGATAAAACATTTGGATTGTTCTCAATTAAATAGCCAATACCGATATCGACGAGACCTTGTTCCACATTCTGATAAATTAGTGAAGAGGGCATGGATTGGATGGTTGTTTTGATCAATGGGAACTGGTCTTGGAAATAGGAAAGAATCCGTGGCAAAATCTGAATGGCAATAGATGTTGTTGTACCTAGTACTATGTGCCCTTGTGGAGTGTGCTCCATATCGGACAGTTTCTGCTTGAGCTCTTCAGTTATATCTAGGATTCGTTCGGCCCGTTCAAGAAAAACCTGCCCACGGTCTGTTAGTGTTACCGGTTGATTACGGTCGATTAGCACTGTTTTGAATTCATCCTCTAAGCTCTTGATCTGCGCAGAAACAGCAGGTTGAGTTAGATTCAGTAATTCTCCAGCTTTACGAAAGCTTTTGGTCTTAGAAATGGTGATTAGCGTTTCCAGTTGACTGATATTCACCTGAATCCCTCCTTTCAACTGTGATCTTCTCAACTATTCTTTTCTCAACATATTTATTTCATTAATTATAGGTGATTCGACTTGTTAAACGCAATGATATTGAAGTTGTTAGTCGTAGTCGTTTAGTTTGACATCTCTATATAAAGTACTATACCTACATTTCTAATGACTTATTAATAGGAATAAAGTATAATTTGTTTTAACTAAAACACGGGACTTTTGTATTACATTTTTTTACTTCCTAGTATAAAGGAGCACAAATTGTGAAAGCAGAAGTAATTAATCCTTTTCTTGAATCCGCGCGTTCTGTTATTGAACAGGTCATTCAAATCTCTCCTTCTGTAGGAAGTCTTGGAGTAAAGAATATCATACCTAGCTGCGATCAAGTTTGGGTACAGGTCGGTATGTCAGGTCATTTTACTGGTATGGTAGTGTTTGGGCTACAAGTGAAGGTTGCGTTAAAGATCGTATCTGCTATGATGGGTGGATTTGTGCTGACAGAAATGGACGAGATGGGGAAAAGCGCCATTTCGGAGCTAAGCAATATGATTAGCGGTAATGCGAGTACTATCCTGTCAAGTCAAGGTTATGTAGTGGATATTACTCCGCCGCAAATTATTGAATTGGAGCTAGCCAATAAAGACATGTTACCTCGTAAAGCACTCTGTATTCCTTTGACGATGGATGGGATCGGCGAACTAGACATCCAGGTCATGATCTCCTAGAATGAAATGATTGGGAGGGGACCTACATATGTCATTGAACGGAAAAATTATTGTTGTCACGGGTGCTTCTAGTGGGATTGGTGCTCTGAGCGCTCAAATGTTATCGGAACGTGGGGCAATTGTTGTGCTGGCTGCTAGGTCGGTTGATAAACTGGAAAATGTCAGCGCGGGAATGTATGGCTCCTATAAGGTTATTGAAATGGATGTAGGTAATGATGACTCTGTAAAGAATGGATTCAAACAAATCTTTACTGAGTTTGGTCGGATAGATGGTCTATTGAACAACGCTGGGTATGGGAAGTTCGAATATTGTGATGATATGCCAATTCAAGAATTTAATGACATGATGAATGTTAATTATATGGGCATAGTTCGATGTACAAAAGCTGTGCTTCCTTATATGAAGAAGGCGCGTACGGGGCGAATTGTTAATGTCGCATCCATTGCGGGTAAGATTGGAACCTCCAAATCAACCGCGTATACGGCGACGAAACATGCAGTACTTGGTTTCAGCAGTGCGCTTCGCCAAGAAGTTCGTGCTGATGGAATTACGGTCTCGACAATTAATCCTGGGCCGATTGATACGCCGTTCTTTACATTGGCAGACCCAAGTGGAGAATATGTCAAAAACGTAAAATGGTTCATGTTGAAGCCTGAACGAGTGGCAAAAGCCATGGTATCAGCACTTGATAAAGGAACGACGGAAATTAATCTACCTTGGGTTGCTGGGGTAGGTGCAAAGTTATATCAGTTGTTTCCACGTCTAGCTGATCGTTTGAGTTACCGCATGTTGAACAAGAAATAACCCACCCTCAGAGGCGGGTTATTTCTTGTTTTGCTCAGTAAAAATGTGATATTAACTACCTCTAAACATTAGTTCTGGCGTAGATTTTTATAATCTACCGGGCACATCCCTACTCGGCTTTTGAACAGGCGACTGAAATAATATTGATTTGTATAACCTACTTTAATTGCCAGATCACCAATTTTGATGTTCTGCATGGAATTATCCAATACTTCCTTTGCCTTTGAGATACGGAGCTCAGTTAAGTACTCCAGAAAAGATGCTCCAACCTCTTGCTTCATTCGTTTGCTCAAATAATTAGAATTAATGTGAAATAACTCTGCTACATTGGGTACAGCCAGTTCAGGATCATTGTAATGATGGTTAATGTATTCTGTTATCTTCTCCATAATTGGTGAGAGATCAGATGCTTGTGGGATATATTCCTGCGTCATATCCTTCTCAAGCTTTAGGACCACGTCCGGATGAAGATTGCACAAATGATCGTTTAGCATAGCCAGCATTCGGTTTAGATCGCTTTTAGGGACAGGTTTCAGTAAGTAATCAAAAGCATGCAATTGCAGGGCTCTTCGAGCATAATTAAAATGCTCGTACCCACTAATGATCACCACGACCATTTCTGGATATCGACTCATCACAAGTTGTATCAGATCAAGGCCATTTAAACCGGGCATGTTAATATCCGCCAGTAATACGTCTGGTTTGGATTGCTCAATTAGAGAGAGTGCTTCAGCAGCGTTCCTTGCTTCTCCTGATACTTCAAAAGGTAGCCGACTCTCTTGGATATATTTCAGTAAACCTTTACGGATAATCTTCTCGTCATCCATGATTAGGACTTGCCACATGATTCGTCACCTCCAAGCGGCATATTTAACGTCATACGGGTTATCCCTTGTCCACTACTTATCTGCAAACCATAGAGTTCACCATAAGCAAGTTTGATACGGTGGCTGACACTATACAGACCAAAACCGATCTCTCCGTCTCTATCTCTTTTTCCGTTTCGCACTGTCTCCTGAAGTGACGCAAGTCTTGATTCAGGGATGTCGACTCCGTTATTCTCGACGCTGACTATTAGTTGATCTCCTCGTTCATAAGCACTAATTGATATTTTACTTTTCCGGTCCGCCAGAGGCTTGATTCCGTGATAAATTGCATTTTCAACGATTGGTTGAAGGATGAAATTAATGATTTGATGTTGTTCCAAATGCTCGTCATAACGCAGTTCATACTCTAGAATATCTTCATATCGAACACATTGAATATTCAAATAGCTCTCGACATGTTGAAATTCTTGCCCCAATGTTGCAAATTGATTGCCACTGCCCAGCCCGAGCCGGAAATAAGTACTAAGGGATTCTACGATTTCAACCACATCGTCCGCCTCATGACTTGCAGCCATCCATTGAATCGTATCCAGTGTATTGTACAGAAAATGGGGTTTAATCTGTTCGTGAATCATTTGTAGTTCCATTTCCTTCTTCTCTTGCTGGGATTGGTATAGGTTCTTGAGCATTTGGTTGAAGCTACGCCCTAACTCTCCAATTTCATCGCGTCGCTGATCATTGGAACGCACGTTCCAGTCGCCGTTTTCTACTTGTCTCATCAATTGACGTAGCGTTTGTATTGGTCGTGCTATGGAGGATCCCAGCAATATGACGAGGATCAAAAAGAAGATACCTACTACGCTTCCCACTATAAGAGCCGACCATTGGGTCCTTATCATACCTTGGGAAAGTTGGGATCTCGGCACTTGAAAGATGAGCTTCCAACCAGGAACACCAGCTATCGAAGCTGTAAAGGTCGAAAGGGAAGCTTTGTTGCCTTCTAGATTTGGGGATTCTGAATTTACTATAAGCCATCCCCTGCCGTCATAAACCAAAATGTCTTGGGCGATCTCTTTCATTTTACCGATGGGAACAGCGGCTGCAATGTATGCTACATCTTCATTCACAAGCGGTTCAATGCGGTATAGGATGACGACTATCTCTGCTTCGTTAGCTTTGGAAACAATAACATTGCTAACAACGTAGGGAGGATTCGACGAAATAAGATCTTTATAATAGTCTCGCGTTAGTATAGAGAACGACTCGCTATCAGATGTCCAAGAGTTTCCTTTTAAATCAACGATCCGAATGGATTCGTAATCATTACGGCGCCTTTGCTCTAGCTTGCGACTTTCGAGTAACAGCTCATCCCGAGTCCAGTGGTGATCTGCCGCAAGTGTGGCAAGCATTTCAACTTCTCCGATCCGCTGCTGAAACCAATAGGATATTTGTTCACTCCGGGCATTCACGATTTGCTGAGTCAGAGATTCGTTGAGTGGGACGACTGTTCGTTCCATCTCTAAGTAAATGGCGCCCGACAGCGCCAGAAACAGTAAGAGAAAGCATCCCCCGGCGTAATACGTAATTTTTCGTTGTATAGAGTTCATGTCTTTATTACATCATGTTGTACGCCAGCTTCAAATGAAAAGAATCACTTGTCCAAAATGTATAAAGAAAAACTGAAATGTGCAAATACTTTTGGTGGTTTATCCCCTACAATAAACATTGTACATTTTTTCACAATATAAAAATTCTAGCATAAGTATCAGGGGAGGAACTATGAGAAGACACACGGGAAGAATATTATCAATTATTATGGTACTGGCGCTTATATTCACGATGACCGCTTGCGGCTCTAAGAAAAACTCAAAGGAAGCAGCTGATGGAACGACGACTGCGATTGGGGTAGGTAGTGGGAAACACGGAGACATAAAAGTTGAGGTAAGCTTTATGGATGGGAAAATTATCGAAGTGAAGGTTCTGGAACAGAAGGAAAATGAAGTTCTCGCGGAGCCTGTATATACTGAGTTGAAGGAAACCGTAATGCAGGCTAATAGCGTAGAAGTAGATGTTATTAGCGGATCTAGTGTGACAAGTAAAGGATATCTAGATGCGATTCAGGATGCGATCGTTAAATCGGGAATTGCACTGGTAGCAGGCAGCGCAGTAGCAGACACTAAACAGACTGAAGAGTCGGAGCAAACATACGACGTCGTCGTTATCGGTGCGGGTGGTGCCGGATTTAGTGCCGCACTCGAAGCAGGAGAGGCAGGGAAAAGTGTAGTTATATTGGAGAAGATGCCGACAGTTGGTGGCAACACGCTAATCTCCGGTGGGGAGATGAATGCTCCTGATAACTGGGTTCAGCATGCACTTGGTATAACCGATGATAGCGCAGAATTATTTTATGAGGATACGATGAAGGGTGGCGATAATCTGGGCCAACCTGAAATCGTAAAGATTCTATCCGAGAAATCACTGGGTTCAGCCGAATGGTTACGTGACGTGGTAAAAGTTGAGTTCTTACCAGATCACCTCTTCCAGTTCGGGGGGCATTCTCGTAAACGTGCACTTATTCCTGTCGGTCATACAGGAGCGGAATTGATTACTAAGCTTAAGACCAAGGCTGGAGAACTTGGAATTACTATAAAGACGAACATGAAGGCTGAGCAACTGCTGACAGATGAGAGCGGTAGAGTAGTCGGAGTTGAAGCTAGTACGAATGGTCAAAAAGTGACCTTCCGCGCTAACAAAGGCGTTATAATGGCGACCGGCGGATTTGGCTCTAATATAGAGATGCGTAAGAAATATAATCCTGAGTTGGATGAGAGCTATATGTCTACGGACACGCCAGGAACGACCGGTGATGGAATTATCATGGCACAAGAAATTAACGCAGATATTACGAACATGGAGAATATACAAACTTATCCGATTTGTAACCCGATTACTGGTGTGATCTCACTTGTGGCCGATTCTCGGTTCGATGGTGCGATATTGATTAACCAAGGGGGAACACGGTTTGTGGAGGAATTGGAACGACGGGATGTAATATCTAAGGCTATTCTGGCACAAGAAGGCCGCTACGCATACCAATTCTGGAATCAGGAAATCGCCGATATCGGTAAGACGATCGAAGTCCATAAAGATGAATATGAACAATTAATTAAGGAAGGGCTACTCTATAAGGCTGACACTATTGAAGATGCAGCTAATTTTTTCAAAGTTGATGCAAAGACATTGAAAGAGACTATTAGTAAAGTTAATGAGTATGCGAAGACAGGTAAGGATCTTGATTACAACCATCGCGGCGGGTTAGTGTCGCTGGAAAAAGGTCCATATTATATTCAAAAAGCGGTTCCATCGGTCCATCATACAATGGGTGGATTGGTTATTGATACAAAGGCACATGTTCTGACGACGGAAGGCGAGATTATTCCTGGATTATACGCTGCGGGAGAAGTGACGGGAGTTGTTCACGGTGCTAACCGTCTGGGCGGAAATGCCATTTCTGATGTTATCACTTTTGGTCGGATTGCGGGTCAAGAGGTAGCAAAGTAAATATAATTACAGAATGATTTTTTGATAATTGGACTGGGCAAAGGGAATATCCTTGCCTGGTCCATTTGCTCGTTCTCTTGCTGCTTTTGATTATCATTTGGTGTAGCTTGGGTTTATGACATATAATGAAAATAATGATTTCTAGAAGTGCGGTGAGAAAATTACAGCTATGAATACCATTTGATCCTTCGATCGTTGTTGCAGTTGGATTATTTGATTTAATTAACCGGAAATGGTAATAATCCGACTGCAAAGACGAACGCTGACGCTTCTCCAGATTCAAACGGTTTCTTCGCCTCTTGATTACCGCACTTCTAGAAGTGGGCGAGGAAGCAGAGACAGCTCGTGTCCTTATTACAACTACGCTTACGAGACTACTATTGAATAAAGGATGAATATAAATGACAATGATTACTTTTGCTGGACTCGGGATCAGCGAGCCGCTTGCGGCTAAACTGGCAGAGTACGGTATTATTGAACCGTCACCGGTACAGGCGGAGACGATTCCTGCTGCTTTGGAAGGTCGTGATGTGCTTGCCCAGTCGCAGACGGGAACTGGGAAGACGCTGGCTTATCTTCTACCATTGTTGCAGAGAATAAATCCTGAGGAGAAGACGTTGCAAGGATTGATTCTTGCACCTACCCAGGAACTAGCTATACAGATACTTAGAGAAGCAGAGAAGTATGGAGAAGCACTGGGTGTTCAAGTCCAAGCCCTTATTGGTGGGGCAGCGATCAAACGGCAGATAGAGCGATTGAGACTACATCCTCAATTGGTAGTGGGAACGCCGGGTAGAATCCGTGAAATCGTGGCCTTGCGTAAGTTGAAGCTTCATACAGTGCGGACGGTCGTTGTGGACGAGGTAGATCAAATGTTCCAACTCGGCGGAACGACGGAATTGGAGCATATTCTACGCGGGACCCTTCGGGAACGGCAGCTTATGTTTCTTTCAGCGACGATCAATCCACAGATTCGGGCGATGGCAGCACGTGAGATGAAAGATCAAGTCGTGGTTGGTATAGAGCCTGAGCAGCGGACTTCGAAAAGTCTGGAACATGTATATTTCATCTGTGATGAGCGGGACAAAATCGATACATTGCGGCGGATTGTACGTCACTATAATCCCGCAAGGACGATAGTGTTTATTAACAATACGGATAATATTACAGAAGTGGAAGCCAAAATGAATCACGTCGGATTGAGTGCCGGTGCACTGTATGGCGATGCGGATAAAACAGCAAGAAGCCTGACACTTCAACGCTTCCGTGATGGAAAGCATAAACTGCTTGTTGCAAGTGACGTGGCTGCTCGCGGGTTAGATATCGAGGATTTGGCCTTAATTGTTAACTTGGATCCCCCTATTGATTCCGAACATTATGTACACCGAGCTGGTCGTACGGGACGAATGGGCAATAAAGGACTAGCTGTATCCATTGTCACACCCAAAGAAGAGTTTATTATGCGTAAATTTTCTAAGGAATTGGGTATAGAGATTACGTCTTTAACCATGTATGCCGGAAAAGTTATGGAACCACAAAGTGGCATGGTTGGACGTGATAAGAGTTCCGGCAGTTCAGGGGATAAGACAAGACCTAGTGGTAGAGATGAGAAGAGTCCTGTGGGAAAGTCGGATGTAGCTCGCACATCAGCGACTCGTCCTTCAAGTCGACCAGCGAAACCGAAAGCTTCTACGACTGCTGATAAGCGGAGTGGGACTCCAAATGGTGCACGCAAGAGAGACCGCGACCTAGATCGTAAGAACAAAGGGGCTCCGAAGTGGCTCAAGAATAAACCGCCTCGTGATTAGAAGATAAGTTAAGGGGGAGTAAGCGTTGAGTGAAACGCCTATTTTGCAAATTGAAGAGCTCAGCGGCGGATACAGTCTGGGCCGTCCAGTACTACACGACATTAGCTTTGAAGTGAAGCCAGGGGAAATGGTTGGCCTCATTGGGCTGAATGGCGCGGGGAAAAGCACGACGATGAAGCATATTCTCGGTCTGATGGCGCCTCATCATGGCGGCATTCTAGTCAATGGGAGAACAAGGGATGAGGAGCCAGAGGCCTATCAAGCTTCACTTGCTTTTGTCCCTGAGTCTCCTCTGCTCTATGAGGAATTAACGGTAAGGGAGCACTTGGAGTTTGCAGCTCGTGCTTATGGTGTGGAACCGGAAGCTTATAAAGAGCGATCGGAGAGGTTGTTGAAGCTGTTTCATATGGAGGAGAAGGCAGATAGCCTGTCGATTCACTTGTCCAAAGGGATGAAGCAGAAGGTAATGATCATGTGTGCATTCGTTGCACGTCCACCATTATATATTATCGATGAACCATTTCTTGGACTGGATCCACTGGGTATCCGCTCTTTGCTCGATTTCATGCTGGAAATGAAGGAAAGCGGGTCTTCAATCTTACTCAGTTCACACATCTTGTCGACAATTGAAAATTATTGTGATCGCTTTATCGTGCTTCACCGAGGAGCTGTTATCGCCCAAGGGACGCTGAAGGAGATTGCAGAGCAAGCGAAGACACCGGGGGCATCACTGGAAAATATTTTCTATGCCTTGGTTAAGGACGAGGTTTAGTTTATGGAGCTCAAAGCGCTGCGTAGTCGGCGCAAAGCGTCGTTTTGGAGTAAGGTGCTCCCCTATTTTCCTTATGTAATGCAAAGTGGGGTTGCTGTTCTACTCCTTCTGTTGTTTATTGCCTTCTCTGCTTGGTATACATCATTTCTACTGGACTTGCCGCCCGGACTACCTGTCCGTTGGATTATGTTAATTCTGCTCGGACCGCTTACGGTGTATTCCGGATTTCGGACCTATGTGCAGCAGGCGGATCTAATTTTCCTGCTCCCTCAGGAAACAAGAATGAAAGAGTATTTGTCTCCCGCTTACCGCAGCGGAATTATCTATAAGTTGTTTGGGCTCTATATTCTTCTATTGACACTCTGGCCGCTCTATATTCGTGGCGGAATTTATACACAACCTCTTTGGCTCATGCTTATCGTTTTGCTGTGGCTGAAACTTTTAAGTGGTTATGGTGCATGGCAGGAACTGAGGATTACAACACCAAGGGCTAGAGGCGGCTACCGCTTGCTACGTTGGTGTTTCATTCTTCTGATACTGGCAGCCTGGTTGTGGCAACCGGCGTGGAAGAGTGCCCTCTTTATGGTGCTGGTTAGCGTGAATTACATCCTGGCGCTTCGTTTTCCAATGAAGCATGCTGTTCCATGGGAGAACTTGATTGCTACCGAGAAGGCGGGAAGTGCAAGGGTTATGCTATTACTAGGTTGGTTCGTCGATGTATCTGCGGAGGGTCAGAAAGTGATCAGACGTCGCTGGTTATCTAAGCTGGGAAATGGGGTTCCATGGGAGAGGAAGACTTCCTATCGTTTCCTTCTTACTAAGACGCTTATGCGCAGTGAACTACTCGGCATTGTAACTAGACTTACCTTGCTTGGAATGATCGTCACCGGATGGAATGGGGACTCTTGGATTGGGACTGCGTTATATTTGTTTTTTATTTTTCTGATAGGAACGCAGCTAACAACGCTACGCCATGTTCATCACGATTCCCCTGCCGCTTTGTATTATCCAATCCCCGAAGGTGTTCGAATGAACACTGTACTTCGGTTGACGTCACGTCTGCTCCTTGGAATTAGTGTTCTGATGTGGGTACCAATGGTCGTTGTTCCGGGTGGGAGTCTTCTGCTTACGCTTGGAACACTTGTCGCCGGTATCTTGCTAGTCTTAGCTCTACGAGCAACCTGGTCTCGTAAATGGAGTAAGGAAGAGGAAGACTGAATCCAAGAAAATAAAGAACGGATCTTTTCCCTGGTTATAGGGAAAGATCCGTTCTTTGATTTGTATTAGTTACTTAGATGAACGCACGACTTACGATTACTAAGAGAATAAAAAGAACCAAGATTACACCTGTGCTAGTAAAGCCGCCACAGCCACAACCGCCTCGAACATCTTCTACGATCCCACTCATATACATTCCCCTTTCCAAGTTGAAAAGATATGTTCTTACACCGTAGTGTATGATAGGGCAAAGTGTCATGCTTGGGCCATTGTCCGGTTCATAAATTGGTTATTTAAATTTTTTGAAGGTCTAGTACACCTTTGTAAACAAGGTCAAATAGTTCCTCCAAGTTCTCCTCAGCGATACAAGAGAAAGCGATCCGTAGATCTTGATCACCAAGTGCGATTGTACCAACGCCATATTCATAAATCAAATGTTGGCGCAATGCATCAGCGTTAACCGTTTTTAACTTAAGACACATGAAGTATCCTGAGTTGAAGGGATAGTATTCCCAGACATCGCCGTATTTTCCGCTATCAAGCAGTGATTTGACCTTATTGGCCCGACCCTTCATGATGACGAACTTCTCTGCTTTCTGTGACTCAAACTCGGGCGATTTCAGCGCTCTTAGTACGAACGACTGCGACGGATGAGAACAACTGGAGATAGTAGCCCGGATAATCCCAAGCGTTTTTTGCTCAAGTGCAGTAAGGACTTCTGCTTGCTCAGCAGCGAATGTGATGAAACCTACACGGAAGCCCCATACGAATTCTTCCTTGGTTGCGCCATCTACTTTCACTGGAAGGATGCGAGGATGAAGACCAGCTAATTTGCCGAATAATGACTCGGTCAACGAATCCTCAAAGAACAATCCGAAATAGGCATCATCCGTGACAACCACGACATTAATGCCAGCTTCTGCAGCTTTAACCAAGGCAGCTACGATCTCTTCTCCCTCCTTCACACCCGGTGTATATCCAGTTGGGTTATTAGGGAAGTTCAGGATGACAACGGCTTTGCCTTTATCTTTTTGCGCTAGTAGAGCTTCTTCAAGCCCTGCACTATTAAATGTCATATCTTCAGTAAATAGTGGATAATTGATAATTGACCCATGACGACGGATACCGAATGTCAGTTCATAGTTTTCCCAATTTTTATCAGGATAGATGACAGCATCTCCTTCATCAACAAACAAGTCAGCCACAATACTGAGACCGTGAGTGAGCGCGTTTGTGACGACAGGGTTACCGAAGGATTTGTCCGCAAGTGCTGGATTTTCCTGAATCATTTTGTCCCGCCATACTGTTCTAAGTTCTGGCTTTCCCGCAGGTGGGGCATAGGGATACAAGTCTTGTGGTTTATATGCAGAAAGTGTTTCTTGAATAGTAGCCAGATGCATAGGGCCACCATTTTCCGTGGCAATCCCGATTGTGGCATTAAATTTCTTAGCGTTTGCAGTGGCTTCTGCTGATTGGCTTAGAATGCCTTCTTTAGGGAAATAAATCTCTTTGCCGAGGGTAGATAACATTTCATATACATGGTTATTGCCAGACTTCAAGTTCTGATTCAACTGCTCCGCAAGTGGGTTCATTACATTTCATCCTTCCGATCGGTTTGGTATGGGCAATGCCGTTTTAACTGCCTAACATTATAACATCTCGCTATGGGTAACGTCACGATCAAAACGTACGGTAATAAGAACGAAGTAATACAAAAATATTATAAGAGTTTGGAGTTTACGGTTATAATATAAATTGATAGAAAGACATCTGTTATTAAGATTATTCATTCATTTATTTTCTGGGAGGTAAGAACATGCTTCACGTTTCACCAACCTCATTTATATTGAAGCCAGCCTTTGCTAAAATTGTCTGTGAACCGGGGTGGAAATGGCGTAAGCGGGAGATTCCGCTACAAAACTATGATTTGTTCTACGTATGGAGTGGGGAAGGTACGATTATTCTGAATGGTCAATCTTTTCCGGTTAGCAAAGGAAGTTGTTTCCTGTTCCGTCGTGGGGATTATACGACCGCTACACACAATCCACAACGACCGCTAGTTCTTACCTATATCCACTTTGATATCAGTGAACCTGTTACGGAAATACCAGGCTCATATCGTGTTCTAGGGGAGACGCTCGATTTTGAATACATGTTGGCAAGATATGTCCGTCTATTTCTCGTAAATGCATATGCCGCAGAAGAAGAAGCAAGGCTGATTCTGAAGCAATTGCTAATTCATCTACTGCGAGAGGAACGTCAGGTTCCAGTAGAGAAGAAAGTCAGCAACCAATTAAATGAAGTTATTCACGAGGTGGCGAATTATGTAGTTCAGCATCCCGGACTTCCCCATAAAGTTGAGGATTTAGCAGCTCGAGCAGGATTATCACCACGTTATTTTTCAATTAAATTCAAGGAAATTGTTGGCCTGTCGGTGCAATCTTACATAATTAAATCAAGAATAGATCGAGCGCAGCATTTACTGCTACATGCGGGTATGAATGTAACTGAAGTTGCAGATGCCTTGGGATATCGCGATATCTTTTTCTTTAGTCGTCAGTTTAAGCAATACACAGGTAAAAGCCCTTCCGAGATCAGATAATCTAGAGTAGCGAGCTTACAGAAAATAACTTCTTCGTGAATTTCTCCCCCGTCTAAGGTCTAGCTAGAGTCTTAGTCTTCGGCCTGTGGTGCATTAACTATTGTGTTATATACTGGAAGTAGTGATTGCCGCCAAGCTGCGGTAGGCAAAAGAAATATACAGGGGGAGAACTATATGAGGAAATATCATAAATCAGTTTGGATTTGTGGAGTTATTTTACTAGTTTTATTGGCTGGTTGTGAGGGACAGTCTGGTAAGACTAACAATACAGTAGGGGAAGCTATCGAGGATGTGTCAAAATCTACAGAAGAAAATATAGCAGGCGTATTTCAATCGTTTGGAGAAAAGGTAGGAGAAGTAGTAGGCGAAGCGACATCTGCTCTTGGAGAAGGAGTACAAAACACGTCGTTGGAACTCGGTAAGGAACTGAGAAAAGAAGGGGTTTCTAAAGAACTTTCTGTGACGCAAGAGGTCCTTGCAATATCCGAGCTTCAAATCGATCATGCAGTTGGGAATATCGAGGTGAAGGCGGCAGCTGGAGACAAAATTATTGTGGATGCTGTGATATGGGCTGGAAATAACGCAAGTGAAAAGGCTAAGATTCAAAAAATATTCGATCAAGCTGAGGTTTCTGTCACTGTAAGTGGAGATCAGTTGAAGATTAACACGCATCCTAAGGGTAAACCTGAGCTTAACTTATGGGACTGGGTCCAGGGTAAATACGGATTATCAAAGTTTATAATTGACTATACTGTACAGGTTCCCTCGAATGTCGATAGATTTAATATTATAAATAACGTTGGAAATATTAACGTGTATGATTTAAAGGGGACATATCTCTTGCATAATGATGTGGGTCTAACAACGATTGAAGAGGCACAGATTATCGGTGAGTCCTCCGTGGTATCCGAAACGGGGAGTGTTCAATTAGGTGTCGCTCAAATGGACAGCAGCAGTAGTCTTAAAGTGAAAGTCGCAGTCGGTAGTATTGACGTTACACTAGCGAGTTCTGTTCAATGCAATCTGACAGCTGAAAGCGATGTTGGGCACATAAAAGGAGTCTCGAAAGGAACAAACGAAATTAATGGTGGGGGTCCACTATTGTCGCTGACTTCTAATATAGGTTCGATTAATGTAAATTGAAATTATCCTAAAAAAGACCGTTTCTCCATATAGGGGAACGGTCTTTTGGGTATCTGTACTTAAATGTAAAATTTCATTATTCTTTATGATTTCTAGTAGAAGCAGGGACAGAATGAAAACTCCCTAGTTGCTCACCCATCTTTATCTTATGTCCGACTTCTAGATTTGGTAGTGGTTGGAATAAATTGCTATTCGTCAAGAGCACTACGGTTGAGCCAAATTCGAAATAGGCTAAGTCATCACCCTGATTCCATTGAGCACTCTGTTTATCTGTATATTTAATACTACTGACGTTCATGGCCCCAACTTTAACTAACGCTATTTCCCCATTCTCATGGGAAATATAAGTGATTAACCGTTCGTTGCGGCTCAGCACAGACCTCATGTTTCTCATTCCAAAGTCGTTAACGGGATATACTTTTCCTTTGATATGCTCGCTCTCGGATTTGACGCCCGATACCGGGGCGTGAATGCGATGATAGTCAGTTGGACTGAGGTAGAGCACAAATACGAATCCATGCTTATATATCTCCGCGCGGGGAGAATGATTGAGCAATTCATCTATGGAATAATCTTGGCCTTTCACATTAAGAATAGTGCCTGATTTAATTTCTCCCATGGCTGTAATTAGAGCATCCACCGGACTGACTAAGCTTGCTTCTTCTGAAAAGACCGGTCGCATTCCTGGCTTCAGCCTTCGAGTGAAGAATTCGTTCAGCGTGCGATACTCCCCAATTTCTTTCTCTGCCTCATGCAACGGAATACCGTAGGACTTAGCGAAGACGGGGATTATTAATCTACTCACTTTGGAATGTGAGAAAGCCCCAGTCAGTTGTGAGATCCATTTCCGGGAGGAAAGTTCAGTCATCCATTTCATCCAATTTGCGGTCAAATCGTATCCTCCTAATACCATAATGAACAAGAGCATTACTGCTATTTTCCACTTCCGCTTATATTGACATAGAATAGAGTGGAAATCAATAAGTAGAATCATTTCTTATTTTTTTACTTGCTAAATCTGGAAATGTTGTTGTATTGTAATATCAATCGAATAGGGATACGGGGGCTTGAGTGAATCAGGCTGAGATTACAGTATATTCCGCTGTGGACCGTCAATCTGAACTGGATAATGCCAGCGTAGAGAATCGAAAGTCCGGGATAACTATACCTTTGGACCTAGTAACCGTCTGTGCACATCCAGCCAGTCGGTTTTTTGTTGTGTTCTAATACGAACTATATTTGAAGGAGAGATGAGAAGATGCAAGAGCAAGTTATTCAGAAAAAAGGTCGTGGATTAAAGTTAAGCGACCTACTTGTCACGATTCTAATATCGATTGTACTTGGTGTGGTGTATCACTTCTGGGGTTCGGTCTATAATTTATTCTCACCGTTATTTCCACAGGCGGATGAAATCGTCTATGGCATGTGGTTTTTGGCACCAACACTTGTATTTCTGCTTATTCGGAAACCAGGTGTAGCGCTGATTGCCGAAATCGCGGCTGCCCATGTAGCGATTCTTTTTGGTAGTGAGTGGGGAATTCAACTTGTCATGTATGGTGTGCTTCAAGGACTTGGAGCTGAATTGGTATTTGCAGCGTTTCGCTATCGCAAATTTTCAGGTGCTGTTGCAGCCCTTGCAGGTATTGGTGCCGCGGTGGGGTCATTAATACCGGATATTTATTATGGATATGTAGCTGATTATGAAACTTGGTTGCTTATAGCAAAATATGCTATGCGTGCGCTCAGTTCAGCAGTTATCGCTGGATACCTAGCCTTTGCACTGGCCAAAGCAGTAGAAGCCACTGGGGTGACGAATCTTCTTCGCCCTGTAGCTGACAAAGATTACGCTGCGCTGAACGATTGACCGATGAATGTCCATCAAGAGAGTCTTAGCATTAAGGATAACAGCGAAGAGATGATTACGGATACTGTAGCGGAAGTACGTGATCTGAGGCTCAAATTTCCGGGTGAAACTTCGTTTGTGTTCAAGGATCTATCCTTTTCCGTTCGCCGCGGAGAGAAGATGTTGCTATTAGGTCCTAGTGGGAGTGGGAAATCAACGCTCCTGCAGGTGCTTTCGGGTATCATTCCTAACTTGATTGAGGTTCCTATGCGTTGTGCGGAGAAGATACTTCCACCTTCCTGGGGCTTATTGTTCCAGGATCCGGACACTCAGTTCTGTATGCCATATGTTGACGAAGAATTAGCGTTTGTACTCGAGAACTTGGCAGTGCCGCAATCAGAAATGTCTCAGCGTATGAAAGAGGTGCTTGAAAAAGTAGGTCTTCAGCTTGGAGAACTTCATGTTCCAATTGACTCACTGTCACAGGGTATGAAGCAGAGGTTAGCATTGGCTTCTGTGTTACTCAGTAATCCGGAGGTCTTGTTCCTCGATGAACCGTCAGCCCTGCTTGATCCGGAAGGTCGGAAGCAAATCTGGAAGTCTGTCCAAGCTATAGCAGAGAATCGAACTTTGATCATAGTGGAACACCGAATCGAAGAAATTATTGGGTTTGTGGACAAAGTAGTTTTGTTTAATCCGGATGGTCAAATTGTTGGGCAAGGCCATCCGCATGATGTGTTTCGTATTTTCCGGCGTGAGTTGCAAGAATACGGGATATGGTACCCTGGTGTGTGGAAGGATTTCTTGAGCTCCCCGGATGGACAGACGTTATCCGAATCAGTAAAACCGGCTTCAGTGGAAGAGATTTCTTCTATACCACATCTTGTATTAAGTGCCTTTCGTGGAATGAGATACGGAGGAACCGCTATTGAGGTCGACCATGCCGAAGTGTATCCTGGTGATTTTATTGCGATAACGGGACCAAATGGGGCCGGCAAAAGTTCGCTACTTCTTAGTCTCATGGGTTTATTAGCTGCAGAAGGAACCTACATATTGCGAGAAACACGAATGGATAAGCTGAAGAATCGCAAACGTAAATTTGAAATGGCCGCGCATGAGATTGGGTTCGTATTTCAAAATCCTGAGTTTCAATTTATTGCTGACCAAGTATCAGAAGAAATTATTTTTTCTTTGCGGGAAGAAGGCTTGACTGCTGAAGAGGTATCGACAAAGGTTGCCGAGATCTTAGTGCAGTTTGGTTTACAGGGGTTAGAGTATCGTCACCCTTATCAATTATCGCTTGGTCAGAAGCGAAGACTCAGTGTGGCAGGTGCAGCTGTTCTTAAGAAACCTCTGCTGCTACTGGACGAACCAACCTTTGGTCAAGATGCCGTAAATACATTTGCGATTCTTAAATTCTGTGAGGAAATGCGTTCCCAAGGTATGGCCATTATGATGGTGACCCATGAGGAAATGATTGCTGACACTGTCGCCACGCATCGGTGGGAAATAAGCGAGGGGCGTTTAGTATCGCAGCAAGTGACGAAGCGGGGAAGAAACAGGGATAACATGAATCTGATAGAACGTGTTGAAGGGAGCTTTAGTACATGAGGAAGTTTCTGACACCAAGAATAGTGACATGGCTGCATAGGGCCAATCCCGTCGCGAAGCTCACTCTAGTATTAGTGGCCTTTTTTATAACATTGTTTAGTCATAGTTTGGATTTTGTGTTCTACCAAGCGATTATTTATATCCTATTATTATTTGTACTAAGTGGTCACGCTCCATGGAAAGTACTGCTCATTATATTGCCTTTCTTGCTGGTATTTATATCTTCCTCGTCAACGATGATTCTTTTTGGAAAAGGGGATCATCTTTGGTGGGAATGGGGACTCATTCGCATATCGGAGGAGAGTTTTTATCGCGGGATTCACATCGGATTCAAGTCAGTGAGCTTTGCCGCCGAAGGCTTGTTATTTGTGTTGACGACCCCTTCGGTTGCCCTATTCTACGCTCTGATGCAAAAAGGGAAGCTCCCTCCTAAATATGCTTATAGTTTCATGGCTTCCATAAGACTACTTCCAATGGTGTGGGAGGAATACGAAATTCGCCGGAACGCATTGCGTATACGCGGAGTTAGGGCATCTCGAGGTATTCGGAGTTGGTACACACAGATTAAGCTTTATGCTGTGCCTTTACTGTCCCAGAGTATCCGCCGAGCACATCGTGTGGCTGTTGCGATGGAGACGAAGGCATTTGATGGAAAGCGCCCACGGACATACTATTACCCATCAACATTTTCGCGTTACGATTTGTTGGTCATTATCATTTTGTCTGGAGCAGTTGGAATCGCATATATAGCAGCATTAGAGTATCCGTTGTTTGGGATATTTGATGTAAGGTATCGTTAGAAAAAGTCCAAGTTCATACAGCTGAACTTGGACTTTTTTTGCTATTTAAAAAAGGATCAAGGGCTAGATACAATGACTGGTGTTAAGCCTAAAAATGTCCTCACTATACTTTGATTCTGGCTCTAATTTGGGTTAGCTTTACGAGCGTATAACGCTGATACGGTAGGGTTATCAAGTAAATACCGAGCGAAGGCCATCGGTCTGCGGTAGGTGTCTTTCCAAGTTTCGTTCAGCTCAGCTTTACGAAATCCGTAACGTTGATCACGTCCGTTGCATTCAATAAAGTAAGGACGTCCGTCCATTGTGAGACCAATATCCATGCCGAGGTCACCGAGAAGAGGTAATTGAGAGGATAAATGGGTGGCAACAGCCAGGGCAAGTGTCTTGACATGGGTGATGACGGTTGGAACAATATGTGGCGCAAAGACTTCGGTTAACAGCAAATCTACAGGGAATGCTCTTCCCCCTTTGGCGATGTTGGAAATGAAGCTCCCTTTTGGGGCGACTTTGGCAAATAATCCTGTGACTGTCCATTGTCCGGTAATTCCTCGTTGTACAGTTATGCGGATATCCAAGGGCCGAGACTCATATTCCGCAAGCGGAATGCGCTCCTGGATAAGATAGGGAACGTGTATGAGTAAACGCCGAGTCCAGACTGGGAGTTCCTCGCGTCTTAGTCTGGTAGTAGTCCATCCGTTTTTGCCTGAACGTGAGGGATGAATAAGAAACCAGCCATCTTTGTCACGCTTCAATCTTAGGATGCCGTGTCCAACGGATCCGCGAATTGGCTTTAGGATGAGGTCGGGATAGCGGCTCATCATCAACCGTAGTGAAGATGACGAAGCGGAGGTGGAATTGGGTAAATACTGGCAGATATAAGGATCATTCCACAACAGGCGGTGTACGACATCTTTGCTGTATCGATTGTTGACGTTATAAATGATCTTCCCTTGAGAAATGATATTGCGTATTTTCTGATGTGCTGAACGGTCGGCGTACAGAGCTCGGTTGTGAATGACAGCCGGTGTGGGGATTACAGACTTAACGTAATCATAGCCGTTAAATTTATAAGCTACGCTTACGCCTTTTCTTACGTCTATATCCCCCAAGCGAAGAAAACAAGGAATGAATCCGTATGTTTGTGCTGCTTCCTCATAGTTAGATATCGACTCCTGGCCGGTTCTCCGCTGGGGTATCCCCCGGTACATGCTAGTATTAAGCAGAATACCGACATGGTCCTGCCCCATGGATCTCCCTCCTTCTGATTTGGCGTCTTATGTCTTGGTTCAATTTATGTTCGTCCGCGAAAAATGGAGTGGACGACTGCTATGCGTCAGCAGCCTGTTTTGGAATATTGACCCTTATTAGTGTACTCAGCATTACTGGAGGTTTTGATTCAGTCACATTTCCCGGGCTAACTTCGTATATTTGAGAATAACTATGAATGTCGGATTCAAGAGATCGTATAGCGTAGTAAGGTAATTGTTTGTTGAGGGAGGGGTGTCTTATGGGAGAAAGGCAAAAGGTTGCGGTAATTACTCCAGGGTCGTTTGTTATACCATCAGGGCGTAGCAGCTCAGTCGAACGGGTAATAGAGAAGATAGTTCCACTAGCGGCTGAACAATTACAGATCAGGATTTATGGTCTGGCAGATGGACATCTTCCGGCCTATGGATTACTTGGCAACGTACCTTGTTATCGATTAACAGGAGGTCGTCGGTATGTTGATTCTATTTTGCGTCATCTACGTAAATGGCTTCCAGATACGGTAGATGTGCATAATCGTCCGCAGCTTGCTTATCAATTAAAAGCACGACTTCCATTAGCTCGTGTGTTCTTGACGTTGCATTCTACTACATTCATTTCCTCATCTAGCCAACCGGGATCTCGGACACTTCCTATGTTGGAAAGCGTGGATGGTCTGATCGTAAATAGTAAATATTTAAAAGATGAGATTATGCGAAGGTTTCCTTCTTTAACAACGCCGATATCGGTAAATCCTTTAGGTGTTAGTTTAGAGGACTTTGTACCACGGTGGTCGTTATCTGGAGAATTACTACGTGAGGCGCGACTTGCCGACTTTGGTTGGAACAACCGGAAGATTGTCCTATTCATTGGTCGTCTGCTTCCATCCAAGGGTGTACATCATCTATTAGAGGTATTTCCTACTGTTCTAGAGAAAGAAAAGGATGCTATGTTGGTCATTGTGGGGAGTGCATTTTATGGAGTGAATCGGGAGAGTGACTATGTACGGAAGTTGAAAGTGTTAGCAGAGCCGTACAAGGATCGTGTTGTCTTTCTTCCGTATGTGCCATATCCAAGAGTGGCAGACTGGTATAATCTAGCTGATATATTGGTTGTACCCTCTGGAGGTGAGGAAGCCTTCGGTTTGGTCAATGTAGAGGCGATGGCTTCCGCAGTTCCCGTCGTGGCAACGGGGGTAGGTGGTATTCCTGAGATTGTGATGGATGGTGTTACGGGTGTGCTGTTATCACCAGAAAAGCTGGATCCCGGTCTTGGGGATAGTATCCTGCGTCTGCTGGAAAGTGAGGAAGAGCGCAGAAGTATGGGGAGAGCGGGGAGAGAGTTAGCCCGTATTCGGTTTCGTTGGGAGCATACGTCAGATCGATGGGTGTCTATAATGAAGAGAAACCCTAGTAATTGAAGTACAGGTTCTTATGTATTAACAAATGACTTGAATTCACAGATGAAGATGTATATTTTAAGATAAAGGAATATTTCAGATGATAGAGAGGGTGCGGTTTATGAACATAAGTGCATTGAGACAGCATCGTCAACATCCCGACAATATCGGACAAGAGACCGCGCGGGCTACTTATGAACGCGATTATTCGCGGCTCATCCATTCTCCTACCTTCCGGCGCCTACAAGGCAAGTCTCAAATATTTGGGGCAGGAACAGGAGACTATTACCGGACGCGGTTAACGCATTCGCTGGAGGTGGCACAGATCGCCAGAGAAGCGGCGAGGAGCTTACTCCGTTCTTATCCAGAGATAGAGACAGGACAAGCGCTCCATCCGGGGCTGATTATTGATCCTGAGGTGGTCGAGTGCGCTGCAATTTGTCATGATTTCGGTCATCCACCGTTTGGTCATAAAGGTGAAGAGGTGCTACAAGGAATTCTTGAGCGAGTGATTCAAGACAAGATAGCGAAGGCTTTAGGAGATGGGCGGCAGCATTCACTCGAAGAGGCACAGGCGATCCGAGAGAATATACAGCGTCAATATGAACATTTTGAAGGTAACGCCCATAACTTTCGGTTGATTATGTTCCTAGAGAAACGGGAAAATATCGATGGGCTTAACTTGTCTGATGCGGTCTTATTAGGAACAAATAAATATCCATTTCCCGGTACGCTGAATAAGAAAGGTGTATATTTACGTGAATGGGAATATATATCGCAAATTCGTCAAATATGGGGAATCCCAGAGGGTAAGAAGACTCTAGAAGCTCAACTAATGGATCTATGCGATGATATCGCCTATTCCTCTCATGATCTGGAGGATGGCATTAAGGCTGGAAAGATTGAGGTTCATGAACATTTTATGGAGGATCCTTATATTTGCCGATTGATTGTTGAGAAAATTAAGACATTGGAGGACGCAGTCTGGGAGGGTTGGCAGGAGGAAGCCATAGGTATTAAAGTACGGGAAGTGTTATCTTCATTCCTGCAAGTCTGGAAGGCCAAGTTGCCGACATGTGGCAATGATATTTCCCGGACAAGACGTGAAGTTAAAGCCTACTGGGTTAGCCTATTTGTTAACCATCTTGGAGTTGTTAGTGATGGTGATTGGAAGAAGGTGACCTTCGTGTCGGAAGGTCAGGAGAACGAGGATATGCTTCGTACCGTTAGCGTATTGAAAAGTTTTGCGTGGGTGACTATGATTTCTGATTTAAGGGTGCAGCGATTACAGAAGCGAAGTGCTTGGATAATTAAACGTCTGTGGGATGCATTTATTGATTCAGATTCTTCAAGATCGATTATTCCGAGCGATTGGTTGATGCGGTTTGAGCAAGATCAACGAAGTGAAAGACCGATGTGGACATGGGAGCATATGGTTGTCGACTATATCGCTGGAATGACGGATGCTTATGCAGAGAAAGTGTATAACGAGCTCTACGGCTTGAAGGTAGGCTCCATATATGATCTCGACTGATAACAGATGTAGGTAGATTAGAATAAGGTTCGTGTGGTTAATTAGTACCTGAAAAAAAGCTTGCGGAAAGAGAATCATTCTGCAAGCTTTTTTTATGTTGCCAGGGTTTGTTATTCAACGGTCTAGTGAGTATGTACGTTTGCCGTTACAATGCCTTGAAAGCGGCATACACTGTGGTATATGCTCCGGCACATATGGATATCTGGGAGGTGAAGGCATGATCAGAAAGCGCAAATCACGGAGACGTCTTAGCCGGAGAACCTTACTTCAAAAGCCGCGGATACGGCGTTTGTCCAATCATCCTAATCCTCTGGTCTCCATAATTATTCCAGCCATGAACGAAAGGGCTACGCTTCCGGCCGTCCTATATCAAGCGAGCCAGGTACATCCTTGTAGCGAGATTATTGTAGTAGCCAACGGTTCGACGGATGGAACGGCGGAGCTTGCTGCGAAGTGGGGAGCTAGGGTGATTTCCTTTACTGAGCCACTTGGTCATGATGTTGGCCGGCGTTTTGGTGCGGAAATATCCAAAGGAGAAGTACTGCTATTTATTGATGGAGACATGGTTATTCCCGCAAAAGAATTACGTCCGTTTGTGAATACGATAATATCTGGGGTTGATGTGGCTCTAAATGGGTATTCAGGGCCCGTGGAGAAGCAAAAGACTCACCCAGTCGTTCTGGCTAAGCATGTATTAAATGTTTTTTTATCTCGTTCTAATCTGAAAGGTGCCTCAATGACCGCTGTTCCCCATGCGTTAAGCCGCCGTGGTTTTGAGATCATCGGTTCTAAAGCGTTAGAGATTCCCCCTTTGGCTTACGCTATGGCAGTGAGTAGGGGACTGAATGTGCAAGTCGTTCATACAGTTCCCGTGGGTAAACTGAATCCAGTTCGGCAGAGAGTTGGTAAGGGGAAGCAGGATCCACTTGCTACGCTTGTCGCTGGAGATCACTTAGAAGCCCTTCATTGGCTGGTCAAGGAACATGGACAGCGAGGAGGATTCGGAGATCTTGGTCGCAAACGCGATAGAGTGAGGGGATGAGGAGGATTAGAAAAATTACTGTGAAGTCTTCACGAACGGGCAGAAAGGCTCGGTGGAGACCAAATAATCGTCGCAAAGTGAAGAAGGGAAAGAATCGGCTTCTTCGTTCTACGGTCCGCAGATCTGCTCCAATTGACAAGTTGTGGTGGATGGAGCAAAGAGCGATTAAGGCTGGCTTTATCGCTGCTTCTGATAAGGAAAGTAGTCATTTATCCTTGGAGAATATGCAAGAGTCGCTTAACGCTTGGTATGGTGATCATAATTCTGGGGATGCCTCTGTTTCTAGAGTATTGAGCCTTTCTCTGGCTTATCGCCGTGGATATGCGCTAGCTTCAAGAATTTCTGATATCGGAATTGCGCTCCCCCTGCAGGGGAAGGCATCGGTCGTTGTATCCATCTGTAATGAGGAACAGACGCTACCAGCTGTGTTATCCGAGCTCTGCAAACTGCCGCTGAAAGAGATTATTGTAGTACTTAATGGCTGTACAGACGGCAGCTTTGCTGCGATAGTGAGGGATCCCCGCATGATCCTAGTCCATATCCCTGAGCGGCTAGGTCACGATGTTTCGAGGGCACTCGGGAGCGCATTATCTTCAGGTGATATCGTTTTGTTTTGCGACGGGGATATGTCTCTGCCAGCTGAAGAGCTTGCAGCCTTTCTCATCGCAGTAGATTTGGGGGTAGATATTGCGTTGAATAATCTTACTCCGTATCTACCAACTTTCTCTGGTCAGGATGATGTTACACGTTGTAAGACATTCTTGAATCAGGCGCTGGGTAGGTCTGACCTGGGAGCGAATTCCCTGACAGCTGTACCGCATGCCTTATCCCGGAAGGCGATCGAAACACTTGGAACGGAGGCTCTCATTGTACCGCCCAAGGCGCAGGCACTTGCACTAGTACGCGGACTTAAGGTAAGCGCACCTTACTCGGTCAATGTAGTGCGAAATAATCGTATTCGCAGTGGAAATACAGGAGAGGGTAACTCTGTTGCAGGTTTGATCATCGGGGATCATGTGGAGGCATTTACCGAGGTTATGAAATCAGAAGGTAACCGATTGCGATTTGTGACATACTCTCGGAGCGAACTTGCGAAAGTGAGGAACGCAAGATGAGACAATTTGGACTGACTAGCATCATCATTCCGTCATATAACGGTCTTCATCTGCTTACAACTTGCATTGAGGCGATTCGCCATCACACATTAGAACCGATTGAAATTATCATAGTGGATAATGGATCGAGTGATGGGACAGCGGAGTATTGTCTAAGGGAGGGACTCATCCTGGTGTCACTCCCCCGAAACACTGGTTTTCCGATCGCGTGCAATAAAGGTCTTGCGATCGCTTCGGGGGATCAGTTGCTACTGCTGAATAATGACGTTATTGTCTCTCCTAGGTGGTTATCGAATATGCTTCTGGCCTTAGATAGTGCTGATGATGTAGGTATCGTTGGACCCGTAACGAATTATATCAGCGGTAGGCAGCAAGTGGAAGTTACATGGATTGGGATGGAAGGGTTTGTCGAGGTGGCAGAGCGATATAATGTCTCTGACCCAGTCAAATGGCAAGATGTACAGCGTATTGTAGGGATGTGTTTCCTTTTTAAGAGGAGTCTGCTAGGTAGTATTGGCATGTTGGATGAGCGATTCTCACCAGGTCATTATGAAGATGATGATTATTGTTACAGAGCTAGACAACAGGGATATCGGTTGCTGATTTCAGGGGATACCCTTGTATACCACGCTGGAAGCGCGAGCTTCAAAGTTAATTTTCCGGATGGATGGAACTCCTTGATGGAACGTAATCGGGAATTATTTATCGCGAAATGGGGAGTGAATCCCTTACAATTTATATAAATTGCAAACATTGGGGGGAGTTAGTTTATGAAAGGTGTGATTTTGGCAGGGGGCACTGGAACACGGTTATATCCGTTGACCCGATTAATCAATAAGCATCTGCTTCCTGTCGGGAGCCATCCCATGGTTTGTTACGGCATAGAACGGCTGCGTCAAGCGGGAGTCACCGACATTCTTATTATCATTGGGAAGCAATCTGCGGGATTATATACAGACTTTTTTGGCAGTGGTGAAAAATACGGTGTGAATCTTACCTATCGGGTACAAGAGACGGCAGGAGGAATCGCCGAGGCGCTTGAGCTTGCAGCAGGATTCATTCATCATAAGGAGAAATTTGTTGTTCTACTAGGCGATAATTTATTCCTAGACGATTTAACTCCATTTGTGGAGAAATTTAAACATCAACCTACTGGAAGTGCTAGGGTGCTATTGAAGTTAGTAGATGATCCACGGAGATATGGGGTTCCCGTATTTGACGCAGCACATCCACAGCTGATCGCGTATATCGAAGAGAAACCTAAGAAGCCAAAATCCAAATACTCCGTTACTGGGATCTACATGTATGACGATGCAGTGTTTGATAAGATAAAAGAAATCAGTCGTTCAGCGCGCGGAGAATTGGAAATAACGGATGTTAACAATCTTTACGCCCGAAGTGGCATGCTAGAATACAACGTACTGCAATTGTGGTGGGGAGATGCCGGTACATTTGATTCACTGCAAGAGGCTGGAATCCACATGAGAGGTGTGCTTCCATAAGTTAACTCTACCTGGACGTCGCATTGGCCTAGTAATTGCAAAACCGAAGGGAGGAGGTAGGATGGCGGGCTGGCGTAAGAAGGTTTCTAGATTGCGGAAGACTCGGAGAACCATGCGAGTGAGGCGGAGTCTTCATCCTGCCGCTCGGTCGAACAAACGATATGTGAAGAAACGGGCACGAACTAAAGTATTGAATAAAGGTGCTAAGGGTCCCGCAAGTCGTAGTATGCCATCTGAGGGAGTCATTTCCGAAAGTCTAAGTCAATCGGATTTGATAGAGAATGAGGATCTATCGTCAGAGGTCTTATTGACAGATGCACATATTGCCGCGGCGTATGAAGAGGGATACCGTCAGGGTTATTTTGAAGGCGGCGAGGCAAAGGTTGGACAATTAATTCCTCCTTTGATGATTCTACCTGAATTGACGGTGGACGACTTAATTGCGACAGGATATTTAGCCGTGGCTTCTACGCTGTTTCCGCTTATACCACCTGCAGCGGTATATGATGAGATGAAAACTGCTCTTGATCAACGGACACCACTTTCACTTATTCGTCTGGGGGACGGGGAACTTCTCACTCTTGCTCATGATATAGTGATTCCCACGGAACAAGCAGTACGTTGGGGATATTTCCTGCCTTATGCAGGAATAAATCTCCCCGACCCGCTTACACGTGAAGCTTTGGCGAATTCACTTCAAATAGCTGACTTGATAGGAGTACCGGAATCCAGACATCCATCCTACCAAGGATTGTTGTTTCCCATACTTCGACACTACGGAATTGATTATCGAAAGCTCCGTATGACCTCCTCTGTCGTGAATTATACATTGAATGAAGAAGGATTTCTTTCGAAGTTACTTGTGGGACGCAAGATACTGATTATTGGGAATGAAGCACCAGGATTGTCCATGTTACTTGAGCAACAGGGCTTCCAAATCTCTGGAATCATTCATCCAGTTCAAGGAGTAGCTGATGTCTCAAGGGTTATGGAACAAACTATAGGTATTGAATTCGACATTGCTCTGGTTGCTGCGGGGGTTGCTGCGGTGTTGATTTGCACACGAATCGCTAAGGAACAGGGAAAAGTATCGTTTGACCTCGGTCATTTGGCCAATAAACTGGAGAGCGGTGAAGTCAACCTAGAGACCCGCTTGTGAGGTGCAATCATGCCAATGAGAAGAAATAAAATCAAAATAAGGCAGAGTATCCCGAGAGGGACTTCAAGAAAGAGCAAGGTGAGTGGGGCTTCGGATTTTCAAAAGGGGTATGAGGCGGGATATACCCACGGTATCTTAAAGGGGAAACAATCCTATGGCTCTTTTTTTGAAGGAACAAGTATTATTATCCCTACCTTTAATCAGAAGGCACTGCTGCTACAGTGCATTGAAAGTATAGAAGCACATACTGCAATGCCGTATGAGATCATTGTGGTCGATAATGGTTCTGAGGATGGAACTGCAGAAGAACTAAGATCTCGGAGGTTATCCATTCGCCTAGCGGTACATTCTCAAAATCTGGGATTCGCTAGGGCAATTAATACCGGACTTATGATGGCGAAAGGTAGTACGATCGTTCTTCTTAACAATGATACTCTTGTCACTGAAGGCTGGTTGAGCAATATGTTACGTTGCCTAAACGATTGCCCGGAGGTTGCGGTTGTAGGGCCGGTAACGAATTATATAAGTGGTGAACAGCAGATAGATGTGCCTTACGGAGATATTGCTGGAATGTATGAGTTTGCGGCAACATATAACGCCTCTGACGAGCGGAAATGGTGGAATACAGACCGATTAGTAGGATTTTGTTTGTTGTTTGCTCGTAGTACCTTTGAAGGTGTGGGGTATCTCGATGAAGGCTACGAATTCGGCAATTTTGAAGATGATGATTGGATTGTAAGGCTGCGATTTCAAGGTAAAAAAATGAAAATTGCAGGGGACACTTTTATTCATCATTTTGGAAGTGTTACGATGAAAGGTCTCGGCAATGAGGGATTTAAAAAGGTGAATGGTCAAAATGAAAACTTTTTTACAGAAAAATGGGGAAATGTGTATGAAATACTTCAGCGACAGTCTGATCAAAATTGTTCAGAAGGGACGAAATCGTTAGATTTCTTTCCTACCCATATTTGGATTAGGGGATTAGGAGAAAGAGTTTATTGGCTCGAACACGGTGTGAAATATCCGATAGCTCATGGAGTTTTGAATGAAAATGAGAAGCATAGGGCAATAAGATTGTCCGTTATTGACTTGTTACAACTTCCAACTGGACCGCAGCGAAGTTCGGAAGAAGCGATATCTCCAACCTCTGCCTATGAAGGAGCAATATTCCGGGGGGCAGACGGCTGTATGTATCAAGTGGATCAAGGAAAACGACGTGAAATTGTTTCATCATATGCGATTCTGTCTTGGGGTCTGGTAGTCGGAGAGAATAGGGATTTGATAACTGAGGGTTCGAAACTTCCAATAGGTGTTCCTATTCTGCCAGCCCCACGGTTGAAATCAGAAGATTTATAATTTGCTCTGTTGTAAGTAACGCCATTGTCCGTTTTGGCATATGCTGAAGCAGGCGGGCACCAGGCTGGCCCTTGAACCCGTATTCTAGCACAATTCAAACCACAAGCTAATGCTTTCGAAGTAAGTATTGAGCAATCGAAGGTGTAACGCTCCCAAAACTTTTAGGAGGAATCAGAGTGGAGCAGAAAATTACGGAGATCATTGTTCATATGTCCCACTCCCACGGGCAGATGGCGCGGGTGATCGATGCTGAACGGCAAGTTGCTGTCCGTATGTCGCAAATCGTGAATGCCATACCTGATTCTACCCCTGGCTTTGATGGATCGGACGGAATTATTGAGAATGCGGGCCGTATCAACAAGAGTGTAATCTCATATTTAAATGCAATAGCTGATCTTCAAGAGGCGATGGCTGAGAATTTAGGTTACGTTATTAAAGAGATGAGAAGCCCGGATGAAGAATAAGCACACCAAAGCGGGGATGATGTCATGAGCAGGGAACAGGCGTATTTGAACATGCTAGGTGCCGCAGTCCAAATTCAATGGAATGTGGCCTTGATCCTGGAGGCGAAAGCGGTAGAAGCAGAAAAGGTACGTAACTGGATGCTGAATCATGTGCATGAGGGTTGCTTCGAGAACCATGAGAAGCAGTTATCAAATCCGCTCGATGTGCATGAGCAATTGGTAGAGGTGTTGGAAGGACTAACCAAACTTCAAAACGGATTGTGCAGCAACCTTAAGACGATACTTCCGCCAGAGGAGGAATCTAGCGATGGAGGTGGACTTGGCGGTCTGTTTGGTGGAGATTTGGGGGATTTCGACAAATGAGTGCGGATTTAATCAACAGGGAGGCGGCCAAACATAAACTGATCGATTCGATCGCTAAGAGTCAAACGGCGATGGCCCGAATTCTGAATAGTTTGGCCGACGTGTCGGATCATTCTAAGGAAACAGCTCGGCATTTAGCTTTAAATATTGAGACTCTAGCAAAATATCAAAACGCGATGGCACGAAGTGTGTGCGGGATATCCCTATATCGCGTTCACTATGGAACTCCTTCATCACCATGGATTACGAAATCATGTTACAAAGCAAACATTGCGCCCCAAGGAGTACAGGAGGATGTTAGGAAATGATAAAAGCTAAGGTCCGGCGTAGCCGTCGGTCGAAAATAAAAAGATCGAAAGGAACTTCACTTAGGAAGAGACGGAAGTTGTCTCTGAAACGGGGACGTAAGCTCACAGGTAAAAGACTTAAGAAAAAAGTTCTTAAGCTTCGTCGCCTTCGTAGGAGACGGCGGCTTAATCGTCGACCACTGCGGAAGGTCTCCCAAGTACCAGAACAGGTAGCCCAGGTAGCCCCTCTTCCTCTTGATGGGAATCCAGCCCCTTCATACCAGCATGCATATAATGAAGCATACCAGCATGGATTCAATTCGGGCTTTAATCAAGGGCTTGAAGACGGCCACAAGCTCGCTTACCAAGCGATGGTTTAATTAAGTAATTTGAATAGCGAATCTCTATCCGGTACAAATCGGGATGGGGATTCGTTTTTTGCTTATAGATTTGCTTGCCTTAGTTATTAGCCTTCAAAGGCGTTAGCCAATTTATGAACCTACGGGGTAGTCGTCTATGATGAACACGCCCCCTCCGCATATATTTATATGGACCTAGGAAATCCACACACAGATGGGATGAATGCGTTGAAGAAAATAAAGGAGAGGAAAATCAACTCCGCTGATGATCACAAGGCTGGATACTATGAGGGGTACCGTTATGGTGGTTGCCAGGCCGTTCTGTCACGCATTTCGCACTCCTCACCTTCTATTCGTAATCTGCGTGTTATTTATGTGACGCAAGGGTTCGAGGGAATTGATGGGGGAGTGTCGGCGGCCCTCGGGAAGCTAGTAAATGTCTGTATTGTTGTTTCTCCAGAATCGATGCTACAGGAGGTAACCAATCATCGACCTGATCTCGTGCTGGTCATGAACGCACTGCATGTATTTCCCCCGGATCATGCGGAGCAGATTAGACAAATCAAGGAGATGGGGATTCGTACAGCCGTATGGTTTGTTGATGATCCTTACTTTAGCGATGATACGGCCTCGCTGTCATTGCAATACGATACGGTGTTTACCCATGAATTGGAAAGTGTAGATTTTTATCAGAAGATAGGGTGTGCCCAGGTTCATTATTTACCACTTGCTTCAAATCAGGAGATGTTTCGTCCTATTCATGTAGCTCCTGAATATCATTATGATGTTTGTTTTATCGGAAATGCATTTTGGAACCGAGTGGAACTGTTTAGGCAACTTGCACCGTTCCTGGAGGACAAGAAAGTATTGATTGCTGGGGGACATTGGGATCGACTGGAGCATTGTGGGAAGTTATCCCGCTGTATAAGACATGGTTGGATTCCTGTGGAGGAAACAGTGTCTTATTATAATGGCGCCAAGATCGCCATTAATATGCATCGCCCTACCACAGCGGGAATGGATAATCGGAACGGAGTTAACTTAACCGGAAGGTCCATTAATCCCCGAACTTACGAAATCAGCGGATGTGGTACGCTTCAAATTACGGATATCCGGGAGGATCTGACTGCGTATTATCGTCCGGGATACGACATCGAGACATTCAAAGATGCAGCGGAGCTTCAAAGCAAGATTGATTATTATCTGAACCATGAGGAAGAGCGGCAAAGAATAGCTTGGCGTTCGCTGTGGACAACACATCAGTATCACACTTATATTGACCGGTTAGGTCGTTTGCTGGATATGATTTGATTTTGATTCACTAATCGATATGCAGCAAAATAAAAACAAGGAGTGACAGTATGGTCAATTCAGAAAGAATAGGGACTAAGGCCCCCTATCATGGGTATGAAATTAACGATCCCAGACATGCAGGATGGGACGCTGGCCTAAGTGATGGATTTAATGAAGGTTATTTACGTGGTAGAGCTAATGCCATTATGAGTCAGCCTAGAACTCCTTGGCAGATACGCAATATTAAAGTACTGTATGCTGGTTCAGGTAAAGGACTTCCATATTCACCAATTGATGAAGCGGTCATTGCTACACTTCGGACCATGGTCGCAGAACTGGCTGTTTCGGAAGTCGGCCAATCGCTTCCAGACCTCGCTGCTACGCTTCACCCCGACTTGGTTCTGGTATTGGATGGTATGGAGTTACCTGTAGAACAAATAGATGCGGTCCGCGCTATGGGGATAAGAACCGCAGTTTGGCTCACGGATGATCCTTACTACACGGATTTAACTGTTCGGATGGTAACGCATTTCGACTATGTATTCACCTTGGAACGTAATTGCATTGATTTGTATCGGGCAGCTGGTGCAAATAATGTCCACTATCTACCATTTGCTGCCCATCCTGAACATTTTCGACCAACCTTGGTCCAGTCACAAATCAGAAGAGATGTTAGCTTTATAGGCTCTGCCTATTGGAATAGAGTTAACTTCCTTCAGCCCATTATAGGAGAGCTTATGAACAAAGGTCTACACATTAATGGAATTTGGTGGGACCGTCTTCCTGAGTATGGGTCTTATCCAGATCGGATCGAGATAGGTAAATGGATGGGGCCGAATGAAACCGCAGAAGTATACAGTGGGACAAAGATCATGTTGAACTTGCATCGCTCCCCCCTTGATGAATCGGTTAACCAAAATAATAGTGGTATCATGGCAGTTTCTCCAAATCCACGGACCTTTGAAATTTCTGCCTGTGGAACACTCCAATTGGTTGATGCGCGCGAAGACTTAGCTTCGTTCTATATACCAGGTCAGGAAATTGAAACATTTAATACTGCGGATGAATTGTTAGATAAAGTGAATTATTACTTAACGCATGAGAAGGAAAGAAGGGAAATTGCACTAGGAGGATTAGCAAGAACTTACCGTGATCATACGTACGGGAATCGAATCGATGAGCTCCTTCGCCATATCTTTGGGTAAATCCAAAAGGTATTACTTCTATAATATGTTGTAATTGATTTGAACTTACCTTCACTAAACAACAAGCCGACAACCCTACTGGGATGTCGGCTTGTTATTATTTTTCTTGATAATACGGTTCAAATAATTACAACAGGTACGGTTAAATCTACCTGCATATTGGTTTGAACAACAGCGCAGTCTAAGACATGTTAATCATAAAATTAATCGACAAGGGGATGACTACATGCGAGGAGCTAAAATGATTCGCTTATCATTGTCAGCAGCATTAATCGCGGGAATGGTCGGATTGACTGGCTGCGGAGGTACAACAGATAACACCGCAATGCATACCAAGAGTGTACGAAATCATACTGCCCGGAATTATAATACAAATTCACTGAATCATGGGAGTCGTCTAAATAGTTATCAGAATAACAAAATGAACAATATGAAGCATAGCCCAACTTTGAGCAACAAAGTTGCTCAACTTCCAGACGTTCAGACTGCCCATGTTATCGTGAGGGATAATGATGCTTATGTAGCCCTTACACTGCATAATCAAACAGGTCAAACAGGTCAAACAGGTCAAACAGGGACTTCTAAGCTAGGAACGCTTAGTACTGGCATGAGAAATAACATGGGTACTAGCATGGGAACCAACAGGGGAACCAATTTGGGTACAAGTAATGTCGGCGGTCCTTACGGAGCGGATTATGGAACACGGGGCGCGGGAGATAATGGGCTGAGTAGAATAAACGGAAGATCTGGAAGCCTCATGGATATGGGTCGGGGGGCAATATTTGGTGATAATAACAGAAGCGGAATAAATACAGGTAGAACTACAAACTACGGCACAAATAATGGTATGAATTACGGCACGGGGACTTACAACGGTACAGGCACATATAACGGCACAGGGACATATGGTACAGGCACATATGGTACAGGCACATATGGTACCTATGGAACGAGCACAGGTACTGGAACAACATTGAATAATTCGGGAACAGTAGTAGATAACGTGCCTCAGAACGTGAAGAATGAGGTTTCTCGTGTGGTGAAAAATGCCGATTCAAAAATCCGTAACGTATATGTTTCAAATCATCCTGATTTTGTGAGCGGCGTTGGAGGTTATGTGACGAAATCACGTGGCGGGATGATGGTTAACGAAGCAGTAGTTGATTTCGAGGAGTTAGTTCAGCATATCTTCCCCTCCCGTATGGGAACAATGCCTGGACCGAGCGGATATACACCAACACCAACCCAAAGAAATGGTGTTAATGGGGTTAATGGTGTAACTCGTTAGATTCAATTTATATCAAACAATGGCAGGTCAAGATGGTATCCTTGACCTGCCATTGTTTTTCTAATTTAAATTAATTTTGGAACAAACGTCCCTTAACCCAAACATCTTGGAGATTTAAATCAGGATCTACGAGAAGTAAATCGGCTTGTTTACCTGTTTCAATTGAACCGGTATGCTGATCGATTCGGATCAGCTTGGCTGGATTTAAGCTTGCTGCTTCTGAAGCTCGTTCTACAGAGAGACCGATCTCTTGAACCAGGTGACGGAATCCACGAATCATGGTTAGCGTGCTTCCGGCTAACGTTGCTTCATTTTCTTTTAGAGTACATACATTATCTTTCACCACGACAGGCAGATCGCCGAGCATATACTCACCGTTGCCAAGTCCTGCAGCGGACATGGCGTCTGTGATAAGGATGAGATTGTGATCCGTCTTCACACTGGCGAGCAGTTGGATCCCCGCCTTATGGACGTGAATACCATCAGCGATGATTTCTGCACTCAAGGCAGGGTTACTAAGTAGTGCACCGGCTGTGCCTGGTTTACGATGATGAAGGGGTGTCATCGCGTTGAACATGTGAACCGCATGATGTAATCCAACCTCAGCGGCAGCCATAATTTCTTCATACGTGGCATCGGTATGTCCCGCTGCTGCGACGATTCCTTTTTTGCGTAAATAGCGAATTAATTCATGTGCACCTTCGCGTTCCGGTGCAAAGGTTACTTGTTTGATGAGACCCGGATACTGTGTCTCCCAAGCCTCAACCCACTCCCGATTTGGTGGAACAATGTGGACAGGATTTTGAGATCCAGGCCATTTTGGACTAATAAATGGACCTTCTAAATGAACGCCAACCAACTGTGCATAAGGCATGTCATTGTGAATGTAGGTGTTAACCTGTTCTAAGATCTCGTCGATGACTTCCTTAGGCATTGTCATGGATGTTGCCAACATGGAGGTCGTTCCTTGGCTGCAGTGTAGCTTGGTTATTGCGTCAAAACCTTCTTGGCTAGGTACGGAGAAATCCTCGAGCATACCTCCATGAACGTGAACATCTATAAATCCAGGAAGCACGTAGCTCCCTTTGGCATCAATGATTTTGGAAGAATTAGCGGAGTCAGATGGAGCTCCTGCCGCTGATCCAACATAAGTGATGATGCCTTTCTCTACTTGTACCGCACCATCATGAATAATTCCTCTTGGTGTAACGACCTCGGCGTGAACAATAGTGAAATTTCGATCTGAGTTCATGTTATAAGAGCCTCCCAGCGGCTTGATCAACTAGTACTACGACATTGGCATGAGTTTGGAGGAATGAAGCCGGACATTTAGTAGTCAGAGGACCTTTAAGCGCTGTAGCAAGTATTTCAGCTTTGTCAGCACCTTTAGCCATCAGTAAAATTTGTTTTGCTTTGAGAATGGAACCAATCCCCATCGTAATAGCATGGGTCGGAACTTCATCAATGGAGTTGAAGAAACGAGCGTTGGCATTACGCGTTACCTCGTCGAGGGTTACGATATGTGTTGGTCCTTGTAATTCTTCAGCAGGCTCATTAAATCCGATATGTCCATTATGTCCAAGGCCAAGTAACTGAAGATCGATAAGACCCGCGTCCTCCAGTAGACGGTTATAGTCGTCAGCAGCCTGTTCAAGATTCTCAGCATTACCAGATGGGACATGAGTGTTCTGCTTTTGAATATCAATGTGATCGAACAGTTTCTCATTCATGAAGCGTCTGTAACTCTCCGGATGGTTGTCAGGTAGACCGATATACTCATCTAAGTTATAGCTTTGTGCGTCTTTGAAGCTAACCAGACCTTCGTTATAAAGCTCGATCAATCTTTTGTAAACTCCAACGGGTGTACTACCCGTCGCTAGACCAAGATTTGCACGTGGGTTAATCTGTAACAAGCTAGCGATGAGGCTTGCTCCGGTTTCATTAAATTGTTGTTCATTGTTTACTTTAATAATATTTAACATATTATGACCCTCCAGTAGTTTTACGATATGTTTGAACATTCTGATAGGACGCTTCAAGTTTGGGGATGAAATCTTTAAAATTCATACTAACCATTCCTGTAAATAAAATATCGATGACATGAAGTTGGGCAATTCGGGAAGTCATATCCCCTCTGCGCATTCCTTCTTCCAAAGAAGATGAGAATAACGATATATCGGCTAGCGAAGCAAGTGTGCTATTCCCGTACTTTGTTAGTGAAATCGTAATGGCCCCGCTGTCTTTGGCACACTTTAGGGCATCGATTGTCTCCGGTGTCTCTCCCGAATATGAGATGGCTAGCGCGACATCGTTATTACCAAGCCCCGAGGCTGAGGTAATCTGCATATGCGAATCAGCAAAGGCAGTACAGTTCTTGCCAATACGGATAAGCTTTTGATAGAAATCCTGAGCGATTACGGATGAGGTAGCTACACCATACAAATCGATACGTTTGGCATGACAGAGTTTCTCTACGGCTAACTGGAGTTGATTCATATCCAAAAGACGGGTGGTATCCGTTATTGACGCCAGATGGTTCGCCTCCATGGCTTGAACGATCTTATGAAGATCATTGCCAGCGATAATATCCTGATACTGGTTGTCTAACGGTTTATTGGCAATCTCACTGGCTAACTTCATTTTGAAATCCGGGAATCCTTTGAAATGAAAACTTTTGCAGAAGCGCGTAACGGTAGAGGGGCTGATTTGGCAAGTGCTTGCCAATTCTGTAATACCAGTATGAATAACGGAAGATGGAGATTTTAAAATATGCTCACCAAGCCTACGTTCCTGTGGTGGTAAGGTGTCAAGAGAACTGAAGATCGCGTGAAGTATAGGGGTAAGCATAAACGATTCACCCGCTTTCATGAGATTTTCCCAAGAAAATAATTTCTAATATAAAATAAATATTTATGAAAATAATTTCGATACCATCATAATAATTTATTCCACATACGAAATCAAGTGACATGTTTCTTGTTTTTTCGATGGAGGCATACTAAACTGGTATTAAGCTTACTAACGTAGAGGAGGAATAGCATGGATCCGAATCTCGATCAATATGTAGACCGCTTAATGTCAGCTTGGTCTAAAACTTTCAAGAAAATGCATGCCGAGATTATGCATCATCGTGAACTTGGTTTAACGGGGCCTCAGTACCATATGCTCTCCATAATTTCCAAAGAGAAGTCATGTAATGTTACATATTTATCGGAGATGCTCGAAGTCAAACCGAGTGCAATTACTGTGATGATCGACCGGCTTGTTCAAAGTGGATATGTTGATCGCCGTCATGATGAACAGGATCGGCGTGCAGTGATTCTGTCTGCTACAGAAGACGGTGAGAAGATATTAGAGAAGGCGAAGATCAGATCCAGAACAGTTTTAAAGTCTTATTTATCTCTCGTAGAGCAGAATGAACTAGATGTGTTAATCTCTACTATAGAGAAATTTGCTCAGGTGGATAGGTCGCGTGACATCACATGATTTTTGATACTGAGAGAATAATCGATTGAAGCAATTTAATAAGGAGCTATCCCTTTAGTAGATAATTCTACTTTTTGGGATAGCTCCTTATTTTTTTACCTTCGGAAGGCCAGCTATAAATTATAAATTGAAATTAACTGCGCCCGCGGATGGCATTACTGGATGAGGTGTTAGGTTTACTTTTCTCCCTTCCGACATAAAGTCGGACAAGAACGAATAGCAGTAGGGCTAGTTGCGCAGCAGTGGTCTCCCACGTTGGGAACGCACCTAACCAGCTTACCGATGGAAGCCAGGACTTGCTATGAGCAGGAAGTATTCCTGATATCTGTAGTGAATGAATACTTTCTCCCGTGAAGCGAATAACTAAGTAGTAGATAAGCAGAGTTGCGGTCAGCATGAATGGGCGAATCGGTAGCTTGACGCTAAACCGGATGATGCAGAAGCCAAGGATAATGAGCGCTAATAAAGCTCCAGTGATCCCAATTATGAATTGCATCGGTTCAATAGATGGTGCCATACCAATGTAGAACACGGCTGTCTCTGCACCTTCTCGTATAATAGCAAGACCAGACAAAGCAAATAGGGACCAAAGACTACCACGTTGTAATGCGCCACCGACATGTTTCGAAAGGTAGTTATTCCATGCCTGTGTACTGGATTTGCTATGAAGCCAATGCCCTACAGTCAACATCATTAGGACAGCTAGTAGTCCGACAAACCCTTCAATAAGTTCACGTGTGCTGCCTGAGGTTGATTGTGAGAACACATAGGTAAGTACGGCGGCCAGTACACCACTTAGTAGTAACCCTGTGCCCGCTCCTGCCCAAACATAGCTACGGGCGGTTCTGTTGTTTGCTCGCTTTACAAAGGCGAGTAAAGCTGCCAGTACTAGGATGGCCTCTAGTCCCTCACGAAGTAGTATGAGGGCTGCATCCCAAGCCGAATAGGCAGTACGCTCTGCCAGAGGCTCTAAATTGTTCAGTATTTTACTGATCAATTCTTGTGCCTTAGTCAAATCCGGTGGAGTGGATACGAGGTAGCTTTGTGCTTCAGTCATTTTATTCTCAGTATCTGTATAAATGGTAGCAGAGGATATGGACACCTCGCCCTCAACGGATGGCCAGAGTGTAATAAATTCACTCATTTGGCTACTAGCACCGGCTACATCCTGCAACTGGATAGCTTGATTGGCATCGCGTAATAAAATTAATGCGTCGGCCAGTGACGTCCCTCCCGCCTCTAGTGAGGACGAAGCAGCTGAATCATCAAGCTTACCGTCTATATAATTTTGAAGTAGGCTCAGCATAGATTTCAGTTCACTAATAGCTTGATCTGTTTTGGGAGGCTCAGCCTGAAGCGAGATACGAATTAGACTCATATGCCGTTCTACGTCGCTATAAACACCGAAATGACCACTGCGGATCGGTCCTTCTATTTTATGCCACTTATTCAGAATTTCCTTGTAACGGGACTGTGCTGTTGAGGCGTCGATCTGCTCCTGCTCCAAAGGACTTAGTGTATTCTCCGCCATGCCCTGCAATAGCTGAGCAGCATCCTTTCCTGATGGAGTTTCGGCCTTTTCTGTATTGGCCTCGACATATGTATTTACCGTTTTAGCCAAGGCAGATAGTGAGGAATTCGCTTCCTCCTGGTTCTGAAGCCCGATAGCCTCTTTAGCTTTGTCTAGATGTCCTTTGATTTCTTCAGCCGTATCCACAGTTATGGGTGTTTGGACACCATTCCATAAGGTCTCGAATTGAAGTAGTTCTGTGGATGCCTCTTCCCAGTTCTTCGCTCCTGCTTCGACAAGTGCTCCTCCTACAAGGGGGAGGAGGTTGGTTAAGGAGCCATCACTTTCTTCAGCCGAGAGTTTAGGCGCTGGAAACATCATTACTATTAATAAAAGGGCCAGTAAACAGGTAGCTAATTTAAATATGGGGCGTGACAAGATACAGCACTTCCTTCCTTAGAAAAGTGTCTCCCCGATATACCCCCCTTGGCGTGTGCCAGGGAAACAGGCAAATACGGCGCTTCCGACATGAACGATATATTCATTAAGTTTGTCACTAGCCGCTAAAATTTGCTGCATCGCAACAAACTGTTTCTGAAGATCTCTTTGGTAACTGATGAAGAACAGCCCAGCGTCTAGTTGTCCTGTTTTGGTATCAATTCCGCTACTGTAAGAATAGGCTCTTCGTAGTATTTTGGTGTCCCCACTCATATTGGCTAAACGTGAATGAGAATTCATCGGAAGAATCGGTTGACCGGAAGGATGTTTTGCCTCTAAATCAAGCGGGGCGAATTCATCTTTGGAACCTAGCGGAGCGCCAGAATCACGATGGCGACCAAAGGTTATTTCTTGATCACTCAGCGACGAGCGATCCCATATTTCCACGCGCATGCGGATACGTCGAGCGGCCATATAACTGCCCCCTTTCATCCAATCCTGCGCATCTCCAGACTGAACCCAGACGATTTCATCCATCGCTTTTGGATCTTGTGTATCCGGATTACCAGTTCCATCTTTAAATCCCATTAGATTGCGGGGCGTTCCGCCAGACGGATCTGCTGTACCACTTCGCTGGAATCCTTCTTGAGTCCACCTAAGCACGGCTGTCCCGCGAGCGATTCGGGCTAGATTGCGAATCGCATGGAAGGCAACTTGTAAATCGTCAGCACAAACTTGAATACCAATATCCCCACCGCACCACTTTGGTTGCAACGCATCTCCACGAAATAGAGGGAGATCTTTGAAAGAGGCCGGTCGTTTACTCGCCAGTCCAAAACGTTCATCGAAGAAGGAAGGACTAACTCCAAATGTAATGGTCATCTTAGAAGGAGAAAGACCTGCCGCCTCTCCGGTATCGGAGGGGGGCAGGTTAAGACTACTGTTACTATTGCCGATAAGGTCACCAGTGATCATGACAGCTGCAGCTTCGGTCCATGCTTGGAATAATTTCCTTACTTCAGCAAGGGAGGTCGTCTTTAGATCAAATGAAGCGAAGCAAAGGAAGTTCTGGGCGGGTGTGATAATCCCAGCCTGATGTTGACCATAGAATGACACGCTGTCGCTAGCTGAGAAGTTATTCGTTTTGCTTTTGTTCGTACTCTTGGAGAGTGTATCTGTTGCGGCAAGAATGCCACCAACACCGCCGGCTCCAAGTAGTAAGCCGAGGCTACCAGCCCCGGCTAGCTTTAAGATATCCCTGCGACTAATTGTTTTATCCAGCAAGGAGTCTCGCGGGGAAGTTGCCTTCGCATCATTACGCTCAGTGTTTCCATCAATCGATCCTAAATCACTCATGTTATACTCCTAGAAGCTTGCCCATGTTGGACAGGGGTTCGGCTAAAGCATCTAAATTCTGACTTAGCGTTCGAACGTCTTCTTCTGTAAGTTTGTCATATGTAACATAACCTTCTCCTTCTCTAAAGGGAGCCAGTTCTTTCTCAAGAGCAGCAAAGCGCTCTCCAATTTGTTTATCAAGTTCTGCGTCATTAGCCGCTAGTTGGGGTTTAAGTAGTTCATATATTTTGGCTGCGCCTTCTACATTGGCAGCGAAATCGTACAGATCAGTATGAGAGTACCGTTCTTCTTCACCAGTAACTTTTGAAGTGGACACTTCGTTTAGCAACTCAACGGCTCCTGTCACCAATAAGGAAGCATCAATCTCTACCGTTTCAACCTTGGCCCGTAGCAGCTTAGCATCGCTTAGTAAGCGATCGGCATATTCTTTCTGACCTTCGGTTGTTTTATCTTCCCAGAGTGCTTTTTCGATGCGGTGAAATCCGCGCCATTCAGCCGCTTCTACATCTCCATCCCGAGCATCAATGTTGGGATCAAGATCACCAAGAGCCTCGGCGATCGGTTCAATCCGTTCATAGTGCATGCGAGCAGGGGCATATAATGCTTTGGCAGTATCGATATCTCCACTATTTACAGCATCGACGAATTTTCCCGTTTGCGTAACGAAAGCATCGCATTCTTGAATCACGTAGCTACGATATTGGTCGATAGCCGCTTGGAAATCACTTTGTTGAACACTGGAATTGGCTGCTTCAGCGGTTTGGGCTGCCTCAGTAGTATCATCTTTAACTTCAATAGATGTGTTGTTTGTGTTATTGTTTGCAGTCTTGTTTTCAGAATTGCAGGCAGACAGTAATAGAGCCGTTGTAAGAATAGCAGCTGGTACAGCGTAACGATATTTCATTGAATACACCCCTTTTAATGGTTTTAATGGTATGGTCTGAATCTTATGTATAGTTCTATTTCCTGGGAATGATAATGATTATCACTTTCGTTTTCAATCATAATCGTAAGCTGAATAAGCGTCAATATAAATTATGATAAAAGTCACTGCTTTTTAGGTTAATATAAGAAATAAAATGATTAAGAACGGAGGGCTATAATGGAGAAATACATACTTGCACTGGATCAAGGAACGACGAGTTCACGTGCTATTTTATTTAATAAACAGGGAGATATTGTTCATGCTGCGCAGCGCGAATTTCCACAGTATTTCCCCAAACCTGGTTGGGTAGAGCAGAACCCGAATGAAATATGGGGTTCTATTCTAGCGGTTATTGCCTCCTGTTTGTCGGAGTCGGGAGTAAAGCCGAAACAGATCGCTGGTATCGGCATAACGAATCAACGGGAAACTGCCGTCGTTTGGGATAAAGAAACAGGGTACCCCATCTATAATGCGATAGTTTGGCAGTCTCGCCAGACGGCGGAGATTTGTGAAGAGCTTAGATCCGCAGGCTTAAATGAAGTGTTCCGTGAAAAGACGGGGCTATTAATAGATCCTTATTTCTCAGGAACGAAAGTGAAATGGATATTGGATCATGTGGAAGGAGCTAGAGATCGTGCAGTGAAGGGAGAACTACTCTTTGGTACGATTGATACATGGTTGATCTGGAAACTATCGGGAGGGGTTCTCCACGTAAGTGATTATTCTAATGCATCTCGAACTCTTATGTATAACATTCATGAACTACGTTGGGACGATGATTTGCTAGAACTGCTAAATATCCCCAAAGTGATGCTGCCAGAAGTTCGCCCCTCTTCTGAAGTATACGGGCAAACGGATCCACATCATTTCTTCGGTGAGGAAGTGCCAATCGCTGGGGCTGCAGGAGATCAACAGGCGGCATTGTTTGGCCAAACTTGCTTTGAAAAAGGCATGATCAAGACAACATATGGCACCGGCTGCTTTATGTTAATGAATACGGGAGATAAGCCCGTTTCCTCGCAGCATGGACTAATCACTTCTATCGCTTGGGGGTTAAACGGCGGTGTGGAATATGTACTAGAAGGCAGTATTTTTGTGTCGGGTTCTGCTATTCAATGGCTACGGGATGGTCTGCGGATGTTCCGTGATGCGAAGGATAGTGAAACCTACGCTTTACGGGTCAATTCCACAGACGGGGTTTATGTGGTTCCTGCTTTTGTTGGTCTAGGTAGTCCATATTGGGACAGTGATGTCAGGGGCGCTGTTTTTGGGCTGACACGGGGAACGACCAAGGAGCATTTCATTCGTGCTACCTTAGAATCACTGGCTTATCAGACCAAAGATATTCTGGTTGCAATGGAGAAGGATTCAGGAATTAAGGTAGGGACCATGCGTGTGGATGGAGGCGCAGTATCTAATGCATTTTTGATGAAATTCCAGAGCGATATCCTTGGCATACCGGTTGAGCGACCAGTTATTAGGGAGACAACATCCCTTGGAGCAGCCTATTTGGCGGGTCTTGCCGTCGGTTACTGGAATGATCGTGATGAAATCTGCCAGTCATGGAGTCTAGATCAACGTTTCGAGCCTAAGATGACAGTAGAAGTAAGGGATGAGCTGTATAACGGATGGACTAAGGCGATTCAAGCGGCTATGGCTTTTAAATAAAATAAGAAAAACCCCAAGCCCATTTTGTTTATGTAGCGCACCATTGCTAAGTGTTTTTCATAATATGTGTTGACTGTATCCCACCCTTGTTAAACCATAAAACCCGATCAAGGAGGGGTGACGCATTTTGAAAAGCAGCGATCGTAACAGCAAATTTCTGTTAACTCATCGTGAACGAGAAGTTTTCGAACTACTCGTGCAGGATAAAACGACACGGGATATTGCGGGCCAGTTGTTTATTAGCGAAAAGACCGTACGCAACCACATCTCCAATGTAATATAATTTGAAGCACACATCAAGTGATGCTTCTTTTTTTTATTGCATATACATTCTAATATGGAGGGATTTCGATGAACGAAATAAAGAAGGTGTTGGCTGAGGACGGTAGCGGTCTTTTGGTCCGCGTAGACGGGCAAGTAGAGCTTGGCGCTAATGTGTATAAAACCTGGCATCATGAAATTTGGACTGATCGGGATAAATTCGAGGCAGATATTACAGAGGAAAGGCTTGAAGATGGCCAGCATATCTACTGTTGTAACCTCGCGGGGTTTACTGATGAAGATGCTCTCCAGTCATTCGAACGACGTGAATCACTAATGGCACACAATTAATCTTTTAATCATAAAGAAAATAATAAGAGAAAAATAAGAAATACCTATGAGTTGCACACTCGTTTATAGGTTATTCTTATAACATGGAGAATAAAGAAGAGAGCAACACCCGACACAATCATATGCCTGTTTGACGGTGGTAGGTTGCATTGAGCGTAAAGATTCCTACAAGGAACCGCAAAGGTAGAACAAGCGGGTTTAATGTTCTCGTCACTCTCCTAAATTACCTCACTATATATTGTGTGCAAACTTTATGTAGGAGGATGGCCTTGCACGGGGCACATACCGCGCTCCAACATACTAACGTGGTGTAATGGGTAACATGTGCGGTCGCCAACTGCAAGCTGCTGGTTCAATCCCGGTCGTTGGTTTTAGTTAGTCGGTAAATGATGTGGTGGCGGAATAGGTAGACGCTTAAAGGAGCTGTAAGTTCCTATGCTTAGCTTGCCATCTGGCATGTAGCATCCGCTTCGATTCGGGACATGCAAGGTGCAAATCCTTGTCCACATCTTAATACTATGAGGGTTTCGCGTTTGTCGGTGCTGTTTTCCCTCTTCAAAAAGCCTGAACCGATATCTTGAGCAAGGTTTATCCATTCACTACTCAAGATTAAGAGAATGGACAGGCGCATTGGCGGTAGGCGCGATAAATTACCGCTCTTTATTATGTCTGGAGGTATGCAAATGTTTGTCGATCAAGAAACAGGTAAATCAAAGCGGCCTACAACAGATAAATGTACGATTTGTAACGATCCAGATCCACAACAGCATACAACGCTAGGCGCTTCATTTTGTGAAACGTGCTGGGAGATCATGAAGACTGGCGATGAAGATGCGTTGGGAGAACGGATTGTTTGGGAATAGCAGGTAATTGACTCCTTGTGTCGAAATGTGAGGCATGGAGGGGTGAATATGGTTATTCAATGGACGACACTATCAAATGTTCTTTTAGTTGCTACTGCAATTACAAGTGCCTTTGCAGCTATAAAGAGTGCAAATGCAGCTAGGGAAAGCTTATTATTCAATAAGGAACAAATCAAAAAGCAGGAAGAAGAACAGGAATATATTTCTGCGATATATCTTGAACGCGTAAAAAAAGACGTTAAATATTTACATGATGCAGTAGTGGGTCAGTATTCAAGTCTTGACGTTACAACTTTAAAATATGCGAAGTTAATCGCACTGCCATCTCCAAGTGAAATGGCGAAATATCTACCAGACAAAAAAGATCATATTACAAAAATATTTGAACTATATAATGATTACTACAGTAAGTACTGGTTCAAAGATGGGGAATTTAGCACTGAAATGTATGATAAGTACCAATCAAATGTTAGACAAGAATCATTTAGGTTGGGTAGTGAGATTATGGAATATATAAATAGGCTATAACACACTAACGGGTGCTGTACTTTTGAATCAAGAGGGTATTCCTTTCAAAAGTCGAATCACGATCTCGAGGGGGGAGATATTTGGTAGATGTATTGCTAGACTTAGTAAAAAAATCAAGTGTTACTGACTGGATTCAGGCTCTGGGTTCAATTGCTGCTATTTTTATTGCTTATGTGTCTTTAGTCGTTTCTAAACGAGCTATAGATACTGGGGTCATAACGCAGCTTCGTGTTACAAGAGTTACATTCAATTTAGAAACATCCTCAGGACCGGAATTTGTTGTTATGGTTGCTAATTCAGGGCACAGTGATGCATTTGAAATTAAAGTGCAAGGTTATTTTATCAAAAATGTACAACGGGTAAATGTTATGGAGAAGTCATATAAATACTATGACACTATAAAACTTGATCTGATTGGACGCACAGAAATGAAATCTGGTGACACATGTGTTTATTCAATAACACAAGACTCTTATTTTTCATTTGACGCTAAAACTTCATTGATACTAACGTATGAACTGGCAAGCGGGACTGTTATTAAGCGATATTGGAAATTTAATGCCGATCGCTCAAAAACAGACGATAGATTTGTAAAGATGACGCCGTTCGAAATTAAAAAATTCAAGATACATAGAGCTTGGCTAAATATTAAGCACCCATTTGTGATTATTCATAAAAGTTTAATCTTCAAAAAACGAAAAAATTAAGTCGCTCAAATGAGCGGCTTTTTCTTTAGTCCGAAAGGAGCATCTAATGAAACAGTTCATACATGACATGATCCACATGACCGAAGGTGAAAAGTTAATCAACTATTGGTGGTTATATTTAATAATTATACTTATCGCTCTCCTATTTTATTGGGGAGCTCATTTTATAAAGAAAGGGTGATTAATTTGGAAATCATGATTGTTAATATCACACCGGAAGTAGCCACTTTGTATGTAGATTCATGTCACTATGGTTCAGTCGTAGTACGAACAAAATTCACTCTTGTTATTAACGAAGGGGATTTAAAAGCTAAAATCGACATGGCTTTGGACGATGCTCAGATTATAAAACATAACACAACGAACAGACTGGTTCCTGACTACGAAGCATCTGTTAGAGTAGCGCTCTACGAACTCTTGAAGGGACTAGTGAATGATGAGCAACCTTAAAATTTATTGCAATGCCGGTTGTCAGAAGGAGTTCGAGGTTAAGTCATTTAAGACCGCGAAGCTGCCAGATAAGGTTGAGAAGACATACTTCAATTGTCCGCATTGTGATCATGAATATTTAGTGCATTACACTGACATTGAGATCCGAAAGCTTCAGGCACGAATCAGACGTGTGCAGAAGAGGTTCGCGGATCCTAATGACAATCACGAGGATGCTGCGAGAAAAGAAGCAGAGATTCAGGCGCTGATTAAAGAGAAGATGGATGCGTTGAGGCTAGAGGTTGAGGGGGAAGGTGGACTGAATGGGTAAGGCCGATCAATGCAGACTTAAAGATATACAGAGTGTTTCAAATTCCTGGATAGGCGGATACACAAACGGCGATAGCGCTATGCATGAAGTTAATAAGATAATGTCAAGAAAGTATATAGAAGCAGCTAACGCGCAATTCGTGGACATGGACACCGGGAAAACGACCTACATTGGGCCTGCGTTGTTAGAGTTCGGGAGATAACGAAAGGGTGAACCAAATGGATAACGCGCACAACATACAAGACGACTCACGACAAAACATGATTGACTGGAACGTGAAGAAAGGGTACTTGATGAGTGAATCGGAACCAAGGCGTACAGAACTTATACTCGTGATTGGAAAGAATGTGGAACAGGCTAAATTCTTATGGAGACTTGTCCGGGACAAACATCCAAAGGATGCGAGAGTAAAGTTTGTAGGCAGGAATCCCACCTTCTTGGATGGACTAAATCATGAAGCGATGCTTATAGTTCTCATAGGTCAATGGCAGCTTAATCCCGTGGCGACATGCAGTCATGTTCAGTGGTTTGAAAAGCTCGGTGCCCGAGTTATTATCGAGTAAAGAGACGGTGAATGAATTGAAAAGAAAAGTGTTAATCACGGCAGCTGCTCTTGCTGTCTTATTTGTGTTGGTAGGAACAACAGAGGACGAAAGGATGATTTGAATGATAGCACCAGACAGAATTAAAGAAGCGCAAAGAGAGTTGAGCTCGGGAGCATCTACGATTAATCAGATTAAAGATGAGTTGGGACTTGATCCTATAGAGGATGGCGACAGGTATATGTGTTCGTTGTCGGAGTATCTTCCTATCAGCAAGGATGTTGAATTAAAGATGAAATACTTGGAACGTCTCGAAGTGTTGAGAAGAGAATCCTCAATCCAAAGCGGACGAAAGTCTTTCGAGGATCGTATCGAGAAGGTGTTAGATAGCATTGAAGATGATCTTGGGTTGAGTGAACCGAAGCCATTGAATGTTGGGAACTTGACGGTTAATATCACAGCCAGAACAACTAAAGAGTTCGACGAGGCATTAGAGAGGATCAAAGCGGCAATGGCTGATGGCGGCAAGATTCTATCTGAAGCAATGAACAACATAACTTTATTTGTAGCAACCGAAGAAGGGAATCTTCGTGGCGTTGTATCGAGTGAAGAAAGCGAGATTCGTGCATGAGGAGGTTTAATCTAAATGTATATCGACAATGATATTTTTTCCGCTGTTATCGTGGCAGCTAAAGAGTTGTATCCCGAGATTGATGCTCTAATACACTGGGACCCCACGTTATCAGGAGACGGGTTCAAAGAGAAGGTTGGCAGGGCATTGACATTCCAGAAGCCGTACTACGGGTATACTTTCTTTCCAAACGACGATATGGAGCCTATACCTATAGTGGGCATTTCTCCGCATATCAAGGTTACTGCAGCCGCGGAGGTGCTTGCACATGAATTCGCGCATGTGGTCGTTGGCAAAGATGCTGGACATGACCGTACGTGGTCTGATGCCTTTAGCGCTATTCACAAGCGAGCAAATGAGATCATGGTCAGAGTGATGGCGGAAGTTTAATTAACCGGAGGGGAGCGAGGTGGCAACACATAGAGTTAATAAGTCAGGTAAACATGCGCCACCGTTCACCCGAATCCTAAACGATTCGCTTCATGACAAACGCCTCTCATTCAAGGCTCGTGGATTGTTATCATACATGTTGTCCAAACCAGATAGTTTCCACTTTTATCTGGATGAACTAGTTAAACACACAACAGAGAAAAAGGACAGTATCCGAACAGGTATGAAAGAGCTGGAGCAACTGGGTTATGTACACAGATATCCAGTCAAGAATGACCGAGGAAAGATCATGTCGTGGGAACTTGATATTTACGAAAGCCCGTCGTTACGTCCACAATTGGGTTTTCCAGTTGTGGAAAATCCAACGCTAATAACTAATGATCTTATAATAACGAATGAAAAAGATTTAAACATATACATCGCTTTAGGAAATGAAGATCATCCATATATAAAAACCTATCTGAGATACTTCTTTGATAATAAACATAAGAAGCATATGAGAGTTACAGAAGAGCAATACACATCTATTAGAAAACAGATAGATCATCTGATCTCATATGACATCACGATAGAGCAATGGGAAGAGCAGGTAAGAGATCACTTTGATCATCTACCCAAGAGCAACAACGGGAATATCATAGCGTTCTTACATGCGTCACACAGACGCTTTGAGATAGGGCTATACGATCAGTTCTGAGGAGGAACTATATGCAAGAATGTAGGTGTAGAAAGTGCAATAAGCTTCTTGCTAAGATAGAAGGCAAAGCAGAGATTATATGTACCAGGTGCAAGGTGTTTAACGAGTTCAATGTACCAGAACAACTGGCCGATCAGATGGAAACAAAATGGTACGGCGATCAATGGAAGGTATTCCGAGAACATGCGCCTGTTGTAGTAGCTTGTTCTGAGTGTCTTCAACTATATGCCGATGGCTCAACTCATCGGTGCATGATGTACGATAATGCCATTATTACTAACACGAATGAGAAGCATTGTGAAAATAGTATTCGATGAACCAGAGACCCTAGAGGCCCAGTGTTCAGTATGCCAATCAAACGGCTGCTGAGTGCTGGGCTTTTTTTGTTGTCTGGAAATAGGAGGGAGAATGAAGACGATGTATGAACTAATTACAGATGAGCGTAAGCGTAGATGGTTGAAGCGTCATGGGTATAAGCCACTAACAGATGATGTAATACAGGAACTGTTGAGAGATGAAGCAAAGCCTTGGTATATGGACTTCGATAGGTTAAAACAAACCTTTCAGTTCTATCGCAGATACGGAAAGATGATCATGCCGTACAGCATCAGGTATTTGAATCAACGACCATTGGAGGAACTAAAGTTTAGGCACTACCGCAATATTAAGTGGCATACCGAACTAGGGAGAGTTTACTCCAAGTTCAAGCGTAGTTTCATAGGCAGGTGCTTAACCGATCCGTGGATATGGTTAGCGATCATGACCTACACATGGATACTCACTATCGTGTTCAAATGAAGAAGGTCAATCCTTTCTACAAGACAACGGCATGGAAGAAATGCAGGATTGTCATTTTAGAAAGAGATCATTACCTTTGTCAGCCATGTCTAAAGAAAGGGATCATCACAACGGCCAACACGGTCCATCACATCAAGTCATTAGAGGACTATCCAGAGCTTGCTCTTGATGAGGACAACCTTGAGAGCATCTGCCCTACATGTCACAACAAGGAACACCCGGAGAAGGGTGGCGGAAAGAAGAAAGAGCCTGAGAAGAAGCGTAGAGCGGTCATAGTGAAGGCTGAGGCTAACCTTGAGAGGTGGTGATTGTGCGATGTACATGGGATTCGCCGAAAAAGGCACGTCATGAGACGCATTTGAAGGGCGATTTGCGGCATTCTGCGTCGATTGCGGGGATTTTACCCGAAAAACGCGAACAGATGCCCCCCTGCCCTCGATTTTGGGCGACAGAGGCGCAGGGGACCGGAGAGCCCAATCGTTTTCGGCGTGGAGACATTTTTCTATACGAGGGGGGGGTGTCATGGAGCACAAACCAAAAAAAGAGATTAGACATCGATCCGCTAAAAAGTTATTTGAAATCATTATCAGTGAATTGGAAATCGACGACAATCTATCTGATCGGACGATCATGATTACGGATAATATGGCCTTGTTAGAGCAGCTGAAACAGCAACACATCGAAGATATTAAAGATCGCGGAGTTGTTGAGCTGTTTAGGAACGGAACGCAGGAAATATACCGACAGAACAAGTCCGTTGATGCGGTTATCAAAATAATTGAGCATCAACGGAAGCTGCAGGCTGAGTTAAAACTTACCCCTGCTTCGGATAGAAAGGTGTCCGGTGTTGTCAGTCCGGAAGGTGGCGAATCATCCGATGCTTTTACCACTTTCTGAGCCGCCTAAATTACAAACAAATCAATATGCTCTCGATGTAATAAACGGAAAGATCGTAACCTCTAAAAAGGTAAAACAGGCTTGTCAGCGTCATTTTAGTGACCTAAAAAAGCAAGGAACAGCCTCCTTTCCGTATGTTTTTAACGAAGAAATGGGCTACAGACCGATAGAATTCATCGAAAACTTTTGTAAACCTTCGATGGGTGACTTCGATCGACTAGAGTTACAGTCGTGGCAACACTTCATAATCGGGTCACTCTATGGTTGGGTGCATAAAGATACTGGGCTCCGTCGCTTCCGCGAGGGGCTTATTTTTATGGGGCGTAAAAATGGTAAAACGTCCATGGTATCAGGACTATCACTTTATGCCGCTTCTAAGGACGGGGAGAAGGGCGCCCGGGTTTATCAGCTTGCTAACTCAAAAGAGCAAGCGAGAGACATGTTTGACGAATGTAAGGCCATGATTAAGGCTTCCCCGTTGTTACGGAAGCATTTTGATGAGACTTTGCATGAGATACGTTTCAGACGAACAATGTCCAAGATACTACCTCTTGCTACTGATAGCAAAAAGCTAGACGGTAAGAATTGCAGTATGGGCGCCTTTGATGAAATTCATGAGTACACGAAGTACAAGTTAATCAATGTCATCAAGAACTCGACTGGTGCTCGCACTCAGCCGATGATCTTGTACATCACGACAGCGGGATATCAATTAGATGGTCCTCTCATGGATTATTACGGTAAGGCGGCTGATGTGCTTGATGGGGTCATACAAGCCGAACAAAGCTTCTATTTTATGGCCGAGATCGACCCTGAGGATGACGTAGAAAACCCAGCCAATTGGATAAAGGCGAACCCGAACTTGGGTGTCACGATCAAGATGGAGGATATGCTCAAGGAGTGGGAAGATCGCAAACATATTCCTGCTGAGCGGAACGACTTCATTACTAAGAGACTCAATCGATTCGTACAGTCAGACGAGCAGTCTTTCGTGGACTTTGAGATCATTCAGAAAAACAACGGATGTATCGATGAGAAGGAGCTTGAAGGTAAAGTCTGTATCGGTAGCTTCGATTTGTCACAATCAGAGGACTTCACCTCAGCCTGTATGGAGTTCCCATTGGATGACGGTAGAGTAGCTGTTATATCTCACTCATGGGTGCCGCAGCGCAAGGTTGACCTGGATAACGAAGGGCTACCATTTCATGAATGGAAAAAAGAGGGGCTTCTCTCTATTTGTCCTGGTAGATATGTAAAGTACGAGATGATCTATGACTGGTTCGTAAATCAGGCCAAGCGCTTCCACATTGAGCGAATTGGGTATGACCCGGCCAACGCTTACCGCTTAGTCGAGGATTTAAAAGCGTATGGATTTGAAACACTGGATGTTCGTCAGGGTCCAATGACGCTCAGTCCAGCACTGAAAGATGCCAAAGAGATGTTGATCGATGGCAAGGTGGTCTATAACAACAATCCTCTATTCCGTTGGTACCTCAACAACGTAAAGCTAGTTGAGGATTCGAAAAAGAACTGGATGCCAACAAAACAAGGTCGCTACCGTAAGATTGACGGTTTTGCGGCCTTTTTGAATGCCCATACGGAAGTTGTTAAGATGATGGCCGTCCCTACAGGCGGCGGAGACATACAGTTCATTTCCGTCAATGATCTTTGACCGGGAAAGGGGGTGAGGTTTTGAAATGGTATCAACGAATTACAGGTGCTGCAAAAGCAGCGGTAGCAGGGTGGAAGGGCGCTGGGTTTGATTTCTCTTCATGGGCTGGTCGCACATTCTGGGGAATCGATAATAGTAAGCTGGCGACGAATGAGACAATCTTTGCAATTATTACTCGACTGGCAAATACAATGTCGGCGCTGCCACTGAAGCTGTACCGTAACTATGAGATTATTACGGATCATGAAGCTTCGGACTTGCTCATTAACAATCCAAATCCCAATATGGGTGGGTTTGAGTTGATCAACAAGTTGGAAGTGTCCCGAAATGAGACTGGTAACGGGTACGCCGTCATTGGTCGTGATATACGGGCCCAGCCCAGTTCGATAACACCTATTGATCCAACGGTTGTAACTCCAATCATCAACACCGATGATGGGGTACTCTGGTATGAAGTGCGTGGTGTCGGCGGTACGTACTACTTCCACAACATGGACATGATCCACGTCAAGCACATAACCGGATCGTCTAGGTGGAAGGGGATTAGCCCGCTTGCCGTCCTTAGAAACACCTTGGAGTATGACAAAGCCGTCCAAGAGTTTAGCTTGTCCGAGATGAAGAAGAAAGACAGCTTCATTCTTGAATACGGGGCTAATGTGGACGCAGATAAGAGACAGAAGATAGTCGATGACTTCAAGCGATTCTACAGTGAAAATGGCGGGATATTGTTCAAGGAACCGGGCGTCAACTTGAAAGAGATTGATAAGAAATACTTTGCATCAGACACGTTAGCATCCGAGCGGATAACTCGCTCAAGGGTCGCTAACGTTTTTAATGTCCCGGGAAGCTTCCTGAATGATAGCGAGGGGCAGAGTTACGCATCAAACGAGCAGACCATGATGCAGTTCGTTCAGATGAAACTTACTCCGGATGTGCGGCAATACGAGCATGAGTTTAACAGGAAGTTATTGAACGAAGCGGATCGGAGAAAGGGACTGTACTTCAAGTTTAATATGGGTGGTTTGCTACGAGGCGATACAGCAGCACGGACTGCCTTTTATCAAACTATGTTGAGGAGTGCAGGGATGAAACCTGACGAAGTGCGTAGGCTTGAGGATTTACCTCCAGAGGGTGGTATGGCTGACAAGCTTTGGATCAGTGGCGATCTGTACACAATCGACACACCTATTGAACAAAGAAGAAAACCGGGAAAGGGGGTGAGTGAAGAATGAAAAAGGGAGAGAAAAAGCAGTACTGGAGTTTCAAAGCAGCTGCCAAAGAAGGTGATGGCGAGCTTTACATCTATGGCGAGATCACGTCATGGCAGTGGGACGATTCAGACACCAGCGCCAACAGTTTCAAAAGGGAGCTAGATGCATTAGGAGACATCTCAACATTGCATTTATACATCAATTCACCGGGCGGAATTGTAACCGAGGGAGTAACTATCGGCAACATGCTTAAACGTCATAAAGCCCGAGTGATCGTACATGTAGATGCGTTGGCCGCTTCTGTCGCATCAGTGATTGCTATGGCTGGTGATGAGATCCATATGCCACGCAATGCAATGATGATGATCCACAATCCATGGAGAGTTACGGCGGGGAATGCAGATGATCATCGGAAATCTGCGGAAGATCTTGATCGTATCGGTGGCAGTATGAAGCAAACCTATCTGGATCGTTCTGGTGACAAGCTGGACGAAACCAAGCTGACTGAGTTGCTTGACGCCGAAACGTGGCTATCTGCTCAAGAATGCCTTGACTATGGCTTGTGCGATGTTGTCGGAGACGCGAATCAAGCTGCTGCATGTGTGAGCGATGAACTCTTTGCCAAGTACCGCAATGTGCCGAAGGGGCTTACTACAATTCAACCTGACGAGCCTAATGCATCGGTGGGGACGAAGGAAAGGGAGTACCTGCAAAATATTGCAGCAACAGCAAAAACAGAATTACAAAATTTGAATTCATACCTGGGAGGTATTTTGAATGGCTAAAACACTTTTTGATGTAAAGAACGACTTGGTTACGATTGGACAGGCTCTGGCAGCAGTTAAACAAGATAAGTTGGTAAAGGCATCTGAACCAGAATCGAAGACGGAAGATATCACTGCACTGGCAACTAAGGAAGCAGGATTGCAAGCTAGGTTCGACATCTTGCAGAAGGAACACGACCTGATGGAAGCAGAGCAAAAAGCGTCTTTGCAAAAGAAGGAACCTACGTTTAATGCAGATCCTAAAAATCAGACTCTATCGGCTAAAGCTTCATTGATGCGAGCTACTGTTAAAGGTCATGAAGTGCCTGTTGAAGTACGGGCTGCTCTGGGCGATGGTAATAGCACTGGTGGAGAGAAGATCCTTCCATCAACTATGACAACTGAACTTCTGCACGAGCCATTTGTGAAGAACCCATTGCGTGATATCTCCACATTTACAAGCGTAACAAACCTTGAAATCCCTAAAGTGGAGTTCCAACTTGACGACGACGATTTCATTGCCGACACAGAAACTGCGAAAGAACTTGAAGTCAGTGGTGATGTTGTAAACTTCGGCCGTCATAAATTCAAGGTGTTCGCCCCTGTATCCGAAACGATCCTTGCGGCCACTGACACAAATTTAGTACAAACAGTTGAAGGGGCTCTGCGCTCAGGTTTGGCTGCGAAAGAAAAGAAGGTGGCGTTTACTAAGACTCCGAAGACAGGCGAAGAACACATGAGTTTTTATCAGAAAAACGGTGCTGTCTCCGTCATTAAAGAAGTGCCGGGTGCCACGCTGTTCAAGGCAATTAAAGCAGCTATCGCTGATCTTCCAGAAGATTTCCGTGAAACCGCCACAATCACCATGCGTTATGCAGATTATATGGATATCATTGAAGACTTGGCAAACGGTAATGCGACGTTATATCAAGCACAACCGGAGCAAGTCTTGGGCAAGCCTGTTGAATTCTGCGACCTAGCAGTCGATCCGGTGATCGGAGACTTCCGTTACTCGCACTTCAACTACGATCCTGAAATCATCTATGATCGTGATAAGAACGTGCGCACAGGCATTTGGGATTTCGTTCTGACTGCATGGATCGATCACCAAATCAAATTGAAATCAGCTTTCCGTATCGCAAAAAAGTCCTAACTCCTTCGCCGGCTACATTAAATCCAACAGGCCGTGAGGGCGAGCATGAAGGTGTGAATCACACTGAATTCGAGCTGTTGGATGGTGCAGGAGCGAGAATTTCCCTCGCTGCTGGCGCAGTGACTTACATCAAGAAAGATGGTGTTAATCTGACGCCAGACGATCAAGAAACCATATGGTTTAGTGACGACAACCTTGCTGGAGAGTATATCTTTGAGGTCCTAACAGTAGGCGGTAAGTTTTATACGGCTGCACTGGACTGGATACCGACTCCATAGGGGGTGGTGCTGATGTCTGTGGACATGAAGTTATTAAAATCGCATTTAAGAATTGATGGGAGTGAGGACGATGAGTACCTCGCTTTTTTGGTGTCTTCAGCCGAGGAGTATTTGCTTGAAGCTGGAGTGCCTAGTGAGAAGAAGGAGACCGCCAAGTACCAACTGGCGGTCATGCTTCTCGTAGCGTTGAATTACGAGAATCGCAATCCTGGTATCGAGATCGATAAGGTTAGTTTTTCCCTTCAATCGATCATCTTGCATTTGAAAACGGGGTGATGAGCATGGCGAAATATCCGGTATTGAAGAAGTTTAGGGATCGTGCAACTGGTGGAATTAACGAAATTGGTGACCATTACACCACGTCTGATAAGGAAAGAGTTAAGAAACTGCAGGCAGGTGGTTGGATTGGCAAAGAGGATAAACCAACATCCACGAAACCTAAGCCTGAGGTAGGTGATCTATTTGGTGGAGAAGAAGACAAATCCAAAGAAGTACAACAAGAGGATACTGCTGCAAAGTAAGGGTTTTGTGGCGGATGATGAAGGCATCTCCACTGCCGGCTGGGTTGATTGGATGCCCTTATGGGCCTGCCGTAAACCACTGACTACCAGATGGCGTGAAACGTATCAAGCTGCTGGCCTTAACGTCGATAAGATGATCCAACTTGAAATACGGTACCGGACAGGTATTACACCTGATATGCGCATTGTCCACGGTAAAAAGGTCGTTGACGGTGTTGAAACAGATCGTATTTATGACATTAAATCCGTGTTAGATGATGTTAAGGGTGACGGAGTCGAGACTTGGATCATGGCGCTAGAGCGTGACAACGGATGAGTGGTATGGAGATGACTGGAATTGATGCGATGCTTGCCGATGTTCGACGCAGGCTAGGAAATGCTTCAGCAAAGGTTGAGAGAGTTGCATTGACATCCGCAGGCGAATTGATCGCTGAAGAGGAGCGCTCGATAGTCGCTGTATCTGACAAACCCAGTGGAACTCACATACAAGATGATATATACGTTACTCGGGTCATGAGGAAAGAAGGTGTGAAGTATGTACTGGTTAGGCAAACCAAAAAGACAAGTTGGAGAACGCACCTTCTGGAGTTCGGCACATCAAAAATGAGTGCGCAGCCGTATAAAGAACCCGCTTTTCATGCTCGTAAGGGTGCCGCTCTCAATATCATGGTTGAAACATTTAGAGAGGGGCTGAGAGGATGAGGACGGATGTTAAAACAATTGTTCGCGCTGCTTTGTTGGACAATGCCTCCTTAGTCACTTTGCTGGGCGGTCAGCGCATATACCAGTCAGCAGCTCCGAAAGCGGACGAGTACCCACGGATCACCTTCTTTGAAGTCGATAACCGAGATTCAGACTTTGCAGATGATGAGGCTTATGCATCATCAATAGTCGTTCAAATCGATATTTGGTCTAAGAGCAGCACCTCTACCATAACAGGTGAAGTCGCTAAAACAATGAAGGCAGAGGGATGGTCGCGTTCACTTGCTGCTGATCAGTATGAGGATGGTGTGCAGGTCCATCATAAAGTGCTCAGGTACCGAACGAAGATGCTCGAAACCGAATAACAGCAACAAATTAAGCGCCTTTGCAGGGCGCTTTTTATTTTGAATATGGAGAGTGAAAAGATGGCTAAAGGTAATATCCCAGTCGGTTTGGATCATCTTGTTTATGCAGTTATGACAGATGAGGAATTGGAAACATACGGTGTGGTTAAAAGGTTGCCAGGAGCGATCCAAGCAACCATTACACCAACCGTTAACAGTGCCACTCTGTACGCAGATGACATTGCTTATGACACTACAAGCGCCATGGGAGATATTGCAGTTGCGTTAAACACGGCAGAAGTTCCGACAGAAGATCAAGCTAAATTGTTAGGCCATGCGATCGATGATAATGGCGGGCTAGATAAAAAATCAACTGATATCGGTCCGTATGTGGCTATTGGATATCGTCGGCGTATGGCGAATAAGAAATTCCGCTATGTGTGGTTGTACAAAGGCCGCTTTACGCTTGGAGCTGAAGAAGCAAACACCAAGACTGATACTCCTACGTACCAAACGCCGACTTTGAATGCTACATTCATTTCGCGTCAAACAGACGAGCGTTGGCAGTACTCTGTCACTGATGGAGACACAGGTGTTACTCCTGAGTTTTTGGATACATTCTTCGACACGGTATACATCCCAAATTAACAACTCCGCTTGTTGCAACTTGGAGTCCTACAGGTCAAGAGGGAATGCACAACGGAGTAAATCACGTTGAGTATGAACTGAAGGGTTCAGGCGGAGCGAGAATATCCCTCGCAGTTAGCAATCTCATTTACATCACCAAGAATGGCAATCCACTGGTTCTAGATGATCAAGAAACGCTCTGGTTTAGTGACAACAATCCAGCAGGGAGTTATGAGTTTGTCATTCGCACAAAAGCCAAGCTGAAATACAAAGCTACGCTGGATTGGGTACCAACACCTTAATGCTCGGAGGGGGAAACCCCTCTTTTAAATTTGAATGGGAGGTCTATACATGAAAATATCACTAGTTATCGATGGAGAAAAAAAGGAATTCGTTCAATCATTTGTGCCAGGTCGTTTATTTAGAAAGACACTTGAGTTACAGAAGCAAATTAGAACCGACATCACTGAAGATGTTGTTGATGAAATGATCGAATATATTGTCATTGCGTTTGGCGGACAGTTTACGTTTGACCAGTGCTATGACGGTATTGATGCAAGAAAAATATTGGATGAAGTTATAAATCTTTGCAATGTAATCATCCATGGTGGTTCTGACTCTATCGGAACGGAAGATGCGGACCCAAACGCATAAACGAGGATTACGATCCTCTGAGCTTTATCAACGACTTATATCTAAATTTGATGCGACAAGGATGGTCACTCGGTCAGATCGACGAGATGGACATCTTTTTTTATTTCCGCTTGTTAAAACATGCGGGCGATGCAGCGAGACAAGAACAGCACAGTGAATTAGACGCAATGGGACTGTGACGGACAGGGGGTGAGAATTAGTAATGTCTGAAAATATTGAAGTCGCTGGTCTTGTCACGAGGATAGCTATAGATGATACGGGACTGGAAAAGACACTAGCGGGACTAGACAGACAGATGAAACTGGTCAAGTCCGAGTTTGATAAAGGTTCCAGTATCCTAAAGTCATATGGCAACGATACTGAAGGGCTAAAGCTTAAATCTGACGCTCTCTCTAAGCAAATGGAGATCCAGAAGGCGAAGGTCGTAGCCTATCAGGAAGCTTTACAAAAGTCCAAAGACATCATGGATAAGAACGGTCAAGCTGCCGAGACTCTGAAACAGAAAATTGCGGATACCAAAGCTGCATTTGAGGCAAGCGCCGCTGCAACTGGTAGAGAGTCTGAAGAGACTCAGAAGCTTAAAGCGGAGTTGGACGGGCTTAATCAGGAGTATCAGAAAACAACTCGGGCTGTGGATAGTAATGCCAAATCAGTTGATGCCAACACGATTAAAGTTAACAAGGCCGAGTCTGATTACAACAAGTTATCCACGGAGTTAAACAAGACCAGTGTAGAGATTGCAAAGCAGGAGTCGGGATGGATCAAGCTCTCCACTACTTTGGACGGCGTTAGTAAAAAAATGAAATCAGCTGGCGACTCCATGTCCAGCGCTGGGCAAAATCTCACCATGACCGTCACCGCCCCATTAGCTGCAGTAGGAGGATTATCCGCTAAGGCAGCGATTGACTTCGAGAGTGCGTTTGCTGGGGTTAGAAAAACGGTAGACGCGACGGAAGCACAATTTAAAACCCTAAGTACAGGCATCCGAGACATGGCAAAAGATATACCGGTTGCTGCAACAGAGATTGCTCGTGTAGGTGAAGCTGCTGGGCAGTTAGGCATAAAGACAGATGCCATCCTAAGCTTTAGCCGCACCATGGTTGACTTAGGTGTCGCAACAAACCTAAGCAGTGATCAAGCAGCAACGGCATTGGCTAGACTCGCAAACATTACTCAGATGCCGCAGAACCAGTTTGACAGGCTTGGGGCTACAATCGTAGCTCTAGGTAATAACTTAGCTGCAACAGAGTCTGAAATCGTGGAGATGGGCCTACGGATAGCTGGTGCTGGTAACATAGTCGGAATGTCTGAGGCACAAATCATGTCATTCGCTGGGTCTCTATCCAGTGTCGGCATTGAAGCTGAAGCTGGTGGTACCGCAATTTCTAAGCTCATGATTAACCTAGCATCAGCGGTTAACAGCGGAGGCAAAGAGCTAGAAAACTTTGCTGCGGTAGCCGGCATGAGTTCTACTCAATTCGCACAAGCCTTTAAAGAGGATGCTGCTACGGCAATTGTTTCCTTTATTGAGGGATTGGGAGCAATCAATGAAGCTGGTGGCAACACCTTCGGCGTTATAGATGCTCTGGGACTTTCCGAGGTGCGTTTGCGGGATGCTTTGCTTCGGTCCGCTGGCGCTGGGGATGTAATGCGTGAATCATTGGCGCTTGGTAATCAAGCATGGGATGAGAATATCGCTCTTACGAATGAAGCAACTCAGAGATATGCGACCTCAGAATCGCAATTAAAAATCTTTAAGAATAGGTTGACTGATATTGGTATAACGTTAGGCGACGCTCTTATACCAGCATTACTCAAGTTATTGGACAGCCTCCAACCGCTAATCGATAAGCTTGCAGCTGGAGCAATATGGTTTGAAAATCTGGATGCATCTACTAGAAATACCGTCATCTCCATAGCCGCCGTTTCTGCCGCACTTGGTCCTACATTGATTGTAATGGGTAAGTTGACCACAGCAGTTAGTAGCACGATCGGCATATTTAGCAAGCTATCAGCATCATTAGGTGCCGCTTCTGTTGCTCAAAAGACCGCCGCTGTAGCTGCTGGAACACTAGGTACTGCAACCGGAGCATCTGCAACAGGTATGACGGTAGCGTCAAAAGCTGCAGGGGTGTTAAGAGTCGCGGTAACGACTATGCTCGGGCCTATCGGCATTGCTGTAGCAGCGCTTGCAGCATTAGCGGGTGCATTCGTTATTGTTAACAGGAATATGAGCCAACAATCGATTCCAAGCGTCCAGAAGTACGGAGAAGCCTCTGAAAAAGCATTCAATAAGGCTTCTGGTAGCTTCGAGAACTTTAAAAATAGTGCTACTAAATCTCTAAGTGACACCTCTAAGGCTTCTGGTACACACGCCAAGGAAATCGGGGATAAGATCGCATCTGGTGTTGGTGATGGAACTAAACAGGCAGCTAAAGCAGCTAAAGACAATCTGAAGGCTATTACCGATACATTGAAAGAGCAAGTTGACTCTGCCAAGGAACAGCTAGCGAAAAGCACCGACACTGTAAACAAACTTGGTGATTCCATAGTAACAGCTCTTAAAAAGCAATATTCAGAGCAGGAGAAGTCACAAACTGCTGCGATAGATTTAAAGGTAGAATCCGAGAAGAAGGCGTCTGAGTTAGTTATTAAGAACTTGGAGAAAGAAGCCGACGATCGGACCAAGTCGCTTGATAAACAAACTGAGGCAGAGAAAAAGGCATCTGAGGCCCGATTGAAGATTTACGATCAGGAGCAGACTGAGAAACTGAAACTGATTGATGAAGAGTTATATAAACAGGTTAAGACTCTCCAAGATCAAATAGATGGCATAGACGGTCAGACTGAGGCAGAGGATAAGGCAGCTAAAGAGCAGGAACATCAGACGAAGGTCGCAGAGTTTAATAAGCAATTACTTGCTGCTGAAACAGCTGAAGAGCGAGCAAAGATACAAGCCGATCTAAGCAAGACACTGGCAGATTATGACAGAGCCCAACTCCTAGAACAACGGAAGTCGCAGAAGGAAGGGCTTAAAGCTCAGATCGATGCAGCAAAGGAAGCTGCTAGTCTGCGCAAAGAACAAGTTAAAGAGGAAATCGAAGCGATCAAGGAGCAAGAAAAAGAAAGAACTTCGGCTGTACAGGCGGGTCTTACTGAGCAGAAGACATCTCTTAAAGAACATTATGATGATCTCAAAGAGAAAGAGAAGGATCGCACTAAGGTAGTTCAGGACGAGCTCGGAGGACAGAAGGACGCTCTCAAAGAGCATTTCAACCAACTCACCGAGCAAGAGAGTCTACAGGCTGAAGCTCGTAAATTGATTATAGGCAAGCATAATGATGAGATCATCAAACTCCTGAACACCTATAACCCTAAGTGGCAAGATGCCGGGCAAAGTTTTGCTGATAGCTTTAAAAACGGACTTAACTCCGATATGATCTCCGTTGGAGATGCCGTCAAAGAAGCTATTAATATCGCGCCGATCATCGATGATCAGGTCAAATCATTAGAAGCGATGGAAGCAAAATTAAAAGATCTCGAAGCCCAATCCGCTGGGTCTAGTAGTGGGGGGGCTGGCGGTGGTATCGGCGATCTAACATCTGGATTTGATGCAGCGTCATTGTCTGCTGATGACCTTGTGAGCTCCATTGAAAACGGTGTTGTGCCCGCATTGGAAGATATGGGCGATGTCTCTGAAGGAGTTGTAGAAGAATCCACAGCGCGCGGCGCATTAGCCGTTGGTAAGAGGGGCGCAGAACTACGTAAAGGCGTTAACGAGACTGTGGAGGCGTTCTTGGGACTACGGACTAAAGCTACTACTGAACTGAACGGCTTGAAATGGTCGGCATCTCAAGTGACCGAAGAAACAGCATCAGAAATAGCAGATACATTCTTTGCGATGGGAAATCAAATTACAGAAGACATGAGCAAAGATCACGCAGAACAGTTAGTCCAGATGGAATCTTTTTTGACTAACTCTAAGGAGCTAACCGAGCAGGAAAAGAACGGTGCCTTACAACGCCTAAAGGGTACTCATGCAGCACAAGCGGAAGAAGTATTGTCTGGCCAGAACCGTGTTGCTGAAATAATGCTTGCTGCTATGGAGGAAAAGCGAGGCATTACTCAACAAGAATATGACGAGATCATAAAGATTCAAGAAAGCTTCACGAAAACGGGAGCAGAGGTACTGACTAATAGCGTTGATGAACAAACGGCGCTATATGAGAGATTGAAAGTTGAAGCGTCTGAGTTATCCGCTCAACAAGCAGCCGAGGTTGTTAAAAACAGCGTCTCTCAGCGCGACACCACTATAAAACAGGCTGAAGAACAGTATCAGAACGTTGTCGCTCAGATCATAAAGCAACGTGACGAGATGGGCACGATATCCTCAGAACAGGCCGAAAAACTCATCGCAGAAGCCAAACGTCAACGTGACGAGACGGTCTCACATGCAGAAGGGATGCATACAAGTGTCGTCGACGAAGCTAAGAAGCAAGCGGGAGAGCATGCTAAACAGGTCAATTGGGAAACGGGAGAGATACTGTCTAAGTGGGAATATTTTAAAAATGGGGTTGCGGAAGTTTGGACTGGTGTCTATAACGACTCGACGAAGAAGATCAATGACATGTGGACTTCGATAACTCAGACCACAGGCAAAATCAAAACCGATGTTATGAAGATTTGGGATGAAATTATTGGTTTTTTCAAAGGGATCGATCTAAGTGATATCGGGAAAAACATCATGGATGGTCTGTTTGGTGGTATGGAAAGCTCAAAGGATAAAATAGTTGATCTGTCCTCCGAAATGGGAAGATCCGTTAAGGGCGGATTGAAAAAAGAGCTTCAAATAAACTCTCCATCTAAGGTTACCAGGCGTATCGGTGAAGACACTGGCGAAGGCTTGGTGTTGGGATTAGACAACAAGATATCTGACATCGAGAAGCAAGCCCGCGCAATGGCTAGTGCAGCTATACCAGGGATGGAAGCAATGGACATGTCTATCAGCACAACTGGTAGTCAATCAGGCAACAGAGCTTCGTCCACGCCTAGTATGGCCGGAGATGTCGTACACAACAACTTCGCGGATATGTTCCGCGGGGCTAATTTTGTTGTTCGTACAGATGACGATATCAACAAGTTGGGACAAAGATTTGCCAGAGTGGTGACAGGCAATGCAAGAGGATTGGGAGGTGCTCCTGTATGAGTAGTGCTGATGTAGTTTTATCACTAGGTGGCAAGACTCCGCGGGAGCTGGGCATGAGGGTGTTGCGAGAGTCACAGCGCCCTATTGCTCCTTCTACGGTGGATAATATCGTTACAGTGCCACATATGCATGGAGCATATGATTTCGGGGCTTATTTAGGACCGCGAGAAATGCCACTAGAGTGCGCACTGGTCGCAAGAAACTCTATTGAGTTGCAGAGGCTTGTAACTGCTCTAGCGGTTCATTTAATCGGTTCAGACGGTAGACCTAAGACGTTACCACTGATATTCCGAAGTCAGCCTGACAGACAGTATTTCGTGCGGTACTCAGGTGACTTGCAGATTGGTAGATCTGTGGGTCTTGGGACATTCACATTACCGTTCATCGCCTTTGATCCATTTGCTTATAGCATCTATCGATCGGATGAAATAAATGTTGATAGCCGTATTTCAGTTGATAGTAGGATCAGCGTGGATACTAGATATCGATACTCAATCACAACCGCAAGAAACTTAATAGTGAACAACTACGGAACCCAGAACGTCCAGCCGATCATTGAAATCACAGGGGCGTTTTCTTCTTTGTCTCTCACGGTTGGTGGCGTTCAATTCATATATACAGTTCCAATGTCCGGAACATTAACGCTGGATTTCAAGCGTAAGACCGCAAAAATTGGAGGTCAAAACGTCCTCCATAATACGAATGCTCGATTCGGAATTTTACCTATTGGAGCATCACCTATTCAAATAGCGGGATCAGGAATGAATTTTTCGATGGTGATTAAATTCCATCAAAAGTATGTGTAGGAGGTGGACCGATTGGAGGATCTTGAAATAATTAAAGGTGAGGATAATGGACATGCCAATAACCCAGACGAACTATGGCAAGCGTACCCGAAGGTAAACAGGAACTTTGAAAAGGTTAAAAATGCATTAGCATCTCTATTAAGTTTAATTACTGGTCATAAGGAATCGGCTGCAGCCCATCCAGCGCAGAACATAACGTACAGCGGAAAAGTTTCGGGCAGTAACGTGAAACAAGCCATAGACAATACAGTTGGACTTATTGGCGATACTAATGATCGAGTTGACAATCTCATCCTTAATGATGGGGACAGTAGCCCGGAGGTCACAGACGCTAGAGGGCTGTTTCCTGTACTGGGTGGTAGATTAGATAACTTCGATGAACAGTTGGCGGGTATTTCGATAAATATAAAATCAAAAGGTGCTAAAGGTGATGATGTAACCAACGACACTCAAATCATTAACGACACAATATCTGTAGTATCGGATGCGGGTGGTGGTGTAGTATATTTTCCGAAAGGCACTTACTTATCCAGCAAGGTTATTGCTAAATCTAACGTCTTATTGATTGGACAAGGTAAATTATCAGTCATTAAGCGGATTGATGCGCCAGATCAGACGCATTTTGTCATTGGAGGCAGTATTCAAAATTTCGGAATTGTGAATCTCGTTGTCGATGTAGACAAAGATTCGGCACACAGTTTCCCATATACCGATGGTGTTAATGTACTTAACTGCGGAAACTTTATTCTGGACGGTTTAGAGATCAGAAACAGTATTAACCGTGGTTTGTTTGTTGAAAAAAACTCAGATCAAGGAACGGTGTATCAATCTCAAATTAAAAATTGCTTAATAACAGGCAGTAATTCCGCAGCTGTACTGCTCAGGAACTGTTCGGACATGATTATAGATAACAACTTAATTAAAATGAACTCTGATAGCGGTCTAGTGGTTGAGTACATGACTGCTACAATGTACCCGTCAAACGTTATGACCATTACCAGAAACAAAGTGAACGATAACGGCCAGATGGGAATATGGTGTTTTTCTGATTCTTCTGATCGCCATCTACCGGTAGGCAGAATTTACATTGCAGAAAACGAAGTAAGTAACAATGGATTTAACGGTGTTATAACACAGCTAAACGAAACCATCCTAGATAATAATAATGTGCATGACAATGGAACGGAAACGCTGATAGGTGCTGGTATTACTGCTAATACATCAAACGTAACTATTCGCGGCGGTTCCATCACGGGTAACAGGGGGTCAGGTATAGATTTAGGCGACTGCTCAGATGTCATGGTGCAAGGTGTGTTAATACGAGACAATGGAGTAATGGGTATCGAAGTTAACTCCTGCGAGGAGGCAATAATTGATTCTTGCATAATTAAAGGCAACAACTTGTTTGATTATGGTGTTGCATTCGGCTCAAACAATGGAATTTATGTTTACCAGGGCACAAGCGGACAAGGTGAACCTTTTGTGGGACCATCAAAAAATGTACAGATTAAAAATTGCATCATTCGCAATAAGCCGGGAAGTTTTCAAGCATTCGGGATTCGGGTAGGAGCGACGGCTGAAAATGTACTCATTACTGGATGTGATATCTACGATTCAGGCAGCGCAGGAGACTTCAAGATAGAAACTGTTAAATGTATTATGGATAACAACATTTCACGAGGCAATGGGTTTAACGGGAACACCTTGAACGCCGCTAATACACTAATAATCCCACCTGATGGGATTATATTTTTCGTAGAAGGATCTGGAACAATTAATAATATAACAACCGCTGAAAACCTATTACCGAAGGGGCGAAAAATAACTTTAGTAATGATGAATGCAAACATTACCATCTTTGCTGGGAACGGTACTAACGGGAATATATTAAATAACGGCAATACAAACATAACAGGTAACCTGAAAATTGTTGATTATGTTTGTCTTGGTGGACAATTCCCGCTTTGGCTCCAACTCTCTGCCAGTGCGGGTAGATAACGTTTTATGACGATACTACGCAACACCTTTAACGCCATCATAGGCGTTTTTATTTTGCCATCTGATTCGATCAATGAACATTAGGAGGTGAGTAATTTGTGATAACAATCTTAAACAAATCGTTCAAACCACAAGCCGTTTTAGATGACTATTTTAACGATGATATCAGCGAGCAGATTAACGGATCCTACACCTTGAGTTTTTCCGTTTACCTCGATGACGACAAAAGCCCTTATGTTACCATTGGCAACATCGCAGAGTTCGAAGGGCAATACTTCAATATCATCCACGCCCGCAGGACTCGAGCCGAAACAGGCGAGGTAGAAATATCAGTAGAATGTGAGCAGGTCTCCTATGATCTGCTCTTTACTGTTTTTGAGGGCGGGTTTATGCACGCCAACACACCATTTAACCTAATGTCGATGGCTCTGGATGGCACAGGATTTACAATCGGAACGGTGGAAGTAACAAACATCGTGAGTGTTGATTTTAAAGAGGTTGTAAATGCGCGTGGTGTGTTGATGGAGCTTGCTAGAGTGGCTGAGGCTGAACTGAAATTCGACAAGTACCAGGTATCCTTACTACGCCGTAGAGGACAAGAGCATAGCGTACAGTTTCGACTAGGTAAGAACTTAAAGGGCATTGTGAAAGATGTTAACTCTCAAAGCGGTGAAGTTATAACAGCGTATGAAGTAGATGTGCTGGAACTTAATTCACTGCCTGAGTTTGAAGGGCTTGAATATTTTGAGTTAGGTGACACGGTAGACATCATCGACGAGGAATTGGGCATACACGAGAAACAACGCATAATCCAGTATTCCTTTTCTCCTAGGGTCCGCATTAACAGCGGTATGGTCATAGCAAACTCAGTTAGTGGTATCCAAGACACCATTTATCGGATCGAGCAGACGACTGTTAGCAAGGACAAGTATTACTATGGTACTCGAATAGGTCCTGATATCGGGTTTGAATCCATTCGCTGGGACAAGAAGGCAAGAAGCGTCATGAATGCCGATGAGATAAAGATTCAGAAGGGTGACGGTAACGGGAGTTGGACAAACGCCATCTATATGGATGCAAACGGTGATGCAAGGTTTACCGGGATAGTCGAAGCATCTGCTTTTAAAGGCGGGACCATAGAGATCGGTAGTGGAAACCAGATATTTAAGGCAGGTCCACAAGGGATATGGCTGGGTAATGCGGTATTCGCTAGTGCGCCATGGTCGGTAAATATGTCTGGTCATATGAAGTCAGTGGGTGGGGAGTTTAGCGGGGATATCACCGCATCTAATATAACAGGAGGTCGTATCGAAGGTACTAACATTATTGGTGCTGATATACTGGGCGGTAGATTTAGAACGGCTACGTCAGGTGATAGGATAGAGTTAGATCCAGACGGTTTTGTATTTTACGATAGCGGTAATAGACGGAGAGTTACCCTAGGTACAAACTATGACGCTGGTATATCGGGACATACCTACTACAACGCTAGCGGCTCTTCACAAGGTCTTATATACGGAACATCGAATCAACTTCATCTAATCGGGGTAAATGGATTGTTTTTTAATGCCCTTTATGGAGAAATTGAATTTGGAGGTAATGTTAGTTTTCGCAACAGAGTAATTGATTTTACTAATGCTACTGTAATAGGTTTATGACGAAACATTTACCCCCACTCATCCGTAGGATATACTAATACTAAAATCTACCAACGGAGGGTTAAAGGATGAAGAAATGGGCATATATCGTAGGCGCTTTTCTATTAGGAGTAATAGTTGCTTCTTCTGCTGGGACGGTATCAGCACAAGTCAAAAGTTTGATAGGACAAAAGGTTACTGGTGAATATACCGTTATTGTTAATGGTAAAGAGCTACAAGATAAAGGCGCTGTTATTTCTGGAAAAACTAATGTTCCATTACGTTCCTTAACCGAAGCGTTAGGAGTTGATATTCAAGTGACAGGAAAAACAATTGAAATTTCTTCGGATGTAGTAAATGATATAGGCTCACCATCTGAAACAACGAATACCACAACACCCACCGTAACGTCTGGAACTGATAAAGTGGCGTTGATCGATGGCAAATACTATACAAAGTATGAATTACTTAATAAAAAGACCACGTTGGAATCCGGGTTGGAGGTCGCAAAGAAGGAAAGTGATGAATTAATTAAAGAATATGAAAGTTTAAAAGCGGACGGGAAGTTAGAGGGTCCTCAAGTATGGGAAGCAAGGTTAAAAAGCAACGAAGAGGGGATTAACAGAAAAACTACTGAACTCGAGAAAGTAAACGAAGCACTCAAAACATTTGAATAACCAAATATCACATTAGGTCTCACCAATCGGTGGGGCTTTTTATTATGCTTGAAAGGATGATCCACGTGGCAATTATCAAAAATATATTGGCTATTGAAATAGAACCAACTGTACTCGAAGTATGTACCGTCATCTCAGCTGCAGCAGCTTTTTATCCCCATGAAGAAGACAAGTTTTTGTTAGGTGTCCAATCTGCAATAGATAAAAGACTCAGCGAGTTAGAGGCTGAACGTAAGAAGCAAAGACCTAAAGAAGGGTGATGCTGTGGGATTTAACTAAATAGCGAGAAATCCAACCTCCGCATATCGGGGGTTATTTGAGTTGAGGGGGAATGGGCATGGAAGGCAGAGGAGGGAGAGGCGTGGATGAATATCCAAAGGTGTTGGTGGATATCCAGGTGCAACTAGGAAGAATAGAGAAGACATTGGAAGCAGTACCAGCGCTTTCCGCTACATTGGAAGCCACAAAGGAGTTAGCGCGTGATGCCGATCAGTCCGCAAAGTCTGCACATCACCGCCTGAATAAAATCGACAAAATTATCTTTTGGCTTGTTACGACTGTCATTGGAGCTGTGATACTTGCGATTATAAAACTAGTAACGGAAGGGAGGGGTTAGCATGCTAACACTAGACTACGTTAAAGGCAAGTCAGCAGCTAGATTAAAAAATCTACATCCGCTCGTAGCTGAAGCGGCTGAGGTTCTAATTGATCGTTGTTACTCAATTGGAATCTACGTGCTGATAACGCAAGGATTACGGACTTACGCCGAACAGAATGCATTATACGCCCAGGGACGGACGAAGCCGGGGATAATTGTAACTAATGCAAAAGGTGGAGAGTCGAATCATAACTTCGGTGTTGCAATAGACTTCGCGTTATTCCTGCCAAACGGAAAAGACGTTACATGGGACACGCTTAAAGATGGTAACTTAGATTATTTACCTGACTGGTCGCAAGTGGTGGACGAAGCCAAGCAAATCGGTTTTACTTGGGGCGGAGACTGGAAGTCATTTAAAGATCTGCCACATCTGGAGATGTTGTTCGGGTTGACTACTGCACAGTATCGGGCAGGACAAAGACCAACCTCAGGTGTACTAGCAGCGGTTCAAAATAAAATTAACGCTAGAAAGGTGGCTCTTACTTTGAAGAAAGATGATGCAAATGCAATCATAAATAAATTTCTTAAACCAGCGTATGCAGTAGCAGAGACAACTACTCAGCGCAAGGAAGTCGGGAGATTAGCGGACGAGCTCAGAGTAGCTTCAGGTCAGCCAAAACAAAACTCATAGAGGGGAATGGCAAAAATGAATAAACAAAGATGGCGTAACTACGCTTTATGGATCAGCGTTGTGTCTCAGGCATTATTGCTGATCCAGCTTGTCGGTCACTTAACAGGATCTTTTGATCTGACTGATGTTATGAGACAAGAAGTAATCACTATCGTAGACGTAGCCCTTGGACTGCTTGCTACGCTGGGGATCGTGTCAAATCCAACGAAACCGAACAGTGGAGGATATAATCTGTAGATATGTGAAAGCCCACTGGCCTATTGGTCGGTGGGCTTATTTACGTTCATGCTAAACAAAGTCGTTACATGTTCGATTTCGTCCAGCGGTACCCAAACGGCTTTATCGGAAGAGGCAACCTTTACCCTGGTCCGATCTTCTCCCCAGCTTGGCATCCCGGATATTTTTGAACCGTCAACTAAGGAAATGATGATTTCTTGTTCAGCTTGGATAGCCTTGGCTATATATGTGTACACGATGAACCTTCCTTCTCAATTCTTTCGAATTCTTAAGAATCTGATTCGACTTACTCTTCCGAATTTCCTTTATGAAGGTTTAAATTATAAACTCAACGAATATAGGACTGCGTAACAACCCCGATTTAGTCCAGTTCCGCATTTTTACTCTAGCCCTAATCCTTGGTTCCAGGTATACGAAGTTGTGGTCCTCTCCGGTTATCAGCGCCTTACTCACGCCATAAAATGCCTTCTTTTCCGTCGGCCCCACGCCTAACTCAATCACGCCAGCAGGTCGCACTCTTCCGTTCTCATCGGCCACGCCCGCAAGCCAGCCGAACTCCGCCTTTTTATATCCCGTTATATAAACGTCCGCATGCGACCAATTAATAACCTTGCGCCAGTTCTCTGATCGGCGGCCAGTCTCATAAACACTATCCGCCCGCTTGCCGACGACGCCCTCCATGCCGCGGGTCTTGATCTGTTTGAAAAGGTCTTCTCCTGCTCCTTCAACATATGGAATCACACCGATATTTGCGCGGGGTAATGTCAAGCCCGCTAATATTTCTTTACGCTGCAGAAGAGGCAATTTCCGCAAGTCTTCTCCCTTGTACCACAGAATATCGAACACTGCGAAGTAGACCGGTAGCGTAGCGGAGAGTCGCAATATCTTGTCCGCACGCTTAGCTTGGAACCGTGACATAGTCGCCTCGAAATCGGAGACTCCGGTCGTTGGGTCGACACATGCGATCTCGCCGTCCAGGACAATATCGTGGGGAAATAATGCGCTAGCGATCTCTGGGTATTGTCGTGTACAGTCATTATTGTTACGGGTAAATAAACGGACAACGCCAGACTCTTGCGAAAAGATCAAGCGATGACCGTCGATCTTAGGTTCATAGATGAATCGCGGGTCACTAAACGGAGCCGCTGCTGTTGCGAGTAACATAGGATCAATAAACATAAAAACACCTCTAAATCGATTATAGCGCGCGGCCTGTTGGAATAGAGGCGGTAAGTGTTGGGATAGTTGGTTACTCGAAACCATTGTATCTTATTTTACCATTGCATAGGGAACGATTGTTCGCATATAATACAAACAGATGTTCGTATTATTCGGAGGCGAAATTTTAATGAAGAAGCAACGAACAATAATGTTGATCGACATGCAAAGCTTTTATGCAAGTGTAGAAAAGGCGGGTCATCCAGAGTATAAAGATAGGCCGCTTGTAGTCGCAGGAGACCCGGCTCGTCGATCTGGTATCATTCTGGCTGCCTGCCCTTTGGCTAAGGCTTATGGTGTTACGACAGCAGAAGCGTTATGGCAGTCCCTGAAAAAATGCCCTGACCTAGTTATTGTACGACCTCACATGAGAAAATACATTCAGGTTTCCATGCAGATTAAAAGGATCATTGAATCATTTACGGACCTTGTGGAGCCATATAGCATTGATGAACTGTTTGCAGACGTGACAGGGAGTTTGCACTTTTACAACAATGATCCCTTTGAATTGGCGAGACATATTCAAAATAGAATCTCAGTTGAGACAGGTGTCTTTGCTCGGGCTGGTATTGGAGAAAATAAAGTCATAGCAAAACTATGTTGCGACATGATCGCAAAAAAGAATTCTGAAGGGATATTTTTTTTGAAAAAAGATGAACTTGACCAACACATCTGGCATAAGCCAACTAGAGATATGTGGGGCATTGGATCTCGCATGGAAACACATCTATACAAAATGGGAATACACACGATTGGTGACCTGGCGCATACGCCTCTTTTTAAACTTAGAAACAAATGGGGGGTGAATGGGGAAGTCATCTGGCGAGTGGCTAATGGGATGGACGATTCTCCTGTAAGTGTCAGTACGCACCACATGCAAAAGGATATTGGTAACGGTATGACCCTTCCGAGAGACTATAGTGAGGCGCGTGATATTGAGATTGTGATTCAGGACATCTCCACAGAAGTATGTAGGAGAGCTAGGAGGAAGGGACTCATGGGTAGTGTTGTGTCACTAAGCATTTCAGGAGCCGATTTTGATCATCCAACTGGATTCCATCGGCAGATGAAACTAGAAGATCCCACAAACTTAACAAAAGAAGTATACGAAGCAGCAAAACGCCTTTTCTATATTAATTGGGATCGTCAACCGGTCAGAAGGGTTGGGATTTCGCTGTCTGGGCTGACAGATGCGGATACTTACCAGATCACATTATTTGACGATAAAAATCACCTGCGTGCGATCGATAAAGTCATGGACAGTATCAAAGATCGTTTTGGAGATACAGCAATTTTAAGGGCTGCATCACTTACTGCAGCGGGTCAGGCGATTGATAGAGCAGGGAAGATTGGAGGACATTACAAATGAGCAAAAAACTTCAAGGTAACGGTCTATGGGAATCCAGCCGTATGATGTTGCCGCAGCATAAGGAGGTTATACAAGAGAGTGCAAATGAACCCAAAAAACGTAAGAAGCCCGAACTCGATGAACAAGAGATACATCGGATAGAGCAAGTGCTTGCTGCTTCCTTCAGAGAACATCAGACTGTCACATTACACCTCTTTGACGAGTACCGTGATGTTGAATTGAGTGGGATTGTAACAGTGGTACAAACATACAGACGAGAGATTAAATTGGCTACTGGAGTAGATGAATGGCAGTGGATACGGATAGGGGATATCTTATCGGCAGAATAATTAAAAAGACCACTAAGGCGTAGTGCCTCGGTGGTCTTGCTTTATACACTACTTTAATTGCAACTCTACGCTATGCTTTGTGTGTTCTCCATCACCCATTAGATCGCCTTGAATTGTATTCCATTTTAATTTAATCCAAGTAATATCTTCAGCGTGTCCACGGTTTAAATACCAGATCACACTTCCTTCTTTCATGACACCTTTCTCGATCTCCCCACCTATATGATCGCTTACCAACATTTCTGGCATGTCGATCTGTTCACCAGTAGAAGTCACTAATACCGCTTGATCAGGATATGTATTAAAAATTCCTTCGGTTGTGTTCTCAAGTTTAAATTTCACACCTACTACAGATGCATCAAATATCGACTCATCATCTAAGCGAGGTGCGCGGTCGCTTACAACAACTTTTATTATTTCTGACTTTAACCCCTTGAATTCATCTGACCATGTCGCGTCATTGTAATAAGTCCAAATGTCAGCGGGATTACCTTTATCATTTTCACCTGAACTACTTTCGGGATCTACTTCATTACCATTCACCACTTCACTTTTAGTGATTGGAATATGGTTATTAAGCTTTTCTATTTTTTGACTCCCTTTAATGCATGCGGTGATCGATATTGAGGTAACCAACACCAAAAGCAAAACAACCATCCTCTTCATTCGGACACTTTCCCCCTAAAGTAATTTTTATAATAGTCTACCAAAACTAGGAAGATGTTTCCATGAAAAGGGTCAGGTCCAGAAGTCACCAGCCCGAACGTCGTACCCATGCTTTCGAAGCGAAGATATAATCTTTTGTTTCGTTCCAACCCTCGGCTTAACTCCCTTTTCTTCATCGCACAAGTCTGATATTCCATCCCTGCTAATCCCTGTATTTTTTATAATCCATTCCTGGCTAATTCCTTGCCTATCTAAATACTTCCCTAGTTTCGTCCGTCTTTTTCCTAGTCCTAGCATAGTATATTCACCACCCTCTCTATTAGAAGGGTGGACAATCTATGAAAATTTTATACACCAAACTCCGAATTTTAACCAAGCCGTGAGGAATAGATATAGAACTAGATACAGAACATCGAGTCTCGGCGCTAGGCTGGTTCTGTAACCAGTTCAACAACAGGAGTGATGCAGATGGCGATAGTGGCGATTGATGCAGGCGGGGATTCAACAAAGATTTATGACGGACAGAAGGTTAATTGTTTCCCTTCAGCTATAGGCTACGACTGGAGAGAGCGCAACTTAAAGCAGCAACAAGGTGAACATGATTTTGAATGGGAGTATAGAGGGCAAAAGGGCTTTGCTGGAACGTTGGCGCTCTCCGAGAGTGAGTGTGCAGAGAGTAGGAAAGGCGATAGCAAGGCACATCCGGACGCACTGCTTCGGATCCTTATTGCCTTGCACCAATACACCGATGGAATCGAACAAAAAATCGTTGTCGGCCAACCGATCAAAACCCACACTCCAGAGGAAAAGCAGCTCATCAAAGAAATGGTTATTGGTCGTCATGAACTTGTGATTAACGGCAAGAGAAGGAGCTTGCTTATAACCAGATGTGAAGTCGCTGCTGAAGGAGTTACAGCCGGCTTGTTGATGCCCAGTTCAAACACTATCCGAATCATAGATATTGGCAGTGGAACGGTTAATTTCGGAACCCTTCTTGATCGTAAGTTTAACGACAAAGGTAGTTTCACACTCACAACGGGAATGGAGACATTACGCTTTGCGGATCCGGTTGCGTTTGGTCGTCAGATCGCCATCAGAGCGCTTGCGTCAGGTTGGGGTAAGCATGACACGGTCTATCTGTGTGGAGGCGGTACCGAGGCATTACAAGAGACTATCCGTGCTTACTTTCCCAATTCTAAACCAATAATCGGGGATCCGGTCACGGCAAACGTCAGAGCATTCTTCCTGATTGCGAGGAAGCTTTATGGCTAAGAAAATAAAGATCGTCCAGGTTGCATTTAATGTAATGGATCCTGATCAGCTCCAGCAATATGATTATGTCCGGAATCGTCCGAACAAATCAGGATACTTAAAGCGATTGGTACAACGTGAAATGGATGGTGTGAGCTCAGTCGTCATGACTAAGGCGATCGATGCGAGTGACAATAATGACTTTTCAGCGGAGGGGTTTATATGATGTTGCTCGGTGTTAGTACAGTACCAATTATACAGTTTTTAGCTGCTGGAGCAGTGTCCCACGTAATCGAGCGTAATATCGAACGCACAGGACACGGCGGAAGAGTGATCTATGTACGGATCGCAAGTACGATCGTTTATATCTCTATCGGTTTGTATCACTTCTGGGATGCAATGAAGCTGCTGGGCCATTTGATGGGCGTCCACGTCTACTTTTGACATATGTAATTACATGATTAAGTGCATATGTAGTGCTGCATATGTAATACAAGCGAGGACAACAGATATGACGAAGAAACTGAAAATCGTTAGGAGCGCAGCGAATGATAATGAGCGGAGTGACGATGGCGGGAGCCGCTCAGCTTTTGAAGTTAGCTGGTGCGGGAGGTTGTAGTCTGGCTGCATGGGGTGTTTGGCGGGGGCTGCCTGATCAGGTGGTACGCAGGAAGCTCATGGACCTGTTTCGAATTGGCGGCATGTATTATCGGTTTCAGGGGTATAAAGGGCGGGAGCTGCGAAACTACCCTCTTATACGAAGAGTGACTGTGTACATCAATCGGACAGAGGCGGCGTTTAGACTTCCAACCGGTTTGGATCCACAAGAGGTCATGAAAAAAGCCTGGCTATTTCGGCAAGTGTTTGGAGCAACTGCAGAACTGGAGCAGGGCGAGGATGCAGCGACATTTGTGATGTGCATCTACAGGACGTCTATGGAGTCGTATGAGTACGACGCCGAAAGGATAGGGGAATGCGTCAAAGGAATCGGTCTACCCGTCTACGTAGGTCGTACACGTTCAGGCGATGTGTTATATGACATGGTGGAACATCCACATCTACTTCTAGCCGGGGAGACTGGAAGCGGGAAATCAGTGGCTCTAAGATCCATCTTAACCACACTGATCCGGAGTTGCGGAGATAGCTTAGAACTGTATTGCGCCGACATGAAGCGGTCTGAATTCCACATTTTTCGGGACGTTGCTCAAGATGTTGTCATGGATGCTGCTGGGCTTCATAAGATCGTCTTGAAACTACGCCGTGAAATGAAGAAGCGCGGGGATCTTCTTGACCACCACGAAGTCGCACACGTTGATGATCTACCTAAATGGGATAAACCAGCTTACATTGTCTTAGCTGTGGATGAGGTGGCTTTGCTCAAGAAAGAAAAAGACATCATGGACGGGATCGAAGAAATCAGCACGATAGGTCGTGCCCTGGGTGTCTTCTTGATCTTGTCCATGCAGCGTCCAGATGCGGATATACTTGACGGCAAGCTCAAGAACAACCTAACGGTCAGAATGGCTTTTAGGCACGCCGACGAGATCAATAGCAGAATCACTATTGGCAGTGGAGAGGCAGCCGCGATAAAACAAAGTGAGAAAGGGCGAATGGTCCTGAAGCTGAATGGCTGTCAGTATGTACAGGGTCCACACATAAGCATTGAGGATGCCAGGATGCTGCTGGAGCCATTCAAGCGACATTCTGACATAAATACACTGGATGTACCAAGAACGACCGCATACGAGCCGCAAGACGATAATTCAATAGAGTTGGGGGTACTGTAAATGATGAGATTAAAAATACTTTGGTATATGGCTTATTGCGGATTGTGTGGCAAGCAAACAGAGCATAGTGGGGTACGCTGCTCTAAGTGTGAACGTTGAGATGAATGACCGCGACAAGGCAATTGTAGCTGATCTGGAACGGTTCCGATGTCTGACTCGGGACGATATAGCAGAGTTACACTTTTCGCATACAAAGCAGCCGATCACACAGACGAATCTAGTCCTAAAGCGGCTTAGGAGAGACGGGGCTGTAAAGTGCTCGACCGACAGAAGGAAGTATATCTATTTCCCCGCTGAGGTAAGGATCAAACCCGATTCGCAAAAGATCAATCACTTCCTCGCCATAGCTGATTTTTACAAACAGATCAAGCGGATCGAGGAGCCGAGGATGTTTCAAGTTGAACCCAAGTATAGTAAGGGGCAACCGGAGCCAGACGCATTCGTCATCTGGAAAGGAGCTCCGTGGTTCGTTGAGATTCAGAGGACCATTTATACCGAGAAGGTCATGACGGAAAAGTTCAACCGTTACGAACAGTATTTCGTGAGTGGTGAGTGGGAAAATGAGAGCTGGCAACCGCCACAGAAGAAGGTTTTTCCGTATCTATGGATAATCGGAAAGGGGAAGTATAACGCAGGCAACAGGCCGTTCAAAGTGTTTCAATTTGGTATGGAAGAGATGTTAAAGAAAATAAAATAGCATCATTAAGCCACTGATCATTTCAGTGGTTTTTATCTGCGTAAAATAAATTTCAAAAACATACGGTAAAGCCTTGTGTTTTATACGGTAATACCGTATGATATAGTTGTACCAAATAATATCAAAACTTTTTGGAGGTGCTGGTGTTGACGATTGATCAATATCGCGCGTTTGCCGAAGAGGTAGGGGGAGAGGTTGGAAAGAAGATCCACGTGATTATCGATGAGTTGGAAACTGCCAGAGGAGTTATAAGCGGCAAAAAGTTGCCTCCTCTATTGGGCAACAAGGAAGTCTGCGACAAAATCGAGGTCGACCCTAAGAACTTTCATCATACGCGCAAAACAAAGTTATTTCCCAATCCTGATATACAAGTTGGGAACCGCTCATTCTGGTTTGAAACTACGATCCAAAACTACCAAGACTTACTCGACGAATGGCGTAAAAAGAAAGAGAAAAATTAGTCACGTGAGGAGCTGTTCTTGGTGTTTTGGGAGCCACTAGAGTTTTTGTTGTACTCAATGATTGAGGGCATTGGATTATTTATTCTAATGCTCTCGGTGTACAGACTAAAGTTTATTGATCATCTTTGGCCAACACTATTCATAATTCTTATCATGTGTATTCAGAGCTTTGTAATGAGGTATGAGCTTGAATTAGCTTTTATTGTCCCGATCATTAACTTAACTCTCTTCGCTCTTTTATTAGCGACAGTATGGCGGGTCCCGATCGTGTGGTCAGTTATTATCTCGATCACCGGTTATCTAGCATTCGGACTTATCCAAACACTCATAATGGTCTCTATATTTGGAACTGTTGAGGTAGCGAAGTCAACTGATATTAACGGATACATACTTCAGATGGTTACAGGTATTTCAACAACTATTTTAGGTTATCTTTTGTACAAGTTTGGTATCGGATTTACATTTGATTTCGAGAGACTTCGATTAAAACGAGAGCATTTTATCTTGATTAGTTCAATCGCATTGTTCTTCATATTCTTCATGATTGTTATGTACAAAAATGAAGTTTGGCTAAATTTATTTTTTACAACGTTTGGTATGGCTTTATTGTTGTACTATGCAATTCGGAAGGAACGTGGCAGTGATGATTGAATCAATAGCGTTACAAATGGCAATGAGGATCAAGGCAGCTGCCCCTGAGCACCCTACTTCGATCAATGTTTTGAAGTACTCTTTATCATTAATTCTTAACGCTGTATTCATCATTGCAGCTACTCTTACAATATCTTTGTTCACTGGTAGGACAAAGGAAATTGCTATTATTCTAGTCTCATATGCAATTCTTCGGCAAGTATCAGGAGGAATACATCTCAAATCTGGTATGCAATGTGTTCTCTGTACTACAGGGGCATTTACCGTTATGTCTTTGATTCATTTTTCCCCCATTTCATTACAAGGTGCAAATGCAATAAGTCTTATACTCGTGCTTATATTTTCCCCATCCAACATAGAGAAACAATCAAGAATTAAAAAAGAGCACTATCCAAAACTTAAAGTGATTTCATTTTTGTTAGTAGCTGCAAATTTAGTTATAGCGTCACCCGTTATTGCAATTAGTTTTCTTGCTCAATCGCTTACACTAATTCACCGGAAGGGGGGTGAGTGATATGAAAATGATGGCATTTGCAATGGCGAGCGTACTCACAAAGTTTGCAGAAATATCCGTTCAACCAGCGAGCTTTTGGTATATTTACAACGGAGAAACACCTGAAGAATTATTAAAATAGCATTGGAGTTGATCCGGATGGGCTGTCTAACAGTAACCAGGGATGTCCAGGGCAAACAAGGCATGTTCTCTCTCAAGGTTAACGACATCATCTTCCTGGAGTGCAACCCCAAAGTTAAAGACAGTATCTTTGTTCACACCAAGGACAACCAGTATTACATGGTCGGTCCACTGAAATACTGGGTAACAGTTTTAAATAACAGTGGTTATCGATTTAGTGTAGTGGATCGAAGTAATGCTTTGAATGTGGACGAGATAGTTTGGCTGGACAAGATATATAAGGTTGCTTACTTTGATCACCAAATCGACAAAAATTCTAAACGATGTCCGATTGCCTTCCATAGGTATAAAGATGTTGAGAATGAACTTATACTTGTAAATCCAGCGATATCAATAGCATAGACGAGAAAAGAGACCTCCAAAGATGGAGGCCTCTTTTTATTGAACCAATCAATAATACCATAAGGGATTTGTAATATGTTGTCGTATTATGTATGAAATTCAGCGCCCCAATTTAAGTTTACAACTGGTCATATATGGGATTTAATAGGTATTACGAACCGTCATAATATTTTTGTTGACAAAAGTTATGTATACAACATTGTTGAGTTTCGCCCGGGGTGGAGCAGTAAGATATCTACTCCGTCCTATTGCGTCATTACCTTGGCCATTCGTAAAGATCGGCCTCGGTACAACCGAGAATGATGCACACACCCCGCATATTAAGCGGGGGCATTGGGCGGCGGTTATTTTCGTATAGCGAGATGAGTTGTGGCGACACCGACAAGCCGAGCACCTTATGCAGCCGATCAGACAAATCCGCCTGAGTTATCCCGGCTGCTTCACGGCAGGAACGCAATAGGCACTTCCCGAGGGTAAGCGCCATAAGAGTCCTCCGTATCATTTTATCTAAATCCATAAGTAAGATGGGGGTAAACATTATGAATAATACTATTGATGCAGCTAACTTTCTAAGATCGATATCTGACGACACTCAGGAGAGTAATGCACTAATTCAAGAATATCTTAACTGTCTTTTCGAAGAATCAGTTTCGCTAACTCTTGAAGCTTAATCTTTTCCTCGTTCGTTAACATACGTCCTTCAAATTCAATCGGAACATCTACAAAAGAATCATCACCTAAAATAACTTTACCTGCCAAATCCCTTTCAGCCTTGGTCAACTCGCTGTGGGGATTATTTGTATTTCCAAGGACCCAGTCAGTTGTTACGCCATAGAGATCACAAAGAACCTTTAAAGTCTCGTAATCAGGTTCACTCACACCGTTTTCATACCCACTCAATGTTTTGTTGTTAATCCCTGAATTTTGCCTTACTTCAACCTGTGTAAGTTTAGCTTTTAAACGTGCTTCTTTCAGACGTTTTGCGTAGACCGGTAGCATCAGTTATTCACCTCTCCTTGATAATCGATATTAACATAATATCCGAGAAACAGAGAACTTATTCCTAGAAACGCAGAAACTAAGAAAATTAATTTAGAAAAAGGGGTTGCATTCTTAGAAATTAAGAGTTATATTTGACTCACCGAAATTCTTAGAAACTAGGAATCGGCTAAAACCAAATAGAACGGAGGTGAATGCCTTGGCAGATACAAATAACGTCGAACCTTTGTTTAAAAGGATTAGAACGCATATTTCTGCAAAAGGCGTCCCGCTGAGGGATGTCGCCGTTAAATCCGGTATACCTGTTGGGAGGTTCTATCGTGTGATGGATGGTTCGACCGCCCTACATGCTGATGAGGTAGAAATGATATGTAGTGTAGAAGACCTTGAGTTGAATCCGACGGAGTTACTACGCCCTGCAATTCTTAGAAATTAAGAATTATGTACAAGATGAAGTATACGGCAAAACCGTATAAACGTCAACAAGTTTGTGGAATATATTCCCGATTGAGAGGTGTGTTATGGAACAACAGGCGGTATGCCTCACAGATGATCAAGTTGCAACAGTGGTACAACGTGGCGGAACAACAACTCTCACAATTTTAGAGACTGAATGCTATGACTCTGAACACGGCATTTACATCCCTGCAAAATCAATCAGTGTTAGCGGCAAGGAAGGGTTGCTCCGATTGAGATCGGCGTTGAATGCACTTGATTTAGAAAATTGAAAGGATGGTGAACATGAACAAACTTCAAATTATTAATCACAATGGACAACGAGTATTAACAACAGCGCAATTGGCTGAATCGTTGGGTACGGTAACCAAACTTATCAGTAAGAATTTTGAGAGAAACGAAAATCGTTATGCAGAAGGAAAACACTTTTACGCACTAAAAGGTGATGAATTGCGAAGCTTTAAAGCGAGTCGTCAAAATGACGTTTCGCCAAACGTCAACGTTATCTACCTCTGGACTGAAAAAGGTGCATGGATGCACGCCAAGTCACTCGGTACAGACCATGCTTGGGACGCTTACGAAATGCTGATCGACGACTACTACTCAGTTAAATCAGATATTTACACTCATCTCAGTCAAGAGCTCCAAGCTATATTCTTGTTGGACAAGCGTACTCAAGCCTTCGAATCTCGTGTCGAGAAGCTGGAGAACAACACTACAATTGATTACGGACAGCAGAACGACCTGCAGATGCTCGCAAACAAGAGCATTGTCAGTTTACTTGGTGGCAAAGATAGCCCAGCTTATCTGGACAAGACGATCAGAGGCGAAACATACTCAGCTCTCTGGAAGGACTTCAAAGGTTACTTCAATACCAACTCTTACAAAAACACCTTAGTCAAGGATTTCGACAAGGCAAGGGCTTATGTGCATGACTGGCGGCCACACGGTAAACTGCTTCGGGATATAGAGCAAGCTAACGCTCAAATGTCGATGGAGGCACAACTTATATGAAAACTGATCGGCAACTACGTGAGTTAATGGCATTCTTCCTGTCCATGGAGGAACGCATGCAATGTAGAGGTCGCTTGTTAATCGCTCTGCATGCACGTAAACAATATACATTGTACCGTAAGCAGTTAAGCGGAACATGGAGGGATAGCAATGTCGGATGAACAGCGTGTTAAGCTCCGCACATACTTTGATTACTTCAACATCGAAGCTCGATACGGTATCACCTTCGAGGACTTTGTTAGTCGGGTCCGTCGAGGAACATGGGAGGCGTGGCTGGCATGATCTTTCCAAAGCGTGGTGAACTCTGGTGGGCTAATCTTGGACAAGGTAGCGGCAGCGAACAACAAGGCACACGCCCAGTGCTGATCATACAGAACAATGTTGGTAACCGGTTCAGTACGACAACTATTGTCGCAGCCATCACAGATGCAGATAAAAAACCTATTCCTACACATGTTCAATTGGGAAATGACAACGGATTGCCTAACAGTTCAACTGTGATGCTGGAGCAGATCAGGACCATAGATAAGGAGCGGTTAGAATCAAAAATCGGGGACTTATCTCAAACGGATATGCGGCTCATAAGTAAGGCTATTAGAATCAGCGTTGGACTTGTTGATGATTGGTGAGAAGAACAACTCGTAGAGAGCTTGGAGGGAGGCGAACAAGACAATGGGTGAAGTTACTGAATCGATCTTAAACGGCCTAATGTGCAATGAATGCGGCCAGTACATGGATGATATGAAAGAGCCTGGATATCCACGTACATGTGATGACTGCCAAGGTAATTAAAATCAGAAAGCGAGGTGAAACCAAATGCAAGAACCAACAATCGGACGTATCGTGCATTACTTCATGTCAGAAACAGGATCAGTACGTGCCGCAATCATTGTGAAAGTTAATGATGACGACACTGTGAATCTAGCTGCTTGGACTAGAGATGGTGTTCAACTGCCAGTAGTTGGCGTCAAACAAGGCTCAGAATATGGTCAATGGAACTGGCCTCCAAGAGTCTGAAAATCAGTAGTCCTATTATTTTTTTGCCAAAAACGGGGTTTTGAAGCCAAATTGAAGCGAAAGTGAGGATTTGCAATGACAAAATTGAAAGTCGAATTGGAATTAAATTGGTTTGATTCGGAAACGGGCAGTGTCTCAGACGAGATTAAAAACGAAGTTGTCCGGGGGTTGCAAGATCGCTTGATCAGCAAGGTTGAAAAGCAAGTGCAATCTACTATCGAATCAAAAATCGAGGAAGCTGCCGATAAGGTGACGGATGAATTTCTGGTGACCGTTTATCAGGAAAGGCTGCAGAACTTGAAGATACCAGTCAAATCTAGCAGTTGGGGATCGGAAGTAAAGTATCAATCTATTTCCGAATTTGTAGGCAAACAGTTCGACGACTTCTTGCAACGAAAAGTCCTAAACGAACGTGGCGAGCGCGTCACTTATGAGCGGGATGCTAAGTACACGATATTTGAGTATTTCGCTAGAGATATCTTGGGCAATGAGTTGGAAAGCAAAGTATCAACTCTGATTTCTGAAGCTAGACAAAAAGCAGAAGGTACCGTCCTAAATACCCTTGAGAAGAACCTACGTGAACAATTGTCTGCTGACATTATTAGTCGTCTGAATATTCCTTCAATGCTCAAGAGTTTGCAAGAAAAGGCGGCGGAAATCGAGCTTAATGGCGATTGAAAATAAATGAAAAGTGAGGGGAAAACATGGACGATAAGACATTGGAGTACATGGGTGAACGGGTTGATAAGTCTCGTAAAATCATAAAAAAAATCAGTGTGCTGGTAGATCAATCCAAACGCATTGTTGGTTCTGAAAAAATCTTATTTAAAGATAGGTACGGCAACTTGTTTACGGAATTGAACTCAACTAGCCCCAAGGAACAAGTTGATTCGCCAGGGATGATCAGGGAGATTAACACTCTGGTAGTTAAGGCCATCAACCAAGAAATCGCTCGGCTCGAGCAAGAACTTGCAGAGCTATAAAAAAAGCCGCCCAGTAGAGAGCGGTCAAAGAAAATATACAACTCAATAATATCACGGAAAGGAAGGTTAGCAAATGGCAAAGGTAATTAGATTTGTAAGACTGGCCGTTGAGAACTTCGCTGGAGTCCAAAGCAAAGAAGTTAACTACGGCGAAATAACTCGCTTCACCGGCAAGAACGGCGAGGGTAAATCAACACTCTGCACAGCTCCCGTATGGACATTGTATGGCACGGATTTACTGGGGGGCAAGTTCGATCCAGCGCCAACAACATACGAGTACGATGACATATCTTCTGCACTCACACTTGAAGTTGATGGTACAGAGTATGTTCTTAAACGCAGTGTTGTAAATGGAACTAACAAATTTCATATCGATGAGTCTTCTAAGACTGCGACTGAATTCAACTCATTTGTCAGTGGACTATTCGATAAAGACACCTTCTTATCACTTTATAATCCAGCTTACTTTTTCAACCTGCATTGGACCAAGCAAAGGGATTTTGTCATGAAAGATGTGATAGCCCCTTCGAATAAAGAAGTGTTCGAAGAAATGAGTCGCGTTACTCCAGAGCAGAAGGCGAAGGATATCTCGTTTAATCCGCAGGCTGCCAGGCTCTCCGAAGAGTTCAAGAAGAAGTCTGTTGCAGGTATGGAGTCAGATTACAAAGAGGCTAAAGGTAAGCACGATAAAGCTCACCAGCAAGCCCAAGGAGTAGCGAAAGACCGCGCCAAACAATTGAAAGAAAACGGTACCCCTCCTGAAATTGACCGTGCTGCTTTGGAAGCTGAGTTGGGCGGTCTACAGGATAAGATCGATACCTTTGATCAAGATGTTCGCAAAGTAACAGATCGATCCAGAGAACGCGAAAAGCTTCAGTATCGTATTTCCACACTCTCTGACCGAATCGCAGATGGGAAGTCCGAACATGCAGAGTTGTCTTCTAAAGAGGTTAAGAGCACATGTTCAACGTGTGGTCAGGATCTTCAGGATGATGCTAAGGAGCAGGCGGAGCAGACTCACAAAGACCAACTAAAAACCATTGCCGTTAGCGTTAACGGATTGATCGCAGATAAGAAAAAACTCATTGCGGAGTTGGAAGAACTGCCGCTGTTACCAGATACAGAACATTCGGTTAGTGATTTAACCGCTAGAGTTAACGAGATTACTAACACATTGAGGTTAGTAGATTCACACGCCAAAGCTACCGCAGATTTGGCAACAGCTAAGCAAAACGAAGTTGATGAATTAAAGGCTAAGAATGACGCCATCTTTGTTCTCGATGCGATCAAGGCATTCAAGGCACAAGAAGCACAACTGCAGGTAAGCAAGGTAGAAGCATTGTTCAAAACACTATCAGTCAGATTAGAAGAGTACAACAAAACATCGGACGAACCTAAAGCATTCTTCATGATCCAAATGAACGGTAAGGACTATACGAGTCTATCCACGGGTGAGCGGATTACTGCAGGTCTTGAGCTTACAGAATTCCTTCACAATCAATCAGGCTTAGTCACTCCTACTTTCATCGACTCCTACGGTGAATTCACAGATAAACCACTTGTCTACGGGCAACTGATTACAGCAAGAGCGGTCGGAGGTAAGGAACTCACTGTTGATGCCACTTAACCCATAAACCAAATCTATTAATCTATCGGAGGTAATTCGGATGATCAAAGAAATCAAATGCAAACAAACCGTTCCGGGTCAGTTTATTGAAGGCACGACATATCCAGTGGATACGGAATATGACACTCACATCATCGTTCGGGATCTATCAGGATCGTTCCACCATCTCAAAAAGGACGGCGAGTTCCTAGCCAATAACTTCAGTCTATGAAACACGGCAAACGCCCCACTCGTCGCCAACTCATTATCATCTCAGCTAACGTTGCAACTCCGGGAGATTGGCTAGTAAGTAAAGCTGAATCAGACAAGTTACATCTAGTACATCGCAATCTCGGCATTACTAAAATCATTTATTTATAGGAGGCAATCATTCATATGACTACCGCTAAATCAAATACACAAGTTCAAGCTGTTGATATTAACCAAATTCAAGCCATCGGAGAGTTCGGGGTAGCTGAATTGATGGCAATGAAAGAATCCATTGCTAAGAAACTAACCGTCCCACAGTTTAACCTCTTCATGTATCAAATGAACCGCATGGGGCTTGATCCTAGCCTCGGTCATGGGGTACCCATCCTGTATGGTCAAGATGTAAATATTCGGGTTGAGTATGAAGGGTTACATTCACTTGCTCAAAAGTCGAATGGTTACAACAACGTTCACAGACAAGTGGTTTGTGAAAATGAAACTGAAGATTTCGAAGCTACCACGAATGAAGAAGGTGTCATTACAAAAATCAGCCACAAGATTAGGTTCCCTAGAGGGAAGGTCGTTGGATCGTATGCTATCGCAAAGCGTGAAGGTAAGCAAGATATCATTGTTCTTTGCGATAAAGCAGAATTTGAGAAGTATGCGAAGAAAAACCCTTCATTCTGGAAGCTTGAAGATGGTTCGTTTGATCCGGATATGTGTAAGAAACATGCTGCAACGCGAGCTGTTAAAGAGCAGTATGACATCGCTCAAACCGTCGGAGATAACATGATCGCACTTAACTCTACCTCCGAAGGTGACCAAGCGATCGAACCTACTCGTCGAGATATTACAGCCGAGGCAAACGCAGCAGCCGAAGCGGAAAAAGTTTCTCCACCTCAAGAGGTCGAACAACCAACAGACGAAACAAGTGAAGTAGATAGACTCAAGGAAGAAATGAAAGATAAATATAAACAACTTGGGATCACCACCAAAGAAGCCAAGGCAGAACATATGGAAAAACACTGCAAGATTAAAGGTGATGGACCCACTCTTGCAGAGATTAAGGCGTACCTGAAGATCATGGACTTGCACATTGCTGAGAAACAAGCCCAAGACGATGAGCTCCCAGAATAGAGTTGAAGTCTATACTCTACAACCAGATTGCCAGATATGCGGCAATGAAATAAACCCCGACAAAGAGGAGTATATCCGCGGAAAGCGTGTATGCCATCGATGCAAAGAGGAACTGGAGGTAGGCGGCAATGTCCGACGTGGAGCAGCTAGACCTGTTCGCAATTATCGAAGTCGAAGATAATCCTCTCCCTCCATCCCCGAAAGGGGAGCCAGTCCTAAACGGGATGTACTACGAGCGCAGCACGGATAAGTTTGTCTCGTTTGTTCTGGGACGCAGGTTTTATGAGGAACCAGCGAAGGGGTGCACTCACCTGAAAGAGTGGCAGAATCGGATTAAAAAGGAGCGTTCGATATGAGTGATATTATTCTACGCCCAGAAGTATACGGATTCGCAAAAACAATGGAAGAGCAATTGCGGGCCAACGAAAATAAAGGCGGTTGGAGTAACTGCACAAATCAATTTCTGTCGCGGCAGCTCGATAAGAACATCGCAAAACTTTATAAATGCACCAGTCATGAAGAATTCCGCAGACGCTGTGCCAATATTGCCAATTTTGCAATGATGCTTGCAGATAACGACATGCGGGAAGAAAACGAGACCTGGGGGAAGATCCCCGATGGAAGTTAATATCCTTGCATCCGGAAGTTCAGGGAACTGTATAGCGCTCACCTCGGACAGTGGCAAGACGATCCTGATCGATGCGGGGATTCCCAAAACAAAGATTGAAAAGCGCTTGCTAGAAGTTGGTATCAGAGCAGATCAGATCGAAGCTATCTTTATCACTCATGCTCATGGAGATCATATCAAAGGGCTTCCGTTGGCTAACAAATACCGGATTCCAGTATTCGCCACTGAAGGTGAATGGAAAGGCATCAAATGTGTAGATGACGATTTAAAACATGAGGTCAAAGACTTCATTTCAACCGGTGAAATAACGGTGACTGACGAATTAAGAATCGGCGCTTTTAAATCTCATCATGATGCTTATAATCCGGTTGGATACACGGTTTGGAACGATAAATGCAAAGTCTCGGTATGCCTGGACACAGGTCATGTAGATGCTGACATGCTGCGTGCCATGAAAGACTCGGATGTCTACATCATCGAAGCCAATCACGTTGTCGAGCGGGTTGAACAATGCAACAGACCGCAGAGCATCATTAACCGGATCCTGTCAGACATCGGTCATTTGTCCAATGAGCAGACTGCAGCAGCCTTACAAAAGCTTGTCAAAGGTAATGGCGAGCGAATCTATCTCACACACTTGAGCGGCGAGAACAACACGAAGGATGCTGCTTCACAGGCTGTCAGGCTGGCGCTATTCGAGAAAAACTTGATCAACAATAAACACTATTATCTGGAGGTCTTATAAATGTCTAAATACCATTTACGTAAGCTGCAAAACGAAGTTAACAAGCATGGGAAACATCGGGTTAAACGTTTGGTCCACTCTCTACGCTTCGGAAAATTGTCCGAGGATGGCACAGAAGAAGCTCAGCGTCAATTGCTAGTGATCGGAGGTGGCGTGTAATGAAGATTCGGGTTTTGTACCCCCAACAACATTTATCAGCAGGAGAGGTAGTAGAAGCAAGGAAAATCCCGAGAGATGGCATGTTATTTGATGCCAATCCGAATTATCAAGTCACTGAGGGAAAGTATTTAGGGCGGATAATCAAATTTTTCGATGCTAATCCACTTGAAGAACGCACATACACTGAGGAAGAATACGGCCGCCTCAGAGAAACTAACAAGGTAGTGTATCGGGAACTTGAACAGACTCGCCAAGCTCTAGGCAGAGCAATTGATGACCTTGCTACTCACGCGCAGACATTGGTTGATCTTCATAATGAATTGGTATCTGAGCGTGAAGGTAAGAAGGTGGCACTTCCAATGGATGTGGCAGAGGCGATTGATTACTTTCGAGAAAATCCAGGTAGGTTTACGAATCGTGATTTTGCGATAAAGTTATTCAACCCAGTGGAATCAGGTGATAACAATCACTCTTTAGCAATTAAGAAGTACGTCCTTGACCCTGAGAATGGAGATAGACTTCTTGAAGCCTTAGTCAACGACTACACCATCGAAGAGGAGCCAACCACTGAGGATAAGATCCGCAACAGCTTATCAGCAGCTTTGGAAGATATGCGAGTAACTAGCCCGGTACCAATTGATAGATTGGCGAAAATATTAACGCTTGCTGTCCGAGAAGTGTTGGCTGAAGAACAAGCTAAAGAAACTACAACCTGAACGTTGGTGAGGAGGAATGGCAAGACCGCAAATCGAGGATGGATTCACTCGGATAGCTCATGAAATTTTGGAGCAGGCTGCGCGAATAAATCTCAATGGAACTCAGTTCCGTATCCTACTAATCGTTTGGCGGTATACCTACGGTTTTCAAAGAAAGATGCACAGGTTCTCGCTCACATTTCTAGCAGGGGCATTGGAAACTCATAAAAATCAAATTCAGCGGGAACTGCAAATCTTAATTGAGCGAAACGTCCTCCTTGTCATTTCAGGAGGCGACCGGAGAAGTAGGGTACTCTCATTTAATAAAAATTACGACGAATGGAAAATGAAATCTGACAACGACGTAGCGGTCAGTTTTGAACCTAACAAAAAAGATTCGAAACAACTAATTAGCGGTCAGATTTCCGCTAAACTGACCGCTACGTCGCGTACCAAGAAAGATATTAAATCTTTAAAGATAAAAGATTTAAAAGATATACCCGAAACGGAGGTAATTGAGCCTATGGAAGATAAGGTGAAAATCAAGTTTATGGACACCGTATTTTTAACCCAAACAGAATACGATCGTTTAGTAACGGATTTCGGCAAAGACACGGTTGATCTCTATATCGAAATGGTCGATGAGTGGCAAACCAACAATCCCAAGAAAACTAAAGTCGATCATAACAAAACCATTCGTGTATGGATCCGAAAGGATAAGGCAAAGAACCCAGTTAAAAACAAGCATGAGCGCAATAAGGATGAGATGAATATTTTGAATCAATTTTACGAGGAGGGAGCGGCCCATGAAGCAAACGGAAACGGCAAACTTTCTGGCAGTGATAAAGACCGCTTATCCCTTCTTTGAAATAACTGTCCCTGTCACTAAGCTGTGGCAGCAGATGCTTCAAGAAGTGGATTACAACATTGCGAAGGAGAGGTTAGGTCAGCATATCCGCTCATGCAAATATGCACCTACCATTTCTGACATCGTAGGAGTAGATAAAGACAAGCCATCATTCTACGAGTTGCAGCGCGCGGAGGAACAAGAAGATCAGCTCGAACTTGAAGCATACAACGAGCAGGCCATCCCAATGCCAGACCACATCAGAGAGCGTCTGGAGAGATTAGTGGCGAAACGGAAGGTGAGCGCTCATGAGTCTTGAAGCAGAACAAGCGGTCCTTGGCTCTCTTTTAAAAAACTCTGAGTTGATGGATACCTGCTATTTAACACCTAACGATTTTGACCCTGAAGGTCCTCACACAATCGTGATGGAGATGCTGAGTTGGGCAAACGAACATCTCTCAGGAAAGCCCGGGATAACAGATCCTTTCGACATCAAGGTATTAGGCGAAGAATGGGGCAAGGAACTAAGTGTGATCGGTGGGCTAAGTTACATCGTTGATTTACGAGACTCCGTTCCGACGACAGCTAACTTCGACTACTATCAAAAGATTATTAGACAAGCGAATATCCAACGACAAGCACTTTTAACCTTTCGTAAAGCTGTGTCGGATGGATCGGTTGATGTAGGAGATGTAAAAGACCAACTAGAAAAACTGCAGGACCTTCAAAATCAAGGTATCAATGATGGAATGGTGCAGATTGCCGACGTTTTAGAAGGTCACCACAAAGAGATTATGGCAAGAGGATCGCGAAGCGGAGTCACAGGGGTTAAGACAGCGAGTGAAGACTTTGACGAAATGTCAGGCGGCCATCAGAAAAGCGATTTTATCATCGTCGCAGCTAGACCCAGCATAGGAAAAACCGCTCTTATCGTCAATGATTCCATAGCTGCGGCTAAAGCTGGTAATACAGTAGGATTCTTCTCAGGTGAGATGCCTGCAAAGGATGTGGCTGAGAGATTCATTTGTGGGATTGGCAACATCGACAGCAAGAAGGTAAGGACGGGGCTTCTAACTGAAAATGATTGGGATAGTTATAGCAAGTCCATGGCGATATTGGATGGACTACCGATCTATATTGACGATTCTCCAGGAATGACCGTTGAGTACATTTGGCGACAGGTCAAGTCCATGTCCAAGAAACATGCAAATTTGATAATCTATATTGATTATCTGCAACTGATCGAGAGTGAGAAGAAATTTAACAACACGGCAGATAGAGTCAACTATATATCCAAGCAATTCAAAAAGATGGCTCGGACATTTAATATTCCGGTAGTTGCTATAAGCTCGGTCGGCAGAAAATGTGAAGATCGGCAAGATAAGCGTCCCCTTATGTCTGATCTACGGGAGTCTGGAAACATTGAGTTTGATGCCGACATTATCATCTTCCTTTACCGTGACGACTACTATTATCCGGATGCCGCAAAAAAAGGAATTATTGAATTGATAGTAGCGAAAGGTCGAAAAATTGGGACGGGAATCCTCGAAATGATGTTTAACCGAAAGACGGGGCGATTCCTGAATCTAACCAAAGACGACAAAGAAAAACTAGTTGAGAAGGTGAGGGAGCATGAGCAGAGTCATAAAAGACGATGAAGAATATGCTCGGGCCGAATCCGCTAAATTCAAACTCGCAGCTGAGCTGGACAAACCACTGAGTTCATTAACACCAGAAGAACGGGCAAGGAAACTGGCAATCTACGATCGTACAGTAGCCCTCATGAAGAAGTATGACCATGGTCGCATGGTTCAGGAGTTTCCTGGACTTCGCGAGAAATACAACTTACTCGGATGGGAGTTTCAAGAGTTCGATACGGTTGAATCTGAGCCGATTACAGATCCACCTGCTGAACCAGAACCAAATACACCAACCGAGCCAGAGAAGCGTCTAGAGCCACCGCAGGAGCCTAAGAGCAATAAACCAAAGCCTGATCTATCGGCGTGGTTTTAATTGAGAAAGTGAGGTGCAAGGATGAGAGAATACGAGTTTCGTGCCAAAAGTATTGAACCATTAGTAGGTGATGACCAATGGTTATATGGATTTGGTGTACATGTAGTAGAGCTGTCTGACGGAGGGAAAGAATACTGGCTGTATACAGCGAACGGAACATATCAAGTAGATCCTGAAACTGTGGGACAGTTTACAAGAAAAACAGATTTTAAAGGATTGAAGATTTGGGAAGGTGACATCGCAAAACAGACTTATCATACCCAAACAGGAAATGTGTTTGACGGTACAGATTTCACATTAGATGGGTATCACATTGGCGAAGTAGTAATCACAGCAAGTAAGGGTGTATGCATTAAGAATCCAATCCATTACTCAGAGGACAACGACAGAGTGGAAGTAACAAAACAGTATAAAAGTATCGCTGGATATCGCTGTGTGGTCATCGGAAATGTGCACGATAATCCTGAGTTGTTGGAGGTGCAGTCATGAAGATAAGTATCCTAAAAAATCAACTGAACGAAGCCATACAGCACGTATCCAAGGCGATTAGCAGCAAGACGACAATCCCGATCCTGACAGGAATTAAGTTGGATGTCACGCATTATGGTGTGACACTGACCGCAAGTGACATCGAAACAGTGATCCAAGCGACAATACCAGCAACTGACAACGGCAAAGAAGTTGTTAAGGTGGAGGAAATCGGTAGCGTGGTGCTACCTGCAAAGTTCTTTGTCGAGATAATCAAGAAGTTGCCTAAGGACACAGTTGATATAGAAGTGTTGGAGGGATTCTCGACTATAATCCAGTCTGGAAAGTCAAAGGTCAATATGGTAGGTCTGGACCCGGAAGAGTACCCAGCACTACCGGCAGTTGATGATGATCAAGCGATCTCGGTGCCAGGAAGTCTAATCAAGCAGATGATCCGATCAACTGGTTTCTCCGTATCTGCAAATGAAACGTCACCCATTTTAACTGGAGTACTTTGGAGTCTGATAGACGGTCAGCTTAAACTCTTAGCCACAGATCGTCATCGGCTGGCAAGCACACAGTCGGCGCTTGAAGAGGATATCACTATTCACGACGTTACGATCTCGGGCAAGACATTGGGTGAGCTCAATAAGATCATTCCAGATAACGATGAGGCAATTGAGATAGTAGTCGCTGACAGTCAGGTGTTGTTCAAAGTCGGCAATGTGCTCTTTTACTCTCGCATACTGGATGGTACGTTCCCAGATACTTCAAAGATAATCCCGACCGAATTCAAAACAGAGTTGGTTCTGGATACCAAGAAGCTGACTGAATCTATTGACCGAGCGTTTCTGTTGGCCCGAGAAGAAAAGACGAACATCGTTCGGCTGGAAGCTTCCGGTGATGGTGAGGTCAGGATTGAATCAACTTCATCTGGAGTCGGTAAGGTGATCGAGCAGTTAGAAGCTGTAGATATTACAGGCGAACCTATCCGAATATCGTTCAACTCCAAATACATGCTCGATGTGCTGAAGGTGATCGAGAGCGACAAGATTCACATCGGATTCACTGGAACAATGAGCCCGATCATTATCAAGCCTGTGGATGATAGCCAGAGCTTATATCTGATCTTGCCATACAGGACATCTAATTGATGCGGTTCGTGGGTATTGATCCAGCAACTGAGACGGGCGTTGTTGCCTTGGACGAGGACGGAGATCCAGAGCTCGAAACAAGTATCATAGGGAAGGGAGAAAAAAAGCCGGGAGGTATTACGCTTGAACAGCGCATTTCACTTGAAAATCAGCTGTTTCGTCTACTGATGCCAGATGACGAGGTCTTGAAAGAAGGTATTGCTAACGGCAGCCAGATGCTTATTACTACAGCACAGATTCACGGTGGGCTTGAAGGTATGATTGCAAGAAAAAATCTTACCTTTGATAAGGTTCAGCCTTTAGCAGTGAAAAAATACGTTGGGGTTACGGGATACAAGATTATTGATGGTAAAAAGGTTCGATTGGAAGGAGAAAAGGAGAAGAAGGCAGCAATGGCTGCTGGCGCTCTCAAGCACTTCGAATATTCCCATCCGAATAATAACGTGGTAGATGCCTATATAATCGCCAAAATATGCGAGGCCGTCTATCGGGTCCGACGAGGTAAGCAATTATCTGATTATCCAAAATATCAGCAGGAAGTTATTGATTCTATCATCAACCCACCACCACCTAAGAAGAAAAAAAAGAAAACTGAAAAAACCAACAAACGCCCTGGGAAGCCTGTGGCGAGGGAGAGTCACACCCAAAATACAGAACAGGCGTGCTTATTTTGAGGGAAAGGAGCGAAAATCAATGCCTAAACTGGACCCGAAGATTGAGGAAAGGGTTAATGAGTTTCTTGAACGAGGTCATATTGCACCCGCTCAAGCTGAGATGTTAAAGGCATATTACAAATTAAAAAAGCGTCCCGAAGCGGCTCGTGAGGTAGGTATCAAAATAGGTACATTCAACGGAATATTATCCGAGCTTACACGACGCGGGGTGCTCGTTAAACCTAAAAAAGGGTGCTACCAGCTCACCGAAGACGAGACACAAATTAAAGATATCAGTTTGAAGATTATCTTCCCTCCTGATCCTCCAGTGGTCATCTCGGATGAAGATCGAACGTGGATGCTGAAAAATTACAGTACGTTTGGCACTCGAACCGAAATAGCTCGCCATCTTAAGCGCAGCAAGATGGATGTAATCAGGATGGCGATAGCATTAGGGATCGATAGAGGAAACAGGTGAAGGGAGGGAAACCATTGCAAGTATTAGAGAACATTGAGTACAAAACGGCAGCGGTATTGTTTGGCGGAATCGGCGGTGAATCGGCCGGATTGTTGGAATCTCAAATGGAGTACGGAGGTAAGGTGTACCGGATTAAACTGCTATGTAGCGTCGACAACGATCCTGTTGCTTGCCTCAATCACGACAACATCACTGGGACAAAAACATCACGAGTCATGGACCTATTCACGCGGGAGCAATACATCGCATGGCACGGACATGAGCCGCCACCAGAATGGCGAGAAGTAACCGCCTGGGATATGTGGGTTGCATTCGGCTATCAGATCCCATTCTTCCTCTTTACCTCTCCACCGTGCAAGGGATTGTCTGGACTGCTACCCGAAAAGTCGGCGAAGACGATCAAATATCTATCTCTTAATCAGCTAACTGTTAGAGGTATTGATCTTTCACTTGAAGCTTGCCTTTTGTATGGCGGTGGCGTTCCCGCGATCCTTCAACTGGAGAACGTGCCACGCATCCGGTCACGAGGGAAGAGCCTATTGAAGCAGATCGAGAAGACGCTCAAAAAGTACGGTTATGCCGTAAGTATGCGAGCTGATCATAACCTCGGCGAAGTCGGAGGACTTGGACAAAACAGAGTTCGCTTTCTAATCATGGCACGGCATGAGGCACAGATACCAAACTTCATTTTTTATCCTGAAAAGAAGCCGCTCAAAACAATTGGTGATGTAATCGGGCCGCTTCCAATGCCTGGTGATATCGAAGCAGGAGGTCCGCTTCATAGGCTCCCAAATCTGCAATGGAAAACTTGGGTACGCTTAGGGCTTATCAAAGCGGGTGGGGATTGGAGAGATCTACAGGATGTCCCATTTGAGCAATACCGTATTGTTCATCAACCTCGTGGTGGAGCTTGGGCGGTTGAAAATTATGAGGAACCAAGCCGAACGGTAACTGGTGGGGCTGGAGTGGGTAGAAGTAACGGAGCTGCTGCAATATCCGATCCACGTGTGAACCTTAAAGAAGGCACTCACGGGACCATCTATCGTGTATGTCGGGATGATCAGGTAGGACCTACAGTAACTGGCGCAAACGGGCCAAACAATGGGGCAATGTCCATCTCTGATCCTAGACTTACCGATAGAGCAGGACGACATCCAGGAGTCTATCAGATCGTTCGGATGGACGAGACCTCGCCATGTATCACAGGAACAAGATTCGGAAGTGGTGCTTTGGCAGTCGCCGATCCACGAGTTAAAACCAAGTTGATGCCTGATAGTTACGGTGTTCAGGAATGGGAAGAATCAGCGAAGGCTGTCAGAGGCGCTAATCGGATTATGAACAGCCCAGCCAGTATAAGCGACCCTCGCCTATCGGACTTAAAGAATAGATATACCGACAAATATCGGATGCAAGATATGGAGGAACCATCGGCGACAATCACGAGCGTAACAGACGTACAGTCAGGAGCACCGTTGGTGGCAGATGCTCGCCTTGGGTGTAAGCCAAGAGCAGGATCATATGGAGTTCAAGATTGGAACGAACCCGGAAAGACTGTGACGGGATCAGGAGATGTACATTCTGGTTCGGCTGCATTGGCAGACCCGAGAATCCCAGCGGATACAGATCGCGGATCATGGATATTGATCGCTGAAGACGGTACATGGCATAGACCAATGACGACCTATGAGCTCGCAATGCTTCAAAGCTTCCCGCGGTATTTACCAGACGGCCGACCGTTCCAACTTGAAGGATGTTCGGATGCCAAGGCTCGGGAATATATCGGCAATGCGGTACCGAGAGACGCTGCGAGAGAAAACGGTAACGTGATTCTCTTAGCTGCTGCACAAGCGGAGGCAAACGAAACATTCTCCATGAGCTGGGACACGGTGTGGGTGGCTCCGGAAGATATAGATCAAATGCCCGCGATGGTCCACTAGGAAGGAGGAAGTTAAGTGAACTACATCGACTTCCTGAAAACAAAAATCGAAATAGCCAAAGAGACTGGATTTGAAGTCTCCCCGAATGATATACACCCTACTCTCAAGCCACATCAAAGGGACTCTGTTGTCTGGGCGATCAAAGGCGGAAGAAGGGCGTTGTTTGAAGCTTTCGGGCTTGGTAAGACCATACAAGAATTAGAGTTTTGTAGGCTCGTGACAGAGCGGCAAGGCGGGAAAGCGTTAGTCGTTCTTCCCCTCGGCGTGAAGCTAGAATTCGAGAATGATGCGGTTAACTTGCTAGGTCTGGATAAGCCGCAATATGTACGAAACATGGCTGAGATCGAAGTAGCTACCGGATCCATTCTACTAACCAATTACGAGCGAGTACGGGATGGGGATATCGATCCTACTTACTTCACAGCTACTGTATTGGATGAAGCGAGCGTGTTGCGAGGATATGGCAGTAAGACCTTCCAGACATTCATGGATAAGTTCAAGGGCGTTCCGTATAAGCTGGTCTGCACAGCTACACCAAGCCCCAATAAGTATAAAGAGTTAATCCATTACGCTGGATTCCTCGAGGTAATGGACACTGGTCAGGCGTTGACGAGATTTTTCCAACGGGATAGCACCAAGGCAAACAACCTTACGATCTATCCGCACAAAGAAGATGAATTTTGGTTATGGGTATCCACATGGGCGCTGTTTATCACGAAGCCAAGCGATTTAGGGTATGACGACACCGGATATGATTTGCCACCGCTGGATATCAGGTACCACGAACTAGAAGTTGACCATTCTGCAGCAGGATTCGAACGTGATGGACAGATGATCCTCTTGCGTGATGCAGCGATCGGACTGAAAGATGCGGCACGTGAAAAGCGTGAAAGCATTGGAGAGCGTGTTGAGAGGGTTATTGAGATCATTAAGGCGAATCAGCCTGAACAGATTGTTGTATGGTGCCATCTCAACGATGAGCAAGACGCTATTGAACGGGCTTTGAAAGAGGTTGGAATATCGGTTGCATCGGTATATGGCAGCTTGTCACATGAGGAAAAAGAACAACGGGTACTGGACTGGAAAGATCGAAAGTACACGGTGTTGCTGAGCAAGCCTGAGATATTAGGATCCGGTGCTAACCTGCAGCAAAGTCATATTGCCATCTTTGCTGGTATCGACTACTCATTCAACGACACCATACAGGCCGTTCACCGGATTCATCGGTTCCAGCAGCAACATCAATGCGAGATCCATTTTATCTACATGGGGTCTGAATCGGAAATATTGAAGACTCTCATGGAGAAGTGGAAGCAACATGATTATCTAGTTAGCAAGATGATCGAGGTCATTAAGAAATACGGGCTGTCCGGAACATCGGTGATTGATAAGCTGGCCAGATCGATTGGAGTGGAGAGAGTGAAGATTGAAACAGGGCTTTACACGGCTGTGAATAACGATTGTGTGCTCGAGACAACTGAAATGCCAGATGACAGCGTGGACTTGATTCATACATCTATCCCATTCGGCAATCACTACGAGTACACGCCAAGCTATAACGATTTTGGTCATACCGAAGATACAGCACAGTTCTTCGAGCAGATGGATTTCCTAACGCCTCAAACGCTCAGGATCCTGAAGCCTGGAAGAGTAGCAGCGATACATGTCAAAGATCGGGTGTTGTTCGGCAATGCAACTGGCACAGGGATGCCGACTATGGAGCCATTTCACGCTTTATGTATTCAGCACTACATCAAACACGGCTTTCAATACTTTGGGATGATCACGGTAGTTACTGATGTGGTCCGCGAAAACAATCAGACATATCGACTTGGTTGGTCGGAGCAATGCAAGGACGGTACGAAGATGGGTGTTGGATGCCCTGAATATATCCTCCTCTTCCGGAAGTTGCCGAGTGATACAAGCACAGCGTATGCGGATGAGCCCGTTAGCAAGAGTAAAGAAGACTATACTCGGGCGCAGTGGCAGATCGATGCTCACGGTTATTGGCGCAGCTCAGGAGATCGACTATTGAGCAAAGAAGAAATAGCTGCAATACCAGTCAATAAGCTACAGGCGGCATATCGGAAATTTTCTCGAGACAATGTATACAGCTATGAAGATCATGTCGAGATTGCGAAGAAGCTGGACCAAGACAGTAAACTTCCAGCCTCGTTCATGGTTGTTGCTCCCGGATCCTGGACATTCGAAGTATGGGACGACATCAACCGTATGAGGACCTTGAATACTACTCAAAGTCAGAGACGTCAACAGATGCATGTATGCCCTCTCCAGATCGACATTGTAGAGCGAATCATCAACAGGTATTCCAATCCCGGTGACGTAGTCCTTGATTATTTCGGCGGTCTTATGACAGTGCCAGTACAGGCGGTCAAAATGGGCCGCAAGGGATACGGGATCGAGCTTAACGGTGATTACTTCCGCGATGGAGTTGGGTACCTGCAGGCTGCAGAAATGATGGTTGATATGCCTACACTATTTGATTTTGAAGATTTAGCATGAAAACCATCACATGGCAGCAAGGAGCAGACCTGTGTAAAGAGATAAGATCATTACCTCTCGGTGACTGGACACACGATCTCAATGTTATCCGCAATGGTCCCGCTAGAATTATCAATAGAGCCCTATCCCCGGAAGGCCAAGAGATAGTTTACTTTCGGGGCGATGACTATGCAGGTGCATGGCCGGGAGCAAATTGGGATAGGTTTGCGGTACAGAGGCTCACGACACAAGAGATTGAGCAGTTAACACTATTTTGAAGGGATGATAGAAATGACACTCAAACTTGAACAAATGTACGAAATGCAGAAGGCGCTGGACGCCAAGATAATCAAGGAGAAGGGGCTAGAAGGACAAAACTTGTTACCGAATACGATTCTTGCGCTGCAAGTAGAGATCGCAGAACTAGCAAATGAATGGCGAGGATTTAAGCATTGGAGTAATGATCGGGAACCACGAACAGCGATACCTTCATTAGTTAAAACTTCGGGGATCGACATTGCCCTTGAAGATGGCACGTATCTTCAAAACCCGTTGCTAGAGGAGTATGTAGACTGCCTACATTTCTTTCTCTCCATCGCTCGACAACTTGAATACTCGGCAGATGATCTATGTGTCTTTGAGGATTATGTCGAAGGGGAAACGGGGTTGTTATTCACGGAGCTGCTCATCAATGTTGGTTATCTTTTAGGCGATAAATTACAGATAAGAGAATCTGAGAAAGACTTCAAAGCATGGCAGAAACAGCACTTCAGAGGGGCGATATACATCTTTTACGCTCTCGGTGAGCAGCGCCTTGGTTTTGATTTTGAGGACATTGCAGCAGCATACGCCGCCAAAAACGAAGTGAATCACGAGCGGCAAGCGAATGGATATTGAGGTGGTCAGGTCATGACAAGACGATTCCCGTTAAGCAAAGACGAAAAAATTAAGTCCCTTCAGATCCAGTTAAAACAGGCAAATGAGTGTGCTGCAAGCTGGATATGCAAATATCAGGCCGACTCTAATCTGTTTCAAAAGCAGAACAAGGAACTGGCTGCAAAAGATGCTGAGATAAAAGAACTGAAACAAGAACGTCGCCGATTGTATGCGATACATCAAGAACAATGTGCCAGGTCCTCTGAGTATCTCAATGAAAATATAAGATTGAAAAAAGCATTACAAGCGGCTCAGAAGGCACTTGAAGAAGGCAAATATGGTGCTTACTTTATTGCGGCGGACTTAATCGATAGCTGCCAAGTTACGGGCGATGACTGCGTGTTTATGCGTCCTGATTCCAAAGCGTGTGCAGCGATGTTCAACGAAGGCCCTGATGCTAGTGAAGAGGAAGATGAATCTGATGTACGACAAGAGACTTAAAACAGAACAATGGACACCTGAGCAGATAGCTGAGCACTGCAAGAAAATCGGTGCAGATGGTCCGCCACCTAAGAAGGGATATGTTGATGCTCAGATCACTGGATCGCAAGTGGGCTTTAACGGCAGGTATATCAAGAAGGGTGGTGCCAGTTGGTGACTAAAATCAGATCTGATCAGGTGAAGCAAGCACTTGCTGGTCGGCATACGGATGACATGTTTCTGACCGAGGTAAAGACGGGAAGGACATACGATAATAACGAGCTCCTAAAGTTTGATGCACTGGCTATGAAACCTAGTTGGGCGAATCCTTGCTTGACTGGCTACGAGGTAAAGGTGAGCCGATCTGATTTTATGCAAGATCAGAAGTGGCCTGGTTACATGGCGTACTGCAATAAATTCAGCTTTGTATGTCCGAAGGGGTTAATTCAAAAGGAAGAACTCCCCGAAGAGGTAGGGTTGATATGGTACTACCCGGATACAGGGGCGTTGCGAACAATACGACCAGCAAAACACCGACTTGTAGAGATTCCTTCTGACATATATCAATACATGCTCATGTCCAGAATCGATCCAGACAGACACCCTTTCTTCGGGTCCAGACGTGAGATGTTGGAAGCGTATGTGGAGGACCGAGTAAATCGCAAATCATTGGGTAAGGAAGTCGGTTCAAAACTCGCAAATGAACTTTATGAAGCTCGTAAGCAGCTGGATGAAAATCAGTGGGAGTACAACAACCTGAAAAGCGAGTCCGAATTAATGGGAACTGTTAGAACTGTATTAGCTGAATACGGTATACGGATATACAAATACAACGATTGGCAGAGCCAGATAAGGCAGCGGATGACGACAGGCGTTAATCCGCAGATGATCAAGCTGCTTAATGAGGTCACTGAGAATGCTGAGAAGTTGAAGATGATGGTAGAGCCGAAGGAGGATGCTATATGAAAGTTTTAATAGAAGATAACCTGTACTTGGAGTCTGACGAGAAGCAATTCGTCATTAAAAAATATAGCGGTAAAGTAGATAGGGATGGGAAAGAACAATTTCAACCAAAAGGATACTTCTCCAGTATCGAAGGGGCATTGAATCACTTGGTCAAGATGAAGATTAAAGAAAGTACCGCCTCAACGCTCTCTGAGCTTGTTAGGGACATCCAAGAGATTAAGGCATGGATTAGTCGGGAGATCGGTGTTTGACGTAATAACAGGCAATTAGAAGTTTAAACCATTATCCGAGAGGGGCAATTATAAATGTCTATTACTATTAAAGCGGAGTTTAACAAGCAAACGAAAGACAGCAAAAAAGAATCTGTGCAATTTTATGTAAAGGGCGAGGACGAGCACAAGCAGGAGCTAAACGAGATGACCAGATCAGTTGTGATTCTGAGTATCGAAGGTGTGGAGAATAAGCTATCAGCTGAGTTCAAGAAATCATCCAAGGATGCCAAGAAGACGGTGCTGGACTTCGAAGTTAAGGGCGATGCTTCAGCAGAGAAATCATTCGAGTTTTACAAGAAAGCTGGTCATGATGTGGTGCTCACGATCACTGAGTCTGAGGAAAGCATCGAGGAGTTTGAAGAACATCAGAAGAAGTACAGAGAGGGCTTGAAAGGGAATATCGAGCATGACGGAACGGTGAACTTTGAAGATGAGAACCAGCTCACGTTCGATGATGTGAAGGATGGGGAAGGTAGCGGAGATCCGATGTCTGGTGTTGATACGGGTGATGACGATCTTCCGTTTTGATGAATGGACCCGACTTCGGTCGGGGGAATCTTTACAAAATTGAGGTGATAGCGTGGGGCAATTAAGCTTTCTACCTGAGATCGACCGGAAGGCTACGGAAGCAGCGGTTAAAGATGCACTCGATGACTATCGGATGAAAAAGTTCCTTATCGCCTCTAGTGATGATCGGGAAGCAAGTATTATCGCAGGATATAGCAACATGCCGCGTGGTGGTAAAGTTAGCGATCAAACAGCTGAGATAGCTGTACACAATGTAGATAAGCAGGCAAAGCGTAAGGCTTACTGTGAACGTATTGAGCGCGTTGTTAAATGGATGCCTAGGATGGAGCGTTTCCTGATTGAAGAGAGGTATATGACCAGGGAACATGATTACATCACTGATCAACACGTCTACAATCATGTATTTCAACCTCCTATCAGTGAAGGGAAGTACAGTAAGATCCGCTGGAAGGCGTTTTATAGATTGGCACTCGATCTGAATTTGGTGGTGGAGAGTTCGGAGGAAGAGGAAGAGGAAGAAGAGTTTGACGAAGGGGCAACATAACCAAGCCCCTTCTCATAGCCTAATAAGGGTGATGCAAAATGGGGAAAAAGAATAAGAAAAAAGAACCACCGAAATTCGAAATTGTGGTTATTCCAGTTGAAGGTGATCCGATAGAGGCGATAAGCAATGCTCTAGAACCGAATATCCGTTCTGTGTTGGCAAAACACGGAGCATACCTTAAAATACCTTTATATGATTATTTACGAAACCATGCAAAGGTGTGACGTGGTATGAAAATCAAGAATAAGAAAAGGACGCGGGCTTATGTCCGCGTTTCAACGCTTAAAGATTCACAAAAGGATAGTCCAGAGCACCAAGAAGGATTGATAAGAGAGACGGTAGCTAAAGAGGGAAAAGAAGTTGATTATGTGTATTTGGATCGGGGAACGGCAACAACCATAATGGACCGTGACGATGTTAAAGAAATGATCCAGGATGCAAAGAATGGTGAATTCAACGAAATATGGTTCGCTTCCCTATCACGGTTTAGTCGGGATACATTGGATTCGATCTCTTTAAAAAGAATCCTTGTAAATGCGCTTGGTATCCGACTCGTATCGATTGAAGACATGTACGATTCTGCCAAAGAAGATAACGAAATGATATTTGGCATTATTTCCTCTGTCAATCAGAAGCAATCAGAAAACATAAGCACATCCTCGAAGAGAGGAATTCGCCAATCAGCCCTGAAGGGTAATTTCACAGGTAGCATCCCACCTTTCGGCTATAACAAAGTAGAGGTTGAAGGTCGAAAAACATTAGAAATTATTTCTGACCAAGCAGAGATCATTAAGAGTATATTTAATATGTACATCAGAAAAGGTATGGGAGAAAAGGCCATAGTTAACTATCTCAACGACCCTGTTCATTTGATTCCTAGTCCTAAGGGAGGGTTGTGGGGGGTATCAACGATACAACGCATACTCCAAAATGAAAATTACACAGGGTACTTAGTTTCTGGTAAATACGAAATGAAGCAGTTTTACGATGATATAGATGACTTACAAAATAGGCAGAAGAGACTAGTTGCTCGTGATCCCGAATCATACAACCGGACAAGCTTTCAAACTCATCCAGAAATAATTTCTGTGGAAGACTTCAAGTTAGCGCAGGAGTTAAGATTGGTTCGCGGTGGTGGCAAACGTGGCGGTAGTCGCGCATTCAAGAATGCTTTCGCTAAAATAATGTTTTGTAAGGATTGTGGATCCGCTATGGTGACAATGAAAGGTAAGAGTCGTGATGGAGGTAAAGAGTATCGATACTTGATGTGTAGTAAGAGAAGGCGCCAAGGAGAAAAGGGATGTATAAATGCGAAATGGATGCCTTATATACCTTTGCGCGATCAAATTATTGAAACTGCAATAAAACTGATGCGCGAGAAAATAAATATGACTAGCGCACAGAGGGATGTAGAATCCCTTTATAGCTTTAAAGAAAACAGCTATGGAAAAGACATAAAAAAAATCGAGAATAAAATAATTGAGAATCGAAAGCTATTATTCGAATTGCGTCGGCAACATATGCTCAATGAACTGAGTGATGATCAGTACGAATTTGAAAAGGGAATGTATGATAAAGAAATCACGGAATCAGAAAGCAAACTCAAATCGTTAAATAAAAAGGTTGATGATCATCGAGATTGGACCGTTTTAAAAAATACTTTAGAAGAAGCACTTGTATTCTTGGAAAACCAATCGAATTACGACAACGCTGAGTCTATACGTAATACCTTGATAAAGTTAATCGAAAAAATCGATGTAGATAAGAACGGACGAATTGAAATGCATACAGTTCTCGGTTAATTTTTATTGCGTGCTTGATTACACGTTACGAATGTAATGCAGAAACTGAACGTCAAAGGTCGGGCTCAGGCGGTAGTCGAACTGATTAAGCTTGGGGAGATAATAATCTGACGGTTTTTTTAGAGCGAAGAAAACCGTAAGCCTTCTTTTTCATCTCTATTCAATAGGGAGGAAAAGAAGGTTTTTTGTCTGTAATGTTTTAATTTTAAATATACAAAATATGATGTATGGTGTAAAATGACATTACTCAATTCCTGCTAAGAAGGCATTGGGCTGCTTTGACATGTCCCTTTGTGAATAAATACGCAAGGGATGATTCAACATAGAAGATTTTTTAGAGAAGAGATGGAGGCTGGAGAGAGTTATGAGAAATAGTAAGACGAAACAAGTAATCATGGTGTTAATGTTGGTGGTTGTTATTAGCGCACTTGCTGTCGGTTGCAGCACGAATAAAGAAGCTAATTCAGCAGAGGACAAGGAAATCCCTGTATTGTCTCTCGGATTGTTACCTTCGATCGATGCCATTCCATTTATCATCGCCCATGAACAAGGTTTTGATAAGGAACATGGAGTTACCTTGAATATTGAAACATTTAAAAGCGCCAAAGATCGTGATGTCGCTTTCCAAGCAGATAAACTGGATGGAATTAGTGCAGATTTAGTGGCCTTAGCCATTTATAATGAAGCTGGATTAGATGTGAAAGCAACAAGTACAACCTTTGGTGAATTCGATTTGTTAACCGGTAATGATGAAATAAAAGATGTGAAGGACTTAAAAGGGAAATCTGTTATTTTGTCTAAGAATACATCTACAGAATATACTGTTGCTATGATGTTGAAGCAAGCGGGTCTGAGCGAAGCTGATATTAATGTAACAGAAGTACCACAAATCCCAACTCGCTTAGAATTGCTTAAGAATAAAAAATCGGATGCGGCTATATTGCCAGAGCCTTTTGTAACGATGGGAAAAGCTTCAGGACTCCAAGTATTAAGTTCAACTAAGCTAGCAGGAGTGAACCCGTTCATTCTAGCATTTCCACAAGAAGTAATCAGTGCAAAGTCCAAAGAAATTGCTGCGATGTATGCGGCTTATGATGATGCGGTAGAATATTTGAAATCTCATGATCAAGCAGAGTATATTGACCTGATTATTAAAGAAATAGGTTATCCTGAAACTTTAAAAGATGAAATCACAGTACCTGAATACGTACCCGCGTATCAAGTGGATGTGAAAGAGGTAGAGGCAGCATTTGCATGGGCAAAAGAGAAAGGATTATTAACCAAAGACATTTCACTAGAAGAAGTGATCTCGGATGTCGTATTCAAGAAATAAAGGACTTGAAATTAATAGCTTAACTGTGGAATATCAAGAGGGTCATTTAGCGCTGGAGCAGATGGATTTATGTCTGCCCGAGCATAGTATCTATACGATGATTGGTCCTTCTGGTTGCGGCAAATCAACATTATTGCGTGCTATTGCGGGACTGGTACAGTCATATACAGGAGAGATTAAGTTCAATGATCAATCTCTACGTAAACAAGGCACAGCTCTCATTGGACTTGTACCACAGAATTATGGTCTTCTTCCTTGGAAGACGGTCCATTCAAACATTAGAATGGCGATGAGAATTAGTGATTCTGGTCGTCATACCAAAGGGCAGCAAGAGCAGCAAATCACAAGTTGGCTCACTGCTATGGGTATTGCTGATTTGGCTCAGCGCTATCCTCTATCTCTTAGTGGGGGACAACAGCAACGGGTAGCGATTGCTAGAGCGTTTGCTATTTTACCTGAAATTATGCTGCTGGATGAGCCTTTCTCCGCACTGGATGCCATTACACGTGAAGAGATTCAAACCATTTTCCTGGAAAATTGGATTTCTCATCCGACAACTACGTTATTTGTGACTCATGATGTGGAAGAAGCGATTTTACTTGGTGAGAAGATTGTAGTCATGCCTTCCAACAAGGAGGAACCTCCGGTTATCATCGATAATCCGGTATTTCAAATCAGTCATGAAGACAAGCGAGATAGTGATGAATTCTTCGCACAGACTAAGAGAATCAGAAAGGTAATGCAGGAGAAATGGTGAAAAAAAAGCAAATCCCTCATCTGATAAGACTGTTGTTTGTTTTTCTAGGTATGAATGTGATTTGGTATCTTCTTTATATCGTCATTAATAAGTCGATTCTTCCTAATCCATTAGACGTTTACGCATCTATGCTACATTTGGATGGCCAAGAGATCGCAATTCATGTAGGGTATAGTTTGTTTCGGGTATTTGCAGGGGTGGTATTGGCGTTAATCCTAGGGCTATCTATAGGTATATTGATGGGACGCTCCCCGCGGTGGAATAAAATTTTAGACCCTGTAGTTTACTTAACCTATCCTATTCCAAAAATAGCTTTATTGCCCGTTGTAATGTTATTTTTTGGGCTGGGCGAGACTTCGAAAATTCTGATGATCATGTTGATCCTGCTCTTCCAGATCATTATATCTGTTCGTGATGGAGTCAAAGCGATTCCAGACAATACGTATGATGTACTCAGCAGCATTGGGGCGGATCGGGTAGAGAAGTTCTGGCATGTTACCTTACCGGGTGCATTATCCGTGATTCTGAGTACCATCCGTATTTCACTTGGAACGGCGATATCGGTGCTGTTTTTTACTGAGATTTATGGAACGGAATATGGTATGGGATATTTTATTATGGACGCTTGGTTAAGGATGAACTATTCGGAGATGTATGCCGGCATTATGTTGTTTAGCTTGGTCGGCTTCATTTTATTTCTGAGTGTGGATTATCTCGAGCATAGATTTATGAAGTGGCGAAAATAAAGACAAGCTCTCTTGAACTTCTCATGATATATGAGAGGGGATAGAGGGCTTTTTTTGATGTGAATGATAAGAACCATAATCAAAATTTCTGGAAAAAAAGTCGGATGATTGGAGCTATTCTATATTATTATGAAGTTATCTCGAGATGAATATAAGGAGTGCCTCCGATTGAACTACTACGAACGAATACAAAGATCTATAGACTACATTGAGAATAATCTGGAGAACAAAATCGATCTTCAAATTGTCGCACAGGAAGCATACATGTCCCTGTCCAATTACTATCGGATGTTCTTTGCGCTCGTAGGATACACCGTAAAGGAATATATTAGATGCCGTAGAATTAGTCTGGCTGTACCGGAAGTAGTGAAGAGTAGTCTCCCCCTAATTGATATAGCTGTGTTGTATGACTTTGAGAGTGGAGATTCTTTTTCTAGAGCATTCAAACGAATTACGGGGTCTATGCCTAGTGATTTCAGGAAACAGGATAAATCGTATCATTTTGAAAGGGTGAATATAATGGACAAATATTTTGATATTCAAGATAAGGAGCTGCTTGAGAAATACCCTGATATTAAAGTTCTCAAAGAACTGGAACCTATCAGAGTCGCTTATTATTGTTATTATGGGAAGGAACCTGAGACGAGAGCCTTTGCGGTCATGACAAGCTGGTTAAATAACCTTGGCTTAGACATTAATGAGCAGAAATTGCGTATATTCGGATATAATAATCCAAGCCCATCTTCTCCGGATCAAGAGGAATACGGCTATGAGGTTTGTGTTACAATTGACGATTCTGTGGTTGCCTGTGATGAACATGTTCAAGTGAAAATGTTAAGCGGTGGGCTATATGCGGTCACAAGTGTAAGTCAGGGAGATAACGGTAACATGGGGCCTGAAATAGAAAAAGCATGGGTCCGTTTTAGTAACTGGATGAAAGACAGTAAATATATATATGGCAAGCATCAATGGTTAGAGGAACATCTGGGGTTTGATGATAATCAGCATACAGGTGGGATAGATTTGTATATGCCTGTTGCAGAAAAATAAGACCGAAAAAAAGCAGCCTACATATGAGGCTGCTTTTTTCGGTCTTATTTACTTAGAGTGATTTCAAGTATTCGACGATGGTCAGCATCCCTTTATCGAAATTCTCCAAGTTAAAATGTTCATTTGGTGCATGCAGATTTTCATCCGGAAGGCCGAATCCCATCATGACAGCAGGAGCTGATAATACCCGGGATAATGTTTCAACGATTGGAATGGACCCACCATCTTGCGTGAATAGGGCACGAGTACCATAGATACGCTCGTAGGCATCTGCTGCTTTTTGCAACATAGGGTCTGAAGGATCTATGGTAAATGCACGGGCACTTTCACCTTTCACCACCGTGATCTTAGCGCCGGATTGAATATTTGCATGCAAGTGGCGTTCGACTTTGTCGAGTGTAGCTTGAGGATCTTGTTGCCCCACCAAACGGCAAGTAATCTTAGCATGAGCTTCTTTAGGTATTACCGTCTTAGAACCTTCACCTTGGAAGCCGCCATATACCCCGTTCAATTCTAAGGTTGGACGGGCCCCTGTTCTTTCCACGAAAGAAAACCCTTCTTCTCCGTATAATGAATCTAATCCGAGGCTAGTTTTTAATTTATCTTCATTAAATTTCTGTTTGGCAAATTCCTCACGCATCTCTGGGGTCAGATCATGTACTCCTTCGTAAAATCCCTCTACAGCGACACGACCCTGTTCATCGTGAAGTGAAGTTAACAGGGAAACGAGCGCATGAAGTGCATTGGGAACTCCTCCCCCGAACGTACCGGAATGAAGATCTGTATTCGCAGTATGTACGGAAATCTCTAGCTCGCATAAGCCACGAAGTCCAGTGCAAATGGCAGGTTTACCGGGTTCAAGTAATGAGGTGTCTGAGATCAAGATAGCGTCGGCAGCAAGCATCTCCGCATGGGATTCCAAAAAAGCAGGTAGACTCGGGCTAGATATTTCTTCTTCACCCTCGATGCAGAACTTAATGTTAACAGGAAGTTTTTGCTCTTCTTTGAGGATCGCTTCAACCGCCTTGATATGAAGGAACAGTTGGCCTTTATCATCTGTTGCACCACGTGCGTATAATTTCCCGTCTCGGATCGTAGGTTCGAATGGCGGTGTTTCCCACAAGTGCAGTGGGTCGACAGGTTGTACGTCGTAATGTCCGTAGACTAATACTGTGGGGCAACCAGGAGCTTGTAGATGTTCCGCGTATATTACAGGGTTTCCTGTCGTAGGATGAACCTCAACTTTGTCCATTCCCGCTTGGCGAAGTTTATCAGCTATCCAGTTCGCCGCTTGAGTAATATCTGATTTGTGCTCTGATAGTGCTGAAATGCTTGGAATTCTGAGCAACTCTTTAAGCTCTTCTAAGTGTTGTTCTCTGTGATTTTGGAAATAGGTTTCATAATTCATGGTTGTCATATCCTCCCAAACTTGTTTTACCTCATTATTTTACTACTTTTCGGCAGATAAAAGAAATCGGGATGCCTAGGTTAGGATGTTTCTTAAAATAAAATTAAAAAACACGTCACTTATTTTAATTATTCTTTAATGTTAAGTTAGGAGTATTCTGTTAAAGTCATTAAAGAGAACGTGGTTAATAGCTTTAAAAAATGAAGGGAGTCACAAGTCGAATGGAAGATAAAGATAAAAAAGAATTAGAGGTACCACAGGGGGAAGAAACAACAGATCAAGAAACTTCAGAGAAAGTTTTTGAGGAAACTGCAGATCAAGAGAGACAAGCTTTACTTGGTGCAAATGAAGAGGGTCAGGTTGAAGTTGCAGAAGAACCACAACCAAACGCGGATGTCCTCGCTGATGACGATAAGGATGCTGTTGTGAATCCAGGATATTTTGATCCTGCAAATTTAGCCATTCCTACTAGTCCTGAAAATCCGAGACCAACAGTGTCGGGTAAAGTTTGGCCAATCGTTTCCCTCGTACTTGCTGCTCTACTCATTGTCGTATTGATTGTACAACCACTTGGCAAAGGCAAGTCTGAGGCAGTTGCTACTGTAAACGGAGTAAAAATTAGCAAAGATGTTTTTTATGATGAGTTAACAGCTCCAGGTGCAGGTGCAGAAACAGTCCTTGACGCATTGATTAAAAAGGAACTAGTCAAGCAGGAAGCGGAGAAGGCTAAGATCACCATCCCGGAAGCTGATATCCAAAAAGAGATCCAAGGGTATATAGACTATTATGGTTCAGAAGAAAACTATAAGTTGGCTCTTACTCAATCCGGAATGACGGAGGAAGTGTTGAGAAAAACTATTGGTGAAAACCTAACATTAACCAAGTTACTAGAACCACAAATTACAGTGACCGACGAACAAATCAAGGAGATATTTGACACTTACAAAGCATCCTTTGATACACCGGAACAAGTGCGCACTTCGGTTATTCTTGTAGCAACTGAAGCAGAAGCGAACGATATTATTAAGGAACTTGAGGGTGGCGCGGATTTTGCCGAGTTAGCTAAGAGTAAGTCGCTCGATACGCTAACAAAAGACATGGGTGGAGACACTAATTTCTATGGTCGCGGTGAGAAAGAAACTGCGGTAGAGGAAGCTGCCTTTAAATTGGCTAAGGATGAGATTAGCGGTGCGATCAAAACGACTGAAGGATATATAGTAATTAAGCTGACCGATCGCAAAGAAGCACATGAAGCTACGCTGGAAGAGAAGAAAGAAGAGATCCGGAAGGGGCTTGTGTCCCAGCAAGTATCTGAGCTTTCCGCGGCATGGTTTGAAGATGTTCGGAGCAAAGCTACCATCACTAATACTTTGACCGACAAAGCAGACGAAGAAGTTACAACAGAGACTCCTTCAGAGTAAGGAGTAGAGTTTAGATATTTAAGACTGAACAGCGGAAGCCCATCATAGCTTTCGCTGTTTTTATTATTTCTTACCAAAATCAGAGCTTGAGTTTCATAACAGTAGAGGTACAATTAAAAGAATGAGAATGACGATACCGAGTCTTACACGTAAACAACAAAGGGAGGGATGAATGTGATGGCTGAATGGTATGAGAAAAGCTTTGGAGAGGATTACTTACTCGTATATAAACACCGTGATGTGCAAGGAGCAAGACGTGAAGTACATAAAATGATTTCCTGGTTGGGGCTGTCACAAGGAGCGAGGTTACTCGACCTTTGCTGTGGAATGGGCCGTCATTCAATGGCACTTGTGGAAGCTGGATATGAAGTGACCGGCGTTGACTTGTCGGATGTATTGCTGCGTGAAGCAAAGCGAAACGATCCTGATAACCTAGTTGAATGGCTGAGAGCGGACATGCGAGAATTACCGCTTCATGGTGGATATGATGCCGTCGTTAACTTGTTCACTTCATTTGGTTATTTCGAGAAAGACGAAGAGCATACAAAAGTACTCAAAGAGATCGCTAGAATGTTAAAACCAAAGGGACGTTTTATCATCGATTTCCTCAATCCATCCTACATAGAAACACATTTGATCCCTTATTCGGAAAGGATGGATTCAGGACAACTTATTATTGAGAATCGTAGGATTGCAGACGGTTATGTGGAGAAGCATATAACAATTTGCCAAGAGGGACCTGAAGGAGACAAAGAATTAGTTAAGCCGAGACACTATCTGGAACGAATCAAGCTGTATTCTTACGATAGATTTCTTGCTATGTTGACCGAGGCAGGTCTGCAGTTGGACAAAGTACATGGAGGGTACGAAGAGGAAAATTATGATATGAAGTCGTCCCCAAGAATGATATTGGTAGGAACATTAGCATGACGACAATTCCAGATATTAAGGATTGGAATGAAGAGGAAATCACCAGGGTACGTATTTCAATGGCGCCTCCGCTGCGCTGGGTTAATAGCTATCTTTTGCGTGGACCGGAGGGAATTACTATTATAGACCCGGGACCGCGCACAGAGACCTCGGAAGCGGAGTGGGAGGAAGCTTGGCACGAGCTCGGAATCCTTCCACAGGAGATTACCTCGATCGTCCTAACACATCATCATCCCGATCATTACGGTCTGGCGGGGTATATGCAGTCGTTGACAGGTGCTTCAGTGACGATGTCTCGCCGTGCTCACGAGGAATCGCTGAGAATGTGGGGGAAGGATAGCATGATGTGTGAAGAACTCCCACGGTTGTTTCGTCGTCATGGCATGCCCGCCATATGGAGTGAACAAATCGCGGAGCACTTGGATGGGTTTATTCCCCAAGTTACACCATCTCCAAATATCACTTATATAACGGAAGGGAGTTATGTCTGCATGGGTGGGCGCAACTGGCTTGCGATTGAGACTGCTGGCCATGCTCCAGGACATTTATCCTTCTATGACATAGAGCGAGGAATAATCTTATGCGGTGATTCTGTTCTACCGCAAATCTCTCCTAACGTGAGCTTATTACCGGGAAGCGATTCCCAGCCGCTACGTTCCTTTATAGACTCACTGGTCAAGTTAGGTGAGTTAGATGTTAAGTTAGCCTTTCCTGGGCATCGCAATCCATTCTCTCATTTTGCAGAGCGTACGAATGGACTCATTAAACACCATGAAGAAAGGTTGTTACGAATTGAGGCATTATTGCAACAATCTTCGCAAAGTGGTTTTGAGATATGTACCGCGTTATTCGGAAATGATCTAGGTATTCATCAAATGCGCTTTGCTATGTCAGAAGCATTAGCGCACCTTGTTCATCTTGTTGATCAAGGGCGTGTGGTAGAGAAGATATCGCCTACTGATGCTGGAATGATACTTTTTTCTTCTATAAAATAAACAAAGAAGCCGCGACTATTCGCGGCTTCTTTGTTTATTAACTCTATACTATTACTCATTATCTTCTACTGATTATCTTTGTCAGTTACTTCTTCCTCAATTTCTATCTCACGTTCCGCTTGCTTACGATGTGCAATTCGGCTGCTGGCAGATGCTGCGACAGCTCCTACGATATCATCCAGAAAGGTATTACAAGGTCCAAGACTCTTGTCATTTAGTCGATCCAATACACCTGGTTTTAACTTATCTACATATCCGTAATTCGTAAATCCAATACTGCCATAAACGTTGACAATGGAGAATGCAAGTATTTCATCTACTCCATAGAGTCCTTCATCATGGGAGATCATATCTTGAAGCTCAGGGATCAACAATTGCTGTTCGGCAAGAATATCAAGTTGAATACCGGTCAATACCGCGTTTTGTACTTCTCGCTTGCTGAGTACCTGCTCTACGTTATGTATGCATTCCTCCATGGTTAGACTCGGATAGTATTTCTGTTGTAATAGCATGACAAGCTCGGCTATTTCCAGTGTGGTAACACCGCGTTTGTGAAGCCATTCTTTCGTTGCGTCAGCTACTTTTTTGCTATTTAAGCTGTATGGTACTTTTGCTTTTGGTTGTTCCATTCCAATCACCTCTACCCCTCACTATTTTTATATCGGACTGAACATGATGGAGTGTGCCCACTTCTTGAAAAAAATATAGTATTTTTCGAAAAGAGGCTCGTATATATAGTAATACAAACCATAGAAAAATGTTAGGGAGGAACCCGTTCATGAAATGGAATACTAATCTTCGTCGTACAATCGCTGTTGGCGTATTAACACTCCCACTAATGCTATCAGGCTGCAGTTACTTTGGAGCGAGCTCTTCAGCTCAAATCGATCCACCACCACCAGAGGTTGAGGCTCAAATGTTGGAGATGGGGCTTACGCCTACAGAACAGACAAGCCTGACGGCTGGGGACAAGCTCTTCACGGTTTATCTGGAGAATGAAAAGGGGCTTCTAGCTCCGGTGGCACTCCATTTGCCGACAGGTTCAGATGCAGAGAAACTGAACAGAACACTCGATATGCTTGTCCAAGACGGACCATATACTTCATTGATCCCGTCTGGGTTTAGGGGTGTACTTCCGAAAGGTACAGAAGTGAAAGCTGTTACAGTTAAGAAGGATGAGAAACTGGCGGTTGTGGAATTCAGCAAGTCGTTTAATCAATATGAAGCCGCAGATGAACGGAAGATTCTTGAGGCGGTCACTTGGACATTAACAGGAAATCCAGAGATACAGAATGTTCAATTGTGGGTAGACGGCGAGAAGTTAAGTGAAATGCCAGTCGACGGAACATCGCTGGAACGCCCATTAAACCGCTCTTTGGGGATCAATTTAGAATTTGATGGTGGTTCAAGCCTATCAGGAACAAGTGCAGTTACCGTATTTTTCTCGGCAGAGACGCAGGACGGGGTTCAATATTTCGTGCCGGTCACTCGATTTGTACCAGCTCAGGGTGATCTCGTACAATCTGCACTTAGTGAATTGATAAAAGGACCTATAAAGGGCGCAGGCTTGGAGCGAGTTCTCACTGATAATACTGCGGTGGACGGAGTAACCGTATCTAATGATGGTATTGTGACGGTATCGATCCAAGATGAGATGTTTGAGGTCGGTGAGAAGCCGCCGGCTCAGATGATGCAATCGCTGGTATTAACAGTAGCGGAGAATGCTAAGGGGGATAAAGTACGGATTTGGCTGAATGGACAAAAAGATGTAGTTGGTTTGGATAATCAGAAGTATAGTGAGCCAGTCTCGCGACCGGAATTGATTAATCAAATTCCTTTATAGAATAAGAAATGGGAAGGGGGACGAAAAACGTCTCCTTTTTTATTCCCTTTTCTTCGCACAAGGCGTCATGTCCCAAGCGAGTTTACCACAGTAAAGAGGTTTCAAATGGTGCTTTTATGCTTACACTTTGATAGAATGGGGAAAGCATATAGACAGCATGTAATGTAGGAGGCAGTTAACGATGAGAATAAACGGACGTGAGGCAACTCAGCGGCGGACGATGAATTTAACGGTTAATGTGAATAAATACGCTGAAGGTTCAGTGTACATTGAAGTCGGAGATACCAAAGTGATTTGTACGGCGACAGTGGATGAGAAGGTTCCAATGTTCATGAAGGGTCAAGGAAAAGGCTGGGTAACTGCAGAGTACTCAATGCTCCCTCGGGCAACTCATTCACGGAATCAGCGAGAAGCAGCGAGAGGTAAGTTGAGTGGCCGTACAATGGAAATTCAGCGATTGATTGGTCGTTCACTTCGTTCAGTTGTTGATCTGCAAGCACTAGGTGAACGATCGATTACCGTTGACTGTGATGTACTGCAAGCAGATGGTGGCACGCGTACGACTTCAATTACAGGAGCGTTCATCGCGATGGCAATCGCAATAAATAAGATTGTTCAGAAACATAATCTACCTGTATTTCCAATTACGGATTATCTAGCATCCCTCAGTGTAGGGATCGTAGGCGAAGAGTTGTTGCTTGATTTGAACTATGAAGAGGATTCTAAAGCTAAAGTGGATATGAACGTTGTCATGACGGGACAAGGCCAATTCGTTGAGGTACAGGGAACTGGTGAAGAGAAACCGTTCTCCAGAAACGAACTGGATTCAATGCTGAAGCTTGCCGAACAAGGTATTTATGAGATGATTAAACAGCAACAAGAAGTATTAGGGCCGATCGCTCTTAAGATTGGTAGTGGACAAACAGGAAGTAACGTATGATTCAGCAAGCGGCAGACGTCATTATTGTAGCTACGAGGAATAAAGGTAAAGTCAAGGAATTTGCGCATGCTCTTGCATTTTTGGGTAAACCCGTACTGAGTATGTATGATTATCCTGACGTGCCTGAGGTCGTGGAAGACGGTGAGACCTTTATGGATAATGTCCGTAAGAAGGCGAAAACCGTTGGTGACCTGCTTGGCTTACCCGTTCTTGCCGATGATTCAGGTCTCTGTGTAGACCAGCTTGATGGAGCACCAGGAGTGTATTCAGCTCGATATGCTGGTGAAGGGGCTACAGACGAAACAAACAATATGAAGCTACTTCGTGAACTGGAACAATTACATCAGGGAGAAGATACGGAACAGCCGTTACTGAGTCCCGCAAGATTTGTATGTCATTTAGCGTTGTATGATCCAGCGAATGGACAGTTTGTTGAGGCTTCCGGAACGGTAGAAGGGTGGATTACTTCACAGCCAGCCGGAGGTGGCGGGTTCGGATACGATCCGTTGTTCTATTTGCCAGCATATGAGAAGACGATGGCAGAGCTTAGCCTCACAGAAAAACAGGCTATCAGTCATCGTGGCGCAGCACTACGGGAACTAACTGAAAAATTGAAACAGCGTTAGTTAATCTAAATTATAGAACGGCCCTGGAAGTAGTTAGCTACTTCCAGGGCCGTTTTTTTATAATAAATTTGCTCTTCTAGCGAATGGCGACCTGATACTTAATTAGCCAGTGGTTTACCTGTGTCAAATATGCAAATAGCTGTGGACCTGACATTAACTGGCCAAACCAAGGAAGGTGTGAGGATGATTCTGGAGAAGCAGCTATAGCTCGTATTTTAGCTGAATCAATCAACGGTAAAATGGGGGAAGCTGGATTATCCAAAATCTGCAGCATTTGTTCTTTAACTGCGTGTAAATATCCGGGATTATGTGTTTTAGGATACGGACTTTTTTTGCGATAAAGTACGTCCTCAGGAAGAATTCCTTCTAATGCCTTACGGAGGATCCCCTTCTCCCGGTCCCCTGTTGATTTAATCTCCCATGGTACGTTCCATACATACTGGACCAATCTGTGATCACAAAATGGAACGCGAACCTCAAGTCCCGCACCCATACTCATTCGATCTTTACGATCTAATAGGGTCGGCATGAAGCGAGTAATGTTCAAGTAGGACATGACGCGCATCCGTGCCGCTGCCTCACTCTCCCCTTCCAACTTGGGTGCTTCGTTTACGGCTTCGCTGTACCTTTTCGCAACATATTTCTCGGGTGAAATCCAATCACGAACTTCTGGAGATAATAGGCTGGCACGGAGATCCGTGGCAATGGACCATGGGAAGGTTCCAGCTCCCAGAAGCTCTTCTCGGTGAAACCAAGGATAGCCACCAAACACTTCATCAGCGGCTTCACCAGAGATGGCCACCGTGGCTCCTTTTTTGATTTCTCTGCAGAAGAGTAGAAGTGATGAATCGACATCAACCATACCGGGCAGATCGCGGGCTATTGTTGAATCTGGGAGGGAATCTACGAGTTCAGGTGTGTCAATTGTAATCCAATGATGCTCGGTTCCTAGCTCCTCCACCATTCGTTTGATCCACGGAGCGTCGGCCCCAGGTTGGTAACTATGAGCTTTAAAGTGCTTGTCGTTATCGACGTAATCGACAGAGTAAGTATGCATCTGACCTTGGCCGGTCCGTTTGTAATAATCGACTGCGAGTGCAGTTAAGGCGCTTGAGTCAAGTCCCCCAGATAATAGAGTACATACTGGAACATCGGAGATCAGTTGGCGGTCCATCGTATCTTGAAGTAGCTTGCGAATATTTGAGGCCGTTTCCTCCACATTGTCACCGTGCGGCTCGGCTTCGAGTTTCCAGTAGGCATAACTGCGCAGGCCTGAACGGCTCCAGATCATAGCATGACCTGGTTTGAGCTCATTCATATTTTGATAAACCCCATGACCTGGTGTACGAGCCGGTCCGATTACAAAAATTTCAGCTAACCCTTCAGGACCAATGACAGGTTCAAATTTGGGATGTTTAAGAATGGATTTTGGTTCCGAACCAAAAATAAATGTACCGGATATTTGACTGTAGAATAGCGGTTTGACTCCAAGCCGGTCGCGTGCAAAAAACACATGGTTCCTTACACTATCCCAAACGGCAAAGGCAAAGATACCGTTTAGCCGGGAGATACAGTCTGGTCCCCATTGAATATATGCTTGTAACAATACCTCAGTATCACAGTGAGTACGAAAGCTGACCCCTCTCCGTTGCAATTCGTCCCTTAATTCAGGAGCGTTGTAGATTTCCCCGTTATATACAATGGAGAAGACAGCATCCTCCTCGTAAATGACCATAGGTTGCGCTCCATTCTCGGGGTCCATGACACTGAGCCGCCGATGACCAAATGCAATTGGCCCTGAAATCCATGTTCCTTGAGCGTCAGGGCCTCTATTTTCTAGACAAGAGGTCATGGACAATACCAAGTCCAAGTCACTTGTCAGATCCCGATTCCACTCAATAAAGCCTGTTATTCCGCACATGTTGGTTTCTCCTCTCTCTATTGTGACTACCGCTCCGTTCAGCTCTGGGCGAAAAGTAATAACAGATTATGCCGAACAAGAGCATAAAATGTCTGTCCAATAAGGAAAACTATGACTATAAGGCATGAAAAGGAGGTTTAGCGGTGGAGAAAAAGTTATTTCACTTGTCCGTTCAAGGTCGATCTATACTTGAAGATCAGGGAGCCACGTCATTTGAATGGACGGTGGAAGCGACCCCAGAGGAAGCAGATAACCTAAGGGGGATGCTAGAGCGAATTGCTGAGAAAGAGGAGAGTTCATTTCTCGCGTTCACCTACCCTTGGCCTGATACTCCGGAAGAGGAGGTTAATGCTGGGTATCAGTCTCATTTGAATGAGCTATACCGTGAAATTTATCGACTAGGCACCAAGGAAACGCGTGATGGGATTGGGCGATACTTGGCGTTTTTGTAGAAGTGGAAATGAGCCCGAAATAAGGGGGATACGTTGATGTATTATATTAAGGATGCTAAGTTCAGACGAATGGCAGAGTTTAATGGGGTTCCCTGCGCAGAAATACAAGTTAGTCCGGGTGCAGTAGACGATCCCGACTTGTTCGTTTACGTTGCAAGGGATAGTAGTGGTACAGGGTATGACATTGTACGGATGGTGCGAAGTTATGCCGATTTAGAGATAGATTGGTTTAATAATAATCTACATGACGCTTACGCGGTGGTAAGTGAAGAGAACTTTGGAGACCACGGATGGCCCGAACCAGCACAACAGAGAAAACAGTTCAAAGAAAACTTGCTTTCTAACAACGATATTGTGGCTAAATTGGAGCAATATTTAACGTAATAAATTAACTATGTAAATTAGTCTTTGAAAAAAGGGCAAGATGCGTTATAATAAATAACGCATCACTTTTTTCATACCATGTCTCAGTAGCTCAGCTGGATAGAGCAACGGCCTTCTAAGCCGTCGGTCGGGGGTTCGAATCCCTCCTGGGACGTAACTAGAAAGAGTCCACTTTTTGTGGGCTCTTTTCTTATGTTCCTGGGATGAGAACCCCAAGTGGGGTTCGTCGGAGCATCAACTTCGATAGCGTAAGCATCGCAGTAAAAGAAAAACTGTCCGCGGGTTTCCTCGGACAGTTCTTCTTATAAAATGAAATAAAAAAAACCTTTATCGCTAAAAGGTTTATAACAACTATGAAAATTAAGCGGGTGAAGGGAATCGAACCCTCGCCTCAAGCTTGGGAAGCTGGCGTTCTGCCACTGAACTACACCCGCATGATGTAACCTTATATATTATAGCATATTGTTCTTTTTGTTCAAGGGTGAATTTAAAAGTGAAAGCACGACACAAGGAGGAAAGACTCGTATCGTACCTTCTGAATATCGTGGTTTCGCTATAATTATTTTGCAGATATTCCATTCATGATCAGTCGAATCGTATCCCTGACTTCCTTTTCTTCATCCCATGGTTGATCGGGCATCAGCAAGAAACGGGTAGCGATCATTCCAATCATAACGGAAGCTGTATAACGAAGTAATTCCTGAGTGGGGAGTTCAATGATTTCTCCCTTACTCTTGAAGTATTCTGCTATTTCACTTAACCGCTGGAAAATATGTGTTCCAATGTGTTGTTTGAATTCTGTCTGAAGATGAGGTTGGAATGGAATTTCCTGCAGCATGATTTTGATAATCTTGTGATGCTTTCGCACAAATTCGAGTCGGTTAATCATTAAGGCATATAAGAAATCTTCATATGTTGGGTAATCGGACTCTAGTACCTCTTTAAAGTTTTTTATTATAAAGGGGGCAATCAATTTACTCATCATAGGCGACACGATGGATAGGAGCAAGTCCTTTTTCGTTTTGTAGTGCCGGAAAATCGTACCTTCCGCTACACCTGCCTTCTGCGCAATTTCGCTTGTTGACGACCCAGCATATCCCTTCTCGGCAAATACCTCGATGGCTGCTTCAATAATTTTGAACTGTTTTTGAGTCATTTTTCCATCATCTATATTGTTTAGTTCATGAATCCATTGTTCCATCGATTCTTGCTGTGACATGCGTAGCTCCTCCCTCTTATCTTCTTTATATTAACATAATAGCCAGCGGGATTTAAATTTTACGGTGTTTACGTAAAGCTAAAATGTTCAAGAGGATGAATAACAATGAAAAACCAATGAGTACATAAACATCACTTGCAATGGCCTCCCAGCCTTTACCGCGGATCATGACGTTTGTAAGTGCGTGCGCCCCGTAGGTAAGCGGCATGATGACTCCAAAACCCCGAAGCCAATCTGGAAGTGTTTCTAGAGGGAACATACCTGACAAGAAGAATTGAGGGACAATGATCAGTGGAATGAACTGAATCATTTGCAACTCATTATTAGCAAAAGCTGAAACCAAGGTCCCAAGGGTTAATGCGGTCATGGACATCAACAGTGTCAGCAACAACACGAAGAGGAAAGATCCTGTCATGAGGATACCAAGAACTTTGATGCTGTACCAGGAAATGAGCAGTGCTTGAAGTATAGTAAAAAGTCCAAAGCCTCCTGTGTAACCTAATACGATTTCCCACCGCTTCAGTGGAGTAGATAATAATCGCTCAAGTGTTCCTGTTGTTCGTTCGCGAAGGAAGGATACGCCCGCTATCAGAAATACGAAGAAAAAGATAAAGAAGCCTATAAGTATCGGGCCCAATTGATCGATGCTGGTCATATCTTCGGAACCGTGAAGATAAGTTATGCTCAAGTTTGGTGAAGCTACATCGGACTGTAGCCCCTCTCCGACTTTCTGCATAAGCAGTAGAACTGCCTTATTAACAGACGGTTCGCTTCCCTCAATCTTCACCTGAAGCAGGCCTTCACTTGATTGCACGAGGGCATCAATCTTACGATCGTCGAGGGCGGCCTCAGCTTCTTCACGGGTTTCGTATTTCAAGACGGTGGCTCCGAGCTTCTCAAACCTTTCATTCATAACATCAGGAGTGTTGATGGAGCCCAGCTTTGGTTCATATTGTGAACCGTTGAATACGATATTCATCAAGGTAAGCACAAATATAGGAGCGATAAACATGAGTGCTAAGGTTCGTTTGTCGCGTCTGAATTGTTGTAAAATCCGTAGTATAATAGCCCAAATTCTCACGATTGCCCACCTCCGTAATAAATGAAAGCTTCCTCGATGGAATTTTTCCCTGCGTTTTGAATTAAGGCCTCGGGAGTATCCACCGCTAGTAGTTGGCCATCACGGATCATACCCAAGCGATGGCATTTCTCTGCTTCATCCATTACATGAGTCGTCATGACGATCGTAGTTCCTTTAGTATTGAGAATTTTTAATTCGTCCCATATGGACTTCCGTAGTAGCGGATCTATACCAACTGTTGGTTCGTCGAGAATGAGTAAGGAGGGTTCATGGAGTAATGTAATGGCCAAAGATAGGCGACGCTTCATTCCACCCGAGTATTGATCAACACGTTTATGAAGGTGATCGCTGAGAGCAACGAGTTCCATCACTTCAGCGATGCGTTGCCGTCTTCTTGATCCATTAAGCCCATAAATAGCGGCAAAGAACTGCAGATTTTCTAACGCACTAAGTTCAGTGTACAAAGCATCTGATTGGGCCATGTAGCCGATTCGATTTAACATAGATAGTTTCGGCATTAACGTTCCGAATACGTGGATTTCACCTGAGGAGGCTTCATCGATCCCACTCAACAGTTTGACTAGCGTTGTCTTTCCTGAACCAGAGGGACCTAGAAGACCAAATGTCTCACCGGGCTGTACCTCCAGGGTAATGTCCTCCAGAACACTTTTTGCTCCGAACTTTTTGCCTGCATGTGACACGTTTATAACAGAAGTGGGATGAGTCATGTGATCTCTCCTTTTTAGAAAAGTGAGTGAGTACTCACTATCGAGTATAGATCACTAGAAATATAAAGTAAATAGGTTAATTTTGTTCACGAAATATTGTTTTTACAATATATTCTTGCGATTTTACAAACTATTACAAATCACAAGAATTGATTTAACAATTGTATACGAGAATCAAGGTATAGCTATTTATGCGATATGAAAAGGGTGAATATGATGAAGAAAAGTAAAGTAGTTGGAATGCTTCTCGCTTCCGCGTTGGTATCTTCAGCTGTAGCGGTTGGAACTGCAGGCGCAGCAGCAAACGTTAATGTAACTCCTGCAAAGGCAAGTTCAGCTCAATTAAAGGTGTCGAACAAAAGTGTATTGATTGATGGTAACTTGGTGACCTTGAGATCAGTTCAAGTTAATAAAGTTACATTATATTCGTTACGAGATTTGTCCGATAACATCGGAGCAAGTATTAAGCGTAGTGGATCAAACCTGGTTATTACAAATAATGTGACTGAGCACAATGTTCTCATTACAACAGGTGATAAGAACTATCAGGTGGATGGTAATACATCACAATTTACTGTTGCCCCACAAAATGTTTCAGGTACACATTATGTTGAACTTAATTCTATCGTAGAGTCATTAGGTGGCGAGGTTAATGCAGAAGAATTACGGAGTATTGCACGTCTAGATGGAGAATTTTCTGCACCAGTCTTTAACGTGAATGAGAATGTGATCGCCACAAGAGAAAGTGATGCAGGATTACAACTATTCCAGTTGAATGCACAAGGGCAGTATGAGGTGTTCTCATCTAACGAGAATACGATTGGAGCAGCCATCTCTCCAGATCATAGTTACGGCGCATTTACAAATGAGAATGGTGTTCTGAATCTAGTAAACCTGAGTACGGGTTTAGTGAAAAAAGTGGGAACAGATAGCTCGGTTAAAACAGATTTAAAATGGTCGGCGGATAGCAAGAAGATTTACTTCGTTCAAGGTGACAAACAAGAGAAACTTGCATACATAACAGTTGATACAGGTAAAGTTACAGAGTTACTTGCTGATAAAGTTGAGAACAAGGCTGAAATTCAAGTATCTGACGATGGCAAAAAGATTGTGTATTTCGTTAACGTTACTGGGGTAGCTTCTACTGATAAAGCAGGTACCGAAGAATCACTAGAAATAGATTACTCCAAAGCAGGTACTCAAGTGTATTCACTGGACACTTCAACAAAGGGAGCCAAACCAGTTCAATTGACGAAAGAACTTGATAATAAAATGTTCCTCTCCTTGCTTGCAGACGGTAGAACTGTATATGTCAGTGCGGATCCAGATGGTGTAGTAGCTAATAATGTGCTAAAAGTTATCTCTGCAGACGGAGCTAGCGTAACGAACCTAGTCGCAGATGTTGATATCATTTCTAGTGAATGGGTTGCAGGTAAATGGATCGTTCTTGCTTCAGCAGCAGATGGAAGTAATAAAGTTTTCCAACTTGATGCTGCCGGTGCAAAAACAGAATTGTACAGCACTACGAATGATATTTCAGAGGTAAGTGCTTCTCCAACTGGAGTTTTAGTTCTGATTGAAGATGGCAAAGTCGTATTGGTTCAAGGTAGTAAGACTACTGAACTAACAAAATAATTTAGGACTCGAAAGGGGTAATAATAAAAATGAAATTTTTCAAAAAGCTTTCTCTAGTTACGGTAGCTTCGGCTGTCCTTCTGACATCAGCACTTGCAGGTGCAGCATGGGCCAAGGATGATCTTAAAGGTAAAATTACAGTAAATGGTTCTACTGCTCTTCTTCCGATGACGCTGCAAGCAGCAAAGGAATTCCAAAAGCTGCACCCTAAAGTTAAGATCGCAGCTTCTGGTAAAGGTTCAGTAACAGGGCCACAAGCAGTTAAAAAAGGAATTGCTGACATTGGAGCATGTGACTGGGATGCAAGTATTGATGTACCAGGGTTCAAAGCCTTCACAGGTCAAGTAGCGAATAAAGTAGCAGTTATTCCGTTCGCTACATTTGTTAATAAGAGTGTAAAAGTTGATAGTCTGACAACAGAGCAGTTGAAGGGCATCTTCTCCGGTAAAATCACGAACTGGAAAGACGTTGGTGGCGCAGATGAAGATATCGTAGTCATTACTCGTTCATTCGGTTCAGGTACACGCGTTAACTATCAATCCAAAGCACTTGACGGTGGAGACATTGTTAAGAAAGAAAAGAACTACAAAGAAGTTGGATCCAGTGGTGATATGAAGACTGCGGTTGCTACAACTCCTAACTCGATTGGTTACATTGACTTGACTTACATCACAGGTAGTGACGTCAAAGCCTTGAAGCATAATGGTGTGGAAGCTACTACTGATAATGTTATTAATGGTAAATACAAGATTTGGTCTTATGGTTACTACATGACAAAAGGTCAACCAACTGGAGCTACTAAGGAATTTATCGAATATGTACAAAGCAAGAAGTTCCAAGATAGTTCCCTGAAAAAATTGAAATTCATTCCGATCTCAGCTATGAAATAATTTCTAACAGAATATGAATCTCATAGTATTCAAGCAACCAGCCCCAAATGACGGGGCTGGTTGCTGTATAGGAGGAACTAGGGTGAATACACCTGTCCAAGATACTGGTGCTCAAAGTGAGACGGTATATAATAAAAAGTCTTATACCCATCTATCCAAACAGCAAATAAAGGCGAGTTTCGTGAATAAGCTGTTTAAAAATTATTTTCTTTTCAGCATTTTGACACTTTGTTTCGTTTTGGCATTAGTTATCTTTTTTATTGGTAAAACGGCATTCCTTACCTTTAAAGATATTTCACTAGCACAATATTTCTTCTCTTTTGATTGGACCCCTGAAGAGGGAAAGTTTGGTGCCGCATTATTTATTCTTAATACCTTGTCGTTGACTGCTTTGACTTTAGTCATTGCTGTACCGTTATCAGTTGGCATGGCCATTCTGATCGCAGAAATTGCTCCAAAATGGATGAAGACGATAATTCGGCCTATTCTCGATTTGCTGGTAGGAATTCCTTCAATCGTTTACGGATATTTAGGGTTAACTATCCTCCTGCCGCTACTCCGCGAGCTAAGTGGAGAAAGCTTAGGAGATGGCTTGCTTGCAGCAGCGTTAGTACTTACAATTATGATCTTACCTACGATCTGTCGAATCAGTGATGATGCAATAGGAGCTGTACCTAAGAAGTATCGTGAAGCTGCCTATGCGCTGGGTTCTACTCGATTGCAGAGTATTTTTAAAGTTATTCTTCCTTCTGCTGGGCGTGGCATCATTGCGGCTATTATTCTGGGCATGACCCGCGCGATTGGGGAGACGATGGCTGTCGTGATGGTGATCGGTAATACACCGCAGTTAGCCAAGTCATTATTTGCTTCGACATCAGTATTGACTAGTAATATCGTCATGCAAATTTCGAATGTTGAGTTCGACTCTACTTGGAATTATGCGCTACATATGATGGCATTCCTCCTGTTAGTCATTTCATTTATCCTCATCCTGTTTATTCGCTTTCTGGGTAGAAAAGGGGGAGCTGAATCATGAGTGCCTTCACACCATCGCGTAAAAATAGAAGATCCTTATTCTGGGATCGGTTTGCAACGGTTTGCTTCTATGGTTTGGGAGCCGTCATTATGTTGTTTATCTTTTGGCTATTATTCACGATTCTGAGTAGAGGTCTCCCGTGGATTACACCGCAGTTTCTAGTGAAGTTACCCGAAGAGATTGATGCTGGTGGCGGAATTGGACCGATGTTATTTAACTCATTCTATGTTCTGTTCTTATCGCTCTTAATCTCGCTTCCAATCGGGGTGGGTGCAGGTATTTATATGGCAGAATATGCACCAAAGAATAAATTTACTGAGGTACTACGCATTTGTGTGGAATCATTGGCTTCTGTCCCATCCATAGTATTTGGTTTATTAGGACTTGCGATTTTTGCTGAGTATTTTGGTATTGGACTGACAATACTCGGGGGAGCGGTGAGTCTTGCGTTCCTGAACTTACCCATGCTGGCACGTGTTACGGAGGAAGCTATACGGGCAGTTCCAAACGATTTGCGTAATGCAGCATTTGCACTGGGCACAACTAAATATCAAAGCATCCGTACAGTTGTTATTCCTGTAGCTATGAATGCAATCATAACTGGTGTTTGTTTGGTAGCAGGACGTGCTTTTGGTGAATCAGCTGTAATCCTTTTGACAGCAGGGCTTAGTACTTCAGGGGCAATGTGGGACTTCAACTTATTCTCACCAGGGGAGACGCTTGCAGTTCACTTGTGGTACGTTCAGTCAGAGGCGATCGTAGAAGATGCTCGACAAATTGCAGATATGTCAGCGGCGGTACTCGTATTCATCGTACTTCTGATCAATCTGGTGTTTCGTGTTCCGCTCTGGTTTAATAACCGAAAAGTTAAGCGATAAGTTGTTATAGCAATAGTGGTGACCTCCCTTGTTCGTCTTTGAAGACGATAGAGTGGAGGTTGTTTGCTATGTAATAGAATAGGTATGTAATTCAGATAGAAATGACATATGAAAAACCGTGTGATAATATAATTTTCAAATAAAATAAGTCTCATTTGATGTAGTCCATATTTCTCTAATACGAAGGGAAGTTTAAACATGCGAGTAGGAATACCCAAGGAAATAAAAAATAATGAGAACCGTGTTGCAATTACACCAGCCGGAGTCGAAACCTTAATCAAGAGCGGAAATCAGGTGTTGATTGAGCAAGGTGCAGGGGTGGGTAGCGGATTTACGGATGACGAATACAAAGCTAAAGGAGCAGAGTTGTTTGCCACTGCTGAAGAAGTGTGGACCTCTGCTGAGATGATTATGAAAGTGAAAGAACCGCAGCCGGAGGAATACGGATTTCTGCATGAAGGCTTGATTCTCTTTACGTATCTTCATTTGGCTCCAGAGGCGCAATTAACCGAAGCCTTAGTTAAGAGTAAGGTAAGTGCAGTGGCATATGAGACGGTACAGCAGGAAGATGGTTCACTACCACTACTGACACCAATGAGTGAAATAGCAGGTAGAATGGCGGTTCAGGTCGGGGCGCAGTTTCTAGAGAAACCCCATGGTGGAAAAGGTGTTCTACTTGGTGGAGTTCCCGGAGTTTCACCTGCAGAAGTAGTTATTGTTGGTGGTGGCGTGGTTGGTATGAACGCAGCGAAAATTGCACTGGGTATGGGTGCGTGTGTTACTCTGCTAGATCTAAATGCTAATCGGTTGCGTTATATTGATGAGGTTTTTGGAGGGCGTGTAAGGACGATTATGTCGGACTCGTACCATTTGGAGCAGGAAATTAAAAAAGCTGATCTATTAATTGGGGCCGTACTAATTCCAGGAGCGCGCGCACCAAAGATAGTTAAGGAATATATGGTTCAACAAATGACGGAAGGTTCAGTAATTGTGGACGTAGCTATCGATCAGGGAGGATCTATTGAGACGATTGATCGGGTGACAACTCATAGTAATCCGACGTATGTGAAGCATGGGGTTATTCATTATGCGGTAGCCAATATGCCGGGAGCGGTTGCTCGGACCTCCACACTAGCTTTGACCAATGTTACGATTCCATATGCGCTGCAAATGGCTAATCAAGGATTGAAAAAAAGCGCAGCCGAAAATCCTGCGCTCGCTCGAGGTATTAATGTGATGAACGGATCCGTGACAAATGAGGCAGTGGCAAATAGCTTGGGCTATACTTATATCCCAGTAGATCATGCTTTGCGCGGAATTTAGTCGGCAAATGGGGAATATCTAATTCTCCAAGAGGTGCTGAATATCAGCTTCTAGAGCTTCGGGCTCCGTACGTGCCGGGATTTGTTTAACTATATTACCACTCCGATCGATCAGGAATTTCACGAAATTCCATTCAATCTCTCCAGTGTGATAAGGAGCTGGAGTGTTCTCTACCAGATATTTGTATAGCGGGTGAGCATTCTCGCCTTTGACATCAATTTTGCCGAAGAGCGGGAAGCTTACCTGATAATTTATTTCGCAGAAATGTTGGATTTCTTCTTCCGTACCGGGTTCTTGTCCAGCAAACTGATTACAAGGAAATCCGAGGACAACAAGACCTTTGTCCTTATAAGTACTATAAAGCTGCTGTAGCCCCTTGTAATGCGGAGTCAAGCCACAACCGCTGGCTGTATTAACGATGAGCAGAACCTTACCTTTATAATCTTCAAGAGTTGTCGTCTCCCCATTAATCTTTTGAACCTCGAAATCATATATCTCCCCATTTGATAAAGAAAAACTCATATAATACCTCCTCAAAGTTTTGTGAGCCACACACCATTGAATGATCGTCGTGCAAAACTTACTACGTAAGCATGTGCTTAGTTTTGTGAGCCACACACCATTGAATGATCGTCGTGCAAAGCAAGCTACACAATTTCAAATAAGCCTCTTGCCTTTTCATTCATTGTACTCCAAGTGATAGATAATCCTCAAATTTGAATTAAAAGAGTGAAGAATGCATGTGATTAATTCCCTAGGGTTCTAATGGCTTGCCGCTTACAATTTTAAGTAGAGGTGGTAAAAATGAATCAAAAGGAAATTTATAAAAATGATCTACTCGTCTTACCTAAGTGGGAATCGTATTTGTTACAGAGTTCAGGCTTACCAGGCCCACGAGCAAATTTAACCTTGCTCTATGTAGCCGCGGAGTTGGGGAATGAGGAGATCTTCCGAAGTTTCTTGGATTTTCAAGTAGAAGATGATCATCATGGTGATTCACCGGATGAGTTTATTGTGATGTGCGGAGTTGTGGGATTAGGGAAATTGCTCGCCCAAGGTAAAGAAGAGTATTGGGTTCAATTGAAAAGATATGCTTCAGATTCTCGTTGGAGGATTAGGGAAAGCGTCGCAATGGCATTGCAAATATATGGTGAGTACAATATGGAGCGACTTCTTTCGGAAATGGCAATATGGAGCGTTGAGAGGTTACTAGAGCAAAGAGCAGCCGTAGCCGCTATATGTGAGCCAAAGTTGTTGAAAGATGCAAGGTATGGTGAAAAGTTGTTCATTATTTTAAACCAGACAACTTCATCGTTATTAATAGAAGATAATAGAAAAGAAGATGGATTTCTCGTTTTGAAAAAAGCGCTCGCCTACTGTTGGTCGGTAGCCATTGCGGCGTATCCTGACCAAGGTAAAAATGCCTTTCAGCCATGGCTTAACTATGAAAATAAGGACATTCGCTGGGTGTTGAAGGAGAATCTGACTAAGAACAGACTTCAAAAGATGGACAGCATATGGGTGGAACGATGCAAGGACAAGATAGGAGTAAAATAAAGTGGGGGTTCTCATCCCCCAGAACGTAAAAAAGAGTCCACAAAAGTGGACTCTCTTTATATTACGTGCCAGTCGGGGTACTCTCCCTTTGGTCGAGACTGCGATGATTATGCTAACGCAGTTGATGCTCCGACGAACCCCATTTGGGGTTCTCATCCCCAGAACGCAAGAAAGAGTCCACAAAAGTGGACTCAGGCTGTCGAGAAAGTCTCGACAGCCTTCTTTATGAATTAATT
>NZ_RZNY01000001.1:0-177697 GCF_003994475.1 Paenibacillus anaericanus | reverse complement strand
GCAAGATCATTTGCTGCGCAAAGTAGATAAACATATCGACTTTTCCTTTATCAATGAAAAAGTTCGGCCCTTGTACTGTGCGGATAATGGACGACCCGCGATTGACCCTGTTGTTTTGTTTAAGATGATATTTCTCGGATACTTTTATGGCATTCGTTCCGAACGCCAATTAGAACGTGAAATTCAGACCAATTTAGCTTACCGATGGTTTCTAGGCCTCGGATTAACAGATAAAGTGCCCGACCATACAACTATTAGCTGGAATCGGCGAACTCGGTTTAAAGGTACGAACATTTTTCAGGATATTTTCGATGAGATTGTCTTGCAGGGCATTTCCCACCGGATGGTTGGCGGACGTGTTCTGGTGAGTGACTCTACCCACGTGAAAGCAAATGCGAATAAACACCAGTACACGAAACAGCAAGTGCTGCAAAATACCAAAGATTACGTGGACGAGCTAAACGCCGCCGTTGCAGAAGACCGGAAAGAGCACGGAAAAAAGCCCTAAAACCTAGAGAGGAAGTGACTGAGGACAAAGAAATTAAAGTAAGCAAGACGGATCCGGACAGCGGATATATGATTCGGGATGGCAAACCAGAGGGCTTCTTTTATCTGGACCACCGCACGGTGGATACAAAGTACAATTTTATTACGGACGTGCATGTCACACCGGGAAATGTCCATGATTCTGTTCCCTATTTATCGCGTTTGGACCGTCAGCGAGAACGTTTTAAATTTGAGGTCGAAGCTGTTGCATTAGATTCAGGTTATTTAACTACGCCAATTTGTCGAGGTTTACAAAGCAGAAATATTTTCGCGGTAATTGCTCACCGAAGATTTCATCCGAAGCAAGGTTTGTTTCCGAAATGGAAATTCACGTTTGATGCAGAGCGAAATATTTACGTCTGCCCTGCAAGCCATGAATTGGGTTACCGAACCACAGATCGCAAGGGTTATCGGCAGTACGCGTCCGATCCAGAGCATTGCAAGAACTGTCCCTTGCTGGACCAATGTACGCAATCCCGAAACCACCGGAAGGTGGTAACCCGACATGTTTGGGAAGACAGCAAGGACTGGGTACGGAATAACCGGCTCAGCAAGTCCGGCAAACAGTTATACCGTAAACGAAAAGAAACGATAGAGCGAAGCTTCGCGGATGCTAAAGAGCTCCATGGGTTTCGCTATTGCCGTTTGCGAGGGCTACCAAACGTCAGAGAACAAGCACTGATGACGGCAGCCGTACAGAATATGAAGAAGATGGCGATCCACCTGGATCGCCTAGAGTACCGGGTTTAAACTCCTAGTTTCCCGATTTTATATCTGCCAAAATAAAAAGAGAAACCCGATGTCATGAAAATGACTGGATTTCTCGACAAGCTGAAGCCCTATCTTAGATAGGGCTTAGGGCTTCAAGCGAGTTCTCAACTTTCTTTATCAAGACTTAATTTAAGACTTTTTGATTTCCAGTCCACAAACGCTTAACACAAANCCTAGTTTCCCGATTTTATATCTGCCAAAATAAAAAGAGAAACCCGATGTCATGAAAATGACTGGGTTTCTCGACAAGCTGAGGACGGCATATGCCGTCCTTCTCTTCTATGCAATGATCCGCTAAGTATAGCTTTATCTTCAAATTCAATTTATTTTTCATTAATTTTTTTCAAGTTTTCTTGCCATTTTTGTGTTTGAAACTTCAAAAGCTTCTCATAACCAGCATTTTGAGCATCCTGTTCTGCCTTATCTAGGAGGGCTATAACTTCTTGCTCATCTTTGGCAAACAGTGCCTTAGCCCGAACCTGATCTGCAATATCAGCTATTTGTTGCATTATTATTCCTTCTGCTGAATCTGGTAGTGGATTAATGTTCCCAAATTCCGTCGCATCAAAAGAAGTTTTCCACCCAACATTGGTTTGCGACACCGTAGCCCAATCCCGCTTATCTTCAGGTAGATTCATTTCATTGACTGATTTGGATTCATCGATAAACGTCGTATTACCTGCCCACTGGAATGTATCCCAAATCGCCATCAATTTAGTTCGTTCTTCAACATCGTTAGCATATTTTTCTGTGTATAATGGTGCACCCGTATCACTCGTTCCCTGCCAATAGGTTCCTTCTGGTCCCCAAAAAATAATCCGTTCTCCTTCTTCCCCTGTCAACCAATCTAAATAAGCGAATATACCTTCGGGATTTTTGGCCGCAGTTGTAATCACACTCACATTCCAGCCAAGGGAATCAAACTCATTGACCCAAACCTTATTAGGATCAACACCTTCTTTATGAAGTGGCCAGATCATGGTATAACCAGCTTCCGGGTCCTTAGCTTTTAACATACTATTCGCTTCTGTCCCCATAACGGTAGTAGTAAAGTCACCGTAAATAGCAACCATACCCTTATTAATTTTCTCCTTCACCTGGTCCCGCGTCTGCGTAATCGCATCCTGAGTAATTAACTTTTCTTTAAACAATTTGTTGGCAAATACCATTGCCTCCCTATATACCGGGTCACTGAACAAAGATTTCAACACGTTTCCATCAGGAACCGCACGATTCATCAAATGACCAACCGTTCGATCTTCTGACATTCCCGCATATAAGAAATCAATTCCTTGTCCGGAAATGCCCACTTCAAATGGAACCACTTCTGGATGCTTCTCTTTGACTAATTTTAAATAACTATATAAATCATCGAAAGTTTCCAACTTTGGCGACCCTAGATCCTTATAAATCTTATTATTTATAGCATATCCACCATTACCCATTGGCCGTTTTGTATACCAGTTAGGAAACTGATACAGCTTTCCATCCTCAGAACGCAGCATATTAAGCGTCTTATCTCCAGCCCACTTTTTCAAATTAGGATATTTATCTAAATAGGCGTCCAGCGGTACAAGCTTACCTGCCTTTCTAAGCTTCTCTACATCTGTCCCACGATCTCCCCATATCACATCTGGTAATTTCCCCGAAGCAATCATGGTGTTAAATTTCTGCAGTGCTGTCCCACCTGATTGAATCGGTTCGACCGTTACTTTCTTATTTTCTTGAATCCACTTTGTTGCTGGATCTTGACCCCACGGATTCATCGTGTACCAATCATAATTACCATAGAAGGAGAACTTTAACGGTGTTTCCCCTAGAACAAAATTTCCTGCAGTTCCTTGGTTCACTGTTTTATTCTGATTGGATACCTCTCCCCCCTTACCACAAGCTGCGAACAGAACACTCATACTTAACATAAGAGCAAGGAAAAGAAACATTGATTTTTTTCTAATTTTCACATTCATTCCCCCATTATAAATATAGTATATAAAAGCCTAGCTTAGCTTTGATACCCCTCACTAAATTTGCAAACTCATTCCTTGATCGAACCGATCATTACACCTTTTGTAAAATACTTTTGCAAGAAAGGATAGACCAACAAGATTGGGACCGTCGCAACAAGCATCGTCGACATCGTCAGTGATTTTGTTGTAACACTTTGCATGCTGGCCATATGACCTTGAGCCGCGGCGTTCGTCTGCATCATCTGCTCTGACATAATGTTGGAGCTCAATATTTGCTGTAGCAAAGTTTGAATGGGCATCAAATGCTCCGATGTAATATATATACTTGCTGTAAACCAGTCGTTCCAATGCCATACCGCCGCAAATAACGAGAGCGTGGCAATGACCGGACCAGAAATAGGAACCACAATACTGAAGAAGGTTCTCCAATTGCCACAACCATCAATTTTTGCTGATTCTTCAAGGCCTTCCGGTAATTCTATAAAAAAGGTACGAAATATGATCATATTCCAGACACTGATAATGTTCGGAATAACCATGACCCAAAAGCTATCCATCAGTCCCAACTCACGATTGATCAGATAAGCTGGTATTAGTCCTCCGCTGAAGTACATGGTAATAATACACATAATCATAAAATATTTACGGCCAATCAACTGTTTTTTGGACATGCCATAGGCGAAGATCGCGGTACAAGTAATCGATATCGCAGTACCTATTACCGTTCGTAAGATAGAAATAACAAACCCACTCATCATTCGTTTATCTTGAAAGACAACTTTATAGTTCTCTAATGTAAACTCTCTGGGCCAAAACGTAATTCCCCCAAGCGACGTATCTGAACCTGCGTTAAAGGAAATAACGACCGAATTCCAAAATGGATACAACATCACAAAAGACATAACAATTAAAAACACATAAATTGAGATCATAAAAATTCGATCAGAATTAATTGTCCTCATAGAACTTCACCTGCATTTCAAATAATTTATGTAACATAAAGTGATCGATTTACCAGAGACTTCGGCCTAACTTACGAGCAATCGCATTCGCAATCGTCAGCAGAGCAACACTTATAATAGACTTATACAATCCAACTGCTGCAGCATAGGAGAATCGCGAATTTTTAATACCTACGCGATAAACATACGTGTCAATTACGTCCGACACATCTTGAAGTACGGGATTTTTCGCTAATAATAGAATGTCTTCAAAACCAGCACTCAAAATATCACCGACAGCTAATATCATGAAAATAATAATGACACCCGCGATTCCTGGAATAGTAATGTACATAATTTTCTTCAACCGGGTGGCACCATCGATTGATGCTGCTTCATACACTTCAGGATTGATACCTGCTATTGCTGCGATATAGACAATCGCTGAGAAGCCTATTTCCTTCCATACTCCTGTTGAGATTAAAATTCCCCAGAAATAATTCGGAATCGAAAGAAAGTTGATCGGTTCATTAATTAGATTAAAATTCTCTAGCAACATATTTAAACTTCCATTTTCCGTAGCTAGAATCGACATAGCTAAACCCGACACAATAACCCATGAGAGAAAGTGTGGTAAGTAACTGATTGTCTGAACTATTCTTTTGAAACGTATATGTGCCACTTCATTCAAAATAAGAGCCAAAATAATCGGTGCAGGAAAACCAATTAGCAATCGTAAAAAGCTGATCACTATTGTGTTACGCATGACGTTCCAAAAATCAGGAGAATCAAAGAACATTTTAAAATGCTTAAAACCTACCCACGGGCTATGAAAAAAGCCTCCAAATATGTCGTAGTCTTGGAATGACATTAACACTCCATACATAGGTAAGTAAGCGAAGATAAAAATGAGCACCAATGCGGGTATCACCATAAGCTGCAAGTCAATTTGCTCCATGTATCTGACTCGGAACTTTTTCCTGCCATCTTTAAGGGGCATTGCAGCAGTTATGCTGTCTTTCTTCATTTCAACACTTCCTCCGTTGACTGATATTAATTCGATATAGCCTATAGTAAATTAGCTGCAAATTTAAAAAAACTAATGCATGCAACGATTTATAGACTTCTGCAATGATCTTAATTTGTGTTCATTGCCAGTACGAAGAGTAATGTGATGTAATATGAATGTTGGCGCTATCAAAAAAATTAATATCAGGAGGATTAGCATGTACAATGTCATGCTGGCGGATGATGAGATCTTGGATTTACGAGGACTGGAGAGGTTTATCCCTTGGGAAGAACTTCAGATGAATGTTGCAGCGGTCGTAAACAATGGTTTAGCAGCACTTGAATATATGAAGACAAATATTATACATATCCTAATTACTGATATTCGTATGCCCATCATGTCAGGTCTCGAAATGTCACGCGAGGCACTATTGTTGAATCCACAACTAAAGATTATTTTTATAAGCGGATACGAAGATTTTCAATATGCCCAACAAGCTATGCAGCTTAACGCACAGAGCTATGTACTAAAACCGATAGATGATGAGGAAATTATACAAGCACTTTATAAGGTAAAGGCCCAACTCGACCAAGAGACTCAGCGTTCAATGCTAGAGAACGCCTACCACAAAACGCTTCCCGCCATTAAGAATGATCTACTACTTCAACTCTATGAAGGTCAACTAGATTGGAACACAAATGCAATTATGCTGACAGAACAATATGGAATTAAGCTATCCAAGTGTGAGCTAGCTGTTGCCTATATTGCTATAGATGATCTGGCTTGGAAGCTTAATACCTATAAAGAACATGAAGCTAAGGATATCGTAAATAGAGTTTATCAAGTGATCGACCAACACTGTAGACAGCACGACATTTATACCTTATGCAAACTGTCTGCACATCAATTCGCCATGATAGTTGAGAGTAATCACCAACATACCCAACTGCTTAATGATTTAATACGAGATATCGCAACAACACTTCCTATTACGATTACCATTGGTCTAGGAAATGCATTCTCCTCGTTTGAGCAGGTGCAAGCCTCTTATCAGCAAGCCTTGCAGGCACTTGATCTCAAAATGCTTATAGGTAAAAGCATAGTTATCCGCTATGGAGATATGGAGATCAAACATGTAAAAGAAGTCCAGCATTGGGAAATGGCGCTGGACGCTCTCTTTGTTGAGATGTCTAATTATCACCTGGTCCAAATTCACGATGAATTAGAGCATCTATTCACCCTGATTCGTAGTATGAAATCTAAGGTGACCGTATACAATTTTTCCATTCAAATTATTTCTAAGCTTGATGCGTATCTGGCAAATGTAAATGAAGATTTATTTCAAATGCCCGGCATGCAGCTTGAAGATCTCCATATTATTTTTAAATTTGAAACGATAGATGATATTAAAACCTGGCTATGCAAAAAAGTATTTGAGATTTCTGAACTTTTACATCTTAAGAAGCAAAAAAAGAATAACCGACTCATCGAATCCATCGTTATCTATGTCGAGGAGCACCTACACGAGAATATCGTATTACGCGATGTCAGCAATTACTTTTCCTTCTCCCCTAATCATTTTGGAGTTCTATTCAAACAGGGAACTGGCATTAACTTCAGTGATTATGTAGTGGAACGCCGGATGGAAAAGGCGCGTTGTCTGCTTCAGGATCATCAATATAAAATTTATGAAATTGGCGCACGGGTCGGATACAAAAATCAAACCAATTTCAGCAGGCAGTTTAAAGACCACTTCGGGGTGACCCCCGGAGATTACCGGAAACAAAGCTAAAGAGGTTGAAGGAGACGCGATGTATGAAGCGTGAGAAACGATATTTTTCATTTGGTTACAAGCTCATGATTTCTTATATCTTTCTGCTCGTTTTACCGGTAGTTTTCGTTGGAATATTTGCCTATAACACATCAGTGCATTCGATCACAGAACAAACCAGCGCTAATATTCACGGTACCCTACAGCAGATTCAAGACAACATTAACTATAAAACGGAAGATATTATGCGTCTGACAGACCGGTTGTATTATGATCGAACGCTAGCTGACTATTTACGGCGATATGATGATGGCTATTACAGCTACGAGACGACGAAGAGCTACTTACTTCCCAGTCTGCAGAGTACAATCCATTCAACTAAGCATAATATCGCACTTTCCGTTTACATCAAGAACGATACAATTCCTGAAGTATTCTTTCTTTATGATGGTATGGATCCCTTAAGAAAAGGACCCTTCTATGAAATGTATCACCTACAAAGGATTGTCGACAAAGAATGGTACACAAGTCTCCCCAAGGAGGAATATGGTCTCACTACGCAATGGAGCCAAATAGAGAGCGATAAGCAATTTCAGAACATCTCCTTGCTTCGCAGACTGATGGATGCCTTTGAGCCTACCGATCCCAAAATGATCGGTTTCATAAAGATTACCGTTAAAATATCTGATATTCTACAAAGCGTAGATTACCAGAAAATTCGCAAAGGGAGCACATTATATATTGAGAATGAGCTTCATGAGGTTATTTACATCTCTTCTGATGATCCGAACATAACTGCCGAGCACATTCACTCCTTAGATAATCAAGATTTTTTACAAATTAAACAGCCGATTCCCAGCCTCAATTGGACTCTCGTCGCCAATATACCAAATCACGAATTAAAAAAAGAACTGTTCAATGTAAAAATAGTAACCCTGTTACTTTGCATAATTAGCATCGTTGTCTTCTCAATCGCGGGTGTTTTTTTGTCAGCTTATTTTTCCAAACGAGTTACTAAAATTGTATCTGTGTTGAGCTCATTCCAAGAGGGGGATTTTCATAAGCGGCTTCGTTATAAGGGGCATGATGAATTTAATCAAATCGCTTCCGCACTAAATGATATGGGAGAGAATATGAACCAACTCATTCAAGATGTCTACCTATCCAATCTTCAGAAAAAAGAAGCTGAACTGGAATCACTACAAGCTCAAATCAATCCACATTTTTTATATAACACGCTCTCTTCTATTAACCGACTGGCGCAATTTGGGGAGACAGAAAAGCATCGCGAAATGGTCAGTGGACTAGCTAAATTTTACCGACTCAGTCTTAATGATGGATTAACAATCATCTCTATTGAAAAAGAGCTTCAGCAGGTGCAGGCTTATATAGATATTAAAAAAATTCAATACGAATCACGTATGAATTTTAGTTATGATATCGATGAAGAAGTGCTCAAATATGATACAGTAAAGCTAATTTTACAGCCTTTTGTGGAAAATATACTGGAGCATGCTTGGTATGCTGATCGAATTCATATTCGCATTGTTGCTACTGCAGAGCCGAGTGGAATCACCTTTAAAATAATTGACGATGGAATGGGAATGAACATAGAAACGATCGATCAGATATTTAACAAAAAAGGAATTAAAATAGGATATGGTATACGCAATGTCGATCAACGTATTAAACTGCAATTTGGTGAGGCCTTTGGCGTTTCACTGCATAGTCGACTTGGCATTGGAACTACCGCTAAGCTCACCATTCCTTACTATATTCATTCCTAGAGAACATAAATCGTTGTATAGGTACATTGTTTGGATCAGGATATAAACTTACAATGGCATCAGAATACAATCATTTATGAAAGGTGGATCATTTAATGAAACGGAAATTTATCTTCCTGATCGCTTCCATGCTAATCATCTCCATGGTATTCTTGCCCGTCAACAACAGTTACGCACAGACCGGTCCCTTTGTCACGGAAGTCATTGTTCGCACGGTCGACAACTTTAAGAATCATAACGATGTTGTTAAGTTTATGAACAATGCCAAGAAGCGTAACGTCTCAGTCATTAATTTAAATGTTAAAGAAGATGAGGATGATGCCGTTCCTTCAGGGTACGTTTTTTATCCAAGTACAATTGCTCCAATCGCCGCAGGTTATGCCAACTTTGATGCCGTTAAGGATGTAATAAAAGAAGCCCATGACCGTGGAATTCAGGTGCGAGCTTGGATTCCGCAGTTCCATGACAAAGCTGCATTTGATATGAACAGCGATTGGCAAATGAAAGCACTGGTTAACGGTCAGGTTGTTCCTTTTACAGGCTCAAACGGAAACGAGTATTTTGTAAATCCGCTCCATCCTGATGTTCAAGCCTATGAACGGTCCATTATTAAAGAAATCGCTACAAAATATGATATCGATGGTATCGTACTCGATTGGATTCGTTTCGACGATTACAATATGGATATGGGTAACTACACAAGACAACAATATCAATCACAATACGGCTATGATCCGATTACTATTAACTTTGGGATGGATAATGCTAAGCGTACAGAGTGGAACGAATGGAGAACAACAAAGCTTGGTGAATACGTGCAGGATGTGCGCAATGATCTGAATAGCATCACACCGGGTCTATTCTTCGGTGCTTATATTTTACCGCCGGAATTTATTGAATGTGGTCAAGACATCGCTAAATTTATACCACACATGGACTTCATCTCACCAATGGCTTACTTCGATGATTGGGAGTTTCCACCAAGCTGGGTCTATGATGAAACCGGTATTCTAAGTCAAACCAAACAAAAGATCGGTAGCACAGAAATTATCGCGACACTAGATACGGATTGGACAAATGCACAATACCATAATGTTCATCAGGGCATTCGAGCTAACTTCCCGGAAATTACAAATCTATCATTTTTCGTCTATGGTAAGTGGACGGATAATGACTTAAAGAAAATTGATAATCGCACAGGTTGGTAATCCTTAATTTAACTCAAAATAACGGTTCAATATTGTAAGAAACACCTTCGGAAAGGCGAGACTGGCCATATCTTGCTGATTGATCCAACGATATTCGCCAGAATCGCCTTCCCTTCCACCAAGAGTCGCTTCATCCCCACCGAATTCATATCCCGTACCGGATTCAGCTACATTATTTATTCGCTCTGCTACATCACCAAAACGAAATACGCGCAGATTCCAGTGGATATGACTAAACGTATGCTCGGCGTCCATATAAGCACCCTCAGGCTTTACGTCTATGCCAACTTCAGCAAGTTCCCCCACCAGTTGATCCATTGCAGGCGCATCCAGTAGCCCGGCACCTTCTAAAGGAGATACATTAGCCAACATGTGAGGCAATTCCCACATTCGTGCGAGTAGCCCCTTGTCTGCACGGCGACGGATCAGAACGCGTCCTTCGTTACGTCCACTCCCCTCTACAAGGGCAACGAATCGATATTCCGGACGTGGCGGCTTCGCCTTACTCTTCACCGGCAACTCATCCACAACACCTTCTAATCGTGCTGCGCAATGCTCCATCACAGGACAAGTCAGGCAGCTTGGGGATTTCGGTGTACATACTAGTGCACCCAGTTCCATTAAGGCCTGATTGAAATCAGAAGCTCGGCCTTGTGGAATCAATCCTGCTGCCAGTTCTTCAATCATGATACGAGTACGGGCTTTCATTATATCTTCCTCAATCAGAAAATATCGCGACAACACACGCATCACATTACCATCGACCGCAGGTTCCGGCTGGTTATAGGCAATACTTAGAATAGCTCCAGTTGTATAGGGACCAACACCCTTTAGTGCAGACACCGCTTCTTTGTCATTCGGAACAACTCCGCCATGTCTTTCCATGACTTGCTGTGCCGCTGTCTGTAGATTACGGGCACGAGAGTAATAACCAAGTCCTTCCCAGCATTTAAGCACATCCTCTTCCGGCGCTTCCGCTAGATCAGCAATACTTGGAAACCGCTCAATAAAGCGATGGAAATACGGAATCACCGTATCGACTCTGGTCTGTTGCAGCATAATCTCTGATACCCAAATATAATAAGGATCACGGTGTCTGCGCCAAGGCAAGTCACGCTTCGATCGGTCATACCAAACTAACAATTCCCTACTAAAATAAGCCTTACTATCTATAATTTCTTGCATTGTAATCTCCTTTATTTCAATTGCTCTACAACGACAAACGCAGATGCCATATGCCGTTCATGTGTAATACTAAGATGTATATTATATTCCTCAGGTCCTCGTAACTGCAATCTTGTCCAAGCCTCAGATGACAAAGAAACGAATGGCTTCCCCTTAACGTCGGGTAGAACTTCCATGTCCTTAAATCCTAATACTTCACCAATTCCACAACCAAATGCCTTACTCAGTGCTTCCTTAGCAGCAAAGCGACCTGATAGAAACTCCGCCGGACGCGCCAACCTTCCGGGCAACTCTAACTCTGCGGGGGTCAGCACTCGGTGCATCAGCTTTTCACCGATTCTTCCCTTTAACATTGCTTGAACCCGTTCTATATCAACCACATCGTGTCCAATTCCATAAATCAAGACGATTCCTCTCTTCCTGATCTTGCATTTTACAAAGATAAAGCCACAACAATATCATTTTAACAGGGAAGCTGTCTTGAAGCGAGTCTACCGTGTCTTCTATGGTATAATTATTGGATAATAAACCCATCAAGGAAGGGAGAATGATGATGGCGAGTGATTTCAATATCCCGTTAGAAGAAGGTGTCATTTTACACTGTACCCGATTTCCGGCACAAAGCGCACCAGTAGGTCTGATCATTATTGCCCACGGGTATAAAGGATTTAAGGACTGGGGGATGTTCCCCTATGTTGCAGATCAATTAAGCCAAACTAATGAAGTGATTACGTTCAACTTTTCTCATAACGGAATTGGAGAGGATCCACTTGAATTCACGGAACTAGAGAAATTCGCCCTGAATACATACCAGCGAGAGCTTTCTGATCTGAATGCCTTAATTGATTATTTGCTCAAAGAAGAAGTTCTGCGGAATTTACCACTATATCTGCTCGGACATAGTCGGGGAGCTGCCGTCTGCCTTGTTCATACCCTTGATCACCCCGACACCGTATCCGGCGTCATTTCCTGGAATGGTATCACTGACCTCGACCTATTCACTGCCCAGCAAAAAGATGAAATGCGCAAGAACGGACGCAGTTTCGCCCAGAATGGACGTACAGGTCAACAAATGCCACTTGATGTCGCGATTCTCGATGATTTGGAACATCACAAAGAACGGTATGACATTCTAGAGAGACTAACTAAGGTTAGCTTCCCTATTGTACTGATTCAAGGCACCAAAGACGAGGTGCGTTTCCGAGAAGGATCTAGCAAACTAGTTGAACTGAGACCTGATATCGCCTGGGCTCAAATCGATGGGGGTAATCATACTTTTAATACCGTACATCCATTTCAAGGAACCACCCCACAGCTTGAAGAAGCTATCCAAGCTAGCATTTCCTTCATCCGTGACAGCTTAGTAGCACCAAACGAGACAGGTCACCCCCAGCCTTAACCCATCCTTAACCTAATATAAAACAAACAACCCGAAGCTCACAGCAGACGCTGTGGTTTCGGGTTGTTTGGATAAATTATTCATAACGTAGCGATTCGATCGGATGGAGCTTGGAAGCCTTGTTCGCCGGATACAATCCGAAGAAGATACCAACGGCTGCTGAGAAACCAAACGCCAGTAAAATGGCCCACATGGAAACGACAAATGGCCAACCCGATATGAGAGCGAAAATATAGGCTAGAAGCAATCCCAATAAAGCACCTATTGTCCCACCGATAAAGGATAGGGTCACGGCCTCAATCATAAACTGTAGCATGATCGTTCCCGGCGTTGCACCAATTGCTTTACGGATCCCGATCTCTCGCGTCCGTTCAGTGACGGACACAAGCATAATATTCATAACACCGATCCCACCGACTAGCAGAGAAATACCAGCAATGGAACCAATAACGGTTTGCAGAATAGAGAACGTACTCGATACCATTTGTTCTGCTTCTTTTCCCGTTTGCGTCAAATATGCCTTGGGTTCAACATTGTTCTTATCTGCAAGCCAAGCCTTAACCGTCTTGATCGTCTCTTGGATATTGTCTTGAGAGGTGGATAACACTTCTATTACTCCTAGTTGCTCACTCTCACCATTATTCCCTGTGGGCATCGCGGTGATCGGGGCAAAAGCCGAATACTGCTCTCCCTCCATCCCACTAAGGATATTTCCCTGGACTTTATACACGCCGATAATCCGAAAGGTGCCTCCAGAAAAAACGATCTTCCGACCGCTCGCCCCTTTAGTAGAGCCAAAGGCCTTTTCTGCATATTTCGAATCAACTACAATGACCTTCTGCCGCGCCCGCTCCTCCTGAGAATTAAAGAACCGGCCTTCAACCATATCAATTTTCTGCATCTTATGCATATCGGATGTCGTAGCCGTAATGTTTACCCGAAGTGAGTCTTTCTTAAGCTTCGTTGTCATTGAATAATTGAGTGATGCAGAAACATAACGTACGCCTTTGAGCTTCCGCGCTTCCGTTAAATCTCGGAACCGGAAGCTTGTATCCACCGTCTCGCTCTCTGAGTAATTGGGATATACAACGAAATAACCATCATTATAATTTGACACCATCGAAATGATGGAAGATTGGCCTGCCTGCCCGATAGAGACAACGGTCACAACCGCTGCCACACCAAATACGATACCAATCATCGTTAAGAAGGATCGGAGTTTGTTCATCCGCAGATTGTCCAAAGCTACCCATATGCTCTCCCAAATACTCATGATCGCACACTTTCTTTGCGTGTATCCTTAAGCAATGCTCCATCGCCGAATAATAAGATACGTTCCGCATGTTCAGCAATATCAGGCTCATGAGTCACCAGGACAATCGTCGTTCCCTCTTGATGAATCTCTTTGAAGAGCCTCATGATATCATTCGATGATTTCGTATCTAAATTCCCCGTTGGTTCATCAGCAAGCAGAATAGGTGCATTCATTGTAAGTGCACGGGCAATTGCTACCCGTTGCTTCTGACCACCTGATAGCTCAGTAGGACGATGCTTCACCCGGTCTTCAAGCCCAACCCGCTCTAGTAGTTCAATTGCACGTTCATTTCGCTTCTCTCGTGAAATCCCTGCATACATCATCGGAAGCGTCACATTTTGCAGCACAGTTTGACGCCCTAGTAGATTAAAACTTTGGAAAACGAAGCCTATCTTACGATTCCGAACTCTGGACAATTGGTCCTCATCTAAAGTATGAACCTCTTCTCCATCCAGTACATACCGACCCGCGGTCGGCACATCCAGACAGCCAATAATATTCATAAGCGTTGACTTGCCTGAACCCGAAGAACCCATGATCGCCACGAATTCTCCCTTTTCAATCTTGACGTTAAACGGCATAAGGGCCTGAACTTCAAGTGGACCATTCTTGTACACTTTCGTGATGTCAGATAAGGTAATCATCGAAGTTTCACCTTGTCTCCGTCACGGAGCAATTCCGCGCCTTCCACGGCAATTTCCTCGCCAATGCCCACACCAGTGAGTATCTCAATTTGATCCTCACTCTCCTTACCCGTCGTTACTACCGTTTTAACAGCCCTTCCTTCATGCACCTTAAATACGAAGGGCTGATCTCCGGTATACTGAATTGCCTCCATTGGAACGAGTAAACGCAATTTATCAGGAATAACCATTTCAATCGTTACATTATAACCTGGCCGTAGTTCAGGTGAGCTCTCTCCTAGCTCCACAGTCATTTCTACTGTTGCATCTTTAGATGCAGGATCGATTAACTCAGCCATCTTAGCCAAATAACTTACTTGTCCATTATAGGTTCCAGTAATGGACTCACCCGTAACAACTGCACTCATACCCATTGAAACTTTTCCTGCATCCAACTCATTCAAATAGGCCTTAACGTTGTAGGAAGACAGATCGGATACAGTAACGATCCCACTTCCTTCCGTAATCAGTTGACCTTTATTTACGGAGATATGGGTTACAACCCCGTCTTCTGCTGCGTTAACCGAACTGTTATTCAGCCTTTTCTCTAGTGAAGCAATGGTTAACTTACTACTCTTAATCCGTAAATCAAACTGCGTTAAGTCAAGATCCTCCATTTCCATGCTTGGATCATCAATTATGGAATTTTTAAACTTATCAAAGTGTTGCTTCTTGGCGCTGAGACGCTCTGCTTCTGCCAACTCCAAATTAATCTTTTCCTTTGCGAGCTGGTCCGTAATCTCATCCATGCTAAGTGTCAGTAGACTCTGACCTTTTTTCACCACATCTCCAAGCTTGACGCTCACAGATTCCACTACACCACTTACCGGCGAATAAATCTCCGTCGTCTTCTTTGCCTCCAACTTACCGTTCGTATAAATTTGCTCAATAATGGTGCCCTCCGTCACTTTCACAGAAGTAACTTCGGTTGCTTTGTTCAAACTCGTAATGTTAACTACTGCTAGTATGATAATAATAAGTGCTACAATTACACCCCATACCCACTTTTTCTTTAGCATTCCATCACCTATCCTATGTAACTTAATTTATAAAATTAGCAAAGAACCCACCGAAATAATCAGCCATGCACCAATAATCCACTTTCCAACCACCTTACGTGGACGTCCCATCATAATTGCGGCTCCAACCACGTACATAATGATTCCCCAAATACCAAAGGGATTAATAAAAGACAAGACACGATACATCAAGCTCGCCTTATCCGATACGAAAGCACCTAAACTAAGCGAAACATCGTTTAGAGATTGCGCATCTGTGAATTTTAACATCAGTGAAGTTAACAAACCGTTTATAGATGTTGGCAATGCGGCGAAAGCTGCAACCGTGACTAACTGCATATATTTCGCTGATCCGCGCACCACTAGGTTCAGAAGCAGGAGCAGGAGCCCCATGAGGAAAATACCTGCTGCCGACATGAGAAACGCCATGATTATGCCAGAAATTTGTGATATTCTTATGACTGCATCCATTGTTGCTGGATCTGTCTGCTGTTCTAGCAACTTATCGACTATATCTTTCTCCATTAACGACAGTTGTAGGAAAACTGTAACTATTGAGAGCAACATAGTCACTGCCAAAGGTATAATCCAAGCTGCCTTGCTTTCTTTAACTCTTTGAAACGTCTCTACCGGTGATACAAAGATCGTGAATACATTTTTCAACCATTTCATCCCCCTTTAACTTGTATATCGATTTACAAAAATAAACAGTCCTTACTGTCTATACGAGATCATAGCAAAAAAGATTCACAAGTGTATATATTTACTTATTAGATTGACGTGTGAAGATAGAATACATATGCTTATCTCGAAACATTTCATTATGTTTGTATTGTTAAGGAGGCATCTATGTTGAGAGTCATTATAGCTGACGATGAACGCTTAATAAGGTTAACACTTCGAAGTATGATTGAAGATATGTCACTTAATATACAGATTGTAGCTGAGGCCAAAGATGGAACTGAGCTATTACAATATGTGGAAGGACATCATCCAGACCTAGTTTTTGTTGATATTCGAATGCCGGGACTAAACGGATTAGAAGCAATGGAGCAAGGTAAGGGATTATCTCCTCATACACAGTGGATCGTGTTAACTGGTTTTTCAGATTTTAACTATGCAAGGAATGCACTTCGTCTTCAGGCGTTTGATTATTTGCTGAAGCCTGTCAGTCCAGAGGAACTCGAAGCGAGTCTGTCCAAGGTGCTGCTTGCACTTGAAGCGAATGTAAATCAAATGGCGAATCATTTTGAAACCGCTGTAAATTCACTATTTCATCGCACCCGATCTGTTGAAGAAATTGAAACAACGTATCATTTGCAAGACTATCGTTTCTCAATTACGTTGTTCAATATCGATAGCTATTTAACAGAGCAGGAACAGACGAAACTCCGTTTCCAATGGATTGTTAATTTAAAAGAGGCTTATAGTGAGCAAATACAATTCGCAATGTTAGAGAATGCAATCTCTTTCGTTACACTTCCGAATGGTGATCTAGCACAAGTTATAGGGTGGCGCAAATCTGCTGAACAGCGGATGAAGCTCCAACTCCCACTTATCCAACAAATACTCACTCAACAAATTCAGCAATTTCAAACCAGTTCATGCATTGTGACTGGGTTTCAGTGTGATCGCGAAATGGATTTGTTTGATTTAGAGGAAGGCATAAATAAACTTGCAGGTCTCTTTTCATTACGCCGTCTATTACCTCCTGGTAGACTTTGGCTGGAGCATGAAGTTGTTTCATTAGCCGAAAAGCCAAATTATATGATCATCAGTGAACAAGTCGATAAGTTATGCAAACTAGCGCATATGCAAGACTATTTTCAATATGAAAATGAATTGACACAGCTTGTACAAAAGATACAATCACTGAACCAGTACGACCAACATGCTGTGCAGAACCTACGTGTATTCCTATGTACATCTCTAGGGTGCGAGCTTGAGACCGGTGGGCAAATTCATCTGTGGGTCAAGTCGTTACAGAGTGTACAAGAAAGTCGCTTGGCTGAGAAAGCCCAAACTGAACTATCACAGAATGATTTAATTCAACGAGTATTAAATTATGTAAATTCAAATTATATGAATGACATTGGAATAGGACAGATCGCGCATGACATGGATGTAACTCCAAATTATTTAAGTTCATTGTTTCATAAGAAAACAGGTAAGAAATTTATGAAGTATTTAACCCATATTCGGATGGTTAAAGCGAAAGAGTTGTTTTTGACGAAACCTGGACTTAAGGTGCAGGAAGTAGCCGAACAAGTCGGCTACTATAGTACCCGTCATTTTACGAGGTTATTTCTGGAGCAATTTGATTGTTATCCTTCTGAACTTCATCAAAAGATGAATCCCAAACAATTGTAATTCTGGATTCCGTTCCTACATTAACAATACTCTGAATTTCAAAACGTGCGTTGTCTTTACCATAAGCGATTATCAACCGTTCACGGACATTTTGGAGCCCAACGCTATTGGAACTGTGAGGCAATTTCCGTTCTGGAATAAATCCCACTCCATTATCTGTAATTTTGATTTGTACAGCAGGAGTACCGTTGTCATCGATCATTTCAGTGCGAATATTCACCATACAAGGATGATTCGCCGGTTCGCAACCGTGAATTATTGCATTCTCTAATAAAGGCTGCAGCAGCAGTTTCGGAATACGAAATGATTTAAGCTCAGACTGATAAGACTGTGTGATCGTTAATCGATCATCAAAGCGTAGCTGCTGCAATTCACCGTAACGTTGCATAAACAGAAATTCCTCTTCAATGCTAGACCAATCATTATACTCTAATGAGTATCGCAACATGCCGCTAAGGGCAAGAATCGCTTTCTCCAAGGTAGCCTTTTCACCCGCACGATTCAATCCGATCCAACCATTAAGAATGTTATATAGGAAATGAGGATGGATTTGCGACTGTAGTGCGCGATACTCTGCATCTCGCTTGGCAAGATCGGTACGATACTCACGAATGATTATTTCATTAAGTTGAGATATCATTTGATTCAATGCTACACCGAGTTGAGCTATCTCATCTCGGCCCTTTGCGTTGAACCGAGCATCTAGATTACCACGCTGCACTTTGCGCATGACTTGAATCATTTGCTTGAATGGATTTATGATATTTCGTGATAAATATAGGAACAACACAAAAGTGACGATGAGGCCGATACTCAGGAATAGAAAGGCGACTGTATACAGCCAACGAACCTTAGAAGCAGACTCTTCAGCAGATAGTAATACGGTTATTTTCCATTCAGCTTGGGGTATGCTCTCTGTTACTTTAGCATAGTCCTTCCCGCTTACATTGGTAACCCCGCTTGACCCTCCGATGTCACTCAAGGCCTCTGTCGGAATGGGCTTGCTAGAGTACAATAACTGATTATTATCATCTTGAATAACGACGATGGAACTGACATCAAAAGAAATATCCCTTACCATTTTGTTCAATATATTGTTATCCGCCTCGGCCATAATGACCGCAAGGGGTTGCCTTGAATCCGGATCCTTAATGAGTCTAGCAACTGAGAATACCTGCTGCTGTTCGGAGAACATTAAATAGTCTCGCTTATGCGCACTAATAAAGGCAACATTCCCGTCTGCTTCGACCGCTTGCTTGTACCAGAATTGATTTTGATATGGAAATCCAGGAATGGGTCCTGTCATCTCCTCTTTCGAGTCCGTAACATATACAGTACCATCATTCGAAATGAGAAGCGTACCAAGAATATCTTTTCTCGTATTTTGTAACATGATGGGTAGGGTCTCATTTAATGCACGATCAGCGATCAACTTGGTATAATCGTCTGAGTTTTCGTATTGTTTATTCGCTTTTAACTTCAACGCATACATAATGTTTTCATTCCAAAAAGGCATCATCGTAATACGTTCTAGGTCATCTAGATAAGTCTCAATGTTTCGCGCCATCGCCTTCAACGTACCTTCCGTTAAAACTTGTTTCTCTTTCGTAATCATTGTCTGATAGTAATAAGGAATGACGAAACCAATTAATAACACAGGAATAACAATGGTCATGACAAAGAGACTGGTAAGTTTAAAACGAAATGTATATAGATGATGACGCACCTTGAAACCTCCGCCTTTGCTATATATTCGTGTTAATGTAGCGATATGAATTATCATAGCCTAGTTTATCCATATCGAATAGATGTGTAGAAATCGTCTTATAGATCGTAGTTTCGGGGCATATGTAAGCGCATTCCGAATTGCTATATTGTTTATAGAAACATTCATCTTATCCATAGGGGGAATAGACATGAGAAAAAGTTGGTTGTCGATGATATGCCTAGTGCTACTTCTTGTAACAGCGCTTACAGCATGTGGATCGAACAAAAATGCAGGTGGGAATACGGCGGGGAATGATACAGCAAACAAAGCTGAAACGAAGTCACAAGAGAATGTCACATTAACGGTATCAACGAACGTCGTAGGTGAGCAAGCGAAGGTGCTTCAAGATATTTCGAACAAATTTATGGTAGATAACCCTAACATTAAAGTAGAGTTCAGTGCACCAGGTAAAGATTACGAGAACATGATGAAAGTTAAAATGGCTTCGCAGGACATGCCAGACGTTTTCGCAACACACGGTTGGTCGAAGAACCGTTATGGTGAATATCTTTTGGACCTATCTGGTGAAGCATGGGCTAACGACTTAGATCCAGCAATCAAGCCAAGTGTGTCGGATGAAACAGGCAAACTATATGTACTTCCGATGGACCAAGACAAATCAGGACCGGTGTACAATATTGACCTCCTGAAAGAATACGGATTGGAAGTTCCAACTACTTACGATGAGTTTCTTGCAGTTGCTGAAGCAGTCAAGACTAAAAGCAATGGTAACGTCGTAGCGGTTCATATCGGTGGGGCAGATTCATGGCCAATCGGACAATTCTTCGACTTCTTTGCTACACCGCTCTTAATTAGTGCAGAGCAGAATTACAGCCAAGCGTTTCTAGATGGTACGTTTGATTGGAATGAGTTCGATAAATTACCTCAAATGCTCAAGGATCTACAAACTAATGGATATTTGAACAAAGACGTACTTACAGCAAAATATAGCGATTCCGCCAAAGCATTCGCAGAAGGTAAAGCAGTATTCGGAGTGTATGGACCTTACTTTATTGAAGAAGCGAAAAAAATAAATCCAAACCTAAATGCAGGTCTGATGCCAATTCCTTCAATTCAAGCAGGAGATATCCCAACATTCGCTGGCGGAGAGAAAACAACTTGGGGAATATCGAAAGATTCCAAAAATATCGATGCCGCAAAGAAATTCGTAGCTTACTTTGCACAATCTGATAACGTTTCTGCCGTAGCGAAATCAAACCAATTGCCTCCTGGACTTTCTAACGTTGCGATTGATGCGGGTGAATTGACAGCCTTCTACGAGCAATATAAAGAAACACCTGTACTTCCTTTCTTCGACCGTGTCTATTTGCCAAATGGAATGTGGGATGTGTTGTGTAAGAATGGTCAAGACATTCTCGCAGGCGGCATTGATGCAAGAGCATACTCCGAGAATATGAAGAAAGAATTCGACCGTCTTCGTGCAACCAAATAAATGTGATTGAACAACTTAACAGATGCCCAGGTGAGCTTTTCAAGGGATCCTGGGCTTTTCTCTTAAGTTCGAGGAGAAAGGGCTGGTGTAAGTGAAGCGGAAAATGTTGAGTTCCTCGACAATTTTAAATGTTATGTACATCCCTGCATTAATTTTTTTCGCAGTGTTTATTTTTTATCCATTCATTGAAGGTATCCGCATTTCATTCACGAATTGGGATGGTTACTCTCAACAATATAGCTATGTAGGCTTTGAGAAATACTGGGCTATGTTAAGTGATAAGAATATTGGAACTACGATCATCAATACTATTATTTTCGGATTCGGTAGCACAATACTCCAGAATGTCTTAGGACTTGCTTATGCATTATTTCTTGATCAGCAATTACGAGCTAAAGGATTCGTAAGAACCATCGTATACTTACCAGTCATTATCAGTTCGTTAATTATGGGTTATATTTGGTACTTCTTCTTCCAATTTGACGGCGGAGCTGTTAATGATATCTTGGCACTATTCGGCGCACAACCGGTCGACTGGTTGGCGAGCGGTCCTAGAGCAGTATGGATTATTACATTTGTAAACACGTTCCAATTTATGGGTGTAGCCATGACAATCTTCGTTGCAGGGCTTCAGTCCATTCCGAAGGACTACTATGAGGCGGCTTCTATTGATGGAGCTAACTGGTGGTCAAAATTCAAAAATATAACACTTCCATTACTGATGCCTGCTATTACGGTAAATGTGGTCTTGAACATTATCGGTGGTCTGAAGCTGTTCGATGTAATCGTAGCGATGACTAACGGGGGCCCAGGATATGCTTCTTCGTCCTTGTCCACGATGATGTATAACTTATACTTTGCACGTCAAGATGCTGGATATGCCGCAGCGTTAGGAAATGTAATGTTCTTATTTATTGCGATTGTAAGTATTACTTCACTCATTCTTCTCAAGCGAAAAGAGGTGAAGTTGTAATATGAAAACTATAAAATACAGCATATTAACCTTGATGGGTATCGTTCACTTAATTCCTTTCTATATTTTGCTAAGTATGGCCTTGAAACCGTCGGATGACACGAGTTCAAAGTGGGTTTTCCCAACAAATATGACCATGGATAACTTCACGAATGCTTGGAATCAGGCCCATTTAAGCCAGGCACTCGTGAACAACTTTATCATTACGTTTTGTTCCGTCATATTGATTGTATTTATTGGTGCGTTCGCATCGTATCCACTATCACGTTTTCCAACCAAGTGGAATCAGTTCATTTATTTACTCTGTATATCCTGCTTAATTGTTCCGGCGCTAACGATTCTAGTTCCGTTGTATTCGATGATTGTTGACTTAGGCGGGATAAATACGTATTGGGCCGCCATTCTAACGCAGGTTACGTTCCAGTTACCATTAACGATTTTCCTATTCACAGGGTTTATCAGTTCAGTACCGAAGGAATTAGACGAAGCTGGACTTATCGATGGTTGCAACAAGTTTGCGATTTTCTTCCGTATTATTCTGCCATTGCTGAAGCCCATTACAGCAACCGTTATTATTCTGACCGGCTTGAATGTATGGAATGACTATCAGTTCTCTATCTTCTTCTTGCAAAGAGTTTCGGTGCAGACGATCCCTGTCGCACTTTCTCAGTTCATTTCGCAATTTCAGAACCAAATCAGTTGGGTGGCCGCAGGTTGTGTAATTGGAATGCTACCTGTTACTATTCTCTATTTATTCTTACAAAAATATTTCATTCGTGGTCTTGCGGATGGCGCTGTAAAGGGGTAGTTGAATTATCATGGGAATTATATATAACGCAGACAATGGGATTTTTCATCTACAATCGAAGAAGACCAGTTATATTTTCCAAGTAGATCATCGTGGTTATTTAGTACATTTACATTGGGGACGGAAAATAACCGATTCTGACTTAACACAGTTCCTTCCGATAGTGGAGCGTCCCTTCTCACCTATGACTGACCCAGATGAACCCTATTTCTCACTTGATGTTGTAGCACAGGAGTATCCGGGTTATGGCACATCAGATTTTCGCCAGCCCGCCTATCAAATACAGTTCGATAACGGAACAACGGCAGCAGAATTACTCTATCAATCCCATCGGATTGTGCCTGGAAAACCACGGTTAGAAGGTCTTCCAGCTACTTATGTCGAGTCGGATACAGAAGCGAATACGCTGGAGATCACTCTCTTAGATCCAGTGAGTAATATGGAAATATGTTTAAGCTATACCGTATATGAGAGCTTTGATGCGATTGTGAGATCTACACGTTTTACCAATCAAGGGAAGCAGCCAGTTCGATTACTTCGGGCATTAAGCGCTAGTATTGATTTCCATCATAAGTCTATGGAGTGGATTCAATTATCTGGTGCATGGGCCAAAGAGCGATGGATGCATCGGAAGTTGCTCGCGCCAGGTATTCAATCCGTGGAGAGCCGTCGGGGTGCAAGTAGCCATCAACATAATCCGTTCATTGCATTAGTGGAGCCGACCACGACAGAGGATCATGGTGATGCGTATGGATTTAGCCTGGTCTATAGCGGTAATTTTCTAGCTTCCATCGAGGTAAATCAATTCCAGACTACTCGCATCAGTATGGGAATTAATCCATTTGATTTCAACTGGTTACTTGAACCATGTGAAACCTTCCAAGCTCCAGAAGTGGTGATGGTTTATTCCAGTGAAGGGCTCGGTGGCATGTCTCGGCAATATCACAAGATCTATCGCACACGATTAAGTCGTGGGAAGTATCGCGATCAAGTACGACCCATTCTCGTTAACAATTGGGAAGCAACCTATTTTGATTTCAACCAGGAGAAGATCGTTAGTCTAGCTGATGAAGCGAAGAATCTGGGAATTGAGTTATTCGTATTAGACGACGGATGGTTCGGGAAGCGCAACAATGATCGGACTTCTTTGGGCGATTGGTTCGTGAATCTTGAGAAACTACCAAATGGCCTATCAGGACTTGCGAAAGAGTTGAACGAACGGGATTTGCAGTTCGGGGTATGGTTAGAACCTGAAATGATCTCCGTAGATAGTGAATTATATCGGGCTCATCCTGATTGGTGTCTGCATCTTCCCGACCGTCGTCGAACCGAAGGACGGTTCCAGTTAATCCTTGATCTATCTCGACAGGATGTATGTGACGTTTTAATCGAAAACTTAAGTGGTGTTCTATCCTCTGCACCTATAAATTATGTTAAATGGGATATGAATCGCAATATGACGGAGATCGGTTCTGCTTGTCTCCCCCCAGAACGTCAACGGGAGACAGCTCATCGTTATATGCTTGGGCTATATCGAGTGTTAGATACCATCACAGAGCGTTTCCCACATATTCTTTTTGAGAGCTGTTCTGGCGGTGGAGGTCGGTTCGATCCGGGAATGCTCTATTACATGCCCCAGACGTGGACAAGTGATAATTCAGACGCTATTGAACGATTAAAGATTCAATACGGAACGAGCTTAGTATATCCTATTAGCGCAATGGGGTCACATGTTACAGCTGTTCCGAATCATCAGGTTCATCGAATTACGCCCCTTAGCACAAGAGGTAATGTCGCTCTGTCGGGCAATTTTGGATACGAGTTAGACTTAACTAAGATGACATTAGACGAAAAAGAGCTTGTAAAAAAGCAAATTTCCCAATGCAAAGAAGTACGCGACCTGACATTCAATGGAGATTTCTACCGTTTAAGTAGTCCATTTGAAGGCAATGAAACCGCCTGGATGTTCGTATCGGAAGAACAAGACGAGGCTCTCGTCTTCTGGATCAAAGTGTTAGCCGAGCCGGCAGAGCCATTACGTCGCTTACAGCTACGTGGGTTAGACCCATCAGCCGTTTATGTAGAGCAATCGTTAGGGCTAACTATGCACGGAGACACGTTGATGTACGCAGGAGTTCAAGTTCCAGTTACTGCGGGTGATTTCCAAAGTGTGAGCTGGAGATTCAGGCGCTTATAATTTCAAGTAACTAAACCTGCAAAAAAGAGATAAAATCCATACTACTGTACTCGTAGTCATGAATCTTATCTCTTTTATTTGATACCATTTAAATATGAGCTACATTAAATCCCTGGAATTGGGCTACGTTTATGCTCAGTTTTACTATAGAAAGCTTCGAGACGCTCTCTAACAGCAGGGTCAATTTCTTTACCCTCTAAATAATCACTGTTATCTTCGTAGCTAATCCCTAGCTCCTTCTCATCGGTCTGGCCTTCCCATAAACCAGCAGTTGGTGCTTTATCAAGAATATCCTGCGGAACACCCAGACGAGCAGCAAGCGCGCGAACTTGGCGTTTGTTCAGCGAACTAAGCGGTGTAATATCTACCGCACCGTCACCCCACTTCGTATAGAACCCAGTAATCGCCTCGGAAGCGTGATCGGTACCTACTACGAGTAAATTCAATTCGAAAGATAATGCATATTGAACAACCATTCGAGTCCGCGCCTTAACATTCCCCTTACCCTGATGACTGATGTGACGTGACTGTCCAATAGACTTAAGTCCATGCTCTACTTCTAATGAGATCTCATTTACGGCTTCTTCGATATTGGTCTCCAAAGTATGCTTTAATTCAAAGGCCTTAGCTACGTCATAACTATGTTGAATGTCTTCCTGTTGGCCATAAGGTTGGAATACACCAAGTGTGATATATTCGTTACCCGTTTCCTGTGTCAATTCATCACTCGCTTGCTTACAAAGACCTGCCGCAACCGCACTATCTATCCCGCCGCTGATAGCAATCAGCAACCCAGAACTGCGGGAATTCTTCACATATTCTTTCAAAAAATCCACGCGGTTACGAATTTCCTGATCTACATCAATACTTGGCTTCACACCCAAACGCTTAATGATTTCCTGTTGCAAACTCATTGTCTGATCCCTCCACTAATGTATGTAATTATATAAAACGCCCCGCAAATACCGGTAAATGCCGATTTGCGGGGCGTCCCTTGACAGCTTTCCTTATCGACAGAAGCGATCAAAAGCACCGATTAATTCTGCAGCAATATCATCAGCAGAACGATCTTCAATCTGATGGCGTTCAATAAAATGAACAAGTTCTCCGTCCTTCAGCAAAGCAATGGAAGGTGATGAAGGTGGATATGGAGCAAAATATTCACGTGCTTTGGCCGTAGCTTCCTTATCTTGCCCAGCAAATACCGTAAATAAATGATCTGGAGTCAGGTCGTTCTGCAACGACTTGGCAACACCGGGGCGACATTGCCCAGCAGCACAACCACATACCGAATTCACAACGACCAAAGCCGTTCCTTTTGATGTAGGCAAATTCCCCTCTACTTCTTCAGGGGTACGTAATTCTTGAACTCCAAGAGTGGTTAGTTCATCCCTCATCGGTTGAACCATATCTCTCATGTATTGGTCAAATGACATCGACATTTCGCGCTCACTCCTTATGTTTACTAGCGATACATGGCTGACACTCTGCCACTTCACCGAGCTTTATTTTATTATACATTCAAAAGAAAGGAAAGCAACTTTCAAAAAGATCAACTCTTGTCCTAAGCTAATAGATTACTGTTTCAAAGAAAACTTTCGGTGATCGGAAAAAAAACAATAACTGCTGTTCCACTTCCCTCTTCCGATTCCACAGTAATATTCCCGCCATGACGCTCCACAATACTAAGACATAGCGCAAGCCCGAGTCCTGTCCCCTGGACCTTTGTCGTGTAGAAGGGCTCGAACAGCTTCTCCTTAAGTGCAGAAGGAATCCCCATGCCTGTATCCTTAACTATCATTTCTACACCAGATGGGGTAAGTTTGGTCTGTAGCGTTAGCTGTCCTTTCCCATCCATCGCCTCCATCCCATTGCGGGCTAGGTTTAGGATCACTTGCTTGATCTCCTTGGCATTAAGAAAAAGGGAAGGCACCTGCTCATCCAGTCCAACCTCTATGCTCTGACCACGTAAATTAGCATCCGCCCATAATAGCGGAGTTAATTCCTTAATTATGTCATGTAAGCTACATCGTTCCATATTAACTACCTGATTCTGAGCAATGGATAGAAAGTCATTAATTATACAGTTGGCACGATCTAATTCTTCCATCACAATCCGATAATAGTGGTCTAATGAAGAAGGACTCTGCTCCTTCATCAGTTGTAGGAATCCCCGTACTACACTCATTGGGTTACGAATTTCATGCGTAATTCCTGCGGCCATTTGACCAACGAGACTCAGGCGCTCAACATGGTTCAATTCCTTACGTAGTGCCTCAAGCTCTGTTATATCTTGTAAAATTATGACGACACCGATAGTTTCATCTGTATATCCCTTTTTTATAGGGGAAGTACTTGTAATGTACGTTTTATCACCATTATGTAGTAAGATGTTACTCTTAGACTCACCCTCCAGTGTTTTTTCAACCTGGGTAATGATACTTTCCAACTGAAACCCTTCTAGAACACTGTCCAGTTTTTGCTTGAGCAGATCGTCTCGTATCGCACTCGGATGTTCAATCCGGTATAATTGAAGAAAGGTGTCATTAATCGACACAATACCGTGCTGTTGATCTAGTAAAATAACGCTTAGTGGAGCGGCATCCATCATCTGTTGTAATTTCTCAGCTTCACGGAAATATTTACGTGACAATTGCATGACCTGAAGACGGAGTTTCTCTTTCTCCATGGTGCCCTCAATCATATAAATAAATAAGCTGGCAATCAACAGTGTAGTCACGATATTGGCTATAGCCGCAAATATAATGGTTACATCCAAATCAAAGTTCAAACCTCTATTTAATAGAGGGAAAATTGCGGAAGGTAGTTCGCCAATCACAGAATAAAGTGAGATTAACACGATCTTGCCATAACGGTCGCTATTCTTAAACCGATTGGATGCCAAAAGTATAATAGGGTACAGGAGTACGCCTGTCTCTAAGATCAGTCCTGTGATTGTGTAGTTTACTGCAAATATAGGATAAATGATAAGCTGGAGCAGAGCCAGGGCAATCCCATCTCGCAATCTACCATATAACATAAGAGCAAATAATGGAACAATGCCGAAATTGAGTGGAATAACTCCCCATAGCTGAACAGAGAAAAGTGAACACAGCAACATACTGATCATACAGGTAAGCATAAATCCCGTAGAATATGACTCTTTAGTACCTCTTCGTTCTTCTTGCCGCTCGGATTCCCAATTTCGAGACCAGTAATTGAAGGATTTCTCATAACATAACGGAAACAGACATGCGGGCAAACTAGCAATCAAGACCTGTAGTAGGATTTCCTTTACAGCATCCACTTTTTCCCTCCTCAGGTGGAAGAATAACATTCATGTCTCGATTAAAACATAGCCGACAGTTTTTTACAATAATTCTTATTTAAGACTAAAGAGTGACATGTATTCCACAAAAAAAATCAAATAAATACAAATAGATCTAGATCAAAAAGGAGATAAATATGTACGATGTAATTGTAGTTGGCGGGGGTTCAGCAGGCCTTATGGCAAGCGTCGCAGCTAGTGAAAATGGCGAGAAGGTCCTCCTTGTAGATAAAGGGGATAAACTAGGACGAAAACTTGGAATATCTGGTGGTGGACGATGTAACGTTACCAATAATAAAGAAATCGAAGACCTCATCAAGAATATACCGGGCAATGGACGCTTTCTATATAGTACTTTCTCTAAATTCAATAATAAAGATATCATAGCCTTCTTCGAAAATTTAGGAATTAAGCTCAAGGAGGAAGATAATGGGCGAATGTTCCCTGTGACAGACAAGGCTAAGTCTGTTGTTGATGCCCTAGTCAATCAGGTGCGGAAACAAGGAGTATCTATTCGAGTCAATTCTCCCGTTGAAGATGTACTCTACGCTAATGGCACGGTTGTAGGAATACGTCTCAAAACTAATGAGATCATTTATGGAAGAAAAGTTATTATAGCTTCGGGAGGAAAGTCTGTCCCTCATACGGGCTCTACAGGAGATGGGTATATTTGGGCAGAGAATGCAGGACATACAATTACAGAACTATTTCCGACTGAGGTCCCTATTACTTCAAACGAACCTTTCATTCAATCTAAAGAACTACAGGGTTTGTCTCTTAGAAACATTGGACTCTCAGTATGGAACCCAAAAGGTAAAAAGATCATTGAGCATCATGGTGATCTACTATTTACTCATTTCGGAATATCAGGACCAACAGCCCTAAGATGTAGTCAGTTTGTTGTCAAAGCCCTGAAGAAATATGATGTCGGAAATATCCTGCTTACCATAGATCTCTCACCAGACAAAAGTGTCGATGAAATCTTTTCTGAAACCTTAAAATTAACAAAAGCAGAACCCAAGAAGAGCATCAAAAATGTATTAAAAGGGTACCTGCCTGAAAGGTTAATCCCCCTTCTATTACAAAATGCCCAATTAAGCGAGGATTTGACTCATGACAATATTCCTAAACAGTCTTGGATGGCCCTTGCGAAACTTATAAAAACATTTCCTATAAGAGCCTATGGAACACTTTCATTAAGAGAAGCCTTCGTTACAGGTGGTGGGATAAATTTAAAAGAAGTAGATCCTACAACTATGGAGTCCAAAAAGATTAATGGATTATACTTTTGTGGTGAAATTCTTGATATTCACGGTTACACAGGCGGATACAATATTACGGCTGCCTTTTCAACTGGGTATACCGCCGGAAAACATGCCGCGGGAAAAGACTGAACGAACTTACTCTCAAATCTTCCTTCTCGAAGAAACCTTCCATGGAGCAGCTCCTAGCCACCAAGTTACGAGCACCGCACAAGGAATGGATAACAGGAGACCCCATCCACTGAGTAAAGAGAGCCCAAGTCCCGCGCTCAGGCACAGAATGGCCGGAAATAACATAATTCGTAGCGTTGGAATGGCGGAACGAAACTCCATATCGGAGCTAAGAGGGAGAATTCTCATCAGTTCCCGCGAAAAAAAGTAGCGTCGATAACTGTTCATCCAGTGAAGCAATAGAAATAACAGGAGAATGTATACGACGATGTTGATTGGGGCTGGTGGTAATTGAACCCCAATAAAGCCTAGCAACGTGAACAGAAGATAGCCTAGCGCATTTTTACTGCGTAAAATCGATTTAACAACTAACTCAGCCACTCTGGTCTCAGGACTACGCGAGGGTAACAGTGCATTCGAATGTTGAAACAATATTGGACGTGAGCGTACAGCGGAAGGACGATCAACAGCACCTAAGAGCAGTAAGCTGGTCAATTTCGTCTTCTGCCGCTCATCCTCACGAACCTCTGCCTCGAAACACCACTTCTTGTTAAATCTATACCATCCGAGTGGAATGGTAATAACAACGCAGAATAACAGAACTACTCCGAGATATCCTGTCCCATTGACGGTCCAGGCTATATATCCTGCAGCTAAAATACTAGTTACCAAAGATAGTAGTGCCCAGCGTTTCCACCCTTTCAACATGATGTTGATCAAATTTTCTAGAAACATATGTATACATTTAGCACCTAGTGTAACGAGATATAGAGATATAACTGCCGTACTATTCATTTCATAAATACGTTGCAACAGTGGCAGCAAAACGGCCACACCCGCTCCAAGTAATAGCACTTGACTCATAATCGAAACCAGAACACCGCGTAACATCAGACCTTTAATCCATCTCTGTTGCTGTCTCAAGAATAATACATCGGCTGCCTCGAGAAACAGAGTCAATCCGCCTCCAAGTAAGATGAGTCCCATCATCACTGATGGAACTGTAGAATAAGGCATTTGGACTAGCCAAGTGGGAAGGTCCTCATGCCACAAGCTATAGTAAATCCGTGCGAACAATAATATGCCGGGTACACCGATATATAGCATCACGATCCAATCTACTACAGTATTCAGCGCACGGTATTGTTTGCGGACAAAGTCGCACCCTCTTCTCATAAATAACTTATGAATGGTTGTCAATTGGGGCTTGGTCACAGACTTTCTCTCCTTCGATACAATTAGGATCAGGTTAGCACGTCAAAGCAATCGAAAAGTGACCCTTCAGGTAGAGAAGCAACCTCACGGATGTCATCTATTGTCCCGCTCGCAACCACTTTACCAGCTGAAATCAGGATAAAATCATCGCAAATTTTCTCTGCCGTATCGAGCACATGCGTTGACATAAGGACGCCCGCACCACGCCCTCGCTCCTCTTCCAGCAGTTCAAGGAAGTCCTTTGTCGCCCGAGGATCCAGCCCAATAAAGGGTTCATCGACGATATAAACATCCGGTTTGACGAGAAAACCGAGCATCAGCATCATTTTTTGTCGCATTCCTTTTGAGAAACTCTCAGGCAAGTGATCTCTCACCTCAGTCATCCGAAACTTCTCTAGTAACGCTCTTCCTAACTCTTCGAATTCATTCTCATCCATATCATAGACAGCAGCAGCCAAGCTGAGATGCTCCCACAAAGTTAATGTTTCATAAAATACTGGATGCTCCGGTACATAAGCATATTTATCAGATGCGCCACCATAATCCACTGTCATTTTTGCAAAAGGAAGAAGTCCAAGTATACCCTTCAATGCCGTGCTTTTCCCTGCCCCATTGGGACCTAGTAGTCCCGTCAACTTCCCACGCTTCACAGAAATATTGATATTGTGTAACTTGGCTATACCTGGTTCATAACCCGCCTCTTGGATCGCTACTTCCAGTAGTACGTTACTGTCCATACCATTGCACCTACTTCACTTATCTATTAAAAGTATTGTTTTATTTTACCACATTACACTAGGAAGCCGCTTCAAGTAAACTTTCCGTAACCTCGCGATCACGTTTTAGAATTGCTGACTTGAACAATAGTAACACTAGTCCAATGACAATCATTAGACATCCTGACAACATAAATGCTGGCGCAGGCCCAAAAGTAGTAACCAAGAAACCTCCACAGATAGGTCCTAGTACGGCCGCGGTTGAAGTTAGGCTTGTAACAGTGCCAAAGACACGACCCGTCAAAGACTCAGGGGTGCGCTTCTGTAACATGACTTGAAATGGAATAAACACTAAACCTGCTCCCAGCCCTGCCACAAAAAAGATAACCGCCATTGACGCATATCCTATAGAGTTAAATAGACCAAATATGACAAGGAAGCCTGATAATGCAAAGGCAGCGCCCAGAAGTGCACCCCCAGTACCAATCTTGCTTAGTGGTGACCAGTTTCGCAGTAACTTAGAAACTCCGACAGCAGCTAAAGTCCCCACTCCACTAAGTGTAATACACCAGCCGAAGAGGCTTTGAGGTATCCCAGGGATTTCCCTGAATAACACAATCGCTTGTGAATCTGCTATCTGCAGGACTAGCAGTACCATGGTTAATGTCAAAGTTCCAAATGCAATTAACGGAATTCCAGAAATGATTTTGATTCCAGCAGCAAGCTCATTCCAAAATTTAAATTTCTTTTTCTTTTCTAAGAGACCATCCACTGCGTTCGCTCGAATGATGTTCCGCTTACTAGGGACACCTATTAAGATGATGGCAGATAATAGAAAAGAAACCGAATCGATAATAAAGCAGATAGAAACTCCGAAGGCTACCGTTAACAGCCCTCCAAGTGCTGGGCCGATAATTTTGCTACCTTGCTCGATAATCGCACTGTAGGATACAGCCGTCTCCATATGCTCCGGAGCTACGATTTCTTTAAGCTTTCCATTTTTTGCCGGTGAGAACATCACATCGAAGATGCCCTTAGCAATCAGAAGTAGATAGACCTGCCATAATTGAGTAACAAATACCAATCCTAGTACTATTGCAGCACGTGCTACGTCCGAAATAATCATAAGTTTCTTGCGCTCCATCCTATCCGCTAGCATGCCCGCCAGTGATCCACCTAATAGCATTGGTATAAGAATACAGAGCATTGCTATCGTGATTTGCCAAGATGTAGCCTGCCACTTCAGTCCGATCATCGTAATCAAGGCCAGCATTTGTAGCCAATCACCGAGATTGGAAACAAGCTGTGAGCTGATCAAAGCTAGATAAGCACGGTTTTGCAATAATCCTCCACCGGATGGTGTTCTTTCCTTCATAATAACAACTCCCATAATTAAATTCTCTTCATGAAATCCTCTGTAATTAATCTTAATTAAGTTGGAACATTATTCCATCGTGCTCAAGGGTGAATCCTAGACCTGCTCTCGGCTGATTTTCAACTAAGACTCGGGGAGGAAGGGAAAAGAATAATTAGATTTATCAGAGGGAATTGAATTTCATGGGAATTTTTGGACATTGTGTGAACTTTATTGTTTTATCTTAAGTTTTAAATATTAAAAAGCCCAAATTGTGATAAATAATATTTTCTTAATTTTTATTCTGCTCTAAGATATCAATGAATCAAACTATTTAAAAATATAAGTAATATAAGTTTCAACTCTTACTTTGCTTATATTTCTCACAGAAACGGGGACCGCCCATATCAAGGACGGAGAAGCCATTTCTACTTCATTCATTTAGAAAATATAAAATAAGGCGGGATGAGAATGTTGAAAACCGAGGAGCGCGGAACTGATTTATCGTTGCATTTATACCGTGTATTTGCTAAATCTTTTAAAAGTGTCAACGAACATGCTGTGACAGGAAGCAAAATCCAAGGATTCAATCCTACGGCCTTTGCAGTAATGGAGGTTCTCTATTACAAAGGGGCTCAACCGATACAACAAATCGGCGCCAAGCTGCTACTGCAGAGTGGTAATGTTACCTATGTGATTGATAAACTGGAGACAGCAGGCTTACTACACCGTCAACCATGTTCACGCGATCGCCGAGTCATTTATGCAGAATTGACGGCAAAAGGTCAGGAATTAATGGATCAATTGTACCCTGAGTTTTCAGAGCGTATCGATCATGCCCTTAGTGGCTTGAACGAATCTGAAAAGCAACTTATGATCGATCTACTTAAGAAGATGGGACGAGAAGCTGAGAAACTTGCACCACTCTCCCGTAAATAAATAGACAACAAAAATGACGTATAAAACTGATAATCAGTTTATACGTCATTTTTGTATATTGTTCTGTTAGAGCAACTACGAATCAAATCGAAGGACTAATAGTCCTCGCTCTCTAAGATGGTTTTGTGATCTTGTGAAGAGCCTGTGCGCATTCATGGATATGACGGACGTAATCCTTCGTCAGCTCTTGAATCACTTCTGTATTTTCATCCACAGTTTGGCCTGCAAGCTCCACATCGACCAGATCTACCCGAACTTCACGAGGGTCCACATAGGAGCATTGAAAGTCAAAAGAATATAATTGATGTCCTGCCGCTTCAATATGCAGCCGAACGCCATGAGGATCCGCTTGGTCCGCCAGCACTTGTGCTGAATCACCTGGGTTTAGATATTCTGGAAGCTGTTGTTGCCACGCATTCACCAGCATGGTTTGATCCAGATTCATTTCCTCGTTCATGGTAACACCTCCCCTTCCCCGTTAAGGTGCGAAGAATGGCGCTTTTTTATACAACACCTTCATAAGAGGTTATTAACTCTTTGCGGGCTCGATTGTTTCCTCGTTACCTTCAGCTCTTGGTGCCCGATTCCGTAAACCAAATACACTAATAACACCTAACAAGGCCAACACAGCCATAACAATAAACAACGTGTGAAGACTTCCTTGTAGTACATGTTTCAAGTCACTCCACAGATCCGGCGGCAGTAAATGAACCTTCTCTGGTGAGAGTAATTTGTTGATATCGTCTTGTGACACTGTGGCACTGGAAGCCGTGCCATTGGCTGTCTTAGCAGCGATCTGTAAATTAATCAGTACACCAAACGCGGTAACGCCAATCGTTTGACCTATCGACTTAGTGAATGTATTAAGCGCAGTTGATGCACCACGTAAGCTATAGCCTACGGATGATTGCGCAATTACCGTAAATACCGTGAAAGAGAAACCAAACCCTAATCCATACAAAGCATTAAATATTAACATAATGAACAAAGGAGTACCTTCCGTAATAAATGCCATACCAACGGCTCCAAGGGAAATAATAACCATCCCAATCAGCGAAGTATATCGTGATCCTCGAGTAATAATCCAACGACTACCTAAGATAGAACCAAGCATCCAGCTAACAGACATCGGTGCTAAGACGAGCCCAGACATTGTAGCATTTTTGCCAAGTACACCTTGAACCCACAGCGGTAAATAAGTTGTAAGTCCAATTAACAAGGCACTCGCAAGCAAACTTGCCAAGTTAGAGAAAGCAATATCACGCACCTTGAACAATTGTAATGGAACAAGTGGTTCTTCAGCCCGTTTCTCTACGATGAAGAACAAGATGAGCGAAACGACTGCTAACGTCATAATTCCGAGCATCGCAGGCGATGTCCAGGCAAACTGGCTACCTCCTGTCGCTAGACCAAACAATAATGCCGTCACCCCGACTGTGAAAGTAACCGCACCACTCACATCAATTTTAACTTTCCGCTTCTCTATATTTTCATGAAGATATTTTATAATCATAAATAAGGATAAGAGACCAAACGGAACATTAAAGCCAAAGATCCACCGCCAGTTCAACGAATCGACCACATATCCACCAAGCAACGGTCCAACTAATGAGGAAATCCCCCATACAGAGCTAATCCATCCCTGTACCTTGGCACGCTCTTCCATACTGTAAATATCACCAATAATCGTGAATGTAACGGGTATAAGTCCACCTGCACCAATCCCCTGAATTGCACGAAAAATGATAAGTTGTTCCATGCTCTGGGAGAGTCCAGATAATAAGGAACCAATTAGAAACAATATTGAACCGATGATAAAAACCGGTTTTCGTCCGTACAAATCACTAATTTTCCCAAAAATCGGTGTCGCAACGGCCATTGCCAATAGATAGGCGGTAAACACCCAACTCAACAGCTCATATCCACCTAAATCGCCAACAATTCTTGGCCCGGCAGGGCCGATAACTGTACCTTCGATCGCAGCCAAAAATGTCGATAACAATAATCCAATCAGTATAAAATTTCTATTAACCGGGATATTCTTCATGATGCCTTCCCTTCTCTTCCTCTTACTTATATTTCCTAACCACAAGCTACAATTATAGTTGATACCCCTATAAAAATAAAGACAGGCAGCCATATAACGGAGTCATCGCTCCGTTATATGCTGCCCATATCTCATCCCTCTAAAATCATACTAAATGCCCGCCCTATAGAACTCTCGTTTCAAAAGAGAATTCATTAACAAGTCGATAAATCCAGCATCCGTTTTCTGATATTCTCTAAGTAAACCTTCCTCATGGAAGTGAAATGCTCCAAGCAATTGCCTTGATCTCACATTGTCAGGGTCCACCAGCGCTTCAATCCGGTTAAGTCCCATCGTCTCAAATCCGTATGCCAACAACATATGTAACGCCTCCGACATATAGCCGTGGCCCCAATATTCTCTACCTAAGTCATATCCGATCTCACCGCGATAGGATCCTGACAATTCCCATACATTAAAACCACAACTACCGATCAAAATTTCTTCTTCCTTCAGTTCGATTCCCCAGCGTAAAGTGTCATCGCTCTCGGATAAACCATTAAGCAGGTTAATCATTTCGAGCGTATCCTCTACAGAGGCAAATGGAGAAATATTCATATATTTGACTACCTCAGGATCGCTCCAATAACGGAACAAAATTTCAGCATCTGCTCTTTCCATCGCTCGTAACCGCAGTCTCTCGCTCTCCAGCACAGGGATATTTCCCTCACATTTATACAATTACCTCACTCCTTCCGCACGTCATCCCCTAATTACCTCTACACATAGCTAATCACAAATGGACTAGGAGAGTCAAAGAGAAGACGTTTTTCTTGGTCCAATTTGGGATACTATACTACTAACACAGTCTGGATAGGTCATAAGGAGGATTCTCTCATGGTTTTCAGTGTTATAATACTTGTACTACTGTTGGTGTTGTTGATCGCAAGCGGTTTAATGCACTTCACCTTTCGCCAGGTCACACAAATGAAACTCCAAACCAATGAAAGCATGTTTGAATATTTAGAGAGAACAGGTGTCTTTTCGCAGGAACGGTTCGATACACTGGACAAACGTGAAGTACAGACGACTTCCAAAGATGGATTAAAGCTGCACGGATATGTCCTAGAGCCCCATCCAGATTTACAACGATGGGCGATCATTGTTCATGGATATACTGTTTCACTTGCCGTGTCCACACAATATATCGATATGTTTCAGCAGAAAGGCTTTAATATCCTGCTCATTGACCAACGTAGGCACGGAAAAAGCGAAGGTAAATACACTACCTATGGATATGAGGAGAAGTATGACATAGAGGTGTGGGTGACTTGGATTCTGGAGAACTACGGGAATGATTGTGTGATCGGTCTGCATGGTCAATCCTTCGGTGGGGGAACCGTACTCGAATATCTCAGTATCGCTCATCCCAACGTTAAATTTGTGATCGCCGATTGCCCTTATTCCGATTTGACCGAGCTCATACGCCACCAATTAACTGTATTAAATAAAATACCCGCCTTCCCCCTTCTGCCTATGGTGGACAGATATACGAAGAGGAAAGCGGGCTTCCGGCTTGGGCAGGTCAGTCCTCTTAAGACGGTAGAGAACAGTACGCTTCCCGTGTTATTCATTCATGGTACGGAGGATAACTATGTACCCACGCACATGAGTCAGGACTTGTACAATCATAAGCCTGAGCCAAAACGACTCCTGTTAGTGGAGGAAGCTGTTCATGGGAACGCCTTCGGAGTCGATCCAAATCGATATATCCATGAAGTTCATTCGTTTATTGAAGAAGCATTAGACACTGTTACATAAAAATTCAATGCTATTAATGAAGGAGACTATTATGTTTCATACCAAAGACTACTCAGGACCTCGAGCTGAACAACAAACTGCTGTTCTATCCCAATTACGGGCACTCATTCACGATGAGCCCAACACTATTGCAAATCTAGCCAACGCTTCCGCGCTTTTAAATTTCTATTTAGAAGACATTAACTGGGTAGGATTTTACCTTTACGACGGAAATGAGCTCGTTTTAGGACCATTCCAAGGGCTTCCCGCATGTATTCGGATTCCTATGGGAAGAGGTGTCTGTGGAACTTCCGCAGAACGCAGAGAGACGCTACGAATTCAGGACGTCCATGCCTTCCCAGGCCATATCGCCTGCGATGCAGCCTCCAATAGTGAGATCGTTATCCCCATCGTCAAGGATGACAAGCTACTAGGAGTTCTTGATATCGACAGCCCACTTCAGGGGCGCTTTGACGAGGAAGATCAGCAGTTCCTTGAACATTTTGTTGATATTCTGACCCAGCAACTATAGGATAATAAAATCAGGGAGACCTCCCCTAACGGGGGGTCTCCCTATCATTAATCCTCATTTTTTCTTATTACAATCTCAAGCCCATCGACATGCCTTTTCCCCATCAACTTCCGATTCTTCCGATTTTCTTTACTGTCAAATACGATATCCATGTCGTAATCATCTGGATATAATTCCTGCTTTTTGATATGTGGTTTAAGCCGCTTCTTGTTAACCTTTACCTTCCGCTTTTGAATCATAACCTCTACCAAACCTCTAGAATCTTCACTTTCACTTACAATACCAATCTTCCCAAATGAAGTTACAAATACAGCATCGCCAACTTCGAATACATGCGCTGGTTCTTTTACCTTCTTTGCCCCCATATTAGTACTAGGACTTGAGAAAGGATTAGTTAGCACATTAGTCGCCGAAGGATTCAGTTCTAGATCATCCCATATATCCAGCTTTTCCTTCCCCCCGGACTGACGCGATACAATATCCCGGGAACGTTCTATGATGCCACCAGCAATACCGAGCTTCTTCGCAATCTCGATCGCATAACTTTGACCCGCCTCACCTATCGTCAGACGATATAAGGGACGTAAGGTCTCTGCATGAAATTCCATCCGCGCATTTTGAAATCCTATCGCCTTAGATGCGAATGTCTTCAGTTCATTATAGTGCGTCGTCACCATCACCGTGGCACCCTTACGGCTAAATTCCTCCAGAATTGCAATCGACAGGGCAATCCCTTCGCCAGGATCTGTGCCGGCAGCCAATTCATCAATCAGCAACAGTGTTGAAGGCCCCGCCTCTTTCAGCATTTGGACAAGATTCTGGATTTGAGCAGAGAAAGTACTCAGTGATTGTTCTAGATTTTGTCCGTCACCTATTACAGCCATAATCCCAGAATAGACAGCGAATTGACTTCCCGGATTTACCGGTACGAGTAGCCCTGACTGAACCATCAGCGAAAGAATCCCCAGCGTCTTCAATACTACGGTTTTCCCACCTGTATTGGGTCCGGTAATAACAAGGCTTTTATACGACTCCCCGATCTCCAGGTCGAGCGCAACCATGCTATGAAGTAACATTGGATGCTTAGCCCCACTAATCTTTGTTACCCCGTTCTCATTTAATGTCACTGCAACTCCGCCGATCGAGGCACCATACTTCGCTTTCGCAAAAATAAAATCGTAGGTACCCGTAATGTTGATGTTTTGCTGAAGCTCTGCGACTTCCCTTTCCACCAAGTCCGTCAAGTACCCTAGCACCTTACTTTCTTCACGCGCTTCGTCTCCTTGCAGCGCCTCTAGCTCACTCTGGAGCCCTGATATCTCCCGTGGCTCAATGAACACCGTTTGTCCGCTTGCGGACTGATCTAACATTCGACCGTCCACCTGTTTATAGAACTCCTTCTTCACGGGAATAACATAACGTCCACCACGAACACTAACGATATTCTCTTGTAGGATATTCGAATGACGAGACATCACGGATTGAACCTTCTTCTTGATTTTCTCCTTAACTACATCGATCTTCCGTCGTATTTTCTCTAATTCACGACTAGCTTGATTGGTGATGACGCCTTGATGGATACAACGTAATATTTCCTGCTGGACTGCCGGTAAGTCACGCAGAGATGCAGCATAAGAGCCAATTCGATCCACCAGTTCTCCCTTGGACGCCATATATTTTTTAAGCTGACCACAACTTTGGAGAAATCGCTGAACTGCTGTCAAATCCTGCTCGGTGAACAAGTATCCCGTTCCCATTAGTGACATTACTAATTCAATCCCTTCAAGTGAAGGAAGTGGAATACTGGAACCTTTTCCTATTAACACATTCGCTTCTGCTGTCTCTTCAATCGCCTGTCTAATTCTCCGCTTATCTTCCAACGGACTTAGTTTGCTAATCCGCTGCCGTCCTTCATAAGAAACAGCGTACCTCATGAGCTCTTCCCTGATGCTCTCGTATTCCAACATGTGTAGATTAAACATTCCCAATGTTATACCCCCTAAATTTTCTGAATGGATGACAACACAAAAAGGGCAAAAGAAAGCACGAATGCCATCCTTTGCCCTAAACTTATCCCGCATATGTCTATCCCTTTGGATCAATCAAAAAAACCGTGCTGAAAAACAGCACGGTCTAGAGGTCCATAGAAACAAACAGCGATAAGGCGCCGTATGATGTCCCGCGTGTGTTCTTAACTAAATTCAGAGACCGTAAAAAGGCACAGAGAATCGAAGACATGTTTTAATAAAAAAAACAGTCTTTCTTTCTACAACCAATCGTACAGTCCATATGAAATTTATTAGTTAAGAACTTTCACCGACATCAAAAACTCTCCTTATTATGAGGATGCTACTAATTTACCAAATAACGTCTTATGAAGTCAATAATCAGCTTTACGTCTTATTTCATTAACACAATGCTGGGATATCTTTCTAATTGAGTCAATTGATTAATTTTCATCTTTACGTTATTTCATGTATTATATTAGAGGTTGCTAAAATTGTAATGCCAATGTAAAATCACCAGTTCAAAACGATTAGAATACACAGTATCTGAAAGGAAGGATATAAAGTGCCTTTATTTGACCACATCCGGCGCATTAGCACAAAGCCATTCGTCTTTTTTTCAATTATTTTGATTTTAAAGATTTATCTCGCCTGGTTGTCCATTTTTGATGGCATACAACCTTGGGGGCCTCTGCTAAAAGAAATTCCATTTATATGGGTGTTGTTCTGTCTAATCGAGTGGTTCTCTTCCAAACGTAAAGTGGGCATGTATCTAACAGTAAATCTAATTGTTACAGCCATTTTCTTCGCCGCCATTATGTATCATAAATATTATGGTGTCATAGTTACCTATCACGCACTCGAACAAGTAAATCAGGTTACAGCCGTTAGTAATAGCGTGTTTTCACTACTTGCGCCTTACTATCTGCTAATATTCCTAGACATCATTGTCATTGGCTTCTGGGCTATTCGTAAAAAGAGATTGCCCAAAACAAAAAGTTATTTCAGTTTAAAAAAATTGAGCACTGGCGTTATCGCTACGATATTTGCAGCTTCGTTAACTATTTGTATCTTCAATATTTGGCCAAATCGTGCCAGTATGAATGAAATTAAGCAAGCGGAGCAAATGGGGATTCTAAACTACGAGACGTATTCCATTTTTGCCAATGAGGATATCGAACTTGTCGATAAGAACGCCATTACTCAAAGCAAAATCGATCAATTAAAAGGTGTGCAATCGGTCCAAGATCCAGCATACTTTGGTACTGCTCAAGGCAAGAATGTTATCATCATCCAAATGGAATCATTCCAGAACTTCCTGGTTAACTTAACGATCGATGGTCAAGAGATTACTCCTAACATAAATGCATTGGTCAAAGATAACCTATACTTCAAAAATTTCTATCAAATGGTCGGGCAAGGTAATACTTCAGATGCTGAATTTGTCGTCAACACCTCGTCCTATATTCCTTATAACGAGGCTGCAACACAGAACTACGCTTACAAAGAACTGCCAAGCCTTCCAAAGCTGCTAACAGCTCAGGGCTATGATACCGCTACGTTCCATACCAATGTTGTTGATTTCTGGAATCGCCGCGAACTGTATGAAGCTGTTGGCTTCAACCGGTATTACGATCAAGATAACTTCTTTGGTAAAGAAGATGCCGTGTTCTTCGGCCCATCTGATGAAGTGCTATATAAAAAGACTGCTGCCGAGCTAGAAAAGATGCAGCAAGCCGGTAAGCCATTCTACAGCCAAGTAATTTCGATGACGGCACATCATCCTTTTACTATGCCGCATGAAAAGGATCATATCACTCTACCAGAACGCTTTCAGGATAATATGGTCGGAGACTACATCCGCTCTCAAAACTATGCGGACTACGCGCTGGGATTATTCATCGATGATTTGAAGCAGAAAGGCATTTGGGATAACAGCGTAGTTGTTATTTATGGTGACCATCTCGGACTGCCTCTATACTCTCTCGATAAAAAAGGCTTAGAACTTATGAATGAGATTTACGGCAGAGACTATGGTTATATTGATATGATCAACATTCCGTTGATTATTTCAGCTCCAGGCGTTACTCCTGCTGTCTTAGACAACGTCGGTGGACAGGTTGATATACTACCGACAATCTCGAACCTTATGGGAATATCGCTGACAGATCAGATTCACTTTGGTCAGGATATCTTGAACCAAACTAACAACCTATTACCGCAACGTTACTATCTACCTTCAGGTTCTTTCCTGAATGATAAAGCCTTGTTCATACCAGGCGCTTGGTACGATGATGGAACTCAGTACCCTTTTGCTCCTGACAGTGTGCAGCAGGCAGTTACAACAGAAAGTGAATATAATCGGGCATTAGAGTTACTTAAATTATCCGATAGTTATGTGCAGCAGCTTCCTGATCGGAACCCTGAACAAGAATAACATCTTAAGCAGTCTCACCACATTAAAGAGCCCCGGTCTATCCCTATAGGATGGCCGGGGCTTCTTTTTGCCAAGATATTATGCCATTTACCTCTTCATTAACAGGAGTGAACTACTTCTGTAGTCAACTGACTTGAATTATTCCTACTCATATCCTCTTCCCTCAATCGTAAATATTTACGATCTTTCCAGCGGAAGTAAGATAGCACCGCACGGATATATTCGTCAGAAATCATACAGACATATATCGCCACGATACCCCAGCCGAGAGAGACACCAAGTAAATAAGAACAACCCGTGGCAACTACCCACATGAAGATTAAAGATATGTTCATCGTAAAACGGGTATCGCCTACCGCATTTAGCGCATTCCCAATCGCCATATTCACCATCTTACCAGGTTGTAACAGTAAGTTTAACCATAACAACGAGGCACATAGTGACAAGATCTCGTGATCCTGAGTGAACAAACCCAACACATGGCGACCAAATAGCACAAGAATAAAAGCGTTGACGATCACTAGAGGAAGACCTACCCTAAGCATTCGGTATACTGAACTGTAAGCCTCTCTAGTCTTTCCTGCGCCATATAAATGGGCAATTTGAATTTGCGAAGCAAGGGCCAACGAGAAGCCCAGTAGGAAACAAAAGGATTCCAACGTATTCATATAAGTCCTAGCCGCTAACTCTGTCGATCCCAATATTGCAAGGAAGGAGAAGATCGCCAATTGAGAGAATACCCAGCTTGCTGAGTTGATACCAAGAGGCCAACCTATGACGAGCACTTCTTTGAATAACTTCCTATCAAACAATGAGAAGTCCTTCAATCCGATCCGCCGCTCAAACGTCCCTAAGAAGATGAACATTAACACTATACATGCAATCAACCTACTTATCACCGTCGAAATAGCTACTCCGGTCAATCCCCATTGCGGGAATCCAAACGCACCAAATATGAAACAATAGTTCATCACAATGTGGATGATATTCATTCCAACTGCTGTGTACATAGGTCCTTTCGTATTACCTGTATTACGGATCGCCGTACCTAGCGTAGACATTATTGCCGTTAAAATCATACCTCCCCCAACAATAGAGATGTACACCTCTGCCAGCGGAAGTAATTCCTCTGGAAGCTGTAGGATCTCAGCGATAGGTCGCGGTAGCATTATAAGTATCACACTTAGTACAAGTCCAATAACGGCTGTAACTTTAAATGCGATAATAGCAACCGTTCTTGCTTCTTCCTCACGACGTGAACCGATCTTCTGAGCGATAACGATTCCTGCCCCACTTGCCACGGTGGCAAACAGTGTGGTGAGCGCATTAAACAATTGATTGGAGAAACCCACAACGGCTACGGCATGGTCGGATATCCGACTAACCATGAGCGTATCGACTGTACCCAGTAAAAACTGTAGAAACAATTCAATAAACACCGGCCAGGCGAGCACCCAAAGGGTAAATTTACGATCCTCGTTAAGCTTATTATTCATCACTATTACAACTCCCTGTAGAACGGGGACGATTCTACATTCCCGCTTAAACTATGTAGCATGAAACACATTATAGCTGTTATACTTATTCAGTTGTATCAATTAACAAACTCAATCTTTCAATATTCCAACTATAATTATGTATAGAGAAGGTTACTAAAAATGCTCATTATAGATTTTATGGCCCCGCCACTCCCTCACTATATTGTCAGCGGATTGTCATACGCAGAAATTGGTGGGAGGCATCCCAGTAGGCAGAACATTGGAGCCTTTGATCTACTTGTAGTTATCGAGGGCTGTCTTTTCGTTGGAGAAGGGGGCGTCGACTACGAAGTAAAGGAAGGTCATGCCCTTATACTTCGCCCAGATAGTCAACACTACGCGTATGCAGGTTGTGTAGAGGAGACGAAATACTATTGGCTGCATTTTCAAATTCTCAGCGATTGGAGAGTCATAGACGAAGAGTCTTACCATCAGAACCAATGGAAGACTTCAGGAGAAAGTACTCCTCGCAATCTTCCTCTCCCTCCTTTTACGACGACTTCCTATAACGTTGCACTTCCACAATTCATTAAGCTCGCTCAACCGTTGAAGATTATTGAGATTATTAGTGAATTGACGCAAATGAATCAGAATATTCACCTCTCCAGTGTCCGTCTCAAGCAACAGGCACTATTTCAGGAGGTTATCGTACTGCTCTCGTCATCCATTGGGGCAGATGGACCTTCCTCTCAAACCATTTGCGCGGAACGTGCCGCCACCTATTTGCGTGAGCATTACCGTGAGGAATTTTCAGCGAAAAAACTTGGTGAGAGTATTAACTTTCACCCCGTATATATAGCTCGTTGTATGCGAAAATTATACTGTTGTTCACCTTCGGTCTATTTGCTTAATCTACGAATTGAACATTCTAAGCTGCTACTGGTGCAGACTGATCTCAGTATGGAACGGATTGCTGAGGCTGTTGGTTTCAACCACGCCGCGTATTTCACCGCCTCTTTTACCAAAATCGAAGGTTTGGCTCCCCGAAAATACCGCCAACGCTTCGCTTGGCGTAAAGAGTAACAATAGTTGCAGTTGAGAGGACATAGAAACCTTTGTGATGAATGGTACGTAATGTTATATAGAAACATTATCGGAGGTGGAGAGACAATGAATCGTTGGTCTAATGCAATTCTTAAGTTCACATTTGCAGTGCTGCTCTGTGGCGGACTTCTGCTTGGAGCTCCCCGCGCCGAGGCTGGTTATTTTAGTGATTTATTTAGTGGTGTGAAGCAATTATCTGAATTACCTGCGGAAGTTAATGAGCTAAAAGAAAACTACCAAGTTACCTTGGACAAGCTCGGCGAAGCACAAGCAACGCTGGAGACTTTTCAACAACAGAACTTGGAATTAATAGAGCGTAACAAGGAATTAACGGCAACTGTAACGGCTTTGACAGAAGCACAACAATCCCGCGAAGCATCGGGACGCAAGACTCGAATAATGATCATAGTGGCTGTAGCGCTCGTTGCTGGCTATTTCATTTTGCTTCGAGGATTACGTTTCATTCTTCGAAAGTAAAGGAGGGTCTATCCTATGGATGTACAATATGAGTCAGAACCCACGCATATAAGTGGACAAGCTGTAACCTTCCGGTTAAATGTGGGCGAAAAGGCGCATATCCTACATCCTGGACAGATTATCGCGTATCGTGGAGCCTCTGCGAATCGTAGTGACAAGCTAATGAGCTTTAAGGGAATGTATCGGAAAATGAAGTTGATCCAAGCGGACATGATCGGACCTTGCCAATTCGTGGCTGCACTTCCCCCTTCCGTATCTATGAAGTCCATACAGCTTACCAAAGATAGTGATCTGCTGTATGACTTCAAACATCTCTTCTTCTATACAGAGGGAGTTAAAATGGAAACCCGGATCTTAAAAATGAAGAATATGATGATTACTCGAGATGCGATCAAAATGAAATTTTCTGGGGAAGGTATGATTGGCATTCTGACTCAGGGTCAGATTATCGAACTTACCCTCCATCCCGAGGAAGCAATCTACATTGATGCAAGAAGTGTCATCGCCTATCCTGAGAATGCCAAGCTTGAATTGTCCGTATATGGTAATCATCTCGCTAGCCAACATATGAATTATCAGTGGAAAATGACCGGACGTGGCACCGTGTTAATTCAGTCTGGAGCAAGAAATCGCGAACTTGAACAAGATCTCCACAATGATGCCGGTATTGTCAAACGCGTTCTGCGCGAGGTTATTCCTTTTGGCGGCATATTTATTAAATAGCTATCGCTTTTTCCAAATCGTTCCGTCCTCTATGCTAACAAGCCACAATGGGCCGAAAACGTCAAAAGGCAAGCCTCCAATTAACCGGAGGCTTGCCTTTTTTTAATAAACATCAGAATAAAGTCGAGGCTGTGCCTCCTTAACTCATTCTATTTCTTGCCCGCATCAATGTCTTGCGGACGAAGACCCTTCCAAACGTTAGGAATATCCACCTCTTCAGGATGCTCAAATACCAAGAATGCCGTTGGCAAGTAACGCTCGCCGTATTCAGATGATGGTTTGTTCAGGATTTCGCCACCCTTTCCTACAAGTACTGTAGATGAACCACCATCAAGATTAGCGGCAATCACTGCCCCATGATCCAACATGACTTGTTGGACATCATAGAGGCTTGCACCGATGCTATAGGCCGGCTGGCGACCATCAATTACAACAAACAGTATTGCGCCATCCTCTCTCTGCCCCATAGCGGTACGCGGGGCAATTCCCCATCCGTCTTTCTGGCTCTTGATCTGTCCTTTCCCATTCACAATAATCCGTGGTTGGAATGTAACCGCTTCTTGAATATTAAGATCCTGTAGTTCCTGAATTGAATAGTTTCCGGCAATCATTTTCCCCTGCTTATCGAGACCAACGATTTGAGTAGAATTCTTCTCCCCTATGCCATCGTAGTACAACTTTCCCTGTGAAATAACAAGACCGATAGGTTTAAATCCATTGCCTTTCCAGTTCGGATCAGCGAATCCACCACCGTTAACGCCAGCAATGGCCCCAGTGCGTTCCACCATACTTGAAACCTTCTCACCCTTACCCACCTTAGCAGGAACACCAAGGCGTATCTTAGTCGGATCATTTACAGTTAACACATAACCATGGTAACCAGTACCTGATACCTCTTCGACCTCGATCAAAGGTTTCTCCTTGCTCTCTTCTCCCTCTTTAATCGGAATGGAGATCGTATGTGTATCCTTTTCCGTACCCATTTCATTGAATTGTGCTTGATATGCGGCAACCCGCTTATCCAATTCTTCTTGTCCGATAATATATTTGGCCCAGTGCCGATGTTGTGTTGTGATCAAAGTATCTGCCATTAGAAACCGCATATTGTTACCAGAAGGTGTGAAGAAGAACCAGATTCCAGCAAGTGATAGTAAAAACATCGTCATCATACATAATCGAATCATAAAGGACAAGAATTGGTTCTTCTTGCGCCGTTTCTTAGTTATCTTTCGCTTGTTAGCCGATGTCCGGCTAGGTAATGATGCCTCTGTCATTGCTCTGTCCCCTAACTCTATCGTCTCCACTACTATTCATGTAAACGCAAAGCCAGGGGAGAAAGTTTCACAGGCTCATGGTTGTATGGCATATGATCTTAATCTATGAGCGGATCATTCACACTGATTCTGTAACTTCAGGGGCTACGTTAATGGTCTGCTTGCGCTGTTGGGCTGACTTGCGGAAGTAGAACAGTTCATAAATGACTGGTATTACGATGAGAGTTAGAATCGTTGCGGCGGTCAACCCTCCGATTACGACAATCGCTAAACTTTGCGATACGATACTACCTTGCTCAGAATGCCCGAATACAAGCGGTAGCATCGCGCAGATCGTGGCAATCGCAGTCATTAATATTGGACGCATCCGTGTCATCGCTGCCTCGATAATCGCTTCGCGAATAGACATGTGTTCCTCATTATGTTTGATTCGATCAATCAGGACAATCGCATTCGTTACAACTATACCTATTAGCATCAAAGCACCGAACAAGGCCGTGAAGTCAGGCGTCACACCTGATACTAACAATCCAATAATTGCACCAATCGCTGCTAATGGTAGGGAGAACATAATCGCAAATGGAGCACGAAGCGTCTTGAACGTAAGTACCATGATCAGATAGACTAATCCAATGGAAATTAGTGCAGTCATACCTAAGTCACCAAAATCACCTGCTTGATCGACAGAAGCTCCCCCTGCAAACAAAGTCACACCTTCTGGGGTCTTAATTGAATCTATTTCCTCTTTAATACTAGCACCAATCTTGGACACGAGCTTCGGATCTACCTCCGCAGTAATGCGCAAGTAATTTTTACCTTCCTTGTGATAGACCATAGCTGGTTCATTGCGAACTTCAAATTTTGCAAGCTGGGAGACGGGTACCGGACCTCCAGCAGTCATCAGCATCATGCCACTCAGATCCTGCTCTGTTTTCGGCACTAGTGCCGGTTCTAACACGACAGCCGTTGAGACACCATCCAGCTCAATTTGTCCAATCGGTACAGGGTTAAGCATTGCGCTAATTTGCATCGCAATTTCTTGACCCTTGGCCTGGAGTGGATCTACGGTGAAGGAGAATACAGGTTTCGTATCGTCCCCACTGCTAGTGACTTTCTCCACTCCGTCCACCGTGGTTAGCTTGGATTTAACTTCCTTCTCTACCTCTGAGATCGCTGTTAGATCATCACCAACAATATCGATATATTCTGTTGTAGAACCTGAACTCATCATGCTAGTTTCATTTGCTGTCAAAGTAGCTCCGTCATAGTTTTCCTTTTGTGCACGAACTTGTTCTATGAACTTCTCCGCATCTGCGTCTTTCTTCATGATTACCGTATAACTAACTTCAGCAAGCGACGAGACATTCCCCCATTGCGCCATATCACTACTGTTACCATAATCCAGCAATACGGTCTCTGCCTGATCTTGCTTCATCATATATTGTTCAAGTTTCTTTCCGTTATCAAGTATCTCTCCCACCGGAACATCATTTGGATACTGTAGCTTCACAACAACATAATCTGCATTGGAAGCATCCAAAGCGCCTTTAGGCATAAAAACATAAGCTGCGATTGAAGAAGCAAAGACGATGAATGCAAGTGATAAGGTTACCCATTTGTGACTGAGATTCCACTGTAGAAATCGTCCAAATTTGGGAGAAGGTTTACCTTCACTCATGTGAGTATTCCGTAAAAGCCATGAACTAAGTAAAGGTACTACTGTCAGGGCTACTACCAATGAGGTAAGTAAGGAATACGTAATTGTTAGGGCAAATGGGAGCAGAAAAGCCTGTAATCCTCCTCTTAGGAGACCCATTGGTAAAAATACAGCCACCGTCGCGATCGTGGAAGAAGTGATTGCCTGAGCAACTTCCTTCGTTGCACCGATCACCATTCCAATTGAGAAGGATTCCTTTTGCAATCTACGGTAGATATTCTCTATAACTACAATACTGTCATCCACCAGACGTCCAACGGCTACTGCAACGCCCCCAAGCGTAATAATATTCAAGGAGACACCGGATACTTTCAGTAAATATAACGTTATCGCTAGTGAAAGTGGGATCGAAATCACCGTAACTAAAGTCGCACGTATATTACGCAGGAACAATAAAATAACGATGGTCGCGAACAAAGCTCCTATTAATACTTCACGCATCATACTGTTTACAGAGTCAACAACCATATCCGAAGTACTCATAACAACTGATACATCAGCATTTTTTATGGTTTTATTCAAGTTCTCTACAATTTCTTGGACTTTATTACCTACATCCACCGCATTGGCATTGGCTTCTTTGAATATGACTGCAAATAGAACATCTTTACCGTTTGCTCGGCTGATACTCTCTTTATCCTGTTTCAATTCAACCGTGGCTATATCTTGTAGTGTAACTCCTTCCGCTACTTGCAGCTTCTTCAAAGTATCTACACTTTCAATTTGGGATACAACATTCACGTTACCACTTTGCCCACCAATGGTCTGTGCCCCCACCGATGCTGATACGTTACGCCCTTGAAGTACACCCATCAGTTCTGAGAAGGGTACTCCCATTTGCGCCATCTTGATCTGATCTGCTTCAACATTAATTTGTGAAACCGGTTTTCCATAAAATCCGACATTCGAAACGCCTTTAATATCTTGCAACTGACGAAGTATCGTTTTTTCAGCAATTTCAATATTACCCGAAGTTAGTCCCTCTTCAAAAGAGATCGTCATCTCAGAGACTGGAATCATTGAAGTGTTCAATTGAAGCACGAATGGCTTCATCACACCTTCCGGGTATTGCAGTGGATCTATTGCTTTTTGAACCTCTTGTGCAGCTTCCTTCATATTCGTCTTGGAATCAAAATAAATATCAATCTTCGCATACCCATCTCCCGAGGTAGATAGGATTTCCTTCTTCCCTTTTAATGACCCAAAGGAACTTTCAATCGGTGTTGTTACGTTACTTTCCATGGATCCAGCATTCTGACCAGGCCCGATAACCATGACACTAACCTGCGGATTATCTGCCTCCGGCATAAATTCCATAGGTAGCGTCGTATAACTCACAATCCCTACTACAAGTGCCATAACGGTCAGTAATCCTACCGCCGCTTTGTTGGCAAATGCCCACTTTGTTAACCATCCCATTCCCCTTCGTTCCCCTTCCAATTTTCCAATTAAAAGCTTATCTGTAAGTTCTCTTATGTACTTCTATTAGTTTATTGGGTTTGGGCAGGGATCAAAACGGGCGTGCGACGGGCTACATACTCGACCTGAGACTGAACTTTTTTTCCGTCTAGAGATCGAGTCATAGCTTAAAGTGTGATTCCACTATTGTTCCTAAATTGTTTAGGAGTAGTACCCGTGTATTTCTTGAATACTTTCGTAAAATAACTCTGATCGTTGAATTGAAGCCGAGTAGCAATGTCGGATAAAGAGATACCCGATAGCTCTGCATCTTTTACGGCATCAATGTCTTTCAATTCTTCTATATACTGGATATGAAAACCACTAAGTGTATACGCTATTCCCCTGAACAGTCCCCCATCAATAGCTGCATGTGTAGCCAGTGTTACGGAGGAGACGGCTAGATTCTTTTTACTGCGTAGATGACTCTTCTTAGAGAGTAATCCATATTTCTCCTCGGGAAATGAGACGTAAGTTCTCATCAGTTCGGTTTTATTCCCGTTTTTAATATGCCTGAATAACTCCCGCTCCAAAATAGGCTCATGATGCAGCCACGTATTCTCGCGTCGGTAGGAGACATTCAAATCCAAGCTATTACCCTTATGCTGCTTAAACTCCAATGTACGATTGTCTAGCAGCAGTTCCGTAACGGACAAGGCTTAGCCGGTTATCAGCGAGTACAACAGCATCGCGGCATGATTCAATCTCATTCGATTTAATACGGTCAGGTTATGGTAATAATGAAGCCAACCCTCCTGATGATTGAGCGAAATATCGTTGTCATGCAATAACCCTGCGAAAGTCAGATGAATATGAAAGGGCGTCCCCTACCATAATGGCTTGGGAACGCCCTTTCACTTTGGTTAATCCTGTTTGGAAATCGATACTACCAACTCGCCGCCAGACTCTTGAACCTCAATCACGGAACCCTCCTCAGCTTCACCACCAATGAGGGCACGTGCAACTCGAGTCTCCAAGCTACGCTGGATGAACCGTTTCAGCGGTCTTGCACCATACACGGGATCAAAGCCTTCCTTGGCAATAAAACGCACTGCCTCTTCATTTAAGACGAGGCCAATCCCACGTTCTGCTAAGCGTACACGTAATTCATCCACCAACTTATCTACAATCTGCTCAATTTCGTTAAGGGTCAATGGTTTGAACATCACGATGTCATCTATTCGGTTCAGGAATTCAGGACGGAAATGACCTCTCAAATCATTCATAACCTTTGCCTTTGCCTCTTCCGTAAGTTCGCCCTGATCATCGGTGCCTTGAATAAGATGTGGTGAACCGATATTAGAGGTCATAATGATAATCGTATTCTTGAAGTCGACGTTACGTCCTTGCGAATCGGTCAATCGCCCGTCATCCAATAGCTGTAATAGTATATTAAATACGTCAGGATGTGCCTTCTCAACTTCATCCAGCAGGACAACTGTGTAGGGTTGACGTCGCACCGCCTCCGTGAGTTGACCGCCTTCCTCATAACCGACATACCCTGGAGGTGCTCCAACAAGACGGGAGACACTATGCTTCTCCATATACTCCGACATATCAATGCGGATCATACCATCTTCGCGGTCAAACAAGGATACTGCGAGTGCCTTCGCTAGCTCCGTCTTCCCGACTCCAGTCGGACCAAGGAACAGGAATGAGCCAATGGGACGATTTGGATCCTTGATTCCAGCCCGCGCACGGAGCACAGCGTCGGCCACCAGATTGACCGCTTCATCCTGCCCAACAACCCGTTCATGTAATGTTTCTTCCAGACGCAACAGCTTTTCCCGTTCTCCCTCAACCAGGCGAGTAACGGGTACCCCGGTCCAGCGAGAGACAATATCCGCAATTTCTTCCTCAGTCACCGCTTCACGTAGTAGTCTAGTATCTTGATCCTGTAGTGCAGTTTCTTCAGCTTCCTTCAATTGTCGTTCCAAATCCGGGATAATGCCATAACTCAGTTCTGCCGATTTATTGAGATCGTATTCCTCCTGAGCATCCACCAGATCCTTACGTGCTTGCTCTAACCGTTTCTTGATCTCGCGAATACCTTGAATAGCTGATTTTTCCTTCTCCCAACGTGCGGACATCCCAAGCTGCTTCTCCTTGAGATCGGCTAGTTCGCGTTGAAGTATTTCTAGACGACGCTTGCTGGCATCATCGGTTTCTTTCTTCAGAGCAGCTTCTTCAATCTCCATTTGCATAAGACGGCGTGTAACTTCATCCATCTCACTTGGCATGGAGTCAATTTCCGTGCGGATCATCGCGCAAGCTTCGTCCACAAGGTCAATCGCTTTATCGGGTAGATAACGATCAGTAATATAGCGATTGGATAGAACCCCCGCAGCAACTAATGCGCTATCATGGATTTTGACCCCGTGATGAACCTCAAATCGTTCTTTTAATCCACGCAGAATCGAGATTGTATCCTCTACATCGGGCTCACTAACTAACACCTGTTGGAACCGGCGCTCCAGTGCTGGGTCCTTCTCAATGTACTTCCGATATTCATCAAGTGTTGTCGCACCAATACAGTGCAGCTCACCTCGGGCCAACATCGGCTTCAGCATATTTCCCGCATCCATAGCACCTTCAGTTTTACCTGCTCCAACAATGGTGTGCAACTCATCAATAAATAGAATAATTCTCCCGTTGCTCTCGCGAACTTCTTTCAATACAGCCTGCAGACGCTCTTCGAATTCCCCACGGAATTTGGCACCCGCCACAAGCGCACTCATATCGAGGGAAAAAATAGTCTTATCCTTCAGCCCTTCAGGCACGTCTTTCCGTACAATTCGATGCGCTAGTCCTTCTACAATAGCCGTCTTCCCTACACCTGGTTCCCCGATCAACACTGGATTGTTTTTCGTTTTACGGGACAGAATACGAATGATCCGGCGAATCTCGCCATCACGCCCGATGACCGGATCAATCTTCCCCGCCCGAACGTCCGCCACGAGATCACGTCCATATTTCTCTAGAACCTCGTAGGTTGCTTCTGGTTCTCGACTCGTCACCCGTTGATGTCCGCGAATTTCGGCGAGCACCGACAATAACTTATCTCGCGTTACCCCCCGGTTCGTAAATATCTCACGTAGTTCGCGACTTTCCTTGCTTGAATCGGACACCATTGCTAGTACCGCATGTTCCACAGCGACGAACTCGTCTTGCATCTGTGCAGCTTCCTTCTCCGCTCTTTCCAGCACACGAATCAGGGATGGTGAGGCATACAGCCTTACAGTTGCTGCTCCGGATCCACTAACACTTGGCTTACGTTGAAGTAACATATCGGTACTGTATAACATCTCAGCTACAGGAATATTCATTTTTTGCAATAATCTTGGCAGCAGGCCCTCTTGTTGCTGGAGCAATGCCTTCAAAAGATGGAGATTATCGATCTCCTGATGCCCGCTTTCTGAAGCCAGTGTCTGTGCTGCAGCAACAGCTTCCTGCAACTTCTGCGTTAATTTATTGAAATCCATAAATCTCACACCTTTCAGTTTATTTATCTATGATTAACCCATTGTGGTCTTATGCCGCCGTGTGCTGATACTTGTTCGTTTAGGTCCAGCAGTAAACCGGCTAGACTCGGCTAATTTGCGATATAGATTTTTCTCAGCTTCACTTGTATGTTCGGGAACGATGATTTCAATGCCAAACAAAATATCTCCGTTCGTCCCATTCTCGCGCTTTAAGCCCTTGCCTGGAATACGTAGTGTCTTGCCACTTTGAATGCCTGCTGGAATTTTCAGTTTCACAATACTACCGTCTGGTAATGGTACCTTGGTCTCTCCTCCCAAAACTGCTTGCCACGGAGCAATTTGTACAATACCATGTAAATCACCTTCTTGAGGATCATAGATTTCATGAGGCAAAATATGCAGCGTAAGTAACAAGTCCCCGCCCGTTATCATGCCATTCTGAGCGTTTCCTTGTATTCTAATCACTTTACCTTCGTGTGATCGTGCTGGAATGTGAACATTCACATTCGCACCACCCACTTGTACTCTTACGTCCCCACCCTTGTATGCCTGCTCCAGCGAAATCTCTAACTGAGCTTGCATGCTGCTGGCTTGACGTGCATTCCCACTACCAGAGAAGAAGTCAAACCCAGCTCGATCCGCTCCCCGGTTCCCAAAGAACATTCCAAACAAGTCCTCTTCAGGTATGCCTGAACTGCTTCCGTAAGAATAACTTCCTCCTTGCCAGCCTGCGCCAAAAGGATTGTCGCCATATGAAGAAGTTCCACTAGTCTTAGTTCCATTAGCTCTTCCTCGTCCGAATCCATATCTCAGTAGCTCATCATATTCCTTACGTTTCTCCTCACTACCAAGTACCTCGTAAGCTTCAGCTACTTCCTTGAACTTCGCCTCTGCCTCAGGTGCTTTGTTTACATCGGGATGCCACTTCTTGGCGAGCTTCTGATAGGCCTTCTTGATCTCCTTCTGTGATGCCCCTTTACTTACTCCCAAAACTTCATAGTAATTTTTTGTAGCCATGTCCGTCCCCTCCTTTCATCTATATGATTTCACATCCTTCATAAATTGATTCTGAGAAAAGACGCACCATAGCCGGAATCATCCACTACAATGCGCCTTATATATCAACACTCTTTATTAAAAATTGATAATCTTAATCTAATTTGTCCTTATTCAGCCTGCGTTCCTGTGGAATCTCCATCTTGAATTTCGATACGTTTACTTTGTGCTTTTTGCTGCTTCGGAACCACAAGCGTGAGCATGCCGTCTTTTAACGAAGCTCTGATACTTTCTTCTTCTATATCTTGCAAGTAGAATCTCCGAACATATTCGCCAAATCGACGTTCTCTACGAATAACCTGATGATTCTCATTCTCTTCAAGATTATCTTCTTTGCGTACAGCTTTGATCGTCAAATACGGATTGGCGAAGTCAATGTCGATTTCTTCTTTCTTAAAACCAGGAAGCTCAGCTTCGATCAGATATGCTTGCTCGCTTTCACGGATATCCGTTCTGAAGGACATTGTAGAACTTTTGATCGGTGCAAAGAAATCATCATTGAACACTTCATTCAAAGATTTAGTCAGTACACCAAAAGCATCATCTCTACGTCTGTTAAAAGGAACTAAATCAAACATTTCACATTCTCCTCTCAAAAATCTGACTTTGACTTTCTTTGACCTTATGACTTAATTATAGTCTCCTTTCTGAGTTAAAACAAAGTCGATTTAGGCCGGTATGAATCCGAAATCTGCCGTTTTGGACTATTTTTTCACATTAAATGATATTTTTTTAATTATTTGACCTTATTTGATCTTTAATCAAAGTGCCTCTTCTGAAATAACAAAAAAAAGCCCGACATGGTTTCATCGGGCTTCATCTAATTATGAATTTCTTATCACATCGTTCTATTACTACTATGCATTTTTCTTAGCCCTAATAATTTTCCCCATCTTATTTATATATACTAGCATCAGAACAATCGCACAACCAAGTATGGCGCCCTGTAGAAAATCAGGAAATCCCCAGTCGAAGCGTTTATTACCAAAGTAGACTGCCATGAACGCAATCGCAATTAGGTACAAACCAGAGTGTGGCATTTTATATTTATTTTTCATTTAACTAACCTTCTAAAGTTTTTTTTGTTTCATTTATCAATTCAACAATAACCTTAAATTTTATAAGCCTTCATTGCTTTACGTAGTTCTTTGAATGATGGACGCTTCCCATAGAGCAGTACGCCCGTACGGTAAATCTTAGCGGATAACCATCCGAAGAGCACAATCGATATAACGAGGATTGCGAGCGACAGCGCGATTTCCCATGTTGCAATTTCTCCAAGTCCGATTCGTACGAGCATAGACACGGGAGATATAAACGGAATATAGGTACACACCTTTAGCAGCATCGAGTTAGGAGCTGACAAGCTGAAAATCCCGATATAGAATGTCGCCAAAGATAGCATCGTGATTGGCATAATCGCCTGCCCCAAATCTTCTGTCCGACTCACGAGTGAACCGATAGCAGCAAACAAGGTAGCATAGAGGAAGTAACCTAGGATATAGAAGATGAAGCCTAAAATAACCACCTGCAAGTTAATTTGTGATAAATCAAGATCGAAATCCGCTAACAGAGGTGCATTGTGTGGCAACGAAACATTCACAACCACAACTGCAGCGAAGATTGCTATCTGCAATATTCCTATCAAGAACATACCCACGATTTTCCCAAACATTTGAGTGAGTGGTGATACACTAGTTATCAGAATCTCCATAACACGTGAGCTCTTCTCTGCCGTTACCTCTGCAGCAATCATATTTCCCGTCATCATATTAGAGAAGAAGAAGAGGAATATGAGGACATATACGATAACATAGTTAATGATCGCTATGCTCTTCGAGCCTGATGCTGACTCACCATTTTCACCCGATGCCGCATCTGGAAGTGCCTTAAATGTCGCAATTTGTACTGGCATATTAATCTCAGCTACCTGCTCTGCAGTAAGTGAACCTTTAGTAATATATTGAGTCTTTACACTTTGTAATGCAGCTTGCAAAGACGTCTGAAGACTAACATCCATACTCTCTTTGTTAGAGGTAAAGCTTACTTCAGGAAATGCCCCATTTGTATCTTGACTGAAGTCCAGATAACCATCAATCTTCTTGTCTTTAATATCCTGCTTCAACACTGCCTCATCCGCCACTTGATATTCTACGAAAGAGTACTTGTTATTAGATTGCTTATCCGTATAGACCTTCAAAGATTCAGCGATTTCTGGTTGATTTCCGTATACGAGACCAATCTTTGCTACCGATTCACTATCTTCACCTGTAAACTTTTCTATAAAATAAGGTACGTTAAGACCGATTGAAACAAGTAAAGCTAGAATCACCGTTGTAATGACAAAAGATTTTGCTCTAACCTTATTCAAAAATGTAAAGCCGATGACCGTTCCTAATCTATTCATTCGACTCACCTACCTCTTTAATGAAAATTTGATTAAGCGTTGGTTCCTTTATTTCGAAGTGTTCAACATCGCTCTCTTCCATTGCTTTACGCAATATAGCTTTTGCCGCAGCAACATCAGAAATTGAAATTCTGTATCCCCGTTCTTGTCGCTCGACCTTCTTAACACCCTCCAACTGCTCTAGTCCGGTTACTTCTCCCGTCGTGTGAAGAATGACTTCTTCTCTAGGATAACGTTTCTTGATCTCACGTAGGTTACCTTGCAATACCGTCTTCGATCGATCCAGTATCGTAATGTTACGACACAACTCTTCTACATGTTCCATCCGGTGCGTAGAGAACAAAATACTGGTCCCTGCATCACGCAACTCCAAAACCGTAGCCTTTAGCAATTCTACATTCACAGGATCAAGTCCACTAAAAGCTTCATCCAAAATAAGAATATCCGGTTTATGTACAACCGCGGCGACAAAGCCCATTTTCTGTTGATTCCCTTTGGACAATTCCTCAATTTTCTTATCATAATACTCTGGCACCTCAAAACGATCGAGCCAATAACGAAGACTCTTATCTGCATCAGAAGTTGACATGCCGCGTAATCTGGCCAAGTATTTGATCTGATCACTCACTTTTACCTTGGGATACAGTCCCCGTTCTTCCGGCAAATACCCGATCAAATGTTGAAGCTCCTTACCATAGGGCTTACCATGATACATAATACGACCACTATCTGGGTAAATTAGTCCAAGGACCATACGCATTGTTGTCGTTTTCCCAGCACCATTAGCTCCTAACAGGCCATATATTTCGCCTTTCTCAACTTGTAGTGATATTTCATTTACCGCTGTCTTGTCGCCAAATTGCTTAACAACCTTCTCTAAAAGTAATGCATTTGCCATTCTGTTACACCCTCTTCTCTTAGTTTAATTTATTATTGAGGTCTATGTCCTTTTATCCAAAGGTCTAAAATCTCTTCCAATTCAAGACTTCGACTCTTAATGATCTGCAGTTCTTTGAGATGTGAAGCACTCCAATCATCCTGCCTATCCCTAACGATTAACTTCTTTGTGGATGGACCATCGTCTTGACACGAAATGACCTCTGCGAACTTTTCAATTCCTGCAAGCTCCCCTCGAACCCAAATCTCTTTAAAGCTACCATAGAGCATATCTTTCTCGAACATACCTAACGTTTGACCCTGATGAACTAGAACAATATAATCAGCAAGTCGTTTCACTTCGTCAACGATATGTGTAGATAAGACGATCGTCAAATCCTCCCCATCCATACAACTCCGAAGTTCATCGATCATGTCCTTCCAAGCAAAGGGATCAAGTCCAGAAGAAGGTTCATCAAGCAGTAGTAGTTTGGGACGTATCGCAAGCGCAGCGGCGATCTCAAATTTACGACGTTCTCCTTTAGACATCCGGTTTAGACGCTCTTTCCGAGGGACATTAAATCGAGCCACCAACTCTTCAAACCGATTATGATCCCATGACGGATACCAATGTGCTCGGAAACCCGCTGCTTCTTCAACTGTCATGAAGTTTTCTTCAGTGACCGGTCCCTCAGGTACATACGCAATTCCCTGTTTCAGTTCTGTTGGCAGAATGCCTGTACTCGTTTCACCAAACCATTTAATTTCCCCTGCATCCAATGTGGTTATTTGCATTAACATTTGAAGGATTGTGCTCTTACCAGACCCATTGGGACCAACTAACGCTACGATATATCCTACTGGGATCTGCATATCTATCGGTCCGATTACTTTCCTTAGTCCGCGTTTCACAGCCCCTCGAAACTCTAAAGCCAACTGCTCCGTCACTTAGGATCACTTCCTTCGTTCTCAAGATATTTCTTATTTAAAATTTTCAGAAATAATTCTTTAAGTTCTTCTTTGCCATATTGAACTGATTTACCGACTTCAACCGCCGATTCTAGAGCTTCCTGTACAGCTACTCTTCGGTATTCATCTCTTTCGCCTGCTCCAACTTTAGCAACAAATGTCCCGGTCCCCTGTTTTGTCCGAAGTAGTCCTTCGCTCTCCAAATCCTGATATACTCTGCGGACTGTAATAACACTGCAACTCAAGCTTCCAGCAAATTCTCTTATAGAGGGAAGTAGGGTTCCTTCATCTATCTGTCCGCTGACAATCAACGATCTTAATTGCGTTTCTATCTGATGATACAACGGCTCTGGGCTACTCTCATTAATCTGAATAGGAATCCACACCTTTCTACCTCACCTCCACCTTAGCAATCATATGGGACCCCCAACCTTACTTTAAATCTCGTATAGCTAATTTGCGCTCGGTTGCCTTTAACAATACGGTAAATCCAGCACACCCTATGATTAACGATCCCCACATAAGTGGAGATAGAAACGAAAAGCGACTTGTATAATCTACAGTAAGCATAACCAGGTTCGTATTGACCACTCTCAAAACAACAGTTATCACAGCTACGGACAACACCACACTGGTTGTCATCCAGAAGTAGGTGCGCCCTTTCTTGAGGAGCTCAAAATAGATATAAGCACCATTCATAAGTAACGCGAACCCATTCCAAGTTAATATAAAAACGATATACTGACCTATATTCAGGTTATCCCGTAGTTCGTTTGACATGATGTACAAGAGCGGATAAAAGATAATCCCATTAAATATTAATGCCGTTACTAACTGAATGATCCTTGCCTTCATAATCGTTCCAATTGCAATGGGAAGTGCCCGATAGTAGTGAAGCATTCCGGTATAACAATCCTCTTTTATATAACTAAAAGAACGTCTCGAGAAGAAAAAACCGGTTAATGGAATGACAAGTAACATCATAAAGTCGGAAAATGGTTGTAATACTCTCTCTGTTTCATTCCGAAATTCTATCATCGTACTTATCGAAATTCCTATATAAATCATAAAAATAATATTACCTATCAGATGTAATCGATCCATGCGTAAATCCTTTTTGAAAATAAACCAAGCGTTTTTCCATGTATCCAAGTGAATCAACCTTTCTCTTCTTTAGTTCACTTATATCTTTCAGTGTGCTGGTGTTTATATCTTTATACACAGTATATACTGTGCTTTTTTCGTCGTCAATACTTTTTACAAAAATAAACAAATAAAACTCCATCTGTCGAGGGAGATGTTTATAATCAATTGCTATCTGTTCCAATTAATCATTGCCACAAAGACGGTCTAGTGGCAGTAAAACGTTCTCACAGCGTGCTTTCATGCTACAAAACGCAGAAAAGACTGTTGAGATCATCTCAACAGCCTTTATTTATGTTCACTCTATAGATTGAATCAGTATCCCCAGATTACTTTCCATACTGCTTGGGTATGTCCACCCGGATATAAGATATATAGCAGCACGTATACTGCTACACCGGTAATCGCCGTAAAGAACCAAATGACTGCCGTTATTCTTCCCAATTTACGATGTTTTGCATACTTTTCCTTAAAGCCGAGCACAAGCGTAGTCAGACCAAATACAGCAGCAACGGTCGCCAGTATGATATGGAAAATAAGAAATGTCTGATAATAACCCTTCAAATTATCCGGGCCACCCCATGACGTATTTCCGATAAATACCGTCCGTGACGAGTAAATTATGAAGAAGAGTATTGCAGCAATCGCTGCAGCAATCATCGTTTTCTTATGCGCTTCCCTTTTACCTTTGATAATGAGTCCCCAACCAATCCCAACCAACACAGCGCTGATTACAATAAATGCAGTACTGATTGTCGGGAACAATGTGTATACATCCATTTCAATCCTCCTAATGATTTAATTAAGCTTCCCAGAAGGTAACTCCGATCTAGGTGCGGACACAATATCCTCATCATCACCCTCCCAGTTCTCCTGCCTGTACCATTGATAGAACACATAAGCCAGCATTGAGGCAAATATGATCTCCTGAAGAAATTTCATGAGAATTCCGCCGACCTGTTGATCGATTGCAGGCTCCAAATATCCAAAAAACTGTGGTCCACCAAACTGGCTAAGTAGATACGTAGTATCACCCGGTATACAATACCCCATGGCCTTCACCCACACTACTGGATCATTATAAGTTGCATATAGCGGCTCACCTGCAAAAATAATTAAGCCGCAAGCCGGTGTTAACAGCACCATGTTGAGGAAGATGTATCCCATTTTCTTAAGACCTTGCACCTCTGCCGCCTCTGGCAGTGGGTTAACAAGCGTCCACCACATGAACCCCGAAGTAATGAACAAAATGAGGTAATATGCTCGGTGAATTCCAAAGTTCAGCATGACATAATCATGAATCACCGGAATGTGATAGAACGAGAACAACCCATTGAAAAGTACAGCAGCCACGATGGGCTTAACTAAAAACTTTAAACGCCGCAGTGGACTTTTAGCAAGAAACTGTATTATAGCACGCCAAGCCCAGAGAGGAATACCCAGCATCAAGAGCGGTGGAGCGATCAAATAGGATAAGGCCATACTGAGCATATGAAAACTAAACATCATGTGGCCCAGCAGATCGATAGGTCCTCCCTGTGCCAAGTAGAGCAACATCATCCCTGTCACGAACAATACTTTCCTACCTACAGATACAGATTGTCCTTCTCCAAGTTTCTCACTTAACGGGCCCACAAGCAAGAAGTACCCGGCAAGGATCAGCAACATTACCGCTAAATATACCAGATTCCACACTTGTTCAAAGTTGAAATATTCTAAACCCAGCATGACAAAACCTCCTTCCATCGCACTTAAATCTGTCCAAATTGTGAACTACCTGCTGAATATACAAAAGAGGGGGCTTATAAGCAAGCCCACCTCTTCATATACTTCATGATCCAAAGATGACTTTTGGACCAACCTCTCTAAGACCACCACATCCAGTAAAGCGCCGTAATAATCGCTGTACCGGCTACAAAAAATCCCCCAGCCATAAAGATAATCGGGATCATATGCCCCTTATCCTTCAAATGCATCCAGTACCCCAGCTGCACAAGCACCTGCAACACTGCCATGACCAGAAGTATAACCACTGTAAATGCGATATTGACGCCCCCAGCCGCAACGGCCGCAAACGCTATGAGAGTCAATACAATAGAGAATATAAAAGCAATCACATGTTTCTGTGGTCCTTCTTGGCGGTGACGCCGCTTTATCACCGAATCAACATGTTTATCCTGGTCTTCCATCCTCTATACCCCCGCCTTCCCGAGTAGATAGACAACTGTGAAGATGAATACCCATACCACATCGATGAAATGCCAATACATCGCGGATACATATATTTTAGGAGCCGTTACGACCGTAAGCCCCTTCTTTAACAACTGTCCAATCAGAATACCGATCCATAGAATCCCGAATAACACGTGTGCCCCGTGGAATCCAACAAGCGTATAGAACGCAGAACTGAAAGCACTGGTCGTCATACTGTAATCATCATGAATCATATATACCGAAAATTCATAAATCTCCAATATGAGGAACGCAAGCCCCAGCAAGACCGTTACGCTTAGCCAGCCCATTAGCGACTTCTTATTGCCCCGGTGCATCGCTTGAATAGCGAATACACTCGTTAAGCTACTGACTAACAAGATAAACGTAGCCGCAGCAGTCATCGGTAAACTGAACAGTTCACTAGCTGAAGGACCTTCCGCCACTTGATTTCTCAGTGTTAGAAAAGTAGCGAAAAGGGTACCAAATAATACAGCCTCACCGCCGAGAAATAACCAAAAGGCTAGAATCTTGTTGCGCCCTTCGAGCGTCGCCTTCTCCGGCTCATGAGGAAGCGCTCCTGTAACCTTTGGCGCATGTGGTGTCGTCATGCTTTGACCCCCTTCTCGTTCAGTTCATCCTGTTCAATATGCCACCCATGATCATCAAAGAGTGAACGCCACAGCATGGATCCGAAGGTAATAGCAAGACCGATGCCGGTCACAATATAGTTGTTAAAGATGAAGTTCAAAAAGTTATTACCAAAGTCATCACTTGTAAACATGAATCCAAGACCGGCAATAAAAATACCTAGTGACATCAAAAATGGAAGAATCGTCGCAGAAGGCATATGAATTGGCCCTACTGGTTCCGCTGGAGTCATCTCTTTATGACCCGCCGTCTTTTCCTTCCAGAAAGCATCAAGACCACGAACGAGTGGGATTTGCTTGAAATTGTATTCTGGCGGTGGAGATGGGATACTCCATTCTAGTGTCCGTCCGTCTTCCCATGGATCATTCGCTACGCCTACAGGCTGACGAGCCGTGATAACTACATTCACTAAGAAGATAATCACACCTACGCCCATTAAGAACGCACCTATCGTACTGACTAAATTCATAAGGTCAAAGCCCTGATTCGGCAAGTAAGTGAAGACCCTACGTTGCATCCCAATCAACCCTAGGAAATGCTGAACGAAGAAAGTTAGATGAAACCCAATAATAAACGTCCAGAATTCCCACTTACCTAATCTCTCACTAAGCATCCGTCCAAACATCTTAGGCCACCAGTAATGAAGTCCAGCGAACAAGCCCAGAACAAGGCCCCCGACAATTACGTAGTGAAAATGCGCCACAACGAAATATGTATCGTGGTACTGATAATCAGCTGGTGCAGAAGCCAACATAACACCGGTTACCCCACCCATTACGAACGTCGGGATAAACCCAGCGGCAAATAGATTAGGTACTGTAAAACGGATTTGCCCACCCCACATGGTGAACAACCAGTTAAAGATCTTGATTCCTGTAGGGACCGCAATCAACATCGTTGAAATAGAGAACAATGCATTGGCTACAGGGCCTAGACCTGTCGTAAACATATGATGCGCCCACACCATGAAGCCTAAAAAGGCGATCAAAATTGTAGCAAATACCATGGAACTGTAACCAAACAGCCGCTTGCGCGAGAAGGTACTGATGACTTCAGAAATAACACCAAAAGCCGGTAGAATCAGAATATAAACTTCTGGATGCCCAAAAATCCAGAATATATGCTGCCAGAGTACCGGGTTTCCGCCCTTCGACACGTCGAAGAAATTTGCACCAAGAATCCGGTCAAACGTAAGTAACACCAATCCTACCGTAATAGCGGGAAAGGCGAATAGGATCATCGCTGACGTAATGAACGATGTCCATGTGAACATTGGCATCCGCATAAAGGACATGCCCGGTGCACGCATAGTAATGATCGTCGCCAGGAAGTTAATCCCTCCGATTAGTGTACCTAAACCCGCTATCTGCAGGCCAATCGTGTAGAAATCGATACCGTGCGTCAAACTGTAGGTTGTGGAAGACAACGGAGTGTACGACGTCCAACCTGCATCAGGTGCCCCACCCATAATCCAACTCAAATTAAGCAACAAACCACCGAACAAAAACGTCCAGAATCCCAAAGAATTCAAGAATGGAAACGCTACATCGCGTGCCCCAATCTGAAGCGGGATAACGGCGTTCATTAGTGCAAAGATAACCGGCATAACTCCAAGAAAGATCATGGTCGTACCGTGCATTGTTATCAATTCATTAAATTGCTGAGCCGATACAAAATCATTCATCGGCTTCGCAAGCTGAACACGGATTAATAGCGCTTCAATCCCACCAATGCCGAAGAAGAAGCCTCCAGCCCATAAGTACAGGATAGCGATTTTCTTATGATCGACGGTTGTTAACCAGTCCATCAAACCCTTGTGCCGCTTGACACTATGAGCATGAGCCAAGGTTTGTTCCCCCTTTAATTTCCGAGTGGATCTATGTCGCATGAAGCACCAAAGATCAATATGAAACTTTGCTATCCGCTAAATACTCAGCTATCGCTTTAATTTCAGCATCCGTAAGCCCAAGATCTTCTTTCGGTGAGGGCATCTTATTACCCGGTTTTACAAGTTGAGGATCCGTTAGCCATTCTACTAAATTATCCTTAACCGGCTTGCCATCTACCGTATTGCCACTGCCTTCTGCATTCAGCAAAATGCTAGCGATCGATTCCCGACTTCCGATGCCCGTTAGGTTAGGCCCAGCTGAACCACCTTGCTCACCCACAGCATGACATGACAAGCATTGGCTCTTAAATACTTCTGCCACCGCCGGATCTTCAATGGTTTGGACCGGTTCCTTCATTGAGACTACCCATTTGTCAAAGGAATCCTGACTTACCGATTTAACTTTGAACTCCATAAAAGCATGTGAAGGCCCACAAAGTTCTGCGCACTTACCGAGGTATACTCCCTCTTTTGATGTTTCAATCCACGTTTTATTAATCGTACCATCTGTATTTGTATCCGTTTTACCTGCGAGAGATGGAACCCAGAAAGAGTGAAGAACATCCGCTGTCTTAAGCTCAAGCGCAATCTTCTTATTCGTAGGGATGATTAAATCCTGCGCAGTTGTAATCCCGTAATCCGGATAAGTGAATTCCCACCAGAACAAGTGCGAAGTAACCTTTACCTTTATTGCGTTCTTATCGGCAGAATAATCTTCTCCAAACGCGAACACCTTCTGAATCGTAGGCACGGCCAGAATCAAGACGAGTATAATTGGAATTGCCGTCCAAATAACCTCCAACTTGAAATTCCCTTCAACTTGCTCCGGAATTTCATTCTGCCCTGGCTTGCGCCGGAACTTAACCCATACATATGCTGCGATACCAAATACAACCACCATCACGAAAATCATGATCCCAATGGATAACTTCATTAAGCCATATTGTCCCTCTGCCACCGACCCCTGCGGTCTGAGCGTCGACAAATCCTCACGGCCACAAGCAGACAACAATAAAGTAAGCCCAATCAGCAAAGGCCCAAGCCGTCTTATAGCCTTCCAACGTTTCATCATTGATCAACCCCACTTTTGCGTTTTCTTCCGATCATTTACATTATTTACATACCTAGACTCGCTCGCAATCTGCTCTATCACTAATAATAGTATCTTGTCAATTATAACAATCACCCATTAAATATATGATTGAACCCATCTTTTGTCAATGTTTGGTGGGTAGTTTTCACTGTGCTATAGTTGTCGAATAAACGCATTACTTCAATGTTTGTTAGCGTTTTCTAGCTTTTTAACGACTGTAAACTTTTAGTTAATTACCTCAATCCAAGCGCCTCACATCCCTGTTCCTCGCCTTGTCCCAATTTTGACAATTTGGTTAACTTTATTTCCGTGTAGGCAAAAAAAAAAGAGCTGGGCTCTTTTTTCGCATTGTTAATATGTGACAATTAATGTCCTGAGCAGCTAACCTAACATCTTATTTCAGCCTTTTGTAAACCTCGGTATATACTGTTTCTCTAAAATGGAAAAATTCTGCTTCCGTGAGTGGATCTGGATAACTCATAATGTTGAGCGGCAAATCAGCCTGACCTTCTCTTAGAGGGGGCTGAACATAATCGTATGAGTTAAGATGAAATCCGCACCGTTCATAGAATCCAATCCTCCGCTTTGCGAAATCACTCTCAGGCAATTCTACTTCCAATCGGATTGGAATCTGGGACTGCTCAATATATTGACTCAGCAATTTAGCCCCTAGGCCACTTCCACGTAATAAGGGACTCACAGCAAAGTGTTCTACAAAACCGAAAGTTGAAAACTCCCAGCTAGCTAGGAAAGCAATGATTTTCCCATCTGCATCCGTTTCCGTAATCAGTCGATAGTTCGGATTCGATAACAGCGCACGTTGCCTGGCATAAGTTCTGATTTCAGATTCAGGAAATGAACCTTCCATTATTTCATATATCTCATCGAATTGTTTATCGTTAATCATCTTCATTGTAGGTTCTCTCTTTCTTGAGCTAGTGCTTCATATAATGTTTGTATCATTAGAGTTAAGTGTACTTTTTATGTCGTTAATATAATAGGCCCGTCTTCGGTTATTGCCAATGTATGTTCATAGTGAGCACCCAAGCTACCATCAGCGGACCGAATCCCCCAACCATCATCATCCCATAGTATTGCACCCGTATCTCCAATTGTAAAAATAGGCTCGATCGTAATCACCATTCCAGCTTGAAGTACCATACCTGTGCGAGCACGTCCAAAATTCGGTACATCCGGTGGCTCATGCATATTTCGACCAATCCCATGTCCAATCAACGGCTTTACTACTCCGACTTTTGCTTCTTTAGCAACTTTACCTATAGCAAAGCCTATATCACCAATCTTCTTCCCAGGCATCGCCTCGGCAATCCCGGCATATAAAGCTCGCTCAGTAACTTTTAGTATGCGATCGGCTTCTGAGCTGACCTCACCAATTCGGTATGACCAACCTGAATCTGCCAACCAACCATTCTTATTTACTACAATATCAATCGTGACAATATCTCCATGCTTCAGCTTTTGATCTGTCGGGAACCCATGACAAACCACTTCATTCACAGATGCACAGGTTGCATACGGATACCCTCTGTATCCCTTCTGTTCAGGTGTGGCATCTCTTTGGGCTAGAAATTTTTCCACCCAATTATCGATCTCTAGCGTCGAAATCCCTGGACCGATTCGCTTCGCTATTTCCTTATGGCAATCTCCCAGAATACTTCCGGCCGCCCGAATCCCGGCAATATCCTCTTTTGATTTCAAGCTCACCTTCATATTTATATCTCCCTTCACAGGCTTTACACTGCGTTAAATAAGCATTGATATACTATATGTTAGCAGGGTAAAAAAAAACCGTACCTAGCGTTAGACGCCAGAACGGTAGTAAGGACATATCTCATTAAATAGGTACCATTATTCCGATCCCAGAGTATGTATTAGGAAACGGATGAGTCCATTTTACCCAATTCATGCTCCACGAGGTGTGTCAATTCCTCTTCATAACCGCCCATAATACGGTATTTCCGAACATAATCCCTAACAAACTTTTTCGGATCTTTCGGCTTAAATATTCGGGTCATTTCCCGCAGACTCTCCTTGACTTCATTATGACCTTTCGTTGCCATACTAATTCCCTCCCAGAACGCTTGTGGTTAATGCTCCGATTTTGAGAACGCCGAAAAGTTTGACTGTAAGTTCATTCATGAAGTTGTGGGAATTGCAATTCCGCCTTTTCGACAGGCATTTGAGACTGGACATACCCGAAGAAATTCCCGCTAAATCAAGTTAGGCACATGTACTTGCGCCTAAAGCTGGCTCTTACGGTCATCGCAATATGTTGGAAACAACCTCCTATCCTTTACATTGTATCATATTCAGATTAACGTTTCAGCTTTCTTCCAAACACACATTTTTTTAGGGCATATTTTTTTGTTTATACTCTGAGACACTTACACATCATATATGAGAATTGAAACTGGAGGGATACCGCTCATGAATTTAAAAACGCCCAAAATTATGATATTGTACGCTAGTTATGGTGATGGACATTATCAAGCCACCAAAGCCATTGAAGCATGCTTTCATACTAGGGGAATACAGAATGTTATTAGTTTAGATTTAATGGCGGAAGCCCACCCATTTCTCAATGAGTTAACCAAGTTTGTGTATATTCAAAGTTTCAAAACCCTACCTTCCGTATATGGATGGGTCTACAACATCACCAAAGATATGCGACCGGATACTTCGATCCTACGGATGATTAATTCAATGGGCATGCGGATGCTGAAGGAAATCATCGCTAAGGAAGAGCCCGATCTCATTATTCATACTTTCCCACAGTTAGCTATGCCCAAGTTAACGAAGAAAACCGGTTTAACACTGCCATTAGTAAATGTGGTAACAGACTTCGATCTTCATGGGAGATGGGTACATCCCAATGTTGATCGTTATTATGTCGCAACCGAGGATTTAAAAATTGAAATTATCGAACGTGGTATTTCGAGTGATCGTATCGTCGCAAGCGGGATACCGCTAGGTTATGATTTCGGCAAACCAACCACACCCCATTCTGATTTACTAAATAAGCTAGACCCTACCAAGAAAACCGTTCTACTAATGGCCGGGGCCTATGGCGTCGTGCAAGGCCTTCGTGATATCTGCAAATCATTAATCTCAAGTCAAAGACACCAAGTTCTAGTTGTTTGTGGACGGAATCAAGAATTATTTCGCGGGCTCCACAATATGTTTGAAGGTTGCCCTGACATACATTTATATGGCTATGTAAACGAAGTAGCCCAAATGATGGGAGTTAGTGATTGTATCATTACTAAACCTGGAGGCATCACATTATCTGAAGCACTCGTCAGCCGCCTTCCACTCTTCCTTTATCGGCCTGTTCCAGGGCAAGAGCTCAATAACGCACTTTATCTGAAGCGTAAAGGCATTGCCAACATTGCATATAACGCTAAGCAATTAACAGAACAAATTGAAGCTCTCTGGGATAATGAAGACATGATTACCAACTTGCAAATAGAAATAGAAAACCTCCGCAAGCCGGAGGCTACGGAGGTCATTGTGAACGATATTTTGGAACAGTGGTTTACTCCCGCAGGAGCTTCCGCCTTTTCGGCTACCCAGTGAGTGAATGGTTCTGTCATGATACAGCTCGTCATACACTGGATAATGAGACAGGAAGAGGTGGATAACCACCTTCCTCCTTCATCTGCCCCTAGAAAGAAGGTAATTGCCATGTCCCCTTTCAAATCATCTACCGGTATTTATGAGAATCTAGCTGGATTTCTGTGTTACTTATTTGCCTTTGTTGGAGGCGTTATTTTTCTAGTTGTAGAGAGAAGGAGTCGTTTTGTTCTATTTCATGCCTTACAATCGATCATGTTGTTCGGTACTCTCATGATTGGACATGCGCTCATAGGATTTCTCCCTCTTATTGGCACCATAGTAGGTCTGTTGTTAACCCTAATAGGATTGGTCCTTTGGTTAGTGTTAATGGTCGCCTGTTTACAAGGTAAATGGCTCAAACTCCCCTTATTCGGCGAACTTGCTGAGAGACAGTTACACCGGATGTAATTGGAGGTTAAGCTACCTCCCCCTCTTCGCCGGGTTCAACCGCAACCGTATTGCGTTGATTACCACGCAGCCCATTAAATAACAGATTCAGAATAATAGCAGTGAAACTACCTGCAACAATACCATTATCAACGAGAATCCGTAGTTTGTCCGGCAGTTGCGCAAACACTTCCGGAACTACTGTTACACCTAGCCCCATTCCAACGGAGCATGCGATGATAAGTAGGTTCTCATGTCGGTTAAGATCCACCTGATCTCCCAGCATCCGAATACCTGAAGAGAGAACGAGACCGAATAAAGCGATCATCGCCCCTCCCAGAACAGAGGTGGGTACTAATTGTGTCAATGCTGCGATCTTAGGTACAAAACCGATAAGAACGAGCAAGCTACCTGCTACGAAAATAACATCTCGTGTTTTAACACGACTCATCTGGACAAGTCCAACGTTTTGAGAATACGTAGTGTAGGGAAATGAATTGAATATTCCACCTAACATAATAGCCAAACCTTCCGCACGATAGCCCCGCGCTAAATCTTTGGAAGTAATGTCTTTACCTACGATTTTGCCAAGTGCCATGAATACACCAGTCGATTCCGCTACACTAACAATAGCCACAAGGATCATCGTCAGAATGGCCGAAGCGTGAAACGTTGGCTTCCCAAAATAGAACGGTTGCACCATATGAAACCAACCCGCTTCCTTCAGCGGTGTGAAATCTACTGTGCCAGCTAATCCAGCCACGATTGTACCAGCGATCAAACCAAGCAGAACTGAGATGGAACGGAGAAACCCCTTTGTAAAACGGTTCATCAAGATAATAAAGATCAGAACTCCAAAGCCGAGGATCAAGTTCAACGGACTCCCAAAATCGGGACTCGTTCTATCTCCACCCCCAAGATCCGTTAAAGCAACTGGAATCAGAGTGACCCCAATAATGGTTACAACGGAACCTGTCACCACCGGAGGGAAGAACGCGATCAACTTCCCAAAAACACCTGAGAACAGGAAGACGAATAGCCCTGATGCGATAATAGCACCATAGATAGCGGATACTCCCATCCCATCCTCCAAACCGATCGCAATCATGGGCGATACGGCTTGAAAAGCACATCCGAGCATAACAGGCAACCCAATTCCAAAGAAGCGATTACCAAACACCTGTAACAACGTCGCGATCCCACAAGCGAGAAGATCAATTGCGATTAAATAAGTTAATTGCTCAAGCGTGAAATCAAGCGCATTCCCCACAATTAGCGGAACAATAACCGCTCCTGCATACATGGCTAGCACATGTTGTAGTCCTAACGAAAATGTCTTAAATGGATGTCTGTTTCTTTGAAATATTTTCTCGCGTTCCATAATAAAATAGTTCCTCCCCAAATCAACTCTACTAATGTTGGCACATATCTATCTATAGCCCCCGCTTATTCACCCTCTACAAATGTAACTGTCCCGTTCTCAAGTGAGGCGATACGCACGAGTGAATCTACACGGTATCCGGCTTCTTTCAATAGCTTAGAACCTGGTTGGAATGACTTCTCAATAACAATTCCGATACCTACCACGCTTGCTCCAACCTGTTCAACGATTCGTGCAAGTCCGAAAGCCGCTTCTCCGTTAGCCAGGAAATCATCTATGATTAACACGCGGTCATCTGCGTTCAAGAACTTCTTCGAGACCGTTATTTCATTCGTCTCTCTCTTCGTAAAGGAGTATACTGACTCAACGTAGATATCTTCCTTCAAAGTAAGAGATTTGTTCTTGCGTGCAAAAATCATCGGTACACCAAGTTCCAATGCAGTCATAATGGCCGGGGCGATTCCCGAAGACTCAATCGTCAGTACCTTCGTAATTCCCTCTCCTGCAAAACGTCGAACAAATTCACTCCCAACTTCTTTCATAAGCATAGGATCCATTTGATGATTCAGAAAGGAATCCACTTTCAAAACTTGCTCGCCCAATACAATACCTTCTGCCATCACTTTTTCTTTAAGTAGTTTCATTTCTTTGCTCCTCCTTATGTTATCTAGCTTTGTAAGTATAAAAAAGCTTTGTAAGTATAAAAAAAATCCATCTCCCCCAATAATAAGGAAACGGACTACAGTGGAAGAATTCACCATAACTGACAAGAAAACGTCAGGAAATAACGCGACATTCGTCGAGTTAGGGTTCTTCCTCGTAGTCTGATCATTTCCGGCGATCAGGTAGAAACATGCGGCCAATTCCTGCATATATACGAGAAAAGCTATGAAAATATTGTCGAATCTTTCATGCAATGTTAGAAGTATACCCAAAGTATGAACGGAAATAAAGAGGTATTTCGTGGATTTCATGAAAACTTTGCAAAGGATATGCATTTACTTTTGACAAAAAAGTATCCTTTTACAGTATAATACAAACGAAGATTAGAAGAAGTTGAAAGGAGCTTATCTGATGGGAATTGCCAAAGAGTTTAAAGAATTTGCTATGCGGGGGAATGTCATTGATCTTGCAGTCGGGGTTATTATTGGAGGTGCATTTGGAAAAATCGTGACCTCTGTCGTCAACGATATCCTGATGCCTCCCATCGGGAAGATACTAGGTGGCGTTAATTTCACCGATCTATTTATCAATTTGGATGGCGAGAAGAAACTGCCTAGTGGGGCAGATGTCGTATCGTTAGCTCAAGCCAAAGAAGTCGGAGCTGCAGTCATCGCTTATGGTCAATTTATCAATACTATGATCGATTTCTTCATTGTCGCTTTATGCATATTCTTTCTTGTTAAAGGTATTAATTTCTTAAGAAGAGACAAGCAGGAACAAGAAAAACCGGAACCTCAAAGTACGCTGAAGGAATGCCCTTACTGCTACTCTGAAATTCCGGTTAAGGCTACTAGATGTTCTCATTGTACTTCGATGCTTAATGAGCCTGAACAAATTAGAGGACAGTAATCTTCTCCTATGTTCAAGAACTCAGAACTTTAGATAGGTCTCGATTCATTGGGTAACAACCCTGAAACAACCGATCTCAATTCCTTGTCTTCCTTATAGTTCTTCTCACCTGTATCCACTCTACGGATCCGAATTTGACGAAGGTCTGCACTCGGCTCAGTCGGCTTGAACACCAGATCATTAGGGTCTTCAAGCCGAAGCTTGTAGCCCATATCTTCAAACATCAACAGATAGTCTTTCTCCGTCGGTGCTTTACCTTCATCAAGAAAAATAAGACCTCTTAATTCCTTCACCACATCACCATGCATCACGTCAAAATAAACGATACATTCCACTATAGTCACACTCCTAGTTCACAGTTAGTAATAATATTCCCCACTTAGAGAGAAAGCACAACATCCTACCTAATACTACGGAACATCTTCCCGTTTGGAGAGGCTACTTATTACAACTCGGTGAACAATTCCTCGGTTACTGCTTATTCGCACCTTAAATCTGTTCTGCCCCACAATGTGGACACCATTTAGTTCCTTTTACGAGTGAAGTTGTACAAATCTGACAACTGACCGTGTTAATGCTCACGGTTGATTCAACGGGTGCGGAAGCAGAGTCTCCCTTTTCCACATTTTCATTCCATGTACGTATGCGCAAATCCAATTCCTCTTGACGCTGGCGCTCTCGTTCCAAATCACGAAGGTAGCGTGCGTCTGCTACAGGATCTACCGGCTGTTTCTCCTCTTCCGAAATTCTCAATTCTTCCAAGAGTGGAGTGAGGAAATCATCATCCTCAGGAACAGTATCTCTTGTTACCTCGTTATGTTCAACCGTAGGTTCCGTAGCCATTCCTGCATCCTGCACCTTTGATTTCTGCAGCTTATGTCCACAAAAATGGCAGAACAAAGCATCCTCCGCAACGGTTTTACCGCATGCACTGCACAAATGTTCATTTTTTAACTCGGCGATTTTAGCACGAATATCATCCCGTTCCTCTATCAGCAGATCACAAGTTTTAGCGAGTTCAACCATTTCTTTCTCCGCTAGAGACATGTTCTTAATCCTGTAACCCTCATAGAACACTTCGCCCATCTTCTGAAAGTACAGTCCCATTTCACGTTCAATATTTGAAATTTGCGTGTTTAACCTCCCGATTTCCACCACATTCTGCGCACGATCGGTCACTTTTCCCGCACCATCTTTAATTCGTTGTAAAAATTTCATAAATCTACTCCTCTCCTATCCGAGCAATTCTTTGAAGTTGTTAATTATCATACCAGATTTGACGCATTGGTGAAAATTACAGCCAAACCTAAATACCGCACCATTTAACTCGTACTCATTGATTTCTCCTTTTAATTTCGGTAAATTGCCTTCAAATGATAAGTTTTCACTAGATTACCTGTTGATCTTGCATATTCATGTTTCCTTTTGATTTAAGCGAGCTATTCAAGGTACAATAAAGAAGGAAATTTATTATTAGGAGTAGATCAATCTGAGTACATCTAATATATATGGCAAAGATACACTGCTCGGTCAGTTAAACCTGAAAGAATTATACCACTTAGAATTTGGTGACAATGAGTTACGTAGGTTGGAGGAATGGAGAAAGCTTCCGACTCTATATCAGCTCGCCTTAGATGAATTGAAGAACAAAATCAAACTCATTCAAACCGAATGGAAAATTCATAACGGTTATAGTCCTATTGAACACATCAAAACACGCATTAAGGAACCTAAGAGTATTCTGGATAAACTAGAACGTAAGGGGCTTGAAATGACGGTCGACAATATGGTTAATAAAATCCATGATATCGCCGGAATGAGAATCGTCTTCTCCTTTGTTAAAGATATATATAGTCTTCTGGACCATCTCCGTAAAAGAGAGGATCTTACCATCCTCGAAATCAAGGATTATATCGAAAATCCCAAACCTAATGGATACCAAAGTCTGCATCTCATCGTCGCCGTTCCACTCACGTTGTTCGAAGGGCAGCGATGGATGAAAATTGAAATTCAAATGCGTACATTAGCCATGGATTTCTGGGCCAGCATGGAACATATTCTGTTCTACAAGTTCGAGAAGCAGGTCCCCCCACATATCGTGAAGGAATTAACAGAAGCTGCCCTCGCAGCAGATGCACTTGATAAGAAGATGCATGGCTTGCGCAAAGAAATTATGGGCTCACTTGAGGGAAATAATCCCGGCAACTCCATCGTTTCACCTTAGTTTCTCGTGCTTATTCGTATCAACATCATAAATATGGCTCCGACAAATTGGCAGGCCCAGGGATATCCTGAACCTGCCATTTGTTATGTGTATTTAATTCCCGTTATTCTTGAGGTAGCTTGCGTAACGAGGCGGCGAGTTTCTCCGCACGCTGCATGACCCCAGATGAAATAAGGGAGTATCCTTTCGAAGCAGAGAAAACATGGGGAAGCAACTGCTTCCAAGGCACCGGTGATGCTACTGGAGCCTGGGACTCATCCACAGGATCAAGATGGATCTGCACGTCATGAAACTGCGGGCCCGGCTGATGCAACCTGCCCATTTCAGCCACTTCCGCGAGCCATTCAGCGATGTTTGGTCCACTCCCTTGTGCGCGACTTTGCTCCTCAGGATGATTACCAACATATCGAAGCAGTGCTTCTTCAGCATTTTCTAATGGTTCTATAGCTGCCCAATTATCGAGCACAGCAGCTAATAAGCCTTCCCGGGTTAATCCAAGCATTCTCAGTCGTAGATCAGGCTGTTTCTCCCACATGTTATCGGCATACTTCAATGCTTCAATTTTATGGTTACAGCTTAACTCACCGCAGGAGCATACCCCGCCGCCGGGCATCTCCCCTCCTGTTGTAATCAAACCCCAAGGTAATCTACGAGGCAGGAAATCCACAATACCACTGGACCCAACTTCGAGCAATGCTGCCAATTTTAGTGGTTGATCTTGCAAGCGTTGAACCAACGATGCTTCGAATTCTGTATCCAGTGGAGGTATAGCGAGTATAATTGAATATTTCGACTCTTTATTGTTATCACTAGCCGATATATCAATTCGTATCCCTTCCGGGAGAAATTCCATTTGAAGGTTACTGTGGGTCGCATTCGCTCCACTCATCTTCCATCCTCCTCCCCAATACTTCCCGCTTGTAGAGCAACCAAGTTTCGTAGTTCCTCATTCGACATTTCCGTCAACCACTGCTCACCAGAACCCACGACCTGTTCAGATAGTGACTTCTTCCGTTCAATCAGTTCATCGATTCGTTCTTCAAGGGTCCCCTGGCAGATTAACTTATGAACTTCTACATTCTTATTCTGTCCAATCCTGAACACTCGGTCTGTTGCTTGATTCTCAACAGCAGGGTTCCACCAACGATCATAATGAACAACATGATTAGCCCTAGTCAGGTTTAACCCAACTCCCCCCGCTTTAAGGGATAGTACAAATAAAGGTGAGCCAATACCTTCTTGAAACGCTTGAACCATTTGATCTCGTTCACTCTTAAGTACGCCACCATGTAAGAAGAAAGGGGCTACGCCATATCTTTGAGCTAACCGTTCCTTCAATAATTCGCCCATATGCACATACTGGGTGAAAATCAACGATGCTTCGCCATTATCCATAATCAAATCGAGTAGCTCAGTTAATCGCTCCATTTTACCTGATCGGTCAGCAATGTCCCCTGCATTCGTCCTACCTACTGCAAGCAGAGGATGATCGCAAATCTGCTTGAGTCGCGTTAGGGAAGTCAATACCAAACCTTTGCGAGCAATACCGTCTCTAGTTCCGATCTGAGACATCAATTCCTCCGTCACAGTTTGATACATCCTTGCCTGCTCTGGTGTCAGTGTACAGTACGACTTAAGCTCAATCTTCTCCGGAAGGTCCTTACGGATATCAGGATCACTCTTGAGGCGGCGAAGAAGGAATGGGGCTACCAATTTACGAAGCTTGCCTAGTTCCGCACTCTGGTTCCCACCCGTTCCAGTGTAACGTGACCGGAAAGAGGCATGTGATCCTAAATAACCCGGATTGAGGAATTGGAAAATAGACCACAGCTCACTCAGTCTGTTCTCCACTGGAGTACCCGTCATGGCAATCCGATGAGGGGCTGCAAGCTTCATTACGCTTTGGGCCTGTTTCGTACCGAAGTTCTTAATATACTGCGCCTCATCAAGCACAATAGTATCCCACTTCACATCACGTAGCTCTTTCGCATCTCTACCCGCCAACTGATACGTGGTCAATACAACATCCCGATTCTCACATGCCTCTAGAAAACGGTCTCCGTGGAGTCGATCACTACCGTGATGAACGTACAACCTCAATTCTGGGGCAAATCGGGTAAGTTCCCGCTCCCAGTTTCCCAGTAATGATGTAGGACAAATAATCAGGCTTTTACCCGCCCCTTCTGCTAATCCATCCAGTAGAACCGTGATCACCTGTACCGTCTTACCGAGCCCCATATCGTCCGCTAGCAGTGCGCCAAAGCCCAGTTTTCGCATAGTTGACAACCACTGATAACCTCGCTCCTGATAAGGACGCAGTGTGCCTTGTAACGAAGCCGGAACCTGCTTATACTCCGGTCTTCTTATTGCTTCTCCGTCCATCAGCATGGAGAGCAGTCCCGTTGATTCCACTCGCTCGACATACATTCCGTCCAAACGATTATCATCTTCATTATCAGATGTTAGATACATTAGTTCGCGGAATGTCATCGTTCCTTGCTCATGACGCTTCATGAACTTTAGGACCTGCTTTATTTCTTTTACATCAATCTCTATCCATTCACCCCGAAAAAAAACAAGCGGAGATTTCGAGTTTGAAAGTAATACTAGTTCTTCTTGGGTAAGTTCATGTCCGTTGATAACGGCTTCTGCCTGGAACGAGACTAATTGGTCCACCCCAAACTTCGGCAATCCAGCATCTTCGTTCTCACTATCCCACCCATCTGCCTTAATCTTAACTCCAGCCTGACGGCGACCCTCTTTGGTCCACCGAGAAGGCATTTGCACTGCAACACCGTTCTTGCGTAGTAAAGGTACCGATCTGCTCAAGAAGGTATATACCTCCTCAGGTCCGAGGGTTGCCCCCTCTGGGCGCTGCGATTCCATGGCAATCGACACTTCAGCAGATAACTCTGACGCCTTTTTGAGACGAAGGAGTAAGTTTTCCTGTATGTCCTTATATATGCGCTCCCGGACTTCCATCTCACGTTCCGGATAGCTCCAGATAAACCCGGCCGGAAGCAGAAGCGCTGGGTCTTCGACCCCTTCAGCCCAGAATGTTAGGACCCATTCAGGAACGCCTTCCTGTCTATTCAATAAATGCCCATCTATATTCTCCGCAGGTTCTAGACGTAGACATAGACGAAATGTTCCTACACCCCGTCCGTCCTGCTCATCATCTGTAACCTGAGGCTGGTCTCCGCCAGCAGCTGAGATATCCTCGGCCAACTGAGAAATTTCTACAAGACTTCCCTGAATATCGGGTGGCTGCCCAGAAGAAAGTAGGCTATTCCACCACAATTCGTGAAGCGGAGAATAACCTCGGCGGTAATCTGCTTTGGAAGGATTTAGCTTGCGTCCAAGATCACCAACCGATTTGCGCGTCTCGTTATCAATTATCGCCGTCAGGAATGAATAAAGGATTGAAATTTGCATTTGCTCAAGCGAACTTTCCTCCTGTGCAGCTACAAGTTGAACCGCCGATAAACAAATCGGAGGCATTGCGCCCGCCAATTGACGGAACTTTTCGTCATCCTCCTCATTACTTAGTAGCGGTCCCCATGCGGCACGTAGTGACGATTGCGCACCCCGCCGTCGACCACCTATCCTCGCCACTGGTCTCATTCCAGGGGTAATTTTACCCTGTAACATCAGCTCAAGTGCAAACTGTGAAACCACACTCCAGTAGTTCATCTCAACTCCGGGAATGATTCCTTGTTTCACTAAAAGTGATTCATCCCAATGAAGCAATAGAGACCATGCCTCGGGAGCCGGCAGTGCAAGTCCCTCTAAAGTTCGCCCGATTAACCCCTTACGCTCTCCACTTCGCGCTGCTCTGCGCGCCGAAGAGACAGGACATCGCACCTCCGCAAGCCTTAGCGCAGCTTGCTGAAATGGTCTGATCCCTTCAGTAAGCTCAATCGCTCTGATCGAAGCCGTCCAGGTATCTACTTTTGACTCTGATATTTCACCCGAGAAGCAAAACAACACATCCCCGAGCCATATTCCATAAAGACGTTGATTCATGGTGATCTCCCGTCGTTTCTGATTCCATCATTTAATTACATTTTATACGAAAATCAAACCATATAAAACCGATACCACATTATCCTGCAATATAGACTGGAACCCATGATATTGTTTTTACCATAAATGGATACAATTATATAGTAAACTCATATGACTAATTACTATCTTCAGATCACCGAATCCCCTCCAAGAAAGGAAACTATAACATGGTCCGAAAATATCCAATATGGAACTGTATATTCTTTGTTGCTGTAGTAGTCATGAACGCATTAGCTCAATTCGTTCCACTCGGTGGCAAGCGTACCGGAGAAATCTCTGATATGCATCATACGCTAATTACACCCGCAGGATACGCCTTCACGATATGGATCGTCATTTACACCTTATTGGCTGGATTTATCGTATACCAATTTCGTAGCTATAATGGATTAACTGATTCCGTGCTCCCTCTACGATTCTGGTTCATACTGTCCTGTATATTTAATATAGCCTGGATTCTACTCTGGCAATACCAATTTATCGTCTTATCCCTAATCGCGATAATCATGTTGCTGATTACACTCGCGGTATTGTACTTACGAACTCAAAAAATTCTCTTCCCTACTAGAGGAGAGCGTTGGTTTATTATTCTACCCTTCAGTCTGTATTTCGGTTGGATTTGTGTCGCAACACTTATCAATATACAAATTGCGCTATATTACACCGATATCGGCATTAACTTACATTCCAACGAGCTATTTGTAGGGGTTATTATACTTATCTTTGGCGTGCTAGCTTCTTTCCTCATTAGCTACCGTTCACTTAACGGTATTATTCCGCTCGTATTCTTCTGGGGGTATTCCGCGATAACTGTAGAACAGAAAGAGCATACGACAGTTTTTCTTACGGCTGGAATATTGTCTTCCATCCTTTTGGTATATGCATTGTGGATCACGTTCATGCGTGCATGCGAACGAGATTAAAAAAACCGAAGCGAAGAGAACCAACATGTTCTTCATCCGCTCCGGCCCCTTACCGGATTTATGCTTTTGCCCTTGCATCAAAGACTATTTCAGGGCTATAACTTCGATCTCAACTAATCCGTCTTTCGGTAGACGAGCTACCTCAACCGCACTACGCGCCGGATATGGTTGTGCAAAGAAAGTACCATATACCGCATTTACCTTAGCAAAATCATTCATATCTTTCAAATAAACTGTCGTCTTAACAACCTTATCAAGCCCACTACCTGCCGCTTCAAGTATTGCCTTAACATTGTTTAGGGATTGCGCTGTCTGCGCTTCAACACCCTCAGCAAATTGTCCTGACTCCGGAATCAAACCTAACTGCCCCGATGTGAACACGAGCTCTCCAATTTGCATCCCTTGTGAGTAAGGTCCGATCGCCCCTGGCGCTGCATCAGTTGAAATAACATTTTTAGACATTTACTATTCCACCTTTTCTATAATTAATTCGACTAATATAAATCTCTCCACTGAGAAGCTTCATTATATTGCCATTATTTTAACCTTCTAAATATATTAACATGGTGAACTACAAAAGATAAACTGAACTCACAGTATTTACTTTCGTCCTTTTGCATGAGCCGTTTTCTTGATCCATTGTATAATAACGAGTAAATAATAGAAATCCAACTTTTTACTGCCTTCCTGTCATCTATATGATACACTCTAATTTGGTTATGAAAGCTACCTATTGATCTAAAACCTTATAAGCACGCCAGAAATCATCCTCACAAGGCGTTCACTATTCATTATTGTTTTCTACTATAATAAATAGGAATGTCTTTATTGTTTGTAATATTTGGATCGGCGACTTCCGTTGCCCTGTAATAATTAGGAGTTTTATTCATTAAAAGTCGTCACAAACTATGTGAAAAAAATCGCCCAGAATTATAGTTAATGTGATATAATAAAAATAATTCTTCACAAAATTTAAATTTTAAAAATTCGAACAATCTTTTTCGGCTCTTTAACTCCGATCGTTTATCCTATAAATTGGAGGTAACAGGGATAGCTATGTCACACGGTAAGTGATTTATTTCACATAACCATTCCTGTTTTTATGTTAGAATTCCAACGACTACTGCTCTCCGTTCTCGATTGTACCGTATATTTCCTAGCTGCTTCACATTTCTTCTGTTATTAAAATGGTTCACATTTTAATATATATAATACATTTCTGGAGGTCATAATTATGAAAAAAGCTTCTATTATTCTCAGCAGCGCATTGCTGCTAGGTCTTCTCGCAGGTTGTGGATCCAATGATGCTAAAAATGCTGAGAAAGCAAATAACACACCACCGGCAGCAACAGAAAACAGCACTAATACTCCTGCTGCAGAAGGTCAATATCAAGATGGTGTTTACTTTGCACAAGGCGAAACTGATGAAAGCTCCGGATGGCGCCCATTCGTTACATTGACTGTATCCGGTGGTAAAATCACTGAAGCTAAATGGAATGCAACAAGCGCAAAAGCACCAGTTGATAAAGTTACTTATTCAGAAGAAGGCAAATACGGTATGAAAGCTGGCGGCGCTGCTTCCGAATGGCATGAGCAAGCAGCTGCAGTTGAGAAATACTTAATTGAGAAACAAGATCCTAAAGATATCACTTTGACTGAAGGCAAAACGGACGCTATTTCTGGCGTATCTGTACACGTTAGCGAGTTCTTTGATCTGGCTAGCACAGCTCTAACTGCTGGTCCGGTCCAAGTTGGTCCATACAAAGATGGTACCTACCACGCTGAAGCTGCTGCATTCGATGAGCACTCTGGCTGGAAAGAAACTGCCGACATCGTTGTCGCTGCTGGTAAGGTTTTAAATGTAAACTTTAGTGGCATAAATGATAAAGGTGAAGACAAGAAACAAAACTCCATTGACGGTAAATACGGTATGAAAGCTGGCGGAGCTTCTTCCGAATGGCATGAACAAGCAGCTCTAGCTGAACAATATTTGCTTGAGAAACAAGATCCAGCTGCATTAACTTTTAATGAAGAAGGTAAGACTGATGCCATTTCCGGCGTTTCAATCACATTGAAGTCCTACTATGATCTTGCAGCTCAAGCTCTAGAACAAGCAAAATAAGAATTTCCTATCTCTCAGCTCCATGAATACCAACCCATATTAAGAGGTGAATCTTTTGAAGAAAATAGTAGTTTTAGGCGGCGGTTATGGTGGTGTTGTCACTTCCAAGCACCTCGCCAAATTGTTCAAAAAAGACAAAGATGTACAAATTCAATTGATCGACCGCAATCCGTATCATACGCTTCTGACAGAATTGCATGAAGTAGCGGCAAATCGGGCTCCGGAAGACTCTATCAAAATTGAATTAAAGAAAATCTTTGCCGGACAAAAGGTAGATGTCGTTCTCGATTCAATCGACAACATTGACTTCGCATCTAAGCAACTTACGTCTGAGAAGGCCACTTATAAATATGACTATCTAGTCATCGGTACAGGTTGTAAACCAACCTTCTTCGGTATCCCTGGAGCTGAGGAACACGCTCTAACATTATGGTCTTATGAAGATGCTATTCGTCTGAAAGAGCAAGTTCGCCGCATGTTTGGCGAAGCAGCTAAAGAAAGCGATCCAGCTAAACGTCGTAAGAAACTTTCCTTCGTAGTTGTTGGTGCTGGATTCACTGGTGTTGAATTAGTTGGCGAGTTGGCTGAATTCCGTGATGAGCTTTGCAAAGAATTCTACATTGATCCTAGCGAAGTTCGTCTAGTTGTAGCGGATATGGCTCCTAAGATTCTACCTATCCTTCCCGACAAACTGATCGATAAGGCGGTTAAACGTCTTAACAAGATGAATGTCGAGATCGTTACTAACGCTAAAATTACTGGTGTTACTCCTTCTAGTGTAACTTTAGGTGATACAGAACTTGAAGCCGACACTATTGTATGGACTGCTGGTGTTGAAGGCTCTGACCTCGTTGGTAAGCTTGATGTTCAACAACAAGGTCGTAAACGTATTGTTACTAACGATAAATTGCAAAGTGTTGACCACAAGGATGTTTACATCGTAGGCGATAATATCTTCTATATTCCTGAAGGTGAAACTCGTCCGGTACCACAAATGGTTGAGAATGCTGAGCAAGCAGGCCCGCTCATCGCTCACAACATTCATGCAGTTATTAACAATAAACCGCAAAAATCTTATAAACCAGGTTTCCACGGAACTATGGTCTGCATCGGTAGCCGTTACGGTGTTGCCAATGTTGGTCTTCCTAATAAAATGTTCATGCTTAGCGGCTTCATGGCTATGGCCAGCAAGCATTTGATCAACCTTTACTACTTGTTCACTGTAGCTGGTTTCAGTAAAGTTTGGACTTACATGATGCATGAATTCTTCCATGTAAACAATCGTAGAAGTTTCCTTGGTGGCCATTTCTCCAAACGTTCACCAAACTTCTGGTTGGTACCACTTCGTATCTTTGTTGGTTATAAATGGTTGACTGAAGGTCTCGATAAGTTGCCTAAGATTTGGAAGGATCCTTCTAACATCTTCTTGATCCCGGCTTCCCCTAATGCTGGCGATGCTTTATCAGCAGCCAGTGAAGCTGCCGGAGCAGTTACTACGACAGTAGATGCTCAAACAGCGGCTTCTGCCGTAGAAAGTGCATCAACTGCAGTTACAGCTCTTCCTGTTCCTGGATTTATTAAGAGTATTGTTAACGGAACTATGGACATCTTCTTCTATACGAGTGATGGTGGATATACTACTCTTGCAACGATATTCCAATTCTTTATGGTATTCGCAGAAATCGCAATCGGCGCGATGCTTATCGTGGGTCTGTTTACCGCAGTATCATCGGCTGTTACAGTAGCACTTGGTGTCATGATCTGGTCATCCAGCATGGCTTCCTCCGAAATGCTCTGGTACATGACAGCAGGTGTTGCCCTCATCGGTGGTTCAGGCAGTATGTTCGGCCTTGACTACTACGTTCTTCCTTGGCTTAAGAAACAATGGAAGAGAATTCCGTTAGTACGAAGATGGTATCTATACACTGAATAAATATTGTAACCATTATTTATTCCCAATACGGAGTAATGTGCGCTAGCCGCACATTACTCTAATTTTTACCTCTAATTTTATCTCAAATTTCAAGGATACTAAAGCTGATTACGGCATTATACCGAAGAAGAACTTTCTTATTTCAGCACTTTATTTCTCACTCATTTAATCAAGCTGCTAATTAAGTTTATCGAGAATCCGGTTACGGAAATTTGCCAATATCGGTATCAGGGTCCCTGCTAACCTACCTGCCTCTAAGGAGTGTACCCTTATGAATATTAAACTCTTCCATGAAGCTATTCACTTGTTGCAGGGCGAATTATCGCCTGAAACTGGTATTATTCTAGATCTTAAGGAAGAAGACGTATTACCTATGGCGGACCTGTTAGTTCGATATGATCTACCCTCAGATCGTCAAAGTCGTCTACTCTCCATTTACATTGCAATCAAGCTCGCCCTTCTGCGACACAGCAGCTGTGAAGGCTCTGGTGAATACCTCACCCGTCAGGTATTGGATGGCGACTACTTATACAGTTTTTATGTTCAATTATGTCTTCAATGGGAAGAATATGAACTACTTTCTCACTTGGCACCTATTATCAAACAAATTCAGATCAAAGCCATTGAAGGTACTCCTGAAGAAGAACGCTTATTAAAGGGATGGGAATTATTTCTACAACTTGAGAATACCCACAGCCGAGCTAGCCAAGCCATCTAATAATCCAGAGCACACTATTTCGTGTGGGGACTGCACAGAATACGACATGAGGAGGTTCATCTATGAAGCTCGATGAAGCCTTAAACATCCCTCTAAGAACGGTAGACAAAGAGATCATAAATATAGTCAAGTTTGATAAAGATGTTCCCCGCTCTTCGGTTCTTGCCAAAAGTATCGTAGATCTGGTCCGATCGGGTGGCAAACGCGTTCGTCCCTTAATGGTCATCGTCGGAAGCCGTTTCGGCCCTTCACCTGATAAGAGTAAAGTATGGCGACTCGCTGCAGCTGCAGAATTTATTCATGCCGCCTCTCTAATTCACGATGACATCATAGACGATTCCCCTGTCCGTCGCGGTCAGAGTGCGCTTCATGTCAAATTAGGCGTTAAGGGAGCTCTGCATGTAGGTAATTATATGTCAGCGAGAGTCATCGAACTGATTTCTGGTTATTCAGCTGAACGTGAGAGATACGCTTACGACCTATCCTCTTTAGCAACAACACAGTTATGCCTAGGCGAATATCAGCAATTATCTTATTTATATAATTACGATATCACGATTGAACAATACTTGGAGAAATCCATAAACAAGACTGCGCAATTAATCGCCACATGTCTCAAGATAGGCGCACAATCTGCTGGTGCAGATGAAGAAATATCTGATCTACTGTACACTTTTGGACAGAAGCTCGGTATATCGTTTCAAATTCGTGATGACATACTTGATTTTACGCAATCTTCGGATAAGTTAGGCAAGCCAGCTGGTAGTGACCTACGACACGGCCAAGTCACACTCCCCGTATTGTACGCGCTTGAAGATCAGCATTTAGCTTCTTCTATCCGTTCAGTGTCTAGTGAGACCCCCATTGAGGAAATCGATGCTGTCATCGCAAGTATCCAAAGTAGTGACGCTCTTGAGAAGGCTGAGAACCTCAGCCAACAATATTTAAATGAAGCGCAGGAAATTATTGATCAGCTTCAAGAGTATCCCGCTCACCACGATCTTCAGATATTGCTTAATTACTTTGGGGGCCGTGATAGTTAATGGGATGAAAGAGTCCCTACTATATAAATTGAACTAATCATTGTGATTATAGCCTCCAAGAGCGGAATGTTCTTACGATCGCTGTTGTCCCCGAATTTCCTGATTGAATTGTTATTATGGTCGAAATTCGGGGACAAAGGCGAACGCTGCGCTTCTTCAGAATCATTTCGCTCTCTCCGGTATATCATCATTTTTTAATTCAGATTATATAGTAGTGATGAAAACCTAAGGGTAAAGGCGAACGCAGCTTATGCTTCCGATGTAGCTTTCCTTGGAAAGCTATTAGCTTCTTCAGATTCAAACGGCCCGCTACGCTAGCTTCTTTACCACTCTTTTATGTAAGAAGAAAAAAGGCAGGGTAACAAGTAGATTGATCTACTTGTTACCCTGCCTTTTTGTTGTAAAGCTTAGGATAATAAGAAGTAATCAGCCAATGTAGAGAATAAGATGACCATGCTAATTACTTGATTTAAATTGTACGAAGCGACGTTCATGCGCTTTCGGTTACTTGGTTTGATAATTTTATGTTCGGTCAGCAATAGAATTGTGGCAATACCAATGCCTGCGATATAAAACCAACTTAGGTCCCTTATCGGAATAAGTGCGATCAGTAACAGTACCATAATGAAATGCAGCCCCGCTGCGATCCTCAGACCATTTTTCAGGCCAAACACACTTGGAATAGACCAAAGCCCATGATTCTTATCGAATTCGATATCTTGGGAACCATAGATGATATCAAAGCCCGCGATCCATAACATGACGATGGTTCCGAGTATGAATGGGGTGAAAGCAAATTGCCCTGTTACAGCAAACCATGCTCCGATTGGGGCAGATGCAATGGTGAAACCGAGATATAAGTGACTTAAATACGTAAATCGCTTCGTGTAAGAGTACGATGAAATCAGGAATATAGCTACCGGTGACAAAATGAAGCACAGCATATTCAACATGGCAGCAGCGAAAATAAAGATACCGTAATTGACCACCACGAACAATAATACTTCCTTCGATTCCAATAACCTCCGTGGTAGATGGCGATGGGCGGTACGTGGATTTTTCTCGTCAAATACGCGATCTACTACACGGTTAAAAGCATTTGCGCCGTTTCTAGCACCAATGAGTGCAATTAGTCCCCATAACATCACACGCCCGGACGGCCAGCCCTCAGCGGCCCATACCATTGCAATGATGGCAAATGGCAGTGAAAATAGCGTATGCGAGAACATCACTAGTTCACCGTAAAGTTTAATTCTATGCGTAATTTTTCGGGCATGTTCCATTATAATTCACTCTCCTTGTTCCAAACGAGTTAGGGGTATCATTCCCCTACTCGCCTTCTTACTCTTGTAGCGTACTCTAAAAATATAATTTCGATAACGTATCCTCTAATGCAGCGAGCATCCCGCTAATATCATCTTCTGTGATCACTAATGGAGGTTGGAAGGCCAACACATTACGATCTACCCCATTCTTACCGATGATGTAGCCGCGATCCTTCATCTCTTCTAGTACATCATCAACTAGCTCAGCTCCGCGCCGGGTATCGTCCCAACACAACTCCGCACCGATCATTAGTCCAGCTCCCCGTACCTCACTCACTATCGCTGGATAGCGATTAGCGATGTCTTGGAGCCCTTCTAGTAATTGTGCACCAAGCTGCTGCGCCCGTGCGGGTAGATGGTGTGACTCGATATAATCAAGTACAGCAAGGCCAGTTGCAGACGATACTGGGTTACCACCAAAGGTAGAAGCCGATGGGCGATTATAGCTTGCCGCAATTTCATCCGTAGTAGCAAAAGCTGCCACAGGTATGCCGCTTCCAAGCGCTTTGGCCATCGTAATAATATCAGGCACAACACCTAGACGGTCCATAGCAAACATAGCGCCAGTTCGACCAAACCCAGTCTGAATCTCATCGGCAATAAGCAGAACTCCATACTGCTCTAGCAGTGCCTTCACCTCAGCGAAGTACCCTTCTGGAGGAACAATGATTCCTGCATTGCCCTGAATGGGCTCCACAATCATAGCAGCGATCTCCTCACCCTTCTCCTCAAGCACAGTCTTCAATGCTTCCAGTGAACGGCGAGCCGCTATCTCTGTATCTACACCTCGTTCATACGGTCGCGGAATAAAAGTAACATCACGCTCGTGCTCAAGCTGTGGATCGGTACGCCACATTTGTATCCCCGTGACGCTCATTGTTAAGTACGTCCGCCCATGCAGCCCTTGCTCCAAGGCTAGGAAGCCTCGTCGGCCTGTATGGAGACGAGCCAATGTCAACGCACCTTCATTCGCCTCTGAACCACTGTTCACGAAGAACGTACGGTTCACCCCTCTAGGAAGGACACCAGCCAGACGTTCAGCTAAATCAACATTAGGTTGTGTTAGATAGATCGTACAGGTATGTTGCAGCATCTTCAGTTGCTCCGCTGTACGTTCTGCTATCTCTGGATTACAGTGGCCACTGGCCACAACCGATACCCCTGCGAAGAAGTCACAGTAACGCTGACCATCATGACCATACAAATACTGCATTTCCCCTTTTACCAATTGGGGTGGATTATGATAAAAATGACTGGTACAGGGATAGAAATATTGTTTGCGTTTCTCGAGAACATTCTGAGGTCCAATGTAATTTTGCATGATTCCCGCTCCTTTTCCTGTTCACAATGTGTGAAAATCTTCACCTACCTTGTGGTCAAGAACTCACTAGACAGGCATTAATATGGATTACACAACCGTTTCAGGTTCTGCCTTACTCTCTGCATCCGAATCCTTAGCCTCGTTATTATGATCTCCGTCAAATTGCAGTGCACCGAGTGTAAATCCCGCATACACCGGATTCAATTCCTCCAACTGTGGTTCTCCCGTCCCTACCTTATCTAACGCGGATCTATAGACGCGTACTATATTCTTTAGCTGTTCTGGACGATACGTTGCCCCTTCAATCCGACATACAGATAATCCTGCGGCACTGAGTTCCTCTACCACCGATAGGAGACATAATTCCTTAGCCAAAGTTAGATGACAGCGCCCATGAACGTCACGGTATACCGGGTTCTCACCTTTATCCGTCATCATCACTAGCACACTATTATCTACATATTGATTATCTTCCTTAGCGATTGGCTCAAAAGCTTCCGTATTCTCATACAAATCATGTTCCATATACATAATAACGGACGAACCGTGTACAATCGCTTCTAGCGGCACCTGAGTATTCTTCAGTAAGGATACATAATCGTTCAGTTGAAGTTCCATAGATGCAGTAAGTCTCTCTACTCCAAGAGAATTATAGAACTCTGCCGATAGTGGATTCGATATATTCAAGTTGATATCACCCACAAGTGGGTAACCACTGGAAGCAAACTTATGAATCGCACCGAGATTCGTCGCCAAAATTCCATCGATCGGTAAACGTTCACCTGATAATAAAGCATCATATATTTCAAATTGAAGTTCGGTCATCATTCGTGGCAATCCCAAATATACCTTAGCATTCCCCTTCAACGCGCCAAGTTCCAACAAATCCGCTTTGGAAAAAGGACGGTCTGGCTCAAACACATCTCCTGATAAGTAAATATGATCTGCGCCTTCTTCTAACGCAACCTTAGCTTGTGCCATATTGTTCACATGGACGGATAATTCCGCTACACGTGAAGTCTCCGATTGTCTAATGCTGGTCAACTTCTCCGAGATCTTCTCTAACCTTGTGGCGCTAAGTTCACGCTCTACCGTCGGTGTACTAAATACCTTGCCTGTACTATAGAATTTTCCCGTTCCTTCATAACGTTTATTGATATACGATAATCCAGGACGACCAAATGCATAACCCGTGGAAAAATCACGTTTACGATTCTCAAATAACAAACTCGTATCCCGGCTTCGTTCAAAACCAATTGGATCTTCAATGTAACGGTCGATAGCATCTCCATAAGCATTCACTAACATCAGCACAAAAGCGGAATCGCGCATGCGACCTTCGATCTTGAATGAGGTTATTCCACCATGGATCAGTTCTGGAATATGCTCATACATGAACATATCTTTAACAGCAAGAGGATACTCGGAAGGATACACATTGCCATCTTTCTTGATTCGATATTCCCAACGACACGGTTTCAGACATTTACCACGATTACTACTCATTCCAAATACAGAAGAACTGAAATAGCAGTTAGCTCCATGTACCGAGCACATATCCCCATGAACAAAATACTCTAGCTCCATGCCGGTCTCTGCCAGAAGATGCCGCGTTGTCATCAGATCCATTTCTCTCGACGTAACAACCCGTGTGACACCCATTTCCTTAAGGGCCTTAACCATCTCCACGTTGTGTACGTTCATCATGACTGAAGAATGGACATCAAGAGACAAATTCATCTCCTTAATCAATGCGATGACAGCGAAATCCTGAACTATGAGCGCATCAGGTCCTGCCGTTTCGAGAAATTTTAAATAATCCCGAGCTTCAGCTAGTTCGCCCTCACTAAGTAAATTGTTAACCGTAATATACACTTTTTTACCCAAGCCATGAGCGATTTGTACAGCTTCAGTAATCTCGTCCAGCGTGAAATTGTACCCCTTGCGCATTAAACGCATATTTAAACTCGGACCTCCGAGATATACAGCATCACAATTAGCCTCTATTACTTCCTTGAAAATATCAAACGTACCTACCGGTGCAAGCAATTCAACTTCTTTTCCATTAAAATAGCGAGCCACAGCGTTTCCCCCTCTGTATGTGTAGTATGTGTGAGCGTTCAAAAGATCAATAATAATCGATTCCACATCTTCTTCTATATAAATCTGAGATAAACAATGATAGCGACTAGCATCACATACGATAGAATAAACCCAGTATCACGTTTACTCCAGCTCAATAGATGATATTCCGAGCGTGGTGCCCCGACTATATAACCACGTGACTCCATAGAAAGGACTAACTCTTCAGCACGGCGAAATGCTCCAACCGTCACCGGGACAAGCAATGAAACTAGCAACCTGCCTTTTTCCTTCCAGGGTAGCTCCTTCATATCCGCTCCCCGAGCCGCTTGTGCCTTCATAATTTTGTGAGTCTCATCTAGAATCGTCGGGATGAATCTTAATGCAATGCCCATCATAAGAGTCAATCGCTCCGCCGAGATCCCTACTTTACGCAGTGGCTTCAAAACACCGGATAAGCCTTGATTGAGAAGTCCTGGTGTCGTTGTAAACGTGAGAATAGCAGTAAAAGATACCAGTAGGGTCATCCGCAAGGCAGCGATTAACCCGCTGCTCAGCCCACCGGAGTAAAGTTCCCATGAACCTATGTGCCATAAGACGGTCCCTTGCTTAATCGACAGACTTTGAACAACAAAGATAAATACCATAAGAACCCACAGTGGCTTGGCGGCTTTGGCATAATACTTCAGTGGGATACGGGTAGAAACCATATACGCTAGTGAGAAGACCGTAGCTAAGCCTAACGCGACCCATGAATTAACAACTAAGAGAGCGATAAGATAGAGCACCATACCGGTTAGCTTTGCCCTTGGGTCCACACTATGGACCCAAGAGCCCGTATCAATGCTTCGCCCGAATAGCAATTTGTTTCGCATCCTTTAACCGCCACCCCCTTCTGCCGTATCATGAACTTGTAGCACCCTCTCTAACCTTTCCGCCAGAGCCTCTACAGTCAAACAAGGTTCTTCCATTTCCAGTCCGAATCGGGTGGCTATTTGATTCCAATAGGAAATGCAGGACGGGAGTGCAAGGCCACTAGCTTCAAGTTTCAATGCTTCCCGAGTGAGCTCCGCAGCTGAGCCTTGAAACGTCTTACGCCCATCTTGCATCACAATCCATTGATCTACATATGGCAGCATTTCTTCCATTCGGTGTGTTACAACAATTACCGTCTTTCCCTGATCCCTCCGCAGACGGTACAGTAGTTCCGCAAGTTCCGCCCTACTCTGCGGGTCTAATGTCGCCGTGGGCTCATCCAGCACAATCACATCTGGATCCATCGCAAGTACGGTAGCAATTGCTACTTTACGCATCTGCCCTCCGCTCAGATGGAACGGATTTCGTTCAAGGAATGAGTCATCCAAACCCACCATAGAGAGTGCCTTACTAGCTTGCTCCTTCGCTTCCACCTTGCTGCTTCCGAAATTTAGTGGCCCAAAACAGAGATCCTTCTCTACCGTATCTTCAAAGAGCTGATGTTCAGGGAACTGAAATACCAATCCAACCCGTCGACGAAGTTCCGTCAATTTAGGTGTTTTTTCTCCCGCCGACATGATAACGTCAAACACTTGAACCTTTCCTGTCGTGGGCATCAGAATACCATTGAGGTGCTGCAGAAGCGTTGACTTTCCCGAGCCTGAAGCACCGGCGATCGCCACAAATTCACCCTCATTTATCTTCAGGTCTATATCTTCCAATGCTCCATGTCGCCAAAGATTCTTAGCATCATAAGCAAAACTCACTTGTTGAAAAGTAATGGCCATAAGGTCCCTTCCACCTCCTTATCAGCATTGGGAAAAGGAGGAACTTTAATCCCTCGTCTCTCAAGTTCCTGAATTAAACGAATGTGGTAAGGAGCAATCAACCGACAAGAATTCAACAAAGCATCGTCACTAAATAATGTATCCGGATCTACATCGGCGGCAACGGTCCCATCCCGAAGTACAATCACTCGGTCCGAGGCCATAATTTCTTCAGCATCATGTGTGATCGATACCATGGTGTAATCTCCATTGCTTCTCATGTCCCGCAAAATATGTAACAATTCACCGCGGGCCTGCTCATCCAACATAGAAGATGCCTCATCAAAAATAATAATTGCAGGCTCCATTGCTAGAATCGCAGCCACTGCTACACGCTGTTTCTGTCCGCCTGATAGCTCGGATGGATGTTTGGAAAGTAGATGCTGTATCCCTAGCTTCTCCGCGTATTGCTGCACTCGAGACACCATTTCTACACGTGGCAAACACTGGCCCTCCAGTCCAAAAGCAATGTCTTCTTCGACGGTAGCACCAATAAATTGATTGTCTGGATTTTGGAATACCATGCCGATACGGGGCATAATAAGTGAAGCCGTCTCCCTAAGCAGCGGGGTACCCTCTACAATGATCTTTCCGGCATTCACAGCAAGAAGCCCGCCAAGTAGCTTGGCGAGCGTCGATTTTCCACTACCGTTGGCACCAACCAACGATACCCAGCTTCCAGAGGTAATGCTTAGTGTCACATCGCTGAGGACCGGATGCTCCGGTTCGTAGGCGAAGGAAACCTGCTGCAGATCATAGGCTAGTTTTGTTCCTTCCATAACCCTCTTCCCCCTTCTTGACCAGCTAGGAACTGGTCAACTACACCCGATCAAGATGTTTTAGCCAGAAAACTATCAAATAGAGACAGTTTGGAGAGTGCCGGTATTAAATATCTCACCGCGATACCTACTGCAATCCCCGTCAGAACTCCCATAATCATAAGCATAGGCAAATAATAAAAAATATTTAAAGTTCCAAAGTAAAGTGCTGCTGCAGTGAGTTGTCCGAAGTTATGCGCAATCCCACCGATAATACTAATTCCGATTACACTCAGTTTATCTCGTCCCACCAGTAGCAGGAACCACATCGCAGCAAAGCTGAACAACGCTCCCATAATACTGAATAAGAAGCTAGAAAAAGTCCCAAACATAAAAGACGTTAACAAGGTCTTAAGTATGACCATCATGAAAGCGTCCCTCGTCCGTAAAAAATATAGACAGGTCAGCACCATAATATTAGCGAGGCCTAGCTTCGCGCCTGGAACACTCATATTAACAGGGATGTACATTTCCACTAGACTAAGAACTACAGACACAGCGGCAAAGATCGCAATGATCACCGTTCTTTTTAATGCGATACTAGATTGCTCATTTAACGATGACATCGACATCATCACCTTCCCCAGGAATCCCCTCGATTTCAACTAGCACTCGATGAGGCAAGCAAACAATAGTGCCCCCATTCCGCTCAACAAATCCAAACGACAGACATACTTCATCAGGGCAATCTGCTTCGATCATCTCGATCCCGTAATCGTGAACCTTTAATATATTATACCCAAATTCTGTTTTTACATCGATTATCTGCTCTTCTTTTGTCAATTCAACGGTTTTAAATAACTTTCCATCAACTGTAATATTAGCAACCTTTGGTGTCTCGTTGTGATTTTTTTCACTAGATTCAAACCACCTAGGAACTAGAAATGCAAGCGCAACGATAACAATCAAGCCGATTAATAGCATATCTCCGCGTTTCATGGGGTAAACTCCCTTATTTTTTGATTATATAAATCTTATTCATTATACATGGAACTAGATCAACCTTCAATGAATAACGTCTGTTATTGTGTTTATTTCACCTCTTTTCACAAAACTCTCACTTCGGAAGTCGTCTTTTGGAATCCAATTTGTGTAATAAAGGTCGATCTGCTAAAATCAATGACGAACTGACAGGAAGAAAAGAGGCTTCTAATGAAAAAATACAAACTTACAATCACACTTACCACCCTAGCTCTATTCGCCAGTCTGTTAAGTGGATGCTTTGGCAATAACAATAATGCAGCGGACTCTACCCAAATTACGAGCGGCAATTCATCTCAGTACGAAACACTCGAGCCACTATCCCAAACCTATTTTATATTCGATACGGTTGTAAATGTCAAAATTTACGACACACGAGCGACCAAGGACAATTTACAAGACATTGAGAATATACTGAAAAATATTGACCAAAAAATTAGCCGCAATCAAGAAACCAGTGAAATATCTAAGGTCAATGCTAAATCAGGTATTGCAGCGGTTAAAGTATCAGAAGATACGTATGATCTCGTCTCCAAAGCACTAGAATACGCCGAGCGTACAGATGGCTTGTTCGATCCCGCGATCGGTAAGCTCGTTGGACTATGGAACATTGGGCATGAAGGTGCGCATGTTCCCGCTAAGGAAGACATCGCAGAGGCATTGCTGCTAAGTGACTACCGTAAGGTTGAGATGAACGACGATACACATGAAATTTATTTACAGGAAAAAGGCATGGACATCGACCTTGGTTCTATTGGTAAAGGGTATGCAGCAGATGTCATTTACGATTATCTCACTGACAAAGGGTTCAACAGTGCCATTATCGACCTCGGCGGCAATGTCTTTGCTATGGGTAGTAAACCCGGTGGCAAGAAATGGACCGTTGGTGTTCAAGACCCCGACAAAGAGCGAGGAAATCCGATTGGTACCATCCAAGTCGAGGACAAGACCATCGTAACTTCAGGGATATATGAACGCTTTTTTATAGAGGACGGTAAGTTATACCAGCATATCCTTAATCCGACCACGGGATACCCTGTAGACAATAATATCAGTAGCGTGACCATCGTGACCAACCGCTCGACCGATGCTGACGCCTTATCTACTACATTATTCGTGCTTGGAATCGAAGAAGGGCTCAAATTTATCGAAAATACACCCGACGCCGAGGCGTTGTTCATTTCGAAAGATAAGAAGCTTTATGGCACTTCTGGTTTCAAAAAATTGTTGAATAAAACGAATGACAGCTATACATTTGCGAATTAGATAAACAACTATTATATCAAATGTTTAACGGGTAAGTTGATACATTAATATCAACTGCCCGTTTTTCTTTGTTGCGCTATTGACATATGTGTGTATATTGTTATATAATATAATTTGATTGATTATCCTCGGTTTTTGATTCCTCAACGTACAACCCTTCTATATACCGTTTCAGGTATAGCATTCCTATTCTATTGACCCAAGAGTAAGAATTTGTTTCTGATTCACACTGGCGCGGTCTTCGGAGCCGCAAGGATGAAAGAGAGGTAGGGCTTTTGTCGTTTTAGAAAAACAGGTACTTGTACAAGTAGGAATACCGATGTTGATGTCTTTTAACGTGTACATAAAAGACAGATTATCATACAGCATTATAACTAAGTCCGGTCCCCCATTATCCACTTCATTGGAACCGGAGCTAGGCAATCGCCCTGCGGATAATCCGCAGGGCGATTTTCTATTTCTTTAATTCGTTTTTTTTCCCACTAAATATCACTCCACGAATGAATAACAACTCATGATTGAGCCCAGAATAACGATGTCTTCCAAACTAACTCAAAGAGGTGTTTCGTATGCGTGAAGGTATGATTCCTACTGTTCTCGGAGCTGTAGTATCCGCTTCTGCTGCATCACTGCTTGGAAGCAAGTATAAACTTGCTGCAACGGGAGCTCTTGGTTTTGGCCTCGCACATGTCGTGCTAGGTGCCATTGACCTGTTTGACCGACGCTAGCTTTGGAGGGTGACCCGGGAGGAATTCCTCCCGGTATATACACTTTTTTCTTTAGCCTGTCCCAATCTCATACGCACCAAAGTCTAAGCCCTCGCATAGAAAATCCCCCTCTGTTTATTAGTCCGCTGGTGTAGGCCCTGTTGATAAATCCCCAATATCCTCAGATCCAAAGAAAAATAGGGCAATTAATATCACTATAATGACCGCTTCTGTGAAACCCTCTCCATCAAATGAATTACTCATAATTCACCTCTTCAGTCAAATGTCCTCATCTTCCACTCTTCTTCTTCAAAGCTGCAAATACTTCATCCAAAGTCATTCCACCATTTTCATCTAGAAATTGTGTCATCTTCCCTATATTTGGATTACTCAAGTCACCAAGAGTATTGAATTTACCAACTAGACTAATAACGGTTGATGCTTCCCGAAAGAGTTCTATAGAATCCACTTTTAATTTACCAGTTAACAGTAGCGAGGCTACAATGATCTCTAAATTTTTACTCTTCAGGGAGGACTTTGGCGTTGAACGTTTACAATTCTGCTTCTTATTTCTATCAAGGGGAGCCATACGGTACCCTCCCATTTCATTTAAGTCATATTAGACATCTTATGCTGAAAATAAAAATGCGTACGTGGCATTCATGCTTTTAAAAAACGTTAGTTTTGTTTTCATTGACAATAAGCAGATGCACAAGAGATAATTTCAACTTAGATATTTCGGCTCTAGCACTTGATTGAAGGAAGGAATGGGTAAAATGGACAACGTAACATTGGTGCAGGTCACTGCTGATCATCCAGATTTGAACGGTATAATAACAAAACTTGATCATTATTTATTACAGGTCTACCCACCAAGTGAGATATTCGGGCTAGATCTTACCGATTCTAAGAATAACAAGACCATCTTTATCGTTGCATATTTTAACGAAATTGCAGTTGGATGCGGCGCAATCAAACCTATTGATGATGAAATCGTAGAATTGAAGAGATTTTTTGTAGACCCTGAATTTAGAAATCGTGGAATAGCGACAGCGATTCTTAACGACCTTGAAAATAGAGCCCTAGCTTTGAATTACTCAACCATTAGACTAGAGACTGGAGAAAAACTCCCAGAAGCCATAACTTTGTATCAGAAGCACGGGTATTATCCCATCGATAAATACGGAGAGTATGTGGATTGTGAGTCCAGTCTTTGCTATGAGAAACAACTACGATAATATATCCTTCCTTAACATGAACAAGAGGATGCCCCTTAGCCAATTTATATGGCTTAAAGGACATCCTCTTGTTATTCACCCTACTTTTTTTGAGAATTAAATTAATATGCTACTTTCAATTTGCATAAGTATAACTATCATTGGTTTTATTCAGCATTTCCTTAAATCCAGAAGAAGCATACAGTTTCTTGTCCTTCGTAATAAAGAGGACTTCCGCATTGGGGATATTCTCCACGAATTTCAGCCCCTCTTCGATTCCTAGAAGTACCAGGGCTGTATCCATAGTATCCGCATCAGTCGAGCGGTCAGTTATGATCGTTACGCTGCTGATATTATTGTCGACCGGATATCCCGTTTTCGGATTAATAATATGTGGGTACATCCTTCCATCTTCAATGAAATAACGCTCGTAAATACCTGCGGTCACAACGGTTTTGTCATTAATGCGAATTGAACCAATGGGAATGCCCCGCTCCTGGGTAGGATCCTGAATCCCAATGTTCCAATCTTCACCTGTAGGTTTCTGGCCCATGGCAAAGACATTACCACCCAAATCGATAATTGCACTGTTAAATCCTTGCTCCGCCAAATAATCGTAAACGGCATCTGCGGCATAACCTTTACCGTAGGAACCTAGGTCGATTTCCATGCCCTTATCCTGTAAATAAATCTCATGAGTTTCTTCGTTCATTTCAATCTTGCGATAATCACAAAGTTGTTGCATAGGAGCGATCTCTTCTATAGGAAGCACATGAGCGCCTTCGTGCCCAATATTCCACAGGGTAACGAGCCTCCCAATCGATGGGTCAAGCAAACCATTTGTCCTTTTGGCATAATCTATCGCAATTGAGACAAGTTCGAACGTATCTGGAGAAACCTGTACGGGAGCTATCCCACTGTTCGCATTAACCTTGAAAATTTCACTTTCACTATTCGTGCGGCTGATTTTGTTATCAATCTTATTGAGTAGATCCTCGATATCTTTAAGGTTTTCTTTGGTCGCCCGATCATCGTAAATGGATACATTCACAACGGTATCAAAAATAAAAAAAGTTTCCTTCATTGGCCCATTATTCTGTTGTGCCTGTGACTGCTCCTTATTTGCTGTGGGTTCCTTCGCATTACCGGAATTTCCGCAGCCCCCGATTAGAGTACTAACAATAGATATGATTACCAGCATAATTGCTGATTTGTTCCTCTTCATAAGTGAACCTCTTTTCTCTCTGTCATTTTCGTCCTTGATTGTAGCAGAAAAGAAACAGGACTAAAAGTGTAAAAATTCACGTTTGCATACATTATCTTATTTATTTTTTGGTGAAGTAGATAAAAGTACTACCATTTTGGCTTCTGATACCTTATCATATGTGAAAATAGTAGTATTTTGTAAAATTGAGAGGAATGATGACTTTTGGTTCAACAGCGTAGTATTGGTTTGGGTATTCTTTTTTCTATTATCACATGCGGAATTTACGGGATTTATTGGATGTACAAAGTCTTGGACGAATCAAGAGAGATTAGCCGAGATAATGAAGGCAGCGCAGGTCTAGATTTGATATTAACAATAATCACTTGCGGAATTTACGGGTTCTTTGCGTTCTACAAAGCAGGTTCACGTATATATGAAGCGGATGTTGCTCGTGGAAATAGGTATGCAACTAATGATACGGCATTGATCGTTATCTTGTATTTATTTGGTTCGATTGTTTCTGTGGCAATTCTTCAGCACAAAATTAATAAGTTTATAACAGCTTAATCATTCTATATGATTAGTGCATTGAAACAATTGGACCGGAAGAGGTTCCTGCCCATCTTCGTTTTTGGTGTCGTGGGACTCCTTAGTATTGCGGTAAATCTTCTGTTCCAAGGGAGTATTTGTATCTTTACAAATGTATTTGGTATTCCTAGTCCTGCTTGTGGTATGACGAGAGCTTATATGAGTCTCTTTCAAGGGGATATTGGAGCAGCATTGATATACCATCCGTTATTCATCATGCCTATACTGATGTGCATACTCGCAGCTTATAAAAAATTAAGTCAGCCAATTATTATCCTATTTATTATTTTGCTACTAGCAGTGTGGATTTTACGATTAATCTTCATGCTTCCCGATCAAATCGAGCCGATGGTGTACAATCCGGATGCGTTGATCCCCACCCTGCTCACTATTGTGAAGCAATGGATTGGGTTGTAGTAACGATAGTTTAAGGGTAACAGGTACAAAGATTTGGAGCATGGTTTCTCGGAAACGGGAGATCATGCTCTTTTTTCTATAACTATCATGTGGGTGATAAGAAGGAAAGGTAAATTTCATAAAAAAGGGCCATACGGAGAATATCCGCAGGCCAGCGCTAATTATGTATGTTCATAACGTGATAAATATCCTGTTTAAGAGTCCTAGAACTTTACCAGACGATGCACCATCAATTACTGTAAATATTGAAAAAATAACATAGTTATCGCGTTCACTAGTAGCCTCAATAACAGATCTTCCCAACGAGTTAGCAATTCCTTGTACTATTACACCGTCACTTTCATTCGTAATTTCCTTCACGATATATTCGCTGAAATCCTCTATTGTTGGGTTCGTTATCGCTAGTAAAATAGCTACTAGTAATAAGACAATTACTGTAGCATTGCGTGTTCCCCTACCTTGTGCAGTAATTTGGATCCCTCCTAAACTATCGTATAACTTATTATATCCTCTGTTGGGATAAAATGTATATATAGACCGTGTGAAATATCAAAAAAACCTCCCACGAATTTCGTAGAAGGCTGCGTATATTATAAAGATGCTGGTGAAGGGAATTGAACCCCCGGCCTACGCATTACGAGTGCGTTGCTCTACCCCTGAGCTACACCAGCATGGTGCTTGTTATGCGGGAAACAAAAACAATTATACAACGCTCAGAAATTATTGCAAGCATAAGTGGCTAATGATTCCCTCTATTCAATAAAGTTCCTATAACTTCTCACGCACTGAGCGTAGCTTTTGTTCCGAAGAGCTAATTTTGTCCCGACGATCATCTATTTTGATCGAGGTGGACACACGCTGGGCATCAGATTGAAAAGGCGCTTCATGTATGGCCCGGATTGCCGCAAAAATATGATCAAGTGAGCCTTCAATAATCGTACTCATCGACGTCAATTGATACTGTATTCCCTCTTGTTTCTCCAATACTCGCTGTAATTCTGCTACATAGGGACTGAGACTAGTCGTTCCCGTTCCGATCGGAATAACCGTTACCTCCGCAATTGCCATCGTAAAACCTCCTTAATTATTTTCACCTCTCTCTATTGTAACCACTCCACAGATGCAATAAAAGTTCACAATTTTATTTTGTCCCCGCGAGCCCGCATCATGAAGCCAATCCTTCACTTCCGGCTCATTATCTTATCGTTTTTTTTGTAAATTTTCCGTTTACAAACACAATATATTGGGTTACTCTTGTAACAACGCAACCAAATATAGTGTAAACAGGTGATCCAGCGGGAAATCCCGCTGCGACTTAAAAAGGGAAGTGCGGTGCAATTCCGCTGCGGTCCCGCCACTGTAACCGGAAGCTTCTAGGGTTAATATGGACCCTCTAAAGAATCATCCGACAGAATGCCACTGCAGTTATTTCTATCCTGCGGGAAGGCGTCGGAGGACTATTCCGGAAGCCAGGATACCTGCCTGTTTAGACGACACCGGAACAATCCTGCGAGGAACGGGTATGGTGTCCGCTTGCAGCTGACATTCAGCTATTTTTTGAAATGCCATTAGGCTTTTCTTGAGATGCATTCGGGCATTTTTGACCTAGTAGGGTTGAGAATGCTTTTTATATTATATTAATGCTGAGTTTTTTGGGAGGAGAACTTTGAAATGGCGTTGTTAAACCCTATTTTTACCGACCGTGAAATAATGCTTGATGAAGTAATTACTCTGGGCGATGAAATCGTTGAGAGTCGAAATTTGGAGATGCTTCGCGAAAACGCCAATTTGAACGGGGAAAGTTTCTCGGGCAAAATGAGTAAATTCGGTAGTGAATACGCCAAATGGTATGCAGGAAACTTCGTTATGCCAAAACGGTTGATACAAGCAATTAAAGATAATGTTGTTTATGTCCACGATCTTGATCAATATGCGATCGGCACGACCAACTGCATTTTTATCCCATTCGACAAATTACTCCGTGAAGGTTTCAATACCGGCAATGGGAGCGTACGTCCTCCAAACTCAATAATGACTGCTATGGCTTTAGTCGCTATTATTTTTCAATCCCAGCAAAATTCACAATATGGCGGCGTTTCAGCTAATAAAATAGATTTCGACCTGGCTCCTTTTGTAGCGAAGTCGTTCTTCAAATATTTCCGCAAAGGTCTGGATTACTTTGATGAAGGTAGCTTGGATGACAGCATGGGCTACATCTCAATGAGCCGTAGCGACTTACAAGAGAGTTATCCTAAATCATTTAAATTTGCACTCAAAGAAACCGAGAGTGAAACACTACAAGCTGCTGAGAGTCTTATTCACAATTTGAATACGATGTCGAGCCGTGCAGGTGGGCAAATTCCATTCACAAGTATAAACTATGGTACCGACACCTCACCGGAAGGCAAGCTCGTTACAGAGTCACTACTGACAGCTACGATGCGCGGACTGGGCAGTGGCGAAACACCGATTTTCCCCATTCAAATTTTCAAATGTAAACAAGGCGTCAATCAAGCACCAGAGGACCCTAACTATTCGCTATTTCTAAAAGCGGCAGAATGTTCCGCTAAAAGGCTCTATCCAAACTTTGCGAACCTAGATGCGCCGCTAAACTTGATGTATTACGTGCCAGGTGATCCTGATACGGAATTCGCAACAATGGGATGTCGTACACGAGTACTACACGACCGCTTTGGACAGAATCATTTGTCCGGCAAAGGAAATCTCTCCTTCAATACGATGAATCTTGTGAAGCTTGGTTTGGAGCATGGTACCGTATTAGGACAACGTAAAGTAGCTGATGAGCGCGGATTCTACCGGGAGTTAGATCATTACCTCGATATCGCACTTGAAGGACTACTGCACCGCTACAACATTCAAAAGGCCCAAAAAGCCAAAGCCTCAGACTTCATGATGAGAGAAGGCGTATGGGAAGGCGGCGAACATCTTCATCCAGAAGAGCCCGTTGGCGAACTCCTTAAACATGGTAGTTTGTCCATTGGATTCATTGGTCTCGCAGAATGTATGAAGGCTATGTACGGCAAACATCATGGCGAAGATAACGACGTATACAAAAAAGCTTTCGAATTAATTTCCTATATGCGTAATTATTGCGACCGTCAGAGTGAGCGCCACAACCTGAACATTACCCTGTTCGCCACACCGGCAGAAGGCTTGTCCGGCAAGTTTACTAAGCGGGATAAGTCCACTTATGGTTCGATCGCAGGTGTAACGGATCGTGAATACTATACGAACTCTTTTCATATTCCAGTCTACTATTCTATTAGTGCTGCTAGAAAGATTGAACTAGAATCCGCTTTCCACGATCTATGTAATGCAGGAGCCATCTCTTATATTGAGCTGAACGGTAATGCCCGGAGTAATCCCGCAGCGTTCTTGAAAATCATTCAATACGCTCTATCGCAACAGGTCAGCTATTTCAGTATCAATCACCCGATTGATCGCTGCTCAGCCTGCGGCTTTGAGGGAATTATCGGAGCAACCTGTCCTTCTTGCAATAGTCATGAGAATGATGTGCACATCCGCCGTCTACGCCGTGTTACTGGGTATCTTACTGGAGATTATCAGACTCGATTTAATTCTGCCAAACAGGCTGAAGTTCGGGATCGGTTGAAGCATAACACATGAACATCTGTGGCTACTATCCGGAATCAATTAATGAGGGTGAAGGCCTAAGAGCCTCCATCTTCGTTAGCGGATGTCGCCATTTCTGCAAGGGCTGCTTCAGTCCCGCCACCTGGAATTTTAATTATGGCGATCCCTTCACAAAGGAACGGGAAGCGGAGATTATAAACGACATCAAGAACAACCCTTTACTCAGTGGCGTCACAATTCTTGGAGGAGACCCCTTCTTCTCTGCATCAGAGGTTAGTGCATTCATTGAACGACTAGTTCAAGAAGTAGGTCCGATATCGATTTGGATATATAGCGGTTATACTTACGAAGAATTAATAGAACAAACAGATTCGCCGGAATACGAGTTACTTCGGCGTTGCCAAGTATTGGTAGACGGACGTTTCGTCGAAAAACTTCGTGATCCTTCACTACTCTATTGTGGTAGTTCCAATCAACGGCTAATTGATATCCAACAAAGCCTGTCCCATGGGGAAATTAAGCTATGGAAACCAACTTACTCTTTCTAGCTATTCAAGTTTCTAGTATAATTGAACTTCTGTGATACTTTTTAAGCCTAATGATTATATCAATTTCATCGGCGCTACTTTACTTAGCGCCTTTTTTTACAGACTTTAATTCAAATTTAAAGATTTGAAAACTGAACTACCTCTTTCTATCCTATTACCCCATCCATGAAAGTGAGGATATCTCATGCCAATATTCGTAACTAAACCAAACAACCGCCAACTAGCCTTCGATCAGGAGCGCCTAAGCACTTATGCTGACCGCATTCTAGAGGACTTAAATAAACTCAACAAGGAACGCCTACTACGTGGTGTTAATGCCAAACTTAGACGTGACGAAGTAACAGGCGAAGAAGTTAGTAATGCCTTTACCATGTCATCTCTGGAACTTGTCACCAAAGAAGAACCCGAGTGGAAATTCGCTGCGGCTCGCTCCCTACTTACCTCTCTCTATAAAAAGGCAGCCGTTCATCGCCGTTACAAGGCTTATCCAGAGGAGCCTTACGGATCATTTCACCACCTAATCGTTGATCTGTGTAAAGCCGGAATCTACCGTGAAGAATTGCTAGAGTACTATACTAAAGAGCAAATTGAAGAACTCGGGGAAACTATTGATCCAACTCGTGATCTATTATTTGATTACATAGGGCTATTGACTCTTACCGAGCGTTATCTAGCGACTGATTTCGACGGTCGGACAATGGAATTGCCACAAGAACGTTACATGGTCATTGCAATGTATCTAATGCACAAAGAACCAGCGGATAAGCGCCTTGACTTGGTTAAAGAAGCCTACTGGGCAATGAGTAACATCTACATGACTGCCGCAACTCCAACGATGTCTAACGCTGGTAAAAAAGTCGCTGGGCAGCTCTCCAGTTGTTTCATCGACACCGTAGACGACTCGCTTGAGGGAATTTTCGATTCCAATACCGACGTAGCTAGACTTAGCAAAATGGGCGGTGGCATTGGCGTCTACCTAGGTAAGGTACGGGCACGTGGTTCGGATATCCGTGGTCACAAGAACACTAGCTCCGGCGTCATCCCTTGGATCCGCCAGCTTAACAATACAGCTGTCAGTGTGGATCAGCTTGGTACACGTAAAGGTGCAATTGCTGTCTACTTGGATGTTTTTCATAAAGATATTCTCGCTTTCCTTGATTTGAAGCTTAACAATGGGGATGAGCGGATGCGCGCACATGACGTATTCCACGGCATCTGTATACCCGATCTCTTCATGGAAGCAGTAGAAGCACGTGGTGAATGGAATCTCTTCTGCCCACATGAAGTGAAGAAAACAATGGATTGGAAAGACGCGAATGGTCGCCCACTTGGTTTGGAAGACTTTTACGATGACCAACTTGGTCAAGGGCAGTTCCGTGAAAAATATGAGGAAGCTGTTAATCACCCAACTCTATCACGTATCACAATGCCAGCTATTGATATCATGAAACGAATTATGAAATCGCAGCTTGAAACAGGCACACCATATATGTTCTATAGAGACACGGTTAACCGTGCGAATACTAACCGTGCACACGGGATGATCTATTCGTCAAACCTGTGCACTGAAATCATGCAGAACCAATCACCTACGGTTATCGAACATGAAGAGCTTGTGACCAAAGATGGACAGACCCGGATTGTTATCTCCAAAATTCCAGGCGATTTCGTTGTCTGTAACCTAAACTCCATCCACTTAGCACGCGCAGTACCAGCAGGAGTTCTAGATCGACTCGTACCGATCCAGACACGTATGCTAGATAACGTAATCGACATTAATAATATTGAAGTGCTGCAAGCACAATACACCAACAGCCAATACCGGGCCATCGGACTCGGAACATTTGGACTGCACCATCTACTCGCCCTCGAAGGCATCAAGTGGGAATCTAACGAAGCTGTTGCATATAACGATGCATTATATGAGAAGATCAACTACCTTCTCGTCAAATCAAGTATGGAACTAGCCAAAGAAAAAGGCCGTTATCCTAAATTCGGTGGTTCTGATTGGGAGAATGGAAATTACTTCACCTACCGCAATTATACGGACGGCACACGCGAAGGAAAATTCGTAACCACAGCACAGTGGCAAGAGTTGCAAGCGGAAGTAGCTGAGAATGGTGTACGTAATGCATGGATGTTCGCTATCGCTCCTAACGGATCGACTTCGATCATTGCCGGTTCGACAGCCAGCATTGATCCACTATATGAACTTCTCTCCTATGAAGAGAAGACGACCTATAAAATTGCCAACCCAGCTCCAGACTTGTCTGAGAAAACAATCTGGTACTACAAAACAGCCTTCATGATCGACCAGAACTGGTCCATTGAAATGGCTGGTGCCCGCCAACGTCACGTTGATCAGGCTCAAAGCTTCAACCTATATGTACGCCCTGACATCAAGGCTACAGAATTCCTAGAACTTCACATTCACGCCTGGAAGGCCGGTTTGAAATCAACTTATTACGTTCGTAGCCGTGCATTAACGATCGAGGAATGTGAGAGCTGCGCATCCTGATAGGTCTCATCCCACCCATGTTTCTCAACCCACCCAAACCCTCCCTTACCGTAAGGGAGGGCCCCAAGGGCTGCCGCCCTTTGGATACCCGCTTAGGTAACGTGGGAGATTAAGAGGCGCTCCTGCCCGCTGTCCCCTTCGGGGATGCACTATAATTTTGGTGCGTGGCACGCTTTTCCCCCTTCGGGCACGTCTTACTTTGGATGCACCCGAGTTACCTGGGTAAACACGCTGCAGACACTTCTGCTTTCGTATCCACCCGAGATTGATGAGTGCAATGAGCCGCTTGTCGCCCTTCGGGCACGCTCTACTTTTGGCACTCCTGCAAAAGCGTGGAGAGAGCAAATTGAGTGTTGTTATATAATACTACATGCTTTGAGGCGCTCTCCCTACGGGAAACGCTTAGGTTGGATCGGGGCACAAGATTTCCAGAGGGGATTGATATGTTAGATTCCTACTTGGAATAATATCGGACACTGCTACTTTGAGGACAGCGGAGAGAGCGAAATGATTCTGAAGAAGCGAAGCGTTCGCCTTTGCCCTCGGATTTCTACCGCTATAGGCGGTTATTAAATCAGGAAATCCGAGGGCAACAGCGATCGTAAGAACATTTCGCTATCGCAGCCTATCGAAAATTACTTCAAGGAGATGAAGATCAATGCAACTGCAAACTATTTTTAATACAGAAGCACCAAATAAATCTACACGTATTATCGGCGGAGAATGCTCAGGTATCCTCAACTGGAACGACATTCGCATGCCGCATATGTATAAGCTGTACAAAGTATTACTACTAAACCACTGGATCGCGGACGAAATCCCGATGTCAAAAGATGCACAACAATTCAGACAACTTGATCCCGAAGAGCAACGCACATTCAAAATTAACATTTCGCTACTCGCGGTACTTGATTCGATGCAGACGATGTTCGTCGGCGACGTGAAGCGGTATTTTACGGATTCCTCACTAGAGGCCATCTCAGCGATTATCGGGCAGCAGGAAGTTGTTCATAACCAATCCTACTCCTATGTATTGTCCTCCATCGTATCCGATCAGGAACAGAAGGAAGTCTTTGAATATTGGAAGCAAGATCCGGTCTTACTTGAACGCAACAAATTCATCTCGGATATTTATCAAAATTTCCGTGACAATGCGACTCCTCAGACGTTCTTCGAGTCACTCGTTGCAGATTTGATTCTAGAAGGGATCTTCTTCTACAGTACTTTTGCTTTCTTCTATAATCTGGCACGCGATCAGAAAATGATGGGTACTAGCCAAATGATCTCCTACATTCAGCGTGATGAGAATCAGCACTGCTACTTCTTTGCTGAAGTGTTCAAACAACTTTTGGCTGACTATCCTGAGCTTAATACTGAGGAGAACATCCAATATACGTACCGCACGATTGACCGTGCTGTGGAACTTGAGATAAATTGGGCTCATTATACACTCAAGGATGTTCGTGGCATTGACTTGAACGAACTATCCGATTACATCAAGTACACCGCGAATAAGCGTCTTACACTAATGGGCATGGAAAAGGCTTATGAAGGCGTTGACGTCAATTGTATGCCTTGGATCAAACCTTTCTCAGATGACGCACTTAATGCGACGAAGACTGACTTCTTCGAAGCCAAGTCCCGTAACTACGGTAAGGTCGGCGATGACAATGGATTTGACGATTTGTAATAAAATGATTTAGTTCATAAACACAAAAACCTTGAATCGGCTTTTCTAGCCATCAAGGTTTTTGCGCTTGTATAGTCACTATTCATTCGGTAATCCATCAATTTAATAATATCAATTTATAGTCCCTGAGATTATAATTTAATAAACGAATTACAAAAGATGGGAGTTGAATGAACTGAAAAAATACATAGTAACTATATCCTTTAGTCTTATCTTCATCGCTCTTATTGGTGTCCTATTTTATAATCAATCTCAAATTCGTCAAACCCCCACGATCTACGTCTTCGATATCGAAACAGATGATTTCTACATTAAAGATATTGAGTTTGTAGTTTTGCCTGATTATATATATGTTGCGAAGCAATATCTAGAGGTCATTGGTGAAAATAAGGTATTTGATGGTGTTAGTTATGGCCTATCTATCGGTGAAAATATGATTGTATCACTAAGTCAGGCAGATGATCCCTTTCATTTACCTGATACTGCGAATGGTAAAATATATTACAACACCAATAATTTATTTGAAAATATGAAGGTTAGCAAGGAAGATTCAATTCATGTGGAGATTCATTACAAAGTAAATGGTGAATCTAAGGATGTTGTTGGAGAAATCAAATTAAGCGATGTAGTGAAGCCCTTCACCTTAACGGGAGAGAGAAAGCCCATACATCTACAATGAAAAACAACATAGTCACTATATCCTAGATAGTGACTATATTGTTCATCCCTGATACAGCCCACTATAGAACCCTTGCTGCTCCAATAGTTCATCATGTGAACCTTGTTCTATCAGACGTCCATCCTTCAGAACTAAGATACGATCAGCCTGCCGAATGGTATTCAGTCGATGCGCAATAACAAAGCTTGTTCTTCCCTTCATCAGCCGTTCCAGGCCCTCTTGAATCTTGATTTCGGTCACGGTGTCGATACTGCTCGTCGCCTCATCCAATACGAGTATGGAGGGATTCGCTAGAATGGCTCGCGCAATGGCGAGTAATTGCTTCTGCCCTTGGCTGATCCCCGTTCCACCTGTTTCTAGCACCTTATCGTAACCACCTGGCAGACGCTTAATAAAGGAATGAGCATTAGCAAGCCTAGACGCTTCCTCAACCTCTTCATCGGTAGCATCCAATCTGCCGAAACGAATATTTTCCCTAATGGTCCCCTTGAATAGAAAGGAATCCTGCAATACAAACGCCATATGCGAACGCAAGCTTTCCCTGCGGATTGTTGTGATATCTCGCCCATCTACAGTAATGGTTCCTTGCCCCGGATTGTAGAATTGGGATAACAACTGAATCAGAGTTGTTTTACCTGCGCCTGTTGGCCCTACTAGTGCGATCATCTCGCCAGTCTTGGCTTCAAAACTGATATCTTCTAGCGTCTCTTCTGCTTCATCTTCATCATAAGAGAAAGAAACTCCCGAGAAGACAACAGCCCCTTCCACATGATCCAGCTTAACCGCATCTGTATCGTGCTTCTCCTCGACTTCCTCATCCATGATTTCAAATACCCGCTCGGCGCCCGCTATAGCTGACAGTAATGTATTCCATTGATTAGCCAAATCGTTAAGCGGTCTGGTAAACTGCCGTGCATATTCCACAAATACGATAATAACTCCAACCGTAATCGCACCTCGGATCGCCAGAATTCCTCCAACCCCAGCCACAACTGCAAAGCTTAAATTGTTAAGAGCATTCATCAGCTTCGGAATGAAGCCCGAGAATGTCTGAGCCCAAAATCCAGATTGGCGAATCGCTACATTTCGTTCCTTAAATTCACTAATGACTCGCTGTTCCTGGGAAAAAGCCTGGATTATCACTTGCCCGGACAACGTCTCTTCAATATATCCATTCAAATCGCCTAGGTTCTTCTGACGTTGCTTGAATAGTGGGCCCGTTCGCCGTGATATCCAGCGCATTCCGAGCGCCATAAGCGGCACAATGAGAAATGTTAATAGCGTTAACAATGGACTTAGATACAACATAACAATCAACGTCCCGACCAATGTAAGGACACTGGAGAAGATCTGAATCGCTGAGCTATTCAGGGTAGAGCTAACATTCTCAATATCATTGGTTAATCGGCTCATAATCTCGCCCTGTTGTCTCTTACCGTAGAAAGGAATCGGTAGCTGATGGAGATGACGGAACAAGTCTAGTCTCATCCGGTATACCGTCTCTTGAGAAATCTCGATCATCCATATATTTTGCAGCCATGAAGTCAGAGAGAAGCCTACATACGATAGCCCTAAGCCTGCTAGAAATAAAATCCAAGCCGTTCCCTCGCCGCCTTCTAAGAAGTCATCAACTGCTACTCCAACTAGATAAGGTCCCAGTAGCGCTAGTGCAGAGCTGCAGAGAACCATGAGTAGCACTAGCGTTAGCTTCGCTTTACGGAGGGCCAGATATCTCCAGATTCGTCCGAGTGTTCCAGACCAGTCCTTGGCCCTTGCCTTTGGTTTCCGCCCATTCGAGCTGGTTTGCTGGCGATCTAGCTTAGGAAATTCATGTCTGAAAGGTTCGGTGAAGGTCTTGAACATATCCCGGTTCCTCCCCCTTTCTATTCTGAGATTCATAGATTTTCCGATATAATGTGGAGTTGATTAATAACTCTTCGTGTCTGCCACTAGCAAGTAGACAACCTTCATCAAGTAGCAGAATGAGATCGGCTGCTGTAGTAGAGCTGATTTTTTGAGTAATCAGAAATGTCGTACAAGACAATTCCGTCAGCGCGTTCAGCAACGCAGCTTCAGTGCGCACGTCTAGGGCACTGGTGCAGTCATCCAATATAAGAATAGAAGGCTGCCGGACAAGTGCCCTGGCAATGGACAGGCGTTGCTTTTGCCCGCCGGACAGATTGACCCCACGCTGACCTAGCAAAGTGTCATAGCCATGGGTCAATGATTCGATCGTCTCGTGAATTTGAGCCCGTTTCGCGGCCTCTTGAATCTGTTCTAGGCTAGCACCCTCTCGTCCCCAGGCGATGTTCTCCCTGATTGTGCCTGTAAACAGCATCACTTCTTGTGGAACATAACCGATTGCACCACGAAGCTGCGTGCTAGGAATCTGACGTATATCGGTTCCATCGATTCGAATGATACCGCTAGTCGGCTCATATAGACGGGGAATAAGCCTAATGAGTGATGATTTTCCCGACCCAGTAGCACCCATAATAGCAATCCGTTGGCCCGGTAATGCTGTAAAAGAGATATCCTCTAGTACACTAATATCACTTTCAGGGTACCGGAAACCAACCTTCTCGAACTCAAGTTTTCCATCCACGGAATCATGACGATTTCCCTGAGCTAGCTGTTTATCAGAATGCTCATCTACCTGAACCGCATCTTCCATCATAAATACTTCTTGAACCCGATCCTTTGAAGCGGAAGCCCGGGAGTAGGAGGTCATAATCCACGAGAGTGCGGATAAAGCTCCCAGTGTGCGAAGTGTATAATTCAATACTGCGACCACCTCTCCAAGTGTCGCTTGTCCAGCCGCAATATCCTTACGTCCGAACCATAATATCGCTATAACTCCGCCATTCATCATGAGCAGAACAAATGGCATCATTGTCTCAGTTAATCGAATGGCAGACACTGTAGCTTTCATTAATTCCTTACTGTGCTTCTCAAATCGCTTGATCTCATGGCCCATTCGCACGAAGACACGGATCAACCGCATCCCAGTCAGATTCTCCTGAATGACCCCATTAACTGCATCCATTCGCTGCTGCACCTTCTTGAATAAACGAGAAGCTAACTTCATCATCCAAATGACGAATATAAATAGTATAGGAACCGTTACAGTTAACAGCAGACCGAGTTTCACATTAACAAACAAGGCCATAATCATACTACCAAATACCACAAGCGGTACACGCGTGGCAAAACGTAGACTCATGAACACCATATCCTGAAGCTGTGTAATATCTCCAGTCAGACGGGTAATGAGGGACGATGTCTCAAACTTGTTAAATACGCTATAAGAGAAAGATTGCACCTTATCATATAGTTTATCTCGCAGATCATAGCCGAATCCCTGACTTGCATGTGACGCAAAGAAGGAGCTAGCAATCCCCGCCCCAAAGGCAAGGATCGCGCTCCCCACTAGTACTCCGCCCCATAACCAAACTACAGATAAGTTTTCCTCACGAATCCCATTATCGATGATTTTGGAAATAAGCAGCGGTTGAATCAATTCTACGGATAGCTCGATTAGCATCATACATAATGCAGAAAGCGCGGCAATCCGGTATTTTTTCAGAAAAGATAAGATCATTGCCATTAGTATTCCTCCGGTTAAGCCTATTCAACGGATTTCAAAGCTTCAATCATATCGATATGCTTCAGCTTGAAGTGCATAGATAGCATAACAATTCCGGAGAATAGCAAAGTTAGTAAGGCAGCATAACCATAGCTCTGCCATTGAATAGTTGGACTGAACATCATCATATCAACCGCTGCAGTCTCGAGTACAAAACCGTGCAACAGTATACCCAGGAAACACCCTGCAATGATCCCAAGGAAGCTTAGGATAATATTCTCACGATATATATACATCGTTACTTCCTTGTCATAGAAGCCTAACACTTTAATTGTCGATAGCTCCCGAATCCGCTCAGACACATTAATATTGGTCAGATTATATAACACTACAAACGCTAAGGCTGCGGCTGAAATAATCAGAACAAGTACAACAACATCCATACTTTCCATCGTATCACCAAAGGCGCCTCCCGCACGGCTAGAGAAACTCACAAGCGCTACCCGCTCATTGTTAGTTAACTTCTCAGCTAAGGCATCCTCCCAAGGCTGATTTACTTCACTATAAGTAAGCAGTTGAGTGTTGTACGTAGGTATCTTACCAAATGTTTCTTCATAATATGTTGGTAACATATAAATATAGTGCATAGAATAGTTCTCGGTTATTCCCTCTACGTTGACCTCAAAAAGCTCATTGTCTTTATTTTGTAGCGTTAACTTACTTCCTGCCTCCAGATCGTACAGCTTAGCAAGCTTCTCTGTAACGATTACACCTTGTTGAGTCAGTTGTTTCCTCTCGCCAGACACTCGCTCCTGCAGCATTACAAAATCATCAAACTGATCTGTCGATTCAGGAACGAACAGCGTCACCTCCTGGTTGTTGACCCCTTTGGCTACTGTCGTCATTTTATCCTGCGCCACATTTAGCGTTCCTGTAATGTCTGGAACTCCAGCAATCAGCTCGTCATATTTCAACTTCTTCTGCGTACTGTTATTACTATCGTCATTAAATGCCACCAAAGCGTTGTATTTCATGATTTGGCCATACTGTAGCCCAGCAATATCAGCAATAGAATCCTTCAATCCAAACCCGGTCAGGATCAATGCCGTACAACCTGCAACTCCAAACACAGTCATAAACATGCGTTGCTTATAACGGAACAGATTACGCGCTGTCACCTTGCCAATGAAACCTAAGTTTCTCCATATCAAGGTAAAGCGTTCGAGTAATATCCGTTGCCCGCTCTTTGGAGCTTTGGGCCGCATAAGTGCGGAAGCATTACTGCGAAGCTCAACTCTAGTAACAATCACAGCCGTCATCGTTGTACAGAGCAGTGCAACAAGGACGGACAAGATACTATAACTTGCATAATAGCTAATTCGGACTTTAGGTAGGTTATATAAAGCCCCATATGCATTAAATATGATATTCGGGAAAATAGTAAACCCGACAGCCAGCCCCACAACAGCTGCGGCAAGGCTCGCTAGAGTTCCATAAACCAGGAACTTCTTCATAATATCGCCATTGCCATAACCAAGCGCTTTTAATGTACCAATCTGCAACCGATGCTCTTCTACCATTCGCGTCATCGTTGTCAAACTGACCAAGGCGGCGATGAGGAAGAAGAAAACGGGAAAGGCTGTCGCGATCGAAGCTAATCTGTCCGCATTATCACTAAACTCGGTATATCCGGGATTACTACTGCGGTCAAGCACATAGTATTTCGGCAACTCCAGTTCATCTAACTTTTGCTGACCTTCCGAGATATCATGCTCTCCATCCTTTATGTCCTGATCAGCTTTTTCTTTCTCTTCTTTATAAGTTGCCAAGCCTGCATTATAATCGGCCAGCCCTTGATCTAGCTCTACCTTGGCTTTGGCAAGACTTTCTTCTCCTTCTTGTTTGCTCTTCCCAAGCTTGGAGATACCCGCGGCGTAATCCGCTTCTCCTTGAGCCAACTTCCGCTCTGCTGCGGCAAGTTGTTTCAGACCTTCATCTATTACCTTCTGCTTCGAGTCGATTTCATCTTGAGCAGACTTAAGCTGCTGCTCACCTTGAGTTAGGCCTTGTTCAAAAGAGGTGATAGCCCCTCGCAACGTCTCTACATCAACGTTACCATTGAAGAATCCCGCCACAGCCTTGCCTAACTGAGCATCCGCCGCTTCTGCACCTGTGATTAGAGGTTGCTTCTGCTCTGCTGGGATACTATCCGGTGGTAAACTCATGACCCCAGTTAATGACTGGGCCAACTTTTTCCCTTGTTCAATCCGAGGCTCGGCACTTTTCTTTTGTGCATCCAAGGCAACTTGACCCGCCTTCAGCTGGGTCTGTCCCTCTTTCAGCGATTTTCGATTTTTCTCAAGTTCAGCCTTACCTATTGCTATTTCTTTGGCGGCCGCATCTAGCTTCGCCTGTCCTTTAGCAATTTCAGTTTCTAGCTTTAATGCACCATCGTCGTAGCTTTTTTGACCTTCATCCAGCTTGGTTTTTGCATCTGCCAACTCTTTCTCGGCTTCAGCTAACTTCTCTCTGCCATCTTTAATCTTAGCCTGCGCTTCATCCAGCTTCTCTTGTCCCTCAGAACGCACCTCCGCTAAACGTACATCAGGCTGCCCGCTTAAAGCTTGCTCCAATGCTATCTTATGTTTCTCTACAAGATCATCATAAGTAGAAGTATAGGCGGTCTGGTCTACCGTATCTTTAAAGCTTACATAAGCTTCTGTATATACAGATAAGTTGAAGTCCTCTTCCGGAATAAGGACGAATGCATCCGTTGTTCCTTTACCAATACGGCTGATTCCACGAGTAAGGGATTCAATATATTGTGGACTCTTGACTATACCTACCACTTTATAGCTGACCGTATTGAAAGTATCTCCCAAGTCGATATCCGGGTCCGGATTTGTAAAAGTAACGGTATCCCCCAACTTGAAATGTTTGTTCATGACGAAATTATCATCAATTGCGATTTCACCGGAGTGCTCGGGTAGTCTGCCTGAAGTCACCTTAACCCGGTTCAACGTATCTTCATTATTGTAGGAGGAGACTTTGGCAATCAGTCCGGTGTCGCCTAAGAATACATCTGCACTATACCCTGGCTGAACAACTCTTACCTCGGTTGCCTGCTCTAATATTGCAATATTGTCTTCCGTTAATCCATAAGACGAAACAACCTTCAAGTCCAACAAATCATGCTGTTTAAAATAATGGTCTGCTGTGTCCAGCATATCCGGACCCGTCGCTTTGATACCCGCAAAGAAACCAATGCCAAGCGCTATAATAGCGAAAATAGATAAAAATCTTGCTTTGGTACGCCAAATCTCCCGAAATATATCAGTCCAAAGTGCCTTTTTCTTCAATGTCATAACCCCTTACCACTCGATATCATCAACGGATACTGGACTCGGATTAATCACCATTTTACGAACCTTGGCGTTGTTAATCTCGATTACCCGGTCTGCCATCGGTGTTAACGCCGAATTGTGGGTAATTACAATCACGGTAGTCCCTGTATTACGGCAAGTGTCTTGTAGTAACTTCAGAACTTGTTTACCCGTGTTATAGTCCAAGGCACCCGTTGGCTCATCACAGAGTAGAAGCTTAGGTTGTTTGGCAAGCGCTCTGGCAATGGCTACCCGCTGCTGTTCCCCCCCTGATAGTTGTGCCGGGAAGTTATTAAGGCGATCTCCTAGTCCCACGTCCCTAAGCACCTGTTCCGCATCCAAGGCATGAGGAGAAATTTGTGAGGCAAGTTCCACATTTTCTTTCGTTGTTAGGTTCGGTACCAAATTGTAAAATTGAAACACAAAACCAACATCATTCCGGCGGTACCCGATTAATTCCTTGTTACTAAAGCGTGCAATATCTATCCCATCGACCAGAACCTGACCTTCATCCGAAGTATCCATCCCACCCAATATATTCAGTACCGTTGACTTCCCCGCACCACTGGGGCCAACAATAATTGCAAATTCACCGCGCTCAATCTCAAAATTAATCCCGTCGTTAGCAACAATCGTTGTATCACCCATTTTATATCTTTTGTACTCATCCTTAATCGTCACAAATGCCATTCCGATCCCCCTATCGATAGTTACCCAAACTGATCTCTATTCCGTACTTACACTTATTAGCTAGTGTATCACATAAAAATGCTGTACAAAAAAAAGCTAGGTTTAATCGGTTGAACTGGCCTAAGAATTTTTATTCTTTTAAGTTCTTTTCACAAAAAAAAAGAAAAGCTTAAATATCAAGCTTTTCTTCATTATGATGTCCACTCAGCAAATAGTCCTTTAACAATGAGGGTAACATCCTTAACGTTGCTTACATTTATTTATCCATCGTTCCAACGCCTTCAAGATTGATCGGGCTCTCTGAACTGATACCTGCTTCATCTCGTAGAGCGACTAATGCGTCTATCAAACCCTCTTTTTCTACGTAAACATAAGGGCTTTTCCATTGGGATTCTAAATGTAATGAACGAATATGATCCGGTTTGATTTTGGAGAAGTTGAAAATCCATTGATTAAGTTCGGATTGAGGAATATCTGACTTCACATTTTCGCCAATGATATCTATTACTTTTCCCCATTGGGATATTTGTTGGAATGCCCCCAACTTCTCTATGATTTGCTTGATCACTTGCTGCTGACGATCGTTGCGCGCGAAATCAGAGGATTCCCCAGTCCCTTGATTCGATTTACGATACCGCACGAAGTCCAGTACTTGTTTTCCGTCAAGTCTATGCAATCCCTTTTTCAAATCGATATGAGTCCCATCTGCAGAATCGTTATATTTCATATCCATATCAACATCGATTTCAAGACCACCAAGCGTATCTACCGTTTGGCGTAAGGCGTCAAAGTTCACCACAACCATATAATCAATTGGAAGCCCCAACAAATCGCCAAACAAATGCTTTGTGTTGTGAATGGCCGTTGACTTATCCTTTATTGAGTAATAAGCATAATAAAAATTTGCTTTACGCGAAGGTAATGATTTAGGTTTGAGTAGCAAATCACGCGGCAGCGATAATAGACTGGCGGAATGTGTTTGCGGATTAAAGCTTATCAGCATAAGGACATCTGTATTCAACAAGCCTGCACCTCCATCCCGACTATCAATTCCTGCCAGAAGCATAATCAGCGGTGGGGTCAGCTTCTTCTCCTCATCATCGGGCGAATTCTCGACTAAGGGATCCTTATGTTGAAGACTAGGTGGAGCAGCTATACGCTGAATGGCAGAATCCGCCTTGTAATATATGTACCCGCCATAGATTCCAACTCCGATGATGAGAGCAACTATGACAAGAGACATGATCAGAAAAACTTTACGAATAGCTATTCTCTTGGGTTTGACTGGCATAATTTCCTCCACTCCATTACATTTATATCTAAGCTATTAGAGATTGGACTACTGATCTTTTTTATGTCTTTCCCAAATCTTGTCCTCTATTTTTTCATATAGCTGAATCCCGGTGTTGACACATTGATGAAGTACAGACCATCGTTTAAACATTTGATACATTAAGAATGCACTGACTACTCCTAATAGTGCCCCCGCCATGATATCGGAAGGATAATGAACTCCATTCCAAACTCTTGAAAATGAAATCAACCCGGCTAATACAAGCCATACGGCTCCGTCTTTCTTACGAAATAACCATATTGATGTTGCGATGACAAACGCCCCTATTGAATGATCGCTTGGAAAGGAAGCATTAGCCGCATGTTCAATGAGTTGATTAACCGCATGTTGAACAAACGGTCGGTCCCTATAGAAAAAGTGAGAAATCATACTACCTGCACTAAATCCAACGCAAGCTGACAAGAGTGCTATGATCGCCATTTCCCTGTGCCTATGAATGCGAGTAAACCAATATACTATAATACCGAGGTAAAACAGATATTCAGCTCTCTCTGACAACAATTTCATAAATGGATTTAATGCTGAGAATGTTACGGCCCCATGATTGATGAACTGAAATACGAGATAATCCACATGAGATATATCCAAATGTAAAAACCTTCTTTCTATGTTTACGGAAAAGTCCGATTTTCCCTTTTTTATATATAATGAATCTCGTCTTTATGGACGTTAACACTCAACACCAATCCAATTGCAATCATATTGCTAAGTAGGGAGCTCCCCCCATAACTTATAAACGGTAACGAAATACCCGTCAGTGGTACCAGACCTATATGCATGCCAATATTAACGAAAATTTGAAAGATGAACATCCCCATAAGCCCAATAACAAGGTACGATCCGGCAAGTTCTCTACTATCCATAACGATTTGAACCATACGATACACAAGCAGAAAAAATAGTAATAACAGCACTGCTGAACCCATAAAACCATATTTCTCGCCTATGACCACATAAATCGAGTCGGAATAGGCATAGGGAATATATCCTTTACGCAAAAAAAATCCGTCACTTCCGGTCATTCCTCCAGAACCAATCGCAATGATCGCGTTTTTCACATGCCATGATTTATCGGGGTCACTAGTTGGATCAAGGAAAGTCTGAATTCTGGATAATTGATGAGGTTCTGTAACCTTGGATAATAGTTCAAAGTTGGCATAGTACAACCACAATATGGTGCCAATCATAACAGCCATAATACTGATGAACAGTATCATGTATAGTGAACGGATATTCCCCATCCACAGCATACTCAGCAGTACGCCCACAAAGACAAGAGCAGTACCTAAATCTGGCTGTTGCATGATTAAGAGAATAGGGATCATAAAAATAATGCAAATCGGTATTAAATCTTGTAAAAGACGGAGCTTCTCTCCCTCTCGCTTACTAAGTACATGAGCAACCAGCAGCACTGTACAGATTTTAGCTATTTCAGACGGCTGTAGCTGGAAATGTCCAATACTTAGCCAACGAACTGCACCGTTAATATGCTCTCCGGTAAACTTGACAAGCACCAGCATTCCAATGCCAATTCCATAGAAAAGGTAGGCAAGCTTACCTAACAGAATTTGATAATCGAACAGTGCGAGAAAAAGCATTGGAATGCAAAATGCACCGAATAGGTATAAATTTGTCCTGTGGAGACCTTCTAATTTTGTCTCCGTTGTGGCTCCATAAATAGCAATGGTACCTATTGTAATTAGACACAACACAATGAATAACACGAGTTTATCCAACTTTGCGATTTTACGGATGATAATCATTTAAGAACCTCTATTTTGTTGAATTCTGGTGGCTTCTTGACGTCTTCGATTGTTATCCCTTGAAATACTGAGCAGAATACCGGTACTCGCTAAACACAACACTAGCGAAGAACCTCCATAACTAATAAAAGGAAGCGGTACTCCCGTAATCGGTAAGATGCCGGTTACAGCTCCAGCATTCAACAAGAATTGAATGAATATCATCATAATGACGCCTATTCCTAACATGATACCGAATGGATCATAACTGCTTATCGCAGCCATAAACCCACGCCAGATAAACAGGAAGAACACGAAGATGAGCAGAGATGTACCTACAAATCCTAATTCCTCACCAATCACAGCAAAGATAAAATCGGTATGTGCCTCCGGTAGATAAAATAATTTTTGCACACTTTGTCCAATTCCTACCCCCGTAAGACCTCCATGTCCTAATGCATACAGTGACTGAATAAGTTGATACCCTGAGCCTTGGGGACTATCCAGCGGATTTAGAAACGAGGTGAGTCGCTGGAGACGATAACTCTTACTGACCGCAAAATAAACAATGATAGGGATGAGTCCCATACTAAAAATGACAAGATGACGGAGGTCAGTACCACCGATCAGTAAGATCGTTGCAGCAATAAAGAGCAAGATTAACATCGTGCCGAAGTCTGGCTGTTTCATGACAAGCAGCAGAATGATAACTACAATCGCCAAAATCGGAAGTAGCCCTTTCCGAAATTCCCGGATACGTTCACCCTTTTTACTAATTACTGCGGACAGATATACGATGATGGATAACTTAGTAAACTCAGCCGGCTGAAAATTAAAAGCACCTAGAAAAAACCAACGTCTAGCTCCATTTATGCTCGTTCCCCCAATTAATACCAGGGTGAGCGCCAATAATGAGAAGAGCAGGAGAATTGGCGCAGCCCTCTTCCACCATGTAAATGGAATACCCATAAAAGTGAACATCACAAATAATCCGATGAGTGCAAACACGCCTTGTTTCATGACGTAATGCCACGGATTATCGTGTTGTATCAACGCCAAGTGAGAGCTGGCGCTAAAAATCATAATCAATCCACTACCTACAAGTAAAATAGTCAAAAAAAGCAGGAGAAAATCAGGGCGGCCTCTTATATTACCGCTCAAATCATGGGACACCTCCATCTCTATAACCATAATCCTTACGGATGATTACTCAAGATCGAGCTGGCCGTGGTAATCTTCCCTAGACAACAGCTTCAATTCATCACCGCTAAACCCATATACATCCAGGCCACCTCCAGCCTCCCCCAATGACCAGCCTAGCACAAGCTCGGATCGACCATCATGATCGAGATCTGGAAATCCAGCATACTCTAAGCCGTAACCAAAACCCTCAACTTGAGAAATAATTCGCCACTTCTCATTATGTTGCTTGAACAATGCCGCTTTTAGCATCTTACCTGTAGCTTTGTTTTCTTCATACACCACGACAGCCTCATTGATACCGTCTCCATCCATATCTCCAAATGAGATGTCATTGCTCTCCCTTCCTTGCAGGGGAGCAATCAATTGAACTTCGACAGGAAGCAAATTAATAAGTTCAATGCTTATTTTATCTCGCTGAATACTCCCCTCAGCTATTGGAGGCTTAATCATATCGATGGGAGTCACGGGAATCCCACATCCTCCAATCAACACTAACGTAATCAGCATGATCCCTACTCTAAAGAGCTTGTTGAACATTCTGATATCCTACTCCTCGCTTATCACGATTAAGTACTATTCTATCTTTGGAAGCGTACAAAGTGGTTATGAAATAGTTAAATTTCGTTTTTCTTCTGTCGGAAGATAGATAGATACCTTCGTTCCCCTTCCCATCTCACTAGTTATACGTAATTCTCCATAGTGTAGCTTGATGATTTGAGCGGATATAGAAAGACCCAAACCACTGCCAGAAGCATTTTGATTTGCTTTGTAGAACTTTTGCAGCACATACTCTAAATCCCCCTCTGCAATTCCTGAACCTGTATCCTCAATAGTAATAACAATCTGTCCCGGAGGAGTATGGGCTTGAACAACAATTCGACCAAAAGGGGCAGTAAATTTAAGTGAATTATCAATAATATTAATAAATACTTGCTTCATACGATTCTCGTCAGCTTGAATAACTGGAATATTCTTATCCATTTCAATTTCGAATGAAATTCCTTGCCGAGTAGCCCTTGGGGCAAGTTGTCTACCAATATGATCAAGTAATTCTGGTAGATGAACAGGTCCGAAGTGCATGACAATTCTTCCGTTATCCATTTTAGAGAAATCTAATAGTTCATCTACCATATGTGCTAACCTGTCACTTTCCGAATCAATAATCTCAAGTCCCTCAAGAAGTAGAGGCTTGTTGTCCGCTCCATTCGATTTCATCGTAATAATCCAGCCTTTAATCGACGTTAATGGGGTACGCAGTTCATGCGATACAGAGGAAATAAAATCATTTTTAAGTTGTTCACTCTTCAAAATTCTATTTGCCATCATATTTAACGTATCGGCGAGAGAACCTAGCTCATCCTGGTAGCGCTTACGAACCTTAATGCTGAAGTCTCCCTCCGTCATTCGATCTGCTGCCCGTTTAAGGTCCCTAATAGATCTCGTAATTGTCCATGATAGCAATAATCCGAGGACAGTAACTATCGCAATAACAAGTAAACCAACACCGATTAGAATGGCGGCAATTCTATTAATGGTATTTAACGTTTCCGTTAAGGAAGTAACAAACCTGACTACCCCTACGGTAATGCCATTGGTTTGTAAGGGAAAAGATACCGCTAATATGTCTCCTCGAGTTGAGGCAACCTTACCTTTCCAGGTACTGGGTTGCCCAATGATAGCCTCTTGGACATCCGTATACTCGGCCATAGTGTTGTTGCCCGGAAGTCCGCTAGAGTCTTGCAGAAGTCGCCCCGATGGAAGAATGATCTGCACTTGTGCCTCGGAATTGTGGGCAAATCCTTTCAACAATCGATCTGATTGTTTCTCCAAATCTTCACCCGTAAAATATTGTTGAAAAAAGGAAGCTGATAATTCCGCCTGGTTCCAAAGGGCTCGCTCTACATTATGTAAATAATAATATCTCACCGAAATAATGAGAAAAATCTCAAGAATAAATACTGTGATGGTGATGACCGTCACATAACTTCCTACTAATCTTTTCTGAATTCCCATTTCTTCAGTCGTCCTCCCTAAAGCGGTAACCTAACCCCCATACCGTCTCGATCCAATAAGGATTCGAGCTATCATCTTCAATCTTCTCTCTTAACTTTCGTACATGAACATCTACTGTTTTAGGATCTCCAATGAAGTCCTCTCCCCATACGAGGTTCAATAATTCATTCCTGGATAATGCTGTGTTGGGATGTTCTAAAAAAGTTTTTATCATGTGGAATTCCTTCGGCGTTAATTCAATACAATCGTCACACTTAAACACCTTATTCGAATTCAGATCCATCCGAATTGGACCTGATTGAAGTACTAGTCTTTGCGGTTGTAGAGCGATATCTGTACGACGCAATATCGCTTTGATTCTTGCTACAAGCTCTAGTGGATTAAACGGTTTAACAATATAATCGTCAGCGCCGATTTCAAGTCCTTTGATCTTATCCAGATCTTGTCCACGTGCAGTTAAGAAAACGATGATAATCGCTGGTTCCCTTTCCCTTAGCTTTCGGCAGATCTCAAACCCATCGGCATCAGGTAGCATAATGTCCAGAACAACTATATCAGGCCTGCTCAATTCGAAGCTCAGTAACGCTTCTGCTCCTAATGCAGCCTCATTTACCACAAATCCATTACTTGTTAAATGAATCGTTATAAACCGTCTTATGTTATCATCATCTTCAACGAGAAGTATTTCATTACGATTATTATTATCCACGAAATCCTCCATCAAAATCAGTTCTGTTCTTGTTCAAAGGTCTCAGCAAATTGGGCGAGCACACTCCCTCTAGTATCAGATTAGCTTAGCCTATTATTACACTAAACACAAAAAAATAACGCATTCACTGAATCCAGTTTATGCGTCATTTTGAATAGTATAGGCTAATATTTATCTATCATATGTTCTTCAAGTAGCTCGATCTTAGTACATGTTTCAGGACACACTACTATCTGAACCATTCACAAACTGATACACGCTGTTAATCTTCTCTTCTGTCAGTTCTCCGCTATTATCGAAAACAAGAATCGAAGTGGAAGAAATATCCCAGTTAATGTCCGGTACAAATTGAACGCGTTGCTTAAAGTCATCCCAATGCTCTAGCTTGTACGTGTCACGTTCGGTTTGTCTATCAATAATCCGTTTGCGCTGTGTCTCCATGTCGCTAAGAGTAACGGCTATTACCTTAACATCTACTTCTTGCTTTGTTAGGCCCGCCGCTGAAATGACCTCTTCGATCCATGCCTTATTTTTCAACTCTGCTGTAAAAGGTGAAATCATAAATACGTTTTGCCCTGCCGCCAGATTCTCGATACAGATGTCTTTCGTCGTATCATACTCCAAATCACGGAGGTGTTTCTTATAAAAATCAGAATCGCGGTCATTTACATCCAGTCCGTTCATCTCCAACATCTTCTCAACAAATCTACCGCCTACTGTATCACGGTCTAGAAAAGTAGCCTGCATACGTTCAGCAAGTCCCCGAGCGACTGTCGTCTTCCCAGTTCCCGCAACCCCAACAAAAAACACTAATTTCAGCATTGTTGCGCCCCCTATGGTTTTAAAATTCATCTGCTTTCATTGTACTATTCGTCCATTCCAATTCCAACCGTTAGCAAATAATAATAAACCGGATCATTTTCTTTGGATATACTCCAAAGTGTGCTGACCCGGTGCAACAACAACGCGGCAATTTACTATTCAGATAATGAAGCATAGTGAATACGAATCTTTGTTTCCTCCGCTAATTCTTTCACATTATCTTTAACTCTTCCTACTAGCTCCTCCGTAATTTCAAAACCACCCTCTTCAGTTCGGACCACTTGAGAGTCTACAGTATAGACACCTCCCAAGATATGCCTTGCACCCAGTACAGACAACACGGGTTTGAGAGAATAGTCTATTGCGAGCAGATGCGCGAGACTCCCCCCGATGAAGAGCGGTAAAATCACTTTCCCCGCCAAGCCTTTTTCCGGAACGAGATCTAGAAATGTCTTCAAGACCCCTGTGTATGAAGCCTTATATACTGGACTAGCCACAATGACCGCATCAGCCCCGGCTACCAAGGCATTCGCCTTGACGATGGCTTCGCTCTCGAATTTAGTATGTATCAGATCTCCTGGTGGAAGTTCACCCACATTGACGTGTTGTACTTCAAAGCCCTCTTTAATCAGCAACTCTTCCGCTAAAGAAATTACGGCAGTCAATCGTGAGCCCGGTGTTGGACTACCATTTATTATCGTAGCTTTTGCCATGATGACACTCCTTTTTAATGTTGTATAATCCTAATGTGAACTTTGCGGCGTTTGTTTATGAGTAATTAATGTACTTAATATCCCTCCGACAACCATACATAGTCCCTTGGGTATCTTAGGTACCGGATAAAAACAAGTGGCATAAGCCTAAGTAGCTAGACGGACATGAGATACCTTATTTCGCTCAAAAGCATCAATATAGAAGTAGTAACGGACATAGGATCCGTTATTCGTCGATATAGTGCTGATTTATCCTCAATTTAGGTCAATAACGGAACCCATGTCCGCCAAATCTGAATTTCGGGGCGTTTTTGAGTAATTAGCGTACACAGTGTCCGCTTACCCTACATGGTGTCCACCATCTGGACTCGGATCATCCACCTTCTAGGCTCATTTCCATACACTATGCTTTGCGACAACGCACGGCGGTTCAGATAGTATGCAGATAGTGGGTTAATCCCTCACTATTTTAAGTAGTCTAGCATTGATTTTGATTCTGAACCCTTCATTTTATTTAAAAATGATGCTATCAATATTTTAATTACCTGTCAATCTCGTAGGAAACTGCTTACATATACAAACTTTCATATATATTCACCGTTTATCACCCTATTTCTGCAATCTCTTGACCTCATTTCATCGTAGAGTCTTGAAATACGCCCCAAACGTATGTAATAGTGGAGAAAGGAAAATCGAAAGGGTGATCAGTGTGTCACTTTCGGAATGGATAACCTGGCTTCAGCAACACGAGAGGACAGCTTTAGCCTCCTTCCTTGCACTTGCTCTATTTCTTGGATTATATGGTGTATCGGAGCGCAAGATGGCGCGCAAGGAACGCTCCAGGTTAGATCATCTCAGAATTAGCTTAGAACTGTTCTCCGCTGCCGCAGGACCGTTGATGCGCAAGGTTCATAAATTGGAGACCGCTTCTTACGAAGAAGAACTATTAAGCGACAGACTACTTGCCTGTAGAGCTGCTCCTTACATAACTGCTGATCTGCTAGTGCAAATCGGAGCTTATATCAATGATCAAGACCCTGCTCGCCTCCCTCTGCTTCAAAAGACGTTGGAGAGAGAAAGCGAGCGCTTAATTGAAGAACGCGAGAATCTGCTTAGTGGGATTGAACGCCCCAGCTGGGGGCAGTCTCTATGGCAGCAAGTACGTCCTATACTACCTTTTCTATTCGCATCGGCCCTACTATTCTGTTTTGGTTGGCTATTCAAACTCATCATAGATCTCAGTGTCGGAACAACGATAGAGGGACGAATACTGCTAAATAACTGGACATGCTTTGTGTCCGTCATCTTCTCTCTGCTGCTACTCTATCCCGCACTAATGGGTGGCCGTAGAAAAGTGGAAGGGGCAGCATTACTTCAAGCCCTATCTATCTTTATCGCCCTCATCAGTTTGATTCATTGGATTAGTCTAGATTTATCCCCGTACATCCTTGGAGCCCAGGCGCTACTCTTCTTTGTAGGCTTTCTGCTAGCAGGGAATAAACCACGGAGATCGCGCCCCTTTGCAGGCCACTATGATCAGATGAACAACGAATCAACTGGAAGAGCAACAGGAGACCTGCCTACAGATCCGGAGTCAGAAAGTTCAACTAATTAAACGAAGCCATCTTTACAAAAACCCCGATTTCCGTGAACACCAGGCTCCATAGCCCAGGCGTAACCGGATATCGGGGTTTTCTGTTTAGGTTCATTCTCTATCTCGTTCCTGATTCGCGCAGAGGCTTGACGACATTCCGTGGTCCACCAGATGACTTGACGCCCCCGGATTGACCCAGTTCATATCGTTTCCGTTCTGTACGTTCCACCTGAACAATTTGCCCTTCATGAACGATGATATTTAACGATCCGAATTCCATTTCATTCAGCATTCCTGCGATCCGCTCTAGCCACACGTTATCGACCTGTAATGGTTTTGACATCATGCAATCTCCTTTCTCCTCTGGCGATTCAAGTCAAAACAAATCTTAATGATGACTCTTACGAGTAAACCAGTTCTTCAACAATAAGGTAACAAGCGCTAACAGCAACAGCAGCGAAGATACCGCAAAGGACGCGGAGAACTGGTACTCGTTATACAAAATTTCTACATGCAGTGGAAGCGTGTTGGTCTCTCCCCGAATATGACCCGATACAACAGACACAGCTCCAAATTCACCCATGGCTCTAGCATTACAAAGAATAATTCCGTACAATAGACCCCATTTAATATTAGGCAACGTTACTTTCCAGAAAACCCTAAATCCCCGGGCACCAAGTGTAACAGCCGCCTCTTCCTCTTGCTGACCCTGATCCTCCATCAACGGGATTAACTCCCTAGCTACGAACGGAAACGTAACAAATAATGTGGCCAGAATAATTCCAGGAAGTGCAAAGATTATTTTTATATCATGCTCCTGTAACCAGGGACCGAACCAACCATGTGCCCCATAGACGAGTACATAAATTAGCCCACCGATTACAGGTGACACCGCAAAGGGCAAATCGATTAACGTAACGAGTATCCCTTTACCCCGAAACTTAAACTTCGTAATCGCCCAAGCTGCTACCACGCCAAATATCGTATTCAGCGGTACTGTGATGAGAGCAACTAGAAGGGTCAACCGTAACGCAGACAATGCATCGGGATTAGTAATAGCCTCCACGTATACTCCCCAGCCCTTTTTCAGGGCTTCAGCCAATACGATCGTAAGTGGTAATACAATTAACCAGAGCATAACTAACACAGCAGCCCCGATCAGTGTCCACTTCACAGCAACCGATTCATTCGCCACTCGTTTTCTTACCGTGGAAGGTTTATTTGAAGCTAAAGGTACAGAACCGGCCATTTTCTTTATCCTCCGTTCATCGTCATATCCAGGTTAACGTGCCGTCTTGCGGACGCGGCGTTGCAGTGAATTTATAAGCAACAGCAACGCGAACGAGATCAGCAGCAGCAGTAAGGCCACGGCGGTTGCTCCAGCATAGTCGAACTGTTCGAGCTTCGACATAATAAGTAGCGGAGCAATCTCCGTTCTCATCGGCATGTTACCGGAGATGAAGACGACCGAGCCATACTCCCCAATTCCACGTGCGAAGGCTAGTGCAAAACCCGTCATAAGAGGTGGCAACAATTCAGGCAACACTACCTTACGGAAGGTGCGATACCGACTTGAACCTAGTGTCGCCGCTGCTTCCTCCACTTCTGCATCTAGCTCCTGCAACACGGGCTGTACCGTGCGGACGACAAACGGAATACCGATAAACATAAGTGCGAGCGTAATCCCTATCGGTGAGAAGGCGATTCGTATCCCAAGTGGTTCAAACAGTGAACCAATCCAACCATTAGGGGAATAAATCGCCGTTAGTGCTACCCCCGCAACTGCAGTAGGAAGCGCAAATGGAAGATCGATCATGGCATCAAAGATACTTTTCCCCGGAAAATCATATCTCACCAGCACCCAAGCGAGTAGCAGACCAAGTACTACGTCAATTAGTCCTGCCGCTGCAGCGGTTAAGAAGCTAACTTTAAATGAAGCAAGTACTCGCGGATCCGTTGCAACATCCCAAAACTTGCTCCAAGTAAGTCCCGTTGAATTTAACAGCAACGCAGACAGTGGTATCAATACCACCAGACTGAGATAAAGAACGCTGTAGCCCATAGTCAATCCGAAGCCGGGCAACACCCCGCGCTTTGTCGTGGTACTGTGCATCAATCTTCATCCTTTCCTAATGCATCCCTACTGCAAAATATAGAGACGCGCCTCCGTTTATTACGGTCGGTTATTTAGGCGCATAAATCTGCGTGAATATGCCTCCGTCATTAAAATGCTTCGGTTGTGCCTCAGCCCAGCCCCCAAATTCCTCGTCAATCGTATACAACTTGATTTCAGGGAACTGATCAGCAAACTTCGTCTTTACACTTTCTAGTGTAGGACGATAATAGTTCTCCGCAGCGATTGTTTGCCCTTCCTCTGAATACAAATATTTCAGATACTCATCGGCGACCTCGCGAGTCCCTCTTTTATCAGCGTTCTTATCAACAATAGCTACTGGAGGTTCGGCTAGAATACTCTCAGAAGGGTACACAATGTCGAACTTGTCGGGGCCAAGCTCCTTAACGGATAACCAAGCTTCGTTCTCCCAAGCAAGTAAAACATCACCTAATCCACGTTCCACAAACGTTGTCGTTGATCCACGAGCACCGCTATCTAGAACCGGCACGTGTTGGAATAGTTCTTTCACAAATTCTTTCGCCTTTTCTTCATCATTATTGTTGTGGTGTAGAGCATAGCCCCATGCAGCTAGATAATTCCAACGTGCTCCACCCGAAGTTTGTGGGTTGGGTGTAATGACTTCAACGCCTTCTTTAATGAGATCATCCCAATCCTTAATCTCCTTTGGATTCCCCTTACGAACAAGGAATACAATGGTTGAAGTATATGGCGAACTGTTCAGTTCATACTTTTGTTGCCATCCTTCATTAATTAATCCACTCTGCTGAATCGCATCGATGTCATATCCAAGGGCAAGTGTTACAACATCTGCTTCTAAGCCGTCAATGACCGCTCTACCTTGCTTGCCTGAACCACCATGTGATTGCTTAATCGTAACTTTCTGACCCTTCTCTTTAAGCCAATGTTCTGCAAATGCCTTATTATATTTCTCGTATAGTTCACGTGTGGGGTCATAAGATACATTTAAGATTTCGATGTCTTTCAGCTTTTCTCCACTGCTGGACGTATTGACCTCTGCGCTTGCTGCGTTGTTCTTCTTCTCGTTTCCGCAGGCTCCAATAACCATGGACATTACTAGAACCAAACTCAACAGAACCCCTTGCTTCAACACCTTTTTCATCTTATCACTCCCCATACTCTCTTTATTATCGTTCATGACTTCCAAATCTGAGCTCACAGGATGGTGTAAATTCCACATGGTATGGAAAATACGAGAAAAACGGAGAAACGCCCCTCCCCAATAGTCAAACCGAGCTACTACCCGTGTCTGCCTAGGTAAGTAGAGCGTTCTTCCGTTCGTACGGTGAGAACTTTTATTATTCCTACCTGTTTAGTGTGCTATGGGATTATTCTATATGCACCCTGTTTTGTTGTCAAACCTTTTTTGTAAAAATAATGAAAAACATATAAGTTATGCTTATAAAAGCCATCCTCCCAGCTAACACAAAAAACCCCAAAACCACTAGACGAGAAGTGGCTTGGAGGTTATTGGTATCCATGTTTACATTTGGTTATTTATCCCAATTAATTGTTACTCTGTTCCGCCATTCAACGGCTCGATGCACGAAGGAGCCTTTATCTCAAGTTCACTGCCCGTGACTGTAAGCGTACCCGTATCTCCATCTCGCTTAAATGCCACAATGTTATTGCTGTTCTGGTTCGCTACTAGTACATAATCCTCCAATACAGCGAAGTTCCGTGGCCATTCTCCTCCTGTGCCCATCCATTTTGGTTCACTGAGTAGACCAGTTGAAGGGTCTATTGCAAAACGCACAATACTGTCATGACCACGATTTGAGCCATATAAATAACGACCATCAGGTGAAAGGTGGATATCCGCAGGATAGCTCACTCCCGTAAAATCCTCAGGTATTGTGGTAATATGCTGAATCATTTCGAGATGACCATCCGTATGATCATAGGCATAAGTTGTTATTGTATTATTAAGCTCGTTAATTCCATAAGCAGCAGATACTGACTCTTGGATAACGAAATGCCTTGGACCAGTGCCAGGAGGAAGTGCTACCTCTCCGCGTGCCTCGAGCTTCCCATCCTTCAGCGCATAAATCACAACTTGATCCTGGCCCAAATCAGAGACATAGGCATAACTACCTTCTTGATTCGGTACAATACTGTGTGCATGAGCTGCTTCCTGTCGGTCAGCAATGGCACCACTTCCGCCTATATGTTGTACTTGCGAGCTTATATCTGCAAGCGCACCATTCTCATTTAACCCAAAGCTATTGATATGACCACTAGAATAATGCGATATGAGTATGTATCCAGATGAAGTAATCGCGAGATGACAAGGATCTGCACCTTCCATTACCTGTACACCCAGTTCAGACAACTTACCGTTATCAGGATTTATCGCATAGGCAGATACAGAACCCGTTGTCTGCTCGCTAACCACATACAGATGGGATGCCTCATTATTTGCTACTAGAAAAGATGGATTGAGGATCCCTGAAGTACTGTCGATCATTGTGAGCAGCCCAGTCCTCCTGTCTAACTTACACAAATAAATACTTGGTTCATCCTTGGAGGCATAAGATCCTACATAGAACAGCAACTCGTCTTTCCCACTCTGATAATGCATTAAACAATCCCCTCTCATGATACCTATTATTATTTTTGAAGCTTAACTACGAGCCATCACTCATGTTGCTTCTGATAGCTTCCAATTTATTTCCCTCTAATAGCGCCTTAACATCAGACAATCTGATCTCAGCAAAATATGACTCCAGTCGTTCCTCACCACCAGCAAAGATAAGATTCATTACACCATGAATATTTGAAGAAACAGAACATGACGACACCTCGTTGCCCGAGCACCATCCTGGATGTAGTGAACCTCGTGCAAACAAACGGTAAAGATCTCCTAAATGAATATCATCCAAACTCACACTAAGTAGATAACCCCCACCCACTCCTTCTTTCGTTGCGACATACCCCTGCTTACGAAGAGAGCTTAATACTTTTCGCACCCTTGCCGGATGGGTCGCTACACTACATGCGATCTCTTCACTATTGGACATACACTCGTCCTTTTTGTACAGAAACAGAAGACAATGAATGGCAACTGTAAACTCGCTATTCACTCCTCACCTCTCCTTCCCTACTACATATATTTCGAAAAAATGACCCTAGATTTAAATATTCTCATCACAATCTTCATATTTTTATATTTCTAAGGTGATTATGATATAATGTTCTCGCTAAACTAATGTCATATCTAATTATTAGATTAAGAGAAGGGGACCGCATTATGAATTTTCTACATTCCTCTTATATACCCATTATCGTTACAGTTGGAGCGTTTGTCATGGCTATTATGACGCTCTTTATCAGGCTCAAAGCAAGCCGTAGACCTGTAACCATCAAAGGGATTATTATCCCGCCACTGGGTATGTCGACAGGATTCTTTATGTTCGTTGCGCCTGAGATGCATATTCCTGTTCTCTGGGCCTTGATTGCTTTTGTAGTTGGAGCCTTGCTGTTCTCTTACCCACTCATCCGAAGTACTCACTTTGAAGTTGTGGACGGTCAAGTATATGCTAAGCGCTCTCGTGGATTCGCCTACATCTTAATCGGCCTACTCGTCATTCGATTGGGCCTTCATGAAGTAGTAGAGCAATATATTACTGTACTGCAAACAGGATCTGTATTCTTCATATTAGCTTTTGGAATGATCCTCCGTTGGCGCTTGTATATGCTGAAAGAATACCACAAGATTACCAACACTGCCCGTAATTAAATTTCAAAGTCGCTATATCCGTCGTACCACCCATTCACTATACTGCGATTGCGACCTTCATCCTTAGCTCGGTACAGACTTTCATCCGCCTTGCGGATCAGCTCATCTCCATCTATCGATTCATGCGGGGCCACAACATAACCTCCAATACTAATCGTCACACGATCGGACGCTATACAAGCTTCGTGTGGGATATTCAGTTCAACTATGCCCTCGCGGATCCTCTCGGCTATGAGTAGCGTTCCGATCGCGTCCAGATTAGTCAATACCACGGCAAACTCTTCTCCACCATAGCGTGCTACAAAGCCGCGAAACGGTTTCACGTCCGCATATATAGTCTGGGCAATGGTTTTTAGAATGTGGTCCCCGCCCAAATGTCCGTAATAATCGTTATATTGTTTGAAGTAGTCTACATCAAGCAACAATAAGGATAAAGATCTCTCTTCTGAACTTTCCAATTCCTTACTCAATACTTCGTCCATTTGTCTCCGATTTGGTATACCGGTCAGCCCATCCAAATTGGATAGCCTGGTAAGCTCCTCATTTGCTTCTTCCAATTGTCTTTCCGATTCGCTTAGCTTTCTATGCTGCTCAGACAATCTGATAAATAATCGATTAACCTCATTAACTATAGAATAAAAGACGACGGTACCCGCAAGTATAGAATTAACTCTAGCAAGATACCAACCGAGGCTAAACCGTGCACCTGCAAACAACGTAAGCGTCACATCAAGTGTACAGGCAAGGATGGCCACGGAGACCCAGAGATTGAGTACACTACGTCCCTGGTATTTGATAATAATAAGCATCAATGCCATTACATTTAGGATCCAGATTACCGGGCCAACTCCTGAACTAATGAGCTTACTGTAGTTTCCCTTAGAGATTATATTCGGAAACCAACCACTTCCCAGCGTTACCAATGCAAATACGATAAAGACAGATAAGATACTACCGCCAACAGCCATTAAGCCATACTTATTAATCCTTTGTTTCGAAATCAGAGGATCCTTCCATACAAGACCTGTAATCAAATATATGATGATCCCCGTAGGAAATCCCCCATGCCAGAACACCCACAACCAGACCGAGGTTTGGCCCCCATTTCCAAGTAATCCTGCCTCTGAGATCACGCCTGGAAATGTTAGAGCATAAGGAATTGCAATGAGTCCCATATAGAGATATGTACAAGAGAGTACAAGAAGGGGGATTGTGCCAGAAGCCCGGTATTGGCTAAATAGAATATAACCTGTTATCAGATCACCAAATACAAACCAAGAAATAATCGCCGGTAAGAAAGGATGTATATCAGGTAACATCTCCTTTCCAAACGGTATAACTGCCATAGAAACGATAATAATAAATAACGACAAAATCCAAGCGAACTTTCTTTGCTTGTTGCCGGAGGGAATGTCGAATATCTGGGTTGCTACCTTCAAATTATTCTGCAAAGGCGAGTCCCCCCCCTTCATGTTGTGATGGTACTAATTACAATTACAACATATTAGATTTAATATATTTACGCAATCTTTTTACCTTAATTGATATTTTCCATATTAAGAGAACGCATTAACAGGGCTATCCAAACGCCAATGTGGCCTCTAGATAACCCTGTTTATTCGTCTATATTATTATTTACAAACCAGCACTCGTTTCGCTAGGACGAAGAATGGCCGAGCCAATGGCTAGTAGAATCACGGCCATCAAACCCAGCATTAGCATGGGTAGCGCTAGGCTCTGCATACCCGCCCCAGCTGATAAGTTCTCCACCGCTTCAATTGCCCACTTCTGGGGTACAAAATTCGCTGCTTTCTGCATAATATCAGGCATGAAGGAAATGGGCCAAAAACATCCGCCAATCATACTTGTAGGTATAATAATCAAACTATTTAAAGTCCCCGTGTTTTGTGGATTGCGGATCAAACCAGCTACTGCACTCGCAAGCCCCATCGCCACAAGCATAAAAGCGCTCAAAACTAGAAAGTGTGGCAGTACAGAAACACCATAATCGTAGTTCAGTACCGAGCGAGTCAGGAACAACACCACAACAATTTGTATAAGCCCCACAATGAAGCTGCCTACGAAGTTACCCAGAGCAATCTCCCACGCCCTTACGGGAGCACTAAACACCCTTGCCATCGTCCTACGGCTGCGATCCTCTACAATTCTAGTAACGGTGCTACTGACCAACCCCATCAAGAACATAAGCGTAAATCCTGTAACTGTTGTAATTCCTGGCTTAGGATATAATCTAAGGTCATTATCAACTGCGCTTATACGGTGTTTCTTGATCTCGTCCAGTACTCGCGAAAAGTTGACACTCACCTCACCCTGAGCTATCGCGGAAGCATTCACTCTTGCCGCAGTCGAAGACATCCCTGCTACTAGATTGTTAATATTTATTTTTATCGTAACCGTTGCTTCACTCATCTTCATTTCATAGGTTTGCAAAATCGGAGTATTCCCTGTTAGAACACCTTCCGTAAACCCGGAAGGGATCATAACGCCAACACTTCCTTTCAGCCCGATGAGATATTCCTTCATAACCTCTTCACTTTGGAACGACTTCAATACATAATCCGGTTTATTAGCCAATTCATCGAGCAGATACTCACTTGCTACACCTGTATCTTCATTGACATAGGCAATTTCTGCTCGGGTTATTTCTTCCCTTCCAAGCAAACCAACAACTGCAGCAATTACAATGCAAGGCAAGAAAATATGCGCTAATACGCCTTTTTTGGTTCCAATCGTTCGCTTAATTATATTCAACGCAATCGTAAAGCTATTCATGGTAACCCACCTTTCGGTACGACACCGTGCCTACCAGTAGCAAAATGACATTAAATAATCCTAATATCAACACATGATGAAGTATTTCCCCAGTACTCGCATCCAGAATAATACGTATCATCCCTTGCAGCGCCCAGTGATTGATTGTAAATTCACCTAACTTCTCGATAATATCAACCGGAATCCGTTGAAAACCTCCGCTAAGAAAAGTCATTCCAACAATGATAACCTGAAAAATGGTCTGTGCGGACTCTGAAGATTTAGATAGAAGAGTTATGACTACTGCCATTAGCATCGCTGCCATAATGACCAATGCACACAGAAGAATTAGATATATAGGATGTCTTCCCCAGTTCACACCGTATAGCCATGTAGTACCAAGAATAATGACTACAGCCTGAATGCATGCGACTAGGCTATTTCCACCTATTTTCCCCAGAAAAATCTTCAGCGTGCTAATTGGCGTTGAGTTTAAACGATAGAGTGTCTTGTTCCTCTTCTCACTCTGAAGACTGCTACTTGCCGTAAGTCCAGAATAGAGCAAGAACATGATAAGCATCGACGCAGCATAATATTGGAAAGCTGAATAGGCATTACCCTCTTTATTAAGTGAAGCCATTTCAACATAGGATGTAGGAACATTTTGTGGTGCAGAATTGAGGGTATTAGGTCCAAGCACCATGGTTGAAGCTTGCACCCGATTCACCTCATCCAAATAAGATTCAAAGATCATCTCAGCCACATGATTCTTGGAGTGATCTTTCCCATAAATCATCTCCCATTTGACCGACTCGCCTTTCATGACCTTGTCTGCAAAATCCGTCGGAATAACTACGGCAAAGTCACTATCGCCTGACTTAAGTGAGCTGATTGCTTCCTCACGATGATCACCGTGTTGAACCTTCAGCAGTTCACTTATCTCTGGAGTCTTAAGGAATTCATTCCACCCCACACTTGTTAAAGCTTCTTGCCCAGGAGACTCTACAATCATTGCTGTGACCGTATCTATCGGGGCATCATCTCCTAATGAAATCATCCCGGACAAGGCATTGCCCAGAATCAAAATCAGCACCATTGGAAGTAGAAATTGATTGAGCAGTACAACGCGCATTCGGATCAACATTCGGAGTTCAAACCATATAATATGCCACATCTTCATTACGATATCCCCCTAATCTCGCAACGTGCGCCCGGTCAGATTTAGGAATAGTGTCTCTAGCGTAGGCCGCTCGCACACTACAGAATGAATGACCACATCATGCTGTGCACAAATATACAGAATATCCTGAAGATCACTCTGTGAGGAGGCTGTATACAGCTCTAACACATTATCATGTTGGTGTAAGCTATTAATCCGTGGATGGAGTTTTAATTCCGCAAGAACCGCTTCCCCTATTCCCATTGCCGTCATGACAATTTTTTCTTCTCCTGCAACAAGGTCGCGTAGCTCCTCTTGGGTGCCACAAGCAATGACATGCCCCTGATCCATGATAGCTACTCGGTCGCAAATAGCTGACACCTCTTCCATATAATGACTCGTATAAATAATCGTAGATCCCATCCGATTTAATTCCCGTACTGACTCTAAAATATGATTGCGTGATTGCGGGTCTATCCCTACAGTTGGTTCATCCATAATAATCAATTTTGGGTGATGCATTATCGCGCAAGCAATATTTAACCGCCGTTTCATCCCCCCCGAGAATGTACGCGGCGCTTCTTTAGCTCGATCCTCAAGACCTACAAATCGTAACGCTTCGGTCACCCGCTCCTTGAGTTCACGCCCCCGAAGACCGTATAATTTCCCGAAAAACGTAATGTTATCTGCGGCTGACATCATCTCATATAACGCTAAATCCTGTGGAACGAGGCCTATCTTCTTCTTTACTTCCAATGGCCGATCTTTAACGGAAATTCCGTCCACAAGGATTTCACCTTGATCTAACTTAAGCAAACCTACGATCATGTTTATCGTCGTACTTTTCCCAGCACCATTGGGACCAAGTAACCCGAAGATCTCGCCCTCCTCTATACGTAAGTTGAGATGATCCACCGACAACTTATCTCCATAACGCTTACCGACATCGTTCACTTCTATAAATGCCATTAGTTTCTTCTCTCCCCCAAATGAGCTGATTTCCCAATTCCATGTGTTTATTGTATCAAGTCAGCTTTCATTACGAAGGTCCGAATGGTCATGAATTGAAGGTGACTATAGTCATCTCTTCGGCCAAAAATGATTATGCTATAATAACTCCATTGAAGTCATCCCTATAAACATGTCCATATCTCGAGTAAAGGGTGGGAATGATGTCTAAACATACTCTCCTTCCACTGATGTACGGAATGGTGTTGATTCCGGGAATTATCAACATCTTCTTACTAAAAGATATCTCTTACGAAATATTCGTTGTTCATATTCTATTATTTTTCACACTAGTTGTACTTGGCCGTTTTCTGAATAAAGAAGCGCACTTGACGTTGCTCTCCATTGTCGAGATCATTTTCTCCACCTGGTTATGTATGACATATGGAAATTTGATGTTCATCATTGCGCTTACTCCGTTATTTGTATACTTGCTTCTTCCTGTTATAATGGTTCGCTGGGTGATGCTTGGGATGCATCTAATTGCTATTAACTACGCCCTACTGAATCATCCCCCTGTTCTGATTGTAACCAGTAATATCTTCTTATTACTTATCACCGCCTTAGTAACCTTATTACAGCGATTAGAGCTTCGTAGGGAAGCAGCTCAACTTTTATATGACGAACTGCGCAAGAAACATTATGAGCTTGATGAATCCAAGAGCCGACTAGTCTTATTTAGCAAGCAAGTAGAGGGATTTGCTCAGGCAGAGGAACGCAGTAGAATCTCGCAGCAACTTCACGACGATGTTGGACATCGCATGATTCGAACCAAAATGATGATGGAAGCAGCACTTCAGATTATTCCAGCCGACCAGGACAAGGGAATGGACTTATTGAAGGAGATTCGCGATCAGTTAGCAACCGGACTGGATGAAATGCGTGCAACGGTTCGCCGAATGAGACCATCCCCACAAGTTACAGGGATGCACTCCCTAAGCCGAATGCTGGAGGAAATCGGTAGAGATACCGGTATCCTTACCTCTTTGACTGTGGAGGGGGTACCTTGTACCCTCTACCCTAGCCAAGAGATCATCCTGTATAAGAACGCGCGTGAAGCGGTGACGAATGCCCTAAGACACGGTCATGCTGAATCGATTGGAATTGTTATTCATTATAGAGACACGGAGGTTTGTATGTCGGTATGCAATGATGGCATTCTACCCGCGGGTAATCTCCAACTGAGTGCAGGACTTGGTCTAGCGGGGATGAAAGAACGATGTGACTTGGCCGGAGGGCATCTGGAATGGAGCCTAGAGCCCCGCTTCACCGTCACTACAAGACTTCCAATTACGTATCGCCAAGAGGTCAGATAAGAACAGGAGTGTTACACATGTCAAAGATCGCAGTGCTGATTGTAGACGATGATCCTTTTATTCGAGAGAGTTTAACACTTTTAATTGGAATGGATTCGGATATTGAAGTGATTGGATCTGCATCGAATGGAGCCGAAGCGGTAGATTTCTTACAACGCGGAGGACAACCGGATGTCGTGCTGATGGATATACGTATGCCAGTCTGTGATGGTGTAGAAGGAACTAGAAGAATCAAGGAGATTTCAGCTAACACTTCTGTTCTGATATTAACCACCTTCGATGACGACGAATTCATTCTCGAAGCACTACGCAATGGAGCTAGCGGTTATTTACTTAAAAATATTCCGCCGGATCGAATCATTCAAGGAATCAAAACGGTACAAAGCGGTAGTATGCTTATTCATCCCGATGTCGCCCGCAAACTGTCAGGGCTACTTCGTCCAGCGATGCCAACTCCACAAGTAAACAAACTATCTGTAGCGGGGCTGACAGCAACTGAGCTCAATGTTGTAACGCTAATTGCGGACGGGATGTCCAACAAAGAAATCGCACAGAACCTATTCCTGAGTGAAGGAACGGTTAAAAATTACATAACTGATATCCTGGGCAAACTTGGCGTCCGAGACCGAACACAAATTGCTATCCTCTATTGGAAAGAACAAACTCCATCTACAGACATTTAATTAGTTAATAATTTACATAATAAAAAAGCAGCCCTAATCGTAATAACGAGTAGGGTTGCTCAAATTCGATCGAATTACGATGAACTAGCGATCAATCTTTACGCCTTTCGGCAACGATTTATGATCGGAGTTAGTATTCACAAGTTGGGGGAGCATTTTAGTTCCCTTCACCATTTCAGAGGAACACAGAGGACATACCGGAGTGTAATCAAACGCAAAATTATCCCTCATCCATCCGTTGCAATCCTCACTGCTACAAGACCAAACCGGTGTACTCTCCTCAGGAATTTCTTCTAACGTTTTTTTACGGTAATTCATGCTTTTCCTCCTTCGGGTTTTGGAATGGGCCTATAAGATCCCGATACCCCAAAATAAACAAAAACTGCTCTTAACGCACGCGTTAAGAGCAGTTTAGCCTGCATTACAGTTTTACGACGTTTTCGGCTTGTGGTCCGCGGTTGCCTTGAACAACGTTGAATTGTACACGTTGGCCTTCGTCAAGCGTTTTAAAGCCTTCGCCGGTGATAGCACTGAAATGTACGAATACGTCATTTCCGCCTTCAACTTCGATAAAACCGAAGCCTTTTTCAGCGTTAAACCATTTTACTGTTCCTGTTTCCATGAGGGTACCTCCTAAAAAATATTAACATGCTCCTTTTTTACATAAAAAAATTCACATATTGAAAAAAGTTCCATTTACAAGAGTGACACTCTTTTCAATGTGTGAATATTGTTTTTTTTAATAACTCAAGTAAATTCATTATATCCTCCTTTTAAGTAAAAAGCAAATCCAGAATTAATAAATAAATTTACTCGTCATGTTTTATCTTACACTTCTTTTTAGGAATATTCAACTATTCAGCAGGCCTGCACGGCCGACCAAATAAATAGCCTTGAGCCAGTACTACACCACTGTTCAGGCAAAATTCGAAGTCTTCTCGTTGTTCTACTCCCTCTGCTAATACCTTCCCCCCAAATGCATACGCTTGCTGTATAATGAGCTTAATTTGCTCTTGTTTGAAAAGGTTACGACTACACCCGTTCACCAAGCTACGGTCGATCTTAATATAGTCAGGCCGTAGAGCATTCATCTCCTCTAGTGTAGAATAACCCGATCCCACATCATCAAGAGCCATCGAAATCCCCATATTACGGCACACTTTAAAAATACTTTTCAAATGAGACATGTGTGTAATTCGTTCAGTCTCGACGACTTCAAACACAAAATCTCGCGGGTCGAGCGACATTTTCTCCATCGCCGCAAACGTTTGATTTAAGCATTGATTGGGGTTCTCGATTGAAGACGGCAAAAAATTAATAAACCGCTTTATTCCGCGGGGTAAATGCCGCGCACTGGTCTCAATAGCCGTCAACCTAGCTGCCTGATCAAGCTGAGACTGAAGTCCCGTCTCCCGCGCCACATCAAATAGATCACTTGGTCTAAAGTGATCCTTACTCAGTGAAGGCCGAAGTAGAAATTCATACCCAATGGTCTCTTCTAAAATATTCACAATAGGTTGCATATGACTCTCGAAGCATTTGTTCACGATAATATTTATAATTCGGCGACGCTTCATACGAGACTCCATTTGAGGTAAGGAAAACCACAGCGGAGATCGATTCTGCTGGTCGCCTGTAATCAAGCTGCCCATAAGTATTTCTCCAGTTAAAGAGCTATAGTCAAGCGCACAGCCAAGCAGATGAAATGCTTCATCCCATGACAAGTAATTATACTGACAACCAAGCACACTGCTATCACGAATACATCCCTGGTCTTCCATAAAAGTCATCAATGGCATCGAACACGGACGAAACGAAATAGCTCCCTGATCGACAAGTACCGCATGAATGCCATGATCACTACGCAACATGTTAATCCCCCTAGAGTCACTTTAGCAGTTGATGAGGAAAATTATAACATAACCCAAATATATCTTAGAGTGACCTTAGTCTCTTTATCAAATACGAAAAAAATAGACCAGTAGAAATCTCGATTACAGATTTTCCAGCTAGTCTATTTATTGGTTTAATATAATTCCTTCCATTACTCCATTAATAAATATTTAGAGTTTCATCGGAAAGTTTCATAAATGCATGCACTACATTAGGATCAAATTGGGTACCTGCATGCCGCAGTAATTCTAATTTGGCTTCACTAGTACGCATTTTACTTCCATAAGGTCTGTCTGATAACATAGAATCGAATGCGTCAATAACGGCACATATTCGTGCATGCACTGGAATCTGTTCCATACTTAAGCCTTCTGGATATCCTCTACCATCCCACCGTTCATGATGATGTCGAATTAACCCGAGAATGTCCCCGCTAAGTCCAGTGTTCATTTCAACCATTTCTGCCCCTAGTATGGGATGCATCTTAATAATATCCCATTGCTTCCTAGTTAACGGGGCTCGCTGAAGAACGAGCTCACGAGGAATCATTGCTTTGCCAATATCATGTAAAAAGCAGCCTCGAATCAGTTGATCCTTATCCGCACTACTTAACTCTAATGGAATTGCTATTTTTTCAGCTAAAATGGCCACCCTAACACAATGCTGATAAGTCTCTGGATGTTTCCGCCATAACATACTAATCCACTTGGCAGCATCCGGTTCCCTATCTATATTCTGTTTCTCAGCTCCGTTTGGAACAGTCACCACAGTCCTTTGCCTCCTAAAACTAAGTCGTACTTACTTATCGTAGCTTGTATGACCCCTCTCGTCCCATTCTCCCCTTTTTAGTATTTACAGGCGGAAATTGGATATCTTGCACTTACAACTATACGCCATATTTTACAAAATAAACAGTCGAAATTTAGCATCTCTTGTCGGAAATATCGATTATATTATAGGATAAAAAGGGAATTATAACATAGACATACTTACAGTGAAATTAATATAAACGAAGTCACTTTTTTAAAAACAAACCCCAACACTCATCATCAGCAGCATAAATACCCTCCTACTGGAGGCGGTTCATATAAACGCAAAAAAGCGCCTGCTTTTCGCAGACGCCTTAAATGCAGCAGCAGAAAACCTATTCTGCTTTAGACAACATCATATCCTTGTTCTTCGATGGCTTCTTTAATGGCTTCAACCGTCAGCTTACTTTCATCGAAAGAAACACTAACACTTTTCGCCCCTAGATCAACCTTCGCTTCTGCGCCGAGACCAGCAACAGCACCCTCTACGGATTTAACACAATGACCACATGACATACCTTCTACGTTCAAAGTAATATTTTGCATGAATAATTCCTCCTAAAAGTTTTGTTAGCATTACTTCATTGAATATTGTTCGTACAAAACTTACATCGTAAGCATAAGCTTAAAGTTTTGTTAGCATTACTTCATGAATATGGATCGTACAAAACTCACATCGGAAGCATAAGCTCAAAGTTTTGTTAGCATTACTCCCAATATTATTTCATTAACTTGTTCATCGTAACCAACAACTCATCAACAACATCTTCTTCTCCAGCCTGAATGCGTTCTATTACACAGCTCTTCATATGGCCTTCGAGGAGTAGACGCGCCACACTATTCAGGGCGGACTGGGCAGCGGCAATTTGATTTAGTACGTCATCGCAGTAGGTGTCCTTCTCGATCAATCCTTTGATTCCGCGAATCTGTCCTTCAATTCTGTTTAAGCGGCTCGTCAGATTACTCTTAGTCGCTTCCGAATGATGACTGTTTCTGATCCGTTTGCCGTCCTCTTGACCTTCTTCCCTAGCACAATGCGATGAAAGAGGATGACTCTCCTTCTCCATATAAACCCTCCTCACAAAACCCATTAGCTTTTCCCTACAAATCCATTATTACATACCCCCTAGGGGTATGTAAAGTGCGAGTTTCATTTTTATTAATATCTTCTTTAATAGATTGGAATATTCATTCAAAGTGAACAACTCGAATAAATGATCCCACCTCTCTATCACACCAGCACACAAAAAAATCACCCTGCACGCAGCACATCTGCATACAAGGTGATCTTTATAACTTGAACTCATTCAATTATTTACTATTGTATTACTTGATCTGGTAGCCCCAAATCATCGTAAACAATGTACCAAATATGGTGATTAAACCAACCAATAACGCATATCCGAGATTTGTGTATAGCGCTGTTTTCGATTTATTCTCACCAATGTGCATGAACATGAACAACTGAACTGACATCTGAACGGCTGCACAAATCAGCAGGATGGTTAATCCCAGAGCTACAGACATATCCCAAAGTATTACGGACAATGCAACGACTGAAAGGATAAGTGAAAATAGATATCCCATCACGTGTTGAATCGGGAATAGCTTTTTCATATCACATCAGTCCTTTCAAATATACAAAACTGAAAATGAAGATCCAGACAACGTCAAGGAAATGCCAGTATAGTGAGAAAATAAACGATTTATTTGACGTTTCTAAAGTGTAACCTTCGCGTCTGATTTGTAGCATAAGGCCACCGCCCCACAGCAATCCCATTAAAACGTGTAGTCCGTGTGTCCCTAGAAGAACAAACAAGCTGGACAAGAACGCACTGGTTTGAAGTGTAGCACCTTCATTTACATATGTTACAAATTCCATAATTTCTACACCGAGGAACCCTAGTCCCAATAACAACGTGATTCCAAAGAACACCATCGAAGGTTTCTTCAGTCCAAGTCGCATACTATGCACTGCAAGACCGCAGGTAAAACTACTAGTCAAGAGCAGGAATGTTTCAATGAGTACCGGCCCGATTTCAAAGATTTCCTTGGCATCAGGTCCACTCCCAGTACGAGTCCAAAGTGTCAAGTAGACAGCAAACAGAGTTGAGAAGAGCACAATTTCCGCTCCAAGAAACAACCAGAACCCGAGAATTCGATTACTGTTCTCTTCTGATCTATATTCCATTGGCAAAGTATTGTCTAATTTCATGACTGTTCACCCCGCAATCGTTGTTCCGTCTCCTTAATTTCTTTGACAGAAATATGACGTCCATGATCGCGTTCGAATGAACGTACCGCGAGCATGATCACAATACCAATTCCGAATACTATCGAAGGAACCCACCAGCTGAATACCATACAGAATCCGAAGGCCATGAAAATCATCCCTAGGATAAATGGCTGTCCACTGTTGTTCGGCATATGAATTTCTTCATATTCTCCTTCAGTTAACGGTTGTCCTGTCTTCTTAGAATTCCAGAAAGGATCTAGTCCGTCCACTTTAGGAATGAGTGCAAAGTTGTACTCTGGAACTGGACTTGGCGTGCTCCATTCCAACGTACGTGCATCCCACGGATCGCCCGTAGTATCTCTCGGAGCATAACGGAAACTCCAGTAAATGTTATATACCAGATATACAAATCCAAGAGCCAGACCGACAGCACCGATTGATGCAAGCATATTTAATGGACCAAAACCTGTTTCTGCCGAATACGTGAAAGTCCGGCGTGTCATTCCTTTAAGGCCCAAGAAGAACAATGGCAAGAAAGTCACGTTGAAGCTGACAGCGATTAGCCAGAAAGCACGTTTACCTTGCTTATCATTCAATCTAAATCCGAACAATTTCGGGAACCAATAGTAGAAGCCTGCAAGTACTGCAAATACTGTGCCTGGGATTAATACATAGTGGAAGTGAGCTACCAGGAACATTGTATTATGATACTGGTAATCGGCACTTGCCATAGCAAGCATGACACCTGTTACGCCACCGATCGTAAAGATCGGAATGAAAGCAAGTGAATACAACATAGGAGTCGTAAATTCGATCTTGCCCTTTCGGAGCGTAAACAGCCAGTTAAATATTTTAACCCCAGTAGGTACTGCAATGGCCATCGTTGAGATGGAGAAGAAGCCATTGACCGTAACACCATGACCCATTGTATAGAAGTGATGCGCCCATACAAGGAACGACAATAGCGAAATGATAACCATACTGTATACCATCGATTTGTAACCATACAGATTTTTACGAGAGAACGTTGAGATAATCTCACTATAAATACCAAATGCTGGCAATATTACGATGTAAACCTCAGGATGGCCCCATACCCAGAACAAGTTCGCCCAGAGCATATCCATTCCACCGTTTGCCATCGTAAAGAACTGCGCACCGAACATACGGTCAAACATCATCAAAGCTAGCGAAACCGTAAGCACCGGGAATGCGAACAAAATAATGACGTTCGTGATTAATACTGACCACGTGAACATCGGCATACGCATTAACTTCATACCAGGCGCACGCATTTTAAGAATCGTAACTAAGAAGTTTACACTTGTTAGCAAGGTACCTATCCCTGCAATCTGCAGTGCAATTGAGTAATAGTTATTACCTACAGTCGGACTAAGTTCAATACTCGCTAGCGGGAAGTAAGCAGTCCATCCTGCATCCGGGGAACCCCCGATTACGAATGATATATTTAATAGCATTGCACCCGCGAAGAACAACCAGAAGCTGACAGCGTTTAATCGAGGGAAAGCTACGTCGCGAGCACCAATTTGTAGCGGTATTACGACGTTCATCAATCCTATAACGAAAGGCATAGCCATAAATAGAATCATGATAAGTCCGTGTGTAGTAAATATCTCATTATAATGCTGCGCGTCCAAAAGCCCATTCTCTGGAATGGCAAGTTGGGCTCTCATTAGCAACCCGTCCATACCACCGCGGAATAACATGAGTAATGCAGCGATAATGTACATGATACCGATTTTCTTATGGTCAACAGTCGTTAACCATTCACGCCACAAGTAGCCCCATTTCTTAAAATAGGTCAACCCAACGACGATCGCGAGTGAAGCTAGAACGATACTAGCCATCGCTCCGTAAATCATCGGTTCTCCTGTGACGAAAAATTCATCCCATTTCATTTAAAATATACCCCCTTCCAGTAGTTTCAGTTGCCGTTCGTCGCATTTTCCTCTGAATGATCCATATTAGAATGGTCCATGTCCATTTCAGAGTGGTCCATCTCCGTGCTAGAATCAGAATCTGAGGAACCCCCATGATCATGTCCCGCATTCTCACCCTCAGGTGGCGGGTTAAACTCTAAATGCGTTGATTTATAGGTCTTTCTACCAGCAAAATTCATTTCTAAAAGAGAATTGAATTCTTCTTCGGTTAGATCCGAAGCCGTATCCTTGACTTCTTTAACCCATTCTGCGTATTCAGTAGGTGACATCGCTAAAGCTTCAAACTCCATTTGCGAGAAGCCTTTTCCGGAGAAGTTAGCATTCTTACCAACATAAGAACCCGGTTGCTCTGCCAGAAGATGTAGGGTATTAACCATATCGCTCATCGCGTACTTCTGACCACCAAGCTGCGGAATCCACAAACTCGATATTGCACCGTATGAGTACAATCGAAACTCTATCGGGCGATGGGTAGGGATATTAACGTAATTTACCGTTTCAATTCCTTCCTCAGGATAGCTAAAGTGCCATTTCCAATCCGAGGATGCGGCATAAATAACTAGTGGTTTCTCATTCTCATAACCTGCAGCAACATTCTCAACTGCACTTGTACTCCGTACCGTAACAACAGACAGCACAGTAACAATGATGATAGGTATGACAATCCAAACCATTTCTAACAACCAATTCCCCTCTTCATGAGGTGGCTCATAATCTGGTGCCGCTTTGGACGCACGGTACTTAGTAATTATGAAGATATACAAAACATAAACAACCAGTAGTATAATCGCCATTACTATCATTGAAAAAATAATGACTTCAGATTGAGTCTTGGCCGCCGGACCTTTTGGGTTTAATACAGCTAGTGAATTACAACCGGTCAGGAGAACAAGAAGCGCTGAAAAAACTACAAGCAGCAACCCTTTCCTTTTCATAGGATACTGATACCCCTTTCTCTAAATATCATCTTCCCGATCACATCGGAATGACTTTGTCTTACATCTAAGTTCTATGTTATGAAAGCACCAAATTAAATACAAATCATAGAGAAAGTAAATTATGTAATATATTTACAAATGTAATCATCTATATTGCTCCCACATTGAATTTATACCCCGTTTACGTCCATATTCGGTCATATTTCAGCAAATATCACGATTTCGATAATTGTTCACATTAATCATCGTAAACGCATAAGTTCGGAAAATTGTCATATTATAAACATCGATTGTGATTATTATCACTTATTAAATGAAATAATCATCAATCACCTCTTTTGTTTTAGGTGTTTGATGACTATTTCATTCCGTTTATTCAGTTCGCGTTTACTTCGCCAGACTCTGGATCAAAAGAGAAAAAGACATCTCTCCCCTCCATTTCCGCAAGGAATATTAATTTCTCATTATTCCAGAGTCGCGTGGTAATCTCTCCTGGCTCTGCTCCCCCAACTAACTGGGAAATTAACGTCATTTTATGGCTCCGCAGGTTCAACCTTTGAATATCCGTAGACTTCCGGGTCATGACCATAAGGATATTCCTTTTTACGTCGATAGTAATCGATGACCGTATTACGGCTAACTGTCATTAACCACGGTTTCCATTGATCCGGCGCTAATGTACCTATGACATCGATTCTTTGAAATACTTTACGAAAAATCTCACTTACTAAATCATCTGTAACCCATCGATCTCCTGTCTTAAACAAGACAAATCGATAAACGCCATCGAAATGTTGATCATATATACGCTCAAAATTCTCATGCAACCGGTAAGCACCTCCTCATGAGTATTAATCGAATCAGCACTACGAAAAGTATCAACCACTTTAAAATCAATTTTTATAAAAAATTATGTATAGCGACGCAAGTATGTTTGTCCAACACAAAAAAAACCGCAAGAACATAGGATTCCTGCGGTTTAGAATTGATTTATGAAGAAACGAATAGCCTAATTCTACAAAAGTTCTTTGCGAAGCTGCTCTGGCGACTTCGGTGAGAGTAAACCAAAAGGGATGTCGAATACTGTCTTAGCTCCGGCTTGTCCATCTTTGGATAACTTGTATACCGCACGCGTATAGGCTACAAGAACACTGGCAGTGAATTCTGGATTACTATCGAGTTTCAATCCAAATTCAATAATCTGCGTATTGTTCTCACCTGTGCGTCCACTTCTCAACACCGTACCACCGTGAGGCATTGCAGAGTGATTGCTCTTCAATTCCTCTTCACTAATAAAATTAACAGTTGTCACATAATCAGCGAAATAGTTAGGCATCTCTTTAATCTCACGTTCGATCTTCGCTTTATCTGCGCCTTCTTCGACAACAACGTAGCACTCACGAAGATGCTTATCTTTCGTAGTTAACACAGGGTCCTCACCTTTACGAACACTCTCTACCACGGATTCTACAGGAATCGTATATTGGACACCATTCTTTACGCCCTCAACACGACGAATCGCATCGGAGTGGCCTTGGCTAACGCCCTTGCCCCAGAATGTATACTCTTTACCTTCAGGAAGCACCGACTCTGCTAGCAAGCGATTTAACGAGAATAAACCTGGATCCCAGCCAGTAGAAATTACACTTACGTTACCACCTTGAAGTGCCGCCGCGTTAACTTTATCGAAATACCCAGGAATGTTTGCATGGGTATCAAAACTGTCAACAGTGTTAAACAACGCTGCAAGCTCTGGACCTTGCTCTGGAAGATCAGTAGCCGAACCGCCACAAAGAATCAATACATCGATATCACCTTTATACTTCTCTACTTCCGAAATATGTACGACTCCGTTTCCAGCCGCCACATCGTCCGGATTTCTTCTTGAAAAAATTGCACGTAGTTCGAAATCCGGGTTTTGTTTCAGCGCTTTTTCCACGCCACGCCCTAAGTTTCCGTATCCTACAATACCTACTTTAATCGTTGTTGACACTAACGTTTCCTCCTTAAAATACAATCTGTTATCATTTTATCTTACTCTTGTTCATTTTTAAATAACTAACATAAAAAGTAAACAACTTTTCCACTGTATATAGTCGGGATGTACTATCATTCTACATATTTATACACGTACATTTCCAGTCCACATATATTTATAACCCGTTATAAGCATGTTCATTCGGGAAGAATAGTTGTACAATGATTACCGTCACATATTACACCCATAGATAAGGAGATTTGATGATGAATAGATTCAAAAACCGTTTTATCAGCTCTTTCACCATCGCCACAGTTGTATTGTTACTATACTCTGGTATAGCCAGCGCGCATGTCACTGTAAGCCCTGGAGTTTCTTCTCCTGGTGCATGGGAGACCTACAGCATCAAAATTCCAGTTGAGAAGGACATTCCGACCGTCAAAATTTCACTTGAAATACCAAGTGGTATGGAATTTCAACAATATCGCCCAGTGCCCGATTGGACAGTAGAGTTGGTCAAAAATGATACAGGTTTAATAACGATGATCACATGGTCTGCTGAAGGGGATGGGATACAACCCGGTCAATTCCAGCAGTTTGAATTTGTAGCTAAGAACCCTAAAGAAGAGAGCCACTTAGCGTGGGATGCTTATCAATATTATAGTGATGGAAGTATTGTAGAATGGACTGGCGCAGAGAACGAGAAGAACCCTCATTCAATTACAATGGTGACTACCGAAACAGGCACTGAAATGACAGGTGGCCATAACCATACTAGTGGAAGCGCCTCCTCAGGCAATACTGCTACTCCAGCTAGAGAAGCGACACAAGGTGGTTCTACAGCTGCAGGTACAACGAGCATCGTGCTGTCCTCGGTAGCATTACTTATCGCACTCATAGCCTTCTGGATCTCTTTACGCTCCGCTAAGAAGTCAACTTAGTCATACATGCTGAAACAACAATGAACCTCCTGAATCGCCCATAGAGCCGATTCGGAGGTTCTTTATTTTACACAGTAGCACCAAACTAGAGTTTGATTGCCCTCTGCTTGTTATATCGCTCCAATTGGAGTTTCATTTCCTGGATCACTCTCGATCCTCTTTTCATCAGGTGCAATTTTAAGCATACAGAGTAATGCAAGCAGCATACCACCAGTAGCACTAATAAAGAGTGCAGAATATCCAAATGTATCGATTAATAGGCCAAGCAAAGGTGGAGATGTAATTGCAGCTAGTGAAGATACGAAGTAATAGATCCCTGTCCGAGTACCGATACTCTCCTCACGCCCTGTCGATACAATCCAAGGATATGAATTAATATTAATACACGCCCAGAAGAGACCTCCAATAATAAGAAACACCCGCAACCAAAGGACAGACTGGATGAATATTAATGATCCGAAAATTACCATAAGACCAACAACACCGATTAAGATAATTTTCTTCTTCCCAAATTTAGCCCCAAGCCAACCACTCGGCAGAGCAAAAACAAGGAAAGCAAGTGAAAAGAACGTCAATGAGAAGGAAGCAGCGCTATCCGACATTCCTAATTGATTTTTACCATATAAGGTAAATAGGGCTTCGACTCCCTGATAAGCAACAAACCAGAAGAAGATAGCAGCCAAAATGAATACCGTCTTCTTGTCTAATTGTTCCCGAATCCGCACTGGATTTTTCGGTTTCACTTCTGAAGGATTTATAGTCGCTAAAGTTATAGGCTCCTTAATCACCGCTTTAAGCACAAACATGGAGAATAACATCACAAGCCCTGCACAAAGGAACGGAAGATAAGACCCCATCCCGTACAATTTAGAACCAATACCAAATGCAAGTACCGACCCCAGCCCGCCCATAAAATTAATGACTCCATTTGCCTTTGTACGCAGGTGATCCGGTGTAATGTCAGGCATCAGTGCGACCGTTGGAGAACGGAATAAGCTCATAGATAAGTTCATCAACACCATAAATATAACTAATGTAATGAACCCTGTATGTAAAGGAATTAGTGTGGCAAAAACAGCACCCAGCGGCATTCCGATTAACAAATAGGGCATCCGTCGCCCGTATTTGGAATTCGTCTTGTCACTACGGTGACCAATCCATGGCTGCAAAAACATCGCAAAATAATTATCAATCGTCATCATAAACCCGATCATCGCCGTACTCTTTAAATAGTTGTCCAAAAACAATGGAACAAACGCATTATACAAAGCCCAGGTTATGCTGATGCTAAAAAAACCAAGACCAAGCAGCCAAGTCTTTTTCACCCCATCACACTCCTAATAATTATAAAAGTTCTGCCAAACGGTCTGGATAATCTGTAATGATTCCGGCTACTCCCGCCTTAATTAGTGCTTTCATTTCACTTTGCTCGTTAACAGTAAATGCATGATAAACTACTCCCTGCTCCGCAGCAGCTGCGACGAGTTCTGGAATTACGGCAAACTTATTGGCATGCAGTGCATCTGCTCCTATCCGCTTTGCATAATCCCATGGCTCATATAAACCTTCCATATACAGAATGCCTGTACGGATTTCCGGCGCAAGCTTCTTACATTCCACCAAAGAATAATGATTAAAACTAGAAATAATAACTCGTTCCGACATTTCATATCTTTGCACTGTCTCAATTACTTTTTTCTCGATATCGGGATACATGACGATACCATTCTTAAGTTCCAAATTAATGATGGTATCACTGGATTTCACAAGCTCTAGCAGTTCCTCAAGTGTAGGAATTTGCTCTCCACGGTAATCTTCATGAAACCACGAACCAGCTTCATGCGATTTCACTTCCTCTAGTGTCAAATCCTTTACCCATGCCGCAACCCCTGCCGTACGGTGCAGGTTCTCATCATGAATCAATATCAAATGTCCATCCTTCGTCACTTGTACATCCGTCTCAATCCCAGTTGCTCCAAGTTCTAGGGCACGGGCAAATGAAATCATCGTGTTCTCCGGGTAGAGTCCTGCTGCCCCGCGATGCGCAAAATTAATTATGTTAGTAGTCAAAATTTCGTCCTCCTTAAATAACATCATGCTACCTTATTGTAATTTAACATTGTTAAATCTGTATAAAGGAGAGGCGCTTTACGCCCCTCCTTTTACTGTTCATTGTTCGCTATTTCCTATACCAGAGACTTCAACTCGGCATTCAACCACGCTGCTTCCACGGCTGCTCTCGAGTCCTTCTTCATATCACCCGGTCTGCTGGCTTTACCGATAATGTACCCTTCAAAAGGGAGGCCAACATAATCAAATGTATATTTCAATTGTTGAATTAGGGGTAATGCTTTAATTCTCGGATTATCTCCCCCAACAGTAATAACATATGCCTTTTTCTTAGCGAGAATAGCCTTCAAATCGTAATCAGGTGCTCGTAAGCTTTGTGACCAGCGGTCGATGAAATTTTTTAAAATTCCAGAAATCCCATACCAATATACCGGAGTGGTGAAAATAAGAACGTCATGTTCTAATACTTGTCTTATAATCCCATCATAATCGTCATCTACTGCATCAAAACCACCTTCATCATGCCTTTGATCGTGAATCGGTAATATCGTCTTATCGCGAAGTTTAATTTCCGTATGTGGAATCCCTTCAAGAACCAGTTTCGCTAGTTCCTCGGTATTCCCATCCTCTCTTGTGCTGCCGTGTAAAATTGCAATACTCATGTACCGCACTTCCCTTCTTATTGTGATCTTATGTTGATCCATCCGATGAAACAGCTTCCCTATTGTTATACTACGATTTAGCCATTTTATGCCAGCCCAGACTTCTTGACTAGGAACTTCCTCGACCAAAGTCCAGTCTACAAACGGTCTGCAGGCCGTTATCAGGCGCCACGAATCCCGTTAGAATAAAGACATGAACAACGGACAAATACAATTACCTTCGCCATAAAATCATAAAAGGAAAGTGAGTGGTTAGTATATGAAAAGGTTATATCGATCTGTGACAGATAAACAAGTCAGTGGATTATGCGCAGGGGTGGCTCAGTGGCTTGGAATAGATCCTACAGTAGTACGGCTAGTTGCAGTAGTAGCAGTATTGTTCAGTTTCGGTACTGTAGTTGCCTTGTACCTGCTCGGTAGTATCATCGTGCCCAAAGAGCCAACCTACGGTTTCGGACCTAATGACCAATTCTCAAGTTATTAAATTCTAATTATCCTAAAGGAGCGAATAAAATGAACCTATTCGACAGATTATCTAATTTAACCAAAGCTACGATCCATGAAGTATTGAACAAAGTAGAAGATCCCGTAATGATGACAGGACAATATTTACGTAACCTGGAGGGAGATATCGCTGCAGCAGAAAACATGCTCAAAGAACAGAAGATGACGGCTAGTATTCTGAAAAGAAAGAATTCTGAGGCAGAAGCAACATCGAAAAAATTCGAGTTAGATGCCTTGGCAGCACTAGAAGCGGGAGACGAAGATCGTGCCCGTCAAGCTGCTGTAGCTAAGATCAACTATGAGGAGCAAGCCGCACAGTTTGCAACTGAAGCGGAAGAAGCTAGAGGCCGAGTAATTGAGTTAGAAATTCGCCTGAAAGAAGGCAAAGAGGAATACGATCGTCTGAAAGAGAAGCAAAACGAATTAGCGGAAAGAGCACGTAAAGCGAAGGAACGTGCACAAGCTGAACGTCCTAACTTCAGCCGCGGCATAGAAAGTGGCGATGCAGCTAAAGGATTTCAACGAATGGAAGAAAAAATTCTAGCTTGGGAAGCTGGTGCTGAGGTCTCTGGCCATCAATACTCGCCTAGCGAGAGTATTAATTCTACTCCAGCAGTAGATGACTCCGCAGTCCGCGATGAAATCCAGCGTTTGAAGAACAAATTGTCCTCGAAATAAATCTTAGATCTGTAGAATCAGATCATTTACCAGGCAATTTTTTAGAGCTATAAGAAGAGCCCAGGATGTAAGTATCCTGGGCTCTTCCATTGCATCTGTATTGAAGTTAATTATTTAGTCTCTTTGCTTGCTTTGAAGATTTCACCGATAGCTCCTAAGCTACCCAGCGTCTCGATCGCATTCGAAGGAATAAATACTTTATTTGCAGGTCCTTTAGCGATATCACCCAATGCCTCAAAGGAACGATAAGCCAAAATTTGCTCATTCAATCCAGCGCTTGCCAAGAACTCAATCCGTGCCTTCTCAGCCTCGGCTACTGATCTAATAGCAGCTGCTTCCCCGAGTGCTTCCAATTCTTGAGCTTGACGTAAACCTTCTGCTTCACGAATACGAGCTTCCTTATCCCCTTCCGCCTTGAGGATCTTACTTTGCTTATCCCCTTCTGCGCGCAGAATCATATCCTGCTTAGCAGCTTCAGCTTCCAGAACGATAGCACGCTTGCTACGCTCAGCTTTCATTTGTTTGTCCATCGACTCTTGAATATCTAAAGGTGGTTTAATATCAATAACTTCAACCCGCTCAATTCTTACGCCCCACTTCTCAGTGGCCTCATCCAGGGCAACCCGGATTTCAGTTGAGATTTTCTCACGGCCGGACAATGTTTCATCCAGTTCCAGCTTACCGATAATTTGACGCATTGTAGCTGTTGAAATGTTTCTAACACCATATACATAATCGGAGATACCATAAGTAGCTTGTTCAGGACCTACGACTTGATAGAAAATAATCGTATCGATCTGTACTTGAACGTTATCTTTCGTAATTACGGTTTGTGGTGGTACATTAGCTTGTTGAATCCGTAGATCATGATTAACACGTACTTGATCGATAACCGGAATCAGAATGTTAAGACCCGGCGTTAGTAAACGGTGAAATTTACCTAGTCGTTCTACGACACCTACCCGCTGCTGTGGTACTACTTTGACTGTAAGTGAGATAAATACAACTACTACTAGAAGAACGACGACTATAATTGCCCATTCCATTAAATAATTTCCTCCCATCTTTCCACTTCGATAATGGTACTGCTTCGTTCCAGCACGCGCACCCGTTCATCCTTACGTAGAGTCTGTGTTGAGATGGCGCTCCAGGTATCTCCCCCAACCTTCACAATACCATACTGGCCTTGCTCGATCGGTTCGACCACTACTCCTTGCTTTCCTACTAATTCGGTCCCAGTATCCTGAAATCCTTTTGAAGCACGAAGCTTTTTGACAATTGGCTTTGTAAAAAAAGTCAAACCCAAAGCAACCAAACAACCAACCAACACCTGCAACAGGAATCCCTCTGGAGTAATGAGTGCGATAATCGCTGCGACCGCAGCACCTAGACTCAACCAGAGAAGATAGAAAGTTAGCGTCATCATTTCAAACACCAACAGAACTCCTGCGGCAATTAACCAAACTACCCATGCATCCATCTAGTAGATGCACCACCTTTCCGCATTATACTAATAGTATACGGGTATCTGAGTAAAAAGTATCAATAAATGAAAGTTTTGTATCTAAAAAATTATTCGGAACACTAAAAATCAGGACTTTTTTAGGTCTTCATTGTCAAAATAAGCCATGAAATTCTATTTTATTCGCAATTAGCACATCAGATCATTATCCTAAAATGGACTAATTCCTGATACTTGATCTCGTCCGATCAGATCTATTCTCTCCCAACGGCGCGATTTCCATCGACGCCTTAACAGGAACGTTTTAATCCATTCATCAGCTATAAAGGCAATATACACTCCCACCATTCCAAATCCGAAATACACTCCGAGCACATAGGATAGTGAAACACTGACAATCCATACAGACGATACGCTAATATATACGGGAACCTTCACGTCACCTGCTGCACGCAGTGCATTGATCAGGATCAGATTACCTGACCTCCCCGATTCCAATAATACCGCTAGCCATAATAGTTGCATCGCCTGACTAATGATTACTTCATTATTCGTAAATAACGAAATCAAAAAACTGGAGCTTAAAGCAATCAGTAAAGCTGAACCAGCTGACAACATTGCAGCAGCTCTAACATATATCTTGCCTCTCCTGTAAGCATCATCAAACAACTTGGCACCAACGTATCGACCAATCAAAATTTCCGTTGCCAGTGCGAGGGAGATGGTGAAGAGGTTGTTGAACATCCCGATATTCTGAGCATAAATTTTAGCTGATAGTGCCTGGGTACCTAAAAGAGCAATAAAAGAAGTAATACAAATTTGGGCCAAAGTCGAAAAAAAACTCTCCCCCGCTGTTGGAATTCCAATTTTAAATAACGCTGAAGCATGAGTTCGAATTGTTGCCCCTCGCAATTCCCGCGGCTTCCAAGTGAAATCCGTTTTTATCCTCAGCAAGATAAGCAGGAGAACTAAACCGATCAATCGGGAGAGCACTGTGGACATGGCTACACCTGTAATCCCAGAGAACGGCGCTCCGAACGACCCATATAAAACCGCATAATTGCCACCCAAATGAATCACATTAATTCCAAGAGCTACGTACATCGTCAAACGAGTCAATCCATAACTACGGATAATGGTCGACAAAGTTAACCGCACAGCCTCAATGAACACAAAACCACCAGTAATCAATAAATAAGTTGTGGCATCTGGAGCTAATTCTTCTGGAATGTTCATGAGACGGAATACAAATTTTCCACCACCTAGTAGCAGTCCACTCACTAGAATCCCAAATAACATATTTAAAACAATGGCTACGGAAGCCACTTCTGTCGCAGATTTCTCCCTGCCTGCCCCTAAATTCTGGGCAATAATAATACTCGTACCCGCTGACACAACATTAAACATTAAGTTTATAAAAAATAAAATTTGATTCGCTACCCCCACTGAAGCCACTGCCTGATCTGAATAATGACTAAGCATGAAAGTATCGATGTTGCCCATAAGCATACCCAAGAGCATTTCAATAAATATGGGCCAAGTCAGTGCAAACATCGATAAGTTACTACCCGTATTCTTCACCCAAACTCCCCCTTCATTGACAAAAAAATGAGAAGTAGATATAATCTCCCCATATTAACTTATACGTATAAGTATAAGAACTTAATCGAATAAGTAAAGAGGAGGAATCGTATGAAATCAAGTTTTGTTACTTTCGAAAATCTGAATTCAAAATTTCTGCAAAGCAGTAGGGATATCATTATTTATTTACCCCCTTCTTATGAGAGCTCACTTAATAAACAATATCCTGTTCTTTATGTACACGACGGTCAGCATGCATTTCAAGGAGACCTACAAGGTGGATCATGGGATCTACACATTGCAGCAGACCACTTAATCAGCGAAGGAATGATGCAGGAGATCATAATTGTCGCTATATCTTCCGTTTCTCATTTGAGGGTAACAGAGTATTTTCACTATAATCAGGATGTAGAAGAGCGCTACCATTATAAATGTGCCGGAGAGCTCTATGAACGTTTTATAGTTGAGGAACTTAAACCTTTGATTGATATTCGGTTTAGAACATTGTCAGATCAACAAAATACCGCGATGTTAGGGTCTTCTGCTGGCGGGTTAGTTTCCTATCATATTGGATTTCGTCGTCCAGATGTGTTTGGAAAAATCGGAATTCTCTCGCCATTTTTTGTCCAAACCGAGTTGGTGTCACTTGAATCTGGAGATCAGGACATGATTGAAACAAAAAATTATACAGAATTTGATGAAAAGCCTACTCCACCCATTAAAGTTTGGATGGATATGGGCGGCGCAGAAGGAACACTCATGGTTAAACATGTCCGTTCAGTTGCGGATCAATTCATTGATATTGGATTCACCCCAGGATCAGATTTCGTGTTCTTGCTTGATCCAGAAGCAAGCCATACTCAGGAGGAGTGGGCAAAGCGAATATATTCCGTTTTCTTATACTTCTTTGGTGATATAGGAACTCCGCAATGTATAGATATTGTTGGCAGAACAACCATTGGACTAAATGAACGACATTTACGATTATATCCCACCGTCACCTATGATTCCGGCTTCAAAATGAGTTTATTGCATGCTGATTATTCGATAGATCAACCTGATATTGTGTCAATTTTATCGGATGGTACCTTAACCCCGAATAGGGAGGGTTTAACGAACTTATCTGTTTCTTTTGAGAATCTAAAAGCTAGTACAAATATCGAGATCGTACAACATATTTCTGAGGCTGTTGAACTAGTCATTACTGTAGAGGTGCCGGATAGCACACCAACTGATACAGATATTCATGCTGGCATAAAACTTCAAAAAGTACGCGATGGCTTGTATGAAGGAAGATTCATATTGCCACGTGATCTTACCTTTGATATTAAGGTATCCAAAAAATTCGGGAGTCATGAGAAAAGAAAAGAGAGTCGTAGATTCTCAACTACAAATAATCAACATTTGAAATTCATTGTCGAGGAGTGGGAAGAATGAATCAGTCCAATCTCACAGGTCGAATCCTTCATGTTGGCCCCATAAAGTCAGAATATCTACAAAACGAACGTGGAATTACAGTCTATCTTCCGCCTAGCTATGATACTCAAAGTAATAAAGGTTATCCGGTTCTGTATTTACATGATGGACAAGGCCTATTCGAGCCCAATCCTTTCTCCGGAAGTTCTTGGAGGATTCATGAGACAACGGACAGATTGGTCTCACAAGGACTTATGAAAGAAATCATTATTGTGGGTATACATAATCGAGGCTCTGAACGACTTCATGAATATACTCATTCTTTAGATGAACTCGGGATTCAAGGAGCACCCGATATCGAGACTCGCGGAGAATTGTATGAACGATTTATTATTGATGAACTGAAACCTTATATTGATAACACCTTTTCAACGATACCAGGTAGAGAACATACGGCGTTAATGGGCTCCTCTTTAGGAGGGTTAGTAACTTATAACATCGGCCTTCGTAATCCTGAAATCTTTTCCAAGCTCGCAATTCTCTCTCCATTTTTCATTCGACTCAATTTAAACAGCTTACAAGAAGTAATCTTCTATAAACGCTATCCTGAAGTTGATAAGGCTAACTTATCCCTTTGGATTGATATCGGGGAAAACGAGTCGAATATTCTCGTTCAGCATGTTCGTAAAGTAGTAGACCAGCTCATTGATGATGGCTTCGTTCCTGGTCAAAACCTCATGTATTACGAAGTTCCAAATGGGGCCCATACTGAGAGGGACTGGGCACAACGTGTGCATGCTCCATTGCTTTATTTCTTCGGAACTATCGGCCATCCCGTATCAAATCATCTATATGGTAGGAAGGAACTAGGTTTGACCGGAATGGAAGTGAAGACAAATGCTGTTGTAACCTACGATAGTGGGTTTGTAATGACTGATCTATCCGGTATTTATCACGTTGACCACCATGATATTCTAGAGATTAAGCCAAACGGAACACTCATTCCACAACAAACTGGAAAAACTGAGGTGTCATATGCTTATGATGGCGCTGATTCTGTTGTCGGAAGATATAATATAATTCCCCATTTGAACGAGCAAGTCCAACTTTCTCTGTTAATTACAGTTCCTTATAAAATGCACTCAGTTGATACGCTATTCGTTGATAAGTTGGCGGTTCCGCGCCTATCTGATTGTAGTTATGGCGGGACATTTACACTGCCAAGGGACATCGGGATGCAATTCAGGATAAAAGTTCAGGATGGAAATCAAGAAACCTTCAGATCTCAGGATCCAAATTACTATCGTATTCTTAAAGTAGATCAGGATATGGCGGTTAAATATTTCGTAGAAGCTTGGGAAAATGACATCTCCACTTAGGTGCATCCTACATGGTTTGACAGGAAAAAACCGCGGTGATAGAGTTGGAGTGATATTTTACAATTCACAATGATTCATGGTTCATTCTGTCATCTGTCAATGGAGGCGACAAGTTGAGAAAGATCACAATGAAAGATATCGCACGTGAAGCCAATGTGTCTTCAGCAACAGTCAGTTATATTCTTAATCAAGTAAACAATCAAACCATTTCAGATGAAACACGTAACCGTGTTTTAGAAATAGCATCCAGATTAAATTATGTCCCTAACCTAACAGCAAGGTCACTTGTTAAAGGAAAAACCGGTCTGTTAGGTCTCTTATTAATGAGGAATTCAAACGACGGATTTTGGAGAAAATTATATTGGGGCATGTTAACTGAAAGATTAGAGTCGCTGTGTAAGGACAAGGGCTATCATTTACTCGTATCTTATATAGACACCAACAAACCGAGCCTAAATATTGTTTTAGAGCGTGAGTTGGATGGCGTTTTCCTTGTTGATGTTAATAGTGATGTATTCAATGACATATCCGTGCATTTTCAAATGGGTGTTCCGTTAATTGTGTTGGATAGCTATATTCAAGACCCCTTATTCTATAAGGTACTCATTGATTATGAAGAGGCCTTTTTTAAACTCAGAGAAATGGTTGGAGTAACATCGAAATCCTGGTTTTTGGTTACTGAAGCGTTTAATAATAAAGAGATGACTGAAAATATCATTCGCTCTTCACAGGTCCCAGCCGATTGTGTATATGTGCTCGATGCTGATAATATGGAAGGCTTGTCTTCTTTCCTTGAGCAACAACGTGGCAACATGGGGATCGTGACTAACGAATTTATTGGAACATTGGTAGCCAATGAAACCGTTCGATTGCAACTTGACGTGTTTGTCCTTTGTACTGGAGGATGTCCACATATACTCCCCCCAACAGTGCAACCGATTCATATGAATCCAACAGCAGATACTGCGGAACTTGCTTTTGAATTAATGCAACATCTTTTACATGCCCCCATACCTACTAATGTGGCTAATAGCATAGAGGATCCAGCTTCACATATAATATTTAGTAAGATGATGCGATAATCCTCCTCCTTTTTTCTCATTTAACTGGAGTAACTCGAGTACATTTAAGCATTCTCCATCTCTTTTGCATTAAAACGTAAAATCAGATGGAGAAACTTCATTTAAGTTGAACACGAGTCGATTTCAGTCATTTGAACTGGAGAAATCTCCTATCCTCACTTTAATCTCACTTCAATCTCACTTCATATCATTCAGTATTCAAACCAAAACAAGTGCTGCTATCTCCTAAAACTTTAGTTCCTTTTTCGATGTGCAAACGTTTGAATTATTTCGATGCCTGGGGTATGATGAGTTAATAAAGCGTTTACACTTGTAAGGAGGTCATTTATGAAATATCGAAATTGGTTTATCTCTTCAAGTCAGACATCCAGATGGACCCTACATGTAGCCTTAGTCACAACCCTATTCATAGTTCTACTGACAGGTTGTACTGGGGGCATTTCCAACACCTCTTCGAATGGAGCAAATGAGACAGAATCCCCCACAAATAATCTAAGCAATGATCCTAGCATACCTACGTTGACAACAACTTCCTTAGATACTCAGCCATCCACCGTTTATTATGAAATTTTCGTCCGCTCCTTTTATGACTCAGATGGTGATGGAATAGGTGATTTCAAAGGGCTTACGGAAAAGTTGGACTATCTGAACGATGGTAATCCAGATACAGACAATGATCTTGGTATCGGTGGGATATGGTTAATGCCTATTAACACTTCACCTAGCTATCACGGTTATGACGTCAGCAACTATCGGGAAGTCAATCCTGATTATGGTACAATGGAGGACTTCACAAATTTTATTAATGAAGCGCATAAACGGGGAATTAAGGTCATTATGGATTTAGTCGTCAATCATACAAGTAATGAAAATCCATGGTTCACCCAGTCCGCCAAGGACAAAAGTAGCAAGTACCGCAACTGGTATGTATGGGCCGAGGATTCCAATCGAAGCCTAGGTGGAACCAGTGCTGCTAGTACTGGTGATCCTTGGCACACTGTGGAGGGCAAAGATGGTCACTACCTCGGTATCTTCTGGGGAGGTATGCCAGATCTGAACTTCGACAATCAAGAAGTCCGGGATGAGATGAAAGATATAGGGAAGTTCTGGTTAGAAAAGGGGCTGGACGGCTTCCGAGTGGATGCAGCCAAACATATCTACGAGGATTTACTAACCGATAAAAGCCAAGAAACGACAGATAAGAATGTGGCTTGGTGGCAAGAGTTTCGCAGCGGTCTAGTGCAAAGTAATCCCAATACTTACCTCGTCAGTGAAGTATGGGATAAAGGAGCTGTGACGGTTGCCTCTTATCTCAATAAAGCGTTTGACTCCAGCTTCAATTTCAGCTTAGCTGAGACGATAATCCAGTCTGCTAAATCAGAACGAGACAACAACATTGGTTTTATTCTCGAACGTACCTATAAGCTATATGCTGAGAAGTCTGGTGGCGAATTCGTCGACGCAACATTTCTGACTAATCATGACTTAAACCGAGTAATGAGCCAATTAGAGGGGAACAAAGAACATGCTAAGATGGCGGCGAGCCTCCTGCTGACTCTCCCAGGAAATCCATTTATCTATTACGGAGAAGAGATTGGGATGCTTGGAGTAAAACCTGACGAAGGGATCCGCGAGCCAATGGTTTGGTTCACAGATGACAGTGCCGCTGGACAGGCGACTTGGCAGGCATCTATCAACAATCATGGCACAGCAAGATCTAGTGTGGAAGAACAATTATCTGATCCAGATTCTCTACTCTCCCATTATCGACAATTAATTCGTTGGAAAAGTTCTATACCCGCTCTAAGAGACGGGGGAATCCAAGAATACACGACCGATAATGCCAGTTTGGCAGCTTACATCCGTCAGAGTGATGAGGAAACGGTTCTTGTTGTTCATAACTTATCAGGTAAGGAACAAACGTTAGGATTAGCTCTGGACACAGATCTTGGCGAATTTAAGAGTATTTTGCAAGCCACGAAACCAGAGGCTACCCTTACTAGTAACACGTTAACTTTACCGGCTTATACCACTGTAATTCTCAAATAGTTACACTGCAACTCTCCTGTTGCTCAAGAACATAAAGGGGCTGTTCCCAGGTCGATAAAGACTTCTGGGAACAGCCCCTATTCACGTGTTTATATAAATCAAAATTGCTTATTACGCTGGAACATCTTTATCCGTCTCGATATGAAATGCATTTAAGGACTGATTTAGTGACTCAGCAAGCTCCTCTAAACGGTTGGATAGCGCAACAAGTTCTTCACTTACCTTATATTGATCTGAAGACATGGAGGCCACCTCTTCCGTTGAAGCATTACTCTGCTGGACTACTGAACTTACGTTCATGATGAATTCTCCCAGCGATACTTGAGAGGCCAACAGTTCATGAACCGAGGTAGAGGAGCTCTGAATATCTCCCACGAAATTCTCCATTTCCCCTGTCACGTTCTGAAAGATGGAACTCACCTCGTTCACCGAGTTTAATTGCTCATCAAACATAGGTGAAATACTTAGCAATACATTCACCGTATTCTGAATCGCTTCCTGAATTTCCTCTGTAATCATAGACACCGTCTGAATTGAATTGTTAGATTGAACAGCAAGTTTACGTATTTCCTCCGCAATGACCATGAATCCTTTGCCCGCTGCGCCCGCTCGTGCCGCTTCGATTGAAGCATTAAGCGACAGGATATTCGTCTGCTTGGTCATTTCCACCATGGGTGCTAATATGTTTCGGATTGAATAGGTGCTCTTACTGAGCTTGTCGGAATTTTCTTCAATTAATCCGGTCATACGTGTAACGGCTTCTGTTTTGCTGACTAACTGCTCCATATACTCTTTGCCCTGATAACTAACTTCAATAACACGTTCAACCGATTGATTCATCGTATCATTCATTTCAACTACTTTGTTCATTTGAGTGCCTATATCCTCTACAAGTTCAGTACCTCTCTCTGCTTCATTAGCTAAACTTGCTGCACCTTTGGCAATTTCTAATGTTGCTCCTGATATTTCCCCTGCGGTTTGCGATGTATCCTTCGATGCCTTTGCCAAATTCTCAGCTGTCGTCAGTAGTTCCAGCGTCGAATGGTTCGTTCGATCTACCAGCAAAGAAATCTGTTCCAGCATCTTATTGAAACTATGTCCGAGTCGGCCAATTTCATCCCGCCCCTTAAAATGAGCACGCACCTTCAAGTTCCCGCGCTCCCCTTCTTCCATCAAACGACATAATTTCTCCAGTGGCTTGCCAATCATTCGGACCAAAGAATATCCAATAAGCAGTGCCACAATAATAGCAAGCAACAATACGATTAACATCACATAAATTAGCTTGTCCGCTGCACTGAGGAAGTCACTTTCAGGAGCATACCCTATAATGCGCCAATCCCCCGTTAGCAGTGGTTGATAAACCACCAATTGCTTAACACCTTGTTCATCTTCCCTGCTGAACGAGCTTTGTTCACTCTTCAACACACTGTCATCTAAACCAATAAATGACTCGGACTCCAATAGTTCAACATCGGGGGCATGAACGATCTTATTGTCCGCTGTCAGGATACGTACTTCTCCGGAATTACCAATCTTTAAATTGGATAATAAGCTTCCGAGCGATCTCTCTTTGATCTCTATCAACAATATGTATTCCGCATCCGGGTTCTTCATGTTTCGTAACAGTCTACCCATGGTTACCGTTGGTTCCGTGTAGGCGTCGAAGAACCCCTTCGAAAGTGCGGGTAACCATACTGGTTCACCACTAGCATCAAGGACCGACTTCACCCTACCCTCAACAACCTCATCCGTGCGGATAGCAGCAATGCCAGTAGACTTGTACGATTTAACATCTTCCATGCTCTTGCTGACAAGTCTCACAGCTAATAATCGATCATCGGACGCTCTCAAGGAATCCAATCTTTTATTAATCCGACTCTCAGCTTGATTCTTTGTTACAGTATCAACATTTTCCTTGTTCACGATCTCCAAATCACTCTTCAAGGTCTGATCTACAGCCAACTGTCTAGATATCGATTCATATTGTGTAAACAGGAAATCAAGCTTGTCCGCCGCCTGTTCAATCGCTTGACTCGATGCCATCCCAACCTGACCACGGATGATTTCTTTGGACATGACATACGAGCTTAACCCCAAAACCACTGACAACAATACAATCGCCCCAAATATAATAAAAAACAACTTCATTCCGACCGACTTAAATTGAATCCGACCCCAAAATTTCATAGTTTGCCTCCCCCTTCTAATGAGTAATTTCAGTAAGAAATATTCAAAGGGTTTTTATTGTGAAAAAATGGTATAGCCTCTCGCGAATGCTGAGACTATACCATTAGTGATTTTGCTCTTTATGATGGATCTACTTGGATCCTCTATGTTGTAGTTATTAACCTTTACTAGCGCCTGATGTTAAACCATCAACCAGTAATCGCTGTAGAAACATGAACAATATTGTAATCGGCACGGCGATTAGGACTGCTCCAGCTGCAAATAATGTGAAGTTGGAGTTCTGGTTACTATTAACCATGTCCCACATCCCGACCGCAATGGTCCATTTGTCTTTAGACCGGAGAACGAGCCTAGCAAAGATGAAATCCGCCCATGGGCCAACAAACTGGAGTAATGCTAGATAGGTCAGTATAGGCCTAGATAAGGGCAAAATAATACGTGAGAAAATAGCAAAATTGCTGGCTCCATCAATTCTTGCCGCTTCATCCAGAGATCGAGGAATCGTGTCAAAAAATCCTTTTGCTATCAACGTTCCTCCTAAAGGTGCTCCAGATGCATACACAAGAATTATAGCGGTGTGTGTATCCAACAAGTTTATTTCTTTAAGCAATAAGAAGATTGCAATCATACTCATAAAACCAGGAAACATCCCTAATACCAGCACAACCGAAAGCGCAGTCTGACGTCCACGAAACCGGAATCTGGATACAGCATAACTAGTAAGTAAGATAAGAAGGACTCCTAGTATCGTTGAAAAAGTAGCAACCTTCAAGGTGTTCATATACCATTGTCCAAATAGAACAGTTTGTGAATGGAATAGCTCTTTGTAGTGACTAAACGTAATGGACTCGGGAAACAGTGTTTTACTATATAAGGACTTTCCGGGCCGAACGGAACCCATTATGATCCATAAGGCCGGGTAGATCGCCGCAATTGCCAATAAAACCAATGTAATATAGCTTACACCTAACCGTAGGTTATTTTTGATTTTATGTCCGCTCATTGGATCATATCCTCCTCTTTAAATGACTTGGTTCGACGATAGTTGTATATCGAGAACGAGGCAACGATCAAGAAGATAATGATACCGATAGCAGAAGCCATGTTGTATTTATTCTGATTTAGCGTTAGTTTATATAACCATGTTACTAGCAAATCAGTAGCTCCAGCATATTGATAGTCGCCTTTGACTGGATCTCCACCTGTCAACAGGTAGATCATATTGAAATTGTTAATGTTACCAGCAAACTGCATGATGAGCGTTGGCGCCGTTGTAAATAAAATCATCGGTAAGGTAACGATCTTGAATTTTTGGAATCCAGTCGCACCATCGACTTCTGCCGCTTCGTACATATCTCTCGGTATCGTAGTCAGCACTCCCATGATGAGCAACATAGAGACAGGAATACCAACCCACATATTAACGACGATTAAGGTAACCTTGGCCCAGTATTCATCAGTCAGCCACGGCAGCCCTCCAAGTCCAAAATAGCCAAGATATTGATTTATTGCTCCAAACTGGCCGTTAAACATCATTCTCATAACTAGTAACGAGATAATCTGCGGAATTGCGTAGGGAAGAATCAATATCGTTCTCCACAACCCTTTATAGCGAATCCCCTTCTGATTAATGAGCAATGCAACGAGCATTCCTCCGAAATAGGTGGTGACCGTTGATAACACTGCCCAGATAATAGTCCAAGTCAATACACCATAGAAAGTATGACTCCAAGTTTTAAGTACTAATAGACTTTTAAATGTATCGAATCCAACCCAACCAACTAACTTAGCTGGAGGTATATGATTCGGTGCAGAATAGTTAGTGAATGACAACATCACCATAAATATAATCGGCATCACCGTAAAGAATAAAATCCCTGTAGCAGGAATACTCAAAAAGGCTAGGGCAAATTTATAGTCAAGTACATATCTGACTGACTGCCTGAAATTATTCACTTGTTTCCCAAGTTCTCTATCCCGGCCAATCTTTCTAGCATCTTTGACATTTAGAATATAAACTCCAATAAAAATCAATAGAAACAATATCGTAATCAAACTAGTTACCATTATAAAAATGGAATGGTCCCCGTCCATCCATTTTCCTTTTACGAGCGTTCTTGGGTGCTCCCCAAGAGTAACAATTCCCCATAATGCTCTTGGCAAATTATTAATGAGATATGTAACGCTAAAGACTTCAAATATTAACAAGATTAATCCTTTTATAAATTGCCGGTTATATAATTGTCCCAATCCCATGCATAAAATTGACAGTATCGTTGCTTTGTTCCGATGTCGGTCCATTGCGTTCCTTCTCCTCTCCCTTTGAAATCGAGGAATTACCCGCCGCCCTTAGGCGGCGGGTAAAAACAGCTCCACGTGGGTAGTATTGTCCTCTGATTACTCGGCAGCGACTCCGTTGTTCAGATCTTTAATTTGATTCGCAGCATTCTCCATCGTTGCTTTTGGATCTGCGTTATTATTCCACATTTCTGTGAGTGCGGCTCCTATAGGAGCCCATGTGTTACCTATTTCCGGAATGGAAGGCATTGGTTGGGAATTAGCAGCTTGAACTGCAAATCCGGATACGATTGGATCATTTTTAATTTGATCTGACTCTAGAGCTTCTAGGTTGGTAGGAACTGAACCAACTGATTCGTTCAGTAAAAGTTGAGCTTCCTTGGATGATGCGAATTGAGCAAACAATTTAGAAGCATTCGGATATTTCGTAAACGAGTTAACAACGTAAATTTTCATACCTGAGAATGAAATAGCTGTCTTCCCATTAATCGTTGGAATTGGTGCTATTGCTAGGTTATCGCCTAAAGCTTCTTTGTAACCAGCAACTTCCCAAGGACCATTGATGTCCATTGCTACATCGCCAGTGTTAAACAAACCACGTTTGATATCTGCGTTGATATCACCACTCTTGATTGGAAGAATTGCATGCAAGCTTTGGAAAACCTTCAGGCCTTCAATTGCGCCATCTGTAGCAACACCAATATCATCTTTATTGGTACCATTGTCACCGAACAGGTATCCTCCACCAGTTGCGATAAACGGATAGTTGAAATACAGGTTGCCTGCTTCCCACATCAAAGCATATTTCTTTTTCTTAGTATCATTAAACGTCTTCGCGAACTCAATGACTTCTTCGAAAGAGGCCGGAGGAGTTGGTACAAGTGACTTGTTATAGAACAATGCATAGGTTTCAGCTGCTCTCGGATAACCGTATAACACGCCATCATATGTGGATGCTATAATAGAAGCTTCCGTATTGTTCTTTGTTGTTTCTTCTGCGAAAACATCATTAGCTAAAACTAAACCTGAATTCGCAGCTTCACCCATCTTATCATGCGGAGTAATAATTACGTCAGCTGCAAGTCCGGAAGGACCATCAGTTGTCAATCTGCCTATTTGATCTGTAGGGGCAACTTCTTCAATTTTCACCTTAACACCATACTTCTCTTCAAAGCGTTTCACAATTTCATTCGTGAATTTTATTTCGTCTTTACTATCCCAAATTAACAATTCTGCGCCTTCTTCAGGCACAAGCGCCGTGTCAGCTGGTGCTGGCTCTGTAGTATTCTCAGGTGTATTTTCAGTAGTTGGTGCCGGAACATTGTTGCCACCGTTAGCAGTGTTGTTCTTCGAACCGCAAGCTGTGATAGAAAGCATCAGAGACATTGCAGCAACTAGAACTAGTAGCTTTTTAAGTTTCATTAAATAACCCCTCCCAAAATGTATACATCATGACCGCCAAGAATTTGCGCAAACGATACCATAAAACCTGAAGTTGTCCCTCGTTTTACCTTAATCTCTCTTGAAAACCCTGAGACGAGACCAGTTTCTAGGATGGAAAGCGCTTTATCCTCGGAAACATCATACAACACAGATCTATCTTTGTAAAAACGTTTGCACATATCGTTTTTATGTTCTTTTGCCCACTTATCTTTGGATATCTCCAACATACTCACTTTATCGTAATTTATCTTTATTTAATGTAAAAAAATAACTCGATTTTTGCTGATAACTCCTATGTTTCCCCTTATAAGTCAACACTTTATTAGATTATATATTCCTATTAATTCCTTAAATATTATGCACAAAAAAATATGTTGTCATCTTGTACAACGGTTTGAACAGTGTTATACTCCTGAGCTATATTGGATATTACATAGGTTACTATCTCCTTATCACATACGAACTATAGGAGATTCTTAGCGAAAGGTACATCTTCGGCTGTAGTTCTTCGGCCTAGTTGTATCTTTTTTGATTATCAAAAGTATATAGGAGGAATTACACAATGCTACTAGAAGCAATTTATCATCGTCCTAGATTAAACTGGTGTTACGCCTATGATCGTGAGACCATTCATCTTCGGTTACGTTCCAAGAAGAATGATCTTTCTGAGGTATTTGCTTATATAGGTGACAAATATGCATGGGAGCAAACAAATGAATTGATTCCTATGAAGAAGCTAATATGCGATGAAATGTTCGATTATTGGGAATGTTCGGTGAAACCTCCATTTCGCCGTTTGAAATATGGATTTTTGTTGCAATCTGGACACGAACAACACTGGATGTCCGAGGATGAGTTCACTATTACACGCCCAACTACCCCCAATCGTTTATTTGAATATCCCTACCTTAACCCGTCCGATATATTTATAGTGCCAGATTGGGTTAAAGATGCTACCTTTTATCAAATTTTCCCGGAACGCTTCGCCAATGGAGACCCCCACAACGATCCTGCAGGTGTTCTTCCCTGGGGTGGTAAACCTGAGCGTGACAATTTCTTTGGAGGTGATCTGCAAGGAGTTATCCATCACTTGGATCACTTAAGCGAACTCGGCATTACAGCTATTTATTTCACGCCTGTATTCACAGCAACGACCAACCATAAATATGACACTACCGATTACATGACAATCGATCCACATTTTGGTGATGTAGAGACCATGAAACAACTTGTTATCGCTTGTCATGAGCGGGGAATTCGCATTCTACTCGACGCGGTGTTCAATCATTCAGGTAAGAAGTTCGCGCCATTCGTTGATGTACTTGATAAGGGAGAACATTCCGTTTATAGGGATTGGTTTCACATACATAAGTTCCCTTTAAATGTGGTTGATGGGATTCCAACCTATGACACTTTTTCTTTTGATCCGATAATGCCTAAACTAAATACTGGTAATCCAGAGGTACGGGACTACCTGCTGCAAGTTGCACATTTTTGGATTAAAGAAGTCGGAATCGACGGTTGGAGACTAGATGTAGCGAATGAGGTCGATCATCAATTTTGGCGGGAGTTCCGTAAAGTTGTGAAACAAGCTAACCCTGAGGCATATATTCTTGGGGAGGTTTGGAATGAGTCATCCAATTGGTTGCAAGGAGATCAATTTGATGCAGTCATGAACTATCCTTTTACCGATGCTGTACTAGATTTTATCGCAAATGGAACCTTAGACGCTCAAGGCTTCGCTCATGCTATCGGCAAACAGTTATCGCGTTATCCGCAGCAGGCAAGTGAAGTTGCATTCAACCTACTCGATAGTCATGATACTCCACGTCTGCTAACTGTTTGTGAGGGGAACAAGAATAAAATGAAATTGGCTTCCATGTTATTATTTACTTATAGCGGAACGCCTTGTATCTACTACGGTAGTGAAATCGGTCTCGACGGTGGACAAGATCCGGATAGCCGAAAATGTATGGAATGGGATGAAACGTTACAAGATCGCGACTTATTTAATTTCTACCAACGACTAATTTCTCTGCGCAAGGAACTTCCTGCACTACGAACAGGTTCGCTCCAGTTTTTGTTGGCTGAAGAATCCGCTACAAAGTTAGCCTTCAAGCGCCAGCTTGGTGATGAAACAGTACTCGTACTGCTCAATAACGATAATTCCGCTCAGACGATAGAGTTAGTAGTGGAGCAATGCATGTGGTTAAATACCAACAACGACATCACAATAGAGGCGAAGGGTAACACATTATCAGTCCACCTTCCAGCCTATGGATATGCTATACTAACGGCAATCAAGTAGGAAAAATACACAATACCAACCGAAATAAGCAGGTGCCTATTATATACTACTTAGGCACCTGCTTATTTTATTTGATACCTATTAGGTCCACGCCCAGAAAAACCCATCTCTATCCCAGGCAATCTTCCCAGCGTGCAGTTTACGAAACACCTTCTTCACTTCTTTGGAAAGTGATGAATGTCCCTTCTCATTCACAAAAACAAACTCATCCCCGAAATGTGACTTGACATAGTCTATGGCATCACTTTGACTAAGGATTCCTTTAAACTTGATTTCATTTACCATCCATTCGGCAACGTCATTCTCTGTATACTCCACTAAAATCCTCCCTACTATATCGGCTTATGTTGTGAACAACACAATATACAGATAGGCGTTGTAATAAAAACCAGTCTACATGTTACTAACGATCTTATCTATTTCACTCTTCAACAATAGATACCTATGGACATTTCTCATGATTGGAACTTTAGTTAGTTTGTTTTTATCCACATAAACTTTCATTTGATCCTTAGTTAGACCTAAAGATTCCCCTGCTTCCGTAACCGTTAATACAACTTCATTACTTGTCGCATTAAAAGTTTTCTTCGCCTTTTGATTCCAATCCTCAAATGCAAGCATATATAATAAACCCTTTCTTAAATCATTCTTTTTAACTAGATCCTTCATTATACCATGAATGCACAAAATTTGAGCCAATTAGAGAAATCTCTTTCAATCCTCCCTTTATGTAAAACGTTTGCTCAAACCATAATCCAGCTCTAATTTATTTTATTGCAAAAATATCAGATACAATTCCTGGACATACCCAAAAAAACCTATATCATTCATATTTACCAGGTTAATATTCACATATATAGACATGATTAGGGTTAGTTCATTCTTAGGTCACACTTTCACTGGGAATATCTATTTACAATCTATTACCTTTAGATTAAAATTACAATGTAAAAGCAAACGGTTCCACAGAGGAGTTTTATTATGGCTGTAACCATAAAGGATGTTGCCAAAAGGGCTGGAGTATCACCTTCTACCGTGTCCCGGGTACTATCCAATCACCCTAGAATCAGTACCGAAACTTCAAGAAAAGTAAAACTTATTATGGAAGAGATGGGTTATCACCCTAACATCATGGCCAAGAGCCTAGTTTCCAAAACAACGAATAGTATTTGTATCATGTTACCGAAATCAGCCGAGGAGTTATTCTCTAACTTTTTCTTCATGGAGTTGATTCGTGGTATTGTGACACAAGCTAGTCGTCTGGGATACGATGTGTTGATCAGTTCAGGTTCTAATGAGAAAGAAGAAGTTGATGGAGTATCTAGGCTTCTGAATGGACGTCGGGTTGATGGAGTGATTCTACTTTATTCGCGCAAAGACGATCCAGTTATCGATTTTTTACATGACAATGGACATAATTTCGTCTTGATCGGACGCAGTGAACAATATCCCGACATTTTATCGGTAGATAACAATAACGTACAGGCTTCTTATGATGCCACGAAACACCTAATCTCTTTGGGACATGAGCGAATTGGATTCGTCAGTGGACCACCACATCTTGTTGTATCCAAGGATCGACTCAAGGGCTACTTAGACGCACTTCATGATGCCGGACTCGAGTCGAAACAAGAATGGATTGTGGAAGGTGAGTTCCTTCAGGAAAGCGGCTACCGAGCCATGTCATTCTTCATGAATCTCCCTGATCGTCCCACATCCATTGTGCTGATCGACGATGTCGTTGCCTTCGGTGTTTTACGTGGATTAAATGAGCTCAATTACAAAGTTCCTGAGGATTTATGTCTAGTTAGCTTCAATAACATTCCTTTAACGGAATTATCAACACCACCACTGAGTAGTATAGATATCGGGATATATAACTTAGGTTATACCGCTTCCCAGGTCTTGATCCAGTCTATTCAGAACAGTAACGATGCATCTTACCAAAAGCGACAGATCATTCCTCATCGCTTAATTGTTCGCGATTCGTCTATGTACTCTGTACCGAAGCACTAAGTAATAAGCACAAAAATAAATGAAGCATTCTGCTTCTTTTATTTTTTACACTTTGTTCAAACGTTTGCGCTATTGAGAGGAGAAAGTTAAATGTCCCCCATTAAAGCTTGTTTATTCGATTTAGATGGTGTCTTAGTTGATACCGCTAAATATCACTATCTAGCTTGGCAACGATTAGCATATGAACTAGGATTTGAATTTACTGAACAAGATAACGAGAAGCTAAAAGGTGTTAGTCGTATGGCCTCACTAGACATTTTATTGAGTATCGGTGGGCTTAGCTTGGATGAATCCATCAAAAATGAGCTTGCAACTCGTAAAAACGATTGGTATTTCCAGTCCATCTCGACGATGGATCATTCAGAAATCTTATCCGGTGCGCTGGAGTTTGTTAAAGAATGCCGCGATCATGGCCTAAAGATTGCCTTAGGATCCGCCAGTAAAAATGCAATGACGATCCTAAATAATACAGGCCTTACTCCATATTTCGACGTGATTATTGATGGGACTCGAACGGCGAGTGCCAAACCCGATCCAGAGGTGTTTATACTTGGAGCTGCTGAATTAGGTGTTCTTCCAGAGCAATGTGTCGTCTTTGAAGATGCTGAGGCGGGAATTGAGGCCGCACGTCGCGCTGGTATGGCTTGTGTGGGTATTGGATCACCACAGACTCTTGGCAGTGCTGATTTCGTGATCCCCTCACTCCAAAACATGTCGGTAGACCGTCTGCAAGAACTAACAACAGACTCCTGCATGTAGATATCACTAGGCAGTAGTTTTCGCTATTCACCATATAATATCATCAGTATGATGACTTAAAGGAGCCGATTAACGTGAAACAATATTTAAAACTGGATGAATGGTCAATTATTGAAGATTCTTTTGATCCGACAACGCATGAGATATCCGAAAGTATCTTTAGTATTGGTAACGGATTCATGGGGCAACGAGCTAATTTCGAAGAGCAATATAGCGGTGCCTCCTTACAAGGTAGCTACATGGCTGGAGTATACTATCCCGACAAAACCCGTGTTGGCTGGTGGAAGAATGGTTATCCTGAATACTTTGCCAAAGTGTTGAACAGCACGAACTGGATTGGTATTAATGTATTCATAGAGGGAACGGCTTTAGATTTGGCAAAATGCAATGTTAAAGACTTCGTTCGTGAATTAAACATGAAAGAAGGATACTTGTCCCGTAGCTTTGTAGCCACGCTTGAGGACGGTAAAGAAATTGAAGTGAAAACTATCCGTTTCGTCAGCATCACACGTCACGAAATTGGAGCGATTCGTTATCAGGTAACTCCACTCAATTTTTCAGGTTCCATTACGGTTGTCCCTTATCTTGACGGCGACGTTCAGAACAAGGACTCCAACTATGAGGAAAAATTCTGGCTTGAAGTAGAAAAATCAGCCGCTAGTGATCTTTCCTACCTTACCTTAAAGACTAAAAAGCTGGACTTCCATATCACCTCCATCATGGCCTTTGACGTTTATAAGAGTGATGAGAAGTTAGATATTGAACCATCGCTAACCGAACGCGAGAAATATGTAGCCAGTGAATTCACAGTACATGCGGAACAAGGTATCCCTTTAACCCTGTACAAATATGTAGCCAACGTTACTTCCCGTAACTATGGGCTTGGTGAACTAGTTCCGGCCGGGAAGAATTCGCTTCTAGCTGCAAAAGCAGCTGGATTTGAAGCATTGCTTGCTGAACAAGCGGTAGCATGGAATGAGAAATGGAAAGGCAGCGACATTATCATTGAAGGAGATGTCTCGGCACAACAAGCGGTGCGCTTTAACATTTTTCAATTGAATCAAACCTACAGCGGGGAAGACGACCGTTTAAATATCGGACCTAAAGGCTTCACGGGTGAGAAATACGGCGGAAGCACTTACTGGGATACTGAGGCATATTGCGTCCCATTCTATCTCAGTACGGCGGAATCAGATATTGCTCGTAACCTACTCATATACCGTTATAAACACTTGGAGAAGGCGAAGGAAAACGCTAGAAAGCTTGGATTCACTAAAGGTGCCCTTTTCCCGATGGTCACGATGAACGGCGAAGAATGCCATAACGAGTGGGAAATCACATTTGAAGAAATCCATCGGAATGGTGCGATCGCTTACGCAATCTATAACTACGTTAACTATACTGGTGACAAATCCTACCTAGGGCAATACGGTTTAGAGGTTCTCGTGGAAATCTCTCGTTTCTGGGAACAACGTGTTAACTACTCAGCTGCTAAGGGGAAATATGTAATTCTTGGCGTTACCGGACCAAACGAGTATGAGAACAATGTCAACAATAACTGGTACACTAACCGAATTGCCGTTTGGACGCTAGAGTACACATTGGAAGTAATAAGTTACCTCAAAGCAAACGAGGAAGCCCATTATCTCGAATTGGCTGATAAGCTAAAACTGCAAGATGAAGAAATGAAGCAATGGAAAACGATTATAGACAATATGTACTATCCTTATGATGAGGAACGTCAGGTGTTCTTACAACAAGATGGCTTCTTGGATAAAGAACTTATACCCGTGAAGGACCTGGCCCCTGAGCACTTACCGATCAACCAGAACTGGTCATGGGATCGCATTTTGCGCTCTTGCTACATTAAACAAGCCGATGTACTACAAGGTCTCTATTTCCTTGGTGATCGTTACGACATGGAGACTAAGAAACGTAACTTCGACTTCTATGAGCCATTGACCGTTCATGAATCATCCCTGTCACCTTGTCTACATGTTATCCTTGCCTGCGAGCTTGGCTATCAAGATAAAGCATATGAAATGTATCTGCGTACGGCCAGACTCGACCTCGATAACTATAATAACGATACAGAGGATGGCTGCCATATTACAAGTATGGCGGGAACATGGATGTCTATCGTTCAGGGCTTTGGTGGATTGCGTGTGAAGGATGGCGAGCTGATTCTACATCCATTCATTCCATCCCACTGGAAATCGTTCTCGTTCAAAGTTATGTTCCGTGGTTCTCGTCTCAAAGTGAACGTTACTGACAACAACGTTACCGTAACGAATGAAACGGAAACTTCGGTCTCCATCAAGGTTTACGATCAAAGCTACACAGTAAGTAGCCTTGGAGAAGTTCAAGTACTACGTTCAGCGGTTACGATCTAAAAAAATAAAAAAAGAGAAGTTCCCGATCTGAAGTAGATTAAACTGTACCCCTTGTCAAGGACACTTTAAAAAGAAAGAGCTATTGATGTTTAAGAGGCTGACAAAATGATCTTACCCCCGTCAAGTAGACATTAATAAAACTGAAGTACATTAAGCAGCCTTAGTTCGGTATTCCACTGGACTAAGGTTGTTTAATTTTTTCTGAAACCTATCATAATTGTAAAACCGTATGTATTCATGAATTGCGGAGATCAATGCT